>CAYMYN010000013.1:0-5686 GCA_964394665.1 uncultured Planctomycetaceae bacterium
GGGGGGGGGGGGGGGGGGGGGGGGGGGGGGGGGGGGGGGGAGGGGTAGGGGGGGGGTTGGATGCATGGGTGCGGGCGGAGGAGGTCGATGGTGATGGGCAAGCGGTTCGGCGTGGGTGCGGCAGTGGGGTGCTTCCTGGTGGGGGGCGCGGTGGGTGGTTGGTTGGGGGGAGCGGTTCGTGGGGGCGCGGAAGGGACCGCGCTCGCGGGGGTGGCTCGAGGGGAGGGGCGGAATGGGGGGATCCGTCCGGGAGGGGTGCCGGGGTACGGAGGGGCCTGGGAGCACGGCGAGGGTCGGTCCGGTGGCGGCGGCGAGGCGGATGGGCGCGGCGTGACGCCGGCCGACGGTGAAGTCAGGGTGCAGGGTTCGAGGGTGGCGCTGCACGGGAGCGGCGAGAGCGGGGGCTCGGAAGTCGAGCAGTTGCTCGCGGTGCTCGCGGGCCTGCCCCGTGATGCGGGATTCTTGCTGTGGGCGAAGTCGGCGCCCGAGGGGTTGAGGGGAAAGGTCGTCGACTTGTTGCTCACGGCGGGAGGACTCGAGGGAGCGCTCGAGCTCGTCGGCGAGCCGCCGAAGTTCGACATCGCCCAACGGGTCGCGCGGGCCTTCGAGAACGCCGATCGCCAGGGTGAAGCGGCCAACCTTTGGAGGCGGTTGCTGGCCGAAGCGAGGACGGATGCCGAGCAGAGCTTGCGCGAGGGCAAGGGATTCGGAGCATCCCGGGGAAGGTCGAGCCAGGTGCAGGGGATCTTGGCGGGCCTGGGGCGGACGGATCCCGAGGCGCTGGTCGAGTTGCTCGCGAACTGGCGAACGCTGGCCCAGGGCGAAACGGTCGCCTACCTCGACCGGATGCGCGCCGAGCACCTCTTCAAGCTCGGACGGAAGGAGGAGGCGGCGCACCTGGCGCTGAGCCTCGTCGAAGACGAGAACCAGTACGAAAGCGCGCTCGATCTCCTGCTCTCCAACGATCCCGAGCGCGGAGAGGCCGTGTTGCGCGACGAGCTCGAGCGCACGCCCAACGACGCCTTCGCGCACGGTCGGCTGCTCATGCTCTTGCGCGAACAGGGACGGGAGGAGGAGTTCCATGCCATGCTCGACGACGCGCTCCGGAGCGGCCGAGCCGGTGTCGTGCAGGTCTTGATCGGAATGGCCGATGAACTGCCCCTGGAACGGGTGACCGAATTGGCTGCCGATCCGCGCTACGCGCTGCACCTGACACCGCAGCTCGTGCAGCGCTACGCCGGCGAGGAGCGCTGGATCGAGGCGGCCCAGAGCTACGACTCCCTCGTGCAGATGTTCGAGCGTGGGGATCTGCTCGACTACGTCCCCCAACCACCCCGGGCGATGATCGAGCAGGACCCGAGCCGGGTCTGGAACTGGGTTCAGCGCATGGAGACGTCGGGCTCGCAAAGCGACGAGGTGTGGGGCGACATCGGCGACATCTGGATGAGTCTGGGCGAGCTGGACCGCGCGACGCGCGCCTGGCAACGGGCACTCGAACTCGACCCCCAGGATGGGGAGTGGATCGGCAACCTGCGGCGGCTACGTCGCCGGGGCCGCTGAAGGTTCCGCGCGCGCTCCTGCTGCCGACCGGAGCTCAGTCTTCTTCCTCGAGCGTGAAGGTCAGCGGGAAACCCATCGCGCGCGCCTTGGACGTGGCGCGCTCGACTCGACGCCGCGCCTCGGTCTCACCCCAACGCCCGATCAACGCCGAGCCGCAGGTGTGGATGCGCATCATGCGTTCGTAGGCCCGCGCCTGCGAGAGGCCGAAGACGCTGCGCAATACCTCCACCACGAAGTCCATGGTCGTGATCGGGTCGTCGTGACCGATCACCTTCCAGCGAGGGGCGGGGCGCGTGTCGAGGCTCTCGTGGGTCTGCTGGTCGGGCGCCGTCAGCGGGACCTGGTCGAGGAGCAGCAGGGCGTCGTCCATTCGCTGACAACGTGCCATGGGAACCCCGGATCGGCGGGTCAGGAGCGGCTGGGGTCGCCGATCGCGCCGACGAAGAGCAGGGCGCCCGAGAAACGCTCGCGGATCGCGATCAGGAACGGGCGGTCGGCGCGGAACCCTGGAGGGAGCGAGACCAGGCCGACGGCCACGGTCGTCGCCGCGGCGGCGGTCGTGCCGCGTTCGTCGACCTCGAGACAGACCTTCTGCTCGACCCGCGTGAGGTACAACCGGTTCTCCTCCCCTACTTCGGAAAGACCCGAGAAGTCCGCACGTCCGGCTTCGAAGGCGCGCACCATCCCCATGGACTTCAAGGGATCGGTCAGCGTGGTGCCGAACTCGATCTTCAGGCGCGGCACGTCGACCGTCAGCCGCTCTTCGGCCAACCCCGCCATCCAACGGGACCAGGTGAGGGTGTCGAGCTCGGCGATGAGCTCCTCCAACCCGCGCCCTTCCCCGGGCACGACCCACACCATCGTGTACGCACCGCGGCCGTACGGCAGCTCCAGGACCTGCACCTGGTCGTCGCGGTATGCGTGCACGGGCTCCTGGCGACGGCTCATCATCGGCACGGCCACCTCGCCGCCATCCGCGAGCTGGAAAGACTGTGGACGCGTGCGCTCGGGATCGAACGCTTCCTGCCAAGCGCCGTGGAAGTGCACGGCGTTGACGAGGAAGAGCACTTCGTCAGCGGCGATTCGCTCGAGGACCCGAGGGATACGGTCCGCGGTGCGGCGCGCGACCCACTCGTTGATCGTGGCCGTGGCGGTCGGGCTGGCGAAGTCGAGCGCCTGGAGTTCGGCGGCGAACGCGGTACTCACGCGCTCGATGTAATCGGGTCGCAAGGGGAACGAACGTTCCGGGAACAGGGCGTTGGCGACGGTGAGCTCCACGCCGCGGTCCAGTCCCGTGAGCAGGCGCGTGAGCTCGGAGTAACCAGCGTTGAGCTCCGACAACTCGCTCTCCGGCAAGGCGAGACCACGGCGCAGGTCGTCGAAGGTCTCGCCGCGTGCGCCGTTCAGGGCCAGAGCCAGAGCTGTCGACGCGCTGAGGGGCGAGATCACGACGTTCGGCGCCTTAGAACGGGCGCGAACTTCGCGCAGCAGCGACAAGCCGAACCCGACGCTGGACTCGGCCAGGTGGCGCTCGGGGGCCGTCAACCCACGCGGCAGGTGCTGGAGCGGTCTCTCCTGGTGGCTCTGACCGCCGGTACACGCGCCGAACACGAACGACAGCGCAGCCAGGGCCAGGTTACGGGCGAACATGGGGAACTCCGGGAGAGGGGTGGGTCGACGGGGGCAGGATAGCGGGTGCCGCGAGGCGCGGGCGGTGAGCGCCGACCAGGCAGGTCCGCCGGGCACCCAACAGGTCCCGGTTGTCCCGATCGCGGGAGCGCTCCAGGAAAACAGGACCGGGCTCCGATCCGGCTGCACGGCCCTATGCTCTCCCCACCGCCATGAAGACCGCCCTGCCGCTGCTGATCGCCCTGCTGCCCCTCCCCTCCACCACCGCCCGGGAGATCCCCTGGCGTGCGGACTTCGCCACGACCCTCACTGCAGCCGCAGAACAGAAGAAGGTCGTCTTTCTGGCCGTGAACATGGACGGCGAACGCGCCAACGACCGGCTGGCGAAGGACGTGTACCGGGACGCGGTCGTCGTCGATCTCGCGACGCGCACACTCCCGCTGGTGGCGTCGGCCTTCGCCCACGGGCCCGAGAGTCGACCTTGCTCCCGGTTCGGCACGGTGACCTGCCGCGAACACCAGGCGATCGAAGTGGAAGCGCGCCGCGAGGTCTTGAAGCCGGACGAGCGTGACTTCGTCGTCGCACCCCAGCACGTGTTCCTGGGTCCCGACGGAACGGTGATCCTCTCCGTGCCCTACGAGATCACGGTCGAGGAGCTCGAGTGGTGCCTCGCGGCCGCGCTGCTCGCGGTGGACCCGGCGAGCGACGTGCGTCCCTCGCGGCGAGCGCGTGCTCCCAAACGCCTGATCCGAGGGGACCTCCTCGTCGGCACGGAAGCGAGCGAGGCGGCGCCGATCACGCGCGAGGAGGCGCTCGAGCTGATCTCGAGGCTCAAACGCGGTGGACTCGCCTGGAACGACCAACTGCTCGCCATCCGCCGTCTGGCGACGGCCGACGAGAAGGAGGCGCGGGAGTACATCCTCTCGTTGCTGCGCATGGGTCCCCTGGGCCTGGGGCGCGGCGGAGGAAGGGCGGGGGGTGGCGGGGGCCAGCAGGACTGGCGCGGGCTCTTGCTGCGTTGGGTGGGGTACGCCTCGCCTCCGAGCTACTGGGAGGTGTGCGCGGAGTTCCTCGGCAGCGGCGAGAACGAGCTGCGCCTCGAGGCCATCGTGGCGCTCGAACAACTGGGCGCTCCCGAGGCTCTGTCCGCACTGCAGGCCCAACTTCGGCGTGAGAAGGAGCCGATCGCGAGCAAGAAGTTGTTGCGCGCCATCGGTACCTGCGGCCGCGACGATCGCAATGCGCGTTCCACGCTGCTCAAGCAGGCTGGCCAGACGCGGGCACCGCTGCTCGCGTCCAACGCTCTGATCGCATGGGGTCGCTCACCAACCACGCGGACGTCCAGGATGCCCTGCGCAACGCGCTGAAGGGCACCGATGAACGCTTCGCCAGTGCAGCGGCCCTCGGGATCGCCTTCGCGAGGGATCGGGACGGGCTCGAATTGCTGCGCGAGAAGCTGGGAGCGGAACCTGAAGCCGAGCTGCGCACCGTGCTCGAGGCCGCCGTGGCCGTGATCGAGGGCGCGCCCTTGACGCGCCTGCGGGAATCGGTCGAGCGCATCGCCGAGGACACCATCCTCAGGCCGCGCTACTACGGCTGGGAGCGCCAAGGCCCGTGAAGGCAGATCGGCCCGCGCCGGAAGTCCTCCGTCGCGGGCCAACCCGATCGGGGACGCGGCTTTCCGCCGAGCGTCCCTTGCACGCGGGAATCACCAGGGATCGCGCAGGTCCTTGGCCAGCACGGTGGCGAGGCGCTCGGAGAACTCCTTGCCGGGTTCGATGCCCAGACGGGCGAGCGCACAGGTGAGCGAGACGAAGTCGAAGGCGCGGGGGCGGGAGTTCGGGTTCACCAGGCTCTCCTCGAGGGCGCGCTCGAAGGTGCGCAGCGCCGCGCGACGGTCACCCAGGACCTCGTAGGTTTCGGCCACGGCGCGCAGAGCGCCAGCGCGATACATGCTCTCGATCCGGTCGCGGCCCTCCTCGAACAGGCCCACCGCCCGGTCGACCTCGCGACGCGCGCGCTCGCCCTCGCCAGCGCGGTGGCGCAGGGCGGCCAGGCGCGCGACGAAGGACACGTGATCCTCGGGCAGCCAGGCATTGCCGTCGATCCAGGTTGCCGAACGGGCGAGCAGCTCGAGCGCCTTCGTGCGGTCCCCGTGGCGCAGGGCCGACTCGGCGAGCTGCCACAGCGCTTCGATGCGCATTTGGATAGGGAGCTTGCTACCGAAGCGCTCGAGGGAACCTTCGATGCGCTCACGGAGCTCCGGCTGTGTGAAGAAGCGGTCGAAGAGCTCGACGCAGGACGCCAGGGCGTAGCTCAACTGATCGAAGTTGCCCCCGGCCGCGAACGTATCGAGCTCCGCGAGGTGCAGCTCGAGCCCTTCACTCGACGTGTTGCGGGACTTGGCGGCTTCGAGTTCCCGTCGCTCGCCGTCCCCCACCCACGTCTCCAGCCGGGCCAGGTCGGCCGTTCGTCCGAGCCAGGCGTGGGTCTTCGC
>CAYMYN010000013.1:5696-69809 GCA_964394665.1 uncultured Planctomycetaceae bacterium
AGCCGGGAACGAACGAACGCGAGCGGATCCCGTGACAGGATCCGCTCGCGCCGCCAGTCCTGCATCAGCGCGTCCTCGGAGGTGTAAGCGACTTCTTCGGCTCGGGCGAGCAGCTCCTCCAAGCCGCCCCTCTCACCCCGCTTGGCGCGCTGGAAGGCGAGCTCGGCGAGGCAAGCTCCGCGACGCCAATCACGAATGTCCTCCAACGCATCCAGCGCCCGGCGCTCCTGGCCCAGCTCGATCCAGGCCAGGACGACTTCCTCCTGGGCCTTCGAGCGATTCTTGATGTGGGGGACGATCGGGAACGACGAGGCGGCCTGGAAGGCCTGCTCGAGCAGGTGCCCTCGGTAGCTCTCGAGGGGCGCATCGACGAACTCGGCCCCGACCAGGATCATGCCGTCGTCCGCGGCCGGAACCTCACGCACTTGGACTTCGGTACGCGTGGACGCCCCAATGGGGACGATGAACAGCGCGCAGGCGCCGACACCGAGAAGGGTAGGGAGGCAGTTCTTCATCGCTCGTTCGTTCCTGCGAAAGGGAACCCGATCGGGTTCCGGTCCGGCCGTGGCGTCAGGGATCGGATCGTCTGTGACTCGGCCGGCGAGGCGCGTGCAGCCTGCGTGAGCCCTCGAGGTTCACACGGCGCTCGATGCGCCCATCCTCTCGGCCGTTGTACGGGGAGCGGGGAGCCGACGACGTGAACGCGCGTCGGCTCCCCGTGTGAGTACGGATCTACCGGATCAGGGGACCCAGGTGATTTCGTAACCGTTGGTGAAGTTGAAGCCGGCACCGCAGGGGCCGGCGGTGTCCCGGAACCAGAGCTGGTAGCGCTTCGTCTGGCCGGCGCTGACGCCGCCCACGGCCGCGACGTTCACCGTCGTGAAGGACGAACCCGTCATGCCGGAGTTGCGGATCTGAAGTCGCACGACGCCGCCGCCGGCGCAGCGCAGGCCGTCGCCGAAGGCAGTGCCGTTGCCGCCGTTGGTGGCGTTGTTGCCCTGCAGGTAGAGGCCGGCTTGGCCGGTCTGCAGGGTCGAGCCGCGCAGGACCAGGTCCGCTGCGGCGATCGAGTTGGTGCCCGTGGCGATCAGCTTGCCGCCGCCGAGGCCGGCGCTGTTGGCGCAGCCCGAGACGCCGTTCGAACCGTTGTTGTTGTTGGCGCAGGGGCAGGCGGTGCCGCTTCCGTCACCGTTGCAGAAGGCCACGCCCGGGGCGCAGTCGGTCGTGAAGCCGAAGGCGTAGGAGGCCGTCCAACCGCAGATCCACGGAACTGCATTCGGCTCGAAGGCGCCGCGATAGAAGGCCGGGGTGAAGAAGCCGTCCGCCGGGGCGGCGGCCACGCTGGTGGTCGCGGCATTGGCCGGACGGGGGTTGAGGCCGATCACCGGGAGGATCGTGCGTCCCCCCTTCACGACCGCCGGACCGCGGGTGAGGGAGACGACCGGAGAGTCGACATCGGCAAAGCCGGGGATCACGACGTTGTTGAAGCCGGCGCCGAAGACGCCGCGGGCGGTCGCTTCGGTGTAGGCGCTGGCGAACAGGTTGCGGAAGAACACGCTGTCGCTGATCTCGGCCAGGAAGCCCGAGCTCTGGGCCGGGTAGCCGAGCCAGCCCGGAAGGGCCGGGGCGGCGTCGTTCGGGTGCGCCGGGACCGCGTTGTAGGGCGTGGTCCAGGTGTCGGCCCAGGAGAGCGTGCCGTTGAAGCCGTAGCCCGCGCCGCCGTCGCCGTCGATGTTGTCGAAGTTGACGATGTTGCGACCCGTGTCCATGAAGATCGAGTTGCGGATTTGGACGCGAGCATTGTCCCGCCAGGCCGAAGCGTGGTCGCCACCGATCGGCTGGCCGATCAGAGTCAGGTTGTAGTAGGTGACGGTCGTTACAGGTTGCCAGTCGGAGTTTTCTGCGCCATCACTCTCGAGGATGTTGTCGCACACACCCGAACCCGAAGGGGCGTCGAGGGAGTGACCTTGGACGATCAGGCCGAACTGCGCCTTCCCGCGCCAGCCTTGATCGACGTCCAGACTGTCGTCCCCGATGTTCCAGATGCTGAAGTGCTTGAGGTTGACGGTCCCGCCCCAGATCTCGATGCCGTCATCGACGTTGTTCATGACCTCGACGTAGCTGATGTCCGTACCGCGGCCAAGGCCGCCGAGGGACAACCCGTTCAGTTCATTGCCCAGGCCGATCACCTTGCCCGTGTAACGGCTGGAGACGTAGCGCAGGGTGCCGCTGTCGTCGTCGTCGTCGCCGCCGCCATACAGCACCCGCGTATCGCCGGGGAAGGCCTCCGTCAGGCCTTCCATCGCCGCGATGTTGCTGGGGCTCGGGGACGGGGAGTTCCCCGGCACGGCGTTCTCCGAGACATAGGCCCGACCCATGATGGTCAGGTTGCCCCATTCGTTGGCCGCCTCACGCCAGGTGCCGGTCTTCGGGTCGCCGGGGGTGAAGGGCACCATCACGGTGCCGGCCCAGGTGGCCACGTCGGCCTTCGACGTGAAGATGATCGGCTCGGCCGCGGTGCCCAGGGCGAAGATCTGGGAACCGCGGGTGACGGCGAGGCTACCGCCGATGTTCGTGTCGCTGGCGATGATGGTGCCGGCCTCGATGGTGAGGGTGGCTCCGTTCGTCACGTAGATCTGCTGCTGCAGGTTGTACGTGTTGTTCTTGGTCCAGGTGGTGGAAGTGGTGATGTCGGTGGTGACCAACACCTCGCCGGCCTGGGCGGATCCGGCCAGGCCGGCTCCCAGAGCGCAGAAGAGGGCGATGGTTCGTCCTTGGGTGAAACGTCTCACGGGCTTGTTCCTCGAAGGGTGCGGGGATGCAACGGGGAGCGCCGGAGGTTTCCTCCGGCCGACCGCTTCCCGAGCGCGCGAAAGGTAGGGGCGCTGTGTGCACGTCGAATGAAGAGCAAGCGAAACCTCAGGCGGCTGCTCGGAACGGCGCGGCCGCGAAGTTCACGGACTCTTCCCCGAACCTTGACGTGCGTTGCGGGCGGCCGCTGGAGCGCGGCCCGCGTTCAACGTCCCTGCGCGATCCGCTCGACCTGCTCGAGGTACTGCTGGACGTGCTCGCGGGGCTGCAGGGTTTGAGCGCGGCGCAGTAACGGCAAGGCTTCGTTGAAGCGCGACTGGCCGACAAGGAGTTGTGCGTGCCGCACCTTCGCGTCGGCCTCGAAACCCGTGATGCCCGCGGCGCGCTCGAAGTAGAAGACGGCCCGTTCGACGTCGCCCTGCCGACCCTGGTGCTGCCCGAGGAGCAACAGTGCTTCACCATCCAGCGGGTCGAGAGCCACGATCTCCTCCAGGACGCGGGCCTCCTCCTCGCCCCCGCCCGCCGCGACGGCCAGGCGTGCCCGCAGCTTGAGCAGGTCCTTGCGTTCGGTCAGCGCCAGACGTTCCCCTCGCGCCGCTTCGATCCCCGTGAGCAACTCGCGCGTCATGTCGAGTTCCCCGTGGGCCACGAGAACCCGTGCCGCCCGCAGCGCGCGGGCCGGTCCACCGCTCGGGAACCGCTCGAGCGCACGCAAGTAGGCCGCCACACCCAGGTCGAAGAGCTCCGCGTTCATGTAGATGTCGCCGAGGGCGTTCAAGCTCTCCTCGGTGGCCCTACCCATGCGCTCGACCAACTCGAAGTTCTCCGCGGCACGCAGAGGCTGCTCGAGACCGATGAAGGCGTTGGCTTGCAGCAACCACAGATCGGCCAGGTCCGGCTGAGCCGCGATCAACGCGTCGCACAGCGCCGCCGCGTCGGCGTAGCGCCGCTGTTTGAAGAGGCTGCGCGCGAGCCCCATCTTCCAATCGAGCGTGCCCGGTTCGAGCAGAGTCGCGAAGCGATACGCGGTCTCCGCGGCCAGCTCGTTCTCGAGGTTCGAGTACGCGAGACCCAAGAGGCCATAGGTGATGCCGTCCCCGCCGCCGAGCTCGAGCACACGCGTGAAGGCCTCGGCCGCCTCCCGGAAGTCGCCCTCGCGCACGTGGATCAGCGCCAAGTTGCGCCAGGCGCGCCGGAACTTCGGGTACTTGCGGACCGCGACCGCGTACGCGGCCGCGGCTTCGCTCAGGCGCTCCTCCTGGAAGTACAGGTTTGCCAGGGTGAAGTCGATCACGGCGCTGGCCGCGGGGCCGCTCTGCTTCTGGAGCAAGGCGAAGGCCCGGTCGATGCGGTCGGCGGCGATGAACTCGAGCACCTTCTGCATCTGCTCGCGCTCGGCTTGCGTCAGACGAGGCTCAAGCTCCGTCTCCGCGATGTAGCTCTCGGCGAAGCGTCGCTGGAAGTCCGGGTCGTTCCACAGCGACAGCTCCGATGCGCTGCGCGCGGGCGGCTGCGGAGCACTGGCTACGGGTTCGGGCTGCGTAGCCTGCGAAACCGTGGACGCAGCAGGCTCGACCGCTGCCGATTCGGGCATCGACGGCGTCGCGTCGACTCCACCGGTCGTCTGCGTGGGTTTCGGGACGGCGGGCGAGGCGGCTTCGCTGGCGACAGGCAGCCAACGTTGCGCGGAATCGCTCCCGGTCGCACGTCGCTGCTCGGTGTCCATCGCGCGAGCACTCACGGTCGAACCCGGCCCTTCCTCGGAAGACGAGTCGGCCACGGGGGGCGCTGCCTTGCAGCCAGCGGCCAGCATGGCCAGGACCAGGAGGGAAGTGCGGTAGGACATGGGCTCAGCGACTCTCGGGGAAAGTGATCGGGACCCGCATGCGGAAGCGCACCGGCTGACCGTTACGCTTGCCCGGCTCGAAGCGCCACTGGCGCACGGCAGCGAGGGCTGGCGCCTCGAAGGCGGGGTCGGTGGCGGTCTGGATGGTGGGCTGCTCGACACGACCGCGCTGGTCGACGACGAACAGGACGTGCACGGTGGCAGGCGTCTTGGGTTTGAGCTTCGCGCTCACCACCGGGCTGGGTTGATGCACGACGCGGGGCTTCTGGTCGAGGTCGGCGAGCGAGAACAGCGCATCGACATCCTCGGACTGACCCGCGGTGGGTCCGAGCTTGATGGTGAAGTCCCCCGAGAGGAGCCCGTCGCCGAACCCGGGGTTCAGCGCCATTTCCAGTTGAGACAGGTCGAGCGGCTGCACGTCCTCGACGAGCTGGGGCGGCGGCTCGTCGGGCTCGGGTTCCTCTTCCGGTTCTTCTTCCGGCGGCGGAGGGGGAGGCGGGGGGAGCGCCGCCGTATCGACCGCTTGCAACAGGGTGTCCGCGTTCAAGGGCTGGTGGATCGCCTGGATGAGCGGCAGCACCAGGAACAAGCACAGGGTGGCGGCAACGGCGAGCACGAACGTGCCTACGCGCTTGGCGAGGTTCCCAAGATTGCGGGTCGTGCGGCGCAGGCTCATCGCATGTCCCTCAGCCGCGGTACGGGCTGGTTGCGAGGCTGACCTTGGTCGCGCCAGCGAGCTTCGCCTCGTCGATGACCCGCACCAGGAGGCCGGATTGGGCCGCGGAATCCGCCTGGATGATGACCGGGACATCCTCCTTCTGGAGCATGCGCTTGACCAGCGGCTGCACTCCCCCGACGCCGATCTCCCGACCGCCGTAGACGACCTCTCCCTTGTCGGTCAGGGCGATGAGGATGCTCGTCTTCTCGAGGCGCAGGGCGGAGGCGGCCTGGGGCTTGTCCACTTCGACGCCGGTCTCCTCGACGAAGACCGTGGTGACGATGAAGAAGATCAGCAGGATGAAGACGCAGTCGATCAGGGGCGACATGTCGATCCCCGTCTCGCCGCCTTCGTCGGCCGTGTTCTCGCGGAAGCGTCCCATGGTGAGCAAGTCCTCCGCGTCAGGCGCGGTTCATCCGAGCCACGAGCCCCGCGCGCAAATGGCGCGCGATCGAGGCGGCCGCGATGCGACGACTCTGGCGCGTTCGGAGCGCGCTCTGGTCTCGGTACTGGGTTTGGGTGCAGACCACCTCGAGGTGCGCGATGAAGGCCCGATAACGCTCGAAGCGCCGCGTGAGCTGATACTGGAGGAACAACCCGGGCAGGGCCACGACCAGGCCGGTCTCCGTGGTGATCAGGGCCTCGCTGATGCCGGCCGCGACCAGCGACATGGTCTTGTCCCCCCCCGAGCCCGAGGCGAGGGCGGCGAAGGTCGACAACATGCCGGTGACGGTCCCGAGCAGTCCCACCAGCGGCGCGGCGCTGACGCAGATGCGCATGACGCGCAGATCGCGCTCGAAGGGGACCACCTCCGTCGTGCGCAGTTGCTCGAAGTAGAAACCCGTGTCTCCGATCGACCGTCCACCGGTCACCAGATCGAGCATCCGGCCCAGGGGACCCTCGCGCTCCAGGGGTTGATCGATCCAGCGCCGCCAGGTCTCCTCGGGGACGGATTGGAAGCCCTTCGCCCGCAACGCGAAGTGGATGTGTACACCGAAGGAGAACATGACCAAGGCGATCGCGGCGATCGCGTACATGGCCCAACCCCCGGCGGACCAGATCGCAACCGCCTCGCCCCAGAAGCGGGCGGCGGTGGCGAGCAGCGAATCGAGACCTTGGGTCGGCTGATCCATGGGCATCTCCGTCCGTCGGGGTCAGCTCCGGGACGCGGCGCTCGTTCCGACCTGCAGGTCCGCGCCAGCGTCCTTGGCCAAGGGGCCCAGGATGTCCAGCAAGATCTCGTTCACGTGGCCGCGGATCTGAGAAGCGGAGTGGGCCGTCGGAACGAGCTCTCCGTCGACCCGGCCGTTCGCGGCAGCCGGTCTGAAGGAGGCCTTGCTCACGTGGTTGACGAAGGAGACGGCGACGGACTCCATCTCGCCTACGAACCCCCTGGCCTTGCGGGACAGGAAGGCGTGCATCAGTAGCGAGGGAATCGCCACGATGAGGCCGAACTTGGTCGTGATGAGCGCTTCGGAGATGCCGCCGGAGAGCACCTTCACGTCCCCTGACCCGAACACGGTGATGAGCTTGAAGGTGTTGATGATGCCGGTGACCGTTCCGAGCAATCCCAATAGAGGCGCCGCCGCCGCACAGATCGCGATGAACGGCAGCAGGCCTTGAAGCTTGAGGCGCGTCGTCAAGACCGTCTCGTACATCGACTCCTCGATCAGCTCGCGCGGTTCGCGCAGGTGCGCGACTCCGACTGCAAGCATGCGCCCGATCGGCCCGCGCAGGGCCCTCACCCGAGCTCGCGCCGCTTCCTCGTCCTGTTGATCCACGGCGGCCAGCAAGGCCCGGACCCGTTTGCGCGACGGGCGCGGAAGGAAGACGAAGGTGATCCACTTGTAGAGCGCGACGAGTAGAGCCGCGGCGGCCAGGGCGAAGATCGGGATCATGACCGGCCCGCCCTTCTGGACGTGCTCGATGAAACTCTCGCGCGTGTCCTGCATCTTGTGCGCGTTGCCGAGGGTCGGATCGACCGGGATGTTTCCCACGCCGGACTGGACGAGCTCGCCAGCCGCGACGACGTCCTCGGGGCGAGCGAACTCGACCAGGGCCGGCTCGAGCGAGCCACCGAGGCGTTGCTCGGCGGTGCCCACGCGCTCGCCATCCACCGAACGGAAGATCGCCAACGGTCCGACCAAGGCGTAGGTCCCGGCTTGAACTCGACCCGTGGCATCGACGGCCGTGCCTTGGAAGCGAGTCCCGCCCAGGGCCTCTTCGAGGCGTTCGAGGGCGGTGCCGAGGAGCTCGACCTGAACGGCCTGCAGCTCGGCTGGGGAGAGGGTGGTGTCCTCCGCGGCCAAACGCACGTTCTCGATGACGGCGCGATAACGCTGGAGCTCTGCGATGTGCAGGCGCGACTCGAAGTTGCGCGCATACTCTCCCAGGAGGTTCGAGAGGTACGCTGCCTGGTTCTTGCGCGCCTCAAGCTCGGTGCGCAGGTTGCTGAGATCCAGGGTCCGGCTGTCGAGCAAGCGCGAGGTCTGCTGGTACTCGAGACGTGCCTGGGAGAGCTCGGACTCGCGTTCGGCCAACTGGCGGCCCAGCGGGATACGGTCGGCGGCGATGGCCTCACGCAGTGCGCTCAGCTCGGCCAAGCTCTCCTCGAGTTGCTGTTCGAGGCCGGCGCTCGCGTCCGCGAAGGTGGCGCTGGAGGGACCCTCCTGGGCACGCAGGTCGGCCGCGAGCGAGACAGCCAGGACCAGGGCGGCGAGGGCGATGAGGTGACGTTTCATGGTTCGGTTCCTCAACGGGCCAGGCGGACCGGGAGCTGGATGAAGTCGGCCAGCCGCTCGTTTCGTTGCATTTGCACGACTTCCAGGATGCGGGGAGCGGCCGAGTTCAACTGGCTCCACGCCCAACCCGCCTCGGTCGGAGCTCCGACCCCGCCGGCCTGGCCGTCCACGCCGACGTAGTAGCCCTGCCCGATGCCGAGATAGAGCGCGGTGACCTCGGCCGTCGTACCGTCGCCCAGCTCGCGCACTTCGCTGACGAGCGTGACCGTGCGGTTGAACTTGTCGACCTCGTTGAGGATGCCGACGAGGTTCTGGAATCGCTCGGCCAGCGCCAGAGGGCTCTGGCCCCCCGACTCGGGCAGGCGCTGGCTCAGGGGCCGCACCCGTTCTCGGATGGGCTCCGGCAGGCGCGCGAGTAGGCGGCCGGTCCGACTCTCGAGGGACGCCAGGTGGTTCGCTAGCCCTTCCGATGTGACCTTGAGCGCGTCGTTCTCCGCGAGCAACTCCGCGCGGCGACGATCGGCGTCGGCAACGCTCTCCTCCGCCGTACGGATGCGTGCGCGCAGCGTCTCGACTTCACGCTCGACGAGGGTGATCCGGTCCTGCAACGTCTCACGGCCCAAGACCCAGTCGCGCTTCTCCTGCGAGATCAAACGCCGCGTCTCGACCCATTTCTCGAGGGTCGCGCGTGCCTGGTCGACTCCGGGTCCATCGGCCTGAGCCGGTGCAGGTCGGTTGGTGGAGCGGCCCAGGCCCGCGAGGGCGAGAAGACCGATGAGAGCCACGACCCGTCGCGGCCGGCGATTCGCTTGGTAGGGCAACACGTTCATGGGAGGTTCCTGTTCCGAAGTTCTTCAGAAGCTGAAGGAGGCCCCGAGGGTGATCGAGTAGTCGATGCCGCGCGTGAAGGAGGTCTTGGTCGTGTCCCCGTCCAGGTACTCCGATCGGTAGACCGTTCGAATGCTCGGATTGGTCAGGTTCTTGGCCTGGAACTGCAGGGTGAAGAAGCGCCCCAGCTTCTGCGCTACGGTCAGATTGAGCGTGTCGAAGCTGCGGGCGTAGACGCTGGGGATGAAGTTGTTGTTGACCGTCCCGGCCCCGGCCAGCAGCGTGTCTCCCTGCACCGTGTAGAAGAGGCCGAACTGGGTGCGCGTTGGTGCGAGGTCATACGTCAGGAACGTATTGAACAGGTACTCGGGCGCATTGGTCATGTCGCGCGAGTTCATCGGGGCCTCGACGCCAACCTGTCCTAGCTCTGCAGCCTCGTCCTCGGGCAACACCACCTTCGAGTCGATGAGCGTGGCGTTGGCGCCGACCGCGAGCCCGTCGAGCGGCTCCCAGAAGCGCCCCAGGCCCTGGCGCAGTTCGAGCTCGAAGCCGCTCAGGCGACCCTCGGGGTAGTTGACCGGGGTGGTGTAGCTGAAGTCGAGGATGCGTTGGACGTACTCGATCGGATCCCGGACGTCCTTGTGGAACCAGGACAGGGAGATCAGGCTCTGCTCGTAGGGAACGTAGTCGACGCGCAGGTCGTAGTTGCGCAGGGCGCTCATGGTCAATTCGGGGTTGCCGATGAACACCGGGCCGCCCAGGTACTCTTGCTGCTGGATGGGCGAGAGTTCCTTGAATGTCTGACGAGCCACGGTCTCCGCGTAGGACGCGCGGACCGTCACCTGTTCGAGCGGGGTGTAGACGACACCCAGGGCGGGCAGGACGTCGCTCTGGCTGTAGTCGACGTCCGCGTCCCCAGGGTTCAGGTCGATCGGCGCGATGCCGCCCGGGGCGAACCACACGGCGTCGGCCTCGGGGTCGTTGACGATGCCCAGGCGCGTGCGTTCGAAACGGGCGCCACCGATCAGCTTCCACTCGGAGCTCAGCGGCAGGTCCAACATGCCGTACCAGGCCGAGATGCGTTGATCGCCGCGGTAGTCGACGTCGGCCAGCGAGGGGTTCAGGGGATGATCCTCGAAGGGGAACACTTCGCTCCAGAAGTCATCGAAGTCGCCTTCGTAGCTCGATCCCTGGTCGCCGAAGTTGCTGAAGGTCTCCTGGTCGAAGTGGCGCACGACGCGGTCGTTGAACAGGCCGGCCTTCAGGTATCCACGGTCATCGGTCCACTGCTCGAAGGGCCAGGTCAGGTCGAGGGCGATCTGGTCGCTCTCCTCCTCGATCTCCTTCCAGATGCGCTGTAGGTTGCCGACGTTGAAGTTGGCGGCCGGGCGGAACGGATAGTGGGCAGACGGATCGAAGAAGGGCGGGATGAACGGTGGCGCGCCCGGGTTCAGGTTGCGCGCCACCCAGAACGACCCGAACTGACGCTTGTCAGGTTGATCGAGGGTGGCCGTGCTCGTTGCCAGCGACCACGCGAGCTCCGGCGGGGCGAAGCGCAGGCTCGTGCCGAGAGCGAACTCCGGGTCCGGTAGCTCGTGCTTGCCGCTGAGTTGATAGGTCTCGGTCGTGCGCTCGGTGTACTCGAGTGTCTCCGTCCTCAGGTACGGAGCGGCCCGCACTTGGTCGAACGAGGCACCGGGGCTGTCCGGATCGTTCGGCTCGTATCCAGGGAAGAAGTACTGCTTCCCTCGCGTGTCCTCGGCCAGGGTCGCGACGTCGTCCGCGGAGCGCGTGTAGAGGTACGTCAGGTTGAGTGCGTGCCTCTCGCTCTCGAGACCCGCGACAGCCAACGCGCCCCACTGGACCGACTGGCGCCCACGGGTGATGTCGAAGAGCGAGGTGAAGAACTCACCTTGGCTGGGAGTCCCTTGGCTGTAGCGCGGCGTCATCGGCGCGCCGGGGCTCTCGACCCAGTACGAGTCGTCGATCCCGTTGTCGTAGAAGGCGCTGCTGCGTTCGTAGAAGAAGCTCGCCAGCCCACCGATCTTGATCCCGTTGTCCAGCTCCTGCTTCCCGCCGCCCGTCAGCGACCACTTGAAGTCGGTCGGCGCGTCATCCCTGACCACGCCGACCGCCCCGTCCCAGTTCTCACCGATGTTGTCGAGCTGGATGCCCCGGGAAGCGCGTCCGCGGCCCCAGGTCGTGACGCCGCCGCCCTCGTAGGTCAGGAAGTCGCTGCGGTTCGTGACCTGCGTGTTGTGGCTGAACTGCAGGCGCATCTGGAGCAGTGTCTCGTCGGGAATGCCCTTCAGGCGCACGTCGACAGCTCCGCCGGAGGCATCACCCTGCTGGTCCGGCGTGAAGGTCTTGCTGACCTGGATGCTCTCGATCACCGGCGATGGGAACTGGTCGAGCTCGACCGCGCGCTTGTCCTCGTCCGCCGACGGCAGGCGCACACCGTTGAGCTTGGAGCTGACGTAGCGGTCGGGCAGGCCGCGGATGACCGCGAACTTGCCGTCCTGGACCGTGGCGCCGGCGACCAAGCGCAGGGCGGCGGCCGCGTCGCTCGCTCCCGCGCGGCTCATCAGCTCCGAGCCGATCGAGTCCATCAACGCCGGGCTCTCGAAGCGCAGCTTGAGCAGCGCCGATTCGGTCCCAGCGCGGATCTGGAGCACGTCCGCGACCAGGAACTCCTCCATGTCGGTGAAGTCGCCGGCCAGCGAGAACTCGATCTCGGTCATCTGCCCCGCGCCGACCACCACGTCCGATCGGACCTGCCGGACGTAGCCGTCCTTCGAGACGACCAGCGTGTAGCGTCCCGCGGGCAGCTCCCCGAGCAGGAAGTTGCCTTGATCGCCCGTCAGGACCTTGCGGCCGTTCTCTACGGCCAGCACCTGGGCCTGGGGCAGGGGCGCGTCGAAGTCGCGGTCGTGCACTGTGCCGCGGATGGAGCCGACCTGTTGTTGCGCGGCGGCGGATCCCCCGAGCGCGATCAGGGCCAGAGCCCCGACCCAGGACCAAGGAAGGCGTTGGAGCACAGGCGGTGCTGGGATCAGTCAGGAGGGGGCGTCGCCGGCCGCCATGCGTCGAGCGACCATCGCGGGCGGAGAGGATGGACTCGCCCCGTGAATCCGCGGTGAAGCCGGACGCGAAAGACGAAGAAGGCCCGCGGGCGCCCCAAGGCGCCCGCGGGCCTGTCTTCATCGAGCCTTGATCGCCCGTTCTCGAACGCGTCAGTCCGGTCGAGAGGCGAAGGATGGGACCGACGCATCCGCCTGCCGCTCGCGCAAGCGTGCGAGGTGCCGCTTCGCCGCCGCGTGACCCTGCTGCGAGGCTTGGGTCAACCAGCGCTCGGCCGCCTCCTCGTCCCGAACGACCCCCCGACCGTCCAGGTACATCCGACCGAGCTGCGCCTGCGCCGCAGGCAACCCGAGCTCGGCCGCACGCGTGAAGGACCGCGTGGCTTCCCGAGCATCCCGCGCCCCACCGCGCCCCTGGAGGCGCATGATCCCCAGGAGGAAGTGGGCTTCGGGCAAGTCCGCCTCCGCGGCACGCGCGAACCAACGCCGGGCCTGCTCTTCGTCGCGCAGTGCTTCGTCGCCGGTCGAGTGCAACAAGCCGAGCTGGAACTGGGCCTGGGGATCGCCCTGGTCCGCCGCGCGGCGATACCAGCGGCGAGCGGTGCGCGGGTCGGGCTCGACGCCCAGACCCTCGAGATGCACCGAACCCAGCAGTCGCTGGGCGTACGCGTCGCCCTCCTCGGCGGCCTGGCGCAACAACGTGATCCCGCGCCGAGGATCCTGGGGCAACCCGTCGCCCAGGAGGTACATCAGCCCGAGGTTGATCCGCGCGGGGGCGAAGCCCAGCTCGGCGGCGCGGCCGTACCAGTGGGCGGCCCGATCGCTCGAGCGCTCGACGCCGCGCCCTTCATGGTGGAGCAGCGCGAGGTTGTTGCAGGCCGGCGAGTAGCCCTGCTCGGCCGCCGCGCGATACCAGGCCGCGGCCCGCTCCGGATCGGCCTCCACGCCGTTGCCCTCCTCGTACAGCAGCCCGACGAGGAACTGCGCCTCGGGGTCCCCCGCCGCGGCCGGGCCCTCCCAACGCTCCAGGGCGACCGTGTAGTCGCCCGCCTCGAAGGCGCGCCAGCCCTGCTTCACGGGGCTCGAGCACGCCACTAGGGTCAGGGCGGGGGCCAGGAGCAGGCAGAAGCGCGCACGAAAGGAGGGGGGGCGATCCATGCAGGTCGCATCGGATCGCCCCCCGAAGGCCCTTGAGGCTCTACCCGCGCGGTTCGGGGGAGCCGATCGAGAATCGGGAGTGGGTCAGCGCCCTGATCCCGGCGGACCGGCCGCCGGCTCGCCGGCGCCGATCTCTCGCAGGTAGCGGAAGTACTCCGAGTCCGCGCCGAGGACGACCGTCACGCCCCGGCCCAGGGAGCGCCCGTAGCTCTCGAGCGTGCGGAAGAAGGCGTAGAACTCGGGGTCGGCACCGAAGGCGTCGTTGTAGATTCGCGTCGCCTCGGCGTCGGCCTGGCCGCGGATCACCTCGGCCCGTCGCTGCGCCTCGGAGCGCACGGTGGCGAGCAGACGCTGGGTTTCGCCGTCGATCTCGGCCGCCTTGCCCTGACCCTCGGATCGGAACTGCTCCGCGATGCGCTGGCGCTCGGCGATCATGCGCTCGAAGACCCGCATCTGCACCGCTTCGACGTAGTCGATGCGCTTGATGCGGATGTCCACGAGCTCGATGCCGTACTGCGGCATCTGGCTCTGGGCCTGGGCGAGGATCGAGCGCGTGAGCTCCTCACGACCCGTGGTGACCTCCTGCAGCAGGACATCCTCCTCGCCCTCGCCGCTGACGTGCATGCGCTCGAGGTCGGCCTCCGAGATCTTCCAGTCTTTCGAGCGCACGATCTCGACCAGATCGCTGGCCGAGATGTGGTCACGCACGACCGAGTCGAGGATGTCGTTCAGACGCAGTTGGGCGCCGCGCTCGTCACCGACGCTCTGCAAGAACCTCAGCGAGTCCACGATCCGCCAACGCGCGGTGGTATCGACCGAGATGAACTGTTCGCCGCGGGTCGGGATCTGGTTCGGGTCACCGTCCCAGGAGATCAGGCGCTTCTCGAAGCGGCGGACGTCCTGCACGAACGGCACCTTGAAGTGCAAACCGGGCTCGGTGATCGGCTGGCCGACCGGACGCCCGAACTGGGTGAGGATCACGCGCTCGGCCTCGTCGACCTGGAACACGGATGCGGCCAGGACGATCGCGCCGACGCCGATGAGCGCCGCCAGGCCGATCAGGGGGGCCAACTTGCGGTTCATCGCTCACCTCCCTGACGCGGGGCGGCCTGGTTGCGGTCGAGGTTGAGGAGGGGGATGGGCGACATTTGATCCTGCTCCATGACGTAGACGTGGCCCAGTTTGGGCAGGACGGTGTCGATCATCTCGAGATACATGCGCTGGCGGGTGACCGCGGGGACGTTGCGATACTCGGCCAGGATGGCCGAGAAGCGCTCGGTCTCGCCCCGTGCGCGGTTGACGCGCTCGGCCGCATAGGCTTGGGCCTCGGCGATGATCTGCAGGGCCTCGCCCTCGGCGCGCGGGACGACCTGATTGCGGCGCTTCTCGGCCTCGTTGACGAGCCGTTCGCGTTCCTGCTCGGCCTGGTTGACCTCGTTGAAGGCGGGCTTGACCGTCTCCGGCGGCGTCACGTCCTGCAGCTCCACCGTGCCGATGTGCAGGCCCATGTCGAAGGAGTCGAGGATCTGCTGGATCTCGCGCCGGGCCTGGGTGGCGACCTGCACGCGCTTCTCGGTCAAGACGTCGCTCCCCAGGCTGTTGCCCACGATGCGGCGCATCACCGCTTCCGAGATGTCGCGCAGGGTCTGGCGTGGATCACGGGCGCGGTGCAGGTACTTGTTCGCGTCCGCGATCTGGTACTGCACGACCCACTCGACGTCGATGACCTTGAGGTCGCCGGTCAACATCAGGGACTCACCGCGGTGACCCCGATCCTTGCGGTACTCGGTGCGCGATCCCCCGCCGAGGGTCCGGAAGCCGAACTCCTCCTTCAGGACGCGTTGCGTCGCGACGGGCACCGCGACGTCGATGCCGAAGGGCAGCTTGAAGTGCAGGCCTGGGCCCTGGACCGCGACGACGCGACCGAAGCGCTTGACGACCGCTTCCTCCTCCGCCTGCACGGTGTAGTAGCTGGTCAAGCCCGCGACGGCGAGCAGGACCATGACGATGCCGGTCAACACCATGCGACCCGCGCGGCGCGGATCGACTTGGGCGAGGAGCTCCTCGACCGACTGCGGCACTTCGCCGCGCCTCCTGGGTTCTCTCATGTCGATACCTCCGGTGTGCGACGTTCGAGGGGCGAGCAGGGTAGTCACCCCCAGCGGGTGCGAGAAGCGCGATCCGCCCGATCCGTTCGGCGCGCTCTCCGAACACTCCGGACCCGCTCGTTCACCAACGCAGGCGCAGCAGGCGTGGGACCTGCTGCGCGCCGAGTGGCGGCAGGGCTACGACGTCGAGCGTGCCGTATTCATGCTCGTCGAGCGGTGGGAGCTCCAAGCCCGCGAGCGCTCCGACGATGACCGGCACCGTATTGCTGTGCCCGACGAGCAGGAGCGTACCGCCCGGGTTTCGCCGCACCGCCGCGCGAACGTCCTCGAGGTGCGCCTGCAGGCCACCCGCGCCGACCGCCAGGACCTCGGGGTCGATGCCGAGTCGGCGCGCGAGGGGCTCTGCCGTGCGACGCGTCCGAAGGTACTGGGTCGTGTAGATGGCCGTGACGCCCGCGTGCTCGAGGGCCACCGCGAGCGCCTCGGCCCTCTCGAGGCCCTCGGGAGCGAGGTCCGGATCGCGCCGTTCACCGTCGTCCGCGCGGCGCGCGTGCCGCACGACGATCACGGTGGTGGGCCGGAGCTCGACCTGCGCCTCGGGCGGCTTCGTCTCCGGCGCTGCGCAGGCAGCGAGCCCGAGCAGGGCGCCGGCGCACCACGCCGCGAACCGACGTCGGGTCAGACGGGAGAGGTCGGGGCGATGTTCGGGGTCCATTCGATGCAGCCTGCGTACGCGGGTGGAGTTCGAGCTTCGAGCGTCGACCGGGGCGGCGCGGGACGTCTATCATGCCGCGACCATGCCCCCCGGTCTCCTGCGTTTCGACACACTCACCGCCCGCCTGCGAGCGATCGCCTTCGTCGAAGGGCTCTCCTACTTGCTCCTGCTGCTGGTGGCCATGCCGCTCAAGTACCTGGCGGACATGCCGCTGGCGGTGCGCATCGTGGGCTCGGCGCACGGCTTCCTCTTCATCTGGCTGGCCCTGCTCACCCTGGGGGTCATGCGGCGGCGCCGCAAATCGATGGGCTTCGGGGCGCGCGTCGGCATCGCCGCGCTGATCCCCTTCGGCACGTTCTTCCTCGACCGCGAGCTGTACGAGGAGGACGAGGCCCTGCGCCGCGAGGCCGGAGCTGCGCGCACGGAGGCGCTCACTTGAGCGGTTCGCCGCGAAGCTCGCGCACTCGCCGCTCGATACGCGAGCGATACTCCGGATCGCCGTGCCAGTTCTCGAGCAAGACCCGATAGGCCTCGAGCGCCTCCGCGACTTCGCCCTGCGCCTCGTGGTAGGTCGCGAAGAACAGGTGCGCGGGCATGAACTTGGGATTGCGGCGCCGGACGTCGCCCAAGATCTGGAGCGCGCGCTCGATGTTGCCCAGGCGCGCGTGGGCTTGGGCCAGGCCATACATCGGTAGACCGGGGAACAGGGGCGCGCGCTCGAGCCGCTCGACCGCGGCGTCGAAGCGGCCCAAATGCAAGAGCGCGAGGCCCGAGCGTTCGAGGGCCGTCCAGTTGCGCGGATTGCGCTCCAGGATGCGATCGTAGAGCTCGACGGCCTCCGAGAGTCGATTCTCCTCCTGCATGGCCCCGGCGCGCTGGAGCAGTACGAACTCGGCCAGACCGTCCTTCGGGTCGAGCCCGACCTCGCCATCGGCCCGGGGAGCGCTCGGCGTGTATCCCAGGGCTTCGAGGCGGCGGCGGTCCTCGTCCGCGAGCGGAGCTGCGGCCGGCGCGGAAGCGGACCCAGCGCCGAGCTCGCGCGCCAAGGCCGCGAGTCGCTCCCCCATCGTCCGAACGCGCTCGGGGTCCTGCTCGACCAGGTTCCGTGTTTCCCGCGGGTCGGCGCGCAGGTCGTAGAGCTCGGGCCGCGGGGCGGCGATGAACTTGTGGTGGTCTTGGACCAGCGCCGTGAGCGGAGCCCAGCCGAAGCTGTGCGCGCCGGAGTGGGCCTCGAGGTAGATCGGCCGCGTCGGGACCTGCGGGTCGCCGTCGAGCGCTTGGACCAGGCTCCGCCCCTGGACGTGCGCGCCGATCGGATGGCCGAGGAGGTCGAGCACGGTCGGCGTCACGTCGGCCAGGGAGACCTCGCCCGCGACGCGACGGCCCGCGGGGAGGCCCGGTCCGCGCAACACGAGCGGCACGGCGAGCGTGCTCTGGTAGACGAAGATGCCGTGGGTCTCCTCGCCGTGCTCGCCCAAGGATTCGCCGTGGTCGGCGGTCGCGATCACGAGCGTCGTATCGAGCAGCTCGCGCTGGCGCAGGCCCTCCAACAGACGCCCGATCTGTGCGTCCATGTAGGCGATCTCGCCATCGTAGGGATGGTCGGCCTGGGACGCGAAGGGCTCGGGGGGCGCGTAGGGGTGGTGCGGATCGAAGTAGTGCACGAACAGGAAGAACGCGCCATCGCCGCGCACGTCGAGCCAACGCAGAGCGGCGTCGGTGGTCGCCGTCGCGGAGCGCTCCTCGCGGCCGAGCATGCCGCCGAGCCCGGTCTGGAAGCGGTCGTCGTAGGATTCGAAGCCCTGGTCCAGGCCGAACTGCGCATCGAGCACGAAGGCCGAGACGACCGCGCCCGTGCGCAGGCCCGCGGCGCGCAGCGTGCCGGCCAGGGTCGCGCTCCCCGGCGCCAGGCGGAAGGTGCCGTTGTCGCGCACACCGTGCCGCGGCGGATAGGTGCCGGTGAGCAGGGTGGCGTGCGAGGGCAACGTGACCGGCGTGGGCGCGAGCGCGTGCTCGAACACCACCCCCGCCGCCGCCAGGGCGTCGAGGTTCGGCGTGCGCGCGGGGCCGCCATGGAAACCCAGACGATCGCGGCGCGTGACGTCCATGCTGATCAGGAGGACGTGCGAGGCCCGCGGAGCGGGATCGGGCTCCTGGATCCGGACGTCCGGGAGGAGCGACAACGCGAGGCACAGGGCCGCGGCGAGCATCGGGCTGGGCATGGCGGCCGGCAGGATACCAACCCCGCCCCGCGCCCTCGGCTCGCCGCAAGAGTGGGACGGGATCAGACCCTCCCTGGCCGTCGTCACCGTCGGTTCGCGCCATGCTGGGCACGCGGCCCGAGCGCTTCGCCGAGGCCCAACCCAAGAGACGAATCCGACATGAGACGCTTCATCATCGAACGCGACCTGCCCGGCATCGGCGCAGCCAGCGACGGTCAGTTGTGCGCCGCCGCCCAAACCTCGAACCAGGCCCTCGCGGAGCTGGGACCGGGGATCCAGTGGATCGAGAGCTTCGTCGCGGGCGACAAGACCTTCTGCGTGTACCTCGCGGCCGACGAGGAGCTCATCCGCAGGCACGCCGCGCTCTCGGGCTTCCCCGCGACGGTGATCACCGAAGTCAGCCGCACCTTCGACCCCACGACGGCCTCCGGCGCCCTCCAGCCGGGGGCCTGATCCACGCTGGGCGCCGGCCGAGGGCCCGCGGAGGGGTCGGCTCGGGGCCGGTCCCCGCGGGACCGGCCCCAGATTCTCGCCGACCGCGTGGCAGACGCCGCGCGGGAGATGCGCCACAGCGTCCGATAGACTGCCGCCGGGACCCGGGAGGTCGGGGTTCCTCTCTTCCACCAACCGATTCGGGAGATTCCTCCATGCGACTCCACAGCGCCGCGCTGCCGAGCCAGTGCCTCGGCCTGCTCTTCACCCTCTTCCTGCTCTGCCTCTGCACGCTCCTGCCGGCCTGCGGATCGAGCGGCGGCGCGACGCGCAAGGCTGCGAGTCCGTTCGCCGCCTTCGACGAGGTGCGCCCCGCCCGGCTCTACGAGGGCTACGGCGGCTACCACCGCCCGATCACCACCTCCTCGCCCGAGGCCCAGCGTTGGTTCGACCAGGGCCTGCAGCTGCTCTACGGGTTCAACCACGACGAGGCCATCCGCTCCTTCCACCGGGCGGCCGAGCTCGACCCCGAGTGCGCCTTCGCCTGGTGGGGCATCGCCTACGCCCACGGCTTGCACATCAACGATCCGCGCATGAGCGAGGAACAGTCGCGCGCGGCTTGGGAGGCCGTCCAGGAGGCCCGGGCGCGCCTGGCTCAGGCCTCGCCGGTCGAGCGCGCGTTGATCGAGGCGGTCGCGCAGCGCTACGCCTGGCCCGCGCCCGAGGATCGGTCCACGCTCGATCGGGCCTACGCGGACGCCATGGCCGCGGTCTGGGCCGAGCACGGACGGGATGCCGACGTGGGTGCGCTCTTCGCCGAGTCGCTGATGAACCTCCAGCCCTGGGACCTGTGGACCCGCGACGGGCAGCCCAAGGGGCGCACGCTCGAGATCGTGGCCACGCTCGAGGCCGCGATCGATCTCGATCCGCAGCATCCGGGCGCCAACCACTTCTACATCCATGCGATCGAGGCCTCGCCCGAGCCGGCCAAGGCGCTGCCCGCGGCGAACCGCCTGCGCAACCTCGTGCCCGGCTCGGGTCACCTCGTGCACATGCCCTCGCACATCGACGTGCGCGTCGGCAACTATCCCGAAGCGACCGACGCCAACCAGCGCGCGATCGCGGCCGACCAGGCCTACTTCGCCGTCGCACCCAAGCCGCGCTTCTACAGCATCTACTACATCCACAACGTCCACATGCTGGCCTACGCCGCGATGATGGAGGGCCGTTACGAGGTCGCCATCGGCGCGGCCCGCCAACTCGAGCAGGAGGTCCCCGAGGACTTCCTGCGCGAGTTCGTCGCGCTGGCCGACGGCCTGATGGCGACGCCCGTACACGTGTTGATCCGCTTCGGCCGCTGGGAGGCCATCCTGGCCGAGCCGGAGCTGCCCGAGTGGCGCTTGTTGTCCCGCGCCCAACGGCACTATGCGCGTGGCGTGGCCCTGGCCGCACTGGGCCGCACGGAGGAGGCGCGGGCCGAGTCCGAGGCCTTCGAGGCCGTGGCCGCCCAGGTGCCCGAGGACTGGACGGTGGGCAACAACACCGCGGCCGAGGTGCTGGCCCTCTCGCGCCACATGCTCGCCGGCGAGATCGCCTTCCGCGAAGGGAACCACGCCGAGGCCTTCCGCGCCCTGCGCGCCGGAGCGGCCCTCGAGGACGCCCTGACGTACGACGAGCCGCCGGGCTGGATGCAGCCGGTGCGCCACGCGCTCGGCGCGCTCCTGATGGCCGCTGGTCGCCCCCAGGAAGCCGAGGACGTGTACCGCGAGGACCTGCGACGCAACCCGCGCAACGGCTGGTCGCTCCTGGGCCTCGAGCAGGCGTTGCGAGCCCAGGCCAAGCACACCGAAGCCGGCCGCCACCGCGACGCGCGCCGAATCGCGTGGAAACGCGCGGACGTCGAGCCCTCGTCTTCGTGCTACTGCGAGCCCGGCGACTCGGCAACGCACTGAGTCAGGAACGGAAGCGGGTGGCCGGCGCGGGAGGAGTCCGTCCTCGCCCGCGCCGGCCAACTTCGATTCGACTCAGGCGCCGGGCCAGAGCCACGCGAAGGTCGCGCCGGTCGCCAACCCGTAGAGGGTGCCGTCGAAGAGGAACTTGGCAGTCACCGTCCAGCTCTGGGCCTTCCAGATCGACTCGCTGATGGTTCCCAGGGCGTAGCCCAGGATGGCCACCGAGCCCGCCAGGCGGAACACCGTCACGAACGCGGTGCCGGGCTGCAGGCCGATGGAGGCCGCGTAGGCCACGAACACGCCGATCAGCAGGCTGTAGAGGAACCACTGCACGAGCGCCGGGCCGATCGCGGGCGCGCCGTTCGGACGCAGCACCAGGTGGCCCACGGGCCCCTGCTCGTACTTCGCGAGCATCTCCGGCGACGCCATGTCCTTCATGGAGCCGCACATCGGGAACATGTAGGACCCCGGGGGAATCCGGTGCTTGCGCAGATCCGCGAGCACCCCCTCCTCGCCGGGCAACTGCTTGAAGTCCCCCTTGTGGATCGGGATCGCCATGTGGATCACCGAGCTGATGAGGAACACGAACACCGCGGACAAGAGGATCGGCAGCCACAGATCGAGCAGGGCGACCATGTCGATTCCTGGGTGAGGGTCGGGACGCGGGGACCTCGGAGGGAGGGGCGACGAACGCAGAGGGTATCCGTGCCGCGCGGCGGTGGCAGGTCCGAATCGACGACCGCTCGCCGTCGGGCGACCGGGGCCGGGACGCCCACGGGACCCGGGCGCCGGTTCAGGCGGAGGCGCCCTGGCGGCCTTGTTCGTCGAACAGACTGCGGTAGAGCCCGCCGGCGGCCAGGAGCTGGTCGTGGCGCCCCTGCTCGACCAGGCGGCCGCGCTCCAGGACGAAGATGCGGTCGGCGCCCGTCAGGGTCGAGAGCCGATGGGCGATCAGGACCAGGGTCGTGCCGCGCAGGCGTTCCCGCAGGCGCTCGAGCACGAGCCGCTCGGTCAAGGCATCGAGGGCCGAGGTCGCTTCGTCCAGGATCAGGACGCGCGGGCGGGCGAGCAGGGCACGGGCCAGGGCGACACGCTGGCGCTCGCCCCCCGAGAGGCGCAGGCCCTGTTCACCCAGGGGAGTCGCCAGCCCCTCGGGCAACCGCGCGAGGAACGGCCCGAGCTCGACCGCTTCCAGCACCTCGCGCAGCTCGTCGTCGCGCGCGTGCGGCGCCGCGAAGCGCAGGTTGGCGGACAACGTGTCGTGGAAGAGCTGGGTCTCCTGGGGCACGAGCACGACCGCTCGACGCAGGGCCGGAAGCACCCAACCCCGCGCGTCGAGCCCGTCGACCAGGACGGCGCCGGAGCTGGGGTCGACGTGGCGCGCGAGGAGCGCGGCGGCGGTCGACTTGCCCGCGCCGGAGGGACCGACCAGGCCGACCACCTCGCCCGATGCCACGCGCAGGTCGAGGCGCTCGAGCAAGGACTGTCCCTCGACCGCGAAGCAGACCGAGCGCAGCTCGAGCGCGCCGTCCACGACCGCGGGCGTGCGCGCGTCGCAAGCCTGGGCCACGTCGGGCGCGACGTCCAGCAGTTGGTACACGCGCTGCAGCGATCCCGCCGCGAGCTGCAGGTCGACGTTGACGTCGATCAGCCCCGAGATGGGCCGATAGAGGCGCGTGGCCAGGGTGTAGAAGGCCACCAACCCACCCAGGCTGAGCGCGCCCGAGAGCGTCCGCAGACCGCCGAGCAGGAACACCAGGATGAACGCGCCGGTCGTCATCAGGTCGGCCAGCGAGACCTGCACGGACCCGAGCAGCGAGAGCTTCAGGTTGCGTTCGATCCACGGCCGCGAGACACGCACGTGCTCACGGGCCTGGCTCCGCTCGCGGCGGAAGGTCTGGGTCAGCCGCACGGCGGCCAGGCGCTCCTCGAGGAACGCGTACAGGCCTCCGACCGCCTGTCGGGCGGCGAATCCCTCGCGGCGCAGGCGGCGATTCACGAAGGCGAGCGCCAGGATCAACGGCGGCGTGATCGCGAGCAGGGCCACGGTCAGGAGCGGATCCAGCCACAGCAGCACCGCCAGGATGCCCACGATGGTGAGCAGGTCCTGGGACGCGTTCACCAGGGTGTGCGCGGCTGCGCGCTGCAGGAGGTCGATGTCGGAGGTCAGTCGCGCGAGCACGTCGCCGTAGCGCTCGCCGCGGAAGAAATAGGGCGAGAGCGTTTGCGCGTGCTCGAAGACGCGCTGGCGGAAGTCGAACAGGATGCGCAGGCCCGAGTAGCTCGTCAGCCAGATCGACAGCAGTCGGAACGCGACGCGGAACACGAGCACCGCGCCGAGCAACGAGACCAACAGGACGAGCAAGCCCGCGTCCCCATCCCCGAGCGCGCGGTCCAGGATCGCCTTCAGGATCAGCGGGTCGAGCAGGGCCAGGACCACGCCCACCAGGAGGCACAGGGCGATCAGGAGCTGAAGCCCCAGGTAGGGCCGCACGCACTCGCGGAAGAAGCGCAGCACGAGGCCGCGGCGGGGTGCCTCGTCGGTGTTCACCGCGGCCCCGCGAGCCGCTCGAAGACCAGGCGCCAGAGCGGGACGGCCTCCTCGATCCGGATGCGTGCGGTCGCGTGCATCCCCTCGTGCAGCTCGAGTCCGTGGGCGCCGCCCTCGAGCTCGACCTCGACCGGGAAGCCCGCGCCGTCGTTGCGCGTGCCCAGGTGCGCCGTGCGACCCGGGACGCTGCCGTGCAGGAGCCAAGGGTAGCCCTCGACGCGCAGCTTCACGGGCATTCCCTCGCGCACGTGCGCGCGGCCGAGCTCGCCCACGAAGCCCTCGAAGCGCTCGGCGCGGCCGTGGGCCAGGCGCAGCAGCTCTTCGCCTTCCAGCACGCGCCGACCGACCAGCTCGCGCGCCGAGGCGATCGAGACGATGCCCTCGGCGGGCGCGACGAGGGTCGCGAGGACTTCTTGGCGCGCGAGCTCGGCAGCCTCGAGGCGCAGCTCGTCCAGGCGCCGGCGCGCCTCGGCGAGTTGCGCCTCGACCTCGTTGCGCGTCGCGGTCTGATGGCTGGGCAGGGCCTCGAGGGTGCGCCGCGCTTGTTCGTGGACGACGCGCGCCAGCTCGCGCTCGGCGCGCGCGTCCTCGTAGGACAGCTCGGGCACGAGCCCGTCGGGGCGCAGTCGCTCCTGGGACTTCAGGCGACGCTCGGCGGCCTCCTCGGCGAGGACCGCGCGGGTGACCTCGAGCTCCGCCAACTGGCGCTCGTGCCCGTCGCGCACTTCCCGCAGGTGTTGGAACTGGGCGGCGAGCGCCCGCTCCCGTTCCGTCAGGGCGCCGATGCGCGCCTCGCAGCGCGCGCGCTCGCTGGCGAGGCGGGCCGACTCCAGGACGAGCAGCGGATCCCCGGGTCGCACGGAGTCCCCCGAGCGCACGAGCACGCGCTCGATCCGGCCGTCGAGGGGCGCCCGGACGGCGCTCGAGCCGCCGGTCAGGAGCCCGCTGGCCGCGACGACGCGGTCCACGGGCAAGAAGAGCACGGCCGCGCCCGTCCCGATTAGCAGGACGGTGACGAACAGGACCGTGCGCAAGAGGGGGATTCGCCTTCGCATGGGATGAACATGCGCCGACGGGGCCTGGCCCCGCCGGCGCTCGAACGCGGAAGGCCGGCACTCCGTGCGAGTCCGGCCTCCACTCAGCGGATCACGCCGTCGGCGGGCACCAGCGCGGGTCCTCGGAGCAGAGGACGCAGTGGGTGATGATCCAGCGCTCGGCGGGCTTCTCGCTCACGGGCTTGACGACGAAACGCATGCTTGCATCTCCAGTGGGATCAGGGCCTTCCTCGCGGAAGGCGGACCGGAAGGGAAACCGACCGCGGACCGTGGAGCGCAGACCCCAGGATCCGCGGGCGGGGCTCAGCGGACGCGCGCCGCCCGGCGGAGCGGGCGGCGCGCCGAGGACGCGAACGCGCGGCTCAGATCTCGTTGCAGAAGCGCGGATCTTCCGAGCACAGCGCGCACATCGTGATGTGGGGGGGGCCCTTCGTGGGCTTCTCGACGAGGGGTTTGACGACGAATCGCATTGGGTCACCTCCTGGTGGGTCGTGCCGCCCCTGCGCGACGCGGGGTCGGCGGAACACTTCCTTCTATCCGTACGCGGTCGAACCCACCCAACGTGGGTCGGGCCCGGCCCGATCGGTCTCCCCATTCCCGACCGACGCGCTCTTCGCGCCGATCGGATGGAACCGGCGCTGCGAGGTCAGGCGCAGAAGCGCGGATCCTCGGAGCACAGGGCGCACATCGTGGTGTTGATGCCCTTGGACGGTTTCTCGGTCAGCGGCTTGACGACGAATCGCATGATGCCTCCGGGGGTCTCGAGAGCGCCCCGCGGGACGGGGCGGGCCAATGGGAAGGATCGCGGCCGCCGGTCGGGCCTTTCGGACTCCGAGGCCGCGGCCGGGCCCGATGGTAGTCGGAAACCCAGGAACCGTGCAGTCCGCGTCCAGCCCGGTTCCACGCTCGAAGGCGGCCCTTCCCAGAAATTGGACACACGGTGCCATCGCTGCCGGCCCGGTACGGCCCCCGTTCCCGGAATGGGGGTCAACGGGTAGCCTGGGCCACGACCCAGGGACTGCCGGGGCACGTCGATGCCCCGAGCTTCGCAGCTCACGCCAGGAGGCGATTTTGGTGACGATCGCGCTGCTCGGTCGGATGGACTCGGATTGGCTCGGGGCTGTCGCGGCGCGCTGCGGTTTCGAGTGCGCGCGGCTCGACCTCGAGTCGGCCCTGCACCGAGGCCGCACGACCCTCGATGGGCCGCGCGTCGAATGGGACGGTTTCGACCTGCGCCAGGCCGATGCGGTGCTCGTCGAGCGCGGTGTCTTCGCCTGGCCGCAGCCGGGCAACGCTCGCGCGGGCCTCTCGGCGCGGGCCGAACGCGAGGCCCGTGCGCTCCTGCTCTCGGCCCTGTGGACCGCCGCGGAGTCCGTTCCGGTGATCCCCCACCCTCGGCACGCGCACCTGTGCGTCGCGCCCGCCCTGGCCCTGGAGCGCTGCGAACGGGCCGCGATCCCCGTGCATCCTTGGACGATCGGTGCCCGCCCGCCGCGGGGGGACGGGCGGGTCTGGCTCGACGTCGGTGGCCGCGATCTGCGCTACGAGCCGCGCGAGCCCGAACCCGGCGAGCCGGGCTTCTCGCCCGAGGCTTTTGCGGGCCCGCTCTGGACCCTGCTCGCCTTCGACGGAGTCGTCCTGGGCGCCCGACGCCATGTGGACGCGGCGGCCTGGCAGGCCGGCGCGGTCGAGGGCGTGCTCCCTGGCGACGAGGTGCCGGACGCTCTCGCGCGCCTCGCCCGCGGAGCGCTGGAGCAACTCGAGCTGCCTTGGTTGGAGCTGGCGCTGCGCCCCGACCCGGACGCGCCGACCCTCGTGCATCTGCTCCCCGACGCCGACCTCGGCCGCTGGGACCTGGACCTCAACGGCGCCGCGTCCCGCGCGGCGGCGACCCTCCTCGAGTCGAAGATCGGAGTTCCCCGATGAAAGCCTCCCGCTACAACCGCATCTTCCGCGCCACCGATGGGACGTGGCTGGCGTTCAACTCCTGGAGCACCGCCCTCGCGGAGCTCGAGCCCGAACAAGTCGGCTTCGTCGAGGCGTTGTTGGCCGATCCCGAAGGCACGGCCTGCGACAACCCCGAAAAACGCGCGGTCCGCGAGGCCCTCATCGAAGGCAACTTCCTGATCGAGGACGCCGTCGACGAGCTCGCGACGGCCAAGGCCGATCTCCTGCGCGACCGCTTCCGCGTGGACCAGCTCCACCTGACCATCGCGCCGACGATGGACTGCAACTTCCGCTGCGACTACTGCTTCGAGGAGCACCTGCGGGTTTCGATGTCGAAGCACGTGCAGGACAAGCTGCTCGAATTCAGCGCCGAGAAGCTCTCCACCGCCCAGGTCCTGGCGGTCACCTGGTACGGCGGCGAGCCCTTGCTGCCGCGCGCCTTCCCGGTCGTCGAGCGGCTCTCGGAGGGGTTCCTCGAGCAGTGCCGCGCGCGGGGCGTCGACTACCAGGCGCACCTCGTCACCAACGGCTTCTTCCTCGACCGCCCCAAGATGGAGCGCATGGTCGAGCTGGGCGTGAACAAGGTTCAGGTCACGCTGGACGGGCCGCCGGCGCAGCACGACAAGCGCCGCCACCTGGTCGGCGGCCGGGGGACGTTCGATCGCATCCTCGAGAACCTGATCGCGACCGTGGACCTGGCCGAGTTCCAGGTGCGCATCAACGTCGATGCGCGCAACTCGATGGAGGCGATCGAGGTGGTCGAGATCCTGGTCGCGGCGGGGCTGGGCGGCAAGCTGCGCCCCTACCTCGCGCAGGTGACCCACGACGGCGCGGCGTGCGGCAACATCCAAGAGCTGTGTTACTCGAGCCAGGACTTCGCCCGCATGGAGGTCGAGGTCTACCGCGAGGCCGCGCGCCGCGAGCTGCCCCTCTCGCGTTACCCCTTCCGCCTGGCCGGCGCCTTCTGCACCGCCGATCGCCTCAACGGTTACGTCGTCGCGCCGAACGGCCTGCTCTTCAAGTGCTGGCACGAGGTGACGATGAACCCCGAGCGCTCGATCGGCAGCTTGCTCGACGGCCAACAGGCCTCGCAGAAATCCAACGAGGATCGCTGGCTCAACTGGGATGCGCTCGGGACCAAGAGCGGCTGCCGCTCGTGCGACGTGATGCCCCTGTGCCATGGCGGCTGCCCGCTCGAGGCCATGCGCCATCCCGAGCGCGATCGGGGGGCCTGCGAGCAGTACAAGTTCCACCTCGAGCCGCTGCTCGAAGTTCGGCACATGTCCCGCGCCCTCTACCCGGACGCCCAACCGGCCGCACGCGACGTGGCCTGCAAGTGACCCCATGCGCGCCTGCTTGATCGGACCGCCCGAGCGCGAGGAGCTGCAACGGCTCGAAATGCGCCTGGAGGAGCGCGGGGTCGAGGCGCTGGTCCTCGATCCCCGTGGTGACCCGGGGATCGAGCTCGGCCCGGGGCACGAAGTCGCTCGCGGAGTCGACCTGGGCCGCTTCTCGGCCTTCTACGTCGCCGACCTGGGCCTGGGCTCGGCCGGCGGCGAGGAGACCGACGGCGGGCGACGACTGCGCGCGTCCCAGCGCCGGCTCGTGCTGTGGAACACGCTCCTCGGGCGCCTCGCCCTGCGGACACGCGTCATCAACCCTCCGCACACCTGGGACCTGCACGGGCTCAAGCCGTTCGAGATGGCCGTGTACGAGGGCCTGGATCTGCCCGCTCCGCGCACGCTCGCCACCGACGACCCCGAGCGACTGCTGTCGCTCCCCGCCGACATGCCCGGCTGGATCACCAAGGGACTCGTGGGCGGTTACGGCTACACCGAGGCCTTCGTGCCGCCGCGTTCCCGTGAAGAAGCCCTCGCGGCCCTCGCGGACGGACCGCGATTGGTGCAGCAGCGCATCGAGGGCGACAACGTGCGCGCCTTCGTGGCCGGGGGCGAGGTGCTCGGCGCCGCCGAGATCCTGCCCTCGGACCCGGGCGAGGTCGACTCGCGCCGCGACACGGCACGCCTGCGCCGCATCACGCTGCCCGAGGAGGCGCGCCGCGCGGCGCTGGCCGCGACGCAGCGCTTCGGGATCCCCTTCTCGGCCGTCGACTTCATGCGCGAAGCCGGCAGCGGGCGGTTCTGGTTGCTCGAGTGCAACTCGGCACCGTTCTTCGTCGAGTTCGAGCGCCGCACCGGGATCGACGTCTCGAGCGCGCTGGCCGACCTGCTCACCGGTCGCCGGGACCGGCCGAGCGCGTCGTGAAGGCGCCGCCCTTCGACGACGGCGGCCTCGAGCGCTACGACGGCACGCCCGAGAACGCGCACCTCGCGCGCATCCTCGAGTTGATCCGGACCGAGCGCGACCCCGCCTTCGCGCTGCTGCGCCGCAGGCCGATCCCGTTCGCGCGCCTCGGGCGTCCACTCTCCGGCGCGCGCATCGCCCTGGTCACGACCGCCGGCCTGCACCGCCGCGGGGACGAGCCCTTCACGGTCCTCGTCGATCCGGTCGGCGACACGAGCTTCCGCGTGCTGCCCCACGCCACGCCCGCCGATGCGCTGGACCTCGACGCGGGCTACGTCGATGCCAAGTACGTGCGCCTCGACCCCGAAGTGGGCCTGCCGCGGGCCGCCCTCGAGCGGCTCCACGCCGAAGGCCGCGTCGGAGAACCCGCGCCGCGCCATGCCAGCTTCTGCGGCGGCATCCTGCGCCCCTTCCCCGGCCTGCGCCGCAGCGCCGAGCGTCTGCGGGCGTTGTTCGCCGAGGACGGAGTCGACGCCGCCCTGTTCTGTCCGACCTGCCCGACCTGCGTGCAGACCGCGGGCCTGGTCGCGGGCGAGCTCGAGGCCATGGGCCTGCCGACGGTCTCGCTCTCGCTCCTGCCCGAGCTCTCCGCGATCACCGGCGTACCGCGCACTCTGGCGCTGCACTTCCCCTTCGGCGCGCCCTGCGGCGATCCGGGCAACTCCGCCCTGCACGCCGCCGTCGTGGCCGAGGCGCTCGCGCTGCTCGTCGAGGCGACCGAGCCCGGCGACGTGCGCAGCTCGAGCCTCTCCTGGCGGCGCGGGAGCTGACCGCGCTCGCGCCTTCCGGGCAGATCGAGGCGAGGTCAGCGCGCGGGCACGTCGAGCCCTGCCGAGCTCCAGGCCGAGAAGCCGCCGCGGTGGTCCGAGACCTGCTCGAAGCCCAGCTCGCGCAGCAGGCTGGCCGCGATCATCGAGCGGTAGCCGCTCTGGCAGGTGAGCACCATCGGCCGGTCGCGGGGCAGCTCCTCGGCCCGCGCCCGCAGTTGCGGCAGGGGCAGGTTGCGCGCGTCGGGCACATGCCCGGCCTGGTGCTCGCTCGCGGCGCGCACGTCGACGACCAGCGGCGGCTCGGGAGCGGTGAGGACGCGCAGCAGGTCCTCGTTCGAGAGCCGCGGGATGCGGCGCACGAGATCGGGTCGGGCAGCCAGCGCCGCAGGCCCGCCCTCGAGATACCCCGTGACGTGGTCGAAGCCGATGCGCCCCAGCCGCAGGGCCGCCTCGCGCTCGCGGCCGACCTCGGCCACGATCACGATCGGCCGCGCGACGTCGAGCAGGGCGCCCGCCCAGCTCGCGTACTTGCCGCCCAGGCCGACGTTGGCGCTCCCGGCGAGGTGACCGGCCCCGAACTCCTCGGCGTCCCGCGCGTCGAGCACCTGGGCGCCGCGCGAGACCAATGAGATCACTTCGGGCAGCGAGAGGGCGCGCATGGATCGCGCGAGGCTCTCCTCGAGCGTCGGACGGTGGTTCTTGTTGAGCTCCGCGGCGTGCGCGAAGTAGGCCGGGGCGGGCGGCTGATCGGCGGTGAGTTCGCGCACGAACTCGGCGCGCGTCATCGCCTGCAGCGCCCAGTTCCCGCGGCGCTGCGCGCCCAGGGTCGAGACCGTCTCCGCCGAAAGGTTCTTGCCGCAGGCCGAGCCCGCGCCGTGACCGGGATAGACGAGCGTCTCGTCCGGTAGGGTGAGCAGCTTCCCGTGCAACGAGTCGAAGAGCCAGCCGGCGAGCTCCTCGGCGCCATGGCCGACCGAGGTCAAGAGGTCGGGCCGCCCGACGTCGCCGATGAAAAGCGTGTCCCCGGTCAGCACCGCGTGCGGGCGGCGGGCGTCCTGGGCACGGTCGTACACCACGATGCAGACGCTCTCGGGAGTGTGGCCGGGCGTCTCGCGGAACTCGAGGCGCACGCTCCCCAGGTCGAGGTGGGCGCCGTCGCGCATCGGCTCGAAGGGGTACTCGGCGTGCGCCCGCGCCCCCAGGTGGATCGTGGCCCCGGTGCGCGCCCGCAGCTCGAGGTGCCCGGCGAGGAAGTCGGCGTGGAAGTGCGTCAGCAGCACGTGCCGAATCTCCAACCCCAGCTCGCGCGCGCGCTCGAGGTACAGCTCGATGTCGCGGCGCGGGTCGACGACGGCGGCGATCCCGCTCGTCTCGTCGCCGATGAGGTAGGAGGCTTGCGCCAGGCAGGCGAGATAGTGTTGTTCGAGGATCATGGCTCGTCGCGGCTCGCGGGCAGGAGCGCGAAGGGCCAGTGTACCAACCGCGGCGAGCCCGGGACGGGGCGAAGGGTCTACCCTCAGGCGGCCGACGTCCCCTCGTCCCGCCGGCTGCGGGCAGCCTGGGCCCGGCGCGCCTCGACGTACCCGGCGATGCGCTCGCGTTGACGCACGCTCTCGGAATCGTCCTCGAACAGGAATTGCAGACCGTAGTGCACGCCCTTCTCGCCCAACGAGCGCCAGCGAATGCGCGCTTCGACGACGCACGGTTCGTCGGGCGCGTCCCCCATGCGGAAGGAGACGGACACACGGTCGCGGTCGAAGAGCTCCGCCTCGAGCGCCAGGGGGGCCAGGGCCTGGGCTCCGCCCGCGGAGAGATCGAGCAAGACCGACTTGCATCCTTCCGCGCCGATCGAGCTCGCGGCGTCCCCGTCCCGGGGGGCGAGGACCAACGAGGACGCGGTCCACTCGTCGACGTCGATCCGATCGTCCGTGCGCCGCGTCAGGTCGGGGGCGAGCCCATCGGTCGCCTTCCACTTGACGCGGAAGCGATAGCTCGCGATCCGCACCCCATCTCGGCGGGACACCACCTGGGCCAGGAAAGTGCGCGGGGAGCCCCGATCCTCGTAGCACAGCTCCACGTGTTGGCCGATGCGTAAGGCGGGTGCCGCTTCGAGGGAGAAACTCGCTTCGAGTCGGCCGGCTGCGTCCGGAAGAGCCTCGAGACGACCGCCGTAGGTGTTGGGATCTCCGACGTGGGCACGCCGCAACTGGATCGATCCGGGCGCGGGGCCGGTGGGGCGCGAGGCGTGTTCCATGGTTCTCCCTGGACTCGCGCCGAGGACGGGGAAACGCGTCCGTGACGGAGGCCGCTCGGGCATCGGCCAGGTCGTACACGGTTCTGTAGCCATACCCCGTGGGTGTCGTGTCCCCGCACCCGGCCCCCCAACCCCGCTCAAGAGGCCACGCACGGGGGCCCGAAAGAGGGCGGACCCTGGGAGGCGTCCCCCCTCCGCGAGCGTGATGACCGAGCACCAGACCGTACCCCCGCGGACGTCCCTCCCCGGCCAGCGACCGCTGCCCCTGCCGCCCGTGCCGCAGACCGAACCGACGATCCCCTTGACCGGCATCGCGCTGGTGCTGGCGATCGCGGGCCTGCTCCTGTTCATGGCGGTGCCGAACCGCGCCCTGGACGCCGGGACCCTCGAGGCGCGACGCGTCGAGCTCGAGCTGCGCGTCGCGCTGGGCGAGTTGCGCATGGCCATCGACGACTACCGCCGCGATCACGGGAGCTGGCCCCTGGCCGAGGAGCCGGTGACGCGCGCCTCGGAAGGTGCGCGCTCGGCCGGCTTCGTCGATCAACTGGAGGTTCAAGAGGGCCTGCCCCGCGACGCCGCGGCCGGCCCGGGCAACCACTACCGCCCCTACCTCACGCACGGCATCCCGCCCAATCCCCTCAACGGCTCCGCGCGGGTCCGGGTCCTGGCTCCCGGGGAGAGCTTCCCACAGGAGCCCGCCGGGGAGCACGGCTGGGTCTACTCGCCGCGCACCGGGGAGGTGCGCGCCAACGTGTCCGGCTTCCTCGGCCGCTCGGGGATCCGTATCTTCGACCTGTGAGCTTCTCGAGCGGGTGCGGGCGGGCAACACGGGCGGACCGAGGGTTCACCGTGCTCGAGCTGGCCGTCGCCCTGGCCTTGATCTCCTTGGCGGCCCTGCTCGCCATCCCGGCCTTCTACGGCCGTCCCGAGGTGACCCTCGACCGCGCTGCCCTGCTCCTGGCGCGGGACCTGCGCCTGGCGCAGAACGACGCCGTCCGGACGCGCCGCGACGTGATCTTCGAGTTCCTCCCCGATGGCGCGGGCTACGCCCCGCACTTCATCGACGGGGAACCCCTCCAGAATCCGGTGGGCAAGGGTGCGATGGAGCGCGTGTACGGCCGCGACGCGGTCTTCGAGGGCGTGCGCATCTCGCGCCTGCAGCTCGCCGAAGGGAGGCGGGCGATCCGCTTCGACCGCCTGGGGTTCGCGCACGGCGCCGGAGCGATCGAGCTGTCGTTCCAGGACCACTCCTGCCTGGTCCACGTCGAGGAATCGAGCGGGCTCGTCACGGTCCAGGGCCTGTACGGCCGTCGGGACCACTGACTCGGGCCCTGGAGACAGGAAGGGGAGCCGCCTCCGGAGAGGCGACTCCCAGTGTTGTCGTCTCCGGTGCGGACACCGGACGACTGCCAGGATCGGCGGCAGGAACCCATCCCGGCGCCTCCGGAGTCGAGGCAGGGGTGACTCCGGAGGGCCCCCGCTCGAGGCGGGGGCTCCAGGGGTCGGGCAAACTCCTGGTTGTGACCGGCGGAGGTGGCAGGAACCCCCACCGGCGCAGGGCGACTTTATCCGCGAACAAGCACGCCTGTCCAGCGCCGCCGCGTGTTCCCACGGGATTCCTCCGCGCCCGTCCCCAGGTCGTCGCCCCGATCCTGGCCCGCCCGCCCCCGCCTGCACTACCCTCTGCGGCCCCTTCGCCGCGGCCGGACAGCGGAGGAGACCGATCCGATCCCGTCCGGCGATCCACGCAGGGAGCACACCCGATGGCCGAGGCCCGCATCACCCCCCGCTCCGAGGACTACGCGCAGTGGTACCAGGACGTCATCTCCGCCGCCGAGCTGGCCGAGGCGGCCGGGGTCGTCAAGGGCTGCATGGTGATCCGCCCCAACGGCTTCGCCATCTGGGAGGCGATGCAGCGCGACCTCGACGCGCGCTTCAAGGCCACGGGGGTCAAGAACGCCTCCTTCCCGCTGCTCATCCCGATGAGCTTCATCCAGAAGGAGGCCGAGCACGTCGAGGGCTTCGCGCCCGAGCTCGCGGTCGTCACCCACGCCGGCGGCAAGCAGCTCGAGGAGCCCTACGTCATCCGCCCGACGTCCGAGACGATCATCGGGCACTTCTTCGCCAAGTGGGTCGACTCCTGGCGCGACCTGCCGCTGCTGATCAATCAATGGTGCAGCGTGATGCGCTGGGAGCTGCGCACGCGGCTGTTCCTGCGCACCGGTGAGTTCCAGTGGCAGGAAGGGCACACCGCCCACGCCAGCCACGCCGAGGCCAACGAGCGCGTTCAGCAGATGCTCGATGTCTATCGTGACTTCTACCAAGACGTCGCCGCGATCCCGGTCGTGCGTGGCGTCAAGACCGAGCACGAGCGCTTCGCCGGCGCGATCGAGACGCGTTGCGTGGAGGCCCTGATGCAGGACGGCAAGGCGCTCCAGGCCGCCACCAGCCACGATCTGGGCCAGAACTTCGGCCGAGCGTTCGACGTCACCTTCCAGAACGTGAACGGCGAGCGCGAGCACGTCTGGCAGACATCTTGGGGCCTCTCGGCGCGCGCGATCGGAGCGCTGATCATGGTGCACTCGGACGACGACGGGTTGGTCGTTCCGCCGCGTCTGGCGCCGACGCACGTGGCGATCGTCCCGATCTTCAAGAACGACGCCGAGAAGACGGCGGTGCTCGAGCGCGCGAACGCGCTGGCCGGGCTCCTGCGCGAGGACGGCCTCAGCGTCGAGGTCGACGCGCGCGAGGGCCTGAAGCCCGGCGCGAAGTACTACGACTGGGAGCGCAAGGGCGTGCCGCTGCGCCTCGAGCTGGGGCCCCGCGACCTCGAGACTGGCAGCGTCATGGCCAAGCGCCGCATCTCCGAGCTCGACGAGCGCGGCAAGCCGCTCAAGGAGTCGCTGCCCATGGCCGACCTAGGCGTGCACGTCGGACGCATCCTGGACGAGTTCCAGTCGTTCCTCTTCGAGCGCGCGCGACTGTTCCGCGACGCCAACACCCAGGAGGTCGACTCCTGGGACGACTTCCAGGGCGTCTTCGAGGGCTCGGGCTCGCGCTTCGTGCTGGCCCACTGGGACGGGACGACCGAGACCGAGCTCGCGATCAAGGAACGCACGAAGGCCACGATCCGCTGCATCCCGCTGCCCGGCGAGGCCCCCGATCCCGAGCCGGGAACCTGCGTCTTGACCGGGAAGCCGAGCGCGCGTCGGGTGCTCTTCGCGAAGAACTACTGAGCCTTTCAGCTCGACGCAGGCAGGAGCGGCGAAGGCAGCCAGTCGAAGTCGACCGGCGTCGGCTCGAGTTCCTCGTCACCGCCGCGGTCGCGGTAGACGTGCAGGATGCGCGCCCGGCCCAGGTGCTCGTAGTCGGTCTCGGGGTAGCCCGTGGCGCGGTAGGGCTGCTCCAGCACGTAGTCGTGCACCACGACGCGCAGCCGGGGCAGGCCGCCGAAGAGCGTCACGTCGTCGAGCCGGCCGGGGCCGCGGGTCGCGTGGTGATCGTAGAGCAGCGTCAAGACCTGGTTGAACTCGCCCGTGCGCACGCCATCCTCGACGAAGCACAGGTCGAGCTCGAGGTCGTCCAGGACGCGGCGCAGGTGTTCGCGTGCCGGGAACGGGATGAGCTTGCGCCAGGGCTGCCCGATCCAGCCCGAAGCGGTCTCGTCGACGTCGCGCGTGAGGTGGCTGACGAATGGGCAGTGGGGCGCGATCCAGAACCCGCTGCCGCGCTCGAAGCGGCGCTCGGCGGCGGCGGTCAGGGCGCGCTCGATGCCGCGCGCCACGGCGCGCCGGCACAGGTGCTCGAAGCGCTGGCGCAGGAGCGGGGTCAGGGCGCCGCCCTCGAGTTGCTCCGCGCTCACCGGCCGCGGCCAGCCCTCCGCCGCGCGCCCACGCGGTAGGTCCGACCCATCGACCAGGCGCAGGCGCACGTCGGTGCGCTCCAGGAGCGTGTCGGCCCCCACGACCTCGAAGCCCGCCGCGCGGAGCGCCTCGGCGGCGCGGGGACCTTGCCCAGGGAGCGCCGGCCCCTCGAGGCACACCCGCGGCCCGGGGCTGCGCGAGGATCCCTCGCCGTGGCCGCGCAGGATCATCCACGCCGCCTGGTGGAAGGTGGCGACGAACGCCCCCGGGATGCTCCAGGCCAGCGCCGAGCCGAGGAAGTGGCTGATCGGCGTCGCGGCGCCCGCGGGCTCGAGGATTCGATCGCCCGCGGCGAGCAACACCGAGGTCCACGTCACGCTCAGGTACACGACGCCCAGGCCGACGAGCAGCCAGGTCCATTGGAATCCCGCCGGGGCCCGCGACGCACCCACCCGCTTCCACAGGATCGTGACCCGCGGCGCATCGGGTGCGAGGGTCAGGGCGAGCAGCACCGCGAGCAGCAGACCCGCGAGGATCAACGGGGCGTGAGCGGGCAACACGGACGCCGCGGTGACGAGGGTGAACGCATAGGCGATGCCGATCCAGCCGTGCAGCCGCCGACGCTTCGCTCGCCAGCGGGGCGAACGCTCGAGCGCCTCGCCCAGGAGGGCCAGGGGCATCAGGAAGAGCACCAGGGCGACGAGGCCCAGCCAGCTCCACAACGCGGTGTGATAGAGCGCTAGCAGGGTCGGGCTCACGCCGAGCAACACACCGCGCCAGGCGCCCGGGAGCGCCTCGCGCAACGCCCAGGCCGTCCCCATCAGCCCCACCCCCACGCCCATGCCCCAGACGAGGAACGGCGGCAAGCGCCGCGGCAGCGGGGGATCGCCGCGCAGGTCGATGCCCATCGTGATGCGCCGTCCGCGGGCCCACTCGAAGGCCGAGCGCAGGGCGCCGACCAAGGATCCCAGCCAGACCCGAGGCCGCGCCGCGTGTTGGCGCACGGTGATCGCGCCCAGCACCACGAGCAGCGACACGGCCACCAGGTCGCTGGCCTCGGAGGGCGAACGCCGGCCAACCACCTCGATCCCCACCACCGCCGCGGCCCACAGGCCCAGCAGCGGCAGGTCCCCGTGCAGCGCCCGCAGGCGCCTACCGAGCCGGATCGAGTGAGTGGTCACCTTCGGCGATCTTATCCGCGCCCCGCCAGCGTGCGCAGTAGCCCCACCTGCCTGCTCCTCCGTCCGTCCGAACCTTGGGACCCACCCCGGCACAGGCCGAGGTGGGTCCGTATCGGCTCGGGACAGCGTGGCTCAGTAGAAGGTCAGCTCGTAGCCGTGGGAGAGGTTGAAGCCCGTGCCGCAGGGGCCGGCGGGGTCGCGGAACCAGGTCTGGAAGCGGCGCGTGTCCCCGGGGACCACCATCAGCGCGACCGCGATCCCCGGCCCCCAGGTCGCCTCGCCGAACGCGTTCGGGATGCGCACACCGAGCCGGATCACGCCGCCACCCGCGCAGCGCAGGCCGTCGCCGAAGGGCACGCCCAGGCCGCCGTTGACCTGATTGTGCGCGCCGAACAGCAGCGCCGGTTGCCCGGGGATCATGCCCGAGCCGTGCATGAGGAGAGTGTTGCTGGCGATGATCGGATTGCCCGAGCTCGTCAGCACCGCACCCGCGCCGGCGGAGTTCGGGCAACCGTGCCCGGGCGTGCCCACGCCGCCGCAGGGGCAGGGCGTCGACGCACCGCCGTGGCAGTACACGATGCCCGTGGAAGGTGCGTAGTCGAAGCGCAGCATGCCGATCCCACACTGCCCCTGGCGTCCTCCGACTCGGACCCACAGCACTTGGCCCGCGACGGCGCGCACGGCGAGCGTGCCCGCAGCGAAGTGCGGAACCGCGGTGCAGCCCAGGCTCACTCCGCCGATCTGCGGGCAGGCGTTGTAGACGGCGAGCACCTGCTCGAAGGGCGCCCCCGGGAGCAGGCGCACCACGAGCATCCCGTCCGCCGGCATCGTGAACTCGAACCACACGTCCGAGTCGAGCCCGGGCAGGCCGGTGAACCCGCACGGCTCGGGCGGTCCGTCGGTGGTGGCCCCGCAGTTGTCGTACGAGAGGGTCACGCCAGACGCCACGGGAGTGGCTTGCAGGCAATCGTCGTTCGCGGGCCCGGCCACGAAGGGCGCCTCGTAGGCGCCGATGGAGCACTGCGGGCCGCGCGCGACGCCGCGCTGGTCGACCAGGATCGGGTTCCCATTGAGGTCGAAGCACGAGCCGTTGCCGATCGCCGGGCTACCCGGGAGCAACGCGTGCGTGCGCGTCGGCCCCCCGTTGTTCTGCAGGGGCCCGATGAAGGCCGGGACCGAGCTTAGATCGCCGGGCCCACTCAACGTGCACGAACCGTCGCTGTCGAGGTTCATCCCCGCGCTCGTCGGCAGGTAGTTGCCCTGGAAGTTGGCCGCGAATCCACCGGTCGTGAAGTTGTCCGCGACCAGGGTGCCGAGCAGGTTGAGGGGCGTGTTGCCGAAGGTGTTGTCGATGAACATCCCCGCGCCGCCGACCTGAGCCTGGTTCTGGGCTACCGTGCAGGCAACGAGGTCCAGGGCCTGCAGGCCGCCGTAGAAGTAGACGCCGCCTCCGAAACCGTTGGATGCGACGTTGCCGCTGATCGTCGAATTGAGAGCCTGGACGCGTCCGAGATCGAGCAGCCCGCCGCCGCCGAAGCTCCCCGTGGCCGTGTTCGACCAGATCGTGCTCGCGTCGAGGATCAGGCTACCGGCGCTCGTGTTCGAGATTCCCGCGCCCTGATCCGCGATGTTCCCCTGCACGGTGCACTCCTGGAGGCGCGCGCTGCCGCTGTTGTTCAACCCCGCGCCCTGGAAGGCCGTGTTCGAGTCGAGCTCGCTGCGCTCCATCTCGAGCGTGGCGTTGATCCGGTTCTCGATCCCACCCCCGGAAGCCGAGGCACTGTTTCCATGCAGGTACGAGTCGCGCAGGAGCACGAAGCCGTCGTTCGAGATCCCCGCTCCGTTCGGAGCCTGATTGTTCGAGATCTCGACCGCGGAGAACTCCGCCGCCGAACCCGGCTCGACCCTCACACCCCCGCCACGGATCCCGGCGAAGTTGTTCAGGATGCCGCCCGCGTTCATGGCGAGCCGCGCGCCTCCGGTCAACGCGATCCCGCCCCCGGTATCGAGCGTCGAAGCGAAGTTGCCCACGACGAAGCTGTCCGAGAGGCTCAGAGTCCGGCCGTTCTCGCTGAAGATACCGCCCCCACGATCATTGGCCCGTGAGTCGCGAACGCGCACCCGATCGAGGATCAGTGTCCCGCCGGAGTGGCGGATCGCCCCTCCCATCGTCTCGTTGAGCGCATAGGCGTGGCCGTTGGCCAGGGTCAGGTTGCTGAGGCGGACCTCCAGCAGCGGGGCGACGCCCGAGCGGATGTCGAGAATGCGTTCCGGCCCGCCGTTGGCGAGCAGTCCTTGGGCGTCGATCGTCGTGAGGTCGATGCCCGCGCCGACGAGATCGAGCCGAGTGAGCAGCCCGCTGTGCACATCGAGGTCACCGAAGCGGCTCAGGTTCTCCAGCCCGATCAGATCCAGCGGGAACGTGCCGTTCGGGAGCTGGATGATGACCCACCCGCCGATCAGGTTGGCGTTCTCGAACGCCGCACGCAGGGTGCACTGATTCCCTGGGATCGCGGGATCCGCATCGCACAGCCCGTCGACCAGGTCGTGGTCGTTGAGGTCGGGCGTGTGGTTGACGGTCAACACCACCTGAGCGGCCGCCGAGGGCACGAGCGAGCACAGGATGGCAACGAACCGGAAGGGGATGGACTGAAGGGATCGCATGGTCGTCCTCCGACATCGCTCGGGGCTTGGGGGTCGCTCGGCCCCCCGAACGAGAAGGGCCTCGAGCCCCCGTGCGCAGACGGGTCCCCCCGGGGCTGGAGAAATCCACGGGATCCGGCCTGCGGGCCCCATCCCGGCATCCGACGGGCCCGCTCCGGCGTCGTGCCGGAGCGGGCCCGTCGGTGAGGCGGTGCGCTCCGGCGCCTCAGAAGAAGGTCAGCTCGAGGCCGTTGGAGAGGTTGAAGCCGCTGCCGCAGGGCCCGGCCGGATCGCGGTACCAGGTCTGGAAGCGGCGCGTGTCGCCGGGCGCCCAACCGCCCGCGGTCGCCAGACCCGGGCCCCAGCTCGCTTCACCCGCCGCGTTGGGCACGCGCACGCCCAGGCGCTGGACGCTGCCGCCTGCGCAGCGCAAGCCGTCGCCGAAGAGCGCGCCCAGCCCTCCGTTCACCTGGTTGTTGGCGCTGAAGAGCAGCACCGGCTGGCCCGGGATCAGGCCGCTGCAGGCGAATTGCAGCACGTCGGGGACGACGGTGAGCCCGCCGCTCGCGCTCAGGACCGCGCCGGCGCCGGTCGAGTTCGCGCAGCCCTCGCCCGCACCGCCCTGGTTGCCGCACGGGCACACGAGCGATGCGCTGCCGGCGCAGTAGCTCGTGCCGATCCCGCCCAGCATCCAGGTGCGGAAGGCCAGGCGCCAGCCGCAGTCGGCGAAGCACCCTGGCCCACCCAGGTACAGGTTCTCGGCGTAGAGCGGCGCCGCGGGCGGCGCGATGTAGCTGCCGAAACCGCTCGCACCGCTACCGTTGCCCTGGATCTCGATCACGAACGTGTCGCCGGCCGAGAGCGCGATCCCGGCCGCGGTCACGTCGAAGAACTGCGTCTCGCCAAAGGCTCCGCTGGCCGGCGCCGAGGTACCGCTCCAGACGACCGGCGAGAGGGTCCAACCGTCCCCGAGGCGCAGACGAACGCCGAACGTCGAGCCCACCGCTCCGCCCAGCGTCAACTCGAAGCCCTCGAGCTGCCCACCCAATCCGGCGCGCACCTGCTGTTGCCAGACGAGCGACGGCGCGTCGTAGTTGTACGAGGCGCTGGCGCCCCCAGGCGGGAAGGGGCTGACCTGGTCGAGCGCGCCGGTCTGGGCGAAGGCCGGCAGCGGACCGAGGGCCAGAGCAAGGAACAAGAGGACGTTCGAGGGCCGCTTCATGGGGGATCCGGGGCGAGAGTGGAAGGAACTGGAATGCGCCCCCAAGGGTACATCGAATCCCTGGAAGCTGCCGGAGGCCCGGACCTGGCCGGGGGAAGGAGCGTGAAGTCCTCTGGCGGCCTCAGGGAGCGGGGTCGCTCCGTCGCCGGAAGGTGTGCACGTCGACCGGGATCTCGCGGGTGTCGAGGGTGGCTTCGACGGGGCGGGTCGTGGACGACCAGCCGCGCTCGGCGAGCAGGGCGAAGAGGCCGCGGGCCACGGGGCGGCGGGGCTCGGCGAGCAGGACGCGGCCGGCGGGGGCGCACACCGCCTCCAGCGTCTCGGCGAGGGCCGCGAGGGTCTCGCGCTCGTACGCAACGTCCGAGCACAGCACCAGCTCGGCGCGCAGGTCGCTCGGCGGCGAACGCCAGTCGAGCAGGCGGCCCTCGAACGCGTCACTGCCGTTGAGCAGGAAGTTGAGCTCGCTGAGCTGGAGCGCCGGGAGCTGGTGGTCCGTGGCCAACACGCGCGCTCCGGCGAAGTGGGCGGCGAGGCTCGCCAGGCCCGCGCCGCAGCCCAGCTCGAGCGCGCGAAGGCCGCGGACGTCGGGCTCGCCCGCGAGCAGCACGCTGGCCAGCGCGATCGACGAGGGCCAGAGCGAGGCCCAGTAGGGCAGGCGCTCGATGGCGGCCACGGGGTCGGTACGTTCGAGCTCCTCGAGCTCGCTCAGCAGCGGATCGACGTCGTCCACCGACAGGAGCTCGATCGAGCGCGCGCCGAACTCGAGCCGACGCTGGACGAGCGCGGCGCGCGGACCGAGGGCTGCCTGCAGCTCGGCGCGGCGCGCGGTTCGGCGGGTGTCGCCGCCCGCCATCCCGGAGTTCACCGCAGATAGAAGGCCTCTTCCACGGGCCGCAGGGGACGCTTCAACCACAGCGGACGCCGCAGCCCGCCGGGACCCGGCGCGGGGCGCGCGAGCGCCTTCCACTCCGCGTAGACCTCGCGCGAGCGCGCCGTATCGACGAAGACGTCGCCGTAGCGGTCCCCGGCGTGGGCCGGCTCCACGGTCACCTTCTGGTGCCAGCAGTGCATGCCGCTGACCGGATCGGGCTGGACGGGGAAGGTCAGGTTCTGGTTCACGCCCGCCTCGTCCCACCACACGCGGGCGGTGTCGGGATCGGCGCTCTCGAAGGCGCCCGGGCGTTGTTTCTGCCGGAACAGGAACTTGCCGCCGTCGCGCCGCACGTCGACGAGCGCGTGCGCGAGCGGCGTGCCGCCCACGTCCTGGAACATCTTCCAGCGGCCCACGTGGTGGGAACACCCGACCACGCCGGGGTGGATGCCCTCGGTCTCCCACACGCGTACCACGAAGTAGCCGATGCGCGTCGAGACGCGGGCCAGGGCCCCGTTGGCCAGTCCCAGGGCGTGCACGTCCTCGGGGTTCACCCACAGGGGGTTGGTGTGCGAGATCTCCTGCAGCCACTTGGCGTTGGCCGAACGGGTGTGGATCAACGTCGGCAGGCGGAAGGTCGGCAGCAACGCCCGTTCGCCGCGCTCGAGATCGAGGTGGCTCCAGTGCACCTGGGAGCGCACGTAACCCGGCAACGCGTGTTCGCCGAAACCCCAGTCGGCGAGGGTCGGCGAGTGCAGCTCGAGGCGCTTGGAGGGCGTCGGGAATCCGACCCGTCGGTCGCCGGGATCGACCTCCACGCCGGTGCCCTCCGGCGCGGCGGCGGCGTACCGCTCCTGGCCCTTGTACGGCACCTCGAACGCGCCGAAACGGCGCATGTACTCGAGCGGCGTGAGGCCCTTCTCGCGCGCCGCCTCGGGCAGGCCGGGGACCCGATTCTCGAAGATGTCGGCGAAGTACTCGTCGACGTCGATCGGTCGGCCGGGTCGATGCTTCGATTCGTACCAGCGCCGCACGCCGAGCGATCCGTCGGGGTCGATCTTCCACGTCAGCGCGATCCAGAACTCGGCTTCCTCCCAGACCTCGCCCGGGTTCGAGCCCAGAGTCTGCGCGTCCCGTTCACCCCGCCGACGACGCCACTCGCGCGCGACCGGTTGGCGGAAGCCGATCCAGGTGCCCGCGTGGGTCTCCTGGCTCATCAAGTCGTGGCGCTCGGACGCGTGCCCCATCGGCAACACGTAGTCCGCCCACTGCGCGGTCTCGCTCCAGGTCGGCGTGAGCGCGACGTGGCAACCGATCCGCTCCTCGTCCTCCAGCATCTCGATCCACGAACAGCCGTCCGGGTTGGTCCAGACCGGGTTGTAGACGCGCGTGAAGTAGACGTCGATGCGGCTGTTCTGCTCGCGCAGGAGGTGCGGGAGCAAGAAGCTCATCTCGTAGTGCGCGAGCGGCCACTCCTTGGGCCAGTGCCGTTCGTTCCAACCCTGGACCGGGGGCGGCATCTCGCTGGGGTGGGGCGCGAACTTGTCCCACGAGTTCGGGTTCACTCCGCCCGGCGTGCCGATGCTCCCGCTCAGCGCGTGCAGCAACATCAGGGCGCGCGCCACCTGCCAGCCACCGAGGTTGCCGCTGGCGGCGTTGCGCCACAGGTGGCTCGCGAAGCAGCTACCGGCGGCAGCGATCTCGTCCGCCAGGCGCGGCACGCTGTCGGCGGGGATGCGGCACTCCTGCGCCACGAACTCGGGCGTGAACTCGGCGTAGAGCTCGCGCAGGAGCTCGAGGAAACGCTCGAAGCCACCGTCTCCGCCCGGATCGTGCGCGGCCAGGAAGCCGCGCCAGTCGACCCAGCGACGCACGAACTCGCGGTCGATGCGCTCGCTCACGAGCAGCTCGCGCGCGACCCCCAGCAGCAGGGCCGCCTCGGTCCCCGGCCAGGTCGCGATCCAGTGGTCGGCGTGCGCGGCGGTGTTCGAGAGCCGCGTATCGACGACGGCCAGGCGCGCGCCGCGTTCCTTGGCCCCCATGATGCGCTGGGCGTGGGGGTTGAAGTAGTGCCCCGTCTCGAGGTGCGCCGAGAGCAGCAGCATGAACTTCGTCTGCGAGTAGTCCGGCGAGGGGCGATCGGCGCCGCACCAGAGCTGGTAGCCCAAACGCGCCGAGGCGCTGCACACGTTCGTGTGGCTGTTGTGGCCGTCGACGCCCCAGGCTTCGAGCAGGCGCAGCGCGAAGTGGTCCTCCCCGGGGCGGCCGACGTGGTAGACGACTTCCTCGCGGCGCTGCTCGCGCAGGGCGCGCGCGATGCGTCCGCCGATGTCGGCCAGCGCGTCCTCCCAGCTCACCGGCTCGAAGCGCCCCGAGCCGCGGCGCCCCACGCGCTTGAGCGGGGTCAGGATGCGCTCGGGGTCCTGGACCTGGTTGATCGTCGCCGGTCCCTTGGCGCAGGTCCGCCCGCGGCTGCCGGGGTGGGCCGGGTTGCCCTCGAAGCGATCGATGCGCCCGCTGTCCCGCTCCACGTAGGCGAGCAGGCCGCAGGCCGACTCGCAGTTGAAGCAGATGGTCGGGATGAGGGAGTAATGCTTCTCGATCCGCTTGGGCCAGGCGGCGCCGTCGAGCTCGGTCCAGTCGTCCCAGCGCTCCGGCGGCGGGGCGACGGCGAGGTCCCAGGGCGAGCTGCGGTACGGGGTGGGCTTGGAGTCGTTCATCGCTTCGAGGTCCCGCGCCGTTCAGGAGTTCGCCATCGCTTGGCCCGCGCGCACGAGGACGTCCTCCTCCGCGTGCAACCCGAGCAGGGAGAGCGCGCCGGCCGCGGCCCACAGGGCCGGGACGTCGGGGGTGAGCAGCACCAGGGGCAGCGCGACCCCCACGAACACGCCCAGCCACCAGTGCCGCGCGGCGAAGGGGCCCACGCCGACCAGATCCATCACGCGGCTGTACTCGTCCTCGCGACCCCGGGGCGCGAGGCGTCGCTCGTAGGCGATGAACAACACGTGGGCGAGCAGCGCGGCCACGAGCACGCCGCGCAGCGCCGCGCCCGCTCCCGCGCCCAGATCGAGGCCCGGGCCCAGGAGCAGCAACAGGCCCGCGCCGGCGACGAGCGCTTGGACGATGAGGTGCAGCCACAGCCCGCGGCGCATCCACAGGACGCGGGCCTTCGCCTGGCCGAACAGCCAGCCCGTGTAGCAGGCCGACAGCGCCGCCAGCGCCGCCGTCGGGAGCGCCAACAGGGTGCCCAAGACCCGGCCGGGCACGGCGTCGAGCACCCCCAGCAGGAACCACAGCCCGAGCAGGGCGCCGTAGCCCATCAGCGCGAAGGTGCCGCGCGTCAGCCAGGAGTTCCAGTTGGGCCGCGTCAGGATGAAGTAGAAGCGCTCCGGACGCTTGAGGTCCGCCACCAACAACGCGCTGGTCAGCGTCAGGAACAGCAGGCCCAGACTCGACACGGTGAGCATGGAGGCGCGCGTCACTTCCTCCGCCGCGCGCCAGGGCGGCAACAGCGCCAAGCCCGCGAGGAAGGCCCCCGCGGCGAGCGACTTGGTGAAGAGGTAGTGGGTGATCTTCGAGCCCCAGGGCGCCGGGTGGTCGACGTCGTAGCTGACGCGCGCCTTGGCGCGCTCGTCCAGGGCGCGGAAGTGCTCGACCGTGGGGTCGAGCGAAGGGTGCGGACGCGACCACAGGTAGCCGCCCGCGGCGGTGGTCGACTTGGGGTCGAGCACCGCGCTGCCCGCGCCCTTGTAGAGCACGTTGGGCCGCGTCCCGGCTTCGGGCTTGCGCGCGCTCAAGCCCCCTAGATCACGCAAGCGCGACACGGGGCTCTCCGGATCGTCGAAGTCGCCCGGGATGATGGCTTCCGTCGGACAGACGATGGCGCAGGCCGGCGCGAGGCCCTGCTCGGCGCGGTGGGCGCAGAAGTGGCACTTCTCCGCCGTGCCCTTCGACGGGCTGATGTAGATCGCGTCGTAGGGGCAACCCTGCATGCAGGCCTTGCAGCCGATGCACGACCGCGGATCGACGTCGACGATGCCGGTGCCATGCTTGGAGAGCGCCCCGGTCGGGCAGATCGTCACGCAGGGCGCCGCCGAGCACTGGTTGCAGCGCAGGACGGCGAAGGAGCGCTTGACCGTCGGGAACTCGCCCTCCTCGACGTACTTGACGAACGTCCGGAAGCTGCCGAGGGGCACGTCGTTCTCCGCCTTGCAGGCGATCGTGCACGCGTGGCAGCCGATGCACCGAGACTGATCGAGGACGAATCCGAGCTGCAAGGGGGGCGTTCTCCGGGCCTGGGTCGCGGGGGCGAGGATCCTACACGGCCGGGCACGACCCCGGTACCGCCCAGCGAGCTCCGCGACCGACCGAGCGCGGCTCCGCGGGCAGCCGAAGCCCCCGTGGGCGGCGGGTCGCACCCCGAAAAGTCTTCCGGGCGCTAGCAGCCCGGTGAAGAACTCCCTACTGCGGCGGCGCGTGCCGCGCGACGGGACTTTTTCGACGGGCTGCTAGCGGACCTCGGGACGCGCCCCGCCGCTGGCCGATGTTCGCCCGAGCCCTGGGGCCGATCCCGGGAGCCGCGCGCGGCTCCGCATCCCCACACCCCCGAAGAGAACCGCCATGAGCTTGTTGAACTGGTTGCGCCGCGGCGTCGGCGAGATGATGGTCGCCCGCCCCGACGACGCGAAGGCCGAAGTCGTCTGGAAGCACCCCGACCCCACCATCCCGCTCAAGTCCCAGCTCACCGTCGATGCGGACGAGATGGCGATCTTCTTCCGGGACGGCAAGGTGGTCAGCGCGCTGCGCTCCGGCCGGCACACCCTCGACAGCTCGAACCTGCCCTTCCTGTCGAACCTCGTCGACAGCTTCACGGGCGGCAACGTGTTCGTGGCGGAGGTCTTCTTCGTCAACACGCGCGAGCACACCGGGGTGCGCTTCGGCGGCCGCATCGGCCACATGGAGGACCCCAAGACCGGCGTACCGGTCGAGCTCCAGGTCCACGGCCAGTTCTCCTTCCGCGTCACCGACGCCGAGATCCTGATCACGGGCTTGGTCGGAATGGGGCGGGCCGAGGCGCACCAGGTGCGCTCGTGGCTCAAGGAACAGGTCCTGAAAGTCATCCGCGACCGCATCGGCGAGCTGCTGGTCAAGCGTAAGTGGCCGCTGCTCGAGGTCACCTCGGGGGCCTTCACCGAGGAGATCGAGGAGGACGTCCTGGCCGGCATCGCCCGCCACGTCGAGGGCTATGGCCTGCGCGTGGCGCGCCTGGGGAACTTCCACGTGGGCATCGACGAGGCCGACGCGACGAACCTCAAGCGCCTCTACACCGACAAGGCCTACCTGCGCACGGTGGGCGGCATCGAGAACTACCAGCGCTTCGCGGCCGGCCGCGCGATGATGGGCGCCGGAGAGGGCATGGCCCGCGGAGGCGGCGGCGGCAACGGCGGCGGCGACGCCAGCGGCCTGCTGGGCGGCGCGGGCCTGGGCGTCGGCTTCGGCCTGGCGCAGATGCTCGTGCGCGATCACCGCGGCGGCCAGGCCATGGCCGTAGCCGCGCCGGGCGTCGTCTGTGGGGCCTGCCACGAGACCGTCGCGCCGGGCAAGTTCTGCAACCACTGCGGCAAGGAGCTGCGCAGCGAATCCGGCGGCGCCACCTTGCTCGAGAGCGCCTGCCGCAAGTGCAACGCGCCGCTGACCCCGGACGCTTCGTTCTGCGGTCAGTGCGGCACGCCTCGCACCTGAATCGGAGCCCACGCGGGGCGGGCGGGAAGCTTTTTCCGCCTGCCCCGCGCGTCCCGCTCCGGCTCACCCGGAACGGTGGCGGCGGCCCCCCAGCTTCGCCCAGAAAGGCTGAATGTCCCCCTTCGGGACTGTCGATCCGAGAGCGCTCGCGTCGGCGCTCCGGCGCCATCCGACCCCCCATCTGGAGTTCTCCGAGTGAAGACCCGAGTCCTCGTCCTGCACCCCGACTCCGACGCACTCCAATCCCTCACGCGCCTGCTCGAGCGAGACGGCTTCGAGGTCGAGGGCGCCCTTGCCCCGCCCTCCGCGGAACACCTGGCGACGCGTGCCTTCGATGCGTTCCTGGTCTCGGAGCGTGCCGCCGGGAGACCGGGAGAGAGCTGGCGCGGGTTGGTGGGAGCCTGCCCCGGCGCAGCCCTGCTCCTGACAGTACCGGCGGCGGATCTCGGCCCGGCGTCGGAGGCTCTGGACGCACGGGTCGACGACCTGCTCGGCGAGCCCCTCGATCACGCGCGCCTGCGGCTCGGATTGCGCAACGCCCTCGAGCGTCGGCGCCTCGTGCGCCAGGTGTCCGCCCTGGCGGGTGAGCTCGGCGCGCCCGCGGGCCTCGCGAGCCTCGCCGCGCGTTCCACCGCCATGTCCCGGACGCTGGGCGAACTGCGAGCCGCCGCCGCCTCCAGCGGACCGTTGCTCCTCCACGGCGCGGTGGGCGGCGAACAGGAGCGCGTGGCGCGCGCCGTGCACTTCGAGGGGCCGCGCGCCGCGCAGCCCTTCGAGAGCATCGACTGCGCGACCGCGGGCGGCTCCGTCGAGGCGACGATCACGAGCTCCGGAGTCATCCGGCGGCTCGCGGGTGGCAGCCTACACCTCGCGAGCGCCGAGCGCCTCGGCGCCGCGGAACTCGAACGCCTTCTCGGCGCGCTGACCGCCCAGAACGTACGTCCGATCTTCTCGACGCAGATCGGCGCCACGCCCACGCCGATGTCGTTGGCCGCGCTGCTCGGCGCGCGGCCGGGCCTGGTCGCGATCCAACTGCCCGCGCTGGCCGAACGCGCGGGCGACGTTCCGGCCCTGGCCTGGTCGATCCTGCGCGCCCTCGGTCGGCGCCACGGGCGCGTGCTCGTCGGCCTGACCGACGAAGCCCTGCGCGTCCTCGAGTCCTACGGCTGGCCGGGGGACGTGCGCGAGCTCGAGGGCGTGCTCGAACGCGCCTTGCTCGTCGAGAGCGGCGTGCAGCTCAGCGCCGCGAGCCTCCTGGACCTCGTGCCCGGCGCCGGCCCGCGAGCCCTGGGCGAGGGCTCGAGCCTCGGAACGGGCCTGAACGGGGCCGGCGGCGTCGCGAGCTCGGATGCGCAGGGGGCCGCCCTGGCCAACGGCGCCGTCGGACCGATCCTGCCCCAGGGCACGGTGCTGCCATTCCAGGAACTCGAGCGCCGCATCCTGCTGCACGCCCTGCGCACGACCGGTTGGAACGTGCAGGAGGCCGCGCGGCGCCTGAAGCTCGGCCGCGCGACCATCTACCGCAAGATCGATCGGTACGGCTTGAAGCGCGAAGCGGGCTGACCTGTCGGACGTTACGCCCCGAAGGTCACCTCGAGGCCGTTCGAGAGGTTGAAGCCGCTGCCGCAGGGCGAGCCGACGGGGTCGCGATACCAGATCTGGAAACGCCGAACCTGGCCGGCGCTCCAGCCGCCGCTGGCCCCCAGGCCCGGCCCCCAGCTCGCCGCGCCCAGCGCGTTCGGCAGGCGCACGCCGAGGCGCGCCAGCGCGCCCCCGGCGCAGCGCAATCCGTCTCCGAAGATCGCTCCGGCGCCGCCGGCCACCGCGTTGTTGCCCGCGAACAACAACCCGGGTTGACCGGGAAGGAGCTGCGCCGCGTGGAGGACCATGTCGTCCAGGGCCACGCTGGGCGTGCCGGTGGCGCTCAGCTTGCCGCCGACGCCGCTCGAGTTCGCGCACCCCTCGCCCGCGGCGGCGCCGTTCCCGCACGGGCAGAGCGTGCCGCTGCCGTCCCCCGAGCAGAAACTCAGGAACGGTGAGTTGTTCGAGCGCTGCACGAGCTGGAATCCGATCACCTGGCCGCTGCTCCCGTTGAGGGTGCTCTTGGCTTCGATCACGAGCGAGCCGCCGACGACGGCGACCTGGTGCAGAGCGTAGGTCGTGCCGAGCACGTGCGGCGATCCGCTCCACGCGCCGCCCACGGTCTGCGTCGAAGCGGGCACGCCGGGCAGGCTCACATCGGTCTGCGAGCCGTTCCCCGCATTGTCCCAGGCGTAGGTGTAGACGTCGTAGTCGCCGTCCGCCAGGCCGCTGAAGGTCCACAGGGCGGGCGTCTGGAGCACGGCGTCGAGCGCTTGACCGTCCGAGGTGAACGCGTCGTCGTCGCCGGTCAGGCCGCCGAAGGGGTAGGTGTACGACGAAGTCTGGTCGGTCACGACGGTCACGTTGGTCGCCGCGCCCGTGAGGTCGACCAAGGCCAGGGGCGTCAGCGACGGCGGCACTGCGTTCCAGATCCCAGTCTGGCCCGCGCCCGCGCCGTACCCCGCGGAGGGCACCGGCCACAGGATCAGGTTGGGGCCGACGTCGAGGTTGAAATCCTGCGCGGGGGCGAGGGCGCAGAGCAACAGGCTGGCGGGGAGCGCGGGGATGAACTTCATCGGGTGGAAGCCGGTGCTGGACGCCGGATCGGGTGGGGTCGGAACTCGACCGAGCATACCTCGTCCGGGCCGGGTCCGCCGGGAGCCCGGGCCCCGTGGCGCCCCGTACGTAGCTCGTACCTCAGCCCCGGCGCTCGAGCTCGGTGGCCAGGGTCATCAGGGCGCGGTGCAGCAGGGCGCGGGCAGCGGTCTCGGTCCGGCCCATCTCCTCGGCGATGCGCTTGTGCGGCAACCCGACCATCTTGGCCAGCAGGATCACCTCGCGGTGGTCGTCGGAGAGCCGGTCGAAGGCGCGCTGGAGCTGCTCGACCTCCTCCCTGGCGACGGCCTCGGCGCTGGGTGTGTGCAAGCTCCGGGAGAGAGCACCCGCGGCTTCGCCGTTCGCGCCCTCGGTCTCGACGTCGAGATGCACCTCGCGCGCCACGTCGCGTTTCTGCGCGGCGTAGTACGCCTGCCGGTTCATCACCTTGCGCAGGGCCTCGCGGTAGAGCCAGTTGCGGAACTCGGCCTCGCCGCCGTATCGGAACCGCCCGAGGTGCTCGAGGACCTCCCGGCAGACGGACTGCGCGAGGTCCGAGGCCGATTCCCGCGCGCGCAGTCGCGGCCCCATGCGCAAGCGCAGGAAGGCCCGCAGGTCGGGCAGATGACGCTCGAGGAGCGCTTCGAAGGCCCGTTCGTCCCCTTGGGATGCGGCGCGCACGAGCTCGCCTTCGTTCTCCGGACCTTGCACGTCGCGCTCCATCGCCCAAGGTTCGAGCCGGCCGGGTCTGCCCTACGCCAGCGAGCGGAGCGCCTCCCGGAGCTCCTTGCGAACCGGGTTCCACCCTACCGGCAGGCCGGGGGACCCGCAACGCGCGGGGCACCGTCACTCTCGATGCTCGGGCTCGAAATCGCTGGCCTCGACTCGGGCGCGCCAGTGGTCGGCCTCCGCGGGTTTCCCCCACTCCTCGTACACGCTGCGCACCAGCTCGGCGATCCGACCGCTCGAGCGGTGCCCTGGACCGAGGGCCTCCTCGACCCGTGCGTAGCCGTCCAGCGCCAAGCGCTCGGCCGCCGCGAGGTCGCCACCCAGCCCGAGCACCATGACGGCCAACTCCAGCGCTCGCAACGACTCCAGGTGTTGGACGCCGAGCTCGCGCTGGCAGAGCGCGAGGTGCGCGTGCGCGAGCTCCGTCGCGCGCGCGACGTTCCTTAGGCGGAACTCGAGCAGGATCCCCTGGTGGCGGCGCCGCAGAGTGCTCGTGTGGGCGGGACCGAGCACGCGTTCGCTGCGCTCGGCGGCCTCGCGCGTGAGCTGCGCGCCGCGCTCGAGCTCGTCGAGGTTGACGAGCAATCCGCCCAGGTTGGCCATCATCCGCAGGGTGTCGGGATGGTCGGGGCCGCTGGCCGCGAGTTGGCGCGCGTAGCAGTCCTCCAGCATGGGCAGCGCCTCCTCCCCACGCCCCAGGTTCATCAGCATCGCCCCTAGATTGCCCAGGGCTTGGATCGCGCTGGCTTCGTCGATCCCCGGTCCGCGCTCCGCCCGCTCGACGTTCTCGCGGTGCATTGCAAGCGCCTCTTCGCTCCGACCCTGAGCCTCGAGGACGAGCGCGAGATGCTCGCGCAGGCGGTACGCGGCGTAGGAGTCCGCGTGGGTGCGGGTGAACGCCGGGCGCAACACCGCCTCAGCCTCCTCCAGACGCTCCAGGCGCTGGAGCGCCAGACCATGGGACGCGATGGCCAGCAAGGTGCGCTCGTTCCGTGGACCGATGCCGCGCTCGTAGTCGGAAACGGCAGCACGCAAGTGGCGCTCCGCGCTCTCGAACTCCCCCAGCTCGTAGTAGGTCGAACCGACCGCGTCGTGCAGCTCGCCCCGCACCGCGGGGCTCGCCACGAATCGTCCGTCGATCCGTCCAGCCGACTCGTCCAGCATCTCGCGCACCGAGAGCGGTCGACCCGCCGTTCGCACCGGGTTGACCGAGGTCAGCATCTCGCGCAGGAACTGCGCCACGTCCCGCCGCGTGCGCGACTCGGCGGCGACGCGCGAGGCCTGCCAGGCCAGGACTCCGGCAGCCGCCGCCAGCACCAGCACGAGGCCGATCAAGGCCCCGGCCAGGCCCCGGTTGCGGCCGATCCACTTGCGCAGCTCGACCCACGCGCCCCGGGCGTGGGCCTGCACCACGCGACCTTCGAGGTGCGCGCGCAGGTCGTCGCGCAGGGAGAGCGCGTCCGGGTAACGGTCGCTCGGGTCGCGGGCCATGGCGCGCTCGCAGATGGCCACCAGCTCCGCCGGCGCATCGGGGGCCAGGGACGCGAGCGGGCGCGGCGGTCCCGCGCGCACTCCCGCGAGCACCTCCGCCGTGCTCGGGTCCCGCTCGAGCTCGGCGTAGGGCATGCGTCCGGCGAGCAACTCGTAGAGGATCGCTCCCAGGGCGTAGACGTCGGAGCGCGCATCCACGCTCGCGTGACGGCCGCGGGCCTGCTCGGGGGCCATGTACGCCGGGGTGCCGATCACCGCGCCCTCCAGCGTCAGCCAGGCCGGCATCGACCCCGGGTCGCTGCGCACGGTGCTGGGGAGCGGCTCGCGCCCCTCCACGTTCTCCGGACCGCGCTCGAGCAGGCGCGCCAAGCCCCAGTCGAGCACGTACGTCTCGCCGAACGTACCCACGCGGATGTTCGTGGGCTTGAGGTCGCGGTGCACGACGCCCTTGTCGTGCGCATAGGCCAGGGCCTCGCAGACGCGCATCAGGACGCCCAGCGCCCGCGGCTGGTTCCAGCCGTCCGAACCGGCGCGCGCGCGGCGGATCACGGCCGAGAAGTCCAGGCCGTGGACGAGCGGCATCGTGTAGTAGACGCGACCCTGCGCGTCGAGCCCCAGATCGTGCACCGGGACGATGGCCGGGTGCTCGAGCTGACCGGTGAGCTGCGCCTCCTCGAGGAAACGCGCCACGGCTCGAGGCGGGGCCGCGCGCGCGTCCGAGCCCGTCTCCGCGTCGTCCGGACACCGCAGCACCTTCATCGCCACCGTGCGCCGGAGCGGGCGATCGGCGACCTCGAACACGACCCCCATGCCGCCCCGGCCCAACTCGCGCAGGACGCGGTACCGCCCGGCGCCGCCGGCTTCCAGGTCCCCGAGCAACGCGCCCGTCGAAGTCCAGTCCTCCTCGGATGCCGCAGCGTCCGCCGGGGTGAGGGGACCCGAGTTCGCGAGCGCGTCGTAGCGCGCCCACAAGCGGCGCATCTCGTGCTCCAGCTCGGGGTGCTCGGCCAGACACGCGTCGAGCTCGAGCGCCTCGCCCTCGTCCCGACGGCGCAGGAACTCGAGCAGGGCTTCCGCGGCGGGCGGGAGCGTGCGGTTCTCGGGTTGGGGCTCCATCAGGGACGTCTCGTCGCGGCCAAGGCTCGCCCCGGAGGTCCCTCCGGGGCGAGCCGTCCGCCTCATCGGTGTGCGCCCGTCGCGCTCAGGGGGCCTGGTACAGGCCGAAGTGCGCGCCGGTCGGGTCCTTCATCAAGGAGTAGTGGCCCATGCCGCCCTGGATGGCCACGTTCTCCATCAGGGCCTGGGCACCCAGTTGTTTGGCGCGCACGGTCGCGGCCGCCAGGTCGGGCGCGAGGAAGTACGCGCACCACCAGGAGGGCGCGTTCGGCATGGGGTTCTTCATGATCGCCCCGGCGCCCTTCTCGCCCACCATCTGGCAGCGATAGGTGCCCATCGGACCCATGTCCATGTGCTGGGGCTTCCAGCCGAAGAGCGCGCCGTAGAACGCCTCCGCGCCGGCGTCGTCGGCGGTCATCAGCTCGTTCCACACGACCCGCCCGGGGATCGACTGATCGGGATCGAAGCCCTGCGATTCGGGCAGGCCCGTGTAGAGCGAGAAGTAGGCTCCCTGCGGATCGCCGACCACGGCGAAGCGCCCAGTCTGCGGGATGTCGGTGGGCGGTACGCAGACGCTGCCGCCGAGCTCTTGGACGCGTTTCGCCGCGGCGTCCACGCCCGGCACAGAGCAATAGGGCATCCAGTGCGAGGAGGGGATCTCCTTCTCCTCGATGATGCCGCCGATGGGGCCCGGACCGGCGTGGATCATGCGGTAGGTGAAGCCCTGGATCGGAGTCTCGGAGATGCTCCAATCGAAGAGCGCGGTGTAGAAAGCGACCGACTTCCGAGCATCGGTCGTCATCAAGTCGTGCCAGACGAAACGTCCGTGCCAGGGTCCGTTCGAGTCTCGAGTCATTGCAACCTCGGGGGTGCTCGGGTTCGTGGGAGAGCGCGGTACCGGCGGCAGGGTATCCGAGTCGCCCCGTTCCGGCCCGGACCGGCTTCCGCCCGCATGGGCGCACGCACGGGCCGTTCCTCGCCGACCCCACCCGCCAGGGGCGCTGGCCGTGACGCGGAAACCAAGGATCGGCCGTCACGGAGCCTCAGGAGCGCGGGTGAAGGCGTGCCGGCCGGTCCACGGACACCCCCGGTTCCGCCGGTGGAGCCCCGATGAACACGAGATCCTCCTCCCGTCTGGCCCGCCCCGCCCTGTGCATCGCCCTCTTCGTCGCCCCCTGGCTCACGCCGTCCGGGCAGGCCGCTCCCCAGGAGAGCTGCGTGACGCGCCGCGTCAGCACCGACTCGGCCGAAGCGCAAGTGCACGGCACGAGTCGCGGTGCTTCCCTGTCCGCCGACACCCGCTACGTGGCCTTCGAGAGCCAGTCCGCCGACCTCGTGCCCGGCGACGTCAACGGCTTCTCGGACGTCTTCTTGAAGGACTCGGTGAACGGGAGCGTGACCCTCGTGAGCCGCGGGCTCGGCGGCGCACCCGCCGATGGCCCCTCCGACCACGCGACCCTCTCGGGCGACGGCTGGTGGATCGTGTTCGAGAGCGAGGCGACGAATCTCGTCGACGGTGACACCAACGGCGTGCGCGACGTCTTCCTATTCTCACGCCAGAGCGGCGCCATCACGCGTCTCAGCGTCTCGAACACGGGCGCGCAGGGGAACGGGCCCAGCGGGCAATGGGGCCTGTCCGGCGGCTCGGCCATCGACCATGCCGGCGATCATGTGGTCTTCCAGAGCGCGGCCGGCAACCTGGTGAGCGGGGACACGAACGGGGTGAGCGACATCTTCCACTATCACCGCCCCAGCTCGACGTTGGTCCGCGTTTCGCTCACCGCGCTGGGCGGGCAGGCGAACGGCAACTCCCAGGACCCCTCGATCTCGGCCGACGGCACGCACGTGGCGTTCACGACCGACGCCACGAACCTCGTCACGCCGGACGGCAACGGGGTCTCGGACGTCGTGGTGATCGAGCTCGGTACCTCCAATCGCCATCGCGCCAGCCGGAGCTCGGGCGGCAACCAGGGCGACGGCCCTTCGGGACGCCCGGCCCTCTCGAGCGACGGGCGTCTCGTCGCCTACGAGAGCTTCGCCACCAACCTGGTCGGGAACGACACCAACGGGACGATCGACGTGTTCGTGCACGACACCGCAACGCAGACGACCGAGCGCGTGAGCGTGGGCTGGACCGGAGCCGAGGCGAACAACTACGCGTATCAACCCTCGATCTCGGCCGACGGGTCGCGGGTGGCTTTCACCAGCGCGTCGAGCAACCTCACGCCCGGCGGCAACGGCATCCAGAGCGTGTACGTGCGCGACCGTTCCCTCGGCACGACCGAACGCTGGGGTCAGGGTTCGGACGGCCAGAACGGCTTCGCCGGCTCCGAAGGGCCCTTCCTCGCTCCCGACGGCACCCGGGTCGCCTTCAGCAGCTTGGCCGCGCTCGTCCCGCAGGACTCGAACCTCGACGTGGACGTCTACGTGCGGAGCTGCGGGCCGACGGGGACCGCGATCTGCATGGGCCTCGTCGGCAACTGCCCCTGCGGGAACGCGGGCCCGCCGCCCGGCGGGTGTCTCAACTCGACCGGGGCCGCTGGCCGGCTCGAGGGCGAAGGCACGGCGAGCGTCTTCGCCGACTCGGTCACGCTCACCGTCGAGGTCCTGCCGGCCAACGCGCCCGTGCTCTACTTCCAGGGCACTACGGTCGTGGGCTTCGGCCTCGGCGTGGCCTTCGGCGACGGCCTCCGCTGCGCCGGTGGCAGCGTGCTGCGACTAGGGACGCGCCTGGCCGACGGCTCGGGCGCGAGCCGTTTCGGCGCCGCCGTGCCCAACGATCCTTCGATCGCCTGGAAGGGCCAGGTGCCCGGCGCAGGCGGGGTTCGCGTGTACCAAGGCTGGTACCGCGACACGGCCCCGTTCTGCACCCCGCAGGCCTTCAACCTGACCGACGCCTTCCTGATCGCGTGGGCACCGTGAAGGTCGCGGACGGTCCCCGGGCTTCGACCACCACGCGCCGTGCCCGGAACCGCTCGTAGGCTCGAGCGGTTCCGAACGCCTCGATTCGCGCGGCCGGATCGAAGGTCGAGCCAGGGCCTCCAGCCCGAGGTTCGGAACCCACTGCAACCCGTGGCTCCGGCCTTGCTAGGGGTGAGCGGCGTGCGCCGAGAGCGGGCCGTCACCCGCCCCGCCGCGTGGCCCCGAAGGCGCCATGACCTGGCGGCGATCACGCGCAGCGCCCCAGGCAATCTCTGAATCCGGTCGCCACCCAAGGAGAGAACCATGTCGTCCCAGCTCGATCCAGCCGCGCTCCGCACGGGATCCCAGGGTCTCGACCGCGCCCGCAACCCGTTCTTCGCCCTGTTCCTCGGCGTGTCCGTGCTCGCCATCGGCTGTGGGCCGGACTCGAAGGGTCCGCAGCCATCGACCGAGGTCGAGACCCTGCGGGTCTCCGGCGACCTGCCGGGCGCGGGGTTCCTGGTCGATTCCAACCAAGTCGGCCGTGCGGCGCAGCTCGGTCTCGAGGGTCTGTACTGGGGTCGCCTCGTGGACGTACACGACGCGGACGGTGTCCTACGCCACCGCGACTTCGTCATCGGCGAGGGCGTGCGCAGCGACGGAGCCGACTTCGTCCTGGACGAGGAATCGCCCTCCGACCGGGACGTCCTGCGCGTCCTCCATCCCTTCGCTAGCACGGCCTACGTCGAAGCGCTCGAGCGCGCGCAGCGCGGACTCGCGCGCATCGAGCCCAAGGGCACCGGCCCGGCCGAGCTCCCGCCTTTCGCGGTCGTGCCGCGCAACGCGGCGCTCGTCCTGCGGTTCGACGACATCCTGGGCGTGCGCTACCAGGCAGGAGCCTGGCGCGACGACGCGGACGGGCGCCTGATCTCCGCGAGCAGCGGACAACTCGCGGCCGACGTCGTTCGCCTCGTCGAAGCCAAGTCACCGGGCCGACCCATCGCGGCACGCGTGTTCGCCTCACCGAACCACGGGGACGTGTACGACCTGGGAGACGGGCCCGCGTTCTACCCCACGCGGGTGATCGTCAGCGCGACGATCCGTGAGTCGGATGCGGCCCAATCCGATCCGCCCCTCGAGGTCCAGGCCATGGGGCTGCCCGCGGGCGGATCGGAGCTCGTGGCCAACGTCGCGCTGCGCCTTCCCACGCACCCCGACCCGGCCTCCGGTCAGGGCGTGGTCCTGACCAACCCCGCGGGGCGCGGCCTGGCCCTCGAGGCCCACTCGACGGGCATGACGACCGGCTTCACCCGCGAGGTGGTGCGCGCCTTCGCCTCCGGTGGGAGTGGCCAGATCAACCAGGGCTTCTTGCTCGACACGACCGCGCCCTACGTGGTCAGCGGTTTGGACGTCGAGCTCGAGGACGACGACCCCAACGACGCCATCCCTGCCGTGACCGATCTGGGCGGAGGGCTGTTCGAGGTGCGCCAGGTGCGCTTCCTGGCCGCCGCCTGCACGACGATCCTCAAGCCTGGCCGGGACGTGATCGAGCAGGGTGGCACACGGGCCCTCGTCCTCGCGGCCCAGCAGGCGAGTGGCGCCCTCCAAGGCGTCGTCCTGCAGGTCCTCTCTCCCGCTGGCGGGTCGGTCGGGATCGGCGCGGCGCGATACCAATCGCCCTTCGCGGCGGCCAACGATCCCGCGGCTTGTTTCGTGCGCTTCTCCGTCGCCGCGGGAAGTCCACCCGATCAAGGCGTTCCGAAGTCCGCCCAGGTCATCCTGCGCTTCAGCGAGCCGCTGGACCCTGGGACGTTGAGCGCCTTCGACAACCTCACCATCACCCGCCGGCGAACCGACAGCCCGCTCCTCACGAACTTCGACTACGTGGTCGGCACCGTGCGCGTCTCACCGGACCTGCGCGAGTTCGCCTTCGCGCCCGCTCTGCCCCTCGATCGCAGCCAGGGGTTCTCCGAGTCCGACGTCTCCGCCCCGGGGACCTATCACGTGACCCTGCTGGGCGGCGCCGACGGACCCAAGGACCTGGCCGGCAACGCGCTGAATCTCGCGGCGCTGCGCACGCCGTTCTTCTTGGACCCCAGCGAGCCCGTCAGCACGAACGCGGGCCTGGTCCTGCGCTTCGACTCGCGCAACGAGATCCTCTTCAACGCCAGCGACGAGGCCCAGGGATGGGGTGAGCTCCGCGACGGCCAGATTCAGTTCGACACGGGCCAGTCCGCCATCCGGCCGCGTCCGGTGAGTCGCTTCTCCGCCGCCGCGGACCGCGACAAACCCGTTCCGAGCGTCATGACGCCCTTCCCGGCCGGGGTCCAGACCCCGCTCTCGCCCCTGGGGAGCAAGCTCCAGGCCCTGTGGCGCTACGTGGACGTGGGTTGGTCCCTGCTGGACGAGAGCCTGTTCAACGTGGACGTGGAGGGCCTCGCCTGGGCGCCGGTCGGCGGCGGGGTGATCACCGACAGCTACGACGAGTTCAGCATCCGCCTGGGTCACTCGAAGTGGTTGCCCGACGAAACCCCCGATCCCATGACCCTGTTCCCGATCTACCCGATGTCGGGCCTCGTCCCGACCTACGCGGACAACTACCTGGACTCCACACCGGTCGACGGGACCCTCGTGCACCCGCAGCAGCGCGGCTACGTCGTCTCGCCCGCCAACATGTTCACCGCGGCCTCGGGGACCGCGATGCAGCCCTTCCCGCTCAACCGTGGCATCCCCGCCTCGGAGTTCCAGTACTACACCTGGCGCGACACCGCCATGGCCGGGACGGGGGGTAGCGCGAGTTCGGGTGCGATCCAACGCATCGAGAGCCTGGTCGTGCACGGCAACACCCTCCCGGCGGGCGTTCCATACTCAGCGGGCGAGGTGCCCACGATCGGACTGCCCCTGATGGTCGAGTACCGCTGCTATCCCGACTCAAACGCCTTGGGTCTGAATCTCCTCGACGTCTCGCTGGCGATCAACTCCTCGATCCGGCCGAACTTCCGCGCCTTCTCGACGGGCGGCTTCAACACGCTCGGGAACCCGGTCGTCAAGCACCCCGACGCAGAGACGACCGCCACGGGCGGCTTCGGCCCCGGCGGTTCCCCGACATCACCGGCCGACAGTCTCTTCTACATCGGCCAGGTCGAGCTGGTGACTCGGATCAGCCGTACCCACTCCATCTGGTTCGACACCGGCCTGACGAGTCCGAAGTACGTTCGACCGATCCTCGAGGTCCTGCAGGGCCAGCTCCCCGCGGGCACCCAGTTGCAGTTCGCCTTCCGTGGCGCGCTCGACGTCACGACCGGCGGGAGCGACGACAACATCCGCACCAACGCGGCCCGTCTGGATCCCTACGGCAACCCGCTCGGCAACGGAGTCGGCCAGCCTGTGTATCCGGCCAACAACCCCGAGGGCCAGTGGCGGGAGACGATCCAACAGATCGACGACAGCCGCTTCTTCCAGGTGCGCGTGACGTTCCTCTCGAACGCAGCGACCTCGGAGACGCCCTCGCTCTCGAGCCTCGGCTTCGCCTATCGCGACTGAGGCCCGCGCGCTTGAGGAGCTGGAAGGCGTGCGGGGCCGAGGGCCGTGGGCCGGTCAAGTGCTCGCCGAACGCCGCACGCGGATCGTGTCGCCGACGCGAACGGTGCCCGAGGCGAGCACGCGGCAGAGCACGCCGCGGCCGCGGTGGCCGGTCTTGTTGGCGCGCGCGACCTTCTTCGCGCCGCCGGCGCCGAAGCGCTCGTGGAAGTGACGGCAGGGGCGGTGGGGCTCGGGGGTGATCTCGAGCAACGCGTCGCCGATCTCGAGGCGCGTGCCCACGGGCAGATTGGATTCGGAGAGGTCCAGATCGACCTGCAGGTTGTCGCCCGAGAGCGCCATGCGCTCGGGATCGCCCCCGCACAACGAGCGCAACACGTGCACGTTGATCAGGCTGACCTGGTTGCCCTCCCGGCGCTCGGGGTTCGCGTACCAGGCATCGCCGACCACGCCCTCCTCGACGTCGAGGCGCAGCTCGTCCGGGCGCAGGCGGACGCCATGCCCTTGGCCGCGGGGGCGCACGACGAGCCCTTCGACCTTGCCGGCCTCGCGCGGGCTCTCGGGCAACGCCCGCCGCCACAGGTCGAAGCGGAACGAAAGGTCCACGCGCGCTCCCTACTTGTCCTTCGAGAGCTCGCGCAGGCGCGACAACACGGCCAACGGCTCGCCCGACTCGAGGGCCCGCGTCGCTTCGTCGACCCCGTCGGCCAGGGTCATGCAGCGGCCCGAGGCCTTGAGGATCAGGGCCGCGCCGAGCACCGCCGCGTTGCGCGCCGGGCCGGGCTCGTTCTCGAGCACGAGGCGGTTGATCTCGCCCGCGGCCTTGACGAGCGCGGGGTTGGTCCCGGGCCCCTGACCCTCGGGGGCCGGCCCGAACAGCGGCAGGTCGGGCTCGTGGTGGTGTCCCAGGCCGAAGTCGTTGGGCTCGACGTGGATCGGCACCAGGTGACCGGCCTGCAGCTCGATGCCCCGGGTGCGCTTGCTGACCCACGGGATCGGGCCGCCGTAGGGACCCTGCAGCGCCATGGCGGCCTTGTGACCGAGGTTCTGGAGCACCTCGACCGCCATGCCGAGCACCGGCCCACCCTGGGCGCCCACCACGACCGCCGCCCCGGGGGGCAACACGAGTTTCTCGACCGTCGAGAGCGCCGTGCGCATCTCGACCTCGTCCCGCACGCGCCGGATGCCGAGCAGGGCCGGCAACATGCCCGTCACCGCCACGGCGGCGAAACGGGTCTTCACCACCCAGTCCTCGGCCTCGGACGGGTCCCAGGTCATGCCCGAACCCAGGTGATGCAGCACGCTGGCGGCGGTCAGGCCGCGCTTGGGCGGTACGCAGCGGTCGGAGAGGAGCAGGACGCGCGCCCCCGCGGCCGCCGCGATCAGGCCCGCGGCGACGTCCAAGGGCGGCAGGATCTCGGTGCCGTCGTGGGGCGAGGAGACACACACCAAGCCCTCGATCCCCTCGCAGCACAGGTTGGCCTTGGCCCGCGCCGCCTGCGCGAACCCGCAGAGTTCCTCGACCGTGAGCCCCTTGCAGCGCAGGGCCACCAGGAAGGCGGCCACGCGCACCTCGCTCTCGGCCCCCGAGAGCACGGCCTCGAACGCGCGGCGTGCCTCCTCGGCGGACAGGTTGCGCGCGTCCTTTCCGCCTGGCGTCACGACACGCAGGTACTCGCGCAGGCTCATGCAGGTCTCCGGGGGTCCGCGGGCCTCGGGCAAGGCGGCGGAGTCGTTCCGTCGCGCCGAGGGCGGCTCTAGGGGTGGTTGGGGAGCGGGTCGCGGGGGGACCGGAGCGGTCCGAGCGCGAGGTCCGAGCGGGGGCGGCGGTCGGGAACCCCCGTGGGGGCCCGCGCGATGGCGCCCAGGGGCCCCAAGCGCCGATAGGGACGAAGGTTAGCATACGCCGCCCGCCCGCGCCCGGGACCCCTGGGGCGTCCCCTGGCCGGGTCGCAGCGCCGGCGATGAGCCCCTCCCCTTCCTTGCGCCGAGCCCGCCCCGTGCGCCGACTCCTGGCACTGGCGCTCGGGTTCGCGCTGGCCCTCTTGGGGGCCGAAGCGACCTACCGGCTGACGCGCGGCGGCGAACAGGGCCCGACGACCAATCCCCGCTACGTGACGGCGGATCCCCGGCTGGGCTGGCGTTACCGGGCCGGCGCCCGAGCGCGCCATCGCACCGAGGAGTTCGACGTGAGCGTCGAGATCGGCGCGCGCGGGTTCCGGGGCGAGTGGCCCACGCCCGACCCCGACCGGCGACGCGTGCTCGTGCTGGGCGATTCCTTCGCCTTCGGCTGGGGCGTCGACGCCGGGGCCAGCCTGTGCGGCGTGTTGGCGGAGCTCGAGCCCGACTGGCAGGTCTTCAACGCAGCCGTCTCGGGATACGGCACCGACCAACAGGTGCTGCTGCTCGAGACCCTGCGGGCGGAGCTGCTCCCCGACGCCGTGGTGACCGTGTTCTGCCGCAACGACCTCGAGGAGAATCTCTCGAAGCGGGCCCACGGCCGGAGGAAGCCGTGGTTCACGCTCGGTGAGCGGGGCGAGCTCGAGCTGCACGGCGTGCCGGTGGAGGAGGGCTGGCTCGAGGGCCGCTCGCAGCTCGTCCGCGCCCTGCGGAAACAGCTATGGCCCGTGGAACGGGTCGCGCGGGGCGAGGAACACGCCTGGCGGATGACGGAGGCCCTGCTCGAGGCCCTGGCCCAGCGGGCGGGCGCGCCGCTCTTCGTGGTCTCCGACCAGGAGCGACTGGCGGCCCAGGCCGCCCGCTCCGCCGCGCTGCACCACCTCGACACACGCGAGGCCCTGCGCGAGCTGGGGTCCGCGGCCCACTTCCCGCGCGATGGGCACTGGACGCCCGCGGCGCACCGCGCCGTCGGCGAGCACTTGGCCCGCACCCTGCGCGCGGTCCTGGGCCCGGGCGCGCATTGAGCCCGCCTCGCGCTGGTCCTGGGGTATCCTCTGCCCCACGGATCTCCCACGCGGGGGACCCGCTCAGACCTCGCCATGCTCCGACCCCTCGTTCTGACGCTCCTCGCCGCGTTCGCCCACGCCCAGGCGCCACCCCCGACCGACCGAATCGAGCTCAAGGACGGCACGCACCTGGTCGGCCACCTGGTCGAGGACACCGGGCGCCTGCTCGTGTTCCAGGTCGAGGGCGAATCGCGCCCGCGGCGCGTGCGGCACGAGGACGTCGCCACCCTGCACGTGCGTTTCCCGACCCCCGAGGAACGCCTGCTGATCGACCCGCGTTGGTCCGACGAACGCGTCGCGCAGCGTATCCAGCAGGAGTTCGTCGAGGAGCTGCGCGCCGACGTGCGGGTCTACCGCTCGGAGCACTTCATCCTGTTCTCGCTCGCCCCCGGCGGCGACAACCAGTCCAACAAGTTCGTGCAGCGCGACATGGAGGCCATCCACAAGGCCTTCGTCGCGACCTTCCCCTGCGAGCCCCGGCCCGGCGCACCGCTCCTGCCCGTCTTCCTGCTCAAGGACCACGAGCAGTACGCCCGTTGGTCGGTGCGCCGGACGGGCTGGACCTACGAGCAGGCCCGCGCCAGCGCGGGTCACGCCTCGGGCGATTACTTCGCCACCTACTTCACCGGCGAGGCCAACGCCGTGATGTGGCACGAGACCGGGCACCAGCTCGTGGCCAATCTGCTGGGCATTCGCGGCGGCGGCTCGTGGTTCCAGGAGGGCATGGCGGTCTACTTCGAGGCCAAGAACCTGCCCGGTGAGCAGATCGCGAACCTCGCCAGCGGGATGATTCGCTCGGGGCGCACGACGCCGTTCCGCGAGCTGTTCGAGGTCCAGAGCCTCCTGCACAGCGCCGGCGACAACACGCGCGAGAGCGCCGCGGGCAGCCGCTACACGCAGTCCGGCCAGATCATCTGGTTCTTGGCCGAGGGGCCCTGGAAGGACCGTTTCCCCGCGTTCCTGGCAGCCGTGCGCGACTTCCCGCGCGGTGAACGCGGTCGCACCGAGAGCGCGCGCTCGCCCTGGGACACGATCTTCCTCGCCGTCTACGGCAAGGACGTGGACGGCGTCGAGGAGGAGTGGAAGCAGTGGTACCTGCGGCGCTGATCCTGATGGCGCTGGCGGGCGCGACCAGCGCTCCGGCAGCCGCGCCCACGGCCTATCCCGTTGCGACGAACGCCGTTGGCGTGCGGATCGTGATCGAGAGCCTCGACCTGGCCTTGACCACGCCGGATCGCTGGCGCATCTCGCCGGAATCCGGGCCTACCGAACTCGTGCTCGCGGCGGGCAGCGAACGCGCACGGACGAGTCTGCGGGTGCGGCGCTCCCTGGCCGCGCGCTCGCCGCGCGAACACCTGCGCGAGCTGGCCGTCGAGCTCGGTCCGCCCTACGAGGGCATCGAGTTCGACTCCGAGGCTCGGCTCGACGCCGGTCCGCATTCGGTCCAAGTGGTCCATGCCGGAGATCCGGCCCGCCGCGAAGGGTTGCAGGTGCGCCTGTTCGTCGTGCGCCTCGCCGCGGAGGGCGAGCACCTGTTCTGGCTCGACGGCGGCGCGCGCGACGTCCAACGCGCATTCGAGGAGGTGCTCGCCTGCATCGGCGGCGCCACCGCGGCAGGCGGACCCGTGCGGGTCGTCGAGGCCAGCGGCGCTGCGGCGGCCATCCGTCACCGCGCCAGCG
>CAYMYN010000013.1:69819-111920 GCA_964394665.1 uncultured Planctomycetaceae bacterium
GCGGGCTGGTGATCGAGCGGCATCCGGCCGGCTTCATGCCCCGATCGGTCGAGCCCACCGCGCTCGACGGAGACGGCCTGCGTTGGACCCTCGAAGGCCCGGACTCGATCACGGCCGAGCTCGTCCTGACGCGCCGCTCCGTGGCGCCCGTGGTCGACGAGGGCAGCGCTGCGGGCAGCCTCGGAACCGAACTGCGCAACGACCCCGCGGTCTCCGAGCTCACGAGCTCCCGCGAGCGTCTCGCCAACCAACCCGCGCGACGCGTGACCTGGCGCCGCGCGGGGCCGGGCGGCGGCCGCGCGCACGAGACCTGGTTCTTCAAATCGGGCTCGTCGCTCTTCCGCCTCGACCTCGTCTGCCAGCCGGCGTGGCTCGAGAAGAACGCGGCCGCGCTGGAGGACTTCCGGCGCGGCCTGCGGTTCGCGGAACAGGAGTAAGGGGGGGGCTCAGCCGTTGTTCGGCTCCTGCTCGGCGTCCTTGAGGACGGGCTCCTCGTCCTCGTCACCCTCTTCCGCTTCGTCTTCCGCGGCGGCTTCCTCCGCGGGTTCTTCCTCGTCGGCGTGTTCGCCCGGATCGACCTTGGTCTCGGGCGCCACGTGGACCGCCGGCCGCGGCCGGATGTGGGCGAAGAACAGCTCCTGCTCCTTGTCGTACACGACCTCGCCGTCGATCACCGTGTACTGCACGAAGGTCTGGTAGTGCAGCACGTCGCCATCGGTGACGATCAGGTCGGCGTCCTTGCCCTTCTCGAGCGTACCGACACGGTGCGAGATGCCCATCATGCGCGCCGGAACGGTCGTGATGCCGGCCAAGCCCGCGTCCTGGGGTAGGCCGCCGCGGATGGCGAATCCGACCTCCATGGGCAAGTGCATGATGTCGCGGCCGACGATGCCGCCCAGGTCCACGCCCGTGGTCGCGGGGATGATCGCGACCGGAACGCCCGCGCGGTGCAGGATGGCCGCGTTCTCGATCGAGGAGCCGCCCTCGCGCACGAAACGCTCGTCCTTGTCCCGCCGTTCGCGGGCGGTGAGCACGACGTAGGCGCCGGCGCGGCCGAGCTCGTCCGCCACGACCCAGCCCTCGCGCGCGCCCTCGATCACGGGGCGGAAACCGAACTCCTGGGCGAGGCGCGCGATGGCGAGCAGCTCGGCGCGCTCCTGGGCGCGGAAGCGCGCCAGGACCTCGCCGCGCAGCACGCGCAACACGGTGTTGTCCACACCGCGGCGGTTGGGCTCCTTGAGCTCCTTGTCCTTCTTGACCTCTTCCTCCCACACGCGGTACTGCCGCAGGTACTCGGAGGCGGCGACGAGCTTCTCGCGCAACGAACGCCGACTGGCCGCGTTGCTGTAGGTGAACGTCGAGAAGGACGTGTCGCGCACGACGATCCTGTCCCAGCCGTAGGGGCGCTCGCTGCCCGTCCAGCGCTTGAGCTTCGCCGCGCCGTTCCCGGCCCCGGTGGTCGTGATGCCCGTCGCCAGGCCCAGGACCATGTTCATGTTGAAGGGGTCGATCGAGTCGCGGAAGTCGCTGTTGGTCCCGAGCAGGCCCGACGAAGTGAAGGCGACCAGACCGGGATAGACCCGGGCATTGGGGACGTTGGACACGTCGAGCACCTGGACCTTGTACTTGCGCTTGTCCTCCGGCACGTCCTGGTCGTAATCGACCCCCGGGATCTCGACTTGGTGGCCGATGGCGACGATCTTGCCGTTGCGCGCCAGGATCTTGCCGCCCCGCAGCACCTCACCGTTGCCGGTGTGGATGTCCGCGCCGACGACGGCAAGGTAGAAAGTCCCGGCCACGTCGGCCTCGACGGCCTCTTGAGCCGGGCCCTCGCCGCCGGAGGACTCTTCGTCCTGTAGGGGTGCCGCTTGGACGTACGAGAGCGCGGATGCGAACGCGAGCAGCAGGACGCCGCGGGCCATGTGTTCGAAGTGCTTCACTGGTTCACCCCTCCCTTCACGAAGGCGCCCTCGAGCATCACGGCTTGCACCTCGCTCTCGGGCTCGAGCGGGTCGCTGGAGAAGAAGATCAGGTTGGCGTCCTTGCCCGGCTCGATGCTGCCCAGGCGCGCACCCAGCCCGATCAGCTCGGCGGCCTCCAGGGTGACGGCTCGCAGGGCCGCGTCATGGGGCAGGCCGGCGGCGACGAGCTCGCCCACGTTGCCGAGCCAGTCGCGGTGGCCCTGGACGCTGTCGTTGCGCGGGATCAGCACGAGCTTCGCGCCCGCGGCCGCGAACTCGGCCGGCAGGTTGCGTTGGCGCATGGTGTTGGGGTGCACGGTGAAAACGGGCTCCATCACCAAGCGCCGAGCGTCCTTGCCGATCAGGTCCTTGACGTAGAAGAGGTTGAGCTCGCGGGTGATCGGAACGCGCAGGGCCCAGGAGAAGGTCTCCTTCCCGATGGCGTCCAAGAAGTGGACGTAGTCGGCGGCGTCGGTGATGCCGATCAGGGCGTTCAGCGCGCCGGCGCGCAGGGCCAGGAAGGCTTCGGCCTCGGCGTTCTTCTCGGGCGCCTTGTAAGGACCGATGTCCTTCTTGCTCTCGTCGTCCTTCTTCTTCTTCTCCTCGGCGGCCGTGTCCTTCTCCCACTTCTCACGGTCCTTGGCGTCCTTCTCCTTCCACTTGTCCGCCTCCTCGAAGCCCTTCTTGACCATGCGCCGCATCTGCGCGTTGCCGCGGAAGCGCACCTTCAAGTAGACGTCGTCGACGAGGATCATCTCGGCCGGCGTGGCGCCCTTGGGGCGCACCGCCACGGCGCGGCCCGGGATGCCGTTGCCGGCAGGATAGAGGGCCAGGGTCGTGACCCCGGCCTCGAGCACCTGTCCGTACTCGCGCGACTGGGGGTAGAGCTCGCCGCTGGCCCGCAGCCCGGGCTGGGCATCGCTGCCCCCCTGGCCGTCCATTCCCAGGCGCGAGTACGCGTTGACCAGGCCCGGCATGACGATCCACTCCGGGTCGCGGTCCAGGACGGGGATGCCGCGCTCGATCGGCAAGTCCTCGCCGACCTGCACGATCTTGCCGTTCTCGACCAGGATCACGGCGTGCTCCAACACACCGTGGCTCACGGTGTATGCACGGCCCACGCGGATCGCGAGCAGGTCGCTCGTGGCCGGGACGGGCTCGGGGGTCGCGAGCGCGAGGCTGGCGAGCAACAGGGTGGGGAACATCATCTCGTCATTTCCTCCAGGGGCGCCCAGGAAGCTGGTGCGCTCAGAACCATTGGCTCCCGGGCTTTCGGTCGTACTGCACGGCGCCGTCGATCCAGACCCGCTGTACGTAGGAGCGGGGGTCGAGGGGCTCGCCGACATGGACCACCACGTCGGCGTCCTTGCCCACCTCGAGGCTGCCGACGCGCCCGTCGATCCCGAACACCTTCGCGGGGTGGATCGTCAGGGCGCGTAGCATCTGGTAGGGATCGGCGCCGTAGCGGGCGCTCATGGACCCCTGCAGGAAGAACTCTTCCTGCGGGATCACGCCCGAGTCCGTGTTCAGCGAGAAGTTCGGAACGGTGCGGGAGTACACGGCGGCGCTGCCGTTGATCCGGCCGTTGCGGCTCGAATACCAATCGACGGTGCGCGGCCCGTGGTTGACCGGCATGCCCAGGCGGCCGATGGCCTCAGCCACCTTCCAACCGTTGAAGCTGCCGTGGCTGATGACCGAGCGGGTGGCGTGGCGCTGGCGCCACATGCGTGCCGTGTTTCCCACGCCGCTGCCGCCGGCGGTGTGGATCAGCACGGGCAGCTCGCCCTTCATCACCTTGCGCAGGTTCGCGAGCCCAGGATGATCGGCGGCGCTCTCCGCCAGCGCCTTGTCCTGCACGTCCTCGAGCACGTAGCCCATTCCGGCACGGCTGGCGCCCAACATGAAGTTGCCGGCCACGCGCTGGGGGTTCGAGTCCTGGGCCACCTTCATCCCGCCCGGGTCGGCGAGGATCGCCTCGTCGTAGCCGCAATCGGTCTTGGCCTTGTAGAGGATGCCGAAGCCGCTGATGTTGGTGCCGCTGCCCGGGATGCCGAAGAGCGTCGTGACTCCGCTCGCGCAAGCGCGCCGTATCAACCCGTTCGCGGGCCGGAAGGTCGGCCCACTGCGCAACTCGGGGTTGACCGACTTCACCATGTCGTTGATGTCGCCCCAGCCGCCGGTGTGGATGTGCGTGTGCAAGTCCACCTGACCGGGCGCCAGCCAACCGTCCGGATACTCGACGTGCTCCCAACCCGCGGGCACTTCACGCGGCGGGCCGACGTAGGTCAGTTTCCCGGCTTCGATCCAGACCATGCCGGGGGCGAAGACCTCGTCCTGGTCGTTGAGCGTCAGGACCTTCGCCGCGAGCACCGCCGTCCCCGCCCCACGCTCGGGCAACACGCCCCGCGCGTCTTGGCTGGCGCACAGGGGCTGCGCCTCCGCCGGGCTCGCACACCCGGCGGCCCAGGTCGCGGGCCAGAGGGCGACCAGCGCCCCGAGCGCGCAGACTTCGGCGAACCGAGGGATGGCTGCGCGACTCACCACCGGCGGCGCTCCTGCGCGTCGTAGACCACGCGGCCTCGGACCAGGACGCGCTCGATCGAGGAGCGCGGATCGGCGGGATCGCCGCTGACGACGAGGATGTCGGCCTCCTTGCCGGCCTCCAAGCTGCCCAAGCGCTCGGCGAGCCCCGCGACCAGCGCCGGCACGATGGTCACGCCGCGCACCGCGTCGAGGTTCTCGTTCTCGAATCCGTAGCGCACGCCCATGGCGGCCTGGAGCGGAAGCTCCTCCTGGGGCACGACCGGCGCGTCGGTGTTGAAGCCGATGCGCGAGTGTCCTCGCTTCTGGAAGCCCCAAGCCGTGCCTTGCACCTGGCCATCGGTGTCGAAGGCCGGTGGGCGCGGCCACATCACCTCGCGCGGGCCGAGGATGGCGGCGACGCCGATCTCTTCCGCCAGGGGGGCGAGCAACCACGAGTCGAACGAACCGTGGTCGATGAAGGCGTCGAAGCCCAGCTCCATGGTCAGGATGCGCAGGCTCGAGAGCACGAGCTGGTAGTACTGCGTGTGGGTCGCGATCTGGATCCGGCGCGCCTCGAGGTCGCGGAACACGTCCAGGTGGAGCACGCGCTCGGGCTCGGGCGCCCGGCCTTGCTCGTGGGCCAGCCAGCGGCGCGCGTAGGCCTTGCCCTGGGTCAGCACGTGGCGGATGTGATGATTCATCAACCCGCGCTGCATGCCGTAGCCCCAACGCTTGGGGTTGTCCCCCTGGGCGACCTTCAGGGCCCCGGGCTCGCGCACGACGATCTCCTCGTAGCTCCACGGTCCGGTCTTGAGCAGCACGCCCTGACCCCCGATGTTCGTGCCCGAGCCGGGGATGTAGAGGATCGTCGTGATGCCGGCGGCCAGGGCCAGCTTCAGGCTTTGGTTGTGCGGGGTGACCGTGGCCGATGCGCGCAGGCCGGGATTGGTCTGGTAGACCATGTCGTTGATCCCGACCCCGGCGACGTGGCTGTGCAGGTCGATCATCCCCGGCATCACCCAGTGCGGGCGTACGTCGAGGATGGTGTAGCCCTCCGGCACCGCGAGCTCGCCCAGCGCGCCGACGGCCTCGATCCGGCCGCCGCGCACGAGCAGCACCGGATCGTCCAGCACTTGGCGCCCCTCGGGTTCGCACAGCAGCGCCTTCGAAGCGAGGAGCGCGATCGCGGACGGATCCCCAGCGCTGGCCGCCGCCGGGAAGGCCGGCACGGCAAGGGCGAGCAAGCCGAGCAGAGCTCGACCGGGCTGGCGCGGGCCTGAGCCGGCGCTGGATCCGACGCGCGCGACCATCACCAGCGCCGGCGCTCCGTGGCGGTGTCGTAGACCCGGGCGCCGCGCACGAAGACCTGCTCGACCGCCGTGCGCGGATCGGAGGGGTCCCCGGTCACGACGAGGATGTCGGCTTCCTTGCCGACCTCGAGGCTACCCAACCGGTCGTCGATGCCCACCGTGACGGCGGGGATGATGGTGAGCCCGCGAACGGTCTCGAGGTTCGAGTCATCGAGGCCGTAGCGCACGGCGACCGCGGCCTGCAGCGGGAGCTCCTCTTGGGGGATCACGGGCGCGTCGGTGTTGAAGCCGATGCGCTTGTGCCCGAGCTCCTGGTACTTGGCGGCCACGCCCAGAATCGCCTCGGGGTTGCTGCCCGACCAGCGGATGAAGCCGGCGGTGGGCACGTCGATGGCGCGCGGGCCGACGATGGCCGAGACCCCCAGCTCCTGGGCACGGGGCGCGGTGCGCCAACCGTCGAAGCTGCCGTGGTCGATGAACACGGGCAAGCCCAGCTCCTCGGCCACCATCGTCAGGGTCGCGTTGACGACCTGGTAGATCTGCGTGTGGGTCGAGACTTGGGCCTCGCGCTTGTAGAGCGTGCGGAAGACCTCGAACTGCAGGTTCATCTCGGGCTTCTCGGCCCGACCCTGCTCGAAGGCCTCCCACCGCTTGGCGTAGGCCACGCCGCGCACGAAGGTGTCGCGCGTGTTCCAGTTCATGAACGAACGCCCGACCCCGATCAGGAAACGCTCCGGGTTGCCGGCCTGGGCCAGCTTGAGCGAGCCCGGATCGCGCACGAGCACATCCTCGTAGTTGCCCGGCGCCGTGCGCACGAGCACCCCCTGGCCGCCCATGTTGGTGCCCGAGCCCGGGATCAGCAGCACGGTCGTGACGCCCGCCGCTAGGGCCCGGTCGAGCATCTCGTTGCCGGGGGTGACCGCCGTCGAGGCGCGGATCCCGGGGTTGGTCAGGTAGACCATGTCGTTGAGATCCCGCAGGCTCCCCGCGACGTGGTTGTGCAATTCGATGATGCCCGGCATCACCCACTGCGCGCCCAGATCGACGACGGTGTAGCCCTCGGGGATCGTGACTTCCGCGCGGGGGCCGATGGCCTGGATGCGGCCATTCAGCACCAGCACCGTGGCGTCGTCGACGACCTGAGCCCCTTCGTAGGGCACGGCAAGAGCCTTGGCCGCGCGCAGGGCGAGGCCCTTGCCGCCCGGCGCTCCGGCTTGAGACGCATCGGCGCCCTGAAGGACGGGGCCCTGGGCGTGGGGGGAGCTCGCGAGGAGCAGGGCGATGAGAAGATGGGCGATCATGGAGTACCTACCGGGATCACCAGCGTCGGCGATCCCGCTGTGCGTCGTATACGCGGCGGCCCTCGATCCAGACGGCATCGATCGCGGTGCGCGGGTCGGCTGGATCGCCGCTGATCACCAGCATGTCGGCGTCCTTTCCGACCTCCAGGCTGCCGACGCGGTGATCGATGCCCGCGGCCTGCGCGGGCACGATGGTCAGGCCGCGCACGTGCTCGAGGTTCGTAGTCCGCAGGCCGTAGCGCACGCCCATCGCGGACTGGAGGCTCAACTCCTCCTGCGGGATGACGGGCGAGTCGGTGTTGAAGCCAATGCGTGTGTGGCCATGCTCTTGGTACTTGGCCGCCACGCCTTGGATCTGGCCGTCCGTATCGACCGGGCCCAGCCGGTGGCGCGAGATGGCGCGCGGGCCGAGGATGGCAGGCACTTTCGCGGCTTCGGCGAGGGGCGCGGCGCGCCAGCCGTCGAACGTGCCGTGGTCGATGAAGACCGGCAAGCCGAACTCGCCGGCGACCATGGTCACCGTGGTCATCACGACCTGGTAGATCTGGGTGTGGGTCGAGACCTGGGCCTCGTTCTTGCGTAGGGCGCGGAAGATCTCGAACTGCAGGTCCTTCTCCGGCGCCGGCGACTCGCCGCGTTCGTGGGCCTCCCAGCGCTTCGCGTAGCCCTCACCGCGCCGAAAGGTGTCGCGCGTGTTCCAGTTCATGAACGAGCGCCCCACCCCGATCAGGAAGCGCTCGGGGTTGCCTGCCTGGGCGAGCTTCAGCGATCCGGGTTCGCGGATCCGCATCTCGTCGTAGGTCGGCAGGGCAGTCTTCAGGAGCACGCCCTGCCCGCCCATGTTGGTGCCCGAACCGGGGATGTAGAGCACGCTCGTGACGCCGCCCGCCACCGCACGCCGCAACGCCCCGTTGTCCGGGATGACCGCCGGGCTGACCCGCAGGCCCGGGTTGGTCAGGTAGACCATGTCGTTGATGTCGTTGGTCTGGAACAGGTTCGGCCCCGCGACGTGGCAGTGCAGGTCGATCAGGCCGGGCATGATCCAGCGCTCCCCGAGGTCGCGCAGGACGTAGCCCGCGGGGATCTCGAGGTCCGGCGCCGCACCGACCGCCTCGATGCGGCCATCGCGCACGAGGATCAGGGCGTCGTCCAACACCTGCTGCCCTTCGCTGCTGCAGAGCAGCGCCTTGCGCGCCCGCAGGGCGAGCCCCTCCTCGACGCCCGCCGCGCCCGGATCCACCGCGCGGGCGACGCGCGGAGCGGGCTCCACCGACTCACCGCCACACAGCGGCAGGGTCAGGGCGAGGGCGTGCAGCAGGGGCGCCATGGTTGGATTGCCGCGCGGTCGGGGACTAGCGGATCTCCTCGCCGCCGACCCACACACGCAGGACGCGCGTCGAGAGTTCGAGCGGATCACCGTCCAGGAGCAACAAATCGGCATCCAATCCCGGCGCGATTCGGCCGACGCGGTGGTCGATGGCCATCATGCGCGCCGCATCCGAAGTCAGGGCGCGCAACGCGCCCTCGGGACTCATGCCCTGGGAGACGGCGTAGGCCGCGACCAGCGGCAGTTCGGCCGCGCCTTCCTCGGCGGAGCTGTGGAAGGCGATCGGGATCCCGGCGTTGGCGAGTTCCGCGTACCGGTTGCGTCGACGGGTGCCCATCGTGGCGTCGCTGTAGATCACGCGGTGGTCGAGCAGCACGCCGGCGACTCGCCCGCGGAGCTGATCGGTCACCTTCCAGGCCTCGTTGGCGCCCAGCAGGATCGGGCGAATGCCGGCCTGCTCGAAGGCCTCCACGCAGGCCAGGATCTCGTCCTCGCGATCGACGCCGACGACGACCGCGACCTTGCCGAACATCGCTTGACGGAGCGGCTCGAGGTCGGGGTTGATGCCCGGGGGCTTGGGCTTGCCGCGCGGCTCGGCGGGCGCCGCGGGCGCGGCGTTGACGACCGGCTCGGGGCGTCGCACGACTTCGAACTGATCGCTCGTGCGCTGCGCGGTGAACTCGATCTCCCGGTCCCCGCGGACGACCTTCCCGCTGAGCTTGCCTTCCTTGGAGGAAGCCTCGATCTCGATGCGGCCCTCGATGGCGCGCCCGGAGAGCTTCACGTCGAACTCCGTGCGTGCTCCACTCAGGTCCACCAGCCGCTCGCTGACGAGCGCGCAGCGCAACGAGCCCTCGAGCGCGCCATCGGCGTGCTCCAGGAGACGCAGGCGCAGGCGCGAGGGTTCATCACCCTCGGCCAGGCGCGCCTCGGCCTCCCACACGCCGGTGATCGGCTTGGGCTCGTCCTTGGGCTTCTTCTTGTCGTCCTTCTTCTCGTCCTTCTTCTCGCCGTCTTCCTCGGACTTCGCCTCGTCGGCCTTCTTGTCGTCCTTGGGCTTGGCCTCCTCGGGCGCGACCGCGGGCGGCGACCAGGCGGCGATGGCCGCCTCGTACTCATCCCACTTCTGCTTGTAGTCGCGCGCCTTGGAGAGCGTGTCCCGCACGCCCTCGCCCGCCTTGAGCCGGTTGGAGTCGCTCCAGGTGAAGTGCAGCGCGCCCGGATCGGAAACGACCATGCGCTCGAGATCGCTGCCGGCGGGCTTGTACGCCATCGCGGGCGCGCCGGTCCGGCTGGTGCCGCGCGGCGTGAGCATCACGGTCGTCACGCCGGCCTGCGCCACGCGGCGGTCCGTGGCGTCGCCGGGCTCGACGATGCGACGCAGGGAGTAACGGGTCTGCGGCGTGCGGCTCGAGCCCTCCAGGCCCAGGTGGCCGCGGGCGTCGATCATACCGGGCATCGCGGCGCGGCCGCGGACGACGGTGGCGCCCATGGGGTGCGCGACACGGCGGCCGACCTCGACGATGCGCCCCTTCTCGATGAGGACTTGGCCCGGCTCGAGCACCTGCCCGTCGCCGAGGTGGAGTTGTTCGACTTGGAGCACGGTCGACTCCGACTCGTGCGCCTTCCAGGCCAGTTCGCCTCCGATCCAAGTGGCGAGCACGCTCGTGCTCGAGGCCAGCGGCGCGCCGTTCAGCACGACCAGGTCGCCGTCCTTGCCCGGCGCGAGGCTGCCGACGCGGTCCGCGACGCCCAGCACCTGGGCTGCGTCGAGGGTGATGGCGCGCAGGGCGCGCTCGGCGCTGAGGCCCCCACGCATGGCGATCTGCGCGACGAAACGCAGGTCGGCGACGGCGTGCAGGCCGCCGGCCAGCCCTCGTTCGGCGGGTACCAGGGCGAAGGTCGCGCCGGCCCGTTCGAGGGCTGCCGCGACGTCGTAGCGTGCCCACTCGGCATCCGGCCCCTTGCCCTGGTCGCGCGGGCTCAGATTGCCGCGCGCGTCCACGCTCAGGATCACGGGGACCTTCGCCTCGGCCAGTTCTCCGGCCAGGAGGTGGGCGTGATCCGCACCGTCGAGCACCAGGGGCAGACCGTGCTCACGGGAGAACTCGAGCAGGGCCCGGATCTCGTGGGCGCGCTGGGCGCCCATGCGCCAGGTCTTGCCTTCCTTGAGCAGACGGGCGAGTTCGGGACCCGTCGTCGTGCCGTACTCCTTCGGATCGCCCTTGCCGCCGGCCAGCTCGAGCAACTCGCGCAGGGCCAGGACCGCGCCCATGGTCGTGCGCGGGAGCTGGCGCTGCTCGATCCCGATGCCGACGTCGACGGTGGCCGGGACCGGAGGCTCCCAGAAGCCGGGCGTGCGCCGCGCCTCGGCGCCGATCGCGCCGTGGATCGCGCTCGACTCGACCAGGATGCGCGCGCTGCCCGGCTGCAGGCCCAGCTTGGCGACGGCGCCCTGGCCGGCGATCAGTCGCCCGCGCGCCGGAGCCAGGTAGACCGTGGTGACGCCGCCCGCGATCGGACGCGCGTAACTCGAGAAGGGATTGAACGCGTCGGCCGCCAGGACCAGCGGGTCCGCGGTGCGATCCGAGGCCTGGAAGCCGCCGTACGGGCTGTCCGCCGCCACCAGACCCGGCACGATCACGGCATCGGGACCGTAGTCGACGACGCGCGCATCCGCGGGGATCTCGAGCGACTCCCCGACGGCGACGATGCGTCCGTCGCGCAGGAGGATGGTCCCCCCGCCGCGGATCACCTTGCCGTCCTCGACGAGATGGATCGTGCCCGCCTGGACGGCCACGTGATCCGGTTTCGGTGCGGGAGCGGCGAGGAGACTCGCAGCCAAGGGCGCGAACGCCGCGGAGAACGCGAAGAATGTGCGACGGATCATGGGTCCGGGGGCTCCGTGGGGCTCAGTCCTGGTTCCCGTGGGGCAGCGGCGCTCCGGCGTCGAGGTCGACGGAGGAGGCCGTGTTCGGCGGCTCACGCCCATCGATCAGGTGCCGCAGGCGCGGGTCGGTGTCTCGGTCGTACACCTTCTTCCCGCCGAGGATGACGTGCTGCACGCGCCCCTGCACGCTCAGGGGATCGCCCGCGTAGAGCACGACGTTGCCGAGCTTGCCGACCTCCAGGCTGCCGATGTGGGCCTCGAGGCCGAGGATGCGCGCGGGCTCGAGCGTGGCCGCTTCCAGCGCCTTCTGGCGCTCGATGCCGTTGGCGACGCAGCGCGCGGCTTGGTACCAGAGCGCTTGGGTCGAGGCGTCCGCGGAGCGCAGCGCGAAGCGCACGCCCTTGTCGTGGAAGACCTTCGCGACGAAGGTGCGCGTCTCCTCGCCGCTCACCGGGTCGCGTTCGACGTACTGGAGTTGCTCGGGCAGGATCACCGGCACGCCAGCGGCAGCGATCTCGTCCACGGCGCGGTAGGCGGCGCCGCTCTGAAGCACGAGCGTGGTGTTCTCGAGGAAGCCGTTCTCGCGCGCGACGGCCAGGGCGATGCGCACCTGGGACGGGCTCGAAACGTAGAAGAAAGCCGGGACCTTGCCCTCGACGAGGGCCAGGAGCGGGGCCTGCTTGGCGTCGATCTGGGCGCGGGGGACCAGCTCGAGGCCCTCGACCTTCCAGCCCTTGCCGACCATCGCGCGGCCGGGACGGTCGACCTCGACGGGATCACGACCCTGGAACAGCGCCTCGCGGCGGGCCTGGTCGTTGCCATCGCGTTTCTCCTCGACGAGTTGCTCGAGGTGCGCGCGCAGATCGGCGAACGCCTTGCGCAGGGCCTGGGCCTGGGTGGCGCCCGACTTGCCCCGCTTGGGATCCGCGGCGAGCACCAGACCCGCGCGCGGTTGGACGCTCATCTCCTCGACCGTCATGCCCGCGGGCTGAACGACGTGGCCCTGGGCGCCCACGACGCAGTCGGGCCCCTGCTGCACGTTGATCGTCGTGATGCCGGCCCGCAGCGCGTCCTCGAAGTAGAAGTTGACCGGGTCGATCGAATCGCGCACGTCGAGGAACGGCGCGATGTCGATGTTCTCGTTGGCGCGGTCCATGCCCCGGGCGCTGATCGCCTCGACGAAGCCGGGGTAGGCCACCAGCTCCGGCACCTGCAGGACGGGATAGAGGTGCGGCGCCTGCACGTCCTTGCCGAGGGCCTTGATGCGACCGTTCTCGATCACGATCGTCGCCCCCTCCAAGACTTCGCCGGTCAGGGTGACCACCTTGCCCGGACGAATGACGAGGTTGCCCTCGCTCTGGGGGGCAGCCAGGGCCGGTCCGACGGTCAGGACGGCGAGGGCGGCGAGGGCGGCGAGATGGAGCTTGTGGATCATCTTCGAGCTCACTGTGTACGGAAGAATCGGATCGGGGCGCGGAAGTGGAGCGGGCGGAGCGTGTGGGGTCTCACGGACGCGGGTCGACGACCAGCTCGCCTTCGAGCAGGACGCCGATGACGTTGGTGGTGAACTCGAAGGGCGTGCCATTCCAGAGCACCAGGTCGGCGTCCTTGCCGATGGCCACGGTGCCGACGCGATCGGCGATGCCCAGGAGTTCCGCCGGCACGCGGGTCACCGCGGCCAGCGCGTGCTGGAAGGACAGCCCGCCCCGTTGGGCGTAGCTCGCTTGGAGCGCCAGGGTGGCGTCGGGATCGGGCGAGGCGTGGCTCGAGAGCGCCACTGGGACGCCCAGCTCGACCAGCTCCTTGGCCACGTCCCAGGCCATGAAGGCGCCGTCGCCAGTGCGCCCGAAGGCGGGGAACGGCGGGAGCACGACCGCCGTCTTGCTGCGCACGAGCAAGTGCGGCTCCTTCCAGGCCTCGGCCGCGGCGTCGACGATCAAGCGCAGCTCGCCGAAGCCCTCGCGCTTCATCTCCTCGGCCAGGAAGACCGCGGTGCGAATGTCCTGGGTGGTCCAGGCCTGCGCGAAGACCGGCAACTCGCCGCGCAACGTGGCCAGCACCACCTCATGCCCGGGGTAGGCGAGGGCGGGGTTGCGCTTGGATTGGGCGGCGTCGAAGTAGGCCTTGCGCCACTCCCACTCCACACCCATGCGCGTCGTGGGACGGCGGGCGTAGACGTTGGTCGGTCGGCCCGAGGCAGGCCGGTTGCCGGCGCTGGGCTCGTTGCCCCAGGCGCCGCGCAGCACCGCGTCGGCCTTGACCAGGCGCGCATCGATCGTCGGCTCGCCGCCGGTCTTGAGCACGACGGCCAGGCCGCCGATGACGTTGCGATCCGGCGGCGACACCATCACCGTCGTCACGCCTTGCCGGAGCTGGCGCTCGAAGGCGCGATCGAACAGGTCGAGGGAGTCGGCCACGCGCAGGTGCGGCGTGACCTCGCTGGTCTGTTCGATCGAGTCGAGGCCACGCGTGATGCGCGCGCTCATGTCGATCATGCCGGCCGTGATGGCGGCGACACGCAGCGCGCCCTCGGGCGGCTCCACGCCGCCCGCGATGGCGGTGATCTTGCCGCCCGCCACGGTCACGAGGGCACCCTGCAGGTCGCTACCCGTGCCGGTGTACAGCACGTCCGCGAACAGCAGGGTCTCCTGGGTGCCGGAGGCAGGGAACGCGAGCAGGATCGAAGCGAGGGCCTGGAACATCACTGCTCACCTCCATGGACGCGGCGGCCGTCGATCCAGACGGCGCGCACCGAACTGCGCAGGTCGAGCGGGGATCCGCTCCAGAGGACGAGGTCCGCGTCACGGCCGGGCTCGATGCGCCCGATGCGGCCGGCGACGTCCGCGATCAGGGCCGCGTCGCCGGTCAGGGCGACCAGAGCGCGGTCGGGATCCATCCCGGCCCGCACCGCGGCCGCCGCTCCGAATCGCAGGCCGTGCGGATGGTTGGCCGGCGCCTCGAGGGCGAAGCCGACGCGCACTCCCGCCGCCGCGAGGGCCACCAGGCTGTCGAAGGCCCGGCTGTCGCCACCCGCCCCGACCGGGTCCATCACGACTCCCAGGTTCGAAGCGCGGATCGGCTCGACCAGGTCGCCGACCCAGTGTGAGCCGTAGAGTGCGCCACGCAGGCCGAAGCGGCTCGCGAAGCGCAGGGCGTTCTGGATCTCGTGGCGCAACTCGACGCGCATCAGCACCGGCAAGGTGCCGGCGGCGGCGCGCGAAAAGGCGCCGCGGGGCTCGAGGAAACGCGCTTCCAGCTCGCCCAGGGCACCTTGGTAGCTGGTCGGGAAGACGTCGTTCGAGAGCGCCGAGCGCGTGAAGGTCAGGGCGAGTTGGGCGGAGGGTCGCACGACTCGACCCCCGGCGGTCTTGACCACCGCGGTCGTGCCCGGAACCAGCAGTTCGCCGGAGGGCACGAGCACCACGCTGGTGATCCCGGCGGCCAGGGTGCGCGCGAAGTCGGCCGAGTCGGGCTGGAAGGCCCGAGCCAGGTCGACGTCGGCCATCACGGGGCGCGTGGTGTCGATGCGCTCGCCGGAGGTGCCCTCGTGGCTCGCCAGGGCGATGAGCCCCGGCGTGAGGTAACCCTCGTACTCGAAGCGCGTGACCTGTCCGCGGGGCACGAGGTCAGGTCCGACGGCCTTGATGACGCCGTGCTCGACCACGACCCAGGCGTCCTCGAGCACGCGCCCGTCGCCGATCGCGACGTGCGAGGCTCGCAGCCAGATGGTCGCTGCCGGGTCGAGGGTGGCGAGCTTCTCGAGCGCCGAGTCGCGCTCCGAACCGCCGCTCGCCGCACCGAGGCTCAGGGCGGCCACGAGGGCGGCCACGGGATTCACGAAGGTGAGCATCGCGTTCAGTTCTCCTCGGGCGCGACGGCCAGGCGGCCGCCGGTGAGCACGTATCGCACGCGCGTGGTCGTGTCGAGCGGTTCGCCGTCGAGCACCAGCAGGTCGGCGCGCTTGCCGAACTCCACGCTGCCCAGGCGATCAGCCAGGTCGAAGGCACGCGCGGCGCCCAGGGTCAGCGCCTCGAAGGCCTTCTCCTCGGGCAGACCATGGGCGACGGCCAGCGCCGCCAGAAGCGGCAGGTCGCGGGTGGTCGCGCCGTCGCGTCCACCGCTGCCGAGCAGCACCGTCACGCCCTTGGCCGCGAGGCGGCCGGCGAGGGCGAGGTCGTGCCCCTCGTGTTCGTCGAGCCCTCCGCTACCGCGCAGGGCCGGCCAGACCAGCACCGGGATGCGGCGGCGCGCGAGCTCCTCCGCGTGCACGAGGGCTTCCGTGCCGCCGGCGAGGATCCAACGCAGGCGCGCGTGATCCTTCGTGCCCTCGAGCAGGGCGCGGATCTCGGCCGCGCGGTGGGCCTCGACGACCAGCGGCAGCTCACCGTCGGCGATGCGACCCAGAACGGCACGGTCCTCGTCGACCCGCGGGCGGCGGGGCTTGCGCTCCTCGCGGTAGCGCTTCTCGGAGTGCTCCTTGCCCTTCTCCTTCGCCTCCTCGACGGCCTTGTCGCGGTCGCGCTTGGCCTTCTTGAACTCCTTGTCGAGCTCGGCCTCCTTCTCGGCGATCTGCTTCTCCCACTCGGCCAGCTTCTTCAGGAAGTCGCGCAGGTCGTCGCGGTACTTCTTGCCGGCGGCCACGTGGTTCGCCACGCGGTCGGCATGGTCGATGCGCTCGAAGACGTCGACGGCGGGCGGCCCACCGGACTCGACCACGAACGAACCGTCGTCCAGGCGGCGCACGGTCGTCTGCGGCGGGCGTCCGTCCGAGAGCGCCACGGCCATCGCCAGGCTGGCATCCTCGAGCAGCACCGCGTCCCACAGCTCGCCCGTTGGATCGAGCGCCACCACCGCGCCGAGGCCGCCGATCTGGGCGTGCTTGCCGCCCTGCACACGCACGGCGGTCACGCCGGCGCGCAGGGCCTCGCGGCGCAGCCGTTCGATCCGGGGGTCGACCGGCAGGAGCCCGTCGGTCGTGCGGGTCGTGGCCGAGGTGTTCCCCTCCTCGAGCAGGTCGGTGGCGACCCCGAGGGCCGACCAGGGGTCGAGGAAGCCGGCGCACACCACGCGCCCCTCGATGACCTGCGCGCCCTCCGGGGGCTCGAGGTCCTGGCCAACCGCGACGACGAGCCCGTCCTCGACGAGGATCCGGGCGTTCTCGAGCACCACGCCCGGTCGCTGGATCAGCCGCTCGGCGCGGATGAAGATCGCCGCGTCCCCGGCGGGTGCCGGTGGGGTGGCGGGCTCGGCCCCTTCCTGGGCCGGCGCGGACAGGGTGAGGAGCCCGAGCGCGGTGGCCGCGCCCGCCCAGCCACCCAAGACCGTTCCGAACCCGAGCAGACGGCCGCGGGCCGGCTCGGGGCTCCCGCTGATCGGGTAGCGCATCCTGTTGAATCTCCTCGAGTGCACTGGGGGGAGGCCGAGAAGGCAGCCGAAGGCCGCGCCATCACGGGGGCTGGTAGGAACTTCCATGGACGCGGGCGGAGTCCGCGCGGGTCGCATGATAGGGATCGTCCGGGGGGTGAACAGCGGGCAACCGGCTCCAAACGCCTGGGGCGGGTCGGCTTACGGCCTGCTTACTGCCCCGCTCAGGGTCCGGGGGGACGTCCGGAGGGGGCCCGAGCTGGGACGAAGCCGCCACCTGCGTCCCTCGGCAGAACCGATTTCCCTGGTAACCGTTTTCCTACCGATTTCCGACCTCTTCCCGCGTTCGGACCCAGGTCCACTCCGGCTCTCGGCGCCGCTCCATGCGGCCACCTCGAGATCTCCACCCGCTGCTCCTAGAGCCCAAGTTCTGGCGCGCCCGCCTGCAGGAGGGCGCCGAGCGCTCGCCCTCCCTGGTCCTGCTGCCCCGGCCGGACATCTCGACCCCCATGGTCGAGGTCGAGGAGTTCCGCTTCCGCTCCCACGATGGGACACGCCTCTGGGGACTCCTGGGCCGTTGTGCCCTGAATCGGGACGGCGAACCCGCCCGGATCCGCCTGGTGGGTCCCTGCGAGCGCCTCGAGGTCGACCGACACGTGGTCGAGGCGGGAACCTGCGAGTTCGTGCTGCAGGAGCAGGCCGGCCGCCGCCTCGAGGACCGGGTCCTGGACGTGATCCAGCTCTTCCGCCTGGTGCGGGGCTTCCAGGGGGTCGATCGCAACCGCGTCGCCCTGCATGTTCCCGAGTCCGGCCGCGCCCCCGACGAGCTGCGCATCGCCAGCAAGCTGCAGCTCGCCGGCCTGGCCTGCTGACCCGGCGCGGCCCAGGCGGGCCCACCGAACGGCCGAGGGCTCACCGTCACTCGACGTCCAGGGTGGCGACGAGATCGCGCAGCACCGGCCACACCGTCTCGGGGCAGACGACGACGAGGACGTTCCGGCTCGCGACGGGCTGCGCCACGACGCCGCTCTGGACGGCGCGCACCAACGGCGCGAGGTTCGAGGCCTCCGCGTGGGACAGCGGCAGGACGCGCAGGACCACGGGGTCCTCCCGGGTCGATTGCCGAGCCTCTACCTCCAGCACCAGCTCGCCGACGTCGGCGACCCAGGGACCCGGGCCCGTGATCCAGAACGAGCCCGCCGCGACGGGCACCAGCCGCTGGAGGTTGGGCTCGGTGATCACCTGGCGCAGGGCGTTCGAGAGCACCCGAACGTCGACGTTGGGCAGGTTCAGCAGCACGGTGAAGAGCACCGTCGGATGGGCCCTCGCTAGCGGCAGGTCCGTGGCTGGGATCACGATCGTGTCCGCGGCGACCATGGTGCGAGCCGCAGTGCGCAGCCCGTGGATCGCCAGGAGCCGGAGCTCGCCGTACGCCTTGGGGGCGAGCACGAACTCCCCCGCCAGCACGCCCTCGACGAAGGGCTGGACCGACTGCTGGGGCACGCGCAGGGGGCCGGTCACGGGCAGCGTCGTGCGCTGGAGCAACTGGCGGGTCTCCACTCCCGAACGCGGCCCGAGGATCAGGATCTGGCCGGTCAGATCCGCATACCGCGTCAGCAGGTCGAGCAGCGAAGGCGTCGAGCGCGTGTCGGACCACTCGAGGACCAGGTCGCCCCGGGCCGACGGGAAGAGCGGGAATGGGGAGACCCCGTCCGAGGCGGCGATCGGAGGAGGCTCCCCTTCGGGAGCGACCGGGGCGACCTCCTCGACGACCGTGCGGCACGACGTCCCCAGGAGCGAGAGGCACAAGCACAGCAGGCGGGTCGAGGTATCCATGGGCTCCCCCATCGGCGCACTGCGATGGCTGGCAAGCGCGCGCGGCCAGCATCGTCTACCGGCCGAGCGCCCTCCCGTAACCCGCGATCCGCTCGCTTCAGCGGACCAGGGCCACGGAGGCCGAGGCGCCCAGGCGGGTCGCGCCGGCCTCGATCATGCGACGCGCGGTGTCCTTGTCGCGCACGCCTCCCGAGGCTTTGACGCCCAGGGTCGAGCCCACGGCGCGGCGCATGAGGGCCACGTCCTCGACGGTCGCGCCGCCCTTCGAGAAGCCCGTCGAGGTCTTGACGAAGTCCGCTCCCGCGCGCACCGCGGCCTGACAGGCGCGCACCTTCTCGGCGTCGGTCAGGAGACACGTTTCGAGGATGACCTTGAGCTTCGCGCCGAGTTGGTGGCAGACCTGCGCCACGCCGGCGATGTCGCGTTGCACGAAGTCGTCGTCGCCCGAACGCAGGGCGCCGACATGGATCACCATGTCGATCTCGCAGGCCCCGTCCTCGATGGCGCGCCGGGCCTCGTAGACCTTGACCTCGCTGACGCACGCGCCCAGGGGGAAGCCGACCACGGCGCACGTGAGCACGCCCGAGCCGGACAGGATCTCCGCGCAGCGCCGCACCCAACTGCCGTTGACGCACACGCTGGCGAAGCGGTGCTCCAGGGCTTGCCCGCACAGCTCGTCGATCTCGGCGGCGGTCGCATCGGGCTTGAGCAGCGTGTGGTCGATATAGGACGCCATGTCGCCCAGCATGCCGCCCGAGTGCGTACGCAGCCCAACCCGACAAGCGCCGGCGCGCACGATGCGCCCGACGTCGTCGGGGCACACGTCGACGCAGACCTGGGTGCAGCCCCACGGCTCTCCGCCGACGCTGTCGAAGCCGCGCTCGAGGATCTGACGCGCGACCTCCTCCAGGACGCGCTCCAACCGCGCGCGATCGATCGCGGCGCCCTTCAAGAGCGACCTTCCGTGCTGCGCGCACTTCCCGCAGGGCGGGAGTAGCGGGCCTCGATGGCCGTGATCTTGTCGACGCGCCGCCGGTGGCGCTCGCCGCCCTCGGTCGTCGAGAGGAAGGCGCGCAGGATACGCTCGGCCTCGAGCTCGCCGAGCACGCGCCCACCCAGGGTCAACACGTTGGCCAGGTTGTGCTCCCGCGCGTTCCGCGCCAAGACCTCGCTGGTGCAACAGGCGGCCCGCACGCCGGGCACTTTGTTCGCCGCCATGGCCGACCCGATGCCTGCCCCGTCCACGCACACGCCCAGGTCGCAGCGCCCCTCGACCACCGCCTCCGCGACCGCCTGCGCGAAGTCGGGGTAGTCGACGGCGTTCTCGTCGTGGGTGCCGAGGTCGAGCGGCGTGTGCCCCAACTCGCGCAGCCAACCCAGGACCGCGACCTTGAGAGCGAACCCACCGTGGTCGGCGCCGACCGCGATCCGCAGGGGGCCAGCGCGCCGCGCCTCGGCTCCCTCGATGCCGCGCCGCCAAGCCTCTTCCTCGGCCAGGGGCGTGAATCGCGCCCCGGCGGGCGGGACGAAGCCCTCGCGTTCGAGGCAGCGGGCCGTCACCAGCGGCCGCCCACCGCGACCGGCCGATCGCGGTCGGCGCTCCGCGGGCCCCGGCGCCCCAGCTGCGGGCTGGACCTCGACGTGGACGCCCGCCGATCGCGTCCCGCCGGACTCCGTCCCGCGTGCAGCCAACACGCGCCCGACCACCCGGCGCACCAGTTCGGAGACCTCGTCCATGGGCGCGGAATGCTAGCAGGAAGCGGTGGCGCCCGAACGGGCCGCGAAGGCGGGCTCGAGGGGGTGGGTCAGGATCGGGTAGCCGCCGCGTGCGGTCAGGCCGCGGAAGTGCTCCGAGAGCCGCAGGGTCAGGGGGCCCGGGCCACCCGTTCCGATCGTGCGGCCGTCGATGTGGGTGACGGGGGCCAGCTCGCCCATCGTGCCCGTGCAGAAGACCTCGTCGGCGCGGTGGAACTCGCTCGAGGAGAGGTCGTCCTCCCGACAGGGGATCGCGTGTTCGGCGCACAGCTCGATCACCGTCGCGCGGGTGATCCCCTCCGGGCAGGCGACCGCCCGCGGCGTGCGCACGCGGCCGTCCTCGACCAAGAACAGGTTCGTCGCGTTCGTCTCGGCCACGAAGCCGCGCGTGTCGAGCATCAAGGCATCGTCCGCGCCCGCGACGTTGGCCTCGATCTTGGCCAAGATCGACTGCAACAGGTTGTTGTGGTGGATCTTGGGATCCAGGCAATCCGGCGGGAATCGACGCACGCTGCTGGTCACCAGGGTGAGTCCGCCCTGATCGGCCAAGGACTTGGAGTAGACCGGGGGCTTGTGCTCGGCGAGCACGATCAGCGTCGGCCCGGACTGATTGAGGCGCGGGTCCATGCCCGAGGTGACCTTGACGCCGCGCGTGAGCGTGAGCCGGATGTGAACCCCGTCGCGCATCGAGTTGGCCTCGAGCGTGCGGCGGATCTCGGCCGCGACGACTTCCTTGGGAGGAATCTCCGCGAACGCCAGGGCCTTCGCCGAGTGCGTCAGGCGCTCGAGGTGCTCCATCAGCTTGAAGATGCGCCCGTCGTAGAGGCGCAGGCCTTCCCAGACCGCGTCGCCCCCCTGCACGGCCGAGTCGAAGGGGCTGATCCCGGCCTGGTCGCGGTGGATCAGTCGGCCGTTGATGTTGACCAGTAGGTCGCGATTGCGCGGGTCGTAGACTTGGAGCATCGCTGGGGATCAGGCGGGAACGGGGCGTAGGCGGGCGGCGTGCAACCGGCGGTAGGGCTCGCGGCAACGTGCCTCGAGCTCCGCGAGCCCCGCGGGAAGCGTGCTCTCCTTCGGCACGAAGGGCTCGAATCCGGTCGAGCGCTCGACGTTCCCGTACCAGTGCTTGGCCCAGACGCCGTCCGTGGGCCGCGGGCCCGGGGGCCAGGAGAGCATGTCGGCGGTGAACGGCAGGTCGAGGGCCTGACAGAGCGCGCGCAGGATGCCCTCGGGGTCGCGCAGGAGATCGGTCGAATCGACGACCGGTGGGGTCACGCCACACCGCTCCCGGACGCGCTCGAAGAGCTCGAGCTGCTGCGGATACCCGGTGTCCGCCAACGAGACGTCCGGCAGCTTGGCTTGGAGGCTGGGGAGCAGCTCCCGCGGATCGCGGATCAGGAAGGCATGCGTCAGGCGATCCAGCCAACCGCGTTCGATGTCCGGCAGCAGGTGGTGGGCCATGTGCTTCTGGTAGAAGACCCGCTTGCCACCTGGCACCGCGCCCACGAGGTGCTCGGCCACCGCACGCCAGTCGGTCGGCTGCGAGCGCACGACCTCGTCGAACAGCGCGTGCCGCCGGCCGGTGGCAGCCAGGTAGTGCGCGTAGAGCGGCTCGTCGATCACGAAGGTGTCGGCGCGGTTCTCGAAGGCGCGCATGAGGGCGGTCGAGACGGTGCGCGGGCAGCACCACATCGCCAGATGCAGGGGTCGGTCGGCGGCCATGGTCGGGGGCTCGGCGGAGGACGGGCGGCCCATGGTAACGAGCCGACCGCATCCCCGACCGCTCGCCGCGCCGTAGGATGGCGCCCCTTCCACGGCCCGACGATCCCCACGATGCGCGTCCACTCGAACCCGCTCCCGACCCTGCTCCTCGTCCTGCTCGCCCTCGGCTGCGGGCCCTCGCTGGGAGCCGCGCGCTCCGCCGCGCCCACGCAGGATCCGCCCCTCGAGCGCCCGCCGATCCGCTTCGGCGACCCGCCGGGTGCCTACGCCGAGCCGTTCTTCCCCGGCGCCGACCATGACCCGCGTCTCCCCACGCCCACCGAGCTCCTGGGGCAGGAGCACGGCTCGCGCCTCGCCCACCACGCCGAGATCCTGGCCGCGTTCCGGCTCTGGAGCGAAGCCTCCGAGCGCATGCGACTGTTCCCGATGGGCAAGACGCACGAGGGACGCGAGCTCGTCTACGCCGTGGTCACCTCGCCCGAGAACCACGCTCGGCTGGAGCAGATCCGGACGGACCTCGCGCGCTTGTTCGACCCGCGCGGACTCCCCGCGGTCGAGGCCGAGCGCATCCTCGCCGGCACGCCGCCCGTGGCCTGGATGGCCTACAGCATCCACGGGGACGAGCTCTCGGGGTCCGACGCTTCGCTGGCCGTCGCGCACCACCTGATCGCCGACCGCACGCGCGAGACCGCGGAGCTGCTCGAGCGCATCGTGGTCGTGATCGATCCCTGCATGAACCCCGACGGCCGCCAGCGCATCCTCGGGATGGTCGAACAATCGGCGGGCTACATGCAGAGCCTCGATCACGCCTCGATGCACCGGGGACGCTGGCCCTACGGACGGGGCAACCACTACCTGTTCGACATGAACCGCGACTGGATCGCCGGCACGCAGCCCGAGACACGGGCCCGCTGGCGCGCGGTGTTGGCCTTCCACCCCCAGCTCTTCGTCGACGCTCACGAGATGGGCAGCCTCGACACCTACCTGTTCTATCCCCAGGCCCGTCCCATCCTGGGCGACCTGCGCGCCGATCACGTGCGCTGGCAGAGCGTCTTCGCGGCCGACATCGCGCGCGCCTTCGACCGCCACGGGTGGGGCTACTACACGCGCGAGTGGGCCGATGGGTGGGCGCCGTTCTACTCGGACGCCTGGGGTTCGCTGATCGGCGCGGTCGGGATGCTGTACGAGCAAGCGCGCACGGCCGGTTTCCCGCTGCAGCGCGCCTCGGGGGAGGTGCTCGCCTACCGCGAGGCCGTGCACCACCAGGCCGAGGCCAGCCTCGCTTGCCTGCGCACCCTCGCCGAGCGGCGCGCCGAGATCCTGGGCGCGTACCTCGAGTGGAAGCGCACCCACGTCGACCCCGACCTCACGCCGCCCGCGCGCGTGCTCGCCCTCCGGCCGCAGGGCAACGTCGATCGGAGCGACGCGTTGCTGGCGGCCCTGTTGGCCCAGGGCGTGGAAGTGCGGCGCACGACCGCGAACCTGGAGGCCCGCGGCGCGCGCGGCACCCGGGGCGAGGAACTCGAGAGCCTGGAGCTGCCCGCGGGCAGCTTGTTCGTCCCATTGCTCCAGCCCCAGGCTCCGCTCGTGAACGCGTTCCTGGGTTTCGACCCGCGCCTGCCCCTGGAGGACCTGGTGCGCGAGCGCGAATCGCTCGAACGCAAGGGCGAGTCGCGCATCTACGACATCACGTCCTGGTCGCTGCCCCTGGCCTTCGACCTCGACGCGTGGTGGTGCGAGCTCGCGCCCGGAACCGACAGTGAACGCGTGGACGCCGTGCCGGCGCGCGTCGGATCGGTCGCGGCGCCCGCCGACCCGACCCGCCCCGTCTACGCCTGGATCGTCGACGGGGCGCGGGACGCCTCGGTGTCCTTCGCGGCCCGCGCCCTCGAGCTCGGGCTCGCGGTGCACTTCGCCGACGAGCCCTTCACCGCCGCCGGCCGCGCCTTCTCGCGCGGATCGCTGCTCATCCGCCGCCACGAGAACGACCAGCGCCACCCCGATCTCGCCGCGCGCATCGAGCGCGCCGCCCGCGAGGCGCGCGTCGAGGTCGTGCCCACCGACACCGGGCGCTCGGCCGACGACGGCCCGGACCTCGGCGGCGGACACTTCCACCTGCTCGCGCGCCCACGCATCGCGGTGCTCGCCAACGCGCCGGTCGCATCGGACCGCTACGGACACCTCTGGCACCATCTGGACGTCGAGCTGGGGGTGCCCTTCACGCTGCTCGACGCGCAGGAGCTCGGCTGGGCCGACCTGCGGCGCTACAACGTGCTGATTCTGCCGCCGGCCGGCGGCGGGCTGAGACCGATCCTGCGCGGGGTGGCGGACGAGCTCGCGGCTTGGATCGAGTCGGGCGGCACCTTGATCGCCTGCGAGGAGTCGGCCGCCCTGATCACGCGCGGCAACCTCGAGCTCTCGCAGGTCGTGCTGCGCCACGACGCCCTCGACGAGCTCGAGCGCTACCGCGCCCCGGCCCTGCGGGCCCGCGCCGCGCGCGAGATCGTGATCGACGAAGGTCTCCTGTGGGACGGCGCGCCGCGGGATCCGCCGGCAGCCGCGGAGGACGGGCCCGAGACGATGGAAGAGTCCAAGGACGAACCCGAGCCGCCGTTCTCCGTGCCCGGCGAAACGGACGAGGAGCGCGAGCGGTGGTTGGCGCGCTTCGCGCCGCGCGGCGCCATGTTGCTCGGCGAGTGCCGCGCCGAGTCCTGGCTGACCGCCGGCTCGGGGGACACCCTGCCGGTGCTCGTCGACGGCGCCGACGTCTACCTCGCTCCTCCGTCGGTCGAGACCGCCGTGCGCCTCGCGAGCGCCGAACGCCTGCGCCTCTCGGGCCTCCTCTGGCCGGAGGCGCGCCACCGTCTGGCGGACAGCGCCTGGCTCACGCGCGAGTCGCGCGGCTCCGGCCAGATCATCCTCTTCGCCTCGACCCCGGCCTTCCGCGGCATCCAACGCGGCTCGGCCCGACTCTTCTCCAACGCCGTGATCTACGGCCCGGGCCTGGGCGCGGACCAACCGATCGGACGCTGAGAGGCCGAGCAAGCGCCGAGCAAACGGCCTCCCAGATGCCCTTGGCACCGCCGCCAGAGGCGGCCGGCGCGCAGAGTGTGAGATTCCTCCTCACACTCTGAGCGAACCCGCTGGCGAGGGCCCCAGGTCCCGCGCGAAAGTCCCGAGGATCGGAGCGCGGAACACCGGGGCCGGATGTCGAGTAGCGTGGGAAGAACGGGACCCGCATGCCGTCCCTGCGGCCTTCGTCCGATCGTCATCCCGTTCCCGGAGGTTCCGATGTGGAGTGCCTTGCTGCCCGTGGTCCTGTCCTCACTTGCCCTGACCTCCTCCTTCGACGTCGGTAGCGGAGGGGCGCCGGCTCCCGACCGCCGCGCACAGATCGCGAGCGCGGTCGCCCAAGCGCCGGGCGCGCTCTTTCCCGCCGTCAGCGGCGACCTCGAGCTCACCTGGGGTGAGAACGAGCCCCCGCCTTCCTTGATGTGGGTGTTGCAGCGCTACGCCGCGCTCAGCGGCCAGCGGCTCCTGGTCAGCGCCGAGATCCGACAGTTGCTCGAGAGCGTCCCCACGCCCCTCGAACAATCGGTCACCGTTCCCGCGGCACAGGTCCAGAGCTTCGTGGAGACCCTGATCGCCGACAAGTTCGTGCTGAGCCGGGGCCCGAGTGCCGGCCTGGGCCTGCTGTACGTGCACTCTGTGCTCGGGCCGACGCGCGCCTCCCTGCGGGCTCTGGCCACGCAGACCTCCAGCGACCGGACCGCGCTGATGCGCGCCCACCCGGCGGTCTGGTTCACGACGATGATCGAGCTGTCGCACATCGATCCGCGCACGTTGTCCAACTCGCTGCGGGTCATCATCACCGACCCGAACGTCATGCTGATCCTGCCCGTGGGGGAAAGCAGCCTGGTCGTGTGCGGTCAGGGTCCCTGGGTGGCGGACCTGGTCGATCTCCTGCGCACGCTCGACGTCGACTCGAAGGCCCACTCTTCGTCCATCGTGCACGCGACCGTTCGCTTGTCGCACGCCGATGCCATCGAACTGGCGCCCACGATCGAGCTGGCCCTCGCCGCCGCGCAGGCGCAGCGCGAAGGAGCGCGAGAGTCGATTCGCGAGCGACGCCTCGGCGGAGCGATCGTCCAAGCCTGCCCGCGCATCAATGCCGTGATTCTCACCTGCACCCGGGCGCAGCTCGAAGAAGCCCGCAATCTGATCGCCCAGCTCGACGTCGAGTGAACGCGGGGACCGTCCCGTCACGAGCCCGGCCGGACCGCGGAACGTTCCGCGGTCCGGCCGGGCTCGTGAGGGACCGACGACGACGTCAGGGACACCAAGTGACCTGCAGCGCGTCGCTCAGGTTGAATCCCGCTCCACCCGCGGCCGGGTCCCGGTACCAGAACTGGAAGCCGCGCGTGGTCCCGACCACCGCCGCGCCCGGGCCCGAGTCGAAGGGCGGAGCGGAGAGGTCGAGGGCGCGCTGCGCGTACCCGACGCCGTCCACGAGCACGGGCGGCGTCAGGCGCACGATCGGCGAGCCGACGCAGCGTTGTCCATCTCCGAAGGGCGTGCCCGCTTGCGGCGCGCCGTAAAAGAAGAGCCCGTTCTGGCCCGGGGGCGCGCCGATCGCCCGCAGGGTGAACAGATTGTCGCCGATCGAGGGTTGGCCGAGCGCCCCGAGGAACGCCCCCGCGCCGACCGAGTTGGGCGAGGTCGAGCAGTAGTTCGCCAGGCTGCCGGCGCAGGCGGTGACCTCGTCGACGTAGTCGAGCACGGTGCGCAGCGTGATTTCCGCCGCCTGCTGCGCCGTGGCCCAGTCGATCAGCGCGCCGACGTGGACGTGTCCCGCGGCGACGCACCAGGCGGGATCGGTGGGGTCGGCGTGGATCGCTTGGTACCAGACGCCCAGGTAGGCGATGAACTCGGAGAGGAAGCCGCCGCCGTCCCCCGAGTAGCAGATGAACGCCGAGAGGCCGAGGTTCGCCGCCGCCACCGCATCGACGATGTCCTGCATGGGCAAGGCCGACAGCCGCAGGTGTCCGGCGGGAACGCTCGCGTCCGGCGGGGCGGGGTTGGGCTGGAAGGGCGCGACGTAGTCGTTGACCCAGACCGAGCGGTTGTACTGGTTCATCTCGACCTCCCAGGAGTGGTTGATCTGCCCGCGACTGAAGGTGATCACGGCGATCGGCTCCAGGGCCGCGACGATCTGCCAGTAGTCGAGCGTGGTGTCCTGGTAGTCGACCTTCAGGTCTCCGGTGCCGACACCGCAGCTCGTGCAATTGGGCGGGGAGAACTCGGGGAAGTACGCATACACGTCGTAGCCGCGGCCTTCCCAGTCCGACCCCACCCAACCCTGGGGGTTCTTCGCGGGGTCGGGGCTGAAGCGCCGCAGCATCTCGTTCGACGGCGGCCAGTAGCCGGTGAGCAGCACGGCCGGACGGCCCGCCCCCGCGGTGAGCAGGTCGGGCCGAGCGATGCGCTCGCGTCCGACCGGTCCGGCGTAGGGACGATGGTCGTGATCGAGATGCGGCGTTCGCCGGAGCACGGGTGCTCCTTGCTGTGCGTGGGCGAGGGAACCGACGGCCAGGGACAGCAAGAACGAGCCGAGCGGCACGAGAGCGAGGCGGCGCATGGAGACTTCCACGGGGCACGGGGGAAGGGGACCGGGGATCGATCCAAGGTATCCGGCGGCGCCACTCCCGGGGCGGATGCTCGTCCGCGGTCGTTGCGCGGGCCTCCCTGGGGGGGGACCATGCGCGCCATGGATGCAGCCTTCGATCCCTCCGCCGCGGCCAGCCTCGACAGCGACCTCTTCGGGCTGCCGGTGGCGCCGGAGCGGGCCCAAGTGCAGGTCGTCCCGGTGCCCTTCGACGCCACGGCCTCGTACCGCAAGGGCGCCGCGCGCGGGCCCGAGGCCATCCTGGCGGCCTCGCGGCAGGTCGACCTGTTCGACCTGGTCTTCGGCAAGCCCTTCGAGGCCGGCATCCACCTGCGCGGGGCGCGGCCCGAGGTCGTCGCGGCGCAACGGGAAGCGACGCCCCTCGCCGCGCGCGTGATCGAGGTGGGCGGCCGGCTGGGCGGCGACCGCGAGCTCCAGCGCGCCCTGGCGCGGGTCGACGAGCTCGGCGCCGCGGTCAACGCCGCGGTGCGGGCCGAGACCGCTTCGATCCTGGCGCAATCCAAGCTGCCGGTGATCCTGGGCGGCGACCACTCGGTGCCCTTCGGCGCCCTCGAGTCGACGGCGGAGCGCCACCGGGGCCTGGGCATCCTGCACTTCGACGCGCACCTCGACCTGCGGGATGCCTACGAGGGCTTCCGCTGGTCGCACGCCTCGATCCTGCGCAACGTCGTCGAGCGCGTGGACGGCGTGGCGCGCGTGCTGCACGTGGGCATTCGCGATCTCGCCGAGGAGGAGCTCGACTACGCGCGCCGCCACCCCGCGCGCCACGCGGTGCTGCTCGACACCGAGTGGGCCGCCGCGCGCCTCGAAGGGCGCAACCTGCGCGCCCTCGTGCGCGAGCAGCTCTCGCACCTGCCCCAGGAGGTCTGGATCAGCTTCGACGTCGACGGGCTCGACCCGACCCTGTGCCCCGCCACGGGCACGCCCGTCCCGGGGGGGCTGCTGTGGCACGAAGCGATGTTGTGGCTCGAAGAGCTCGCCCGCTCGGGCCGCCGCGTGGTCGGCCTGGACTTGAACGAGGTCAGCCCCGGCGACGCTCCCCCCGAGGAGGACTCCTGGGACGCCATCGTCGGCGCGCGCCTGCTCTACCGCCTGATCGGCTGCGCGCTGGCGACGCGCTGATCTACTACAGCCCGCTTTCTTCGCGCAGCGGGCAGGATCCTGAGCCTGCCGGCGAGCCGCAGCCGGCGCCCGTTGGGCGCCGCGCCGCCCATCAGGCGGCGGGGAGGGGGAGGCCGCGTGTCGCGGCCGGATCGGGGGAGGTCCTCCTCCCCCGCATGGGTAAGCAGCGCGGGCCCCTCGCTCCGCGTTGGCTTGCGGGTCTCACCCGCGCTGAGCGCTACACGAACAGGTAGCCGACGTAGGCGACGTAGCCCGCGAGCAGGATCGCGGCGCTGAGGCGGCCGCCGTCGCGCACCAGCAGGATCGGCAGCGCGATCACGGCCAGGCTGAAGGCGAGCACGACCGGGAAATCGAGGGCCAGGGCGTTCGCGAGCGCCTGGTCGACCTCTGGATCGCCGCCCACCGGGCGCACCAGGGCCGCGATCCCGACCACGGCGAGCACGTTGAACACGTTGCTGCCGACCACGTTGCCGAGGCCAATCTCGCGCTCGCCCTTGAGGGCGCTCGCCAGGCCGGCCGAGAGCTCGGGTAGGGAGGTGCCGAAGGCCACGATCGTGAGCGCGATGACGCGTTCGGTGATGCCCAGGCGCAGGGCCGCGCCGCTCGCACCGCGCACCACGAGCTCCGCCCCCACGCAGACCAGCGCCGCGCCCAGCAACGCCGCCCAGCCCGGCCGGCGGACCCTCCGCGCTGGCGCCGCGGCCTGGGCCTCCGTCTCGGCCTGCAGATCCTCGAGGATCTTCAACGCGACGCGGCCGCGCCGCAGGCCCCAGGCGAGGTGCAAGTAGTGCAGGCCGAAGACCGCGAGCAACAGCACGCCGTCCAGCCGCCCGACGTGCCGATCGATGCACACGACCCACAGGGCGGCCAGGGAAGCGAGCAGCCAGCCCGCCTCCCGCAGCGGCATCGGTCGCGCCAGGATCGCGGGCAGGACCAGGGCGCAGGCGCCCAGGACGAGCCCGATGTTGGCCGCGTTGCTCCCGAGCACGTTGCCCATCACGAGGTCGCCCTTGCGCTCGAAGGCGGCCCGGCCGGAGACCACGACCTCGGGCGCGGAGGTGCCCCAGGCCACGACCGTGAGGCCGATCACGAGGGCGCTGATGCCCAGGCGCCGCGCCAGCTCCGAGCTGCCCTCCACGAGCCAGTTCGCGCCCCGGGCGAGGGCCAGGAATCCGACGGCGAGCAGGGCGAGGTCGAGCAGCCAGACCATGGGGCGCGGGATGGTAGCGGCCGGAGCGCGCCCCGCCCCCGCCGGCCTCGCGATCCCCGCGGGCTGCTACCATCGCTCGCCGTGTCCCGCGTCGAACACCCCCTGATCGCCGTCAACGGATTGCTCGCGCTCGAGCGCGAGCCGCGCCTGTCGCTCTCGGTGCGCTACGCCCAGGCCGTCCTGGCCGCCGGGGGCGTGCCGGTGGCGATCCCGCCCGTCGGCGGCCCCGCGGACGTGCGCCGGCTGCTCGAGCGCGTGGACGGGTTGTTGCTCACGGGCGGCGACGACTTCACCACCGAACCCCTCGGCCTGGGCCCCACCCACGCCAGCGCCAGCCCCGTACCCCTCGCCAAGCAGGAGTTCGACGTGTGCCTGGCGCGCACGGCCCTCGAGCTCGAGGTCCCGGTCCTGGGCATCTGCTACGGCATGCAGCTCCTCGGGATCGTCGAGGGAGCCGGCCTGCTCCAGCACCTACCCGAGGATCGACCCGCCGCGGGCGAGCACGGGGGCAACACCCTGCACCCGGTCGAGATCGAGCCCGGAACGAAGCTGGCCCGGGTCCTAGGGGTAGGGACGCTGGACGTCGTCAGCCGTCACCACCAGGCCCTGGTGGGCGCGCCCCCGACCTGGCGGGTCTGCGCGCAGGACGGGAGCGGGCTGGTCGAGGCCATCGAGCGCGACGCACACCCGTTCGCCGTCGGCGTCCAGTGGCACCCCGAACTCTCCGCCGAAGGCAGCCCCCACCTGCGCCTCTTCCGCGCCCTGGTGGCCGCCGCCGCGCTGCGCGCCGCGCGCGCGGACGCCCTCGCGAGCCAACCATGAGAAAACTCCCCGAACCCGGCCAAGCCCCCTTCGGCCAGCGGCCGACGCCCGAGCTCTTCGACAAGAGCGACAAGCGCCGGCTGATCCTGATGTCGGCGGCCCTCGTGGCCCTGCTGGTCGTGTTCGTGATCGCCCAGATCCAGAGCGGTTCCGGGGACCAAGCAGCACAGGACCGTGCTCAGCTCACGACCGGCGTGCTCGACGCGGCCGAGGAACTCGAGGTCGTGGTGCCGGCCTTCGACCTCGAGCGCCTGCGGGGCAAGGTCAGCGACTCGCGCGAGACCGACCGCGTGCTGCGCGAAGGCGCGGGCATCGAGGAGCTCGCGCGCTACGTGCGCGGCTTCGCGAACGCGCAGTTCGCCGCCCTGGGCGTGCGCGACCTCGACGCCGCGGCGCTGGAGGAAGTGCGCACCGACCCCGACGCGCAGCGTGCCAAGCCCTTCCGGGCCCGCGGGACGCTGCTCGAGCTCGAGGCGCGCGCGACCAGCGAGGGCCACGAACAACTCGAGGGCGCGCTGGCGCTCGAGGACGGCGGCACGGCCTTCTTCAGCGTCCGACACGGCGCGGACTTCTTCCAGCTCGGCGACTTCGTGCGCGTCGACGGGCTCTTCTTCAAGCTGTTCCGCGACGAGCTCGATTCGGGCGAGTGGGTCGAAGGCCCGCTGCTGGTCGGCGATCGAGCGCTGCGCTCCCAGCCGCGCCTCGGGCCGTTCTCGATGGAGCACCTCCGAGCGACGCTCGCGGAGGTCGAGGACGACGGGACCTCTTCGATGACCGGGCTCGGCGGCGAAGCGGGGCTCGCCAAGTGGGAGCTGATGCGCTTCAGCGCCCGACCCGAAGCCGGCGAGATCGACTGGGATGCGGCGCCCGAGCTCGACTCGGCGTTGCTCGCACGCCTGATCCGCGAGGGCGCGGAGTTCCGCGGGGAACCGCTGCGTTTCCCGATCAGCCGCATGCAGGGCATGCGCACCGCCACCGCCAGCGAGAACCCGCTGCGCCTCGCGCGCCACACCAACGGCTGGATCGGGAACTCCAACTGGACCGGCGGCATCGGCGTGGTGCAGTTCTCGATGCTGCCCCAGGAGCGCGACCTCGCCATCGGCGCGTATGTGACCGCGCGCGGCTTCTTCCTCAAGAACCTCGCCTACGAGGACCGCTCGGGCGTGATGCGCACGGCGCCCTACTTCGTGCTGCATGGCGTGGAGCCGTTCGAGATGCCCGAGGACACGGTGATGCGCAACATCGCCTGGTTCATGGTGGCCCTCACGCTCTCCCTGGCCGCGCTGTTCGTCGTGCTCTTGACGCGCGATCGCAAGAAGTCCCTGCAGTTCCAGGCCGAGCTCGTGCGCCGTCGCCGCGCGCGGCGCGAGCGCCAAGGCGCCGCCGGCGGCGACGCGACCCCGTAGGCGCGCGCAAGTCGAAGGGATCCATGCCGCGTCGCGCCGTCGTCGAGGTCCGCACCGCGCCGCCCTACGCGGTCGTCGTCGGAGGGGGCGTGCTCGGCGAGCTCGCGGCCCACGTCGCCGACCGCCCCTCGTGGGCGCTGGTCGTGGACCGCGACGTCGATGCACTGCACGGCGGCGCCTTGCCCGCCGGATGCGCCGCGCGCGTGCGCCTGCCCGCGGGCGAGGCCTGCAAGGACTTCGCGCAGCTCGCCAGCGCGCTGGAGGCGCTGGCCAGCGCGGGGCTCGAGCGCGGCTCCTTGATCGTGACCCTGGGCGGCGGCGCGGCGAGCGACCTGGGCGGGCTCGCCGCGGCCCTCCTGCTGCGCGGCATCGACAGCGTCGCCTGCCCGACCACGCTGCTCGCCATGGTCGATGCGTCCGTGGGCGGCAAGACCGCCGTCAACCTGGCGGCCGGCAAGAACCTCGCGGGTGTCTTCCAGCAGCCGCGCGGCGTGCTCGCGGACCTCGCGACCCTGTCCACGCTGCCGCTCGAGGAGTGGCGCTCGGGTCTAGGCGAGGTCGCCAAGACCTGGCTCGTCGCGGGGGCGGAGCTCGAACCCCGCCTCGACGCCTTCGGGGCCGTGCCGCCACGTACCGCGGCGGAGCTCGACGCGCTCGTGGAGCCCATCGCGGCCTGCGTCGCGACCAAGGCGCGCGTGGTCGAGGGCGACGAACGCGAAGCCGGCCCGCGCAAGGCCCTCAACCTCGGCCACACCTTCGCCCACGCCATCGAGAAGGTGGCCGGCTACGGCCGCGTGCCCCACGGCGTCGCGGTCGCGGTCGGCCTGGTCCTGGCCAGCGAGTACGCCGCGCGCGCGGGGGTGCTCGACGACCCGAGCCTCCCCGCGCGGGTCGCGGAGCGACTGGCGCGCTGGAATCTGCCCACCGGCCTGGCCGAGCTCGAGCGCACCGCCGGGCCGTTGCCCGCCGAGGCGCTCGTCGCCGCCATGGCCAGCGACAAGAAGAACGCCCACGGCCGGGTGCGGCTCGTGCTGCCGCGGCGCGCGGGCGAGCTCGTCCTGGACGTCGAGGCCGACGGGGGCCTCCTGCGGCAGGTGCTGGCGGGCGCTTGATCGCCCTGGGGCCCGCTTGCCCGGGGCCACGCGGGTCGTCACGATCCCACGTTCCCCGCCCCAGCGAACCCACCCATCCCGAGGAGGATCTCTTGGCCAAGACCACCTTCCTGGTAGCCGTCGACGGCAGCGAAGGCGCGCGTCGGGCCGCGCGCTTCGCCGCCGAGCGGGCGCGGGCCGGCAGTGCGAGCCTGCACCTGCTGCACGTGATCGATTGGTCGCCCTACGAGGTGCTCACCCCACGCGAGATCGAGGGGCGGCACGCGGAACGCGAGAAGGAGCTCCAACACGTCCGCGAGACCGTGCTCGCCCCGCTCTCAGCCGAGGTCGGCCAGGGCCTCGACGTCACCGGCGAAGTCCGCCACGGCCATCCCGCCGAGACCGTCTGCCAGGTGGCGGGCGAGATCGGCGCGGCCCAGGTCTTCGCCGGCCGACGCGGCCGCTCGAAGATGAAGGCGCTGCTCTTCGGCAGCGTCACGGGCAACTTGGTGCAGACCTGCCCGGTGCCGCTGACGGTCGTGCCGTGAGCGTGGCCGAGGGCCTGGGCCCCGCGGCGTCCCGTGCACGACGAGGCCGCGCGCGTGGGCGCTGAACACGGGGACCACGACCACGGGCAGGGCGCGCACGGCGAGGCCTTCCCGCGCCATCTGACCGTGGACCTCGTGCGCGCGGGCGAGGAGCGCGAGCTCCGGCGCCTGCGCTGGGTCGAGTGGGGCCTGGGACTGGCGCTGGCCTGCTTCGCCCTGGCCTTCCCCCTCGAGGTCCTGGTCGGCCGTGGGGTGGACGCGATGGCCCGCTTGGACGCGGGCGCCTGGAGCGGCCCGCACCTGGTGCCGACCGGGCTCGCGGCCCTGCTCGGCCGCGCCGGCCTGGGCCTGGAGCCGGCCGCCTTCCTGATCTCGGCCCTGGCCCTGGCCCTGACCCCCCCGCTGGCTGCCGGGCTGGGGCGCCGCCTCGGTGCACCGCCCGCCCTGGCCACCCTCGGGGCCCTCGCGCTCGCCCTGACCCCCGCCGTGTGGCACGCCGCCAGCCTGCCCGGCCCGGACACCTGCGCGTTGGCCGTCTCCCTGGCCCTGTGCGCCGCCCTGCTCGAGGGGGCCGGCCCCAAGCGCGTGGCGCTCCTGCTCGCCGTGGGGTGCTCGGTCGATCCGGCGCTCGCCTGGTTGTTGCCCGCCGTCCTGGTGCACGGCCGGGGGTGGGGTCGGGCCGGGCTCGGGGCGCTGGTCGCGGCCGGGCTCGGGGCCCTCTCCGTCCACGCCCTCGCCGCGGCCCTGGACCCCGGTCGGGAGCTCTCGGACCTGGGGGTCGAGCTCGGCCGCGCCGCGCTGGCGCTCGACGCCCACCCGAGCCCCTGGGACTGGCCGGCCCTCTCCGGCCTCGGGGCCCTGGGGGTCGGCCTCGCGGGCCTGCTCGCCCTGCTGCTCGTGCGCCGCGGCGACGAGGAGGAGCCTCCCCCCGCCTGGCTGTTGGTCTGGTGCCTGGGGCCCCTGCCGGCGCACGTGCTGGGGGACTGGCCGCCCCTGTGGCTCGCTGGACCCGCGCTGCTGGGCGCCCTGGACCTCGCCGCACGCGTGCCGGAGCGGCAGGCCCTGCGGGCGCTGACCCTATCCGCGGCCCTGCAGCTCGCCCTGTTGCTCGGGACCGGCGCGGCCCTGCGGCTCGCGGATCCACTCGTCGAGTGGCGCGCCCGGGCCCGGGAGGTCCTGCGACCGGGGGACGTCGTGCTGAGCACCCAGCCGGAGCACCTGCACTGGCTGCGCCTGCGGACCGGCGCCCTGGCCCTCGACCTGCGCGGGGATCCGCGGCACTGGGAGGGGCTCGCGCGCGAGGCCGCCGGGGCGGGCAGGCGGCTGCTGCTGGACGGCGGGCCTGGGGCGGGGACTCCGCCGGGGGCCCACCGGGAGGCCTTGCAACGGCTCGCGGGGAGCGCAGCGCTCGAGAGCCTTTGACCCGCGGCGTCTCCACGGGAGCCCGCCCGCACGCGGCCGCCGCCGAGAGCGCGGCCACGGCCCGCGAACCGGTCGCGTCCGGGCTCGGCGCGTCCCGCCCCTGCGCCGCGTCGCCCGCGCGCGCGTCGACAGTCGACCACGCCTTTGTTTCAATCTCCGGGATCCGTCTGCGCCGCCCGAGTCCGACGCAGGGGGTGCCCGCCCCGCGTCCCCCCCAGCGCCCCAGCCGCCCCTCCCCCGGGGCGGCGGTCCCCAGGCCCCGCTCCCCGAATGCCCCGCCGCGACGACCTCGAGTCGATCCTGATCATCGGCAGCGGCCCGATCGTCATCGGGCAGGCCTGCGAGTTCGACTACTCCGGCGTCCAGGCCTGCAAGGCCCTGCGCGAGGAGGGCTACCGGGTGATCCTGGTCAACTCGAACCCGGCCACGATCATGACCGACCCGGAGACGGCCGACGTGACCTACGTCGAGCCGATCACGGTCGATGCCGTGGCGCGCATCCTGCGCAAGGAGCGCCCCAGCGCCCTGCTCCCGACCCTCGGCGGACAGACCGGCCTCAACACGGGGCTCTCGCTCTACGACCGCGGGATCCTCGACGAGCTCGGCATCGAGATGATCGGCGCCCGCGCCGAGGTCATCCGCAAGGCCGAGGACCGCGATCTGTTCCGCGCGGCGATGCAGAACTGCGGCCTGGAGTGCGCCCGCAGCGGCATCGCCCACTCCATGGACGACGCACGGCGCGTGCTGGCCGAGATCGGCCTGCCGTGCGTGATCCGGCCCGGCTTCACGCTGGGCGGCCAGGGCGGCGGAATCGCCTACAACGTCGAGGAGTTCGAGGAGATCGTCGCCGGCGGGTTGGCGGCCTCGCTCAACACCGAGGTGTTGATCGAGGAGAGCCTGCTCGGTTGGAAGGAGTTCGAGATGGAGGTGATGCGCGACACGGCGGACAACGTCGTGATCATCTGCGCGATCGAGAACCTCGACCCGATGGGCGTGCACACCGGGGACTCGATCACGGTCGCGCCCGCCCAGACCCTGACCGACCGCGAGTACCAGAACCTGCGCAACGCCTCGATCCGCATCATGCGCGAGATCGGCGTCGAGTGCGGGGGCTCGAACTGCCAGTTCGCCGTCGACCCGCGCACGGGCCGCATGGTGGTGATCGAGATGAACCCGCGCGTCTCGCGCTCCTCGGCCCTGGCGTCGAAGGCGACCGGCTTCCCGATCGCCAAGTTCGCGGCCAAGCTGGCCGTGGGTTACACGCTCGACGAGCTACAGAACGACATCACGCGCCAGACGCCGGCCTGCTTCGAGCCGACGATCGACTACGTGGTGACGAAGATCCCGCGCTTTGCCTTCGAGAAGTTCAAGGGCGCCGACACCACGCTCACGACGCAGATGAAGAGCGTCGGCGAGACCATGGCCATCGGGCGCACCTTCAAGGAGTCGCTGCAGAAGGCGCTGCGCGGCCTGGAGACGGGCCGGCCCGGGTTCGGGCTCGATCGGCGCGACCCGCTCGAGGCTAAGGCGCTCGACCGCGAGTCCCTGACTCGACTGCTGCGCATGCCCAACGAGCTGCGGCTGCTCGCCGTGCGTCACGCCTACCGCCAGGGCTGGAGCACCTCGGAGCTCCACGAGGCGACGGCCATCGATCCGTGGTTCCTCGAGAACATGCGCGAGCTCGTCGACTCCGAGCAGGAACTGGGCGGCGCGCTGCTGACCGAGTCCGCGCTGCGCGAGGCCAAGGCGCTGGGCTACAGCGACCCCCAGCTCGCCCTCGCCGCGGGCACCACGCCCCAGGCCGTGACCGCGCTGCGCGAGGAGTACGGGATCATGCCCGTCTACAAGCTGGTCGACACTTGCGCGGCCGAGTTCGAGGCGGCGACGCCCTACTACTACTCGACCTGGGAGGACGAGTCCGAGCTGCGCAGCAGCGATCGCGAGAAGATCATGATCCTGGGCGGAGGCCCCAACCGCATCGGCCAGGGCATCGAGTTCGACTACTGCTGCGTGCACGCCGCCTTCGCCGTGCGCGAGCTGGGGCTCGAGTCGATCATGGTCAACTCGAACCCCGAGACCGTCTCGACCGACTACGACACCTCGGACCACCTCTTCTTCGAGCCGCTGACGCACGAGGACGTGATGCACGTCGTGCGGGCCATCGGCCCCAAGGGCATCATCGTGCAGTTCGGCGGCCAGACGCCGCTCAACCTGGCAGCCAACCTCAAGAAGGCCGGCGCGCCGCTGATCGGCACCTCGGTCGAATCGATCGATCGCGCCGAGGACCGCGAGCAGTTCGCCAAGGTGCTCGACAAGCTGGGCCTCAACTCGCCGCCCAACGGCATGGCGACCACCATCGGCGACGCCTTCGAGGTCGCGCGCCGCATCGGCTACCCGGTACTCGTGCGGCCCTCCTACGTGCTCGGGGGCCGCGCGATGGAGATCGTCTACGACGACGACGAACTCGACCTCTACATGTCGAACGCCGTGCAGGCTTCGCCGGACCGGCCGATCCTCGTCGACAAGTTCCTCGAGGATGCGATCGAGGTCGACGTGGACGCCATCTGCGACGGCAAGCGCGTCGTGATCGGCGGCATCATGGAGCACATCGAGGAGGCCGGCGTGCACTCGGGCGACTCGACCTGCGTGCTGCCGCCGCACACCCTCAGCGCCGAGATCCTGACCGAGATCACCCGCGCGACGAAGGCCATGGCCCTCGAGCTCGAGGTCATCGGCCTGATGAACGTGCAGTTCGCGGTGAAGGACGACCGCGTCTTCGTCCTCGAGGTCAACCCGCGCGCCTCGCGCACGGTGCCCTTCGTCAGCAAGGCCATCGGCGTGCCGCTGGCCAAGCTCGCCGCCAAGGTCATGATCGGCCACACGCTCGAGGAGCTGGGCTTCACGAGCGAGATCGTGCCGCCCTACTACTCGGTCAAGGCCCCGGTCTTCCCCTTCAACCGCTTCCGCGGCGTGGACGTGCTCTTGGGCCCCGAGATGCGCTCGACCGGCGAGGTCATGGGCATCGACGCCGACCTCGGCCAGGCCTTCGTCAAGGCCTACCTGGCGGCCGGCATGAAGTTGCCCAAGCGCGGCCGGATCTTCCTCTCGGTCAAGAACAGCGACAAGCGCCTGATCGTGGGCGAGGCGCGCCAGCTCGCCTCGTTGGGCTACGAGCTCTTGTGCACCGAGGGCACCTACCGCACCCTGCTCGCCCAGGGCATCCCGGTCACGCGCGTCAACAAGGTGCACGAGGGCCGTCCACACATCGTGGACATGCTCAAGAACCGCGAGATCGACCTGGTCCTCAACACCCCGCGCGGCAAGCAGCAGCGCAAGGACGACCACGAGATCCGCCTCGCCGCCGTCTCGATCGGCATCCCGGTCATCACGACCCGCGCCGGCATCTCGGCCGTCATCGGCGCGCTCTCCGCCATGCACCGCGGCGAGTTCGAGGTCCAGAGCCTGCAGGAACACCACGCCTCCCTGGCCAAGTCCCAAGCCACCCGCCAGGCGCAGCGCACCCGCAGCTCCTGAAGCGGGGCCCGGCCTCTCCCCCCGGGCACCCTTGGCACGGCCGGCAAGGCCGGCCGTCGCGCAGAGTGTGAGAGTGCTTCTCACACCCAGAGAGGATGGGCCGGATTCCCCCGTCCCGTTCGGGCCCGACGTAGTCTCTTCCCCGGGGCGGGGAGCCGCCCGGCGCGGACATGACGACCCACGGAGCACACGGGCCGAACGGGGCGATCCTGGCCCAGCAGGGGTGGCTGCGGCGACTCGCCGTCGACCTGGTGGGCGTCGGGACGGCCGCCGAGGACCTGGTGCAGGAGACCCTCGTCGCCGCCCTGGAGCATCCCCCCCAGCAGGAGGGCGCGCTGCGGACCTGGCTGCGCACCGTGCTCGTGAACCGCGCCCGCACCCGCGCCACCACCGAGGGGCGGCGGCGCGGCCGGGAGGCGCTCGTGGCGCGGACCGAAGCCGTCGGCGGGCCCCACGAGATCCTGGAGCGACTCGACCTGGCCCGGCGCGTCGCCGAGGCCCTGGCCGAGCTGCCAGAGGCGGAGCGGCGCGCCCTCTACCTGCGCTACTACGAGGACCTCCGCCCACCGGAGGTCGCGCGCGCCCTCGGGCTGCCCCTCGGCACGGTCAAGTCGCACCTGGCGCGCGGGCGCGAGCTGCTGCGTCGCCGCCTCGACCACGACTGCGGCGGCCGCCAGGCCTGGCTGGTGGCGCTCTTGCCCCCCGCGCACCCCGCGGCGCCGCCACCGTCGCCCTCCCCGGCCCTACCCGCGCCCGGCGCGGCCACGGCGGGGTCCACCTGGATCGGAGCCCTGGCCATGGGAACCAAGACCACCACCGGCCTCGTCGCGGGCGCGCTGCTCGTCGCCTCGCTGATCGTCTGGAGACCCTGGGAGGCCCGCCCCGACGCGCTCCCGATCGGTCCCGAGCCCGTCGCCCTCGATCCATCCGGCCCGCGGGACGACGCGCGGGACAGGCCCGCGGTTCGGAACGCCGCGCCGCGGACCGCGCAGCGGGTCGAGGCGGTGCTCCCGCCGGACGGGGCCCCGCAGCGGACCGGTCGGGTCGAGCTCGCAGCGACCCACGCCGCGGACGGATCGGCGGCGGCCCTCCTGGGGGGACTGCTGGCACCCGAGAGCGAGGCCTGGCGGGAAGCGCCGCGCGCCGCGCGCGCCTTCGCCTTGGACGCCGGGGGCCGCGCCGCCCTTGGGGACCTCGAGCCCGGGCGCTGGGTCGCGCGCCTGGACGGCCGCTCCGTGGCGGGCGCAGCCGTGGAGGTCGTGGCCGGGGAGACGGCGCAGGTCGAGCTCTCCATCCAGATCGGCCTGGGGGTGCGCGGCCTCGTCCTCGATGATCGGGGCCGGCCCGTGCCGGCGGCAGAGGTCTTCCTCGCGCGGGATGGGGACGTGCCGGGCTCGGGCACGCTGGCCCGGACCGATGGCCTGGGTCGCTTCGCCCTGCGCGACCTCGCGCCCTGGCGGCAGACCGGCCCCTACACCGCCCTGGCGGCGCGGGCGCCGGGCCGCGTCAGCTCGCCGACCTGGGAAGCGATCGGGGCGGTCGGCTCCGAAGCGCACATCATCTTGCACCTCGGCCCGCAGGCCGGAGCCCTGCGCGGGCGGGTGGTCGACCCGCGCGGCGTGCCCGTGGTGGGGGCGCGCATCCGGCTCGAGTCCGCCGCCTGGTCGTCCGCGCCGGAGCTCTCCCCCGAGGGGTGGAGGCTCAACCCGCCCCCGGCGCTGCGCCTGGGGAGCGGCCCCGAAGGCGAGTTCGCGAGCGATCGCCTGCCGCCCGGGGGTGTGGCCGTGAGCGTGGAGGTGGACGAGCACCCCGAAGCTCACCGGGAGTGCGTGATCGAGGCCGGCCGCACGACGGAGCTCGAGGTCGTGCTCGAGGTCGGAGGAGTCCTCGAGGGCGTGGTCCTCGATCCGCGTGGAGACCCCGCCGAGGGCGCGAGCCTGCGGGTCGACGTCAGCGGGGAGCAACCCCTGCGCGCGACCACGGACGCCGCCGGGCGCTATCGGATCGGCGGGCTGCGGGCCGGACCCGCGCAGGTGCGCGCCGCCTTCGGGTTCGGGCGCGAGGTGCGGGGCGAGGTCTCGATCGCGGCCGGGGCTAGCACCCGCTGGGATGCGCGCCTGGTCGCCTCGGAGCGCGCCTCCGGCCGTCTGCTGGACGAGGCCGGCGCGCCCCTGGCGGGTTGGGGCGTGCACGTCATCGAGCCGACGCGCAGCGGTCTGTGGCTGGTGTCGGCGCGCACGGATGCGGAGGGGCGCTTCCAGCTCGAGAACTGCCCCGAGGGGCCCAAGGCCCTCGAGGTGCGCCTGCCCTCCCCCTTCGCGGCCCCGCCGCTGCTCGTCGTGCCCTTCCCCGAGGAGCCGGACGTGGACCTGATCGTGCCCGACCGCGCGCGGCCGAGCGCGACCCTCGCCGGACGCGTGGTGGACCCGGACGGCGCCGACGTGCAGGGCCTCGAGGTGTGGCTCGGCGCGAAGGACCAGAACTGGTCCCAGCTCGCCGTGCCCGATCGCACCACGCAGGCCTTCTCGTACGGGCCGCTGGCGCCGGGCCCCTACTGGCTGAGCCTGCGGGCCCCGGGCTACTTCGAGCGCCAGATGGGGGGCATCGAGCTGGCGCCCGGGGAGCGGCGCGACCTGGGGATCCTCGAGCTCGAGCGCGGCTGCCTGCTCGAGGTCGCGCTCGAGACGCAGAGCGGTGTGGCCGCGGAACCCCGTGCGATCGCGCAGCTCGTCGCCCCCAACGGGAAGGTGCGCGGGGCCTGGCACCTGGATGGCCTCACCTGGCGCTCGGAGCTGCTCGCCCCCGGTGAGTGGCTGCTGCGCCTGGGCGGTCCGGGGATGGCTCAGCGCGAGCTCGCGCTGCGGCTCGAGGCCGGCCGCACCACCTCCGTCGCCGTCGAGGTCGAGCCCGGGACGTCGCGCAGCCTGGTCCTGGAAGGGCTCGCGGAGGGGGACCGGCAGGTCAGCCTCGAGGTCCTCGACGAGCGCGGCGAGCGCTTCGGCGGACCCGTGACGCAATTCGGGCCGCACGTCGGGGTGCACGGGCTGACCCTCGGCCGCTGGCGCGTCGTCGCGCGCGCGCCCTCGGGGCGCGCGGGCGAGCTCGAGCTCCGGGTCGAGTCCCTGGCGCCGACCTCGGACACGCTGTCGCTCGTCCTGCGCTGACCTCCGCGCGCCGCCGACGGGGTTCGCTCAGAGCGTGAGAAGCACTCGAACGCTCTCGGTACGGCCGGCTTGCCGGCCGTCCAAAAGGCGTTCTGAGAGGCCCTCTG
>CAYMYN010000014.1:0-43229 GCA_964394665.1 uncultured Planctomycetaceae bacterium
GCCAGGGCGAGCTGCGCCGGCGTCCCCTCGGCGGGCGGGCGCCCGAGGCGGCCCCCGCGCAGCTCGACCCGCGCGCCGGGGGCGAGGGCGACGCGCAGGGCGGCCACCGACGCGCGCAGCGCGCTCCCCGCGGCCGCGTCGAGCCCGCGCGCCAGGCCCAAGGGGATGTCGAGGGTCGCCAGGGCCGGGTGGGCCAGCACCAGACGGGGGTGGTCGTGCTCGCGCAACCACTCCAGGGTGCGGTCGAGGGTGCGCTCGAGGCGCGACGGTCGGGTGGCGACGTGCAAGCAGAGTTCCTCGCGCGCGTCGGGCTCGAGGTCGCGCAAACGCGCGAGCAGCGCGCGAGCGGCTTCGCCCTCGCGCTCTTCCCCGGGCCCGAGCAGGTCGCGGGCGCGCTCGAGGTCCCGCGCGACGCCCTCGGCGCGGCCGGCGAAGGCGACGTGCAGGGCGGCGCCGCTCGCCTGGGGGTCGAGGCCGTCCTCCACGACCAGCGCCAGGGGCTCGACGTCGGCGGCCCGCAGCTTCGCGGCGGCCTCGAGGGCCGTCGCCAGGCGCGGGAAACGCACGCTGTGCGCGGCTTCCCGGGCGGGAAGGGGGAAGAGGCGCAGCGAGACCTCGAGGATCACGCCCAACGAGCCGCGCGCGCCGGTGTGCAGGCGGTGCAGGTCGAAGCCGGTCACGTTCTTGACCAGGCGTCCGCCGCTCTTCGAGGGCGTGCCGTCGCCGAGCAGCGCCACGAGCCCGAGCACGTGATGGCGCGCCGGCCCCAGGCGCAGGCGGCAGACGCCGCTCTGACCCGCGGCGACGACGCCGCCCAGGCTGGCGCACTCGGGGCGCGGCACGTCGGGCGTGAGCCGGTGGCCCCCGGCCGCGACGGCCCGCGCCAAGCGCGCCCAGTCGGTGCCCGCGCGCGCGGTCAGCGTGCCGTCGCCCGGTTCGTAGGCGACGATGCCGTCCAGGCCGCGGGTCGAGAGCGCGACGTCGACCCGCGCCGGCGGCGGGGACCAGGCGAGCTTCGAGCCGTGGCCCACGGGCAACACGCGCTTGCCCTCGCGGCCGCACAGGCGCAGGAGCTCGCCCACCTCGCCCGCGTCCCGGGGCGCGACCAGGGGCACGGACGCCGCGAGCCAGGGGTGCTCGAAGCGCTGCACGCGCTCCGCGCCGAAGTCGCGCTCGAGGAGCGCGGCGAAGATCCCCTCGCGCACGCTCACGGCGCTGCCCCCAGCCCGGACTCGGTCACTTCGAGGCAGCGCCGCACGGGCAGCGCCTTGCCGGGGTTGAGGCGTTGCTCGGGATCCCAGGCGCGGCGCGCGCGGGCCATCGCGGCCAGATCGTCGTCGCTGAACTGCAGGCACATCTGCTCGCGTTTCTCGAGCCCGATGCCGTGTTCCCCGGACAACGCGCCGCCGGCGGCCACGACCAGCTCCATGATCTCGTCGCCGGCGGCCAGGACGTTTTTCACCAGCTCCGGGTCGCGCCGATCGAAGCTGATGTTGGGGTGCAGGTTGCCGTCGCCGGCGTGGAACACGTTGGCCACGCGCAGGCCGCGCCGGCGACAGATCTCGGTCGAGCGCAGCACGAGCTCGCGCAGCTTCGTGCGCGGCACGACGACGTCCGCCACGTAGAGGTCCGGCGCCAGGCGCCCCATGGCCCCGAAGGAGTGTTTCCGGCCCGCCCACAGGCGCGCGCGCTCGGCGGCGTCGCGGGCCCGGCGCACGAGGGTCGCGCCGCGCGCGCGCACGATGGCCTCGAGGTCGCGTGACATCCCCGCGACCTCGGGCTCCGAGCCGTCGATCTCGATCAAGAGCACCGCCTCGGCGTCCTTGGGATACCCCGCGGCGAGCACGCTGGCCTCGACCGCCTCGATGGTGAGCCGATCGATGATCTCGAGGGCCGAGGGCTCGAGGCGCGCCGCGATGGCGTCCGAGACCGAATCGCAGGCCGCGTCGAGGCTGGTGAAGATCGCCAGCAGGGTCTCGGTCGCCTCGGGGATGCGCTCGAGGCGCAGGGTGGCTTCGGTGGCGATGCCGAGCAGCCCCTCGCCCCCGGTGAAGAAGCCCACCAGGTCGAGGCCGGTGGGGTCGAGCTCGGGGCGGGCGAGGTCGAGCACCGTCCCGTCCGCCAGCACGACCACCAGGCCCAGCACGTGGCGCTTGGTGTTGCCGTACTTGAAGCAGTGCGGGCCGCCCGAGTCGTTGGCCACGTTGCCGCCGATCGTGCAGGCCTTCTGGCTGGAGGGATCGGGGGCGTAGAACAGGCCGTGGGGGGCGGCGGCGCGGCTGACGTCCTGGTTGACGATGCCCGTGCCGACGCGCACGAAGCGATCGACGACGTCGAGCTCGAGCACGCGGTTCATGCGCGCCGTGCCGACCACGACCGCGCCCTCGCCGGCCGTCGCGCCCCCGGTGAGGCCCGTGCCCGCGCCGCGCGGCACGACCGCGAGCCCCTCGGCGGCGAGGCGCGCGAGCACGGCCGCGCACTGCGCCGTGTCCGCGGGCAGCAGCACGAGGTCGGGCACGTGGCGCACGAAGGTGAACCCGTCGCACTCGTACGGCACGCGCCCCGCGCGCCCCTCGACGAGGCCCGCGTTGCCGACGATCGCGCGCAGGTCGCGCAGGAGACGGCGCTGCATGCTGGTGGGTTGGGGAAGCCCGGCGCCTGGGACGGGCGTCGCGGAACGGGCCTTGTACCGGAGTGGACCGGGCTGGGAGAAGGGCGAGCCCGCGTCCGCCGCCCACGCCGCGCGTCGCCGGACTCCGCGGGCTGCTCCCTTGCGCTGCGCGCATCCCTGGTTAGCCTCTGGTCCTGTGCGCGGGCCCTGGTCCGCGCGTCCATTCCGGACACCGAAGAGCCAGGAGGCAGCCATGTCGAAGCACGAGACCATCGTCTTCCCGGGCGCCTCCGCCCGCGCCTGAGCCGCGCAGACCCGCCTCCGTGCGGGTCCTCGCGTCGCTCGGCCCCGGGTGGGGAGCGCTCGCAGCAGCGGACGACCCGCGCGCGCCCCCGCTCCGTCCGGACCCGATCCATCGGGATCCCCACGGGCCCATCGGGCGCCGCGTCCATCCGCGGCGCCGCCCGGTTCGTGCTCCGTCGCAGGAGCTCCGTGCGTCGCGCCGCCCAGCCCCGCGCCCGCACGGACCCACGAACGGAACGACCCGCCTTGGACGAACGAGAGAAGCTCGAGCAGCGACAGCGCTACGAACGCGCCCGTCGCAAGCACTACCGCCCCCGCGAGGAACAGAAGGCCATCGAGGAGGCTGCCCGCGCGCGCAAGTCGGTGCGCCCGGACAAACGACCCCGCCGCCGGCTCGCCGCGTTCGAGTCGAGCGAGTCGGATGAGGGCGCCGCGCCCTTCGAGAAGATCCGCCGCGCCCAGCGCGTGCGCATCGGCGGCCCTTCCCCGGGCCCGGCTCCCGCGGACCGGGAGCCCGCGACCGACGCCGCGCCGGAGGCGGGCACGGAGGTCTTGGTAGTGGAGGTGCACCGCGATCGGGTGCGCGTGCGCGACGGCGAGGGACGCAGCCGGGACGTGCCCTTGGCGGGCGGCGCGGCGCGTCGCGGCGCACGGGCGCTGGCGGTGGGGGATCGGGCGCGGCTGCGCACGCCCTCCGGCGGCGGGCCCGTCACGCTCGAGCCCGAGCCGCGCCGCAGCGTGCTCTCGCGCCCCGACCCGGCCGACCCGCGGCGCGAGCGGGTGCTCGCCGCCAACATCGACCAGGCGCTGATCGTCAGCGCGGCCCGCCGGCCGGCGTTCCGGCCGGGGCTCGTCGAGCGCATGTTGCTGGCCCTGGCCCGGGGCGGCGTCGCGCCGCGGGTGTGCATCAACAAGGTGGACCTGCTCGAGGGCGAGGCCGAACGCGCCGCGTTGCTCGAGGCGTGCGCTCCCTGGCGCGCGTCGGGCGTCCCTTGCCACCTGCTCTCGGTCGAGAGCGGCGAGGGCCTCGACGGGCTGCGCGCGGCGATCGCCGGCGCGACCTGCGTGCTCGTGGGTCACTCGGGGGTCGGCAAGTCCTCGCTCGTGAACGCCCTCTTCGTGGACCGCGGGCGCGCCACCGGCGGCGTGCGGAGTGGAGACGGGAAGGGTCGTCACACCACCAGCGCCTCGGCCTTGGTGGAGCTTCCCGACGGGACGCGCCTCGTCGACACGCCCGGCGTGCGGGCCTTCGGCCTGTGGGAGGTGACGCGGGCGCAGCTCAGCGCCGCCTTCCCCGAGGTCGCCGCGCTCGCGGCCGGTTGTCGCTTCAACGACTGCAGCCACGCCCACGAGCCCGACTGCGCGGTGCAGGCGGCCGCCCGAGCCGGGGAGCTGGACGGCGCGCGGCTACGCTCCTACCTGGGCCTACGCGCGGAGGTCGGCGGGTGAGGGGCGGCGCGCGATCCGAGTGTGAGAAGAATTCGAGCACTCTCGGTACGGCCGGCTTGCCGGCCGTCCAAAAGGCGTTCTGAGAGGCCGTCTGGATGGTCTGCTCTGGGTCCGCTCCGGGTCCGCTCGATTGTCTCTCGGCCTCTCAGAAGTCGATCCGACGCAGCTTCCAGGCGGCGAGCAGCAAGGACGTCAGCGTGAAGAGCAGCGTGGAGCCGATCGAGAAGAGCGGGTTGTAGCGCCAGGGGGCGTCGAGGGTGAACTGACGCTCGTACCAGAAGCTGCCCTGGAGCCCCGCGTCCTCGCCCAGCTCGAGGTGTCGGCGCAGGTCGCGGCGCCAGCGGTCGTTGTCCTCCTGGCCGGGCGGCAGGTCGGGCAGCGTGGCGTCGAGCTCGAAGACCCAGTCGCGATACCCGAACAGCCAGCGCTCGCGCTGCAGGGTGGCCTCGCCCTCGCCCAGCTTCCAGCTCACGAGGTGGGCTTGGGTGCCCGCCAGCCGCAGGGGCTCGCGGGCGGCGTCCCGCACCGCTGGATCCCGGCGCAACTCCTCGAGCAGCTCGGAGGCCATGCTGAGCGTGGTCCGGGTACGCGTCCGCCCACCCTCCTCGACCAAGCGCGAGCGCCGCGCGAGTCGCAAGGAGTAGGGCGAGGTCAGGTCGCCGTCCGCGGGGACCCAGACGGCCGGGGAGGCGGCGAGGTCCCGCTTGCCGGGCGAGGTCAGGGTCCAACCCCTCAGACGGTGCTCGATCACGAGCTGGCCGGCGGGATCCTCGAGCGCGAACATCGGCTCGAAGGAGCGCTTGAGCTTGCGGATCAGGACGCTCGCGTCGTTGGTCTTGGGCAACACGTAGTGCAGCACGTCGAGAGCGAGCTTCAAGCGCTCCAGGATCACGCCGCCGGTCTCCTCGGAGGCGGTGCTCGCGGCCTCCCCGCCCTCCGCGCTCCCGGTGTCCGCCGCGCTGGTTCGGGCCTCCTCGAGGGCCGCCTCGCGCAGGGCCGAGGCCGCGAGGATGGTCTGGAAACGCTGGTCGTTCTCGACCTGCTCCTTCTGGACCCAGGCGGCGTGCACGCAGCCGCTGAACGAGAAGAGCACGATGGTCAGGAGGATCGCGGCCACGCTGCTGCGCGTCAGCGTGGCGACGAGCAACGAGAAGGCGTGCAGCGCGGAGTAGAGGTAGACCAGGGTCAGGGCGCTCCAGAGGAACCCCGGGTCGTCGTAGCCGGACGTGACGCGGAAGCCCAGGTACATGCCCAGCACCAGCAGGAACGAGAGCACCGCGACGAAGAGCAGACCCGAGACGTAGCGCGAGGCCAGCAGGGCCCAGCGCGGCACGGGCTTGGAGAAGAGCGTGTCGGCGGCGCCGCGCTCGAGCATGCGCGGCACGAAGAAGGAGGTCGCGGCGATGGCCAGCACGACGCCCAGCGTCCCCGCGAAGGAGCTCACGATCAGGTCCTGCAGGATCTGGATCAGGCGGATGCCGGGCTCCTCGATCTGGCCCGTGATGCCCTGGAACTCGGCCGGCAGCAGGCTGACCATGTCCGCGTAGCTGATCGATCCCAGGCCCCACAGGAACTCGACGTGCGTCGAGTGGAAGCCGATCAGGAAGGTCGGCGCCACCAGCAGGATCGCGACCCCGACGAGCAGGCGGAAGACCTTGTTGTCGAGCACCTGCTGCCAGGCGTCGAGCACCAGCGCTTGCAGGATGGGAGCGTTCATCGCCGGTCCTCCCGCACGAGGTCGATGAAGGACTCCTCCAGGCTCAGCTTGCGGGGGCTGATGGCCCGGATGGAGACGCCGCGCGCGCGCAGGCGATCGATGGCCTGGTCGACCTCGGCCGGGCTCGCGAACAGGTGGAAGGCGCGTTCGCCCTCCGGCGTGAAGCGCGAGCCGAGGCCCGCGAGCAGGATCGGGAGGTCGGGTGGCAGGTGGGCGAGCTCGAAGCGCACCAGCCCCGTCTCCGGGGTCAGGTCGTCGATGGTGCCCGAGCGCAGGATTTTGCCCTGGTGCATGATCACGACCCGATCGCAGATCAGCTCGACTTCCATCAGCAGGTGGGAGTTGATGAACACCGTCACGCCGCGCTGCTTGAGTTCGAGCACAAGCTCGCGGATCGCGGCGCGGCCGACGGGGTCGACCCCGTCGGTCGGCTCGTCCAGGAAGACCAGCTCCGGGTCGTGGATCAGCGCCTGCGCGAGCCCGAGCCGCTGCTGCATGCCCTTCGAGTAGGTGCGCAGCTTCTGGTCCGCGGCCGAGAGCATGCCGACGCGCTCGAGCAGGGCGGGGATGCGGGCCTCGACCTCGCGCCGGGGCCGGCCGGCCAGCATGCCGAACAGGCGCATCACCTGACGGCCGGTCAGGTACCCGGGCAAGCGGTGGGCCTCGGGCAGGTAGCCGACCTTGCGCCGCGAGGAGGCGTCCCGCGGCGGGCGCCCGAAGAGCGCTGCGTTCCCCTCGTAGCCCCGCACGAGGTCCAAGAGGACCTTGATCAGCGTCGTCTTGCCCGCGCCGTTGGGCCCCAGGAGGCCGAAGACGCTGCCGCGCCCGACCACCAGATCGACCCCGTCGAGGGCCGCCGTGCCGCCGCGGCGCAGGAGCTTCTTCCCGTAGACCTTGCGCAGGCCCTTCACCTCGAGGATCGTCGCGTCGTCCCGCATGGCGCGAGGATAGCTCCCGGGAGCCGCGGGTATTCTCACCGAATCCCGGGCCTCAGGCGCGCTTCGCCTCGGCCGCCAGGATGGCGGCGCCGATCCAGCCCGCCTCGGCGCCCAGGACCGCGGGCAGCAGGCGGAAGTCGTCCGCGGTGCGGCCATAGGAACGCTCGACCAACCCGTCCTCGATCCCGGGGCGCAGGACGTCGAAGGCCGCGCCGAAGCCGCCGCCGACCACGTAGCAGCGCACGTCGAGCAGGGTGGCCGCGACCGCGAAGCCGTACCCCAGGTCGCGCCCGATGTCCGCGAGCAGCTCGCGCTCGGGGCCCGGGACGCGTCGCGCCCGCTCCGCGAGCGCGACGAGGTCCGGGTCGAGGCCGCGCTCGCGCGCGCGGCGCATCGCCGCCGTGGCCGAGGCGAACTGCTCGAGGCAACCGTGTCCGCCGCAGCCGCAGCGCGGGCCCGCGGGGTCGATCACCAGGTGCCCCAGCTCGCCGGCCAGGCCGCCCTCGCCGGTCACGAGCTCGCCGCCGAGCACGACGCCGCCACCGACGCCCGTGCCCAGGGTGGCCAACACGCAGTCGCGCTCGCCGCGCGCCGCGCCCGCACGTTGTTCGCCCACCGCGGCTGCGTTGGCGTCGTTCTCGAAGCGCACCCGGGCGGGGTCGAGGGACAGCAGGCGGGCGAGCTCGTCGCGCAGGGGGTAGCCCTCGATCGGCGCCAGGTTGGGGCTCTTGCGCACGATCCCCGAGGTGCGCTCGAGCAGGCCCGGCACCGCCAACCCGAGGGTGGAGCCGACCCCCAGCGAACGCGCGGCCTGGGCCATGCGCAGCGCCAGGTCCGCCGGGCCGCGCTCGAGCTCGGAGGGGAACTCGCGCGTCCCGATCCGCTGGCCGGAGGCGTCGAGCGCCCCGACCTTGACCGAGGTGCCGCCCAGGTCGACGCCGACGCTGCGCTCGAGGCCCGCGCGGCTCACGTGCCCGAGAGCTGGGCCTTCACGCGCCGATCCAGCCGTCGATAGGCCTTGAGGTACTCCTTCGCGGTCGCCTCCCACGAGAAGTCCTGGCGCATGCAGCGCGTCGCCAGCCGCTTCCAGCGCGCGGCCTCCTTCCAGACCGCGCGCACCTCGTCGAGCCCGTCGAGCAACCCGTCTCCGCTGTAGGTCTGGAACACGAAGCCGGTGCCCTTGGTCTTGTTCTTCGCGTAGTCGAAGACCGTGTCCTCGAGGCCGCTGTGCGCGTAGACGAGCGGGATCGCGCCGTAGCGCATGCCGATCGCGCACAACGCGTGGCTCGGGTGGTAGTGCGAGGGCAGGAGGAGCAGGTCGGCGCCGCCCAGGAGCGCGTGCGCCGAGGCCGTGTTGTAGCCCGCGATCAGGCGGCAGCGGCCGGTGAAGGTGGCCTGCACGGTCTTGATGCGCTCGAGGATCTCGGGCTGGCCCGAGCCCATCAGCACGAGCTCGAAATTGCGCTCGAGGATCTCGGTCATGACCTCGGCCAGGAGGTCGAAGCCGCTGTCGGAGTCGAATCGTCCCAGCACCGCCGCCACGGGCGTGCGCGCGCCGGTGTCGAGGCCGAGCGCCTTCTGCAGGGATGCCTTGCACTTGCGCTTGCCGGCGAGCTCGGTGTCCTTGGCGTCGAACGTGGCCGGCAGGAGCTTGTCCGTGGTCGGGTCCCAGGTGCTGTAGTCGATCCCGCCGATGATGCCGACGAGGTCCTTGGTGCGACGCTTGAACGTGTCCTCCAGCCCGTAGCCGCGGTCGATCTGTTGCACGCGCGCCGCCATGGCGGGGGAGGAGGTGCCGATCAGGTGCGCGAATTCGACGCCCGCCTTCAGGTAGTTGACGCGGCCCTCGAGGGCCACGCCGCGCACGGCCTGGAAGACCTGGTGGGGCAGGCCGATCTTGGGCAGGATCTCGCGCTCGAAGCTGCCCTGCATCGCCAGGTTGTGGATGCCGAGGAACACGCCGGCGCGCGAGACCGGATGGTCGGGTTGACGTTCGACGTACTCGAGCTCGCGATAGAGCGGGATGAGCCCGCTGGTCCAGTCCATGCAGTGCAGGACGTCCGGCTCGAAGCCCAGGGCCTCGAGCGCGCGCAGCACCCCGCGGGCGAAGGCGGCGTAGCGGCGCCAGTTGTCCGGGTAGGGACCGTTCTCGTCCCCGTACGGATGGCGCGTGCCGAACAGCTTGTCGTGCTGCAGGAGCACGATCGGCAGATCGCCCAGGCGCGCCGTCGCGAGGCGCAGCACGAGCTTGCCGGGGGCGTCCACTCCGGGCGTCCGCGAGGCGGATTCGTCGGGCACGACGACCTCGCCCGCGGGCTGGAGGTCGCTCAACGCCTCGACGCGCACGTCCGCGGTGTGCGGCACGAACACGCGCACGTCGTGGTTCGCCGCCCGCAGGGTGCGCGGCAGGCATTCCGCGATCTCCGCAAGGTTCGTGCGGCGAACGAGGGACTGCAGCTCCGGGGTGACGAAGGCGATCTTCACGGCGGTCCCGGCGGCCTCCCTGGGTGCCGGGCGAGGGGCTCTCGAGCGGCCGGGCGGGCGGCGGACGGGCTCCGCTCCCGATCGGACGGGCCCAAGCTAGGGAAGGGCCCCGGGAGAGCCCAGGGAGGAAATCCACAAGAAGTCCCAAGTCCATGCTGAGCAAGGACTTGGGGATTGGGGTTTCTCTTGCGCAGGCCCTCCAGGCGAACGGAGGGGGACCACGCCCCGGGTGTGGAGGGTCGCCGCGCGGGCGTCGGAGCGGTTCAGGGGCGCGGCAGGGACTTCGTGCCCGAGCGGCGCGAGTAGATCTCGAGCGCCTCGGGCATCAGGGACTCGAGCTGGCCGATGCGACGCTCGTCCGAGGGGTGGGTCGAGAGGAACTCGGGCGGCCCGCCCTGGGAGAGCTCCGACATCCGCGTCCAGAAGCCGACCGCCTCGCGCGGGTCGTAACCCGCCTGGGCCATGTACTTGAGGCCCACGCGGTCCGCCTCCAGCTCGTGGCTGCGCCCGAAGGGCAGGCCGATGCCGAGGTTGCCGATCACGCGCCCCAGCTCGAGCATCTGCGCGTCGGTCTTCGTCGTGGCGCCCAGGATCGCCAGGGCGGCCTCGATCCCCATGTTCTGCGAGACGCGCTGCGTGCCGTGCCGCAGGGTCGCATGGGCGATCTCGTGGCCCATCACCACCGCCAGGCCGGCCTCGCCGCCCGCCACCGGGAGGATGCCGGTGTAGACGGCCATCTTGCCGCCCGGCAGACAGAAGGCGTTGACCGTGTTCGGGTCGTCGATCAGGCGCACCTCCCAGGGGAAACGCGCCGAGAGGTCGTCGCGCGTCTCGGGAAGCGCGGGGTCGAGCTCCTGCGCGGCGGCCACGAGGCGCTCGGTCACGCGCTGCACCATGTCGTACTGCGGGCCGGAGGTGATCAGCCGCTCCCCCTCGAGGACGTGATCGTAGGCCTGCGTGCCCAGCCGGATGTCGTCGTCCACCGAGAACAGGTTCAGGCCCTGGCAAGCCGGGGTGAGCGTGAGGACGAGGCCCAGGCCGGCGGCGCGGAGCGCCCGGGTCCAGCCGTGCCCTGGCGTGCGGCGGCGTCGGGGTGCGATCGACTGGATCGGGGCGGCGAAGCGAGCGTCCATGTTTCGGGATCCTCCGGAGAAGCGGTCGGGTCGGGCGCGCGGGCGGGGCTGCGCGCCACGCACAGTATGGCAGGGGCGGCGACCGGACCGCGAGGAGGGACCCCACTGGGGGCTCGGGGTACGATCCGCGGCCCCCGAGCCCCCGGAGCCCCTTGAACCACAGACCGATCCTCCTCGTCGTCCTCGACGGCTGGGGCGAGCGCGCCGCGACGGAGTGGAACGCCATCCGCGCGGACGCCCGCTTCTGGCACTCGCTCCTCGAGCGGTACCCGCACGGGCTGCTCTCGGCGTCCGGCCGCGAGGTCGGCCTCCCGCTGGGCCTGATGGGCAACAGCGAGGTGGGCCACACGAACCTCGGCGCGGGGCGCATCGTCTACCAGGAGATCACGCGCATCGACAAGTCGATCGAGGACGGCGACTTCTTCACCAACGGCGCGTTCACGCGGGCCCTCGATCGGGTGGTGAAGGAGGATCGCCGGCTCCACCTCCTGGGATTGGTGTCCGACGGCGGCGTGCACGCCAGCGACCGGCACCTGGCGCGCCTGCTCGAGCTCGCGCGCCGACGGGGCGCGCGCCCCGATCAGGTCGTCATCCACGCCATCACGGACGGGAGGGACACGCCGCCGCGCTCGGCGCTGCACTTCCTCGGAGTCCTGGAGCGCGACATCGCGGCGGAGGGCGTGGGGCGCATCGCCACGGTCTGCGGGCGCTACTACGCCATGGATCGCGACAAGCGCTGGGAGCGAACCGCTCTCGCCTACGAGCTCTACACGCGCGGCGCCGGGGAGCGCTTCGAGGCCGCCGCCGAGGCGGTGCGCGCCGCGTACGCCGCCGACACCGGCGACGAGTTCGTGCGGCCCTGCGTGATCGGCGAACCGCGCGAGGCCGCGCTGCGCGATGGGGACGCCCTCTTGTGTTTCAACTTCCGCGCCGACCGCATGCGTCAGCTCGTGGCCGCGCTCGGCCTGGAGGACTTCTCGGGCTTCGAACGCGCGCAGCGCCCGCGCCTCGAGGTCGTCACGATGACGCAGTACCAGAAGGACTTCCCCTTCGCGGCGGCCTATCCGCCGGGTGGGCTGCGCAACACGTTCCCCGAACTGCTCAGCAACCGCGGCCTGCGCCAACTGCGCGTGGCGGAGACCGAAAAGTATGCCCACGTGACGTACTTCTTCAGCGGCGGCCGCGAGGAGCCGTTGCCGGGCGAGCGTCGCATCCTCGTGCCCAGTCCCAAGGTCGCGACCTACGACCTCGCGCCGGAGATGAGCGCCGAGAAGGTCACGGACGAAGTGCTCGCCGCCTTGGCCGAGGACCAGACCGACGTGTACGTGATCAACTTCGCCAACGCGGACATGGTCGGCCACACCGGCATCTGGGATGCGGTCGTGCGGGCGGTGGAGACGGTCGACCGCTGCCTCGCGCGCATCGTCCCCGTCGTCGTGGCCCGCGGCGGGCTGGTGGCGATCACCGCCGACCACGGCAACGCGGAGCAGCTCTGGGACCCCGAGCACGACAGCCCGCACACGGCCCACACGACCAACCCCGTTCCGATCGTGCTGTGCGCGACGGACCTGATCGGGGCCCGCCTGCGCCCGATGGGCGTGCTGGCCGACGTCGCGCCGACCCTGCTCGAGGCGGCCGGCATCGAGCAGCCCGAGGAGATGGACGGGGTCTCGCTCCTGCACCAGCCGGCGGGCTGATCCCGCCGGCGAGCGACACGACGCGACGGATCCCAGGGCCGGCCGGGGATCCGTCGCGTCGGGCGGATGGGGAGCGGGTCAGACCGAGAAGGACTCGCCGCAGCCGCAGGTCTTGGCGGCGTTCGGGTTCCCGAACTTGAAGCCGCGCCCCATCAGGCTGTCCTCGAAGTCGATCGAGGTCCCCGAGAGGTAGAGGAAGCTCTTGGGGTCGCAGACGACCTTCACGCCCTCGACCTCGTGGATCTGGTCGTTCTCCCGGATCTTCTCGTCGAAGCCCAGGGTGTAGGAGAAACCCGAGCACCCGCCGCCCTTGACCCCCACGCGCAGGGCGGTGCCCTGGGGGAGGTTCTGGTCGGACAGGATGCGGTGGACTTCCTTGACGGCGCGTTCGGTGAGTTGGATCACGGGCTGGACCTCGCGGACGAAGCGGATGGCTGGTTCTGGCGTGAAGAGTTGGAACCCTGCGCGGGCGACGCATCGAATCCCCGCGCGCGGGGCCCCGGTGCAGGGGTGGAGGAAGGCTGCGGTTCACCGTACTCGGCGCGCAGGCGGCGCACGGCGGCGATCACCCGCTCCGCGGCCAGTTCGACGTGCTCCTTCTCGGTCGAGCGCCCCAGCCCCAGCCGCAGCGAGGAGCGCGCCAACTCGGCGCCGACGCCGCAGGCCAAGAGGACGTGGCTGGGCTCGTGGCGGGCCGAGGCGCAGGCGGCGCCGCTCGACACCGCGAGGCCTCCCAGGGATTGGATCAGGGCCTCGGCGTCGATGCCGCGGAAGGAGAGATTCGTGGCGTGCGGCAGGCGCGCGGCCCCGCGGGCGTGCACGACCACGCCCTCCAGGGCGTCCAGGACCCGCGCCTCGAAGCGGTCGCGCAGGGCGCCCAGGCGCCGCGCGTCGTCGAGCAGGCGTTCGCCCGCCAGGGCGCAGGCCTCGCCGAGGCCCACGGCGCCGGGGACGTTGGGCGTGCCGGGCCGCAGCCCGCGCTCCTGGCCTCCGCCGAGGCGCCGCGGGACGAGGCGCACGCGCGGGGCCCGGCTGCGCACGTACAGGGCGCCGATGCCCTTGGGGCCGTAGAGCTTGTGGCCCGACAGGCACAGCAGGTCGATTCCGTCGGCCTCGACGTCGACCGGCACCTTGCCCACCGCCTGGCTGGCGTCGCTGAAGAAGAGCGCGCCGCGATCGCGGCAGACGGCGGCGATCTCGCGCACCGGCGCGAGCGTGCCGAGCTCGTTGTTGGCCCAGATCACCGCCACCAGCAGGGTGTCGTCGCGCAGGGCGGAGCGCACGGCGCTCGGATCGATGCGCCCGGAGGGCTCGGGGTCGAGGTAGGTGACCTCGAAGCCCTCGGCTTCCAGCCCACGGAAGGTGGCGAGCACCGCTTCGTGCTCGACCTTCGTCGTCACCAGGTGCCGGCCCCGGTCGGCGTGCCCCAGGGCGGCGCCCCACAGGGCCAGGTCGATGGCCTCCGTGGCGCCGGACGTGAACACGATCTCCGCCGCGCGGGCTCCGATCAGGCCAGCGACCTGGCGCCGGGCCCCCTCGAGGGCCCGGTCGGCCTCCCAGCCATAGGGGTGGGTGCGGCTGGCCGGGTTCCCGAACCGCTCGCCGAAGTAGGGCAACATGGCCCCCAGCACCCGCGGGTCGACCGGGGTGGTGGCGAGGTGGTCCAGGTAGAGGGGTCGGTCCACGGGGTGGGTAGGGGCTGGGGCTGGGGCTGGGGCTGGGGCTGGGGCTCGGAGGGGCCGATCCCGGCCCCGGGCCCCCCTCGGGTGCGATTCTAGGCCCCTTCGGGGGTGCCGGGTAGCGCGCCGGGACACTTCCCTTCCGTGGACGTGAGGTTTTCGGCGGAGGGAACGGCCCGATCGGAGGCATCCCAGGGTTCCGGTCCACACGGGGCCGCGGGGGAGCATCAAGCGAGGGCGGCGCGGGGGTCGATCCAGGCCCCATGGACCCGAAGGAACCGACCTGCATCACCTGCGGCCTCGCGACGGGGGAGGCCCCGCGGCTGAACCGGCTCGACAACGGGGCGGTCTGCCCCACGTGCAGGGATCGCCTGCTCGATCTCCTGCCCCCGCTCTTCCCGGGCGGCGAGCGCCTCGCGGCCGGCCCCGGGGCCGATGCTCCGGCGGAGGAGGAAGAGGGCGTCGAGGGCCGGGGCGCCGCCCAGGGGGCGGGCAAGCCCAAGCTCGTCCCGGTGCGCGGGCCGCGCTCGACGCGCTCGCGCTCGAAGCGCGGCTGAGGCCCGGATCAGCGCTCACCCGCGGGGGGAGCCGCTACGAGGCGTTCGCGGAGCTCGACCGGCAGGGGCCGGATCGGGCGCCCGGGGGCGCGGAGGTCCACGCAGGCGAGCTCGGTCGAGGCCGTTGCGAGCAACGCGCCGTCGGCGGGGCGCAGGATCTCGTAGTCGAAGGCCACCGAGGCCGGGCCCAGGCGCCCGAGGCGGGTGCGCACGCAGAGCTCCTCGTCGTAGCGGGCCGAGGCGCGGTAGCGCAGCTCGGCCCTGCGGACCGGCAGGCCCAGGCCCGCGCGCTCGAGCTCGGCGTAGGAGCAACCCCGCTCGGCCATCATGCGCGTGCGGGCCTCCTCGAGGTACACGAGGTAGGCGGCGTGGTGCGCGACCCCCATCTGGTCGGTCTCGGCGTAACGCACGCGCAGCCGGTGTTCGTGCGGGGGAAGGTCCATGGGGCCCGAATCTACCAGGTCCCCGCCCGCGACCCGGAGCGGCCGTTCCGCTACCTTGTTCCGCCCGGGGATCCGGCCGTTCGACGGCCCGCCTCCGACCCGGGGCACGAACCCCGCCGACCTCCCGTGAGCGATCCGAACCCCAGACGTGGCGTGATGGCGAGCCTGCGCCAGGTCGGCCGGCAGCCGGCCGGCGACCCGAACGTCGCCACGTTCCTGACCTGGTTCCTGCCGGGTGCCGGACACGTCTATCTCGGACGCGCGGGCGCGGGGTTGATCGCCTTCGCCGTCGTGCAGGGCGTCTACTACCTGGGCCTGGTGCTCTCGGGCGGCATGGGCTTCGAGTACCTGCAGCCCGAGCTGCGCGGCGCCCTGGCGCCGGTCCTCGCGCCGGAGGCGGGCAACCTGGGCGCGCTCCTGTGGCAGATGAGCCAGTACGGCTACGGTCCGGACCACCCCCGCCCGTGGCCCGAGTGGATGGCCCTCGGCACCACCCTGACCGCGATCTCGGGCGTGCTGAACGTCTTCCTGATGGTGCACGCGCACACCCTGGCGCGGTTGCCCAAGGGGGTCCCGCTCGGCCCGCGGCGCTCGCCAGCCTTCTACGTGGGCGCCACCTGGCTGCTGCCCGGCCTGGGCCACCTCCTCCAGGGGCGTCGCACGCGCGGCTTGCTCGTATTCGGCGCGCTCGTGGGCCTGTTCGTCGTCGGCACCCTCTTGGCCGAGGGCTCGAACCTCGCCCGCGAACGGCACTACTACTACTGGGGCGGCCAGATCCTCGTCGGCCTTCCCACCCTGATCGCCGAGGCGTTCGTCGGCCGGGCACCCATCCGCGGCGAGATCCCCTTCGCCGAGGCGGGGCTCGTGTTCGGATGCCTGGCCGGGCTGCTCAACGTGCTCGCGATGATCGACGTCTACGGCGCGGCCGAGCGCGAGGTGTTCGGCGTGCCCGAGCCGGACGAAGCATCCGCTGTCGGAGCGCCGGAGCAACCCGCCGCCGCGGCGCGGGAGGGGAGCCTCTGATGCGGCTCCTCGTCCATCTCCTGCTGTTCCTGGTCGTGGTCCTCGCGATCTGCCTGCTCTCGGCGCTCTTCGCCGAGCCCGAGGACGGCCCCGCCCTGCGCGGCCTGCCGCGGCGCATCGGAGTCTTCGCGCTCGGCTGCGCGGTCCTGGCCGCCGTGCTGATCGCACTCGAGCACACCTTCGCGTCGATCGACTGACGGGCCGGGCGTCCCGCGCGGCGCGACTCACGGCAAGCGGTACAGGCCGCCCGGGCCGCGCACCACCCGGCCCGCGAGGTCGAGTTCCACGAGATCCACCAGCACGCGCTGCACCTCGAGGCCGAGGCGTTCGGCGAGCTCGTCGGCCGACAGGGTCTCGCCCACGAGCGCGCGCTCGATCGGCCCGGTCGGTGGTTCGCCCGCGCCGCCGCCGGTGGGGACGGTGCCCCCGAGCACCTCAGCCAGGACCTCGTCGGGGTCTTCCACGAGCAGGGCGCCCTCGCGGATCAGGCGGTGCGCGCCGCGGCTCATGGGGTGGTCGACGCGACCGGGGAGCGCGTACACCGAGCGTCCCTGGTCGGCGGCCCAGCGCGCGGTCAGGAGCGAGCCCGAGGCATGGGCGGCCTCGATCACGACCACGGCTCGGGCCAGCCCGGAGATCAGGCGATTGCGCAGCGGGAAGTGGTGGCGGCGCGGGGGACGGCCGAGCTCGAACTCCGACAAGAGGAGCCCGCGTTGACCGAGTTCCTCCGCCAAGGGGCCCTCCGGCCAGGGCACGTCCACGCCGCTGCCGAGCACGGCCAGCGTGTCGCCGTTCACGCGCAGCGCGCCCTGGTGCGCCGCCTGGTCGATCCCGCGCGCCATGCCGCTGACGACGACCACGCCGGCGGAAGCGAGGCGCGCGCCGAAACGCTCGGCCTGGCCCAACCCGTAGGGCGTCGGCGCGCGCGAGCCGACCACGGCCACGCGCGGGCGCGGGAGCAAGAGCTCGAGGCGCCCACGGGCCCAGAGCACCTCCGGCGGACCGTCGATCGTGTCCAGCTCCGCGGGCCAGTGGGTGTCGCCGGGCTCGATGCGGGTGGCGGGTCGCACGGGGGGGAGGACCGCGCCGCGCCGCCGCCGGTGGCGCACCATCCCTCGGAATCCCCGTCCGTCAGCGGCGCGCCCGGTGCATGCGCGGGCGCAGGGCCGGGTCCAGCTCGGGTCGCTCGCCGGCTCGGGCCCGCAGCACGGGGCGCAGGTAGGCGTCGAGGTCCTCGAGCAAGCGCGCGACGTCGAGGCCGCGGTGTTCGGGCAGGAAGGCCGCCAGGTAGCGCCGCGCGCCCGTGCGGAGTTGGCGCGCGCCCTCGACGAGGCCGCGGTCGAGCTGATGCAGGCAGATCGCCACTTGCACCAGGCCCTTGAAGAACTCTCCATCCCCGGCCTCGCTCGCCAGCCAGACCTTCTCGAAGGCCTCGTGGGCGGCGTGGTAGCGGCCCGCGTCGAACGACGCGGCGCCCTCGGCGAGCAGGCCGTCCGCGCCCTTCGCGGCCACCTCCTCGGGGTCGAAGTCCTCGGGCTCGGGCAGGATGCGTTCAGGTCGTCCGGGACCGGTGCCAGCCATGGGCTCGAGAGCCTACATCGAACGAGCGGGGCCGGCTCCGTCGGAACCGGCCCCGCTTCGATCGGATGGTGTCCAGGAGAACGCGGTCAGTTCTTGCCGGCGCTCTCGACGGGCTCGGGCGGCGGGGCGGACTCGTGCTGCGCGAACGCCAGGCTCTCGCCGTCCGCGGCCGCGCTGACCGTGACCACCGAGCCCTCGGCGAAGTCCGAGCGCAGGATGTGCTCGGCCAGCGGGTCCTCGATGAAGCGCTCGATCGCGCGGCGCAGCGGTCGAGCTCCGTAGTCGTCGTGGAAGCCCTTGGTGATCAGGAAGTCCAGAGCCGACGTCTCGAGCTCCATCTTGACGCCCTTGACCGACAGGCGGTCGCGGACCTCGTCGAGCTGCAGGTGCACGATGCGCTTGAGGTCCTCGTGGGTCAGCGGGTTGAAGATGATCAGCTCGTCGACGCGGTTCAGGAACTCGGGACGGAAGTGCCGCTCGACCTCGATCATGACGTCCGAGCGCGTCTGCTTCCTGCGCTCGTCATCGCTGCCCGTGGGCTTCGCGATGCGGTCGAAGCCCAGGCGCGAGCCGGCCTTCATCTGCTGCGAGCCCAGGTTGCTGGTCATGATCAGGATCACGTTGCGGAAGTCCACGTGGCGGCCGAACGAGTCGGTCAGGCGGCCTTCCTCCATGATCTGGAGCAGCATGTTGAAGACGTCGGGGTGCGCCTTCTCGATCTCGTCGAGCAGCACGACGGAGTAGGGCCGGCGGCGCACCTTCTCGGTGAGCTGACCGCCCTCCTCGTACCCCACGTAGCCGGGGGGCGCGCCCACTAGCCGCGAGGCGTTGTGCTTCTCCATGTACTCGCTCATGTCCATGGTGATGACGGCGTCCTCGTTGCCGAACATGAACTTGGCGAGCTGCTTGCACAGGTAGGTCTTGCCCACGCCCGAGGGGCCCAGGAAGACGAACGTGCCCATCGGGCGGCGCGGGTCCTTGAGGCCCGAGCGCGAGCGACGGATCGAGCGCGCGATGGCGTGGATGGCCTCACCCTGGTTGATGACGACCGAGCCCAGCTCGTTCTCCATCTGCAGCAGGCGCTCGGCCTCGGCCTTCTCGAGGCGCGTGAGCGGGATGCCGGTCATCTTCGAGACCGTCTCGGCGATGACCTCCTCGTCGACCTCGCCGACCTGCTCCTTGCTGGCCTGCTTGGCGCGCCACTCGGACTGGATCTCCTCCTTGCGCTTCTTGAGCTTGTAGGCCTCGTCGCGCAGGCGCGCGGCCTTCTCGAAGTCCTGCTCGGTGACGGCCTCGTCCTTGGAGCGCTCGAGGCGCTCGATCTGCTCGCTGATCTCGCGCAGGTCCGGGGGCGGCACCATGGCCTTGATGCGCACGCGCGCCCCGGCCTCGTCGATCACGTCGATCGCCTTGTCCGGCAGGAAGCGGTTGTTGATGTAGCGCGTGGCCAGCTCGACGGCCGTCGCCAGGGCCGCGTCCGAGTACGTCACGCGGTGGTGCGCCTCGTACTTGTCGCGCAGGCCCTTGAGGATCGCCACGGTCTCCTCGGGGCTCGGCGGATCGACGTTGACCGCCTGGAAGCGGCGCTCCAAGGCGCCGTCCTTCTCGATGTGCTTGCGGTATTCGTCCAGGGTCGTCGCGCCGATGCACTGGATCTCGCCGCGCGAGAGCGCCGGCTTGAGCACGTTGGACGCGTCGATCGCGCCCTCGGCGCCGCCCGCCCCGACCAGCGTGTGCAACTCGTCGATGAAGAGCACCACGTCCCCGACGCGGCGCACCTCGGTCATGACGGCCTTGATGCGCTCCTCGAACTGGCCGCGGTACTTCGTGCCGGCCACCATCAGGGCCAGGTCGAGCACCACGATGCGCTTGTTGCGCAGGATCTCCGGCACCTCGTTGTCGATGATGCGCTGGGCCAGTCCTTCGACGATGGCCGTCTTCCCGACGCCCGGCTCGCCGAGCAGCACGGGGTTGTTCTTGGTGCGCCGCGACAGGATCTGCACGACGCGTTCGATCTCGTTCTGACGGCCGATGACGGCGTCGAGCTTGCCCTCGCGCGCCAACTCGGTCAGGTCCCGGCCGAACGAATCGAGGGCCGGGGTCTTGCTCTTGCTGTTGCTGGGTCCAGCGCCGGGGGTCTCGCCCACGCTGCTCTCCTCCTCCTCCTCTTCGCCGCTGTCCGCGCCCAGGAAGTCGAGCACCTCCTCACGGACGTCCTCGAGCTTCACCCCGAGGTTCATCAGCACCTGGGCCGCGATGCCCTCGTTCTCCTTGATGAGGCCGAGGAGCAGGTGCTCGGTGCCGATGTAGTTGTGGCCCAGGTTGCTGGCTTCTTCGAGGGACAGCTCCAGCACCTTCTTCGCCCGCGGCGTGAAGGGCAGTTGGCCCATCGTCACCATCGAGGGACCGCTCTTGACGATCTTCTCGACCTCCATGCGGATCTTGTTGAGGTCGATCCCCATCTGCTTGAGGACGTTCGCGGCCACGCCGCTGCCCTCTTGGACGAGGCCCAGGAGGATGTGCTCGGTACCGAGGTACTCGTGGTTGAACCTCTGCGCCTCCTGGCGGGCGAGGTTCATGACCTTCTTGGCGCGGTCGGTGAAGCGGTCGAACATGGTCTCCTCGGGAGGGGTGGTGCCCGGACCGGAGCTCGGAGCAGGGGGTCTCGCGATCTCGCGGCGCAGGAGGTTGGGGCGGACAGGCTCTAGATCCGGGTCATCGGCCTTCAAGGGCTCCCGGGTTGATCCGGCCTGGGAGACCCGAGCTCGCGGGGAGGGGGATTATGCCCCAAGCAGAGGGTCGGTTCGCACGTTCCTTCTCCACCGATCGAAGGTGTCGTGAACGGGCGCGGTGGCCCCGGATGCCGCGCCCGCGGGCGCCCGGCGACGGAAGGGATTTCCGGCCCTCCCCGGGTGCGGGAGGACGCGGACGAGGGGCAGGCCGGACGCGGGATGCCGGCGGTCAGGCCGGGGTCCCGTCCTGGCGTCGGATCTCGTCCCGGAGCTTCGCGGCGCCCTCGTAGTCCTCCTCCCGGACCGCCACCTCGAGCCGCAGCTTGAGTTCCGCCAGACGTTGCTGGCGCTCGACGGCTTCGGGCGAGACGCCCGGCAGGCGCCCGACGTGTCGGCTCGCCCCGTGCACGCGTTCGAGCAACTCGCCGACCTGCTCGCCGAAGGTCTCGTAGCAGCGCGGGCATCCCATGCGACCCTTGCGCCGGAAGTCCTCCAGGGTCATCTCGCACCCCTTGCAGGCCAGCGTCCCCTGACGGCGTTGGCGGCGGTTCTGTAGCGCGGAGAGCTGCAACAGCTTCCAGATGTCCGCCACCGACTTCTTCGCCGCCGGGTGCTCGGGGAGCTTCATCGACTGTGCGCAGAGCTCGCACAGGTGCTGTTCGTACACCTGGGCCGGGCCGGGCTGCGAGGGGGTCGGGGCGGCGGACGGGGCTGGGTTGCCCTCGCTCTCCACGGCGACCACGGGGACGATCTCCGTCACGTGGACGGTGGCGGAGTTCTTGTGGCAGTTCTGGCAGAGCATGGATGGATCGGGTGCGGGGCCGGCGCCCATCTGGGGGGGGCCGGCGGCGGGGGGACTCCCCCGACCTATAGCCCCCGCTCCCCGGTTCTGTCGAGGGGAACGGGATCGGCGAACGATCCGCGGGCCCGCTCGAGCAGCGCGGGCGTGACCTTCTGTCGGGTGAAGATCTGGACCTGCTCGCCCTCGGGGCCCTCGAACAGGCGCCCCAGGACCTCGAGGCTGCCCGCGCCCCGGGGAAGGGCCGCGAGGAACTCACGCAGCTCCGGCTCGGGCGGGATCGGATCGGACGCCACGTGGCTCGGATCGGACGCGAATGGGCGCAGCAACGGGGTGGCGCGGCCGGCGCTGAGGCCCACTCGCCGTGCGAGAGCCCCGTCGAGCTCCAGGCACGCCACCAAGAGGTGCGCAGGGGCGATGGCCGTTGCCCCGCTCCGGCGCGCGCCGCGGCCGGCCGCCGGCAGGACCCGGCGGGCGTCCGGTGAGAAGTGGTGGAAGAGGTGACCTTCCTCGCGCACGGGGTCGGGCGAGCGTTCCGCGTCCCCGGGCGCGGCCAGGGCGAGCTCCCAGGCCTGCGGGCCGAAGCCCAGCGCCGTGAGGGCCTCCCAGGCTCCGGGCTCGAGTTCCCCCGCCGCGCCCGCGCACAGGTCCGCGGGGACGACGCTCGCCGCGGCCCTGCGGGCAGCGCGCGCGCGGGCGGCCCGCATGGCCGCCAGCCCCCGGGGGGAGAACGGCAAGGTCGCGCCCGAGCCGACCACCAGGATCCCCGGCGCGATCGCGAGCACGTCCGAGAGCAGGGTCTCGGCGTCCGCGAAGGCGTGCTCGACCAGGCGGTTCAGGGCCGAGTTCCCGTCCGCGAGCAGGACGAGCAACAGGTGCTCGAGGGCCAACGCTTCGGCGTGCAGGCGCCGGGCTTGGTCGGCGGCTCCATCCAGCGATCGGTCGAGGTACGGACCGAGGCGCGCGCGCAGCGCCGCGAGCTCGGGGGTGTTCAGGAGCGGCATGGTTCGACGCGCCCGGGATCGGGGGCCGGGGACCGCGCCAGGGCCCGGCGGAAGTCCTCGGCACGGGCGCGGAAGTTCGGGTAGGCGTCGAAACTCGCCGCGGCGGGGGAGAAGAGCAGCGCCTCGCCCGGCGCGGACCGCTCGAGCGCCAGCGCGACCGCCGCCGGGACGTCCGGCGCCGCGTGCACCTCGAGTCCCGCCGCGCGGAACCCATCCGTCCAGCGCGCTGCCGCCGCGCCGAAGAGCACGACGCGCCGGGCGCGTTCGCCCGCCACCCGCAGCAGCTCGTCCAGGGGCAGGTCCTTGGGCGCACCGCCCGCGATCAGGGTCATTCCCGGTGCCAGCGCCCGGAGCGCCGAGACCGTCGAGTCCGGCGTGGTCGAGACCCCGTTGTCCCACACCGGATGTCCGGCCACGGGCGCGAGCGGCTCGAGCCGATGGGGCAGGCCGCGCACCTCGCGCAGCGCGGGGCCGAGCCGCGCGGCGGGGAGGCCCAGGTTGCGGGCCAGCGCGAGCGCGACGAGCGCGTTGGCGCGTTGGAACTCCCCGGGGACGCGCAGGTCGTCGTGCGCGGCGAGCACCTCGCCGCTCCAGCGGAAGGCGCCCTCCCCGAGCTCGAACGCGCTCGGCCCGAACCCCGGTAGGGCCACGGTCGGCACGTCCGCGACGTCGGGCAGCTCCGCCGCGCCCGGCCCGACGAGGAACAGTCCGCCGGGCCGCACCAACTCGCGCAGGCGCCCCTTGGCCCGCGCATAGGCCCGGGTCGTGCCGTGTCGCTCGAGGTGATCGCGCAGCACGTTCACGATCGCGCCCGCCTCGAGGGGTCGTGCTCCGGCGAGTTCCTCGGGCAGGTGCTCGAGCTGATAGGAGCTGAGCTCCAGCACGACGAAGTCCCCGGGGGCCAGCTCCTCGAGGTCGTCGAGCAAGGAGTGCCCGATGTTGCCCCCCAGCCAGGCGCGCTCGCCCGCGCCGGCCAGGATCCCGGCAAGCAGGTGGCAGGTGCTGCTCTTCCCCTGGGTGCCGGTGACGGCGATCACGCGCGCCCGGCAGCGTTCGAGGAAGAGCGCCACCTCGGAACCGATGGGCACTCCGGCGGCGCGGGCGGCCGCGAGGTAGGGGCTGGCGGGCGGCACGGCGGGGTTGGCGACCACCAGGTCCGCACCGGTGAAGTCCTGCTCGCGGTGCGCGCCCAGGATCAGGCGCACGGGCAAGCCCTCGAGCTCGGCCAGGGCCGGGCCGAGGGTGCGGGCATCCCGCAGGTCCGTGACGGTCACCTCGGCGCCCTCGCGCAACAGGAACCGCGCCGCGGCGGCGCCGCCGCCGAACAGCCCCAGGCCCATCACCGTGACCCGCCGCCCCGCGAGGGAGCACGGGCGCGCGCCGCCCGTCATGGCGGCGACCCTCCGGGGGGGGCCGCCGGCGGTGGAGCGCCCGCGGGTCCGGCCGGGCGCGGGCCCGTCAGGCCGCCCCTACGCAGGGTCTCGGCGCGTTCGAGCACCTCCTCCAACTCGGGCTGCGAGACCTGCGCGGTCTCCGGTCGGAGCTCGAAGCGCTCGGTGTGCACGAAGCGGTACCCGAAAGGCGTCAGGAGATCGGTGAACAGGTCGGCGGGGAAGGTCGCGAACCAGGGCGCTTCCACCTCGATCACGCGCACCTCCGGCAGGTAGCCCTCGAGGTACAGCGTCAGGCGTCGGCCGCCGAAGTGCGCGAAGGGGTGGTCGAGCGGCGTGACCCCCACGACGTCGTTGTCGACGCGCACGGTCGCGCCGGGCGGATCGGAGAGCACCACGAGATGGCGCTCGGAGGCGCAGGCGGCTCCCAGGGCCCAGGCCAGGAGGGCGAGCGGGGCCACGATCGGGGCGCGCGGGGGACCGGCCGGGCGCGGCAAGGGGGGCTCCTCGGGGCTGAAGGTCCCGCGCGGGGGGGCGGGGGGCGGGTGCCGTCCACCGGGCGGGGGAGGGCGGCGGCCGGAGGTGGCGGAGAGGGCGGGATTTGAACCCGCGGACCCCCGTTAGGGAGTCACCAGATTAGCAATCTAGCGCATTCAGCCGCTCTGCCACCTCTCCGCTCGGGGCCTGGGATCGTAGCCGAGGGCCGGCGGGTGGGACAAGGGTCGGGCGGGAAGGCTGCGACGCCGCCAGGGGCGTCCCGGCGAGGTGCCTCGAATGCCGACGTCGCAGCGGCGCAGGGGCGGCGCCCGACGCTTTGACGCGCGGCTCACGGATCCTTCATGCTAAGCAGGGGGGCCGCGCTCGCCCTCCCAGGGCTCCCTCCGCCCCGACCCGATGTCCACCGATCCCATCCACACCCCCGAGCGACGCAACGCGTTGCTCGAGTTCTGGGTGCTGCACGTCCTGCTGGGGATCCTGATCGGGACCACCTACTTGGTGCACGTCCCGGCCGGGCTCTCGGTGCGCGCCTGGGTGTTCGTCGTGCTGGGGCTCGTGTCGGCGGTCGGGACCCTGGCCCTGATACCGGGGCTGCTCTTCCATCTCGCGGAGCGCTGGATCGTGCGCCCCCGGCTGCTCGCCTGGGTGCTCGGCTCGGTGGGAGCGCTCTTCCTGCTCCTGCTCTACGTCGACACACGCCTCTACCACCTCCTGCGCTACCACTTCAACGGCGCGGTCTGGAACGTGATCCTGACCCGCGGCTCGGAGGACGCGATCCACCTCGGTGGTCGGGTGTGGGGGCCGGCGCTCGGCGTGTTGGCCGTCCTGATCGGACTCGAGGTCCTGCTCTGGCAGGGGCTCCTGCGCCGCCAGTCCCGGCGCCGCGAGCGCCGCCATCGCCTCGGGCTGCGGATGCGGCCCCTCGTGCGCCCGTCGCTGGTGTGCGCCCTCGTGCTGATCGGGATCGTCGGCGTCGAGAAGACGATCTACGCGACCGCGGACCTGGCGGGCGACCACGAGGTACGCCACGCCGCGTCGGTCCTACCCATGTACCCCAAGCTGCGTGTGTCGCAGCTCGTGCCCCCGGCCGAACACGAGGTCGTCCCGCACTTCGCCCAGCAGGGCGCGCGGCTGCACTACCCGCTCGCCTACCCGCGCTTGGATCCGGGCGGACCCCGGCCGGACATCCTGGTGTTGGTGCTGGACTCCTGGCGCTGGGACCAGCTCCGTCCCGACGTGATGCCGCGCCTCTCGGAGTTCGCGCGCACGGGTCGGCGTTTCGAGGACCACCTCGCGAGCGGCAACGGCACGCGCTTCGGGATCTTCGGCCTGCTGTACGGCTTGCACGGCTCCTACTGGTTCCCGGTCCTGGCCGAGGCGCGGCCGCCGGTCCTGCTCGAGGTCCTGGCGGAACAGGGTTACGAGATCGAGGTGTTCTCCAGCGCCTCGATGAACTTCCCCGAGTTCCGCCAGTGCGCCTGGGTGGACGTGGCCGATCGGGTCCACGACGACTACCCCGCGCGCCTGGGTTACCAGCGGGACCTCGAGGTGGCCGATCACTTCGCGGCGCGCGTGGCCGAGCGGGCGAACCAGGACCCCGCGCAGCGCAAACCCAGCTTCACCTTCATCCTGCTGGACTCTCCGCACCAGCCGTACGACTCGCCCCCCGGGCCGTTCCAGCCCGCGGCGGAGGAGCTCGACTACGTCGCGCTCGTGCACTCCGCCTCCCCGCAGCTCGTCGAGCGGATGTTCAACCGCTACCGCAACGCGGTGCACTTCGTGGACGGGGTCGCCGCGAGCATCCTCGATACCCTCGAGGAAGCGGGCCTGCTCGACCAGACCCTGGTGGTCCTGACCGGCGACCACGGCGAGGAATTCCAGGAGTGTGGCTTCTGGGGCCACACCAGCAACTTCTCCCCCGAGCAGTTGCGCGTGCCCTTCGTGCTGCGCGGGCCGGGCGTCGAGCCGGGCGTGGAGCTGCGCCCCACGAGTCACGACGACGTTTCGGCGACCCTGCTCGAGCTCCTGGGCGCGGACCCGGCCGAGCGCCCGCTCTACAGCCTGGGCGGATCGTTGTTCGCGCCCGACCCCGAGCGCCGCCGGGTGGTGTCGGGCTGGAGCGACCTGGGCCTGTGGACGCCGGGCGCGATCCTGCGCATCCCGCTCGACTCGCGCCGCGCGCACGAGATCGAGGCCCGCGATCGCGCCTGGCAGCTCCTGGCCGATCCCGCGGCGGTGATCCACCGCGAAGCGGCCGCCCTCGAGCTCCTGAACGAGGACTGCCGCCGCTTCCTGGCCGATCCTCCGTGATCGCCAGGGCAGGCTATCCGGCGGGGTCCTCGGGGGCCTCGAAGGCGACGACGATCTGCGAGCCGTAGATCGGGTAGTCGATCTCGACGCGGTAGGCGCGGAAGTCCTGCGCGCTCCAACCGAGCTTGTGGAGCGCGTGCTCGAGCAACTCGATGCGCCGCGAGAAGGCCGGGATGTCGGCCTTCGCGATGCCGGTGCCCAAGGAACGAATCGTCTCGTCCTGGTCGAGGCGGTCGATGTCGCGGATCGGATCGTTGACGTCGGCGACGCCGTCGATCGTGGTGTCGTAGAGCACCAGCGTGGGCTCGCTCCCCGGGTACACGTCGCGGTGCACGAACACGTCGAGGTACAGCCGCTTCACCGGGACCTTGACGTCGGCGAAGACGTAGCCCCGCCGTCCGCTGCCGGGAGGCACGAAGCGCGGGATCTCGCTCCGGTTGACCTCGGCGAACAGGATGTCGACGCCCGAGCGCGGTCCGAAGCCCGCGTCACCCAGCGTGTAGTGCACGACGTCGCCCACTGGACGCGCCTCGAGGGGCGCGGGCGGGCCGTCGCAGAACTCGTCCAGGCGCAGGGCCGGGTCGAGGCCCTCGATCTCCTTGCCGTCCAGGCTCGTGGGACGGCGCGGGCGGCCGCCAGCCACCAGGCGTCGGGTGTCGAACTTGACGACCACGCCCGGGCGCAGCCGCTGCAACCCCGCCATGCCGATCAGCCAGACCACGTCGAGGTGCCGGCCTCCGGCGGCGGGGGCGAGGAAGACCGCCGAGTGGTCGAGCTCGGCGTAGGCACCCTTGAGCTGGGAGAGCGCCTTGAAGGCCGCTTGTTTGCGGCGCAACTCGAACTCGCGCCGCGCCTCGGGCAGCCAGGCAGCCAGGATCGCGTCCAGGGAGCTGCGATCCCCGGCCTCCTCGCGGATGAAGGCGTCGAAGGTGTCGATCGACTCGTTGGCCTGGCGCACCGCCTCGCTGCTCGCCCCGACCTTGCGCGCCGCCCGGATCGCCCGCCGTAGGGGCTCCGGCCCGGGGAGCCGGTGCACGACCGCCAGGGGATCGGAGCTGCGCAGCGCCTTGAGGAGCCGGCTGGCGAGCACCTTGTCGAGGCCCAGGGCCGTCGCCAGGCGCTGGGGGCCGTGGGGCGCGCCGGGGACTTCCGTCACCAGGCGCTCCAGGGTCCGGCGCAGGTTCAGGCCCAGGGCCTGGACCCGTTCCTCGAGACCCGCTCCGGGGTCGCTCTGCGGCTGAATGATCCGGTTCATCGGGCTCCCATCGGGATCGTGGGGCAGGATACCCCCTGGTGGGCCCCGCGCACAGGCGCTGGATTCGGTTCCGGGAAGTTTCCTGGAAACTCACTTGCGCCCCCGGCGTAGGGGCCGCAGGATGCTCCTGGTCGAGCCGGCGAGGGACCTCGCCGGCCTGCCCAGGACCCCCCGGGGGCGGATGGATCGCCCCGCGAACGCTCGACCACCCACGACCGGCCGCTCCGGAAACCACGTCCAACGACCACGACCGTCATGAACCTCCAGCGACTGTTCCTGTCCGGCTGCGCCATCCTGGCCGCCGCGTCCCTCACCCAGGCCCAGGTGGTCGCCGACTTCGAGAGCGGCAACCTCGGTGGCTGGTCCTTCGGCAACGCCTTCGAGTCGATCCAGGCCGGCGGCAACCCGGGTCTGCACCTGCGCAACCCGAACCTCGACACGTTCGCGCCGCAGCTGCGCACCACGACGCCCGGCTCGCCCTTCCTCGGCGACTGGCGCGCGCAAGGGGCGAGCTCCCTGGCCGTCGATCTCATCACCTACTCGACCCAGTTCCCCGCCGCGCGGGAACTGTCGGTGATCCTGCGCAGCGGATCCTGCAGCGTGTACTTCCTCGGGACCTCGCTCGTCCCGCAGCCGGGCACGGGCTGGAAGAGCTTCCAGTTCGACATCGACTCGCAGAGCACCAGCCTGCCCGCCGGTTGGGAGGTGCTCGATCCGTGCGGCAGCGACGACGCGACCTGGAACGCCGTCATCACGAACGTGACCGAGGTGCGTTTCTTCTATGGCAACCCCACGTTCTTCTTCATCTTCGACATCTGGGACGTGGGCACGGACAACGTGCGCCTCGACTTCGGCGTCGGCACGTCCTTCTGCAGCGGTGACGGCACGGGCACGGCGTGCCCCTGCGGCAACACCGGCGCCGCGGGCGCGGGCTGCGCCAACTCCGCTTCTTCGGGAGCGCTCCTCGTCGGTGGGGGCAGCGCCTCGGCCTCCGCGGACAACCTGACCTTCGCCGCCACGGGCCTGGTTCCCTCCCAGCCGGCCCTGCTGTTCTCCGGCCTGAACGCAGTCAACGGCGGCGCGGGCAACGTCTTCGGCGACGGGCTGCGCTGCGCCGGCGGATCGATCCGCCGCCTGGGCGTGCGGATCCCGAGCGTCGCGGGCGCGGCGAACTGGGGTCCGGGCCTGGGAGCCGCGGGCGGTTGGGGCGCCGGCGACTCGCGCACCTTCCAGGTCTGGTACCGCGACCCGTCGGGCTCGCCCTGCGGCAACGGCTTCAACCTGAGCCAGGGCGTCGCGATCACCTTCGGCTCCTGAGCGCGGGCGAGCGGGCGCCGAGCGCTCCGCCGCCGCGTTCCATGGGCAAGGGCCGCGGTCCTCCCCCCCTCGACCGCGGCCCAACCCCTTCGCCGATCCGGTTCGCTCCGAGCCGGGTCGGCGATCTCGTTCCCGGATCGGTCCCCCCGAGCGAAGGCTAGGCTGGAGAGCCGATGTCCCTGGCGGCCTTCCATCCGACCCTGCGCGCTTGGTTCGAGGCGCGCTTCGGGACGCCGACGCCGGTGCAGGAGCGGACCTGGCCGCTGGTTCGCGCGGGAGGGCACGTGCTGGCGGCGGCGCCGACGGGCTCGGGCAAGACCCTGGCGGCGTTCCTGGCCGGACTCGATGGGTTGCTGCGCGAGGGACCCGCGCTCGCCGACCGCACGCGCGTGCTCTACGTCTCGCCGCTGAAGGCGCTCTCGAGCGACGTGCAGCAGAACCTCGTCGCGCCGCTGGCGGAGCTGGCGGCGCTCGATCCCTCCTTGCCCGGGGTGCGCGTGCTCGCGCGCCACGGCGACACCCCGGCCGCGGTGCGCGCGGCGATGCGGCGGCGGCCGCCGCACGTGCTCGTCACGACGCCCGAGAGCCTCTACGTGTTGCTCACCAGCGCCGGTGGGCGGGAGCTCCTGGGCGACGTGCGCACGGTGATCGTGGACGAGGTGCACGCTGTCCTGGGCAACAAACGCGGGGCGCACCTCGCCCTCTCGCTCGAGCGCCTCGACGGGTTGTGCGGCCGCGAGGTGCAGCGTGTGGGGCTCTCGGCCACGCAGAAGCCGCTCGAGGACGTCGGTCGTTTCCTGGTGGGGGCGGGGCGCGAGGTGAGCCTGGTCGACGAGGGGCACCTGCGGAAGCTCGACCTGGCGCTCGAGGTGCCGCCCACGCCGCTCTCGACGGTCTGTTCGCACGAGCAGTGGGAGGAGGTCCACCGGCGCGTGGCGGAGCTCGTGGAGGAGAGCGCCACGACCCTGATCTTCGTGCAGACGCGCAAGTTGGCCGAGCGCGTCTCGACGCACCTGCGGCGCATCCTGGGCGAGGATCGCGTGGCTTGCCACCACTCCAGCCTGGCCCGCGATCGCCGCCTGGACGCCGAGCGGCGGCTCAAGGCGGGCGAGCTCTCGGCCCTGGTGGCCACCGCCTCCCTGGAGCTCGGCATCGACATCGGCTCGGTGGACCTGGTCTGCCAGATCGGCGTCGTGCCCTCGATCGCGACCTTCCTGCAGCGCGTCGGCCGCTCGGGGCACGCCCTCTCGCGCACGCCCCGGGGGCGGCTCTTCCCGCTCACCCGCGACGAGCTGGTGTGCGCGGTGGCCCTCTTGCGCGCGGTGGCCAGGGGCGAGCTCGACCGCACACCCCAGCCCCGCGCGCCCCTCGACATCCTGGGCCAGCAGATCGTGGCCGAGTGCGTGGCCGGCGACCAGGAGCAACGCGCGCTCTTCGAGCGCCTGCGCCGCGCCTGGCCCTACCGCGAGCTCGAGTTCGACCGTTTCCGCGACGTGCTCGCGCTCTACTCGGGCGGCCGCGAAGCGCTGCTGCACCTCGACGAGGTGCGTGGCCGCGTGCGTGCCACGCGGCGCGCGCGCCTGGTCGCGGTCACCTCGGGCGGCGCGATCCCGGACACCGCCGACTACGCGGTGGTGCTCGACCCCGAGGGCACGACCGTCGGTAGCGTGCACGAGGACTTCGCCGTCGAGGCCAGCGCGGGCGACATCTTCCAGCTCGGCAATTCCTCGTGGCGCGTGCTCTCGACCGGGCGCGGCGTGTTGCGCGTGGCCGACGCCCAGGGCGCGCCGCCCTCGATGCCCTTCTGGATCGGCGAGGCGCCCGCCCGCACGCGCGAGCTGTCGCTCGAGGTCGGCGCGGTGCGCGAGGCGGCCCTCGAGCCGGGCCGACTCGGGCGCGAACTCGGCCTCGCTCCCCCGGCCGCGACCCAGATCGAGGAGTACGTGGCCGAGGGACGCCGCGTCCTGGGGACGGTGCCCACGCCCGCCCGCCTGGTGTTCGAGCGCTTCTTCGACGAGAGCGGCGGGATGCAGCTCGTGGTGCACTCCTGCCACGGCGGTCGCGTCAATCGCGCCTTCGGGTTCGCGCTGCGCAAACGGTTCTGCCGCCGCTTCGGGTTCGAGATCCAGGCCGCCGTCGACGAGGAGGCCATCGTCATCTCGCTCTCCGCCCAGCATGCCTTCCCACTCGAGGAGGTCGCCGCGTACCTGCGCGCCGAGAGCGTCGCCGACGTCCTGACCCAGGCCGTCCTGCCCACGCCGCTCTTCGCCGCGCGCTGGCGCTGGAACGTCGGCCGCGCGCTCCTGGTGCCGCGCACGCAGGGCGGCAAGCGTGTCCCGGCGCCGATCCTGCGCATGCGCAGCGACGACGAGTTGGCGCGCGCCTTTCCCGACGCCGTGGCCTGCGGTGAGAACCTGCCGGCGGGGGACATCGCCGTGCCGCTCGACCATCCGCTCGTGGCCCAGACCATCGAGGACTGCCTGCGCGAGGCGATGGACGTCGATGCCCTGGCGGAGCTCCTGAACGGCGTGCGCTCGGGGGCCGTCGAGGTCGTGTGCGTCGAGAGCCCCGAACCCTCGGCCTTCGCCTGCGGCGTGCTCTCCGTGCGGCCCTACGGGTTCCTCGACGACGCGCCCCTCGAGGAACGCCGCACGCAGGCGGTCGCACGGCGCCGCACCCTCGACCCGCGGACCCTCGACGCCCTGGGGGAACTCGACGCGGACGCGGTGCGCCGCGTGCGCGAGGAGGCTTGGCCGAACCCCGCCTGCGCCGAGGAGCTGCACGAGGCCCTGTGCTGGATGGGTTACGCGACCGAGGCCGAAGCCGAGCCCTGGAGGGCTTGGCTCGCCGAGCTGCGTGAAGAGGGGCGCGTGGAGCTCGTCGAGGGCCGCTGGTTCGCCGCCGAAGCGCCGCGCGACGAGCTCTCGGTCCTCACCGGGCGCCTGGCGGCCCTAGGTCCGATCGTGGGCGAGGACCCCGCGTTCCTCGCCATCGAGGCGCGCGGCAGCGCCCTGCGCGTGCGGCTCGAGGGCCGCCGGGCGTGGTGCGACCGGCGCCTCCTGGCGCGCATCCATCGCTACACCCTCGAGTCCCTGCGCGAGCGCATCCGGCCCGTCCCGCCGGCGGCCTATCTGCGGTTCCTCGCGGCCTGGCAGCATTGCGCGCCGGCGAGCCGACTCGAGGGCCCGCGGGGTCTCGAGCAGGTCCTGCGACGCCTGGCGGGCTTCGAGGCACCGGCCGGGGCCTGGGAGCGCGAGCTCCTCGCCCCGCGCGTCGAGGCCTACCGCCCCGAGTGGCTCGATCAGCTCGCCTTCGAGGGCGCCGTCGCCTGGGGACGGCTGTGGGGGAGTTCGCGGGTGCCGCTGCGCTCGACGCCGATCTGCTTCTTCCCGCGCGAGCAACTCGAGCTCTGGCTCGGCTTGGCGGGCGCCGCCCGGCCGGAGGGGCTCACCTGGCCCGCGCAGGCGGTGTGGAACGTGCTCGTGGAGCAGGGCGCCTGCTTCCCCCAGGACCTCGAGCGCAGGACGCGCCTGCTGCCCACCGACCTCGAGCGGGGCCTGGCCGAGCTCGTCTCCGCGGGCCTCGCCACGAGCGACTCCTTCGCCGCCCCGCGCCAACTCCTCGTCCCCGCGGCCCGTCGGCGTCGCGCGCCGCGGGCGGCGGGCCGTTGGAGCGCCTTCCGCGCGGATCCGCACCCGGCTCCTGCGCTGACGGAGGTCGCGGGGGTGTTGCTCGAGCGCTACGGCGTGCTCTTCGCGCGCCTGCTCGAACGCGAGCGGATCCCCGTTCCCTGGCGCGAGCTCGTGCGCGAGCTGCGTCTGCTCGAGCTGCGGGGTGAGGTGCAGGGCGGGCGCTTCGTGGAGGGCGTCTCGGGCGAACAGTTCGCCCTGCCCGCCGCGTCCGCGGCCCTGCGCGAGTCAGCGCGCTCCGGCGCCGCCGGGCCCCTCGAGGTCGCGGCCGTCGACCCGCTCAACCTGTGCGGGATCCTGACCCCGGCCCCGCGCGTGCCAGCCGCGCCGCGCAAACGCGCCTCGGTGCTCTGATCCGGCCGGCGACGCGCCGAGTCCCGCGCAGGCCTCGTGCTCCGCGGACGTTCGGGTTGGGTGCACTGCGGGTGCAAGAGCGCGGGGCCCCGGGGAGCGATCTCCCCGGGGCCCCGCTCGTTCCCGCGCCCTGGTGGGGGGCGACGGCTTCGGCGTATCACTGCCCGCTGTTGGTCTTGGGCAGCAGCTTCCCGGTCTCGCGCGAGCAGCGACCCCACGGGAGGTCGGAGACCTCGAAGAGGGGAGCGGTGCGCTCGATCAGGACGGCGTAGATGGCGGGGTTCAGGATGGTGGTGTTGACCGAGTTCGCCAGGGCGCCCTTGATCCTCATCCAGCCCGTCTCGATGCTCGAGTCGCCGAGCACCTCGTTGGGGTCGTGGTCGGTCCAGTTCCGCAGGAAGTCCGCGGTGAAGACCATGTTGATGTCGAGCAGGTTCACCCGCGTCCAGCAGTAGAACGTGTGCTCGGCGCTGAAGACCTGCTCGTTGTCGTTGTAGACGAGGAAGTCGACGGTCGTCGTGAACTGCTTGCCGCCCGACAGGCCGATCAGGATCAGCTCGCTGTTGTAGTCCTGGTCCTGGCCGAAGAAGCGCGGGATCAGGATCTCGTCGGGAGCCGGGCCGTACTCGATGCCGTCGAGCTCGTGCAGGCTGTTGTTGTTGACGTCGGTGAAGCGCAGACCGCAGGCCGACATCCCGCCGCCCTCACCGATGCCGGGGAAGGCCAGCGCGTTGATGGAGAAGCCGAAGTTCTCGATGCCGTCGAGGACGTGCATCTGGCCGGCGAGGTGGTTGAACACCACCGGCTTGGTGCTGCCGCTGGGGCACATCGCGACCACGTAGCAGAAGCCCTGCTCGTACTGCGGATTGTGGAAGTTCGTGACCAGCGTCAGCGTGTCCAGCGCCGTCAAGTAGTTGGTGCGATCGAAGGTGGAGCAGTCCTCCTTGTTCACGTACCAGAACTTGACCCGGATGTCCTGCGTCCGCGAGGTGTTCGTGATCGTGTACACGGTCACGATGCCGTTGCGGTTGTCGAACTCCGGATAGAGCAACATGCTCCCGGGCTGGCGCAGGCCGGTCGGGTCGCAGCGCTCCACGATCTCGATCGTGACCACGGCTTCGTCGCACAGGGGCGGCGTTCCGGTGTCGCAGATGCGATAGGTGAAGGTGCACGTCCCGACGAAGTCCGGCGGCGGGGTGAAGCGGAACTTGCAGGTCCCTCCGTCGACGATCTTCTCGACGATCGCCCCCGGGCAGCTCACGTCACCCAGGTAGGTGATGCTGCAGCAGTCGAGCGGGGCACCACAGCCGGTCCCGTCGTTCGGGTCGGAGTCGTTGACGCAGACCGGGATCTCGACCGGCACGTTCTTGTTCGTGACGGCGAAGTCGTCGACCGCCACCGGCGGCAGGTTCAGGGCATCCACCGTGATGTTCACGGTGCAGATCTCGGACGGCCGGCCCTGGGCGTCCAAGGCGCGGAAGGTGAAGCTGCACGAGCCGCAGAAGCTGGGGAACGGCGTGAACTGGAACGTGGCGCAGCCAGCCGGGACCAGGGTCCCGCAACTGGGCGGAGAGACGATCTCGATGCCGCAGGTCCAGGCGCCCCCGCACCCGTTGGGCGGGTTGTCGACGTCGGTCACGAAGGGCGCGAGGTCGATCAGGGTCGCCATGCCCTGGCCCGTGGTGACGCTCGTCCCCACGCACACCGGCGGGTCGTTCATCGGAGTCACGACGAGCGTGACCGTGCAGACCTGGGAGGCGACGCCGGCCGCGTCCCGGGCCCGGAAGGTGAAGGTGCACTGGCCGCAGAAGTTCGGGTTGGGCGTGAACTGCCACAGCGCGCACCCGATCTCGGTCAACGTCCCGCAACTGGGCGGCGAGACGATCTCGATCCCGCAGGACCAGGGCTCACCGCAACCGGGCGTGCCGTTGTCGACGTCCGAGACGAGCAGCGTGAAGTCGATCACCACCGGCTGGTCCTCGGGCGTCGTCACCGTGGTCCCCACGCAGACGGGGGGATCGTTCACGGTCGAGACCACGACCGTCACGGTGCAGACGTTCGAGGCCCGGCCCTCGGCGTCCCGCGCCCGGTAGGTGAACGTGCACTGGCCGCAGAAGTTCGGGCTGGGGGTGAAGCGCCACACCGCGCAGGACTCCTCGGTCAGGGTCCCGCAGGTGGGCGGCGACACGATCTCGATGCCGCAGGTCCAGGCGCCGCCGCACCCGTTGGGCGGGTTGTCGACGTCCGTGACGAGCCCCGAGAAGTCGATCAGGACCGAGGTGTCCTCGGCCGTCGTGACCGTCGTCCCGGTGCAGACCGGCGGATCGTTCACCGGCGTGATCACGATCGTCACCGTGCAGACCGCCGAGGCCCGCCCCGAATCGTCCCGCGCCCGGTAGGTGAAGGTGCACTGACCGCAGGCGTTGGGGGTGGGGGTGAACTGCCAGATGCCGCAGGAGAGCTCAGTCAGGGACCCGCAGGAGGGCGGCGAGACGATCTCGATGCCGCAGGTCCAGGCGCCGCCGCAGCCGTTGGGCGGGTTGTCGACGTCGGTGACCAGGGTCGTGAAGTCGATCAGGACCGAGGTGTCCTCGGCCGTCGTGACGGTCGTCGCGCTGCAGACCGGGGCGTCGTTGACGGGAGTGACGGTGATGTTCACCGTGCAGACGTCGGAAAGGGCTCCGCCGCCGTCCACGGCCCGGAAGGTGAAGCTGCAATCGCCGCAGAAGTTGGGGGCCGGCGTGAAGCGCCAGACCGCGCAGGAGATCTCCTCAAGGACGCCGCAGGACGGCGGAGAGACGATCTGGATCCCGCAGGTCCAGGGATCACCACAGCCGGGCGTGCCGTTGTCGATGTCGGTGACGAGCTGGGAGAAGTCGATCAGCACCGCGGTGTCTTCGGCGGTGGTGACCGTCGTCCCCACGCAGACCGGCGGATCGTTCACGCCGGTGACGGTCAACGTCACCGTGCAGACCCCCGACTGGCGGTTGCCCGCGTCCAGGGCCCGGTAGGTGAAGGTGCACTGACCGCAGAAGTTCGCGTTCGGGGTGAACAGGAACGTGCCGTTGCCCTGGGGCGCCAGCGTTCCGCAAGTGGGCTGCTGGACGATCTGGATGTTGCAGTTGAAGACGTCGCCGCAGCCGTTGGCATTGTCGGGATCCGTCACCAGGGCGCACAGGTCGAGCAGGAGCGACGTGTCCTCCGCCAGGTTGAAGCTCGCGTTGCTGCAGATCGGCGGGTCGTTCACCGGGTTCACGGTGATGTTGACCGTGCACGGCTCGGAGAGGCGCCCGCCGGAGTCGGCGGCGCGGTAGGTGAAGGAGCAGCTCCCGCAGAAGTTGGCCGGCGGCGTGAAGCGATACACCCCGTTGCCCAGGTGCGCCAGGGTGCCCCCGCAGGAGGGCTGGTTCACGATCACGAAGGCGTTGCAGTCCAGGGGCGACCCGCAGCCATTGAGCCCGTCGACGTCCGACGAGAGCGCGCACAGGTCGATGTCGAGGAAGGTGTCCTCGAGCATCTGGAACGACGCCTTGGTGCAGACAGGCGGGTCGTTGACCGGCGTGACCTGGATCAGGACGGTGCAGGTCACCGGCGCACCGTCATCGTCGAGCACGGTGAACGAGAACTGGTCCGGTCCGCAGTAGTTCGGCGCCGGGGTGTAGACGACGCGGCACTGGCCGCAGTCGTTGCAGCCGGGGAAGGTCCCGCCCTGGCCGGTGCAGCCGAGGAACCCGCTCAAGGTGCCGTGCGACGGCTGGCTGGTAATCTGGAACGTGCTGCAGTCGATGCAACCATCCACATCGGCGACCCGATCCAGCAGGAAGATGTCCACAGGAGTGTCTTCCGCCGTGACGACCGGCGCGCCTTCACCCACGCAGATCGGAGGCGCGTTGTTGCAGTACTCGTAGGTCACCCGCAGCTTGACGCGCGCCTCGGTGTCGAGATTGGTCGACACGTTGCACTGGAAGAAGTTCTCGATCAGCGGTTGGATGTTGCTGAGGAAGAAGGCTTGGTTGTTCGCCCCGGAGGCGACCCACTTGGCAAGCTCGACCTGATCCTCGATGACGATCGGCGGCAGGCTCCCGGTGGCTTGGAAGTTCGTGATGCCGTAGTCCCCTCCCGCGCAGGTGCCATCGGTGGGCGTGCCCGGATTCGGGACGAAGCAGTCGAACTGTCCGTTGGCGGGTCCCAGGACGATGTTCGTGATGCTGAAGGCCACGTCCACGGACGAGACTGGGGGCTGCGCCAGCGGCGGGTTGTTCAGCAGGTTGTTCGGTTCGAGCTGGGCCGTCGATCCCACGTTCGCTCCGCCGAAACAGCACTTGTTGCTCGAGTTGTCGTAGCAGAAGAACCCCTGGACCTCGATGTCGTACTCGAGGCGCACGCGCCGCAGGGTTCCCAGGCTGGGCTGGAACTTGTCCAGGACCAGAGGGCGGTTGATCCAGAAGCCGTCCTCGAAGCTCACGCAGTTGACCGGAGTCGTCGGGTAGCACGCATCCGGCGGCGTGAAGGACTGGAGCTGGGACCCGGGCGGGCAGGTGATCGTGCCGAAGGCCGGCGTCGTGGTGCTCGTCGGGGTCGTCGTCTGGGGAACCTGGACACGCGGACCCTGCGCAGCCTGGGCCGGGGACGGGAGCAGGAGCCCTCCGCCGAGAAACGCGGCGAGCAACGAGAGCGCCGCACCGCGCAGGCGCTGGCGGTGAGGCGGCTTGATGCTGGGCGCCGGTTCGATTGCTCGCCCGGGGGCGGGGTCACGGAGGAGGGCAACGGGGTGGACGGGACGGTCCACCGCCGTGTGGGTGCGAAGATCCATGGTTGTCGATCAGGGCGAAAAGTGGCGGGAGGGCGACTCGGCGCAGCGAGTGGGCACCGACGCACACGGGACGTGGCGCGAGCGGGATCGCCAGGCCGCAAGCATAGGCACGCTGCTCCGGTCCGGGAAGGGCGCGCGTGGCGTCGCCTCGTCCCGCAGATCGCGGTGATGCTCGCCAGATCTGCGTCTTCTAGGAAGTCGCAAAGCGAGTGCTGCCGGGCGATCGGGTTCCCCGACGGGTCCGAAGTCGACTCAGGCCGCGGGGACCACGGCCCGAGGGGCTGGACGCGGAGCGGCTGCGAGCCTCGATCAACCTCCGAAGTCGAAATGCAACTTCGTAACGCGAGGCCTGGCGATCGAACTTCTCGATTCTGTGTGGGTTGCGACCCGAGGCCGAGACGGTCTAATCACGCGCGCCCCGCAGTTCCCACGGACCCACACTCCCCGCCCCATGCGACGACTTCGATCCTCCTGGTTCCTGGCACTGTTTGGACTGGTCTGCGTGGAGACGTCGCAGGCCCAGACCTCGGCGGTGCTCGCGCGTCGCGATTGGGTGGACGGCGCTACCAACGCTGCGCAGATCCTGACCCAGCACGCGTGGGTCCATCCGGGCACTGGGCAGATCGCGCTGGGCGCGAGCCCGGCCTCCCTCGTGTGGGCCTACCACAGCGACGGCACTTGGATCGCCGAGTCGCTCGCCGTGGCGGCCAACGGGACGCGCCTGTTCGCCAAGCACGGCTCGGTGAACGCCCACGCGCTCCTGCTCTCCGGGCACGACGCGAACCCGCCGACGCCGGTCTGGCAGGACACGGCTGTGTCCTACAACGTGCAGCGCGACGTCGTCGCGCCCGAGAAGGCCCAGTACGTGCTGACGCTCGAGCAGCAGAGCACGCACATGGGCGCCGGCGTGAGCTACGTCGTTCTGAACAAGTACGGTCTCGAGGCTCCGGTTGCCGAGTGGACCTACGCCTCCCCGATCGCCCTCTATGGCACCCAGTCGCTCAGCGCGGTGCGCGTTTCCGAGGACGGCGGCCGCATCGCGCTCGCGATCTACGACGCGTCGGCGAGCGCGACCAAGCTGATCGTCCTGCAGCCCGACTCCGAGACGCCCGTGCTCGAGGCCGACATCCCGACCTTCGGCAATTTCCGCGTCTTCGCGCTCTCCGCCGACGGATCGGTGGCCGTCTTCGGTTCGGACGCGCGGCTGTCCTTCGTCGACGTCGCCACGGGCTCCGTGCTCTACCAGACCAATCTGTTCGGCAGCCCGCAGTTCGGCGCGCTCACGATCGACGGCACCGGTCAGCGGATCGCCTTCGGGACGCTCAACCACGTCCGCATCTACGAGCGCCTCACGGGCGGCGGCTACAGCCTCACCCAGCAGCACCCGCTCGAGCCGGGCAGCTTCGCCCGGCGCGCTGCCCTCTCGGCCGACGGTTCGACGCTCGTGCTGGGCGTCAGTCGCCAGGGCAACACCCAGGCGATGCGGGTGATGGCCCTGGACCTGGTCGCGCAGAGCGTGTTGCTCGACGTCGAACTCGAAGGGCAGGGCTCGTTGCAAAACGTGGTGTCGTCGATCTCGGTCACGCCCAACGGCCACCGCTTCGCGATCGGGTCCTGGGGTGACGAGGGCGCGATCGTTCCCCAGGTCCTCGTCTACCGGCGCGATGGCCCCCTGCCCGTGTTGTCGGAGTACCTGCCCGGTTCGGTGCTCGACCTCGAGCTCTCGCCCGACGGCTACCACCTCGCGGTCGCCGCCAAGGGGGTTCACGCCAACGTGATGGGCGGCGGCGGGGCCTTCTACCTGTTCGAAGTGGGCCGCATCGACGTCGACGTCCTCGGGGTCCCGCGCGTGGGCAGTACGGTCCACCTTCGCCAGCGCCTGCGCCCCGGCGCGGTGGGGAGGGTCCTGACGTCCAGCAGCCTGGCGGACAGCCCTGCGCCGGCGCCCGAGCTGGGCGAGGGCCTCTTCTACCTCGACCCTGCGTCCTACCTCGCCCTGCCCGAGGGTCAGGCTCCCGATGGCGGTGGGCTGCTCACGCCCTACGTGATCCCCGACGATCCCAGCCTGGTGGGCACCACCATCTACCTGCAGGGCCAGCAGGTGGACGAGCCGCGCCTGTCGCGGAACTGGATCCCCCTGACGATCCTGCCCTGAGACGCCGCGCGCCCCGCTGGGGGGCCCGCCGCTCTGCACGCGCCCTCCCGCGTCCCGATCCGGACGCGGGAGGGCGCTGTGTTTCGGTGGCGGCTAGGGACTCCTCCCTAGGATCTCGCTTTTCCTCCGAAAACCTCATTCGGTCCCCGGCGGCAGGCCGACGAGGCACCCAAGCTGGGACCGGGGGGACCGGTTCGGCGGGCATCAAGTGGGGTTTGGATCATGTTGACCAACGGTCGACGAGGGAGGAGATCCATGCTCGCGCTCTGCGCAGCATTCATCCTGGGCAGCGGTGCGCTGCACGCCCAGGAGGCCGGGCAAGGGCCTGGACTGGTCTGGCGGTATGCCAGCGACGGCAGTTGGATCGCGGACGCGATCTCGGTGGGCAACCACGGCACGCAGGTCTTCACCGAGTTCGGCTCGGTGTCCAACTCGGCGGTGATGCTGTCCGCGCACGACGCGGATCCGCCCGCGCCGGTGTGGGTGGATCCCAACCAGACGCTGCACATCTATCGGGTCGTCGCCTCGAGCCGCGAGCACGATGTCCACGTGGCGATGCACCAGCAGCCCGTCCCGGGCAGCACGAGCATCCGCCGGGCCGTGTTGCGCAAGTACTCGTCCGCCTCGGGAACCCACGACTGGTCGCGGCAGATTCCCGTGGACATCATCGGCCACTCGAGCAGCACGGTTGCCGTCACGCGCGACGGCCAGCGCATCGTGGCGGCGGTCTACGACTCGGCGGTCATGCGGACCCGGGTCGAGTGGTTCGGCCCGGGCAGCGCGACGCCGTTCGGGACGTATCTGGTGGACACGCAGGGTGCCTTCCGGGACTTCAGCCTGTCGCCGGACGGTTCGCGGCTGCTGCTCGTGTCGAACACGCGCCTGCAGATCCTCAACGTCGAGGGCGGCGCGGTGGTCTACACCAAGCAGCTCTTCGGCGCCGCCAACTTCGGCGCGGTCGGCTTCTCGGGCGATGGCACGGTCGCGGCCTACGGGACCGTGGGCGAGGTCTGGATCCTGGAGCGCAACTCGAACGGAGCGTTCGTCCACACCGCGACCCTGACGCTGCCGGCGGAGACGTTCTGCCGTCGGCTGGGCATCTCGGAGAACGGCTCGACCCTGGCGGCCGGTCTGACGCACATGGGCTTCGTGGCCCGCGCCTCGGTGCGCGCCTACGACCTCCCCACGCGCTCGCTCCAGATGACGCACGTGCTCGAGGGAGCGGGGAGCTACCAGAATGCCGTCGAGCGCATCTCGGTCTCGCGCGACGGCAGCCGCTTCGCGGTCGGCCTGTGGGGCGACGAGGGCGGGCTCGTGCCGGAGGTGCTGCTCTACGAACGGGATCGCAACGAGCCGGTGTTCAGCTACGACCTGCCGGGGTCGGTGAACGCGCTCGACCTCTCGCCGCGGGGGGACTACTTGGCCGTGGCGAGCAAGGGCGTGCACGCCAACGTGGCCGGTGGGGGCGGGGCGTTCTGGTTGTTCCGCACGGGCGCGTCGGACCTGGGGCTCGAGGGCGTGCCCTCGATCGGGTGCGGCGTGGCGCTGGCCCACCGGCTGGGGGTCGGGGAGTCGTCGCGGGTGCTCGTGGCGCCGTTCCTGGCGGCGCAGCCCGAGACCTTCGGGCCGGCGGGGACGCTGTACCTCGATCGCATGAGCATGCGCTTCCTGGCCGGCACGCGGGTGGCCGGAGCGGACGGGGCGGCGCGCCATCCGGTCGCCATCCCGGGTGACTCGACCCTGATCGGCACCTCGCTCTACTACCAGGGTCTCCACGTCGGCGCGCGCCGGCTCTCGGGTGACTGGGTCAAGATGACCGTGCTGCCCTGATCGCAGGGAACCTCGGATCGTGGGCGCGGGCCGGATCGGGGGCGATCCGGTCCGCGCGTCCTTGGCTCCCGAGCGTTCGCCCGTGCGGGGCGCCGCGATCCGTGCTACCAGGTGCGCTCGCATGCGGGCCTCCATCCGATCGAGCGCGGCGATCGTCGTCACCCGCGGGGCGGGGAGCGGGCTCGAGGTGCTGTTGGCGGAGCGCTCCGCCAACCTGGCCTTCTTCGGCGGCTACTGGGCCTTCCCGGGTGGCGCGATGGAGGAGCTCGATCGGGGAGCGGGTGGGGAGGACGCGGACCTGGCCCGGGCCGCCCTGCGGGAACTCTTCGAGGAGACCGGGTTGTGCGTCGCGCGCCCGGGCGCGCGGCCGGAGGCGGCTCGGCTCGCGGTGCTGCGCGCGGACCTGCTCGCGGGTGGCGCGCCGGGCGTGGCTCGGTCGCGCGGGAACGTCGCCGCGGGAGCGCAGGGCGCCTGGCGGGAGCTGGTGGCCTCGAGTCTCGTGCCGCCGCGCCCCGTCGGTCGGCTGACGACGCCGAGCTTCGCGCCGCGCCGGCACCGCACCCTGTTCCTGCACCTGGCGGCGGAAGAGGACGCGGGACTCGCGCCCTGCGGCGCCGAGATCGTCGACCTGCGCTGGGTCCGACCGCGCGACGCGCTGGCCGAGTGGCGGCGCGGGACGCTGCGCGTCGCGCCACCGGTGCTCTTCCTGCTCGAGTTCCTCGAGGCCGGGGACGTCGAGGCCTTCCTAGCCGCAGCCTCGGCGGGCATGGCGGCGGTCGAGGCCGGTCGTCTGCATTCGAGCCGGTTCTCGCCCGGCGTCTTCACCGCACCGCTCGTCACGCCGACCCTGCCGCCGGCCACGACCACCAACTGCTACCTGGTGGGGGAGGAGCGCGTCTTCGTCGTCGACCCGGCGACCTACGAGGAGTCCGAGCGCGCGCGGCTGTTCGAGCTGCTCGACGGGTGGCACGCGGCAGGCCGGCGCGTGGCGGGCGTGCTCGTCACGCACCACCACCACGACCACGTGGGCTCGGTCGCTGAGGTCGCCGAACGGTACGACGTGCCCGTGCTGGCCCACGCGCGCACCCTCGAGCGCTTGCCGCGGCGTCCCGGAACGGCGCGTGCACTGGACGACGGCGACGAGATCGAGCTGGGCGTCGCGCCCGACGGAAGCGCGGGCTGGCGCCTGCGCGCGCTCTTCACCCCCGGGCACGACCAGGGGCACCTGGCCTTCGTCGAGGATCGTTACGGCGCGGCGCTCGTGGGCGACCTGCTCTCGACCGTCTCGACGATCGTGATCGATCCGCCCGAGGGGCACCTGGCGACCTATCTCGCCAGCCTGCGGCGACTCGCGCGCGACTGAGCCGCCGCCCTTCGGCGAGGCCGACGACGCCGCCTCCTTCCGGGACGGCGGAGCGCCGAGGTGAGCGGTGCTGCGCGCGGAGCAGCGCCTCGCCGAGGTCGACC
>CAYMYN010000014.1:43239-78976 GCA_964394665.1 uncultured Planctomycetaceae bacterium
GGCGACTCGCGCGCGAGTCGCTCACCACGCTCTACCCCGCCCACGGCCCGCCGCGGCCGGAGGGGCGCGCGCTGGTCGAGGCCTACCTCGCGCACCGCGCGCAGCGCGAGGCTGCGCTCCTCGCGGCGCTGGAGCGGGGAGCGCGCCCTCCCGACGCGTTGTTGCCCGAGGTCTACGCCGACACCGACCCGCGCCTGTTTGCCCTGGCGGCACGCTCCCTGCGCGCCAACCTCGACAAGCTCGCCGAGGAGGGCCGCGCCCGGGAGCTCGCCGACGGGCGCTGGGAGCTACCCTCCACCTCGAGCTGAACGGCCCTCCGCCGGGGGGCCGCGCGCCGTCCCCCCAACCCACCCCGGAGCCGATCCATGCGCCCCGCCGACGCCGTCTTCCAGTTCCCGAACTCCGATGGGCAGAGGCTCGCGGGTCGGCTCGAGTGGCCGCTCGGGACGCCGCGTGCCTTCGCCCTCTTCGCGCACTGCTTCACCTGCTCGAAGGGCTCGGCCGCCGCGGCGCGCATCGCGCGGGGCTTGAGCCGCCTGGGCCTGGCCGTGCTGCGCTTCGACTTCACGGGGCTCGGGGACAGCGAGGGCGAGTTCGCCAACACGGGCTTCAGCTCGAACGTCGAGGACCTCGTGGCCGCGGCCGACGCCCTGCGCCGCGAGCACCGCGCTCCCAGCCTGCTCATCGGCCATAGCCTGGGCGGTGCGGCGGTGCTGCTCGCGGCGCGGCGCATCCCCGAGGTGCGCGCCGTCGCGACCCTGGCGGCGCCCAGCGAGCCGGGCCACGTGCGCCGCCTGCTGCGCGGGAGCGAGGACGAGATCCGGCGCGCCGGATCGGCGGAGGTCGAACTGGGGGGCCGGCGCTTTCGCATCGGCCGTGCGTTCCTCGACGACCTCGAGGACGCCACCCTGCTCGAACGGCTGCCGGAACTCGGCGCCGCCCTGCTCGTCGCCCACTCGCCCCAGGACGAGGTCGTGGGCATCGACCACGCGCGCCGGCTGTTCGAGGCCGCGCGCCACCCCAAGAGCTTCCTCACGCTCGACGGCGCCGACCACCTGCTCACGCGGCGCGCCGACGCGGAGTACGCCTCGGGCCTGATCCGCGCCTGGGTCGAGCGATACCTGGACCCGGCCCCGGAGCCCGAGGCCACGGAACGCGGCACGGTGCGCGTCCGCGAGGTCGGCCGGGGCTTCGAGCAGGAGATCCAGGCGGGCGAGCACCTCTGGTTGGCCGACGAGCCGGTGGCCCTGGGCGGCGGCGACCTGGGGCCGAACCCCTATGACCTCTTGCTCGGGGCGCTCGGGGCCTGCACCTCGATGACCCTGCGCATGTACGCGCGCCACAAGGGCCTGGACCTCGAGCACGTCGCCGTCACCCTGCGCCACGAACGCGTGCACGCCGAGGACTGCGCGGACTGCGAGCAGGGCAAGGGACGGCGCCTGGAGCGCATCGAGCGCGTGATCGAGCTCGAGGGGCGACTCGAGCCGGCCCAACGCCAGCGGCTGCTCGAGATCGCCGACCGCTGTCCGGTGCATCGCACCCTCGAGGGCCTGGACGCGATCGTCACGCGTCTGGCCTGAGCACGGCGCGGGCGGAGCGCGCTGACAAAAGGGCGAGGGCGCGTCTCCGGGGGGTGGAGCTGCGCCCTCGCGGGGGAATTCGCCGCCACCCTATCGGGAGCGACTGGCGGTATGTTCGAGCTCGGGAGGTTCTCGCCGTATCAGGGGGGGAGGGAGAGAGATGAGCTCACCGCCGACGCCGAGTGTAGCCCCGAGGCGAGGCCGACTTCCAATGACAGATCGGTCAGGTGGAGCGGGTCGTGCGCGCCGCGTCGGGATCGGCGACATCGTGTCTCAGCAGGCGGTAGCCTTCGCCGCGCACCGTCTCGATCAGAGGAAGGTTGCCGCTGTCGACCTTGCGCCGCAGGCGCCCGACGTGGACGTCGAGCAGGTTGGTTCCGGGGTCGAAGTCCATGTCCCAGACCTCGCGCAGGAGGTCCTGGCGCGCCACGACTTCACCGCCGGCGCGCACCAGCGCCAACAGCAGGTCGTACTCCTTCGGCGAGAGCTCGATGCTCTTGCCCGTGCGCTCGACGCGGCGGCGCACCGGGTCCACGCGTAGGTCGCCGAAGTCGAAGGGAGCGAGGGAGCGCCGGCGGCGCACCACCGCCTCGATCCGGGCCAGCAGCTCCTCGGGCTCGACCTTCTTGGTCACGTAGTCGTCGGCCCCCATGCGCAGGCCGCGCACCCGTTCGGCGACCGACTCCTCGCCGCTGACCACGATCACGGGCAGCTCGCGGCCCCGCTCGCGCAGCTCGACCAAGAGGTCCCAGCCCGACATGCGGGGCATGCGCACGTCGAGCAGGAGCAGGTCGAAGTGCCCCTCCGACACCTCCGCCAGGCGTCGCAGGGCCGCGTCGCCGTCCTCGGCGAGCTCGAACTGCAGGCCCGCCTGGCGCAGGACTTCTCCGATCCAGGCGTGGTAGACCGGATCGTCATCGACGACGAGGATTCTCATGTGCTGGCAGCGACCGTTCGAGCTGGTTCGCGACCCCCCCCTCCAGCAACCGCCCAGATTCTAGCCTGCCGGCGCCACGGGCGCGCAAGCCCCGGTCGGGCACGCTCCCCTCGAAGGGCGCCTCTGTGCAAGTCTTGCCGTGGTCCGCGTGCTCCGGGAGCCCCCTCAGCCCCGCCGCGTCGCCTTCAGGGCGACGAGCAGCACCGCGCCGAAGAGCAACAGGGCGCCGAAGGGGACGAGCAGGATCCCGCGCCCCGGGTCGCCGCCGTGCAGGACGACGCCCCCCAGGAAGAAGCCCCCGGGCAACAGCACGGTGGCGCCCGAGAGGCCGAGCGAGGCGAACCGTGTCCAGCCCGCGGCGGCGGAGCGGGGCGCGCCCAGGGCGAGGGTGGCGGCGAAGGCGACGTGCACCAGGCTCAGGAGCACGCCGTGGGCGTGGGCCAGGGTCCACATCAGGCGCCGCGTCTCGTTGGCCAGGTTGAGGTACAGGTCGGCCTTCAGCCCGTGCAGCGCCTCCAGGACGATGCCCAGGGAGAGGAACAGCAGCAGGCTCCACCAACCGATGCGCAGGTGGCGCCGGGTCAGGTCCCCGGGGTCGAAGGCGGCGGCTCGCTGCGGGTCGTTCGGGTCGCTGGACCCGTGCGAAGGGTCCGGATCGCTGCGCCTGCGGCTCATGTCGGGCTCGGGGTCACTCGTTGAGGGTGATGTCGCGGTCGTCCCGGCGCCGCAGGTGGACTTCGATGCGCTCGAGCAGCGGTGCGCCGTCCTCGCCGATCAGGACGTCGGCTCCGCGCCGTGGGTTGCGCGCGGCGCTGTTTCGCTGCCAGTCGGCGTAGAAGACTCTGCTGATGCGCTCGATCACCGGGTGCTCGGCCATGAAGTCGAACCCCGCCAGGCTGCGCGCGTCCTCGCTCAAGAGGGCCGCGCGGTGGGCCAGGTAGCGCACCGACGTGTAGGGGTCGTTGAGCAGGAAAGCGAGGAAGGGCGGCATCCAGCCAGAGCCCGAGGTGGCGCGGGCCTCGGACCGACCCCAGGCCGCCATCACCAGGGCGCGCTGGGCCGCGTCGCCCTCCAGGGCCCACAGGAGCGAAGCCGCGACCGTGCGCTGGTCCGCGGAGAGGGCCGGCCGCGGCTGTCCGAACCACTCGAAGAGGTGCTCGGCGGTCCACTGCAGGGTGCGGTCGAGGTGGCACAGGTTGCAGGCGTTGGGGCGGCCGAGTTCGACGCTCTCGCGCGCGCTGGGGCTGGTCACGCGGTGCGAGCGCATGCCCTTCAGCAGGCCGTACGTCGTGTGCGGCATGTGGCAGTCGTAGCACAGGCTGCCCGGGGAGTCCGCGCGGTGGCGCGTGTGTTGGGTCAGGTACTCGGCGTCGGCGTAGTCCGCGTGGCACTGCGTGCAGGCGGCGTTCCCGCGCATGTTCGGGCCGAGCTGGTCGTCGCGCCACTCCTCCAGGCCGCGCGGGTCGTCCGCCGCCGGGTGCATCTGGTGGCACGACAGGCACGAGAGGGTCCCGCGCTGGTAGCAGGGCGACTCGTGCAGGCCCATGTACTCGCGCCCGGAGACGCGGATCGTGCCGTCGGCCCAGTACTGGTCCTCGGCCCCGCTGAAGAGCAGGTCGCGCCTGTCGGTGATCAGCTCCCCGGGGACGAAGCGCCAACCCTCGCGGCGGAACGTCTCGCGGTCCTCGTGGCTGCGGAAGCCGATCAAGCCGTGGCACTGGCCGCAGGCCTGCGAGGCGCGCACGTGGTCGAGCCTGGCCGGGTTGACGATCGTCGGGTCGCCTTCGCCCGCGGCGTGCAAGGCGTAGCGTCGGCGCGGGTCGCGGTTGGCCGCGACGTGTTCCTCGCCGGGACCGTGGCAGGCCTCGCACGAGATGCCGAGCTGCGCCACGTGCGTGTCGATCTGGTCCGGCCCCTCGATGCGCGGGCGCGCGTCGGTCGCGTGGCACTTGATGCAGACCCGGCTCCAGCGCGCGCCGCCCGTGGCCTGGCCCGAGTGGGGCGGCGACATGCAGCAGCCGTCGAGCGGCATCCAACGCGGCTCGTCCTTCAGGCGATAGGCGAGCAGCAGGATGTCGAGCTCGCGCGGGGTCCCGCGCGGGAACCAGAAGAACTGCCAGTGGTGGCTGCCGGTGATCTGCACCACCTGCTTCCAGACCCGCGGCACCGGGTTCGTGCCCTCGGGGAGCTCGGGGTCCTCCATCTCGACCCAGTACTCATCGCCGCGCTGTTCGAGCCGGTAGGCCTTGCCGCGGGCGTGGTGCACGCCTTCCCAGGGCGCCTTCATGGCCACCGGCGTCGCCGGTTGGGTCATCGTGCGGTGGAAGGAGGCGTGCCAGGTCGCGTGTTCCCGCGGGTGGCAGGCATGGCAGGCGTCGGACTGCACGTAGCCGGCGCTCGCCACCTCGAGGGGCCGCAGGTCGCGCGTGCGCTCGGCGGCCGAGGGGCGATGGAAGTCGTGCCCCAGCGCGAACACCAGGCCCACGCCCGCCAGCCACACGGCGCTGGCCGCGAGGGCCACGGCGCGCGTGGCCTGGCGCCAGGTCGAGGCCAGCAGGGGCGCCGTGGCCAGAGCCAGGAGCAGGGCGACGAGGAGGAGTTCGGAGTCCATGGGCCGCTCGAGCCGGGGCCGAGTCTAGGGCGCTGCCCCAATCCCGGGCAGGGTCGAGCGCGGCGAATCGCCGCGGCCGGGGCGGCCTCCCTCACAGCTCGAACGAGATGCGCTGCACGTACTCGAGCACCGCGGGCCGCCCCGCGCGGGTCCCGGGGCGGAAGCGCCAGGTGCGCACCGCCTCGAGGGCGGCCCGGTCGAGCACGTCGTGGCCGCTCGAGGTCTCGACCGTCGCCCCGACGACCCGCCCCCCCTCGTCCACCCTGAGGCGCAGCACGACCAGCCCCTGCCAGCCGGCGCGCTCGGCCCGCGGCGGGTAGGGCGGCGCGGGGCACCATCCGGCGAGCGGCTCGGGGGCGCTCTCGAGGTCCGTTGGGTCGGCGGGCTCGGGTGCATCCGCCGGGGCCCATTCCTCGCAGGTCCGCGACGGGGTCGGCGGCGGAGCGACGCGCAGGGGCCGCGAGCCGAGGCGCGCCCACAAGCTCTCGGCGGGCGGGAGGGGACGGAGTTCCTCCGGCGCAGGCTCGGGCTCCGGCGTCGGCTCCGGGGGCGGGAGTTCGCTGGGGGGCTCGAGTCGGGGCTCGGGATCGGGCGCCTCCGGCTCGAGGGGCGGGGGCAGCGGCTCGACCGCGCGCGACTCGAAGTCCGTCTCCGTGGGCGGCGCGGCCAGCAGGACGCGCGTCCCCGCCGGCGGCGCCTGCGAGCCGCGTGGCCCGGGCGCGAGCAGGCTGCTCGCCGCGAGCAGGATCCCCGAGTGCACGGCGAACGAGACGGCGAAGCTCCCCGACCGTCCGGGGGAACCGGGGCCGACGTGCCTGCGGTCGGGGAGGGGCGGGGACGGGGATGACATGGACGGCGGCGAACGGGACAGGATGGAGCGCGTTCAGCCGGCGCGCGAGGGAGTTTCCGTTCGGACTGGGTCGGGAGCTGAACTCGGGGCCGCCGTCCCGCGTTGGGGGCACCCTGTCACCAGCCCCAGCCCCAACACCCCGCATGCCTCCGACCGACCCGCGCCGAGCCCTGTCCCGCGCCCTCGTCCTCCCCCTGCTCGCGTGCGCCGCCGCCCCCGGCGCCGCGGCGCCCCAGGAGGGGCCGGAGTCGGGCACGACCCGGCCGCGCCCGGCCGCCGAGGAAGCGCCGGCGACGCAGGAGGGGACCGAGCCCGCCCGCGCCCTCGGGACCCTGGTCGTGACCCCCTCGCGCCGCAGCGAGGCCCTGTTCGATGCGCCGGTGTCGGGGGAGGTCGTCGACGCCGAGCAACTCCAGCGGAGGCTCTACCGGACGATGCCCCAGGCCCTGCGCGACGTACCCGGCATCTTCGTGCAGGAGACGTCGACCGGCCACGGCTCGCCCTACGTGCGCGGCTTCACCGGCCAACAGAACCTGCTGCTCGTCGACGGGATCCGGATCAACAGCTCCGTGCTGCGTCCCGGCCCCAATCAGTACTGGAACACCCTCGACCCGTTCACGATCGAGCGGCTCGAGGTCGTGAAGGGGCCGAGCTCGGTGCTCTACGGCTCGGACGCCATCGGCGGCACCGTGCAGGCGATCACGAAGTCGCCCTATGCCTACGCGGCGCCCCGCGGCTACGCCGGACTCCTGCACTACCGCGTCGCCAGCGCCGAGGAGTCCCACTTCGGCCGTGCCGAGGTGGCGACGGTGCTCTCGCGCGACACGGGCCTGCTCGTGGGCATCAGCGGCAAGCACTTCGGCAACGTGCGCGCGGGCTCGGGAACCGGCGAGCAGCCCTACACCGGCTACGACGACTGGGCCGGCGACCTCGAGCTCGAACACTTCCTCACCGATGACCTGCGGCTGATCGCCGCGCATCAACGCGTGCACCAACGGGGCGTGCCGCGCACGCACAGCACCGTCTTCGCGCGCAGCTTCGAGGGCACTTCGGTCGGAACGGACCTGCGGCGTGAGTTCGACCAGGACCGGGAACTCTCCTACCTGCAACTGCGCGGCGAAGGACTCGCGGGGGCCGTGGACGAGTTCACCCTGAGCCTCTCCTGGCAACGCCAGCAAGAAGTCGAGGACCGCGTACGCGGCAACCTGCGGCGCGACCTGCAGGGATTCGACGTGAACACCCTGGGCCTGTGGGCCGCCCTGGGCTCTCGTACGGAGCTGGGACATTGGAGCTACGGCGTGGAGCTCTACCGCGACTGGGTCGACTCGTTCGTCGATCGTTTCGCCCAACAGACCCCCGCGGACGACATCCAGGGTCCGGTGGGGGACGACGCGACGTACGACCTCGCGGGCGTGTACCTGCAGAACGAGTTCCCGCTCTCCGACCGGCTCGACATGACCCTGGGGGGACGATTCTCCTACGCCGCGGTCGACGCCCGTTCGGTGCGCGATCCGGTGAGCGACCAGCGCATCACCGTGGAGGACTCGTGGAGCTCCCTGGTCGGCAGCGCGCGCTTCGTCTACGCCCTCGAGCCCGAGCGCTGGAACCTGTTCGGGGGCGTCTCGCAGGGCTTCCGCGCGCCGAACCTGACGGACGTGACGCGCTTCGACTCCGCCGCCAGCGACGAGTTCGAGATTCCCGCCACCGACCTCGACCCGGAGCGCTTCGTGCAGTACGAGCTCGGCCTGCGGCACTCCACGCCCAAGGCCGCGGCGCAGGTCGCGGTCTTCTTCACCGACATCTCGGGCGCGATCCGGCGCGTGCCCACGGGCAACGTGAACGCCGACGGCGAGCGCGAGGTCACCAAGGGCAACGTCGGCGACGGCTACGTCTGGGGCCTGGAGCTCGGCGGGTCCTATCGCTTCCATCCGCGCTGGCAGGCCTTCGCATCGTTTGCTTGGCTGCGCAGCAGTGTGGACACCTTCCCGACCTCCGATCCGGTCGCCGTCTCCGAGCCGCTCGACAAGGAGATGCCGGCCATGGCCCAGCTCGGAGTGCGCTGGGACAGCGCGCGCGCCGACCTGTGGGCCGAGACCGCGCTCTCCTGGGCGGACGACGCCGACCGGCTCTCCTCGCGCGACGTGGCCGACGTGCAGCGTATCCCGCCCGGGGGAACGCCCTCCTGGTTCACCTGGGACGTGCGCGCGGGCAAACGTTTCGCGGGCGGCCTCGACCTCACCTTGGCGGTCGAGAACGTGCTCGACGAGGACTACCGCGTGCACGGCTCGGGCCAGAACCGCCCCGGCACCAACGCGGTGCTGGCCGCGACCTTCTCCTTCTGAACCTCCGCCCCCCGGCCCTCGCCCGCGCCTCCGCCGACGGGTACCCTCACCTCCGGAGGCGTGGCAGAGCGGCCGAATGCAGCGGTTTTGAAAACCGCCGTGGGGCAACCCACCGGGGGTTCGAATCCCTCCGCCTCCGCCAGACCGGGGCACTCGAACGGGCGCGGCCCCGCGGGCGAGGGGTCGCCGGCGGGGCCGCGGGGTGGGGCGGCGGGGGCCGCGGTCACTTCTTCTTGGTGCGCGCGGCGTGCACGTTGCCGACCAGGGCCGCGTTGGGCGTCAGGGTGACGTCGCCCTCGGCGTTCCACTGGGCGGGGCAGGCCTCGGTGGGGTGCTTGGAGAGGTAGCTGTTGGCCTTCAGGCGCCGCACGATCTCGTTCACGTTGCGGCCGAGGTTCAGGAAGTTGACCTCGCTGCTCATCAGCTTGCCCTCGGGGCTGATCAGGAAGGTGCCGCGCAGGGCCACGCCGTCGTTCTCGATCATCACGCCGAACATGCGCGAGAGCTTGCCCGTCGGGTCGGCGCCCATCGAGTAGCGCGCCTTGGCGAGGTCGGCCTCGTGGCGCTGCCAGGCGAGGTGCGTGAACTTGGTGTCGGTGCTGACCGTCACCAGGCGGCCGCCCAGCTCGCGGATGGCGTCCTGCTGCTCGGCCAGGGCGGCGAACTCCGTGGCGCACACGAAGGTGAAGTCCGCGGGGTAGAAGAACAGGATCGTCCACTGGCCCTTCTTCTTGGCCTCGGCCAAGCTGAAGGTGCCGAAGTCCTGCTTCTCAGGCTCATAAGTGGCGATTTCGAAGTCGGGCACCATCTGGCCGACGGTGACGGTGCAGGGCTCGTTGTGATGGGTCATGGCGGGTGCGTTTCTGGGGGTCTCTGGGCCCGGTCCACGTGCCGGGCGTTCACTGGGTTTCCGTTGCGGAATGCAGTCGGGCGCCTCCTGGCGCCCGATGGAAGGGGGTCGCGCGGGGTGGTTGGAGCGGCGGGGCGGCGAGGAGTTCCGTGCTCGTCGCGGCGCCGACCTGACTTCCCGCGGGACCTCTAGGCGCGCTCTTGGTCCTCCGGGCCGTCTTCTTCCAGGTCCTCGTCGTCGTCCCCGTCGGGGTCGAACTCCTCGTCGAGGTCCTGGTCGTCGTCCTCGAGGTCCAGGTCCTCCTCCCCGGCCTCTTCGGTCTCCACGCCCGGGCCGCCGGGCAGGGGGAGCAGGTCGGGGGAGAGATCGATGCGCACCTGCTCGAGCACGGACTCCGCCACCCGGATCGGGCAGTCGGCGCGCAGGGCCAGGGCGATGGCGTCGGACGAACGCGCGTCGACGTGGCGCAGCCCACCGTCCCCGGCCAGGCGCAGCACGAGGCGCGCGAAGAACGTGTTGCGACGCAGCTCGTGGACCTCGACCGCCGTCAGGCGCGCGCCGGTGGCGGCCAACGAGTCGAGCAGGAGCTGGTGGGTGAGGGGGCGCTCGGTCTGGCTGCGCGAGACCACGCGGCGGATCTCCTCGGCCTCGCCGCGACCGATCGAGATCGCGAAGCTGCGCGTCCCCGCGAGCTCGGAGAGGTAGATCATCTGCCCGTCGTGGTAGTCCCGCAGCACGATGCGCCGCAGGCCCATGGCCACGAAGGGGCCCCCGTCCTGCGCGGCGCTCATGCGCCGCCTCCCGCGCCCTGGGAGCGACGGCGCCGCTCGGCGCGCTCGCGCAGCACGAGTCCTTCGAGCGGGCCCTCTTCCTCGGCCAGGAACCACGAGCTCGCGGCCGTGTCCCGCCACCCGCAGGCGGCGCAGGAGAGACCCTGGGTCGTGCGCGGGTCGAGGCGTTCGAGGGAGGTCTGCCCGCAGGTGGGGCACTCGCGGTCGGCGCGCGCGGGCCAGAAGACGCTGATGCCGATCCACAGGAAGCCCGTCGCGAACAGGACGCCCAGGGCATAGGCGAACAGGCGCTCGGGACCGTGCTGGATCAGGGCGAAGGCGGCCACGACCGCGGCCAGGACGAACACCGGCGTCAACCACGCGCCGCGCGCGAGGCGCTCGATCTGGGACGCGCGCAGGCGGCGCTGCCGCCGAGCGCGTTCCTCCGGGCTGGGCGCCAGCTCGATGATCCGGATCCGGTCCTGCACGGCCGACGATTCTAGGAGCCCGCGCCGCGGATATCGATCCGCGGGCGCGTCACCCCGCGCCACCCCCTGCTACCCCGCCGGGCGCGCCCGAACCCGCTCCGCGCCACCCCGGACGGCGGTGGGGGACAGCGGTTTCCGGACCCCTGGGGTTAGGATGGCGGGGCTGGGGTGTGCCCGGCGAGGTGACGATGAACGGGATCCGGATCGAGGCCGCGCCGCGGGAGGAGCGGGTGCAGAAGGAGTTCGCAGACAACCCCGTGCTGGTGCGGCTGCGCCGCGGCTCCTACGTCGAATCGCAGCACCGCGGCGCCTGGGTGCTGGTCGACTCCTCGGGCAGCGTGGTCGACGGCGCCGGCGAGTGGGAGTTCCCGGTCTTCGCCCGCAGCTCGATCAAGTCCTTCCAAGCCCTGCCCCTGCTCGAGACCGGCGCCGCCGAGCGTTTCGGGTACACCGAGGCGGAGCTGGCCCTGGCCCTGGCCTCGCACAACGCCGAGGAGCAGCACACCACCCGCGTGCGCGCGCTCCTCGAGCGCCTGGGCCTCGACGTGCGCGCCCTGCGTTGCGGCCCCCAGCCGCCCGGGGACCCCGAGGCGCGCCGCGAGCTCGCCCGGCAGGGCGCGGAGCCCACGCCCCTGCACAACAACTGCTCGGGCAAGCACGCCGGCTTCCTGGCCCTCGCCCTGCACCTGGGGGTGGACCCCGCGCGCTACCTCGACCCTGCGAGCGAGGGTCAACGTCTGGTGCGGCGCGCGGTGGCGGACCTCACCGGCGCGGGCGAGGGGCAGCTCACCGACGCCATCGACGGGTGCAGCGCGCCCACTTTCCGCCTGCCGCTCGTGCGGCTGGCGACCGGCTTCGCGCGCCTGGCGAACCCCGCCGGGCTCGAGCCCGCGCGGCGGCGCGCCTGCGAGCAGATGCTGCGCGCCGTCGAGCACCACCCCGAGCTGATCGCTGGCCGCCACCAACGCATCTGCACCGAGATCGCGCGCGCGAGCGGCGGACGCCTGTTCCCCAAGATCGGCGGCGAGGCCGTCTACGGCATCGGCGTGCGCGGCGCCGACCTGGGGCTCGCGATCAAGATGGACGGCGGCGCGACGCGCGGGTTGCACGCGTTGCTCGTGCGCCTGCTCGAGCGCTTCGAGCTCTTGCCCAAGGGCCAGCTCGCCGAGCTCGCCCACTGGCAGGAGCGCACGCTCACCAACTGGGCCGGGCTGGAGGTCGGTTCGACCGAGGTCCTGGCGTGAGCCCGGGCTCGGGCTCGAACGGGGGATCGGGCGCCGAGACGGGTTCGAGCGCGGCGAACGCGAGACCGCGACCGCGACCCGCCCCCGAGCTCCCGCCCGATGCCCACAAGGGCGACGCCGGTCGGCTGCTGTTCCTCTGCGGCCAGGTGACGATGCCCGGCGCCGCGATTCTCTCCATGCGCGCGGCCCTGCGCGCGGGCGCGGGGCTCGTCACGCTGGCCTGCTTCGACGCCGAGCTGCTCGGCGTCGTGCCCGCCGCCGTGCCCGAGGCGATCTACCTCGACCTATCGCGCACGGATGACTTGAAGAGCGGCCGGCTGCCCGCCGAGCTCCTGGGCCGCGCCGACCACGCGCTCATCGCGGGGCCGGGGCTCGGCCGGAGCGAGCGCACCGTGGAACTCGTGCGTTGCCTGGTGTCGGGCAGCGGGCGCGCAGGCACCTTCCGCGGGCCGCTGGTCCTCGATGCCGATGCGCTCAACGTGCTCGGCGAGCGGCCGGAGCTCCTCACCGACTATCCCGGCCCGCTCGTGTTGACGCCCCATCCCGGCGAAGCCTCGCGCCTCCTGGGTCGCGCGGTTCCCTCCGATCCCGAGGGTAGGCAAGAGTGCGCGCGGGAGCTCGCCCGGCGCGCCGGAGCCCTGTGCTGCCTCAAGGGCGAGGGCACCGTAGTCACCGACGGGGTGCGCAGCTACGTCAACCTCACCGGCAACCCCGGCATGGCGACCGCGGGGGCCGGTGACGTTTTGAGTGGGATCCTCGGCGCATACCTCGCGAGCTGCGTGACCCTCGGCGACCTGGGCCCGCGGCGCGTCGCTTGGTCGCCCTTCGACGCGGCCCTGGCCGCCGTGCACGTGCACGGGTTGGCCGGGGACATGGCGGCGGCGACCCTCGGGCGCCGGGGGCTGATCGCGAGCGACCTCGTCGAGTACCTCCCCGCCGCCCAGCGGCGCTTCGCCGAACACGGATGAGATGAACGCGAGCGCGAACCCGACGGGATCCGTCGCACGGGTGCCCAGGCGCGGACCGCGCGCCTGGCTGACGAGCTGCGCGCTGGCGCTCCTGCCCGTCGTTCAAGATCCCCCGCGCGAGGCCCCCCGGGGCATCGATCCCGTCGAGCGCGAGTGGACCATCCGGCGCTGGGCCCTCGAGCCGCGCGAGCACGCGCAGGAGCTCGTCGAGGCCGCGGCCTCGGCAGACTGGGAGCGGCGGCAGGCGGCCCTCGAAGCGCTGCTGCGCGCCGGGCCGGCCGCCCTCGGGGCGCGACACCGGGAGGCGATCCGCGCCGCCCTCGCCGATGCCCATCCCAACGTGCGCGCCACGGCCCTGGCGGCGGCCGCGCGGGCGGGGCTGGAGCTCGAGGCGGAGCGGCTCGCGATCCTCGCGACCGATCCGTGGCCGGAGGTGCGGCACGAGCTCGCGCGTTTCGTCGCCCGCGCGCCCGGAGCGCCCGGCACGGTCGAAGCGTTGGGCGTGTTGCTCGCCGCCGACGATCCGCGCCTGGTGCGGGCCGCGCGCCGCGCCGCGTTGCAGTTCGCCTTCGCGGGGCTCGACCCGCCCCTCGACCTGGCGGCGGCGACGCGCGCGCCGGAGGGTTTCCTCTCGGCCCTCGAGCTCCTGGCGCGCGGGGCGCAGCCGGGGCGTTGGTTCGGACCCCTCGTGGAGTCCACCTCCGCCTTCGAACCCCGCGAGCGCGAGACACGGGTGGGGCTGATCCTGGCGGCCTTCGGGATCTTCGAGGGCTGGGATCCGGAGAGGGTCGTGCATGGCTGGCTGGGCACTCCGGGCGACGATCCGGACCTCGAGGGCCGGGCCCGCGGCCTGCGCCTGGCCGCGGCCGAGGCCCGCGGCCGGCGCGGGCCGCCGGCCCCCGATCCGGGCGCCTGCTTCTGGTGGCCGGGTGAAGCCGTCCCCGCCGCGATCTTCGGGGGCGCGGCGGCCGCCGCCGACGCCCTGGCGCGCGGCGCGAAGCCCCGGCCGTTGCCCGAGTTCCCCTTCAGCTCCGCAGGGCTGCTGCCGAGCGAACTCGAACGCGCGGCCGCGGCGGGGATCGCGTTGCCCGAGGCCGCCGAGCGCTTGCTCGAGGCTGCCCTCCTGCTGGCGGACTCCGAACCCTCGTCCCTGGCGAATGCCCTGCGCGGCGCCGGCGACGATCTGGCCGAGTCCTTCTGGCTCGGAGTCGCCTCGAAGGCCCGCTTCTGGCAACGCGCGGAGCTCGCGCACTGGTGGCGGAGCTCCACCCCGCGCGTGCGCGCCGCGTTTCTCGGTGCCGTGGCCCAGACCTTCGCCCGCTCCGGCGACCTCGTCGCGCGGCGCACGCTGGTGGAGGCCCTCGGCGACGATGACCCGGCCCTGCGCCGCATCGCCTTCGGTGCCCTGGCGCGCGCGGAGGATGCGCGGCCCTTCGCGCAGGAGTTGGTCGAGTCCTGGCGCCGCGAGGACGATGCGACGCGTTCCGTGCGTCTGCGGGACCTCCCGCGCGCCGTCGCGCTCGAGGCCTTCCGCGACGAGCTCGTCGAGCAGTGGGAGAGCGGGCGCCCGCGCCAGGTGGCGGTGCTCGAGCTCCTGCGGCCGTTCGGTCCCGACGCCGAGCTCGCCGCGCGCGCGGGCGCTTGGTTCGAGGCGGAGCTCGCGGCGCTCGAGCGAGAGGCCGCCGCGCGCGCCGAGGATCCGGCGCTCGACTTCGCGCCGCGTTCCGGACGCCCGGCCGAGACCGAGCGCGAGGGCCACTCCAAGGCCCTGGCCGCGCTGTATGCAGCCCTGGCGGGGGAGGCCGGCCTGGAGCAGCTCGAGCGTTGGCTCGAGCGCGCCGAGCCGGTCTCGCTCGAGGTCGCCAAGGTGCTCGTGAACCTCATGGCGCGCCGCGCCCAGGGGCGTGCACGCCTGGTGGGCTGGCTGGAGCCCCCGCGCCGGACGCGGTTGCGGGTCGAGGCCGCCCTCGGACTGCTCGGGGAACGGGAGGCGTTGCTGGCGCCCGAGGGGAGCGACTCCGGCGGCGGGTCCGCGGGGACGCTCGCCGAGCGCGCCAGCGCGCTCCTGATCGAACGCTACCCGCGCTGCGACCAGCCCCTGCGGGCGCGCATCCTCGGCAGCCTCGCGGGCTACACCCATCTCCCCGCGGTGCGCGCGCGCCTGGTCGAGACCGCGCTCGGCGTAGGGTTCGACGGCGCGGAGCGCCTGCGTGCCCTCGACTCGCTCGAGCGCGGCGCCCGGGTGGAATCCGCCCGGGCCTCGGGCCTACGCGACGCGATCGAAGTCCACCTGGTCGAGGTGCTCGAGACCTCGGTCGACGTGGACGTGCGCCGCGCCGTCGTCGAGGCGCTCGGGCGCAGCGGCGGCGAGCGCGCGAGCCAGGCCCTCGAGGAGCTGGCCGCCCTGCCGCGCGGTGCTCCGCGACGGGAGTACGTCGAGGACCGCCTGCTGCCCGCGCGGGCGCGCATCGGCCGCGCGCCGGGCCTCGAGCGCGAGGTGTGGGCCGCTCCGCGCGCGGCGGCGGCCGGAGAGCTGCGCGCGCGCTTCGCCGGACGGCGCCTCTCGAGCCGCGAGTTCGACTACCGCGCCGAACTCGAGGCCGCCATGCACCTCGCCGCCGCGGGGCGTCTGGAGGCCATGCTCGCCGCCGAGCGTTGGTGGGAGCTCGACGCGCGGTTCCTCTCCCTGCTCGGCGAGCGCCTGTTCACCTCGCCGAACGCGGCCGTGCGCGCGCGGGCCGCGGAGCTCGTGCGCGCGGCGCGCATCGGCCTCGAGGGCGAGGGCTCCGCGCCCGACCGCGAGCCACTCCTCGTCGCGGCCCGCGCGCGCCTCGCCCGCGCGGCCTTCGAGGGCCAGCGTCCTGCCGACGCATTGGGCGACGTCGAGGAGCTGCTGCTCGCCTGGCGCCTCGCTGAGCTCGGCCCACGGGAGCTCTTCGCGCCCCTGGGGCCCTGGGCGCCGGACGCGGGCCGCGATCCGCTGGCCTGGCTCGAAGCGAGCGTGTTGCAGGCCCGCGCCCACGCCGCCCTGGATCGCGGCGAGTCGGAGCCCGCGCGCGCCCTGGCCCGGGAGGCCGGCGCGCGGCTGGGGTCCTCGGAGCGCGCCCGCGCCCAGCAGGAACGGTTGCTCGCCCGCCTGGCGGAGTGAGGGCGCGCGCGGCTCGACCCTCGCGCGCCTGCCGGTACCCTGGGCGCCATGTCCACCGCCCGCCTCGACGCGCCCGCCGGGGCCATCCCCACCCTCGACGACGACCTGGGCTTCGTGGCCCTGGTCGACCGCATGCGCGAGGATCCGCCGCTCAAGGTGGTCAACAGCGCGCGCATCTCCTACCAGGCCGAGAAGCAGGCCTTCGATTCCAAGGACGCCAAGCTGTGCGAGTTCCTGTGGACCCACGGCCACACCTCGCCCTTCCGCCACAGCTTCTACACCTTCCACTGGAAGGCACCGCTGTTCGTCTTCCGCCAGGCCTTCAAGTATCAGGTCGGCAGCGGCTGGCGCACCTACGAGGTCGAGGGCGAGACCGTCTCGCTCGAGGTCTTCGACGTGCTCTTCGACACCGACAAGGGCTGCTCGTGGAACGAGGTTTCGGGCCGCTACGTGACCTGGTCGCCCGAGTTCTACGTGCCGCGCCGCATGCGCGCCAATCCGTCCCACGGCAACAAACAGGCGTCGGTCGACCTGCCGCCCGAGTTCGACCACGGGGGCGAGCGCGAAGCGATGTTGGCCGAGTGCGCCGAGGCCTTCCGGCTCTACGAGCGACGCATCGCGCGCGGCGTGGCGAAGGAGCTCGCGCGCATGCTCCTGCCCCAGAACCTCTACAGCCAGGCCTACTGGACCGTGTCGCTGCAGGGCATCCTGCACTTCCTCGAGCAACGCCTGAAGCCCGACGCCCAGTACGAGATCCGCCGCTACGCCCTGGCGATCCACGAACTGGTCAAGCCCGACCTGGAACGCCTCGGTGTGCGCTGGGAAGGCCTGCCCTGACCCGTTCGCGATCCGTGCCCCAGCGAAGCGGTCCCCAATGGGCGAAGTACATCGGACCCACTCGGGCGCCCTGGACTCGCGGGATTCCACGCTTTCCAGCCCAGGAGTCACTCGACGTGCGCTCGGAGGCCCCATCCTCCGGCTACCCGCCGGCATCGAGGGCTAGTTCCCCATTCTGCGCGGGCTTGTCCCTCTAGGCTTGTCCCTCTAGGCTTGTCCCTCTAGTTGGGGGCTTCTTTCGCGGAGCCGAGCATGCTCGATCGATTCTCTGCTGTGGCCGTGACCTGCGCGCTCTCTTCCTTTCTCGTTCTCGGGTTCCGCCCGGTCGACGAAGATCCCCCTACAGAGCCGCCGCCGGCGAACGCATGCGAGTGCCCAGCGGACTCAGCCGCAGAGACCTACGACTGTCCCGGCGCCGTGATGGAGTCGGCCACCGTGACCCCGCTAGAGGTCGGCAACTGTGCAGTGCCTCCGTGCGACCCGCAAGCGTGCAGGTTCCAGTACTCGCTGTCGGTGACGTGGGAGGAGTCCGTTGACCGGTGGGTGGTCCTCAACGGAGAAGTACGAGCCCACGGTCATGGTCTGGTTACGACTGTGAATCCGGCCCCTGTCAGTGTCGCGTGTGGCAATCAGCAGATCATCGCAGTGGGGACGGGTACTCAGCCCTGCGCGGAAGTCATGGTGGCATGTTGGAACTGCCATGGCGCCGGGCAGTGAGCGCTGCTCGGGTCCGAAAGGGCCTGGATGTGTCCCACACACGCTCGGGTAGCCGGAGATGCAAGAGGTAGGCTCCATGTCTAGAGTTCGCGTGATGAAGTTGACGGCCCTGGGCGTCGTTCTGCTGCTTCTCCTCGGCGTTGCGAGGTTCGCGATGCTAGAGCGAGGCACGAGTTCCTCTGCGGGCAGTGTCGACGTTGCGCCCCAGCACGAGTTGGTTCGCGACGACACCGTCAAGCTCCTGCCAACGGCGGAGCTTGCTCGGCAGGTCGTCCCGGGCGGAGAGCCCCCTCCGAGTGTAGAAGAAGGAGCACTTGCACGAGAGAGCATGGCCGTTCCTCCGGCGCGTCTATCGAGCAGCGATCCCTTTCATGGTGGTACCCAGTTCGGCACGGTGGGGGACATCGTGCAGAGCCGCAATTACAACCCGGGAGGGGTGAAGCTGGGGCGTGAACGCCTGGAGGAACTCTCCGAACTGCTACGGTCCCTGGAGGCGGACCACGAACTCCTCATGAAGGAGATCGGCAGGTCACGGGATGCCGAGATCGACCGGCGCATCGCCGCAGGGAATTACGTTCAGCAACCGCCTGTGGGGACCGGCGGTTTTCGACCCGGGCCAGGGAACATCGCCCACGTGCGCACCGATGCCGTGCTCGGTCGCATAGCAGTCTCCTTCGCACCCTCTGACGTTCCGGAAGTGGCTGAGGCGTTCGCCAATCGGGCGGCCTTCCTCCAGGAGGCCGAGTACCTGCTCAAGTCCTTCTTCTACTAGGCGACAGGAGAATGAGGCTCTGCGCGGCGCGCGCACCCACGCCGAGCCCTCTAGCAAGGCTCCGCGCCCCACTCCCGGCCTGCTTCGGGGAGCCACGCGTCAAGAGGCGGTCGACTGGGCGAGCCTTCGTCGGTATGCGGCCGGCCCCCCCGGAGCGCGAAGCCAAGACACTCCGGACTGAACCGGGGGCGGGAGCGCCGCGTTCTGGGCCCCGGCCTTGTCCGGGACGCGCCTGCGCCCATGATGGGGCGCACCATGGGAACCGTTCCTCGACCCCTCGCCGCGAGCCTGCTGTCCGCTTCCCTCGTCCTCGCGGCCCTCTTCGGCGCGACGCCGAGCCAAGAACCCGGGCCGCCCGCGCCCGTCGACGAGGGACAGCGCAGGCTCGAGGAGGCCTTCCTGGCCCAGGGCCTGCGGGTCGACCTGCGGGCGGGCATCGTGGCCGTACCGTGCGAGGTCGGCGTGCGCGAGGACCTGCTCGAGTACCTGCTCGTCGGCGAACACGGCGCCTCGCACGAGAGCCTGCTGTTCACCGACGTTGTGCCGAGCGTGCTCAACGCGGTGCTGCTCGCCCTGGGCGCCGAGCCGGGCCACAACGCGAGCTGGATCCCGCGCGATCCGCCGCCCGCGGCGGAGGAGTTGGCGGCCGGGATCCCGCGCTATCAGGTGACCCTGCCCCAGGGCGACGGGTTCTATCTCTACGTCGCCTGGCGCAAGGGCGAGGAGCGCTACTTCTATCGGCTCGAGGACCTGGTCGGGAATCTCGAGACCGGCCGCGGCCTCGAGCGGCACGCCTTCGTCTACCTCGGCTCGCGCATGATCACGCCGCGGCCCGGCGCGCCGGAGGCCTTCGCGGCCGACCTCGAGGGCAACCTCATCAACCTGTCCTTCTTCCGCTCGGGGAACACGCTGTTCACCGCCGCCGTGCCCGAGGCCGTCGAGCAGACCATCTGGTTGCCGAACGCGCTGCTGTTGCCGCCGCGGGGATCGGACGTGCACCTCCTGATCTCGGCCCAGCGCCTGGATTGCCCGCCCGCGCGTTTCGCCGATCACCTGCCCAGCGTCGAGGCGCGTTCGGAGCGACGCACGGGGGGGCGCTGAGTGGGGGAGGGTGCGCTGGCGGGGCTCGAGCGACCGGTCCGCGTCCGCGTGCGGCGCACGGTCGCCGCGTTGGCCTTCGCGCGCGCCAGTGAAGCGCTGCTCGTCGGCGCGGGCGCCCTGATCCTGTGCTTGGCGGCCCTCGTCGCCTGCGGCGCGGCGCTGCGCGGCGTGCCGCCCTGGGCGGCGGCCCTGGGGTGCGCGGCCTTCGCCGCCGCGACCTGGTGGGCCGAACATCGGCCGCGACCGGACACCGTGGCCTTGCGCATCGACCGACGCCTGGGCTTCGACGGCGCGCTCGTCACCGCCTTCGAGAGCGAGAGCGCGCCGCGCCGCGGCGAGCTCGCGCGCGCCCTCTCGCGGCGCGTCGCCGCGGCCCTGCCCCTGCGCAAGGCCCTGCGTGCGGCCCTGCCGCCCTCGCTGGCGCTCGCCGCGTTTCCCCTGGGGTGCCTGGCCCTGCTCGCCCTCGCGCGGGGCCGGGCCGAGGAGCCGGGCGGTGCGCGCAGCGCCGCGGCCGTGGGGGGCATCGCCCTGGGCGAGATCGGGGAGCTGGCCGAGCACCTGCTCGCCGACCCCGAGCTGCTCGACCCGGCGGAACGCGCCGAGGTGCTCGAGCTCGCCGCGCGGGCCGCGGCCCTCGCCCGCGAGCCCGGGTCCGACGCGGCGCAGGAGTTCCTCGCCCAGGCCGCCCTCGAGGTCGAGCGCCTGGCCCGCGAGCTGCCCCTCGACCGGGAAGCCACCCGCGCGCGCCTCGAACGGGCCGAGGCGGCGGCCGAGGCGGCCCTGGCCCACGCCGATCGGCCCGAGCCCCCGACCGGGGCCGCGCCCGGCGGCGAGCCGGGGGCCGGGGACGGCGGCACCCTGGCGCCAGCGGGCGCGGGCGGCACAATATCCGCCCTCGATCCCGGGCCCCTCGATCCCGCCGGGGGGGCGGGAGCGAGCTCCGTGGTCCCCAGCGGCGTCGAGGCCGGACTCGTCGGCGGGCCCTGGTGGAGCGCGCGGGACGGGGACCTGGTGCGGCGCTGGGTCGAAGCCCGGCGCGCCCAGGCCGAGGCCCGCTAGCCGCTCCCCCACGCCCCCCGCCATGCCCCAACCCGACCGAACGCGTGGACCCGCGGGCCTGTGGCTCGTCGGTGGCCGCGGCGCGATCTCGACCTGCGTCGCCTACGGGCTCGCCGGCTGCCTCGAAGGCCTGCTGGAGCCGGTGGGCATCGCCACCGAGGCCGACCCGCTGCGGCGCCTGCCCCTCGTGCCGCTCGAATCGATCGTGCTCGGCGGGGCGGACGTGTGCCGCCGCAGCCTGACCGACTCCGCCGCCGAGCTCGTGCGCTCGGGCGTGTTGCCGGCCGAGGTCGTCACGGCGGGAGCGCGGCGCGTCGCGGCCTACGAAGCGAGCCTCGTGCCCGGGTTGCTCGACGAACCCGAGACGGGCCTGGGCGACATCGATCCACGCGCGGCGGGCCTGGGCAGCGCCTCGCCGCGCGAGCAGATCGCGCGCGTGCAGGCCGACCTCGACGCCTTCCGGCGCGCGGGCGGACTCGAGCGCGTGGTCGTCGTGAACGTCGCCAGCACCGAGGTCTGGCGCGAGGAACGGCCCGAGTGGGCCTCGCTGGCGCTCTTCGAGCAGGCGCTCGACGCGGGTCGCGCGCAGCCCGCCTCGATCCTCTACGCCTACGCGACCCTCGCCGCCGGCCACGCGTACGTCAACTTCACGCCCAGCCGCGGCTCGTCGATCCCGGCCCTGCGCGAGCTCGCGCGCGCGCGCGGCGTGCCCCACGCGGGCAGCGACGGCAAGACCGGGGAAACGCTGGTCAAGACCGCCCTGGCGCCGATGTTCCGCGCGCGGGCGCTGAAGGTGCTCACCTGGCAGGGCTACAACATGCTCGGCAACCGCGACGGCGAAGTGCTGCGCGACCCGGCGCACAAGGCGAGCAAGCTGCGCAACAAGGACGACGCCCTGCGCGGCATCCTGGGGGACCCGGACACCCACACGCACGTCGGCATCGACTACGTGCCCTCCTTGTCGGACTGGAAGACGGCCTGGGACTTCGTGCACTTCGAGGGTTTCCTCGGCGCGCGCATGAGCCTGCAGTTCACGTGGATGGGGAGCGACTCGGCCCTGGCCGCGCCGCTCGTGATCGATCTGTTCCGCTTGACCGAGCTGGCCGCGGCCGACGGCGTCGGCGGCGAGCTCGCGCACCTGGCGGGCTTCTTCAAGTCGCCGCTGGGCGGCGGCGACCCGAACTTCCACGTCCAACACGCCGCGCTCCTGCGCTACGCGCAGGAACGCCTCGAGCGCTGAGCTCTCCGCCATGTCCACCGTCCAGTCCTTCCAGCACGAGATCCGCGCCCGGCTCGACGAGGCCCGCGCGGCCCGCGACCACTTCCTCGCCCTGCCCGCCGACGCCGGCTTCAGCGAGGTCATCGAAGGCTTCGACCGCATCGGTTGGCCGCTGAACCTCGCCACGGGGAAGGTCTCGCTGTTCTCCGCCGTGCACCCGCTGCAGGAGATGCGCGACGCGGCCGAGGAGCTCGAGCGCGAGATCTCGACCTTCCGCACCGAACTCTCGCTCCTGCGCCCGGCCTACGACCGCCTGGCGGCCCTCGGGTCCGCCGCGGCACCCGACGCGACCGCGCGGCGCTTCCTCGAGCACACCCTGCGCGACTACCGTCGCAGCGGCGTCGACCGCGACCCGGCGATCCGCGAGCGCGTGCGCGCCCTGCAGGAGGAGCTGGTGCGCATCGGGCAGGAGTTCGACCGCAACATCGTCCTCGACGTGCGCCGCGTGAGCTTCCCCGAGGGCGCGGAGGCCCTGGAGGGTCTGCCGGAGGACTTCGCGCGCTCCCACGCGCCGGCGGCCGACGGCACGGTGACGATCTCCACCGATCCGCCGGACTACCTGCCCTTCATGACCTTCGCGCGGCGCGGCGACCTGCGCCGGCGACTGGCGCTGGAGTACTCGCGGCGCGCCTGGCCGCGCAATGGCGAGGTGCTGGGTAGCCTGCTCGCCAAGCGCCACGAGCTGGCGAACCTGCTGGGGTATCCCGACTGGGCCGCCTACGTGACCGAGGACAAGATGGTGCGCTCGGCCGAGGCCGCGCAGGCCTTCGTCGAGCGCGTGGCCGAGCTCGCCGGGCCGCGCATGCGCGCCGAGTACGGGGAGTTGCTGGCGGAGAAACGTAGCCAGGAACCCGGCGCGGACGTCGTCTTCGAATGGGAGCGCGTGTACTGGGTCGAACGCGTCAAGCGCAAGAAACACCGCTTCGACTCCCAGGAGGCGCGGCCCTACTTCCCCTTCGACGCGGTCCTGGCGGGTGTGCTCGAGACGAGCGCCGAGCTCTTCGGCGTGACCTTCCGGCGCACGCACGATCGGCCCCTGTGGCACGGCTCGGTGCGCTGCTACGAGCTGCTCGAGGGTGAGCGCGTCGTGGCGCTCGCGTACTTCGACATGCACCCGCGCGAGGGCAAGTTCAAGCACGCCGCGATGTTCGACCTGCAGGCCGGCCTCGGGGCGACCCTGCCCGCGGCGTGCCTGGTGTGCAACTTCCCCGAGCCCTCCGCCCAGGACCCCGGGTTGCTCCTGCACGACCAGGTCACGACCCTGTTCCACGAGGTGGGGCACATGCTGCACCATCTGTTCGCCGCGCGCTCGCCGTACCTGCGCTTCGCCGGCATCTCGACCGAGTGGGACTTCGTCGAGGTGCCGAGCCAGATGTACGAGGAGTGGGCCTGGGACCACGGCGTGCTGCAGCGCTTCGCGCGCCATCACGTCACCGGCGAGCCCATCCCGGCCGAGCTCGTGGCGCGCATGCGGGCCGCGGACGAGTACGGCAAGGGACTGCACGTGGCCGTGCAGATGTTCTACGCGGCCTACTCGCTCGCCCTGCACGGCGGCGACCCGCGGGGTGTCGATACGACCGCCCTGGCGGCGGAGCTGAAGGCGCGCCTGCTGCCCTTCGCGGTCGAACCCGAGTCGCGCTTCCAGGCCTCCTTCGGTCACCTGCACGGCTACTCGGCGATCTACTACACCTACATGTGGTCGCTGGTGATCGCCAAGGACCTCTTCGGGCGCTTCGGCGCGGACCTCTTCGACCCGCGGACGGCGGGGGAGTATCGCGCCAAGGTGTTGGCGCCGGGCGGCCTCGAGGACGCCGACGAGTTGGTGCGCTCGTTCCTGGGCCGCGACTACGAGTTCGCCGCCTATCAGGCCTGGCTCGAGCGCTGACGGGGCGCGGGCCCCGCGGCGTGCGGCTCGCCGGGCCCCGTCCGTCCCGCTCCCAGGACGGGTGCTCCGATTCCCCCTGCCCCGCCGGACACAGGTCCCGTGACCGGGCGTATCCAGCGGGGTAGGGAGCGCGGACCGCGCTCCCCGGCCATTCATGGAACGATCCCTCGCCCGCCCCTTCGCCCTGGTCCTGTGCGTCAGCGCCGCCACCCTGCTCCTGGTGGGGGCCTACGTCGAGTCCCTCGACCTGCTGCGCCCCGTTCCGGGCGCGCCGCGGAGCGCACCGGAGTTCCCCTGCGCCGACCCCGAGTTCGGCCCCGCGCCGGGCCTGCCCCAGTGTTCCGAGGTCCGGCCGGAGCAACGCACGGCCGGGGCCGCCCAGCCCGAGGGGGCCCTCCGCCGCCGGCGCACCTGACCACCCCGCGCCCCGTCTCCGATCACCGCCCCGCCCTGACCGCGGGGCGGCCCGCGTTCAGGGGGAGTCCGCGACGATCCCGTCCATCCACTCCGACGCCCGCCGCGCCAGGTCCGGGACCAGGCCGCCCGCCGGGGCCGGGGTGCGGCGCGGGAGCTCGAAGTCGTGGTCCGCGTCCGCGACCAGCTCGAGCTGCGCGGGCCGGCCGAGGTCGGCGAGCCGCTCCCGCAGGGTCGGGATGGGCGCCAAGGGGTCGCGGGTGCCCTGCAGGAACAGGGTCGGGAGCGCGAGGGCCGGGAAGTGCGCGCAGCGCTCGAGCGCCTTCTCCGGGCGACCGGCGGGGTGCAGGGGGAAGCCCAGGAAGATGCAGCCAGCGAGCCCCGGCTCCTGCGTCGCGAGGTGGCTCGCCATGCGCCCGCCCATCGACTTGCCGGCCAGGAAGTGCGCCGTGTCCGGCAGCGCCGCGCGCAGGGCCGCGAGGGCGGCGCGCTGCGCGGCGAGCAGCACCGGCGCGCGGTCGGGCGGGCGGCGGCGGCCCTCGCGGGTGGCGCGGGCCTGGTAGGGGAACTCGAAGCGCAGCACGGCGTGGCCTCGGCGCACGAGTCCGTCCGCGAACCCCGTCAGGAAGGGGGACTCGGGTCCGGCTCCCGCCCCGTGCGCCAGGAGCACGGCCGCGCGCGGTCGCGTCGCGGGGTGCTGGAGCCAACCGCGCACCGCCGGCGTGCCGCCTCCGGGGACCGGGATCCAGAGGCTCCTGTGCGCTCGTTCGGCCACCGGGGTTCGGGCGCGGCTACACTCGCCGCCCTCCATGGGACACGCGCCGCGCCCTCCGCTCAAGCTCCAGACGACCACGCTCTGGTACTACCCCTCGCAGCAGTACGGCGATCAGCCGATGGGCAACCCGGCCTATCCGGGGCGCACGCCCAGCTACGTGATCTGGAACCTGCTCGAGCGCTACACGCGGCCCGGGGATCTCGTGCTGGACCCGTTCTGCGGCGGCGGGACGACCCTGGACGTGGCGCGCAGCCTGGGGCGGCGCGCCGCGGGCCTCGACATCGAGCCCAACCGCGACGACATCCTGCGGGCCGACGCGCGCCGCTGGCCCCTGCGCTCGGAGACGGCGGACCTGGTCTTCATGGATCCGCCCTACTCGACGCACGTACGTTACTCGGCGCACGAGGGCTGCATCGGCGAGTTGGACGCCTTCGAGGAGGCCTACTTCGAGGCCATGCAGAGCTGCTTCGACGAGGCCGAGCGCGTATTGCGCGACCGGCGCTACCTGGCCGTGTTCGTCAGCGACACCTTCAAGAAGAAGCAGGGCTTCGTGCCCATCGCGACGCGCTTCGCGCACATGCTCGGCCGACGCTGGCGGCCCATCGACCACGTGGCCGTGGTGCGCGGCAATCGCAAGCTCGAGGCCCCACGCTTCCACGCCGTGGCCGCCGAGCAGAACTTCTTCCTGCGCGGCTTCACGCACCTCTTGATCTTCAAGAAGGAGCGCGCACCGCGGGGCGCGCGCTCCTGAAGGTCGTCGGCCGCGGATCAGCGCCGCGGGTCTTCGGTGTCGCCGTCCTCGGCAGGCGGTTCGTCGGGCGTGGGCACCGGATCTTCGTCGCCGTGCCAGTGGTCGTCCTCGACGGGCGGATCCTCGATCCCGCCCTCGTCCCAATCGAGGATGTCCTCCGGGGCGGCCAAGCTCTCCGGTGGGCGGATCGCCTGGGTGAGATCCTCCATGCGCTTGGCGAGGTTGCCCTTGTTGTAGGGCGCGATGCGGTAGACCCAGCCGGTGAGGCGCTCGCCGAGCTCGGCGGCCCGGCGCTCGCCGGCCGCCAGTTCGTCGGGTGAGGGAGGTTCCGAGGCGGGCGGCGGCGGCCCGAACTCGCCGGTCTCCGCGTCGAGCACCGGCGCCGCGGCGGAGGGCGCGCCGGTCGGGTCGAAGGCGGCCGAGAAGGCCACCCAGTGTTCGTCGTCGCCCTTGGACCAGATGCGCGCGTCGATGCGCAGGCCGTCGAAGGTCCACAGGCTGGTCTCGACCGGGGCTTCGCCGCTCTGCTCGAAGTCCGCCGCCGGGGCCACGTCCTCGAAGGAGAGGTACTCGAGCGCCGAGCCCATGCCGCTGGCGACCGTGGCGAAGCGCAGCTCGCGTCCCTCGGGCACCCCGACGACCTCGAAGGTCTCCTGCTCGAGGCTGGGGCGCGCGACGACGACGCTCTCCCCGTCCGGGTGGCGCGTGCGCACGGCCTTCACGTTGCGGCGTTCGAGCTTGACCGGTTGGCGGTCCATCCAGGCCAGGAGATCGGCCGGCAGCGTCAGCTCGCCCTCGACCCGCCAGGCGCGGCGCTCGTTCGGGATGCGGGCGTAGAAGCTCGCCGCGGCGCCGCTCCCCGGGCGCGACTGCCCGACGATCAGCGCCGCCAGCTCCTGGCCCTGCGCGTCGCGCAGGGTGATGCGCTTGGACTCGGTGCCCGCGGCGGGCTGGTCCTCGACGCCCAGTCGGTCGTAGCGCGCGGGGTCCTCGGTCATGGGCTGGCGCTTCTCGAGCGCCGCCAGACCCCACAGCGCGCGGCGGATGTCGGCCACCTTGACCGGGTAGCCGCCCTTCTCGGCCAGCACCCAACGCCCGTCCTCGAGGCGCAGGTGGTAGGCGCCCTCGGCCGTCCGCACCTCGACCTCGACCGCGTCGTTGAGGCGCGCCTCGAGTCCGGGGTAGAGCAACCCGAGCTCGGGCACTCCCGCGTGCCGAGCGTCGCGCCCCACGAGCGCGAGGGCCAGACCCCCCAGGACGACGGCCAGCGCCGCCAGGATCGTCAAGAGCTTGGGACTCATGGGTCAGCTCCGCCGCAGGTGGCGATAGGCGAGGGCCAGGAGCCCGGCGAGGGCCACCAGGCTCGGGATGCCGAGCACGTTCAGGAACTTCATGTTCAGCGTCAGCTTGTCGATGTCCTGACGGAGCTGGCGCTGCACGTCGCGCAGCTTCTTGCGCGTGTCGGCTTGCTCGGACTTGAACTTCTCGATCTCGGCCCGCTGCTCGGGGGTCAGGATCAGGCTCGAGACGCTGCCCTCCTTCTGGGCCTGCAGGTCGTTGATCGCCTGCTCGGTCTCGCGCAGCCGGGCCTGCAGGCGTTGTTCCTCGGCCCGGTGGCGGTCCTCCGCCTCGCGCCGCAGCTCGCTGATGCGCTCGAAGGGGCGCTGGTAGCTGCGGCGGCTGCGCAGGCTGATGAGGTCGGCGCTGCCCGAGAGGTTCTCGACCGCGTTGACCAGCAGGTCCCCGTTGTTGGCGGTCGGCATGGCGATGCGCTGGTTGCCCAGGCGCATGACCTGCACCCACCAGTCGTTCGCGAGCAGGTCGGCGTCGGCCACCAAGACCAGGTTGATCGGGCCGGTGGACTCGGTGCGCAGCTCCGCGCGCGCGACCTCGTCGAGTTCGCTGCCGGGGGGGCCGTCGGGGAAGGCCGTGCGCGACGGCCCGCTGACGCGCGCCCCGATCGTGTAGCGCTGGCCGCTCGGGAGGTAGTTCTCGAGCAGCCGGCTCGGGTCGGGCCCGAAGGCGATCTGGATGCGGTCGACCAACATGGCCTCCTCGCCGGTCTGGATCAGGGGCGTGAAGGTCGTGGTGGCCTCGGGCAGCGCGCGCAGGGCGCCGGCGGTGATCACGTTGAGCTGCTGGAGCTCGGCCGTGATCGGGTCCTCGTCGCTGAGCACGGCGCCCATCAGCTTGAGGTAGACGACGTACTCGATCGGCGCACCGGTCTGGGGGTGACGCACGCGCCAGGCGTTGGGCCGGTCGGCGACGAGCTTGTCCTTGTCCATCGCGACGCCCCAGGCCTCGAGCAGGGGACCCAGGTCCGAGGCGCGGTCGGCCATGGCCGCCGTGAGCGGATTGTTGGGGTCCTGGGGGACGTCCTGGGCCTCGCAGTGGGGGTCGAGGAAGGCCAGCAGGCGCCCGCCACGCAGCACGAACTGATCGATCGCGAACTGCAGTCGCGGGGAGAGCCCGCGCGGGTGGATGAGCACCAACACGTCGAGGTCGGCGGGCAGCTCGTTCGCGCTCGGGCGCAGCGTCTCGACCTCGAAGAACTGCCGCAGGCTGTCGAGGATCTGCCAGGGCTGCTGCGGCTCGCGCTGCATCGGGTTGGCCGGGGCGCCCTCGATGGGCAGGCTCGAGACGATCGCGACGCGCGGCTTGGCGGGCGTGCTGAGCTGGTGGATCGCGCGGGTCAGGTCGTACTCGAGGAACACCTCGCGTCGCGGGTCGAGGAAGGGGATGACCTCCTCGCCGCCGATGTCGTTCGAGGCCACCAGGCCCATGTAGAACCGCTCGCCCGCGGCGTTGGCCGGCAGGCCCTGCAGGCCGGCCGCCACGGCGCGGTCCTCGACCTCGGAGAAGGGCTCGGGGTCGAGCACGCGCAGCTCGATGCGGCCGGCGGCGCGGGCCTCGTACTCCTCGAGCAGCTCGCGCACGCGACGCGCGTAGTCGCGCACGGCGGGCGCGCTCTTCGCGAGCTCCTTCTCGAGGTTCTGCGAGTAGTAGTAGTGCAGGGTGATGGGCGTGTCGAGGTCGCGCAGGATGTTGCGCGTGCCCTGATCGAGCGTGAACAGCTTGTGCTCGGTCAGGTCGAGGCGCGCGGAGCGCAGCAGCGCGCCGCTAACGACGTTCACCGACACGAACAGCACGACGACGGCGACGAGCCCCAGCAGGGAGAGGGTGGTCTTGTTCATGGCGCGGCGGTTCAGCGGGCCTTGACCGAGTCGACCACGATCGCGCTGGCGAGCAGGAAGGCGACGATCGTGCTGCCGAAGAAGAGCACGTCGCGCAGGTCGAGGACCCCGCGCGTGATGCCGACGAAGTGGCTGTAGAAGCTGACCGGCTGCATCCAGCTCAGGGCGTAGCCGCCTAGGGTCAGGAGCGCGCTCAGGAACACGGCCAGCACGAAGGCGACGGCCTGGCTGCGCGTGAGCGCCGAGCACAGGGTGCCGACCGCCAGGAAACCGCCCGCCATCAGGAAGCTACCGACGTAGCTGGCGAGGATCACGCCGTGGTCGGGCTCGCCGAGGTAGGCGACCGAGATCCAGGCGGGGAAGGTCAGCAGCAGTGCGAAGCCGGTGAAGGCCCAGGCGGCCAGGAACTTGCCCACCACGGCCTGGGTCATCGAGATCGGCAGGGTGAGCAAGAGCTCGATCGTGCCGGACTTGCGCTCCTCGGACCACTGCGGCATCGCGATGCCGGGCACCAGGATCAGGTACAGCCAGGGGTGCCAGCCGAAGAACTGCTGCAGGTCGGCTTGTTCGCGCTCGAACCAGTCGCCCATCCAGAAGGACAGGCCGCCCAGCAGGAAGAGGAAGAAGAAGATGAACACGTACGCGACGGGCGTCGAGAAGTACCCGACGAGCTCGCGCTTGAAGACGACCCAGGTTCCGTGCATGGCGTGGGGACTCCTCGTCAGCTGAGCGCCGTGGCGCCGGTCTCGGTCAACATGCGGAAGACCTCGTCGAGCTTGCCCTTCTCGACGGCCAGGTCGTCGACCTCCCACCCGGCGCGCTGCGCCAGCGTGTTCAGGCCCGGCAGCACCAGCGCGCCGTTGTCGGGATAGAGGCGGTAGCGCTCGAGGCCGTCCTCGCCCCCCAGCCCCTCGACGCGGGCGACCCCCGCGAGCCCCTTCAGCGCCTCGGTGACCGAATCCCGATTCGCGCCACGGATCGCCAGGGCGATCGAGTTGTGGCGCGGCGAGCGCGCCTGCAACTCCGCGGGGCGCCCGTCGAACAGGATGCGCCCCTTGGCGATGATGATGGCCCGCGTGCAGACCGCCTCGACCTCCTCGAGGATGTGGGTCGAGAGCACGATCGTCTTGCGCGGGGCCATCTCGGCGATCAGCTCGCGCACTTCGTGTTTCTGATTCGGGTCGAGGCCGTCGGTGGGCTCGTCGAGCACGAGCACCTCGGGGTCGTGCAGGATCGCCTGCGCGAGCCCGACGCGGCGCTTGAAGCCCTTGGACAGCGTGCCGATGCGTTGGCGCAGCACCGGGCCGATGTGCACCATCTCGGCCACCTCGGCGATGCGCTGGGCACGCCGCGCGCGCGGGATGCGGCGCACCTCGGCGGCGAAGGCCAGCAAGCTGGCCGGCGTCATGTCGCCGTACAGCGGCGCGCCCTCGGGCAGGTAGCCGATGCTGCGCTTGGTGGCCAAGGGATCGCGGGCGACGTCGTGCCCGCAGACCCGCACCGTGCCCCCCGAGGGCGTGAGGAAGCCGGTGACCATCTTCATGGTCGTGCTCTTCCCGGCCCCGTTGGGTCCCAGGAAGCCCAGCACCTCCCCGGGGCCGACGCGGAAGCTGATCCCGTCGACGGCGCGCAGGGAACCGAAGGACTTCGAGAGGTTCTGGATCTCGATCATGGTTTCGTCGGGGAACGACCCGGCCGCGGGGCATGCGGACGGGCGCAGAGCGGACCGGCGTGGACCCCCGGGCTCCAGGCGCGCGTGGACGACTCCACCGGGGAGCGTCCGCGTCGCCGAATCCCGCGCTCCGCGTGGGGTCGCGGCCTGCGAGTGGGCGGGGGATTCTACGGAGCGGGGGGAGCGGGACAAGGATTCCAGCCGAGGGGTGTTGCGCTACGCGCATCCGGGTCGCCGCGTTGGCGCCCGAACGCGACCGCTCCGCGGGGGACGCCGGTGGCGCGGTGCTCGGTCCGGGCCCGGACCCCGCGGATCCGGACCACCCGTGGCGGGCTCCGGATGCGCCCGCTGGCCGGCGCTCGCTCCGCGCGGGTGCGGTCCCTAGGATCTTCGGCCCGCTCCGGCCGCGGAGCGCCCGTTCCCTCCGCCCACCCGGGGGGCCGCGCGGCCTGCTCCCCGCGGCCCGAGAACCCCTACCCCGCGCTCCCATGCTGCTCTCGCTGCTGATCCTCGCCGCGCACGTCGCCCCCGCACCGGAACCGGCCGCCACGTCCGCGACCGCGCTCCCCGTCCCCGTCCCCGACGAGGAGCTGATCGACAAGGGCTGGACCGGCGCGCTCGGCGCCGGCCTGATGACCTCGACCGGCAACACCGAGCGCACCAGCGCCAACGCCAACGCCGACGCGGTCCTGCGCCGCAAGGACGACCGCTTCACCCTGGGCGCGTTCTGGAACTACGCCTCCGAGGAGAACGACGCCGGCGAGTCGAGCATCACCGAGCGCCGCTGGGGCGGCCGCTTCAAGTACGACTACTTCCTGACCGAGCGCTCCTACGCGCTCTTCAACGCCTCGGGCGAGACCGACGACCGCGCCCTCCTGCAACTGCGCGCCACGGCTGGCGTGGGCTACGGCTACCAGTGGTACGAGACCGAGACCAAGACGCTCTCGACCGAGCTGGGCGTCAACTGGTTCCACCAGGACTTCGAGGGCGAGAGCCCCAACGAGTACGCCGCCGGTCGGTTCGCCTACGACGCGATGTACAAGCCCGGCGAGCCCTGGACGCTGCTGCAGACCGGCGAGCTGTTCCACAGCCTCGAGAACAGCGACGACGTGACCTCGAAGCTCGACACGCGCGGCCGCTACAACTTCTCCAACAGCCTGTTCGCCCAGGCCCAGTGGGTGTGGGACTGGAACAACCAGCCCGCCGACGACAAGGAACGCTCCGACCACCGCTTCCTGCTCTCGGTCGGATACAGCTTCTGATTCGCGCGCCTGCGACGCGCCGCCACCCCGCGCCGGGTGGGCGGCGCGGCGGGGTCGCTCCGCTCCCAGCGAGTTCGCATTGAGCCTCACCCCGCTCGAGATCGCCCTGGCCCTGGTCGCGACCAGCGTCCTGGGCGCCCTCCTGCCCTTCGCGCGCCGCTGGGGGCAGGCCGGCCTGCACGTGTTCGTCGCGGCCTCGGCGGGCATCTTCCTCGGGATGGTGTTCCTGCACCTGATCCCGGAGATGGCCGGGATCGAGTTGCTCGGACACGGCCACGCGCACGGCCACGGCCAGGGCCACGGCCACGGCCACGGTGGGGCGACCTCGCTCCTGCCCTGGGCCGCGGCGCTGCTCGGCTTCGGCGGGCTCTACGCGCTCGAGCGGCTGTGGCTGCGCGGGCGCATGCACGACCCCGATCCGCACGCGTTGCTGTGGCTCTCGACTTGGATCGGCCTGGTCGTGCACGCCGTCACCTCGGGGCTCGGCCTGGCGGGCGTCGTGGCGGCCGCCGAGGACGTGTGGGTCTTCCTGCTGCCGCTGCTGTGGCACAAGTTCACCGAGAGCTTCAGCCTGGCTTCGGTACTGCGCTTGGGGCGCGTGCGCACGGCCCTCGCGGTCGCGTTGCTCGGCATCTTCGTGCTGCTCGCGCCCGCGGGCCTGTTGGTGGGGGACGCGCTGCGGGGTCGGGGCTGGGTCAGCGCCGAGGTGCTGACCGGCTTCGCCGTCGGCACGTTTCTCTATGTGGCCCTGATCGACCTCCTGCCGGAGGTCTTCCACCAGCCCGGCAAACGCGGCGTGCGCGTCGTGGCGGTGGTGCTCGGCATCGCGAGCGCGGCCTTGACGCCTGGACACTTCGCGCAGGGCGCGGAGCTCGTCGGCTCCTACCTCGGCGCCACGTGGGAGGTGCTGCTCGCCATGGGGCCGTGGCTGGTGGGGGGCTTCCTCGCCGCCGGGTTCCTGGCGCAGGCCCTCTCGCCGCGCCTGCTCGCGCGGCACCTGGCGGGCGAGGGGGTCCGGCCGGTCGCGATCGCCTCGTTGGTGGGCGCGCCCCTGCCGCTGTGCTCGTGTTCGGTCCTGCCGGTGGCGGCGTCCCTGCGCCGCGCGGGAGCGGGGCGGGGCGCGACGAGCGCGTTCCTCGTGGCCACGCCCGAGACGGGCCTCGACTCGTTGGCCGTGACCTGGGGCCTGTTCGGTCCGCTGTTCGCGCTCTTCCGCGCCCTGGCCTCGATCGGCTCGGCCTTCCTCACGGGCCTCGCCGTGGCCCTGTCCTCGCGCGGCGCGGGAGCGGCGGAGCAGGGCCCGGACGCCGCGTCCGCAGGGCACGTACACGCCTGCGCGGAACATGGCGACCCGAACTCGGATGCGGGGCAGGCCGGGATGGGGCACGGATCCGCTCCCGCGCACGGGCACGCGCACCCGGCCGAGGCCACGCCGCCGTCGGCGCCCGGCCGGCGCGGCTTCCTCGACCGCGCGCTGCGGTATGCCTGTGTCGACATCGTCGACGATCTCGCCGGGGCGCTCGCGCTGGGGATCCTGCTCGCCGCCACGATCGGCCTCGTGTTGCCCGAGGACCTGCTCGCGGACGCGGCCCTGCGCGGGCCGCTCGGCCTGCTCCTGGCGCTCGCGGTCGCCGTCCCGCTCTACGTGTGCGCCTCGGCCTCGACCCCGATCGCCCACGCGCTGGTGCTCAAGGGACTCTCACCCGGCGCCGCGCTGGTGTTCCTGCTCGCCGGTCCGGCCACCAACCTCACGTCCTTGGCCGTGCTGCGGCGCACCCTGGGCGCGCGCGCGGCCTGGGTGCACCTCGTGACGTTGTGCGCGGTGACCCTCGCCCTGGGCCTGGCGGTCGACCTGTTCCTGCCGGACCTGCTGGCCGTCGGCGAGGGCGTGCCGGTGACCGAACACGGCCACGACCACGCCCACGGCCCCCTGGAGTGGATCGGCGCGTTGGCCCTGCTGGCGCTGCTGGGCGCCTCGTTCCTGCGCCGCATGCGCGGTCCGCGTCGCGTGGAGGACCTGGCCGAGCCCACGGCCGAGGGCGCGGTCACAGCCCCATGATGTGGTAGCCGGCGTCGACGTAGACCACGCTGCCGGTGATGCCGCGCGAGAGGGGCGAGCACAGGAACAGGCACGTGTCGCCCACCTCCTCGGCGGTGATGTTGCGCCGCAGGGGCGCGCGCTCGGCGATCACGTCGAGGATCTCGGCGAAGCCCTGCACGCCGGAGGCCGAGAGCGTGCGGATCGGTCCGGCGCTGATCGCGTTGACGCGGATGCCGCGCGGGCCCAGGTCGTTGGCCAGGTAGCGCACGCTGGCCTCCAGGGCGGCCTTGGCGATCCCCATGATGTTGTAGTTGGGGATCACGCGCTCGCTGCCGATGTAGGAGAGGGTCACGATCGAGCCGTCGCGGCCCTCCATGAGCGGCAATGCGCGGCGCGTGACGGCGGGCAGGGAGTAGGCCGAGACCTCGTGGGCCACCATGTAGCCCTCGCGCGAGGTGTCGAAGAAGTTCCCCTGGAGCTCCTCGCGCTTGGCGAAGGCGACCGCGTGCACGAGCGCGTCGAGCGCGCCGAACTCCTGCTTCAGCTCGGCGAACAGCGCGTCGATCGTCTCGGGCTGCGTCACGTCGCAGGGCAGGACCAGGGACCCGGGGACCTCCTCGGCGAGCTGGCGCACCGGCTTCTCCATGCGCTCGCCCATGTAGGTGAACGCCAGCCGCATCCCCTCGCGGGCCAGGGATTGGGCGCAGGCCCAGGCGATCGAGCGTTTGTTGGCCACGCCCAGCACGACGCCGAACTTGCCTTCCAGGGTGATCTTCAAGCCATGCCTCCAGGGCCTCCGGGGCACCGGAGGGTCGTCGGTCGGGGGACGAGTCGAGCGCCGTCGCGCCGCGGCGGGGGCCGCCGGGGACCCGGGGCGAACAGGCTAGCGCCTCTCCGGGTCGGTTCCAGATCGCGCCCTGGGGGGCTCCGAGCCGTCCACGATTCCGGGGAATCGGACCTCTCGACGGGGCCCGCGGGCGGACACGACCCCCGGGAGTTCGGCCGGGACGCAGCGGGCGAACCTCGCGTGGAGCGCGTGAAGCCCCGCGGTTTCGCGGCGATCTTCCCAGGGAAGCGCGAACGAACCCGCGGAATCCCGGTGCACCGGCGACTCCCCGGCGCGCGGGAGCGCGCGTAGACTCGGCGCCCTCGCGCCTACCCGTTCGGTCGGGGGCCCAAGGAGAGGGAAACGGCGCGGGGAGTAGAGAAGAGGGTCGAGAAGAGAGAGAGGGGGGAGCATCGGGGCCGCGGCCGTTGCGCGCGAGGCCGCATCCCGACGCGACCCGACATCGAGTCCCACCAGGAGCCCGCTTGTCGAGCACGGATCTCCAGCGCACGAACACGCAGACCTGCAGCCCGGGCGCCCACGACACCGCGGGCGCGTCCCGGGCCCCGGCGCGCGAGGCCCGCGCCCCGGGCGTCCTCGACCAACGGCGGGCCCTGCTGGCCTTCGGCGGCCCGCGCGACGTGTTGGCGCGCATCGTCGAGGGAGATCCCCTCGGGTTGCGGCCCCTGCTCGCAGCCCGCGTGCAACGGCGCTGCCTGCTCGTCGACGCCGATCGCGTCCACCTGCGCGCCCTCGCGCTGTGCGCGCGGTACGCACCCTCCTATCGCGGCCGACCGGGGCTCGAGGAGTGGCTGACGCTGCTCGTCGATCGCGCCCTCGACGAGGTGGTCGACGAGGAGGCCCAGCGCCTGGAGCAGGCGATCCCGTCCCGCGCCGTCGAGGAGGGGGCTTTCGCGCAGCTCGCGCGGCCCCTGGGCCTGGGCCCCGACGAGGCCCGGCGGGCCTGCGCGCGCTTCAACCGCCTGCCCCAGGAGCAGCGCGAGGCCTTCCATGCCTGGGTCCTCGAGCGCGGGACGCTGGACGAGCTCGCGCGGCGCACGGGTCTGGGTGCGGGCGAGTTCGCGCGCCGCGCGCGCCGCGCGTTGGCCGCCTTGCTGGGGACGTTGCCCGGGCCCGCAGCCCCTGCGCACACCTTGGAGGAGGCCCGCACGCCTCCCCGATCCGCCGGAGAGACCGGCATCGACCGCGGAGCGACCGCATCATGAACGACGCCCACGACGAGAGTTCTCCCCAGCCCGACGCCGCGGGCGTACGCACCCTCGACTCCCTCGAGCGGGACCTCGCGCGCCACGCCCGCGCCGAGCACGAGCCGCCGGCGGACACCGCCGGATCCCCCTGCTCGA
>CAYMYN010000014.1:78986-92848 GCA_964394665.1 uncultured Planctomycetaceae bacterium
GACGCCTGCCCCGCCCTTCGCGCGGCGACGCGAGGCCGAGGTCGAGCTCGTGCGCGTGCACCGGCTCGAGCAAGCCGCCTTGCTGCGCGGCGCGGTCGAGCTCGCGGGCGCCACGCGTTTCACGCTGTGGCCCTTCAGCGCGCCGCATGCTCGACCCGCGGGCCTGGCCGCGTGGCGCAAGGCCTGCGACGAGGAGCTGTACTTCGCGCGCCTCGACGGAGCCCCGGTGCCCGAGGAACTTTGCCGCCTGCGCGTGAGCGACCCCGCCGACTGGGGGGTGTTGGCGAACCTCGCGCGGCGTGCGCTGGCGCTCGAGAACAGCCACCGCAACCGGCTCCTGCTCGCGCGCGCCTACGTGCTCGACGGCGAGCTCGAGCGCGCCCGGGACCTGCTGCGCGCGCTGCTCGAGCGCAGCGCGAGCCCGCGCCGGCGGGCGCGCCTCTACACGACCCTGGGCTGCGTGTACGAAGGCCTGGGCGAGGCCGAAGAAGCCCTGCGCGCGCACGAGCGCGCCCTGGCGCTCGGCGCGGGCGCCACCAGCGCCGTGGCCTGCCTGCTCTGGGGGCTGGCCTGCGGCGATCGCCCGCGGGCCCTGTTCGCCGTCGAGCACCTCGAACGCGGGAGCGGACGCGGGCGCCGGACGGGGATCGGCCTGCGCCGCGCCATCCGCGGCGCACGCCTGCGCCACCAACTCGTGCGCGGCGTGCCGCCCGTCGCGGCGGCCGAGCTGATCCCGCTGACGCTCGAATGCGTCTGCGACGGAGCCCCCGCCCTGGCCCAGGCCACCTACGAGCTGTTCGCCTGATCCGTCCGGCGGCGCGCGTTTCCCCCACCGGATGCCGAGCATGGAAGGGGCCAGCGACCATCCGCGCACTCCGCACGGCGAGGAGGAAGCCCTCGAGCTCCTGCTCCCCGGGGCGGACCCCGAGTTCGTTCGCCACGCCGAGCGCGTGACGGACTTCGTGCGCCTGCTCGGCGCGGACGCCCGCGCGCGGCACGCGTTGGTCGTGGGGGTCGACCTCGAGCGCGCGCGCGCCGAGTACGAACGCCGCGAGCGCCGACGCCTGGCCGAGGACCTGGGCGAGCTCGCCCGCATCCACCTCGCGGCGCACCTCGCAGGGACGACCTTCCTCGATCTGGGGCCGCCCGCCCTCGACCCCGAGGGGGCCTGGCGGCGTCTGCTCGAGGCGCGCGCCGAGCTCGGGGACGAAGCGGCCCTGCCCGCGCCGGGCGAGGACGCGTTGTCGGTCGCGCGCCGGCTGCTGCGCGCCTTGGCGACGCACCGCGCGCGGCGCGAGGGGGCCCGCGCCCGGCTCAGCCTGCTCCACGCCTGGTTGGCGCGCGCCGACGCGGGGCCGGCGGCCGCCCAGGCCACCTGCCTCGAGGCCCTCGAGGACCTGGGTTCGCGCGCGCCCCTCGCCGTGCGAAGGCCCTGGGTGGCCGCGGTGGCGGCCCTGCGCCTCGACCGCGGTGCGGTGCGCGAGGCCGACCTGTGGCTCGCGGCCCATCCGGGCCTGCTGCGGGTCCCCGGCGACGTGCCGCGCTTCGCCGTCTGGACGCGACTGCTCCTGGGGGACGAGCGCGGCGCGCGCGCGCACCTCGAGCTCGCCCGACCGCCGGCCGGCGTGTTGCCGCGCGAGCTCCTCGAGCTGCGCGAAGCCCGCCCCGCCTGGTTGCCCCTGCTCGCCGGCCGCGCGCCCGAGGGCGAGCCCGGACCGGGCGCGCTGCGCGTCGAGGCCTCGCTCGCGCGCGGCGACCTGGCCCGGGCGCGCGCGGAGTTCGGGGCCTGCGCGCTCGCCCTGTGTCGCTTCGACCCGGCCGCGGGCCGCGCGCTCGTGCGCCTCGAGCTCGCGCCCGGCCTGCGCGCCGCGGCGCGCGCCTTCAGCGAGGGGCGCGAGGGCGCCCACGCCCTGGCCGGCGAACCCGAACATCGCCTGCTGCTCGGGGCGCGGCCGGTCGTGGCGCTGCGCGAGGAGGGCCGCCCCCTGCGGGGCGCGCTGGGCGAACGCAGCTCCCGGGCCCTGGCCCTCGCGCCCATCCTCGACCCGGCCGGCGAGGTCGAAGGCTGGCTGCACCTGGAGTTCGAGCACCACCTCGTGCCCGCCCGCGCGCGCCTCGAACTGTGCGCCGGCGCGCTTCGCGGACAGCTCCTCCCGGCGGCCGGCGCGCTGGTCGCCCCGCGCGGGGCTTGGTCGGGGGCCGAGGAGCCGTCGCTCGAGCCCGTGTCGGTGCACGAGTCCCCCGACCCCTCGCGCGCGCTCTGCGGGCGGGTCTTCGAGGGGCTCGTGGGGCTCCTGGGGCTCAAGACCCGCGAGCGGCGCTGGTGGGGCTTCGAGGTCGAGGGCGGCCGGCCGCGCCTGGTGGCCGAGGGGGGCGAGGGGCTCCCCGGTCGGCTCGAGGGCACGCGACAAGGCGGCGGCCGCGGGCTGCGGCGCGCGCTGGTCACCTCGGGTGCGGTCGTGTTCGACGAGCCCGACCCGGAGCTCTCGCTGCACGCCGCGGCCGGCTCGGGCGCGGTCGTGCCCCTGGTGGCGCGCGGCAAGTGCGTGGGGTTGTTCGTGCTCGAGTCGCGCCGGCGCCGCGACCTCGGTCCGCTCGAGGCGGGCCGCATTCGCGCCGTGGCCGACGGCCTGGCCCTGGCGTTGCGCCTGGCGCAGATGCGCTGCTGGCACCAGGAGCGCTTCGGCTACGACCTGTGCTTCGACACCTCGCTCGCCGGCCTGCGCGCGGGGGCCGATCGGCTCCTGGCCGCGGGCCGCTCGGGGGAGCCCGCCCTGCTCGTCGGCCCCCCGGGCGCGGGCAAGTCGGTGCTCGCGCGCTGGCTACACTTCGAAGGCGCGGGCGCCGAGGCGCCCCTGTCGGTCGTGCCGCTGGGCCTCGAGGATCCCGGCGAGCTCAGCCGGCGCCTGGAGGGCGAGCGCGGCGGGTCGCTGCTCCTCGAACCCCTCGAACAGGCCTCGACCGAGGCCCAGGCCGCCCTGTGCTCCCACCTGGGGCGCGGGGCCCGCTCCGGGCGCGGCGGCGCGCGGCTGATCGTCGTCGCCGGCGCGCGGCCGGCGGACCTCGCGGCGCGCGGCGTGTTGCACGCCGACCTCGCGGCGCGCCTCGAGCGCCTGGTGCTCTTCGTGCCGCCCCTCGCCGACCGGCGCGAGGAGCTGTGCGGCCTGGCGACCTTCCTGTGCGATCGCTTCGCGCGCGAGGAGGGCATCCGCCCGCCGCGGCTGGGCGAGGACGCCCTGGCCTTGCTCTGGCGCCAACCGTGGCCGGGCAACCTGCGGCAGCTCGAGAGCTGGCTCTTCGAGCTCTGCCTGTTGCACCCGGGCGAGGAACTCGGCGTGGGCCAGGTGCTCGAGGCCGCGCGCCGCCTGCGCCAACCGGTGCTGAAGAAGATCCACTCGCGCCATCCGCGCCGACGGGACCTGGTGGCGGCCCTGCGCAGCACGCTCAAGGGCACGGGGCGGGTCAACAAGACCCGTGCGGCGAGCTTCCTGGGCTGGGACCCCGACACGCTCGTGACGCGCCTGGCCGAGGCGCGCCTGGGGGAGGCGGAACTCGCGAGCGAGCCCTGGGGCTGGTAGGGGAGGCCCCCGCGAGGGAACCCGGAGCGCCCCCGCGCCCGTCTCCCGCCCTTCGCCCCGGCTCCGCGGCGGGCCTCGGCCGGAACCTCACCGCCCTGGCCCCGTCCGCCTGCACAGGCCCCACAATGGGCGCCCCCCGCGGCCCCCGGTCTCCCCCCAGCCCCACCGTCGCCCATGCCCCGTTCCGCGCCCCGCACCCTCGCGCGCGTCCTGCTGGCGCTGCTCGCCCCGCTCCTGCTCCCCTCTTCCGCGCAGGCCCTGCAGTGGTCGCCGGGATCGGGTTCCTGGGGCAAGGTCGAGACCAGCGACCTGCGCATCATGACCTGGAACGTGCGCGACGCGTTGTGCCGCACGAACCCCAAGGTCGAGGGCGCCAACAACTGGAGCGCCTGCGCGCGCATCGTCGCCGCGCTGCGGCCGGACGTGTTGTTGCTCCAGGAGTGCGGCGACAACTCGGGCAACGGGACGGGCAGCGGCGCCGACTCGGTCTCGCAGCTCACGACGGTGATGAACCTGTTCGTGAACGGCGGCACCGATCCGTTCCTGGGCGGGAGCGTGACGGCCTACGTCAAGAAGTACGCGCCCGACCTCGAGCTGCCCTACGTGTTCGTCAGCAGCGTCACCGACACCTTCAACCGCAACGTGATCCTCTCGCGCTACCCGTTCGTCGACCTCAACGGCGACGGGTCGGCGACGCTCTCGAACATCCCCAACGTCACGGCGCACCTCTACGCGCCGGGGGGCAACGGCGGCATCCGCGGCTTCCAGTTCGCCGAGATCGATCTGCCCGACGGGGTCTACCTGGGGGACCTGGTGGTGGGCAACGCGCACCTCAAGGCCGGCGGCAGCTCGAGCGACGAGCAGGAGCGCAACGTCGCCGCGCGCAACGTCGCCTACTACGTCGACCACCTGTTCAACGGGGCCGGGCTCGGAGTCCCCGATCCCTTCGGGCGCATCGCCGACAGCCCGATGGCGCAGGCGATCCTGGGCCCCGACACGCCGGTCGTGATCGGCGGGGATTGGAACGAGGACGAGCTGACCAACGGCCAGAAGGGTCCCGCCGAGTGGCTCACGCGCGCCCAGCTCACCGGCGGCAGCGACGGCACGGATCGCGATCGCTCGGACGCGACGTTCGACGCGGCGCTGCACTTCTTCACCGGCAACCGCGGCACGTTCGGCGGCTCCAAGCTCGACTACGTCGCCTGGCAGGACTCGATCGCGACCCTGCGCCTGGCGTCGGTGTTCGACACGGTCGGGACGCCGGGGGCGGCGCTCCCGCCCGAGTTGGCGGGTTTCCCCGGCGCTGGCGGCGCGAGCACGGTCGCATCCGACCACCGGGCGGTGTTGGTGGACCTCGTGTTGCCCCTGGTGCCGCCGCCCTGCCCGTCGCCGGTGAACTACTGCATCGCGGCGCCCAACTCGACCGGGCTCGGGGCGCGCATCCGCGCCCTCGGGACGCCCTCGATCAGCCAGAACGCCTTCGAGCTGCAGGTCGAGGACGCGGTGCCGAACCAATTCGGCATCTTCTTCTACGGCCCCAACGCGATCCAGGTCGCCTTCGGCAACGGCTTCCGCTGCGTCGGCGGTGGCTCGGTCGGCACCTTCCGCCTGCTGCCGCCCCTGCTGGCCGACTTCTTCGGCGACGCGGCGCGCGTGCTCGACTTCACCCAACCCCCGGCTTCCTCGGGTCCGAGCCAGATCCACCCGGCCTCGGTCTGGCGCTTCCAGTTCTGGTACCGCGACCCCGCCGCCGGAGGGTTCAACCTCACCGACGGCCTCGAAGTCACCTTCTGTCCGTAGGTCGCTACCCTCGGGAACGCGGGATCCCGCGCGAGGTGCGAGTGGTTCACCCAGTCATCCCGAGCCCACAGGTCGCTGCCGTCAGCCGTCTTCCGAGGCCGCCCGAGCGGCCCGCGCTGCGCGTCGCGCGGGCGGTCTTCCCGCTGCTCCTGCTGCCGATCCTGGTGGCCGTCTGGTCGGTCTCCGTGTTGCGGCCCTTGCCCGAGCAGGCCGGGACCTGGATGCCGCTGCTCGCCCTGGCGAGCGCCGCCTGGCTCGCGGCCCTGGGCATCGCGCGCGGCGGAGGAGGGGATCTGCGCGCCGTCGTCGCGGGCGCGATCGCGCTGCGCCTGTTGGCGCTCGCCGGGAGTCCCGAGCTCTCGGACGACGTGTACCGCTACGCGTGGGAGGGCGAGCTCGTGGCGAGCGGCGTCTCGCCCTACGCCTACGCCCCGGACGCCCCCGAGCTGGAGCTGCTGCGCGCCGCCCGCGCGGACCTCTACGCGCGGCTCAACCATCCCGACGTGAGCGCGGCCTATCCGCCCCTGGCCCAGGCGCTCTTCGCGGCGCACTGGGTCGTCGCCGATCGGCTGGGCCTCGCGGACTGGGCCGTGGTCGTGCGGCTCCTGCGGGTCTTCTTCGCCCTGTGCGACCTGGCGCTGCTCTGGCCGCTGGTCGTGCTGTTGCGTCGACGCGGGTTGTCCGACGGACTGGCGGTGGCCTGGGGCTGGTGTCCGCTGGTCGCGCTCGAGTTCGCCGGCAGCGCTCACTTCGACTCGGCGGCCCTGCTGCTGATGCTGGGGGCGCTGGCCGTGGGCGAGGGAGCCGCGCGGCGCGGGCTCGTCCCCCGGGGGCGGGAGCTGCTCTCCCTCGTGCTGCTCGCCGGGGCGACCCTGACGAAGGTCCTGCCCCTGTGCGCGGCGCCGTTCCTGGTCCGCGGGCGCGCCGCTTGGCTCCGCGCCCTGCTCTTCGCCGCGCTGATCGCTGGGGGCTTCCTGCCGGTGGTGCTGGGCTTGACCGGTGGTGCGCAGGGCCTCGGGCGCGGTCTCGGGGAGTACGGGCTGCGCTGGGAGCACTCGGGGCTCGTGTACGGCTTCCTCGAGGACCTGCTGCGCCGCGCGGGCCTCGAGCAGGACGGCTCGTGGTTCGACGCGCGGCGTGTGGGGCGCGGGGTGATCCTGGCCCTCTGGCTCGGGGTCGCGCTCCTCCTGTGGCGGCGCCGCGCCGGCCCGACGGCGGCCGCCGGGACCCTCGTCGCGGCCTTCCTCGTGCTCACGCCGACGCTGCACCCCTGGTACATCGCCTGGATCGTGCCCTTCCTGGCGCTGGCCCCGCGTCCGGCCTTCGGCTGGCTCGCCGCGGGTGGGGTGCTCCTGTACTGGGCGCCGGTGCAGTACGCCCTCGAGGGCCGCTACGAGGTCCCGGCTCCCTACCTCGACCTCGTCCGCATCCCGTTCGCCGTGCTGCTGCTGTTCGAGCTGCGCGCGGCCGCGCGGGCTTGACGGTAGCTGCGCGCAGCCGCGCGGGCCCGACGGTATCGTCCCCGGCCGTGCGCACGAGCGACTTCGACTACGGGCTGCCGCCCGAGCTCATCGCCCAGGAACCGCTCGAGCCGCGGGACGCGGCGCGGCTGCTCGTGCACCGCATCGGTGATGGGGGACACGAGCACCGGCGCGTGCACGAGCTGCCCGAGTTGCTCGCTCCCGGCGACCTGCTGGTGGTGAACGACGCGCGGGTCTTGGCGGCGCGTTTGTTCGCTCGGCGTCCGAGCGGCGGGCGCGTGGAGCTGCTCTTCGTCGAGCCGCTCGGCCCCGGGGAACGGGGCGAACGTTGGCTGGCCCTGGTGCGGCCGGCGAAGAAACCCGTGCCGGGCGAGGCGCTCGAGGTCGAAGGCGCGCCCGAACGCCTGATCGCGATCCGGCGCGTCCCCGGCCCCGGCGGAGAACCGGGTCCCGAGTGGGAACTCGAGCTCGCCAACGGCGGCCAGGGCGCGCTCCTGGCGTTGCTCGAGCGCGCCGGTCGCATGCCCTTGCCGCCCTACATCGAGCGCGCGACGGAGGGCGACCCGCGCGCGGCCGCCGACCGCGAGCGCTACCAGACCGTGTTCGCCGCGCGCCCCGGGGCGGTGGCCGCGCCGACCGCGGGCCTGCACTTCACGCCCGAGTTGCTCGCGCGCCTCGCGGCCCGTGGGGTCGAACGCGCCACGATCACCCTGCACGTCGGCCCCGGCACCTTCCGGCCGGTCGAGAGCGAACGCGTCGAGGACCACCCGATGCACGCCGAGCGCTACGAGATCCCGCAGGCCACGGTGGCGGCCGTGGAGGCCGCCCGCGCGCGGGGCGGGCGCGTGGTGGCCGTCGGCACGACCGCCGTGCGCACCCTCGAGGCCTCCTGCGACGATGCGGGCCGCCTGCGGGCCGGCGCGGGCCGCACCGACCTCTTCCTCGTCCCCGGGGCGCGCTTCCGCGTCGTGGACGCGCTGCTGACGAACTTCCACCTGCCGCGCAGCACCCTGCTGATGCTGGTCAGCGCCTTCGCCGGCCGCGAGCGCATCCTGGCCCTCTACGCCGAGGCGATCGCCGAGCGCTACCGCTTCTTCAGCTACGGCGACGCGATGCTGCTCCTGGGCGGTGTCCCGTCCCAGGCCCGGAGCGCGGCCCCCGACCCCTGAAATCCGGGATTCCATGCCCGGCACGCTGCGGCCATGGGCCTCCGGGGGTCCAATCGGGGAGTCGCGATGAACGAGAGCGGAAAGCCCGGCGAGGCCCTGAGCCTCGATGTCCTCCTGGCCCACCAGGGCTTCCTGGCCGCGCTGGCGCGCAACCTGACGCGCGACGAGGAGCAGGCCGCGGATCTCGTGCAGGAAGCCTGGCTCGGCGCGCTGCAGGGGCCCGCTCCCCGCGGCAGCGCAATGCGCGGGTGGTTGGCCGCGATCCTGCGCAACACCTGGCGCAACTTCGCGCGCCGCGAGGGCGAGCGCGGTTGGCGCGAAGCGCGGGCCGGCGACAGGTCGCACTCCGACCCGGCCGCGTCCGATCCCGAGCGGGTCCTGCGCGGGCTCGAGCATCGGCGGCGCGTGCTCGAGGCCGTGCGATCCCTGCCCGAACCGCAGCGCACGGCGATCTATCTGCGCTACTACGAGAACCTCCCCCTGGCCGAGCTCGCGCGGCGCACGGGGGTCGTGCCCGAGACGGCGCGTTCGCGCCTGCAGCGCGGTCACGAGCTCCTACGCTTGCGCCTGGAGCGCGAGTTCGGCTCGCGCCGCGCGTGGATGGCGGCGCTGGCGGCCGTGGGGGGCGAGCGCGCTCCGGCGCCGACGCCCGCGCTCTCCGCGACGCTCGTCGGCGGCCTCGCGCCGCTCGCGGCGGTCTTCGCCGTGGCCCTGGTCGCGATCGTGGCCCTGGCGTGGGGTCTGGGCATCCTGCGCGGGCCGCCCGAGCGCGGCGCCTACCCGGGATTGGACGTCGCTCGTGCGTCGGGCCGAGCCGACTTGCGGGTCGTGTCCGAGCCCGCGGAGTCCAATCTGCGGGCTTCGATCCGCGTTCCGGCCCAGACCGACGTGGTGCCGCGCGACGTGTCGGCTACGCCCGAGTTCGCGGTCGCCGCCGCAGGGCGTGGGGCGTCGGGGGAGCCCGTCGCGCCGGACCAGGAGCCCGCGCGGCGAACCCCCGGGGCGCGCGCCACCGCGCGGCGCACGGGCGGGAACCTCATCGACGCGGTGCTGCTCCCCGACGCGGCAGCCCCCGCGCCCGCGCGCACGGCCGAGCCGAACTCGGGCGGTCCGCCGCGGGTCCTGCGCGGGCGGCTGCGCACGCTCGACGGCTCGTCGAGCGCCGGGTGGAGGGTCGCGATCCGCAACCCGAGCCGCGGCGTCATGGAGCCCAGCGGTCACGTGCCGGGCGAGGCGCTCGCGGGCGGCGAGCCCCTGATCCGCACCGTCGACGCCACGGGCGAGTTCCGTTTCGAGGGGTTGTTCCAACGCCCCTACGACCTGATCGCCTGGGATCCGGTGAGCCTGCGGCACACCCTGGTGCGCGAGCTCGAGCCCGATGGCGCGGAGCACTCCGTCCCGGTGGGCGATCCGGGCTCGGCGCGACGCGTCGCCGGCCGGCTCAGCTCGCGCTCCGGCGCGCCGCTCGCCGGTGCCAGGATCCGACCCGCCCTGCTGGTCAGCGATGCGGATCTCGGTCCCGAGGTCCTGGGCCGCTGGGCCCTCGGCCCACAGGTCCTGACCGACGAAGCTGGGCGCTTCGAGTTCGCGGGACCGATCGCCTTCCCGCTGCGCCTCGTGGTGGAGGGCGAAGCGGTGCTGCTCGGCGACGGGGTGTTCGATCTCGATGGCGAGCAGGACTCCGAACGCATCCAGCTCGAGCTGCCCGCCGCCTGCGAGCTGCGCTTCGAGTGGCAGGGCGCACTCCCGCCCGCCGATCTCTTGGCGGTGCTCGACGCGGACGGACGGCGCATGTGGTTGCGCATCGGCGCCGACGAAGCGGTTGCGGCGGGGGACGTGCGCTTCTGGCGCGGCCTGGAGCTCGGGGTCGGAGCGCGCTCGCGCACCTTCCACGTCAACGAGGACGCGCGCCAGCTCGTATTGTTGGGCCGCGACGGCGTGGAACTCGAACGCCGGCCCATCCAGCCCGATCGGTCGCGCCCGACGGTCCTGTGGCGCTGACGGGCCGGGGTCCGATCCCTCACCCGCCGGCCAGGGCCGCGCGCAGGGCGCGGGCGGCGGCGGCGGGGTCCCTCGCGCCCAGGAGCGCGCTCGAGACCGCGGCCCGGCCGACGGGCTCGAGCTCGCCCGCGTTCTCGAGGGTGATGCCGCCGATGGGGAAGAGCGGCGCGAGCGAGGCTTCGTGCGCCACCCAGCAGCGCTCGGGGCCCAGGCCCTCGCCGTAGCCCTTGGTCGCGCTCGGGAAGGCGGGCCCGAAACCGACCAGGTCGAGCGCGCGTTCGCGGGCCGCGGCGACCTCCACCAGATCGTGGGTCGAGAGGCCGAGCAGGGGCGCGGGGCCGAGCAGGGCGCGGGCGGCCTCGAGCGGAAGATCGTCGCGCCCGACGTGCACGCCGGCGCAGCCCTCGTCCCACAGCGCCAGGGCCACGTCGACGCGGTCGTTGACCATCACGGGCGGCGGGTGCGGGAGGCGCAGCTCGGCCAACGATGCGAGCACGCGGCGCGTCCACTCGAAGCTCGCGCGCGCCTCCGCCGGAGGGTCGGCGGCGATCGCTGTGCCCACGGCGCCCGCCGCGCCGGCCGGCGCCTTGGGCCGCACCTGCACCAGGTCGACCTCGGGCAACAACCCGCGCAGCACCGCGAGCGGGTCGCGGGCGCCGCACAGCTCGGGCGTGAAGACCAGCAGCAACCGCGCGTCCGCGAGCCGCGCACGCAGGGCAACGGGATCGGGGGCCGCGGAGGGGCTCAACAGCAGGCGCCCCCCGGATCGCAGGCGGACGTCCCCGGGGCCAGGTCGGCGCGCAGGACGCCGCGCTTGGTCTCGGCGGCCGTGCGCACGGCGTCGCGGCGGCAGTCGAAGTCTGGGGCCTCGCCCTCGCCCACCTCGATCAGGGGCTCGACGGGCGTGATCGCGCCGGCGTAGGGCTCGGCGGTGTAGATCCCGAAGGTCTTCCTGCAGACCGCGGTGCGCACGCCGCGCCGCAGGGTGTGGCCGTCGTCGTCGACGACGAGCTTCCAGGGCCCGTTGTAGATCACCGCCTGGCCGTGGTCCTTGCACGGGCCCTCCTTGCCCTTGCGGGCCACGACGGTGAGCGAGCGGAACTCGATCCCGCGCACCACGGCCCAGGGCTCGCGCTGGTAGGCGACGATCTCGACGCCGTACAGACCCGCGTCGGCGAAGGCCTGCAGGAAGCGGTCCTCGCGCAGGGCGCCGGAGATGCAGCCCGACCACAGCTCGGGGTCGCGCTTCAAGTCCTCGGGCACGTCCTCGTCGCTGACGATGTCGGAGATCGCGCAGCGCCCACCGCGGCGCAGGACGCGGTGGATCTCGGCGAACAGGCGCTGCTTGTCGCCGTCCGCCACCAGGTTCAGCACGCAGTTGGAGAGCACCAGGTCGACCGAGCCGTCGGCGACGAGCGGCTCCTCGCGGCGCAGGCGGGCCTCCTCGGCGCGCAGGCGCTCGAGGCCGTCCACGTCGCGCACCGGATGCAGCTCGAGCCAGGCGGCGAGGCGCTCGAGATCGAGGGCCAGGTCCTGGATGTGCCCGCGGCGGAACTCGACGTTGTGCCAGCCGATCTTCTCGCCGATCGGGCGCCGGTGGGCGCGGGCGAGCTCGAGCATCTGCGGAGTCGCGTCGACGCCGATCACGCGGCCCTCGCGGCCCACGACCTGGCTCGCCAGGTAGCAGATCTTGCCCGCGCCCGAGCCCAGGTCGAGCACCGTGTCCCCGGGCCGGCAGAAGCGGCTGGGGTCGCCGCAGCCGTAGTCGCGCTCGAGGATCTCGGGCGGCAGCACCGCCAGCAGGCGCGCGTCGTAGTCGATCGGGCAGCACAGCTCGGGCACCTGGAGCTCGGCGCCGCGGGCGTAGCGCTCGCGCACGGCCGCGAGCACGGAAGGGGCGTTGGACGGGTCGGGCATCGTCGCTGGGGGTGGGGTGGGGCCTGGGGTCGGTCGCGGCGCCCATTGGAGCGCGCGGGCCGGGCGGGAGGAACGGGGGGCCCTCTTACGCGGTCGGGCCGATTCCCGGACCCCCGCTCCCGCGCCCCCGAGAGCCGTTTCCCATCGGTGCACGCTCGCCGGCGGCCCGTTAGGCTCCTCGCCCCCGCCCCCCCATGCCCCCTCCCCCCGACGAGACCGAGGATCTGCTCGCCCGCTGGCACGCGGGCGACAGCGCCGCCCGCGACGCGCTGATCGAGCGCAACCTGCCCTGGATCCTGGAGCGGGTGCGCGCGCGCCTGGGCGCCTTCCTGCGCGGCCGAGCCGACAGCGGGGACTTCGTGCAGGAGGCCCTGCTCGACTTCCTGGCCTACACGCCGCGCTTCCGCGTCGCCTCCGAGGCCCAGTTCCGGGCCCTGCTCCTGCGCGTGATCGAGCACGCGATCGGCGACCAGTACGACTACCACCAGGCCTGGCGCCGCCGCGCGAGCCGCGAGCAACCCCTCGCCAGCGATACGGTGATCGACCTCACCGGCCGCGCCCCCACGCCCCCCGACGAACGCGCCGAGCGCAACGAGGACCAGGCCCTGCTACGCCTGGCCCTCGAGCTCCTCGAGCCCCCCGCCCGGCGCGTGATCCAGATGCGCCAGTGGGACGGCCTCTCCTACTCCGACATCGCCACCCGCCTCGCCCTCTCCGAGTCCGCCGCCCGCAAGCAACACCAACGCGCCCTCCAACGCCTAGCCGAGCTCCTCGACCGCCTACGCCGCGGCGAGCTGCCCTGAGCGCCGGCCCTTGCCCCGGGCGACCCACTCTGGGACAGCGCGTACCCTCGCCCGCGATCCGGACCGCCGCTCCGGGCCGAGCCTGCAGGTTTTGCGAAGTTCGTCCAGCCGGGTGGGGGTGGGGGCTCTAGGGTGGGGTGGCCCTTCTTGGCGGAGGGAGCGGTTCGGCGAGAGGAGCGGGGGGCTCCGAGGCGGACCGGGCGACTCCGCCGCGGCGCGCGCGGGTTGCGCGCGCGGGGGGGCTCCGAAGCCGAGTCGATCCCCCCATGCGTAACCCCGCGATCCGCGCCCTCGTTCTGTTCCTGCTCCCCGGCGCCGCCCTGGCGCAGCAGTTCCAGTATCAGCCCGGGTTGATCCCGGGCACGGCGCGCTGGAGCGAGGGGGTCGAGGCGGCGGACGTCGATCGGGACGGGGACATGGACCTGTTCTTCGCCGATGGCGAGGGCTTCAGCACGGCGGGCGTCAAGCGCCAGAACGTGCTGGTCATCAACCAGATGGTCCCCGGCGGAGCGCTGAGCTTCACCGACGAGAGCGTGGCGCGCCTGGGCGTGCACGTGGCCAACTCGAAGATGGTCACCACCGCCGACGTCGACGGCGACGGCTGGGTCGACGCGCTCTTCGTGCACGCCTTCAACCTCGATCCGCCCTTCCTGTACGTCAACCGCGGCGCGGCGCAGCCGGGCTTCTTCGACGAGGAGGGCGCCGCGCGGGGGCTCGGCGCCCCGCTCAACTCCTCGGGCGCGCAGTTCGGCGACCTGGACGACGACGGAGACCTCGACCTGATCGTCTGCCACAGCGGCCCGAGCCTGCTCGGCGGCGTGGGCGGCAAGCCGCGCTTCTACCGCAACGACGGCAACGGCGTCTTCACCGAGGACGCCGCCGCCCTGAACGCGCCCACGAAGATCGCGCACATGGACGTGCAGCTCGTGGACGTCAGCGGCAACTGGGCGCTCGATTTCGTGGGCATCAACCGCGGGACGAACGCCGGCGGGAACCACTACCTGTTGCTGAACGACGGCACCGGCACCTTCACCAACGCCTCTTCGCTCCTGCCCTCGTTGTCCGCGAACAGCTACGAGGCCGAGGTCGGCGACCTGGACGGCGACGAGGACC
>CAYMYN010000014.1:92858-111580 GCA_964394665.1 uncultured Planctomycetaceae bacterium
AACCTCGTGCCCGTCTACTTCCTGCACGACTCGGGCGGCCGGGCCGACCGGCCGGGGCCGTTCCTCGCTCCCGGTGCCCGGGAGGCCGAGACGATCGAGGAGGCGGTGCAGGGGATGCTCGAATTAACGGACGGCGACGAGGACCTGGACCTGTTCTTCGTCAGTCTGTCGGGCTTCAACGAAGGCGTCGCGCGCAACGATCTCGTGCCCAGCGGCGTCCTGGGCTTCACGGCGCTCACCTCGCTCGGCGGGTCCGCCGACGACAACGAGGTCGCGCTCCTCGACTACGACAACGACGGCGACTTCGACACCTTCGTGGGCTCCCTGACCGCGCGCGAGCGACTGTGGCGCAACGACGGCGGCCTGGTCTTCACCTCGGCCGACAGCGCGATCCAAGCCGTCAGCGACTCGACCCTCGACATCACCGTGGTCGACCTCGACAACGACGGCGCCTACGAGCTGGTCACCGCGCAGGGCGAGTCGAACATGGCGCAGTGGGCCAACAAGATCTACCGCAACACCGGCGCGCCCGACACGCTGCCGCCGGTCGTCACCGACGTGTTGCCCGTGGCGAACCTCGACGCGCCGCTGGGACCTTGGATCGCCAAGGCCAAGGTGCGCGATCAGGTGCTCGACGACGGCAAGACCTGGGTGCGCGGCGAAGTGAGCTACGTCGTGAGCGCGAGCCCGCCGACGGCGGCCGTCTCGATCGGCGCGAGCGCCTTCAGCCCGCCGGTGCTCGCGGTCGCGGCCGGCACCACGGTCACCTGGATCAACGCGAGCGGCGCCGTGCGCTCGGTGCGCAGCACCGGCGCTCCCTACACCTTCGACTCGGGCCCGATCGCTCCGGGCGGCAGCTTCGAGCGCACCTTCGTGCGCGAGGGGACCTACGCCTACGAGAGCGTCGAAGGCGGCTTCACGGCCCAGGTCGACACCGCGCCCGGCGCGACCACCGCCGTGGGGCTGGACTCGGGCGGCTCGATCTTCCGCTTCACGATGACCGGCGACGCCAGCGCGCCGGGCTCCGAGCTGGCCTACGAGCTGTACTTCATCGACCAACCCGGCAACGTGCGCGCGGGCGAGCCGCTGCGCGTCGCCGCGCCGCCGGCCCCCGGAGTCGCGTTCTGCTTCGGCGACGGCTCCGGCACGCCCTGCCCGTGCGCGAACCCGGGGGCCAGCGACCGGGGCTGCGCCAACTCGGCGCAGGCGTCCGGCGCGGCGCTCGCGGCCCTCGGCAGCCCCTCGGTGAGCGGCGCGTCCCTGGTGCTCGCGGGCGCGGGTCTCGTGCCCTCCCAGCCCGGACTCTACTTCCAGGGCAACAACCGCGTGGCCGGCGGGGCCGGCACGGTCTTCGGCGAGGGCCTGCGCTGCGCGGGCGGCGCGGTGGCGCGCCTGCAGGTGCGCACGGCCGACGGCGCGGGTGCGTCCGCCACCACCATCGACGTCGCGTCGAAGGGCGGCGTCGTGCCCGGCGACACGCGCCGCTACCAGATCTGGTACCGCGATCCGCTCGGCCTGTGCGGCGGGGGCTTCAACCTCTCGAACGGCCTCGAGGTCGTCTGGGCCCCCTGAGCCGTTCCAGCGGGGGCTGACGGGTCGATCGCGGGGCGGGTAAGCTCGCAGGGTCGGCTCTCCGCCGTCCCCGATTTGGAATCCGCCCCCGTCGATTCGCCCCTCGCCCGGTTGGAGCGCGCCCTCGAGGTGCGACGGCGTTTCCTCGAGGCCGGCGGGGGCGATCGGGCGGCGTGGCTCGCGGCCCATTCGGACCTGCGCGAGGAGCTCGAGGCGCTGCTCGACTCGGGCGACGCCGACTCGCTGACGCATCGGGAGCGCGCCGCGGACCTACACGCCGCGGACGGCGAGGGTTTTCCCGCGCGTCTGGGCGACTTCCGCCTGCTGCGCCGCCTGGGGAGCGGGGGAATGGGCGTCGTCTTCGAGGCCGAGCAGGAAAGCCTCATGCGACGCGTCGCGCTCAAACTCCTGGCGCACGGGCGTCTCGACGAGCGCGGGCTCGAGCGGTTTCGGCGCGAGGCCGCCGTCGGCGGGCGGCTCGACCATCCCGGGATCGTGAAGGTGCTGGCCTACGGCGAGGCGCAGGCCCACGCCTTCATCGCCCAGGAGCTCGTGCCGGGCGGCCGCACGCTCGAGGACCTGGTCGAGGAAGCGCGCCGTCGACCACGCCTCGATCGCGCCTACTACCGGCACGTGGCCGGGATCGTCGCGCAGGTCGCGGACGCGCTCGCCGCGGCCCACGCGGCGGGCATCGTGCACCGCGACGTGAAGCCCGGGAACATCCTGCTGGGCTCCGGCGAGCGACCCAAGCTGGCGGATTTCGGCCTGGCGCGGCTGATCGAGGCGAACTCGCTCTCGCACTCCGGCGCGGCGCTCGGCACGCCCTTCTACATGAGCCCCGAGCAGGCGGCGGGCGAGCGGGACATCGGCCCGGCGAGCGACCAGTTCTCCCTGGGCGCGACCCTCTACGAGGCCCTGACCCTGCGCCGGCCCTTCGAGGGCGACAGTCGCCGCCACGTGCTCCGCCGCGTGCGCGAGGAAGACCCGCCCGACCCGGTCGCGCTGCACGCCGGCCTACCGCGCGAGCTGGCCGCGATCACGGCGAAGGCCCTCGAGAAGCACCTCGCGCGCCGCTACGCGGACCTCGCGGCCCTGGCCGACGATCTGCGGCGCTTCCTCGGGGGGAGACCGATCGCCGCGCGGCCGCCGGGAGCGCTCGGGCGCGCGCGTTCGTTCGCGCGCCGGCATCGAGCCCTGGTGCTGGGGGCGGGCTCGACGGCGCTCGTGTTGGTCGTGGGCCTGGTCGCGGTGTCCCTGGCCCTCGTCCGCGCGCGCGACGCGGAGCGCCGGTACGCGGCCGAGAACGAGGCCGTGGACGCGCTCGCGAGCGCCGCCACCCTGCGCGATCTCGAGGCCCGCGCGGCGCGCCTGTGGCCGGCCCTGCCGATCACCCGGGCGGCGATCGAGCGTTGGCTCGTCGAGGCGCGCGCGTTGGCCGCGGGGCTGCCGCGCCAACGCGCGCGGCTCGCGCAGCTCGACGCGCGCTCCACGGACGACGTCCTCGAGCCCGAGCGCGCCCGCAGGGCAGAGGTCCAGCGTCGGCTGGTCCTGGATCTCGAGGCCTTCGTCGCGCCGGGTGGGCTGCTCGAGGAGCTCGAACGGCGGCGCGACTTCGTCGCGACGCTGCGCCGCAAGACCGTGGACGAACGCTGCGCCGAGTGGGAGGCGGCGCAGCGCGCCGTCGCCAGCTCGCCGCTCTACGGCGCGGGACCGGGCGGCACGGGGGGCCCCGTGCTCGAGCCGCAGGTGGGCCTGGTCCCCCTGGGGCCCGATCCCGACTCGGGACTGCAGGAATTCGGCCTCTTCGGCCTCACCGGCGCCTTGCCCGTGCGCGACCCCGTGAGCGGGCACCTGGGCGTCGACGGGCAGACGGGGATCGTGCTCGTGTTGCTCCCCGGCGGGACGTTCTCGATGGGCGCGCAGAGCGAGGACCCCGCGGCGCCCAACTACGACCCGTTCCGGCGCGGCAACGACTGTCGACCCCGGATGGTGACGCTCGCGCCCTTCTTCCTGGCCAAGTACGAGCTGACCCAGGGCCAATGGATCGCGCTCGGACTCGAGAACCCGAGTTACTGGGAGATCGGCGACGTCTGGAAAGGAGACGTCTTCGATGCTCGCCACCCGCTCGAGCACGTGACCTGGGACGAAGCCCTCGCGTTCGCCGGGCGCCTGGGGTTCAGCCTGCCGACCGAGGCCCAGTGGGAGTTCGCGGCGCGCGCCGGGTCGTCCCGCACGCACTTCTTCGGGGACGATCCGGCCCTCGGCGAAGGCTACGCGAACCTGGCCCAACGGCGACCCGAGGTCTTCGTCGGCGCGCCGCGCGGATGGGCCACCTGGCCCGTCGACCGCTACGAGGAGCACACGCCTGTCGGCACGTTCCTGCCCAACCCGTACGGCTTCCACGACCTGCTCGGGAACGTGAGCGAATGGTGCCTGGATGCGTACGTGGACGATCCGCACGCGCTGGAGCTGCGCGGCGGCGATGGTCTGGCCCTGGCGCCTCCGGGGATCGCGCTGCGCGTCGAGCGCGGCGCGAGCTTCGTTGACACCTGGGTACAGGCCGCCTCGGGCGCGCGCCGGGCTCCCCACCGCGACGAGCGCGCGAACTACCGGGGGATCCGTTTGGCCCGGGCCCTCGATCCACGGCCCTCGGAAGGACCGTCGCGCTGAAGCGTGCCCCGCTTCCCATGGATCGCACGCCCCAACCTCTCCTCCGCCTGCGGCGCGCCCTCGAGCTGTACCGCGTCCACGTCGGGTCGGGCGGCACGGACGTCGAGGGGTTGCTCGAGCGCGGCGACGACGTGCGCGACCTCTTGGATGTGTTGCTGCGCTCGGGGGATGGTGCGGGGGGGACGCCCACGGGTGAGGATCCTCCGCTCCCGGCGCGCATCGGCGAGTTCCGCCTGCTGCGGCGCATCGGCCGCGGCGGCATGGGGGAGGTCTTCGAGGCCGAGCAGGCGAGCCTGGGCCGGCGCGTGGCGCTCAAGCTCCTGGCGCCCGAACGTTTCGACGCGCGCGGCCTGGCGCGTTTCGGGCGCGAGGCCCTGGTCGGCGGGCGGCTCGATCACCCGGGCATCGTCGCCGTGCATGCCTGCGGCGAGGACGGGGGGCGGCCCTGGATCGCGATGGAGCTCGTGCCCGGCGGGCGCACGCTCGCCGATCTCGTCGAGGAGGCGCGCCGCCGAGCGGGCCTCGAGCGCGCGTACTACCGCGACGTCGCGGCGCTCTTCGCCGAGGTCGCCGACGCCCTCGCCCGCGCGCACGCCGCCGGCGTCGTGCACCGCGACGTGAAGCCCGCCAACATCCTGCTGGGCCCCGGCGGGCGGCCCAAGCTGGCCGACTTCGGTCTGGCGCGCCTGGCCGATTCGTTCTCGCTCTCGCGCACGGGGGCGACGCCCGGGACGCCGTTCTACATGAGCCCCGAACAGGCGGCGGGCGAGGGCGAGGTCGGTCCGGCGAGCGACCAGTTCTCCCTGGGCGCGACGCTCTACGAGGCCCTGACCCTGCGCCGGCCCTTCGAGGGCGACAGCACCGAGCGCGTGTTGCGCAGCGTGCGCGAGGACGAGCCTCCCGATCCCTCGCGCCTGCACGCGGGCTTGCCGCGGGGGCTCGCGGCCATCGCGCTCAAGGCCTTGGCCAAGGAGCCCGCGCACCGCTACCCCGACCTCGGCGCCCTGGCCGACGACCTGCGGCGCTTCCTCGCGCACCGGCCGATCGTCGCGCGGCCGCCGGGCCCGATCGATCGCGCGCGCGGCTTCGTGCGCCGCCACCGCGCGCTCAGCCTGGGCGCCCTGGCGGTGGCGCTCGCGCTCGGCGCGGCGCTCGCGGCGACGTCCCTGGCCCTGGGGCGCGCGTGGGCGGCCGAGGGGCGGCTGGCGCGGGAGCGCGACACCGCCCTCGATCTGGGCGGGGCCGCGCTGCTGCGGGAGCTCGAGGCGCGCGCGGACGAGCTCTGGCCGGCGACGCCCCGCCGCGCGCCGGCGATGGGCGACTGGCTGGCGGACGCGCGCCTCGTCGTCGACGAGTTGCCCCGGCATCGGGCCCGGCTGGCGGTTCTGCGCGGGGACCCCTCGTTCGCCGGCGGCGCGGAGGGCTCCGACCGCGGGCGCGACGTCGAACAGGCAGCCTTCGTGCGCGAGCTCGAGCGCTTCGCCGGGCCGGGCGGGACCTTCGAGCAGGTGCGCGCGCGGCTCGAGTTCGCCTCGACGCTGCGCGCGCGCAGCGTCGAGGACTTCGCCGGGCGCTGGGACGAGGTTCGGGCGGCGATCGCCGCCTCGCCGCGGTACGGCGCCGGGCCGGACGGGAGCGGGGGGCTCGTGCTCGAGCCCCAGGTGGGTCTCGTGCCCCTGGGGGCGGACCCCGAGTCGGGCCTGCAGGAGTTCGCCGTGCACGCGCTCAGCGGGACGCTGCCCGAACGCGATCCGCACAGCGGAGCGTTGGTCCTCGGCGACGACACGGGCATCGTCCTGGTGCTGCTCCCCGGCGGCACGTTCTGGATGGGCGCGCAAGCGAGGGATCCGGAGGGGCCCAACTACGACCCCCGGGCGCGTTGGTACGAGGGGCCGCCGCGGCGCGTCGCGCTCGATCCGTTCTTCATCTCGAAGTACGAGCTCACCCAGGCCCAGTACACGGCCCTGATGGGCTCGAATCCGAGTTTCTGGCCCATGGGCGCGGTGCACGAGGGGACGTTCGTCAGCGGCCGCTTCCCCGTCGAGCACCTGACCTTCGACGAGGCCTGGGCCTTCTGTCGACGCCTGGAGCTGGCGCTGCCCACCGAGGCGCAGTGGGAGTACGCCGCCCGCGGCGGGACGGGCTCCCCCTGGAGCTTCGGCGACGATCCGAGCACGGCCGCGGGTTTCGAGGACCTCTCGCGTCCCTTCGCCTCGTACCTCGAGACCCACGAGCTCGCGCACGTGCTCGCCACGGGGAACCACCATCGCGTGCACGCGCCGGTCGGCACCTTCCGCCCCAACCCCTTCGGCCTGCACGAGATCTTCGGCAACGTGCGCACCTGGTGCGCCGACGTCTTCGCACCCGGTTACCACGGGCTCGCGCTGCGAGCGGGTGACGGACTGGTGCTCGGGGCCCTCGACGAGGGTCACCGCTCCCTGCGCGGCGGGACGACCTGGTCGGGTTGGTTCGAGGCCCGGGCCTCCATGCGCGTCGACAGCCTGAAACCCCTGCGCAACCGGCAATCGGGATTGCGCCCAGTGCGCGCGCTGGAACGCGGCGCGGGGGACGGGGAGTGAGCTCGATGGGAGCGCGCTGGACCCGCGGTGCGTTCGGGACGTACGCTCGTCGCCGATGTGGATGCTGCTCGCGATCTCCCTGGGCCTGGGCGGCGGCGAGGGGCTCCCCGACCCGCTCTTCGAGGAGGTCGGCGCGCGCGCCTTGCCGGGCGTCGTCACCGTGTGCGGCGGTGCCGAGAAGGACTACATCCTCGAGGTCAACGGCGGCGGGATCGTGGTCGAGGATTTCGACGGGGACGGGAACCTCGATCTGTTCGTGATCGACGGCTCGACCCTCGAGCGCGTGCGGGCCGGCGAGCCGGGCTTCGCGCCGCGTCTGTTCCTCGGGGACGGGAAGCTCGGTTTCCGTCCGGCGGGGGAAAGCTGGGCGCTGGCCGGCGGGCGTTGGGGCATGGGCGGCGTGGCCGGGGACCTCGACGGCGACGGCTGGCCGGACCTGGTGATCACCGAGTGGGGCCGCGATCGGGTGATCCTGAACGAGGGCGGGCAGGGATTCCGCGAGCTGCCCTTCGAGCAGACGGGCCTGGTCGGCGCGCGCTGGGGCACGAGCGCGGTGCTTGCGGACCTCGACGGCGACGGCGTGCTCGACCTGGTGGTGGTGAACTACCTGGCCTTCGACCCGGACGCCGTGCCGCGCCGCGGCGAGGGGCCGAAGTGGAAGGGGCACGACGTGATGTACGGGCCCGAAGGGCTGGTGCCGGTGCACGATCAGCTCTACCTCGGGAACGGCGACGGCAGCTTCCGCGAGGTGAGCCGCGCGCGCGGCTTCGTGCCGGCGGAGGCGGGTTTCGGCCTGGGCATCGTGGCCTTCGACTACGAGGGGGACGGCGACGTCGACCTGTACGTGACGAACGACTCGACGCCCAATCACCTGTGGCGCAACGAGGGCGACGGCACCTTCACCGAGGTCGGCTTCCGCGCGGGCGTCAGCCACGACGCGACCGGCCGTGAACAGGCGGGCATGGGCATCGCGGTGGGGGACTTCGACGGCGACGGCGCGCCGGACCTGTTCGTGACCAACTTCTCGGGCGAGAGCAACGCGCTCTACCGCTCGGGGCGCGCCGGTTCGTTCCGCGAGAGCTCGACGCGCGCCGACCTGGTGCGGCCGAGCCTGCTGCGCCTGGGCTGGGGCACGGGTTTCTGCGACTTCGACCTCGACGGGCGGCTCGACCTGTTCGTGCTCAACGGCCACGTCTACCCGCAGGCCGACCTCGCGGGCACCGACACGAGCTATGCGCAGGCGGACCAGCTCTTCCTCAACGTCGGCGAAGGCCGCTTCGTCGAGCGCGCGCTCTCGAGCGCGCCGCCGGGCGTGACGCGCGCGGGGGTCGCGGCGGACCTCGACCGCAACGGGACCCTCGACCTGGTGGCGCTCGAGCTCGGCGGGCCGGTGCGCGTGCTGCGCAACCGGCTCGAGCCCGGGCCCCAGCGACGCTGGCTCACGGTGCGCCTCCGGGGCCGCGGTCCGAACACGGCGGGCGTCGGCGCGCGCCTGGTCGCCGAGTGGGAGGGCGGGCGCGCCGTGCGCGAGGTGATGACCAGCGCGGGCTACCAGGCAGGCTGCCCGGCGGAGGTGCACTTCGGCCTGGGCGCCGCCCAAGCCCTCGAGCGCCTGGTCGTGCGCTGGCCCTCGGGACACGAGCAGATCCTGAGCGACGTCGCCCTCGATCGTCTGCTCGTGATCGAGGAGCCCGAGCCCGCGCCGGACGGGGCGCAGGATGGGGAGCGGTGAGGCCCGCGGCTTGGCTGGCGCTGCTGCTGGGTGCGCGGGTGGCCGCGGCGCTCCCCCAGGCCGAGCCGCCGGTCCCGGCGCCGGACGTAGCCCGCGCGGACGGCCTCGATCCGTCGCTCCTGCCGCGCGCGGCGCCCGGGCGCTTCGCGGACTGGGACCCCCAGACCCCCCCGAACGAAGCCGCGCTCCCCGACCTGCGCGCCGCGCTCGTGCTGCAGGCGCGCGGCGAGCACCTGGCGTCCCTGCGGCGGTTCTTCGCCGTGTTGCGCGTCGAGCCCGACTACCCGCCGGCGCTCTACCAGGCCGGCGTGGCGTGCTTTCGCCTGCGGCGCTACGGCGACGCGGCGCTGCTGCTCGAGCGCTACCTCGAGGCCGTGCCGGCGCGGGTCGGGGACACGCGCGCCCTGGCCCACTGCTACTACACCCTGGGCCGCTACGCCGAGGCCCGCGCGCACTACGCGCGGGTGCTCGCCGCGCGGCCCGACGGGGACGCCGAGGCGCGCTTCGGCTTCGCGTTGTGCCACCTGCGCCTGGGCGAGGAGCAGCGCGCGCTCGAGCTCCTGGAGGAGCTGTTGCAGCTCGCTCCCGACCACGCCGAGGCGCACCTGTGGGTGGCCCAGGTGCGCCACGAACGGGGCGAGCTCGAGCCCGCGCTCGCCGCCACCGATCGGGTCCTCGAGCTCGACCCCTTCCAGGCCCGGGTGTGGTTCCTGCGGGCGCGCATCCTGTTCGAGGCGGGTCGCGAGGAGGAGGCCGAGACCGCGCGGCTGCGGTTCGCGGAGCTCGATCGGGTCGAGCAGGCGGCGCGCGCCCTCGAGGGGCGCCTCGAGACGAATCCGCGCCAGCGCGAGGTCCACGCGCGGCTCGTCGAGCTGTGGCGCTCGGTGGGCCACGTCCAGGCGGTGCGGGCCGCACTGCGGCGCTGGAGGTTGCTCGAGCCGCGCGACGTGGGCCTGGCGGTGCACGCCCTCGACGTGCTCGAGGCCCTGGGCGATCTCGAGGGCGGCGCGGCCGCGGCCGCGGACCTCGAACGCCTGGCGGCGGCGGCGGGCGACGTCGAAGCCTGGCGGCGGCTGGCGCGTTGGTTCGCGCTCACGCGCCAACGCGTGAAGCAGATCGAGGCCGAGGACCAGGTCCGCCGGCTCACCCACGCCGGCGGTTGAGCGCCCGCGCAGCGCGCCGGAAATCGACGGGAGCCCACCCCCCGCGTGCCTGGGGGGCGGGCTCCGTCGACCGGGGCTCGCCGCCCGCGCCATCGGCTGGCAGTCCGATGGGCGCGGGGGCGGTCCGGGAGGGAAGGAACCGGGAGAGCGAGACGGGGGAAGAGGAAGAGATCGAGACGGGAGAAGCGAGAGCGGGTCGTGGGATCGGGCTCGAGGGGGCTGGGCCTCGCCCGTGCGGGGCCCGGCGGCGGACCTCAGGCCGATTCCTTGTCCTGATCGCGGCGCCGGCGCGGGCGGCCGCCCTTGGTGCGCTCGGAGAGGCCCTCTTGGAAGGCGTCCCAGTCGCGTTTGGAGAACAGGTGCACCCGGGCGCCACACACCACGCAGAAGCTCGTGTCCACGCTCATCAGGTAGTGGACGTAGCGCTGGCACGAGTCGCAGAACTTGTGGTCGGTGTAGAAGTCGGTGCGGTCCATGGTGGTGTCCTTCCTCGGGTTCGCGGTGCCGGTCGCGCTCGCCGTGCGCGCCGACGGGGAACAGGGAGCAACGCCGGGGCCAAGCGCCGCGCGGGATCGGGCCGCATTCCTAAGTCCTTGTTGCGAAGGGCTTTGTGACTTGGGTCCGGCTCCGGGGCGGGGGTCGGGCCCAGGGCCCGTGTCGAAGCGGCGCGACGCCCGGCCGGGGCCGGGGACGGGCCCCGGCGAGGCGCGGATCCATAGGATGTCGCATTTTTCCGATCCAGGCCCTACCGGCCGGAAAGGAAGGAAGTCGCAAATCGGCCTCCGGGGGCCCGCGCGGGGCGTTTCGGGGTCCCGGGGGGCCACCCCCAGGCCACGGGGGCCGGGCCGCGCGTCGCGTGGGCGCGACGTGTCGAGCGCCTTCGACGCGCGCTTCCGGGGCCCGCCCGGCCCTCAGCCCCGACCCTCGAGGTGCCGCCGCAGGGCGCCCGCCGCCCAGGGGTCGGGCTCGCGGGCGGCCGCGGCCTCGAGCCGGGGGACGACCCCCGCGTCCTGGCCGTGGCCGTGGGCCAGGGCCCAGGCGGCCGCCTCGCGCACCAGGGGCTCGGGGTCGAACTCGAGGGCCTCGAGCAACACGCCGCGGCCGGCCTCGTCGGGGCGGTTGCCGAGCACGATCGCGGCGTTGCGGGCCAGCCCGGCGCGGCCCGGGCGCTGCAGGGGCGAGCCCAGCAGGTCCCGCCCGGGGGCGGCCGGCCTGCGCAGCCAAGTCACCGCCGAGCCCTGCTCCAGGGCCGGGTGGACCCCGAAGCGCGCCCCGAGATCGGGGGCCCGGGAGCCCCAGGGGCAGACCTCCGAGCAGACGTCGCAGCCGAAGGCCCAGGGGCCCAGGCTGGGGCGCAGGCGCTCCTCGATCGGGCCGCGGTGCTCGATCGTGAGGTAGGAGATGCAGTCGGGGGCGTGCACGACCCCGGGCTCGAGGATCGCCCCGGTGGGGCAGGCGTCGAGGCACGCGGTGCAGGTGCCGCAGGAGCCGACGGGGGGCTCGGGGGTGGGCTCGAGCTCCTCGCCGAGCAGCAGCTCGCCCAGGAAGAACCAGGGGCCGAAGGCCGGGTGCAGGAGGTTCGCGGCCTTGCTCTCGAAGCCCAGGCCCGCCTGGGCGGCGTGGGAGCGCTCGAGGAGCGGCCCGGCGTCCACGATGCCCCGCCAGGGCCCCGCGAAGCCCTCGGCCTCGAGACGCCGCGCGAGCTTGCGCAGGAGCTTGCCGAGCACGTTGTGGTAGTCCCGCCCGGCGGCGTAGCGCGCGACACGCGTCCCGTCCCCGAGCTCGAAGGGCGGCCGGGCGTGGGCCAGGCCGACCACGAGCAGGCTCCGGGCACCGGGCAGGATCCGCGCCGGGTCGAGGATGCGCGCGCGCTGGCGCTCGAGCCAAGCCATGCCCCCGTGGTGGCCCTCGGCGAGCCAGCGCTCGAAGCGCTCGCCGGCCCGCGGGGGGGCCAGGGGCGCGATCCCCGCCAGGTCGAAGCCGACCTCCCGCGCGAGGTCCAGGGCCAGCCGGGTGCGGTCCATCGGACCGATCTTGACCCCCCGCTCCGCCCTCGACCAGGGCCAGGCCGGGCTCGCCCCGGTGCGACCGAGGGGGCGCGGGCGACGAAGGAACCCGGCTCGGGGGTTCCCAGAATCCGGGAATACCGCGAGGATGGGGCTAGGAAGTCGGCGCGGTTCCGCCGTGCGCTGGGCGCGGTCGGCTGCAAAGGCTCGGTAACATTTCTTGGGTTACCCCCCCGGGCGGCCGGGTAGGGCGGATGCGGGCGAGTCCCGGGGGCCGACGGGCCCGCTGGAATGCCCCTCTCCCCGCGGCGGGATCCCCCCCGTCCCCGTCCCACCCGGTTGCGTCCCCAGGCAACCCGTTCCCTCCCCATGCAGGCGACCGACCCCCACAGCTCCGGCCTGTTCCTGGTGGGCGCCGGCGGTCTCGACCGCCTGCACGAGCGCCTCCCCGACCTGGCGGGGGAACTCGACAAGGCGCAGCTCGCCGAAGTCGCGGCGCTGCTCGGGGATCGCGAGCGCAGCCCGGAGGCCGTGCGCGATGCCGTCTCGACGCGGTTGATGGCCTCCTTCCGCGAGCACCGCGGGCGCGTGGCCTTCGGCCTGCTCTACGAGCTCAACGGCCCCCAGCTCCTGGTCCAGGTCGCCAGCCGCCTGCGCCGCTACGGCAGCAAGGCCGACCCCCGGGACGTGCTCCAAGAGGTGTTCTTCAACGTCTACCGCTATCCGCACCGCTTCGACAGCACGCGCGAGGACGCCTTCCGGGTCTGGTCGGCGATGATCGTGCGCAACACGGTGCTCAAGCACCTGCGCTCCCAGGGCCGCGGTGGCCGGGCCGAGATCGGCTTCGAGGAGCTGCCCGAGCAGCCCGAGACGGCCGCGCCCTCGCCCCTGGGCGGGGTGATCGAGAACGAGAGCCGGAGGGAGTGCGCGCGTGTATACACGACCTACCTGCAGCTCTATCTGAGGTTCTACCGGCTGCTCTCCAAGCGCGAGCAGCTCGCCCTCGAGTTGGTCGAGGTGCGCGAGTGGTCCTACCGCCAAGCCGCCCAGGAACTGGGCATCAAGCTGGAGAACCTGAAGATGGTCGTGTTCCGCGCGCGACGGAAGATCCACCGCTCCATGCGGAGGGTGTTCGACGGCCTGCCCCCCGACGTACGGCCGGCCCGGGAACCCAAGGTGGATCCCGCCCGTCGCATGCGGGAGCCGGGCGTCAAGGCGCGCACGGGCCGCAAGGGGGCGCGGGGCGACGGTCAGGACGGCATTTCCGAGGAGCGTGTGTGACATGAAGGGCCACTGGATCGAAGGGAGCGACGCCCACTCGGGGTTCCAGCTCGATCTCTCCTGCCTGCTCGACGGGGAGCTGGACGAGGCCGCCTCGGCCCGCGCCATGCTGCACATCGAGGAGTGCGACGGCTGCCGCGCGTACTTCGACGACCTGCGCATGCAACTGCGCGTGCACCGCGATCTGTGCGAGCCCGACCGCCTGCTGGCGCGCGTCGCCATGCTCACCGGCGGCTTCGACCCGGCGCGTTTCGAGGGCGAGGCCGAGCGCCTCGAACTCGTCCAACGCCTGGCGACGGTCTTCTACCAGCTCGGGAAGTCCTACGTCCTGGCCGCGATCGACCCCGACTTCCGCACGCGCGTCTTCGAGCCCGCCGTGGCCGTCGAGGAAGTGCGTCGCAGCGGCCGCCAGATGGTCGACGGCGTGCTGGCCCGCGGCGAAGCCCGCTCCGGCGACGTCGACTGGCAGCACGCGCGGCACATGCTCAACGGGCGTCTCGAGCGCATCGAGGATCCGCTCGAGAAGGGACGCCGCCTGCTCGAGGAGGCGCTGGTCGCCGACCCGAGCCACGAGGAGGCGCGCCTCTACCGCGCATTCCTGAACGCGCACGAAGGCAAGGTGCTGCAGGCCGCGCGGGAGTACCGCCAGGTCTTCAACACGGCCCTCGAGGATGCGAACCGCGGTCACGCGGCGATGCAGCTCGGCAAGCTGCACGAGCGCGAGCGCAACTATCGCAAGTGCATCCCGTGCTTCCGCTGGGTGGTCGCCAGCGGGCTCGAGGCGCGCGATGGGCGCTTCTTCGGCGCGCGCTTCAACCTGGGTACGGCCTACGCCATGCTCGGACGCAAGCGCGAGGCGCTGCGCGAGTTCCGCGCGCTCCTCGACCGTCATCCGGATCGCATCGGCGACCTGGCGCTGCTCTTCGCGCGCGCCGGGCGCCTGCAGAAGGCGATCGAAGCGGTCCCCGGCTTCCCCGAGGACCTGCTCGCCGCCTGCCCCGAGCTGTTCGACCTGCCCTCGGTCGAGGGAGGATCCTGACATGTCCGACTCGCACGCTTTCCAAATCCTGCGCGGCCTGGGCCGCGTGTTGGGCGTCCTCACCCTCCTGGGTCTCGTCGCCGGCGCCAACGGTCCCGGCGGTCCCGGCGGCCCCGGCAACGGCGGCAGCGCCTTCTCCAGCGACGAGATGGTGGGCACGCTGCCCTCGACGCAGGGCTGGGACCGCGCCATGGGGCAGTCCCTCGACCCCCAGGCGGGGGCCGCCTTCTACCTCGAGGGCAACTGGCAGCGCGTCCTGCGCGCGGTCCGCGACGCGAGCGGTCCGGGCTACGTGAGCCTCGAGATGAACGCCCAGGGCGAGCTGCGCGCGGTGTTGCGCGGCGACCTGCGCCTCGACCTGCACCCCCTGGCTTTCCACGACGGAGAGCTGCGCGCGGGTCTGCAGTTCGGAGCCGAGGAGAGCACCGCGGCGGTGGGCCTGTTCCACGCCGGTCGGATGGTCTCCAAGATCGCCCACGACACGCAGCGCTCCTTGCCCGTGCCGATGGCGCACCTGGTCGACGTCGGCGCCCTCGATAGCGGCGTGACCCTGGCGACTTCGACCCGCCTCACCGGGCGCACGCTCGTGAACCTCGCGCTCGAGGGCGGCAGCCTGAGCATCGTCCAGACGCGTTGAGATCGCCCGCGGACCTCCTCCGCGCATCCCGATCGATCGAACTGGGCCGGCCGGCCCCGGGGCTTGGGCTCCGGAGCCGGTCGGCCCATTCCTGTGCCGCGCCGATCCGGGGCCGTGGCGTGCAGGGATCCGCGCCGCTGGTAGCATGGGCCGTGGTGACGCGCATCAGCCTCTGCATGATCGTGCGCGACGAGCAGGACAACCTGCCGCGCTGTCTGCGTTCGGTGAAGGACGTGGTCGACGAGATGTGCGTGGTCGACACCGGCTCCCAGGACCGCACGCGGGAGGTCGCGAGCGCCCTGGGCGCGCGCGTCGTCGACCGACCCTGGGACGATCACTTCGCGGAGGCGCGCAACGCCTCGCTCGACCTCGCCGGAGGCGACTGGATCCTGGTGCTCGACGCGGACGAGGAGCTCGTCACCCCCGGTGCACGGTCGGCCCTCGAGCGCTTCGCCGCGGAGGGCGGGCCGCGCCTCGGGCGCATCCTGGTGGAGAACGTGGATCCGACCGAGGGCACCCTGGGCCAGGCCTTCCTGACCCGCTTCTTTCCGCGCGATCCGGCGGTGCGCTACGCAGGTCGCGTGCACGAGCAGGTCGGATGCGCCGATCGGCCCGTCGCGCGGGCCGACACGGGACTGGTCGTACGCCACCACGGGTACGCCGCCGACGCGATCGCGCGCCGCGACAAGCTCGCTCGCAACGCGCGTCTGCTCGGGGCCGCGCTGGAGGAGGACCGGCACGACGCGTACCTGCACTACCAACTCGCGCGCACGCAGGCCCTCGCCGCCCGCCACGAGGAGTGTTGGCGCGCCTGCCGCACGGCCATCGAGCTCGCGCCCCGCGACGTGCCGTGGCTCGCGCACCTGGTCGAGACCGGCGCCTACGCCCTGCGCGCCCTGGGTCGCTCCGAGGAGGCCCTGCGCCTGGTCGACGACATCGTCGGGCGCTATCCCGAGCGCGCCGACACGTGTTTCCTGCGCGCCCTGCTCGAGATGGACCTGGGCCGGCTCGACGACGCGCAACGCGGCTTCCGCCGCTGCCTCGAGCTCGAGGGCCGCGCGCCGGTCGGCGGCGAGAGCGCTCCCGCGGCCTCGACCTACGCGCCGGCCTACAACCTGGCCGTGATGTTCGAGGTGCTCGGCCTCTTCGGCGAGGCGCGCGCCTGGTACGAGCGCGCGCTCGCCTACCAGCCCAGTCACGCCCCGAGCCTGGCCGGGCTCGCGCGCATCCGCAGTGCCGGCGGCTGATGATCGTGCCGAGCGGGGCGTTCAGGGCGCGCCGAACAGCACCGCGAGGTCGTCGCTGAACGCGTTGGCGACCACCAGGTCGAGCCTGCCGTCCCCGTCGACGTCCGCCAGCGCCAGGTCGAGGCAGCCCGTGCCGGCCCCCAGATCCGGCGTGCGCGCCAGGCGGGGGCTGGGCAGCGGGGTGTAGATCCAGCGGTTGACGTGGTGGCTGTTCTGGGCGCTGACGAACACGTCCGCGACCCCATCGCCGCCGACGTCTCCGGCGAGGATCGCGTAGGGCCGCAGGCCGGTCTCGAGGGGCTCGAGTGGCTCCCAGCGCGGACCGCGGGCGAGGTGGGCTTGCACGATCCCCACGCCGTCCCCGTGGCCGCGGCGCGAGAGCGTGACGAGGTCCTCCGTGCCGTCGCCGTCGAGATCGGCGGCGGCCACGTCCAGGGTCGTGGCGGGGAGCGGCAGGAAGGCGACCTCCACGAGTTCCAGCTCACCGGCGCTCCCGAGCGGACCGAGCAGGGCCAGGCCGCCCCGCTCGCCGGCTTGTCCCAACGCGACGGCCAGCCCGCGCCGGCCGGCGCGCGCGAGGGGCGCGAGACGTCGCGGGCCGCCGGGCACGTCGAGCGCGCCCACGCTCCCATCGCCGCGCCGCCAGGCCACGCGCCCGCCGTCGGGGTCGGCCAGGACGAGCTCCACGCGCCCATCGCCGTCGAGGTCCAGCGCCAGGAGGTCGCCCGCCGAGCGCACCGCGGGCCCAGGTAGCTCGACGCTCTCCGCCAGCGCGCCCGTCCCGTCTCCGCGCGCCAGTCGCGGACGGAAGAGCCCGTCGGCCCCGCGCGCCAACCAGACCGCGTCGAGGTGTCCGTCGCCGTCGAGGTCGGTCAAGACGATGCGGTCCGCGCCTTCCCCGGCCGGGACCCGCGGCGCTCCCGCCACGAGGCGTCCGCCGCGGCCGGGCAACACGGCCAGCGTCGCGTCGAGCGAGCAGATCACCGCGGCCTCGGGCAGGCCGTCGCCATCGAGGTCACCCAGGGCCAGGGAGTGGGGCGCCGGGCCGGCGCGCACCCGATCCTCGAGCGACCATCCTCCGCGCCCGTCGGGCGCGATCAGGCTGACCCGGGCCGCGCCGCGGTTCGCGATCGCGAGCAGCGGCGCTCCCGCGCCCGGCCGCCCCGCGGCGAGGTCCCAGGGCGATTGGCCCGCATAGGCCTCGAAACGCCGGGGTGCGGCTGCGCCGAACCCGGCGAGCACCTCGAAGGCCAGCCCGTAGTGCGAGAGCAGGGCGATCTCGGGCGACCCGCCGTTCGAGTCGCGCAGGGGCACGAGGCGCAACGGGATCGGGCCGACCTCGAGGGTGAGCGGTTCACCGGGATCGAGGACCAATGCCTCGACGCCACCCGCGCGCTCGAGCCCGAAGATCCACAGGCTCCGATCCCCGCCGGTGACGACGAGCTCGAGGTCGCCATCGCCGTCGAGATCGAGCTCGACGAGGTCGCGGGGGATCCCGCCCAACCCGATGCGACCCCCCGTGCGCGGCGCGCCGCCCTCGAAGACCACGCGCGTCAGCGAACGCGTCGCCTGGTCCCCGATCCACAGCGAACGGGCGTCGGCGCCCAGGGCGATCGAGCAGGGGAGATCGAGCCCGGTCTCGACCTCGAGCTCCGCGTGTTCCGCGCCGCCCCAGACCACGAGCATCCCGCCGGACAGCGCCGCGACGAGCCGCGCCGCGCCGACCGAGCCCGGTCCGAGGGCACCCTCGGCGAAGGGGCCGCCCGCCAACGCGCGCGGCGCGGCGGGGAGCCCCAAGCGCGCCGCGGGCCGCAGCTCGCCGCGCACGTCGAAGGCGAACGACTCGAGCGTGCGGTCCGCGCGCGAGGCGAGGCCCAGCCGCGCGCCGTCCGGGTGTGCGAGCACCACCGGCCCGAGGGCGAAGTCGCCGACGGGATGGGCGCGCGACTCGGCGAGCGGCGAGGCCCGGTCGGGGAGGCGCTCCCAGACCACCAGCCGTCCCGGGCCCTGGGTCAGCGCAACCAGGCGTTCGCTGCCCGTGCCCAGGGGGTCGATCCAGGCGACGCCGACGGGTTCGCCCGGGACGGGGAGCTCGAGCCGCGCCCGCGGGAGGGCGGGGCCCGTCCAGGTCGGGGTCGGCCGCAGCTCGCCCCCGTCCGGGCCGGCGACCAGCGGCGTGGGGTCGCTCGCGGGGGGAACCTCGGTGGCGCGATCGCAGGCCGCCAGGCCCAGGCCCAACAGCGCCGTCAGGACGCGGGTGGTCCAGCGCTCGCTCCAGCTCCCTCCTCGCCCGCGGTCCATCGGCCCATCTTCCGCGAACCGCGGCTCGGCTCGCAACCGCGGGGGCGCGACGGGCTACTCTTGCGCCTCCGATCCTCCTTCGGACCGCCCATGGACAGACCCCGCAGGCAGCCGCTCCTCCTCACCCTGCTCGCGTTCGTCGCCCTGGCCGGCGGGGCCCTGTGGTTCGGGCTGAAGGGGACGGGCGAGCGCCCGTCCTCGGCCGCGATCGCGCGTGAGCCGGGAGCGCCCGCGCCATCCGGCGCCGTGACCCCCGCCGCGGACGGACGCGACGCCCTGGCCGCGTTGCCGGCGCGCGTGCGCGGACCGGTGCGTCCGCTCGAGGTCTCGCTCGAGCTGGTCAGCCCCTCGGGCAACCTCGGCGCGCCGGGTGAGCTGCCCCTCGGCGGCGGGGCCCGCGCGCGGTTGCGCGGCAGCCTGAACGGCGCCGGGGGCGAGCCGCTCAGCGGCAGCGTGCGCTTCGTGGCGGGCACGAACGAAGGGCGCGTGCTCGAG
>CAYMYN010000015.1:0-109232 GCA_964394665.1 uncultured Planctomycetaceae bacterium
CGGTGGACCAGCTTGGCCGAACTACGGGTGGACCTGATACCCCGAGCTGTGACACGGAGTTCGGCCCGAGGGCGCTCTCGGGCCTTTCCGACTCCGCGATCCCATCGGCCCGGAGCCGGCGCGAAGGGGCGGGGGCCGCCCGGCGCGCGCCGCGCCGGGCGGCCCCCTGGACTTGGCCGAGGAAGAGGATCAGTGGGCGTGGGCCGCTTCTTCCTTCTTCTCGGGCAGGTCGCTGACGAGGGCGTCGGTGGTGAGCAAGAGGCTCGCGACCGAGGCGGCGTTCTGGAGCGCGGTGCGCACGACCTTGGTGGGGTCGATGACACCGGCCTTGACCAGGTCCTCGTAGGTGTCGGTGGCGGCGTTGTAGCCGAAGGTCTTGGAGCTCTTGGCGCGCACGTTCTGCACGATCACCGAGCCGTCCTGACCGGCGTTGGAGGCGATCTGGCGGATGGGGGCCTCGAGCGCCCGGCGGATGATCATCGCGCCGACCTTCTCGTCGCCCTCGAGCTTCAGGCCTTCGACGGCCGCGATCGCGCCCAGGAGCGCAACCCCGCCGCCGGGCACGATGCCCTCCTCGACGGCCGCACGCGTGGCGTGCAGGGCGTCCTCGACGCGGGCCTTCTTCTCCTTCATCTCGGCCTCGGTCGCCGCGCCGACGTTGATCTTCGCCACGCCGCCCGAGAGCTTCGCCAGGCGCTCCTGGAGCTTCTCCTTGTCGTAGTCGCTCTTGGTCGCCTCGATCTCGGCCTTGATCTGCTCGATGCGGCCCTTGATCGCGTCGTGCTTGCCCACGCCCTCGATGATGGTCGTGGTGTCCTTGTTGATCACGACCTTCTTCGCGCGGCCGAGGTCCGCCAGGCGCAGACCCTCGAGGGTGCTGCCGGTGGACTCCATCACCGGCGTGGCGCCGGTCAGGACGGCGATGTCCTCGAGCATCGACTTGCGGCGGTCGCCGAAGCCGGGGGCCTTGACGGCGCAGCAGGGGAAGGAGCCGCGCAGGCGGTTCAGCACCAGGGTGGCGAGGGCCTGGCCCTCGACGTCCTCGGCGATGACGAGCAGCGGGCGGCCGGCCTGGGCGACCTGCTCGAGCAGCGGGATCATCTCCTCGACGCTCGAGATCTTCTTCTCGTTGACCAGGATGACCGGGTCCTCGAGCACGCACTCCATCTGGGTGGGGTTCGTGATGAAGTGCGGCGAGAGGAAGCCCTTGTCGAACTGCATGCCCTCGACCCACTCGACCTCGGTGACGAGGGTGCGGCCTTCCTCGACGGTGATCACGCCGTCCTTGCCGACGCGGTCCATGGCCTTGGCGATCATCTCGCCGATCTCGGAGTCGCTGTTCGCGGCGATCGTGCCGATCTGGGCGATGTCGTCATGCCCCTTGACCGGGTTCGAGAGCGACTTCAGCGAAGCGACGGCGGCCACGACGGCCTTGTCGATGCCGCGCTTGAGGGAGACCGGGTTGGCGCCGGCCGTGACGTTCTTCAAGCCCTCGACGAAGATCGCCTCGGCCAGGACCGTCGCGGTGGTGGTGCCGTCGCCCGCCTGGTCGTTCGTCTGGGACGCGACCTGCTTGACGAGCTGGGCACCCATGTTCTCGTAGGGATCCTCGAGGTCGATCTCCTTCGAAACCGTGACGCCGTCCTTGGTGACGGTCGGGCTGCCGAAGGACTTCTCGATGATCACGTTGCGGCCGCGGGGGCCGAGGGTGATCTTGACGGCGCGGGCGAGCTTGGTCACACCTTGCTTGATGTGCTCGCGCGCCGACGAGTCGTAGCTGATTTGTTTGGCCATGGACGTTGTCTCCTTGGAGTCCTCGTTGGATGGAACCGGGTCGGTCGCTCGGGTGGAGCCCGTCCTCAGCCCTCGATGATCCCGAGGATGTCGTCCTCGCGCATGATCAGGTACTCGTCGCCGCTGTACTTGACCTCGGTGCCGGCGTAGGCGCTGAAGAGGATGCGGTCGCCCTTCTTGACCGCGAAGGTCGAGCGCTCGCCGCTGTCGAGCAGGCGGCCCTCACCGATGGAGATGACGATGCCCTCCTTGGGCTTCTCCTTGGCGCTCTCGGGCAGCAGGATGCCGCCGGCGGTCATCTCTTCGGCCTCGACGCGCTGGACCAGCACGCGGTCGCCGAGGGGACGGATCTGGACGTTCTTCTTGGGGGCGGCTTTGGTCTTGGTGGCCATGGTCGGTGGAACTCTTCGGGTTGCCGGTTGAGGGACGTGGCGGATGCCTGGTTGGAACGAATGGAGTCCGACCCGCGCTCCACGGCTCCGCGGGGGAGCGGCGTGTGGCGCGGACCGGTGGTCGGGGAGTCAGCGCGGGGGACCCGGACCCCGGAACGGGGCCTGGTGTCCGCCAGGGCGGGGATCGAGGCCCAGGATCCGCGTGACGTGCGTGCGCAGCACGCCGGGCTCGAGGGGTTTGTGCATCACGGCCCGCGCGCCCGCCTCGAAGGCCAGGCTCTCGAGGGCCGGGTCGAGCTCGCCCGAGCACAGGATCACCGGCACGTGCAGGAGCTCCTGGTGGATGGTGAGCAAGACCTCGAGGCCGGTGGGGGCCGGCATGCGGTAGTCGAGCAGGGCCAGGTGCACGCGCCCGGCGCGCACGATCGAGAGCGCCTCGCGGCCGCTCTCGGCCTCGATCACCTCGAGCCCCAGGTCCGCGAGCAACTCGCCCAGGCCGCCGCGCAGGGCGGCGTCGTCGTCGGCGATCAGGACTCGGCGGTCGAGGGACATCGGATGGGCGCGGATGGGGCTCGCCGCGGCTCGCGGCGGGGAGCCGGTTGGCAAACCCCGTGCCCCTTCCTGGAACCCCGTCCCGCAAGCGTAACCCCTTGCAAGGCAAGGGATTCGGTGCGCGACTCCGAGCCGGCCGAAGGCCCCGCGCGGCCCCCCTCGCTGCCAGGCTGGCAGCCCTCGAAGGGCGCCTTGGCGCGCCCTGCCAGATGGGCAGGGCGAGGGGGTCGGCCCCAACGGCGGCCCGCCCGGATCCCGAAGGACCCGGGCGGGCCAGGACCCGGCGCGGGGCCGGGTGCGGTGCGAGTCCTACTGGGGACTCGAGACCGCGACCTTCGTGGCCATGTCGCCGTCGAAGGTGACGGTCGCGGTCCGGCCGATGACGAGCGCTCGCTCGCGGGTGGTCTCCTGACCGTCCAACGTGAACTTCGTGGTCTCCTGCAGCTTCACGTTCAGGGCCTGGCCCTCGATCTCGAGCGCGAAGGAGGTGCCATCCTGCGCGACGCGCTGGATCGTGCCGGTGCGTTGGTCGAGCACGTAGGCGCTCTCGATCCGCGCCTCGCTCGCCGCGCGGGCCGGCGCGAAGGGGGCCGCGGCGAACAGGGCGAGGAGGGTCGCGGTCGTCGTGATGGAGTGCTTCATGGGTCGTTCTCCGGGTTGGGCGGCGGGAAGCGCCGCTCGGGTTGGAGGGACTCGACTTCGTGGTCCGCGGGGATCGCCCCGCGCATGGGCCTGGTTCTAGGCCTGCGTTCTGAACCCGAGGTGAAACCGACCTACAATCGCCTTCATCCGGGCGCGCCGCGGCTCCGACCTGGGCGCGGAGCCCCGCGCGGTGGTCCACGGCGCGTCGTGTGAATCGTCCCTCATCGACTCCGACACGTTTCGAACACGATGCACACCGAGCACGAAGTCCACGCCGCACCGACCGGCGTGTTCGACGCACACGTGGACTCGCTGCAGCGCGCCCTCGACCTGGGGCACGACCTCGGCACGCGCACGGCCGGACACCTCGACCTCGTGCGTGGACGCGCGGGGGGGCTGGGCGCGGTGGTGCTCGTGTGTTGGGTCGATCCGCGACACGACGACGGCGAGGGCGGATCCGCGCGGCGCGCGCGAGCGCTGCTGCGCGAGGCCCAGCGCCTCTTCGAGCGGCACCCCGAGCTCGTGCGCTTCGCCGGCAATGGTCACGCGTTGGCGCAGGCCCGCGCGCGGGGGCTCGTCGCGGCCGTGCCGGGCATCGAGGGCGGCCACGCGATCGAACGCGACCTCGGCGAGCTCGAGCGATTCTTCGCCCAGGGCGTGCGCGTGTTGACGCTCGTGTGGAACAACCACCTGCCCTGGATCCGCTCCTGCCAGGACGGCGCCGGCGCGGGCGTCCCGGCGGGCCTCTCGCCCTTCGGGCGCGACGTCGTGCGGCGCATGAACGAGCTGGGCATGGTCGTCGACCTCTCCCACGCCGGCGAACGCAGCTTCTTCGACGCGCTGGAGACGACGGGCAGGCCGGTGCTCGCCAGCCACTCGGGCTGCCGCGCCCTGCACGAGCACCCGCGCAATCTGACCGACGATCAATTGCGGGCGCTGGCGGAGAACGGCGGGGTGGTCGGCATCGCCTTCTATCCGAGTTTCCTCGACGCGCAGGCGCGCGCGGCCTCGAACCGCGTGCGCGCCAGCGAGGAGTTCCGCGCCCTGCGGGCCGAGAACGACACGGCCCTCTTCCTGCGCCAGACCGAGCTGATGCGCGCCCGCGTCGAGCCCCTGCCCCTGGCGCGCGTCGCCGACCACGTGTTGCACGCGATCGAGGTGGCGGGCGTCGCGCACGTCGGCATCGGTTCGGACTTCGACGGCATCGAGGACACGCCCGAGGGCCTGCACGACGCCACGGGGTATCCGCTCCTGGCGGACGAGCTGCGCCGCCGCGGGCTCGACCAGGCGGAGGTCGACGCCGTGCTGGGCGGCAACGTGCGGCGCGTGTTCGAGGCCGTGACGGGCCCGGGCAGCGCGGCGTGGACGGCGACGCTCGAGCCGCTCCCGTAGCCTCGGCAGCACCTTTTTCGCGCGCCGACCCGCAACCGCGGGCGCTCGCCGTGGTCAGGACCTCCGAACCTGGAGGTACCCATGCACTACGACTTCAGCACGGTCCAAGACACCGAGTCCTTCGCCAGCGTCCCCGAGGGGATCCATGCCTGCCGCGTGGCGGGTGTCCGCGAGGGACACTCCCGGGATGGCAGCGTCCAGTGGCACCTGCGGCTCGAGGTCGCCGACGGCGAACACGCCGGACGCACGGCGGCCTGGGACACCCTGACTTGGAGCGAGCGCGGCGTGCCGCGGGTCAAACACGTGCTCGAGGCCCTGGGCTTCGACGTGCGCGGCGAGATCGACCTCGAGCCGGAGGAACTGGTCGGACGGCGCGCCCGGGTCGAGCTGGTGCTCGAGGAGCGCGAGGATCCCCTGCGTTCCCGGCGCGTGGTCCGGCTCCGGGTGCCGTACCTCGGTTACGAGGCGGACGAGGGGGGCGCCGTTGACGCCTGGGGTGCCGAGGACGGATCATCCCGCCATGACCCCTTCGAAGGGAGCCCGGCCCGCTCCCGCAACGGTGCCGGCGATGCCGGCTGAGGCCGAGCTCGACGCGTTGATCTCCGCCGCCCACGCCGTGGCCGAACGCGCCTACTGCCCCTACTCGCGCCTGCGGGTGGGGGCTGCCCTGCTCGACGAAGCGGGCCGCATCCACGTCGGATGCAACGTCGAGAACGCCAGCTATGGCCTGACGGTCTGCGCCGAGCGCAATGCCCTCGCGCGGGCCGTCGGCGAGGGCGCGCGAACCTTCCGCGCCGTGGTGATCGTCTCCAGCCGTCCCGAGCCGCTGCCGCCCTGCGGAGCCTGCCGCCAGGTCCTGCACGAGTTCGCGCCGCACCTGTGGGTGGTCTCGATCGGCCCGGCGGGCGCGCGCGACGCGCGGCGCCTCGACGAGCTCCTGCCGGGGGCCTTCGGGCCGCCGTCGGTTCCGCCCGGGACGGACGAGCCGCGATGAGCGCGCGCAAGAAGGCGACGACGGGGCGAGGCCCGCGGGCAGTCCCGGCCGAGCTCTCGCCCGACGCGGCGGCGCGGCGCGCCGCGGAGCTGCGCGAGGAGATCGAGCGCCATGACGTCCTCTACCACGTCGAGGGCAAGCCGGAGATCGCCGACGTCGAGTACGACGCGTTGTTCCGCGAGCTGGTCGAGCTCGAGGCGGCGCACCCCGAGCTCGCCACGCCCCACAGTCCGACCCAGCGGGTCGGGGCGGCCCTGCCCGAGGGGGCTGGCTTCGCGAAGGTGCGGCACGAGGTGCCGATGCTCTCGATCGACAGCCTGTTCGACGCGGACGAGGTGCGCGAGTACGGCCAGAAGGTCGCGCGGTACCTGGGCCTGAAGGAGGAAGCCGAGGAGCTCGAGTGGGCCTGCGAGCCCAAGCTCGACGGCGCGAGCATCGCGCTGCTCTACGAGGGTGGCCGGCTCGTGCGCGCCGCGACCCGCGGCGACGGCCTGGTGGGGGAGGACATCACGGCCAACATCCGCACCATCGGGAGCGTGCCCCTGCGCCTGCGCGGCCCGGGGCGCTCGCTGCCGAGCCTGCTCGAAGTGCGCGGCGAGGTGCTGATGCGCCGGGCGCGCTTCCTCGAGTTCAACCTGGCGCGCAAAGAACAGGGAAAGGAGCTGCTCGCCAACCCGCGCAACGCCGCGGCGGGCGCCCTGCGGCGGAACGACCCGGCCGAGGTCGCGCGGTATCCGCTGGAGTTCCTCGCCTGGGCCGTGGCGCGCTTGGAAGGCCCGCGCTTCGAGACGCAGGGCGAGTTGTTCGAGGCCTGCCGGACCTGGGGTCTACCGGACACGGGCCTGCGCCGGGTCGTGCGAGGGATCGACGCCTGCCTCGCCTACCACCACGACCTCGAGGCGCGGCGCGACGAGCTGCCCTACGAGCTCGACGGCGTGGTGTGCAAGCTCGATCGACTGGACCTGCGCGAGCGCCTGGGACGCACGGCGCGCGCTACGCGTTGGCAGTTCGCCTACAAGTTCGCCGCCGTCGAGGCCACCAGCACCCTGCGCGCGATCGAAGTCAGCGTCGGCACCAACGGCCGGCTGACGCCCCGCGCGCACGTCGACCCGGTGGAGATCGGCGGCGTGGTCGTGCGCCATGCCACCCTGCACAACGCCGACTACGTGTCGGCCCTGGGCGTGAGGATCGGGGATCGGGTGTTCGTGCGGCGCGCGGGGGACGTGATCCCGCAGATCTTCGCCGTGGCGACGCCGGCGACGGGCCAGGCGCCGGCGGGCTGGGAGGCGGAGTTGCCCGCGGAGCTGCGCGATCCCCGCGGCAAGGCGCGCCCCGGCGTCGCGTGGCGCTGGCGCGCCGAGTACCAGCCGCCCGCGAAGTGCCCGGCCTGCGGCACGCCGTCCGTGCAGGACGGCAAGTACTGGCTGTGTCCCAACGTCCAGGACTGCCCGCCGCAGCGCGTGGGGCGCACCGTGGCCCTGTGCGCGCGCGGCGCCTTCGAGATCGAGGGCATCGGCGAGAAGCAGGTCGAGCAGCTCTTCGAGGCGGGCCTGCTGCACGAGCCGGCCGACGTCTTCCACCTCGACCGCGACGAGGGCACCCGCACGCGGATGCTCGAGCTCGAGCGCTGGGGCGAGAAGAGCGTGGCCAACTTGTTCGCCCAGATCGAGCGCGCGCGCCGCGCGCCCCTCGACCGTTTCCTCGTCGCGCTCTCGATCCCCGACGTGGGGCCGGCGACGGCCCGGCTGTTGGCGCGGACCTTCGGGGACCTCGAGCGCCTCGCCGGGGCGAGCGAGGAGGATCTGCTGCACATCGACGGCGTCGGACCCCAGATGGCGGCCTCGATCCAGGGTTGGTTCCGCCACGAGCAGAGCCGCCGCATGCTGGCCCGGCTCGCGGCCGGAGGAGTCGAGATCCAACCCCTCGCGTCGGCCGCGGCGGGCGGGGCCTTCGAGGGCAAGAGCGTGGTCTTCACCGGCACGCTCGAGCGCCTGACGCGCGCCGAGGCCAAGTCCCGGGTCGAGGCCCAGGGCGGCCGCGTGGGCTCGGCGGTCACGGGCCGCACGGACTACCTCGTCCAGGGCGGCAAGCCCGGCAGCAAGGCCAAGAAGGCCGCCGAGCTGGGCGTCGAGGTCCTGCTCGAGCCCGAGTTCCTCGCGCGCCTGGAGTCCGGGGGGGCGTAGCGCCCGCGCTCGATGAAACGCGATTCACGCTGGCCGGCAGGAACTCGAGCCGCCCGCTGCTCCGACGGGACGCAGGAGCGGCGTCCTGGTCCCCCGACGGCCCGGCGGCTATGTTCGCCCCTCGCCATGGTCGCCCCCGACGACGAGCCCAGGAGCCCGCGACCCGAGTCGCCGCGGCCTCGACCCGCCGCAGCCGGTGGCCCGGCGGGGGAGCGCGCGCCGGCGCCCGGCGACTTGCCCGAGGGGTTCGAGGACGACCTCACCGCGGAGCTCGTGCGCCGCGCCCAGGAGGGCGACTCCGAGGCGCTCAACGACCTGTTCACCCGCTACCACGGAGTCATGGTCGAGCAAGCTCGTCGGCGGCTCGGCCCGCGCCTGCGGGCCAAGGAAGAGCCCGACGACCTCGCCCAGACCACCTTCCGCGAGGCGGCCCGCGACTTCGCGCGGTACCGCTACCAGGGCGCCGGCAGCCTGCTGCGCTGGTTGATCCAGATCCTGCAGAACAAGATCCGCGACCGGGCCGAGTTCTACTCCGCGGACAAGCGGGACACCGGCAAGGAACGCAGCATGGAGGTCAGCGACGACGACGCGGACGGGGGCGTGCGCACCGTCGAGCCGCCGGCTCCGGACCTGTCGGTGACGATGCAGGTCCAGCGGGACGAGAACTTCCTGCTCCTGCGCCGCGCCCTCCAGGAGCTCTCCGACGACCACCGCCGCGCGATCACGCTGGTCTTCTTCCAGGGCAAGTCCCTGCGCGAGGCCGGCCAGGAGCTCGGCGGCCGCAGCGAGGACGCGGTGCGCATGCTCCTGCGCCGGGCGGAGGAGCGCATGGCCGAGCTGCTGCGCTCCTCGCTCGGCAAGGACCTGGGCGAGTAGGGGAGGCCCCCCCCGGGGATCCGCCGTCGGCCCGCGTCCGGCTCCGCGTCGCCCGCGCGCCCGGGTCGGCCCACCGCGGGGGGCCAGCCGGCGGCCCTTTTCGCCGCGGCGGGGGGCGCTGCCCCCTGGTCCGGCGACCTGCCGGACACTACACTCCCCGCCTCTGGAACCGGGCGATTAACTCAATGGCAGAGTGCCACGTTCACAGCGTGGAAGTTACTGGTTCAAGTCCAGTATCGCCCACCAGCCCACCGCGCCGGGCATCCGCGGGCTGAGTCCCGCGCCCCGATCTCGGGTCCCGGGGTTGGCCGCCTCAGGCGTCCTCGAAGAGACGCTCCTGGCGTGCTCCCCGCGCGGTCTCCTCCTCGCCGAACGCCTCGTCGCCGCTCTCCAGACCCAGGCGCCGGCAGTGCACGCGGAAGAGGTCCGCGACCGCTCGCCAGCGGGGACCCTCGCCCCGGAAGCGGGCGCCGAAGCGCGGGTCGTAGAGCCGTCCGCCGTGGGCTTCGCGCAGGGCGGAGAGCACCTTCGCGGCGCGCTCGGGGTAGGCCTCCTCCAGGCGCTCGCGAAAGATGGTCTCGACCTCGGAGGGCAGGCGCAGGAGACCGAGGAAGGCGCGCCGCGCGCCGGCCCGCGCCGCGGCCTCGAGGATGCGCGGCACGTCCGGCTCGCCCAGGCCCGGCACGAGGGGTGCGATCACGACCCCCGTCGGGACGCCCGCCCGCGAGAGGGCCGCGAGCGCTTCGAAGCGCTTGGCGGGTGGGGGAGCGAAGGGTTCGAGCAGGGCCGCGGCGCGCGGATCGGCGAAGGGCACGCTCAGGTACACGCTCGCGCCCGGCCCGCGGGCGAGCCGGGCCAAGAGGTCCGCGTCGCGACGTACGAGGGCGCCCTTGGTGATGATGCCGACCGGGTTGCCGCGCGCCAGCGCGACCTCCAGGCAGCGGCGGGTCAGGCCGTAGGAGGCCTCGATCGGCTGATAGCAGTCGGTCACGCCCGAGAAGGCGATGCGCTGGCCGCGCAGGGCGGGGCGGGCGAGCTCGAGCGCGAGCAGCTCCGGCGCGTTGGTCTTGACCACGATGCGCCGCTCGAAGTCCGTGCCCGCGCCCCAGCCCAGGTACTGGTGCGTCGGGCGCGCGTAGCAGTAGGCGCAGCCGTGGAAGCACCCGCGATAGGGGTTGACCGAGTAGGTGAAGGGAACGTCGGGGCTCTCGTTCTCGGAGAGGATGCTGCGGGCCTCCTCCTCGAAGACCTCGAGGCGCGCGGGCGGCGGCTCGCCGAGCCAATCGACGTGGGTCGTGCTCCAGGGATTGGGCGGGTTCGAGACGGGCCTCGGCACGGGTCCGATTGTAGGGGCTTGCGTCGGTCGGGTGTCGCCGCGTCGGACCGGGGCTAGGATGGTCGCCCGGTGATGAGCGGCGGCGGCAGTTGGATCGAGGCCCTGGACCAGCATCGGCGCGCGGGCAGACCGTGCGCGATGGTGGTCGTCGTCGGCGTGCGCGGCAGCGCGCCGCGGGAGAGCGGGGCGCGCATGCTCGTCGCGGGCGGGCGCATCGTGTGGGGCACCATCGGCGGGGGCAACCTCGAGCACCTGGCGCTGGCGCGCGCGGGCGAGCTGCTCGCCGCCGGCGGCGCGCGGGCCGAGAGCGCCGAGTTCCCCCTGGGCGAGCGCGCCGGCCAGTGTTGTGGGGGCGAGGTCACGCTCTTCTTCGAGACCTTCCCCTGGCTGCGTCGGCGCGTGGTCGTGTTCGGCGCCGGGCACGTGGCGCAGGCGCTCGGCGGACTCGCGCCCTGGCTCGACGCCGACCTGGTGCTCATCGACCCACGCGCCGCCGCGGAGCTGCACCCCACGCCGCCGAGCGAGCGCCCCTACGAGTTGCTCCTCGTCGACGCGCCCGAAGCGGAGGTCGAGGCCCTGCCCTCCGACGCCCTCGTGGTCGTCATGACCCACGACCACGCCCTCGACGAGGAGATCGTGGAGCGCGCTCTGCGGCGCGGCGTGTTCCCGTACCTCGGCCTGATCGGATCCGAGCGCAAGTGGGCGCGTTTCCGCCGTCGCTTGGCCGCGCGCGGGTTGACCGAGGCCGAGCTCGACCGCGTGCGCTGCCCGATCGGGCTCGTGCGCGGCTCCAAGGCACCGCATGCGATCGCGCTGTCGGTGGCCGCCGAGCTCGCGTCGGTGATCGCGGGCCTGGGCGCGGCGGCCGCGGCGCGCTGATCGTCCCGGCGGGAGGCGTCGGCCGGGCGCTCGGCAGCGACTCGGCGATCGGCTCCGCGATCGGCTCGGGCCAGCCGGCCGGCGGCGGCGTCCCGCGCGACCCACGGGGCCCCTCCCCCACCCGCACGCCGACCGTAGGTCGGACCGCACCGCGCGCGAACGGTTGCGTTCGGGCTCTGCAAAACTCGCGCAAACGCGCGCTCCGTCGCACTAGGCCGCGCGGGGAGCGGGTCGAGGGCCGGCGCCGGAGGGCCGGTTCAGCGCGCCGGGCTCTCCGTGTCCCCGTCCTCGAGCGACTCGCCCAGCCGCTCGGCGAGCTTCGCGAGCCGCCGCTCGAGGCGTTGCACTCGGCCTTCGAGCTCGCCCATCCGATCGCCGCCCGCCGTGCCGCGCTCGCGCGGCGCGGAAGCCGGGGAGGGCGCGGCAGCGTGGCCCTCGATCGGATGCGCGTCGGGGGCGAGGGTCTGGGCGAAGCGCTCCACGCGTGAGCCGGACCCGGCGGGGATGCGTCGAACCAGGCCGCGGCGCAGGAGCGGATCGAGGGCGCTCTGGAGTTCCTCGAGGTTCGCGACCTGGGTCATGCGTGAGGCGCGCGTGCGCAACTCGCCCGGGGCCTGGGGACCGCGCAGAAGGAGTTCGGCCAGGAGCGCCAGCTCGATCGGCCGCAGGTCGAGGCGCTCGGCGGCGTTGTGGCGGTACTTCTCGACCCGGCTGCCGACCGGCAACACACGGCCGACCAGCCCGTGGATCGTGAGCTTGTCGAGCACGATCCCGACTTCGTGGTCGGAGAGCGCCATCTCGGGGCTGCGGTTCGACTTCTGATTGCAGCCCAGGGTGACGGCGTTGCGCGTCAGCGGGTACTGGTCGGGGGTCGTCTGTTGTTTCTCGATCAGGACGCCGAGCACCCGCGCCTCGTGGGGGTCGAGGTCGAAGCGCGCGGGGGGGACGGGCTCGCCGGCGGTCATGGGTCGCGCCTCAGAGTGTGAGGAGAATTCGAGCACTCTCGGTACGGCCGGCTTGCCGGCCGTCCAAGAGGTGTTCTGAGAGGCCGTCTGAAGGGTCTGCTCTGGGTCCGCTTCGGGTTCGTTCGAGTCTCTCTCGCCCTTTCAGTTGGCGGCTTTCAGCTTGCGCACGGCGTCCGTGAGGACCGGGAGGATCTCGAGCGCATCGCCCACCAGGCCGTAGTCGGCGACCTTGAAGATCGGCGCGTCGGCGTCCTTGTTGATCGCGACGATGACGCGCGAGGTGCGCATGCCGGCCAGGTGCTGGATCGCGCCGCTGATGCCGACGGCGAAGTAGAGCTGCGAGGAGACGGTCTTGCCGGTCTGGCCGACCTGCTCGGCGTGTGGGCGCCAGCCGGCGTCCACCACCGCGCGACTCGCGCCGACCGCGGCGTCGCCGAAGGCGGCGGCCAGCTCCTCGAGCAAGCGGAAGTTCTCGGCCTCCTTGAGCCCGCGGCCGCCGGCCACGACGACCGGAGCCTCTTTCACGTCGAGCTTGCCGCCGGTCTTGGGTGCGAGGTCGACGACCTGCGCCTTGCCGCCGCCCGCGCTGGCCTGCGTGACGACCTCGGTCGTCGCGTTCGCCTCGACCGGCTTGAAGACGTTGGGGCGCAGCGTGGCGCACAGCACCGACGCGGCGGTGGTCAGCTCGGCCAGGGCCTTGCCCGCCAACCACGGCCGGCGCACCACGAGCGCGTCCCCGGCGGCGCTGAGCTCGATGCAGTCGCTGAAGAGCACCGAATCGAGGTGCGCGGCGACGCGCGGGGCGAGGTCCTTGCCCGTGCTGCTCGCGGCGCACAGGAACGCGCCCGCGGCCTGGTCCCGCACCGTCTGCGCGAGGTCGCGTGCCAGGCGGTCCGGGCTGTAGGGACCCTCGCCAGCGATGTGCACGGCCTTCGAGGCACCTGCGCGGCCGAGGGTCGGGGCGAGCTCGGACGCGCCCGGTCCATACAGGGCGGCGATCACGGCGCGACCGGTCGAGTGAGCGGCGCCCAGGGCTTCGAGGCTGCCGCGGCGCACGTTGCCGCCCGAGTGCTCGACGAAGACGACGATGGAGGGCATCTGGGATCAGGCTCCGTGGAACGGTGGGTCAGAGGGCACCGGGAACGGTGGATCAGAGGGCGCCGGCCTCGTTGCGCAGCGCGTCGAGCAGGGCGGGGACGGCGCCCGGCCCCTCGCCGACGATGCGGCCTGCCTTGCGCTCGGGCGGGGGCGTCAAGGCACGCACCTGGGCCTGGTTCTCGACGACCTGGGCGGGCTCCTCGTCGAGCGGCTTCTTCTTCGCCGCCATGATGCCCTTGAGGCCGGCGTAGCGCGGCTCGTTGAGACCCTTGTTGCAGGTCACGACCGCGGGCAGGGACAGTTCCAGGGTCTCGAGCGCGTACTCGGTCTCGCGCTTGGCGACCACCTTGCCGGCCTGGACGTCGAGCTCGACGACGTCGGTGGCGCAGGCCCAGTCGAGGTAGGTGGCGACCATCGGGCCCACCGCGGCGTTGTCGCGGTCCGTCGCGACGCGGCCCATGAAGACCAGGTCGGCGCCCAGGTCCTGGATCTTCGTCGCCAGGGCCTTGGCGGTCGCGCGGCAGTCGCGTGTCCCCCAGCTCTCGTCGACCAGGATCACGCCGGCGTCGGCACCCTTGGCGATGGCCTCCCGCACCTCCTTGGAGGCGTCCTTCGGGCCCAGGCAGAGGATCGTCACCTCGCCGCCGTGTTGCTCCTTGGTGCGGATCGCCTGCTCGACGGCGATCTCGTCGTAGAAGGAGGTCATGTACTGGAAGCCGGCGGCGTCGAGGGACTTGCCGTCCCCGGCGATCTTGGCCTGGGCCTCGGTCGTCGGAACGCGTTTGATGCAGGCGACGATCTTCATGGCGGAGGAGGCTGCGGGGCGGAGGGGCTGCGCCGCGAGCGAGGCTCGGCGGGCGCGGGGCCGGGGGGGCGACGTGGCCGGGGGGCGACGCCGCCGGGCCTGGGGCGACCAAACGGGCGAAGAGGGTAGCCTCCGGCGCGGGGCGGCGACAACCCGCGGGCCCGCCGCAGCCCTTCGACCCACGGGGCCCCTCCCCCACCCGCACGCCGACCTGTTCGGCTGACCGGACTGGCGAGCGATGGTTGCGTTCGAACTCGGCAAGACCTCGAGCGCCGCTCGCCCGCGGCGCGACCGGTCGCCGCAGCGGGTCGTCGCCGCGGGGAGCCGCGGTCCGGACCGTCAACGCTCCTCGAAGAGCGCGTCCTCCTCGGCCGCCGTCACGCCCTGGACGAGCGGGCTGTCGAAGCTGTCGCCCAGGTACACCTCGCGCACGCGCTGGTCGTTCACGAGTTCCGCGGCCGATCCTTCGCGCAGGATCTTGCCCTGGTGGATGATGTACGCGCGATCGGTGAGCTGCAGCGTCTCGCGCACGTTGTGGTCGGTGATCAGGATGCCGATGTCGCGCTCGCGGAGCTGGCGCACCAGGCCCTGGATCTCCTGCACGTTGATCGGGTCGACGCCGGCGAACGGTTCGTCGAGCAGCAACACCTTGGGGCGCGTGGCGAGGGCGCGGGAGAGCTCGAGGCGCCGGCGCTCGCCGCCCGAGAGCGTGTCGGCCAGGTTCTCGGCGAGGTGCGAGAGCTCGAGATCGGCGAGCAGCCGGTCGGCCTCGCGACGCCGCTCGGCGCGCGAGAACGGCATCGTCTCGAGCACCGCGATCAGGTTGTCGCGCACCGACATGCGGCGGAAGATGCTCGGCTCCTGGGGCAGGTAACCCATGCCCAGCCGCGCCCGCCGGAACATGGGCAGGTGCGCGCAGTCGCGCCCGACCACGCTGACCGAGCCGGCGTCCGGGCGCACCAGGCCGACGGTCATGCGGAAGCTGGTGGTCTTGCCGGCGCCGTTCGGGCCCAGCAGTCCGACGATCTCGCCCGCGCAGACGTGGAACGCGACCCCGTCCACCACGCGTCGGCGACGGTAGGCCTTCACGAGCCCGACCGACTCGAGCAGCACCGCCCCGTGCTCCAACTTCGGCTCCGCGCTCACCGCGATCCCGCTCCGGGCCGCACCGGGGCGGCCATCGCTCGGATGGGAGCCACCCGGCGTGTGGGGGAAGTGTGGAGAACCCGCCGGCGCCCGCAGGCGCCGCCTCGGCGGAGGCCCTGCGACGGGGCGCGGCGACCGCTCGGAGCGGCGGTCCGGGCCGTCCCACGGGTGGGGCGGACCCGGCCCCGCGCGGGTTCGGATGGCCCCGGGAGGTCCCGGCGGGGGCCAGTTGAGGGCGAGATGAAGGACCTGTCAGGCTCGGCGCCGGGCGCGCGGACGCGGCGCGCGCGCTCCGACGCGCGGCGGGGAGACGTGGGGAAACGTGTGGAGAACCGGATCGCGGGGGGGCTCAACGGATCCAACGCAGGCGCCACAGGCCAAGGTCCCACTTGAGCGGCCAGAACACCAGGACGGCCCGGCCGGTGACGAGGTTGCGGGGCACGAAGGGGGCGTTCTCGACCGGCGGCTGCGACTTGCCGACCAGGCGCGAGGGGGCGGCCCACAGCTCGCCCCATTCGTCCCGGAACCAGGTCGTGGGGCCGCCGGGCGTGCCGTGCAGGGTGAAGGGGTTCTTCGTGTGCAGGTTGTTGCCGCGCAGGGGGCCGTCGACTCCGGGCCAGGTGAGGCGCGCCAGGCTCCACTCGCGGCTGTCGCTCGAGTCCTGGGTGTTGTCCCCGAGCATCACGTAGTGCCCCTCGGGGATGTACCAGCGCGCCATGCGCGAGCTGTGGGTCGTGTAGTAGATGTCCCGGTAGACCATCGGGTCGCGCAGGTCGGCCAGGGTTACGTCGGCCGCGCTGCCCGGGGCGGCGACCAGCTCGAGCTCGAGGTACGCGCGTTGGTCGACGGCGGGCGGCACCTCGAGCGCGCACAGCTCCTTCCCGTTCCACTCGAGGGCCAGGCGGTCGTCGAGGTTGTGGACCGCGATGCGCTCGCGTTTGCCGGCGCGCAGTCGGCGCGGCTCGGCGGCGGCGTCCTCCTCGGGCGCCGCGCCGTCCGTGGGCACGCCGCCGCTGCGCACGATGCGCGGGCGGGCGTCCGCGTCGGCGGCCGGACCGGGCAGTTCGAAGCGGTACTCGCGGCCGCCCTCGAAGATCCGCACCACCAGGGCCTGGCAAGCGGCGGTGGCCTCGACGCTGGCGTCGAAGCGCAGGTCCCCGACCGCGTTCCGCGCGGGGCGGTTGCTCATCAGGTTCTTGCGGATCGCCTGGGGGTAGCCGTCGCGGTAGTCGTCCTCGACGTGCCCGGTCTCGGGGAAGCGCAGCTTGCCGCCGCCGCGGGCCAGGATGCGCTCGGCCTCGACCTCCCAGGTGCGCGCTCCGCCGCTCGGCGCCCAGCGGTTGCTGCCGGGGCGCAACGGGGCGAGCGGTTTCCAGTGGTCCGCCTGCACGGGGCCCGGGCGGCGCACGATGCTCCACTCCGACTCGAGGGGCTCGCGCTCGGCCGGCGCCTCCGAGCGCCACAGGTCGCCGTTCTCGATGCGGAACCACTCCGGGCCGACGCCCGCGATGCGCTTGATGAAGTTCTTGGAGCGATCGAGCGGGTACTTGAAGACCGTGACCTCGAAGCGCTGAGGGTCGCGGTAATGGAAGGAGAACTTGTCGACCAGGATGCGGTCGTAGATGCCGGTCTCGTCGTTGCCCATCAGCGTGGGCTGCATCGACCCGGTCGGGATCTTGTAGGCCTCGACGACGAAGTACTTCAGCATCACGGCCACCACGATGGCCATCGTGATGGCCTCGATGTTGTCACGCCACGGCCGGCGCGGATGCTTCTTGGCGTCTTGCGTGCTCTTCTTGCCCACGGGCCTACTTCTCCTCTCCGCCGAGCACGGCCAGGAAGGCCTTCTGCGGGATGTCGACGTTGCCGACCTGGCGCATGCGGCGCTTGCCGGCCTTCTGTTTCTCGAGCAGCTTGCGTTTGCGCGTGATGTCGCCGCCGTAGCACTTGGCGGTCACGTCCTTGCGCAACGCGGCGATGGACTCGCGCGCGATGATGCGGCTGCCCACCGCGGCTTGCAGGCGCACCTCGAACAGGTGGCGCGCGATCTCCTTGCGCAGCTTCTTGAGCGTCGCCCGACCGCGCATGTCGGCCTGGCTGCGGTGGCAGATGCTGGAGAGCGCATCGACCTCCTTGTTGTTGACCAGGATGCGCAGCTTGACGAGCTCGTCGGGGTTGAAGCCGCGCAGCTCGTAGTTCAGCGTGCCGTAGCCGCGCGTGCAGGACTTCAGCTTGTCGTAGAAGTCGTAGATGATCTCCGCCAGGGGGATGTCGAAGATCAGTTGCACGCGGGTGGGGGAGAGGTACTCCTGGCGCACGAACACGCCGCGGTGCTCGACGCAGATCTGCATCAGCGGGCCCAGGTACTCGGTCGGGACCAGCATCTGGGCGCGCACGATGGGCTCGAGGATGTCCTCGAACTGGTCGGGCTCGGGGAGCTGGCCGGGCGAGTGGATCTCGTCTTCGCTGCCGTCCTTGCGCTGGATGCGGTAAGTGACCGAGGGCGCCGTCTGGATCATGTCCAGGTCGTGCTCGCGCTCGAGCCGCTGCTGGATGATCTCCATGTGCAGCAGCCCGAGAAACCCGCAGCGGAAGCCGAAGCCCAGGGCGTCGGAGGTCTCGGGGGTGTACGAGAACGACGAGTCGGTCAGGGAGAGCGTGCCGAGGGCGTCGCGCAGGTGCTCGAAGTCGCCGGGATTCGTGGGGTAGAAGTCGGCGTAGACCATGTGCCGCGGCTCGCGGTAACCGGGCAACATCTCGACCTTGGGCCCCTTGTGGAGCGTGATCGTGTCGCCGATGCGCACGTCGCCCAAGGACTTGATGTTCGAGACGAGGTAGCCGACCTCACCGGCCGAGAGCTCCTCGACGGCGGTCATCTTGGGCAGGAAGCGACCCAGCTCGATGGCCTCGTACACCCGGTCGGTGCCGAGCATGTGCACCACGTCCCGCCGACGCACGGTGCCGTTGTACACCCGCAGGTAGACGATGATGCCGCGGTACTCGTCGTAGACGGCGTCGAAGATCAGAGCTTGCAGCGGCGCGCTGGGGTCGCCCTGCGGGGGCGGGATGCGCCGCACGACGGCGTCCAAGACCTCCGGCACGCCGAGTCCGGTCTTGGCCGAGACCGCGAGGGCGTCCGAGGCGTCGATCGCGAGGCTGTTCTCGATCTCCTCGGCGATCTCGTCGGGGCGCGCGTGGGGCAGGTCGATCTTGTTCAGGACGGGCAGGATCTCGAGGCCCTGGTCGACCGCGAGGTAGGCGTTGGCGACGGTCTGCGCCTCGACGCCCTGCGAGGCGTCGACGAGCAGGATCGCGCCCTCGCAGGCCTGCAGGCTCTTCTCGACCTCGTAGCTGAAGTCGACGTGGCCCGGAGTGTCGATCAGGTTGAGCTGGTACCGCTCCCCGCCGAGCGTGTGGTAGATCGTGACGGCGTGGGCCTTGATCGTGATGCCACGCTCGCGCTCGAGCTCCATGGCGTCCAGCACCTGGTCGCGCATGTCGCGCTTGGCGACCGCGCCCGAGAGCTCGAGCATGCGGTCCGCCAGCGTCGACTTGCCGTGGTCGATGTGCGCGACGATCGAGAAGTTGCGGATGTGCTGGGTGTCCAAGGTGCGGTCAGAACGCGGGTGAGAGGAGCTCGGGGAGGCGGGCCTGGAGCGCGCGCAGGGCCCGGCCGCGGTGGCCGACCTCGGCCTTCTCGTCGCCCGTGAGCTCGCCGAAGGCGCGTCCGGTCGCGGCGAACCCGGGCTCGGTGCACAGGAAGAGGGGATCGTAGCCGAAGCCGCCCGCGCCCCGCGGAGCGTCCAGGATCCGGCCGTGGGTCTGGGCCTCGAGCTCGAAGGCCAGCGCGCCGTCTGGACGCGCCAGGGCCAGGGCGCACACGAAGCGCGCGCCGCGGCGCTCGCTCGGCACGCCCACGAGGCGCTCGAGCAGCAGGCGGTTGTTGGCCGCGTCGTCTCCGTGGCGACCGGCGAAGCGCGCCGAGCGCACCCCGGGCTCGCCGCCCAGGGCCTCGACCTCGAGGCCCGAGTCGTCCGCCAGGGTCCAGAGCGCGCTGTGGCGGGCGGCGGCCTGGGCCTTGATGCGCGCGTTCTCGGCGAAGGTCGCGCCGCTCTCCAGGGCCTCTGGGAAGGCCGGGACGTCGTCCAGGGTGAGGGGCACGGCACCCAGGGGCTCGAGCAGCGCGCGCAGCTCCGCGAGTTTCTTGGCGTTGCGGGTCGCGATCAGGAGCTTCACGGCGCGCGGCCCTCCAGGGCCTCTTGTTGGGCCGCGAAGATGCGCCGGATGGCGGCCTCGCCCATCTCGAGCATCTGCGCCAGGGAGGCGCGGTCGAAGGGCGCGCCCTCGGCGCTGCCCTGCACCTCGACGAACTCGCCCGAGCCGGTCATGACGAGGTTCATGTCCACCTCGGCGCGCGAGTCTTCGCCGTAGCACAGGTCGCACAGGACCTCGCCGTCGACCCGCCCGACCGAGATCGCGCCGAGCTGGCCCGTCAGCGGCCAGCCGCGCAACACCCGTTTGCCGTCCATCCACTTCAGCGCGTCGTGCAGGGCGACCCAGGCCCCGCTGATGGCCGCCGTGCGGGTCCCGCCGTCGGCCTGCAGCACGTCGCAGTCGATCCAGATCGTGCGCTCGGTCATCTGGCGCGTGTCGACGACGGCGCGCAGGCAGCGGCCGATCAGGCGCTGGATCTCGACCGAGCGGCCATCGACCTTGCCCGCCCGATCCCGTCCCTTGCGGTCCTGGGTGGCGGAGGGGAGCATCGAGTACTCGGCCGTCAGCCAGCCCCGCCCGCGGCCCTGGAGGAAGGGCGGTACCCCGTCGACCACGGAGGCGGTGCACAGCACGCGCGTCTCCCCGAAGGAGGTGAGCACCGAGCCGGCGGAGTGTTTGGTGTAGCCGCGCTGGAACGAGATGGGGCGCATCTCGCCCGGGGCGCGGTCGTCGGTTCGGGCCATCGTCGCCTCCGCGAAGGGGCCGAAGAGTATAGGTGCGCCGCCCGCGCCCGACGAGGGCGCGTCACCCCGGGCGCAACCCGACCCCCTGCACGTGCGCCAGGGGGAGCGTGAGGGTGCCGTGCGCGGTGCGCAGGGTCAGGCCGCGCGTGGGATCGAGGGCCGCGAGCTCGCCGCGCTGGATCGTCCCGCCGGAGCGCACCTCGACCGCCCTCGCCAAGAGGCCCGTGCGCGCGAGGAAGTCCCGTCCAAGCGCGGGGTCGGCGCCCAGGGCCTGCGCGAGGCGCGGCGCCAGGGCGGCGAGCAGGGCCTCCAGGGCCGCTTCGAGGTCGACGTCGAGGCCCTCGAGCAGGAGGCTCGTGACCGCCCGTTCCGCGCGCAACTCGTCCGTGAAGGAGCGCTGGCGCACGTTGAGGCCCACGCCCAGGACGTAGCGCGGTCGGGCCGGATCGAGGCCGCGGCTCTCCACCAACACCCCGGCGAGCTTCTTCTCACCGACCACCAGGTCGTTGGGCCAGTCGAGGCGCGCGCCGACCAGGCCCAGGCGCTCGGCGCCCTCCAGCACCGCCAGGCCCCCGGCCAGGGTCAGGGCCGGCGGCGGCGGCCCGGGCGCCGGGGGCGCGACGACGACCGAGAGGTACAGGCCCTCGCCCGGCGGGCTCTCCCAGCGCCGGCCCAGGCGTCCGCGCCCGGCGTTCTGGCCGGCGGCGACGAACACGTCGCCGTGGCGCGCTTCGCCGGCCGCCAGGGCCGCGAAGGCGCGTTCGGAGGTCGAGTCGACCACCCCGTGACGGTGGATGCGCCAGGGCACGGCGCGCAGGGTAGCGGGCGGAGCGCCCGCTCACATCAGCAGCGTCTTCTGCTTCTGACCGAGCAACGACTTCAGGCGCCCCATCACGTTGGAGTGGATCTGGCACACGCGGCTCTCGGTCAGCGAGAGCATCTCGCCGATCTCGCGCATCGTGTGCCCGACCTTGTAGTACTGCTCGATGATGAAGCGTTCCTTGTGGGTCAGGGAACGCGTGATGTAGTTGAGCAGGTCGCGACGGTGCAGGTCGCGCAGCGGGTCGATCGAGCTGCGATCCTCGAGGATGTCGACCTTCTCGGTGCCGCCGTCCTCGTCGTGGTCCTCCCACTTCTCCGAGAGCGAGAACATCGCCTTGGCGTTGGCGTCCTCGATCTCGCGGGCCAGCTCCCCGTGCTCCATCTTCAGCGCCGCGGCGAGCTCGGCGTGGGTGGGCTCGCGGCCGTACTCGCCGGTCAGCCGCTGCAGGGTCTTCTCGATGCGGCCGGCCTTGAGGCGCACGAGGCGCGGCACCCAGTCCTGCGAGCGGAGCTGGTCGAGGATCGAGCCGCGGATGCGCGTCGTGCAGTAAGTCTTGAACTTGATGCCGCGGTCGGGGTCGAAGCCGCGGATCGCGTCCATCAGGCCGAACAGGCCCGCGCTGACGAGGTCGTCGAGCTCGATCGACTTGGGCAGGGTCTGCAGCAGGCGCTCGGCGATGTAGCGTACGAGCGGCAGGTGACGCTCCATCAGGACGTTGCGCAGCTCCTCGAGGCGCGCGGGATCGGGGCGTCGGCGGCGCGCGACCTCGTGGTAGAGGATCCAGATCTGCTCCGTGGGCTCGTCCTGGTAGAGCGAGGGAGGTGCGGTCTGGGCCGCGGCGGCCGGGGCCTGTTCGGCGCCCGGCTTGGACGCGGCCGCGGCCTCCGTGCTGGACTTCGCCTGGGTGCCTGTGCGCTGCGTGTGCTCGCTCATCGACCGGGTCCGGGGCAGGGTGCGCGCGCCGTGGGGGAGGGGCGCGGCGCGATCAGTACTGGATCAGGGAGTGGGTGGGGACGCTGCCCAGGCGCTCGCGGCCGTGCAGGAAGGAGAGCTCGATCACGAACACCGAGGCCACCGGGTCGCCGCCGATGCGCCGCACCAGCTTGTGGGCGGCGGCCATGGTGCCGCCGGTGGCGAGCAAGTCGTCGACCATCAGCACGCGTTGTCCGGCGTTCACCGCGTCCACGTGGATCTCGATCGTGTCCTTGCCGTACTCGAGCTCGTAGGACTCCGAGGCCGTCTTCCAGGGCAGCTTGCCGGGCTTGCGGATCGGAATGAAGCCCTTGTCCAGGTGATGGGCCAGGGCCGTGCCGAAGATGAAGCCGCGGGACTCGATGCCGCAGACGAGGTCGTAGCTCGCCGGGTCGACGGCCGCGGCCAGGCCCGCGATCGTGCGCCGCAGGCCCTCGGGACTCTGCAGCAGGGGCGTGATGTCCTTGAACAGGATCCCCGCCTTCGGGAAATCGGGGACGTCGCGGATGAAGCTCTCGACCAAAGGTCTCCTCCGGAGGCGGGCCGCGGGTCCGAGACGCTGCCGCTGGGGGGCGGCGGGCAGCGACCCGGGGCGGATGCCGGGCAGCGGTACCCCATCGGACCGGGCGGAGCCGGACTTGAAAGGTTTCTACATCTCCTGGGGCGCGGCCAGGCCGAGCAGGCCCAGGCCGTGCTCCAGCACGCTGCGCACGGCGTCCACCAGGGCCAGGCGGGCGGCGGTCACCCCGGGAGCCTGGCCGAGGACCTGATTCTCGCGGTTGGCATACCAGCTCGAGACCTCGCGGCACAGTCCCAAGAGGTAGACGGTGAGGATCGACGGCTCGGCGGCGGCCGCCGCGGAGCGCAGCACCTCGGGGTAGCGGGCCAGGGCCAGGAGCACCCCCGCCGCGGACTCGAGCGCGTTCCAGTCCGGGTCGGCGCCGCCCTCGCCGGCGGCCGAGGCCTTGCGCAGGATCGACCCCAACCGGGCGTGGGTGTACTGGACGTAGGGGCCGGTCTCGCCCTGGAAGGACAGGATCTCGCCCAGCACGAAGAGCACGTCGCGGATGCGCTCGCGCTTGAGGTCGTTGAACACGATCGCCCCCAGGCCGACCGCCTCGGCGATCGCATCGGGGTCGGCGAGCTCGGGGTTCTTCTCGCGCACGACGCGCGCCGCCTCCTCGATCACCTCGTCGAGGATCTCGTCCAGGATCAGCACGCCCCCCGGCCGTCGGCTGGCGAGCTTCTTCCCGTCGGCGCCCAGCAAGAGACCGAAGTCGACGTGCTCGACGCTGGGCTCCCACGGGACCTGGAGGCGCTTCAGCACGGCCTTGAGCTGGCGGAAGTGCAGCTTCTGCTCGCCGCCGACCAGGTACAGGGCGCGCTCGAAGCCGAACTCGTCGTGACGTTGGAAGAGGGCCGCCAGGTCGCGCGTGGCGTACAGGGTCGTGCCGTCGGTCTGGCGCAGCAGGCAGGGCGTCTCCGCCAGGCCCGGGTCGACCTCGCCCAGGTGCACGACCAGCGCGCCCTGGGAGAGCTCGGCGATGCCCGCGGCGCGGCAGCGCTCGAGGGCGGCCTCGACGAAGGGTTCGTAGAAGCTCTCGCCGCGCACCAGGTCGTGGTGGATGCCCAGGCGCGCATAGGTGCGCTCGAAGCCCGCCAGGGAGACCTGGGTGACCCAGCGCCACAGCTCGCGCACCTCGCCCTCGGCCCCGCTCTCGAGCTCGCGCCAGGCCGCGCGGGCCTCCTCCGCGAAGCCGGGGTCCTCCTTCACGGCGCTCTTGCTGCGCTGGTAGAGGGTGAGCAGGCCGCGCACGGGGTCCCGCTCCAGGTCGACCTCGTCGCGCCAACGCCGCAGGGCGACCACCAGGCCGCCGAACTGGGAGCCCCAGTCGCCGATGTGGTTGATGCCGACCACTCGGTACCCAAGCGCCTGGAAGATGCGCCCCAGGGCCGCGCCGATCAGGGTCGAGCGCAGGTGCCCGACGTGCATCGGCTTGGCGATGTTGGGGCTCGAGAAGTCGATCAGGATCGTGCGGCCGCGGCCCTCGTCGGAGGTGCCGAAGGCGCCGCCCCGGGCGCGGACGGCGGTCAGGACCTCGCGCGCCAGGCGCGGGCGCGCGACGCGGAAGTTGAGGTAGGGGCCGGCGGCCTCCACCGCGATCCCCTCGAGGCCCGCGGCCACCTTGGGCGCCAGCTCGGCGGCGATCGCCGGCGGGGCCTTCTTCAGGCTGCGGGCGAGCTGGAAGCAGGGGAAGGCGAAGTCGCCCAGCTCCGGGTCGCGGGGGGATTCGATCCGGACGCCGCCGGGCTCGAGCCCGGCGGCCTGGGACACGGCGCTGGCGATCTCGTCGTGGAAGAGCTGCATGGGAGGGGCACGCCGGGCCGGCCCGGGCGGCGCGGATGATAGCGGCCGCGCGCACCGAGGGCGCCTCCCGAGGGTCGGGTCGCCCGCGGACGGGGACCGGGCGGGCGGCCCGGGAGCGGGCCCCTTGTCGCCCGTCGAGCGGATTCCCATCCTGTTTCTCGCCCCCGTTCCGGGCGAAGTCGCGGAGACTCGGTCCTCGCCCGACCCGACGCGGTCCGCCCATCCCCATCGGAGCCCCGAATGCGCACCCTCGCCCCGCTCGCCATCCTCGTCCTGGCCCTGGTCTCCGGCTGCTCGGCGCCCCAACACGTGCAACCCTCGGCCGCCGGTGTGTGGCGCGTGGGGGGCTCGACGGGAGCCGCCTTCAGCAGCACCAGCGCGGGCGCGTTCGGCGACAGCGTCGAGTACGGCGCCGAGTTGGCCATCGGCCGCTTCGTGTCGCGACGGGTGTTGCTCGAGGTCGCGGTCGAGGCGGCTTTCTCCGAGGTCGAGGTCGACGGCCTGCCCGACGAGGAGACGAGCGCGGTCAACGCCGTCGGCGGCTTCCGGTACTACTTCGAGTCCGAGGCGCGTTCGCGCCCGTACCTGGGCCTGGCCGCGGGCATCTCGACCTACGACGTGAAGGGGGACGGCGTGGACGAGTCCGACACCTCGCTGGCGGTCGTCGGCCGCGCGGGGGTCGAGACCTTCCTGTCCTCGACGGTGACCCTCGACTTCGGCGTGCGCCTCCTGCACGTCTTCGACCGCGAGTTCGAGGGCGTGGAGGACGACGTCACCCAGGGCGCGTTCCAGATCGGCCTGGCGGCGCGCTTCTGATTCCGGGTCGCCGCCCTCAGGCCAGCCGCTCCCACTCCTCGTTCGCCAGGGCCAGCTCGCGCTCGGTCTCGGCGACCTGGAACTGGGTCTCCTTCAGCCGCGCGGGGTCGCGGTAGACGTCCTCGCGCGCCAGGTCCTCGTTGAGGCGCGCCAGGGTCGCCTCGAGCTCCATGATGCGTTTCTCGACGCGCTCGAGCTTCCAGGGGTTGGGCTTGCCCTTGGGTTTGGGTCTCGGCGCCGGCTCCGCGGGGGCCGCGGAGCGGGCGCGTTGGTCGGCGAGCTTGCGCTCGGCCTCCTTGCGCAGGTTCGCCAGGCGCGCGGCCTCGAGCTGATCGCGCTCGGCCTGGGCGAGCTTCTGCGCGCGCCACTCCGAGTAGTTGCCCGTGTACTGGCGCACGGTTCCGGCCTCGACCTCGAGGATGCGGTTGCACAGGCCGTCGAGGAACTCGCGGTCGTGGCTGATGCACACGAGCGCGCCCTGATAGGCCGAGAGCATCTCCTCGAGGGCCGTGCGGCCCGCCAGGTCGAGGTGGTTGGTCGGCTCGTCCAGCGCCAGCCAGGTCGGCGCGCCGACGACGAGCTGCGCCAGGGACACGCGCGCGCGCTCGCCCCCGGAGAGGGCGGCGATCGACTTCTCGACCTCGTCGCCGCGGAACAGGAAACGCGCCAGGTGGTCGCGCAGCTCCTGGTCCGTGGCCAACGGCAGCACCTTGCGCAGCTCGCCGAGCGGCGTCCCGTCCGGAGCCAGGTGCGAGGTGTCCTGGTCGTAGTACCCGCACAGCGCGCCGTGCCCGAAGACCACGCGCCCCGCCGTCGGTTCACCGCGGCCGGCGAGCAGCTTGATCAAGGTGCTCTTGCCCGCGCCGTTGCGGCCGACGATGCCGATGCGGTCCCCGCGGCCGACGCGCAGCTCGACGTGGCTGAAGAGCGCACGATGGCCCTCGTAGCCGAAGGCGAGGTCGAAGGTCTCGAGCACGACCTCGCCGCCCCGCCCGGCCTCCGGCGCGCGCAACAGGGGGCGTCGCACGTCGTGGTGCGGCCGCTCCAGGCGCTCGACGCCCTTGAGGCGCTTCATGCGCCCCTTGGCTTCCGAGGTGCGCTGGCTGCCCATGTGCTTCTTGATGAACGCCTCTTCCTTGCGCATCTGGTCGCGCTGCTGCTCGTAGGCACGCAGCTCGCCCTGATAGCGCTCCTCCTTGAGCGCGAGGTACTTCGAGTAGCGCCCCGGGTACCGATTGAGGCGTCCGTGCTCGAGCTCGAGGATGCCGTCCACCGCGCGGTCGAGCAGGCGTCGGTCGTGGCTGACGACCACGACGGCGCCGGCGAGCTCGCGCAACCAGGACTCGATCCACTCGATGCCCTCGAGGTCGAGGTGGTTGGTCGGCTCGTCGAGCAGCAGCAGGTCGTGGGCGGCCGCCAGCTCGCGCGCGAGGGCCGTGCGGCTCTTCTCGCCGCCCGAGAGCGTGGCCGCCTCGCGGTCCCACAGCTCGGGCGCCAGGCCGATGCCCGAGAGCACCGTCTCGACCCGGCGCTCGATCTCCCAGGCGCCCAGGCGCTCGACCCGTTCGGCGACCTCGGCGTGCTCGACGAGCAACCGGTCGAGGGCCTCGCCCTGGGCGTGCGCCATCTCCTCGCCCAACCGATCGAGCTCGAGCAGCGCCTGGCGGGCCTCGTCGAGGCCGCCGGCGACGTAGCTGCGCACCGTCGTGCCGCGCGCGAACTCGGGCCGTTGGGGCACCCAGCCGATGCGCGTGTTGCGCCGCCGCTGCACCTCGCCCCAGTCGGGCTGCTCGACGCCCGCGATCAGGCCCAGGAGCGTCGTCTTGCCGCCGCCGTTGCGGCCCACCAGGCCGAGCTTCTCGCCCGGGTCGATCTGGAAGGTCGCTCCGCGTAGCACCGCCTGGGCGCCGAAGTGTTTCTGGACGTCGCGGACGAGGAGCAGGCTCATGGCAGCGCCCGGGGAATCGGGCGGGAGAAGCTACTCGTCCCGCAGTCGGCGCGCCAGGGCGGCGAGCTCCTCCGGCGTCACCCCGGCCTGGGGCGCGGGGAAGGGGAAGTCCCCCAGGCGGTTGGTGGGCACCAGGTGCACGTGGACGTGGCGCACCTCCCAGCCGACGACCGCGATCACGACCCGCGCGCACCCGAGCGCGGCGCGCAGGCGACCCTCGACCGTGCGCACGGCGCGCCAGAGGGCGGCGTACTCGTCCGCGGAGAGATCGAAGAGGTAGTCGACCTCGCGCTTGGGGATCACCAGGGTGTGCCCCGGCTGCACGGGACGGATGTCGAGGAAGGCGAGGTGGGCTTCGTCCTGCCAGACCTCGTGGCAGGGGACCTCGCCGGCGACGATCTTGGAGAAGAGGCTGACCATGGGGGAGCAGCGTAGCGCCTCGGGCTCCTCGAGCGGGCTCCGTCCTTCGCCGCGGAGGGGTACGGTGCTCCGCGATTGATTCGGGGCCCCGCGCCCGGGCACACTCGCCCCCCGTGCCCGCCCCCCCCGACGACGCCCGCGCGTTCCTGGCCGAGACCACCGGCGTCGAGACCCTCGGCGCGGACGGGATCCTGTTGCGCCTGCGCCCCCAGCGACCGCTCGCGCCCGTGCGCGCCTCGCGCTTCTTCATGCTCAAACGCGCCGACGGGCTGTCGCCCGCGATCCCACGGCCCTTCTCGCTCTATGACCAGCGCGGGGCCGAGCTCGAGTTCCTGATCAAGGTCATGGGCCGGGGCACCCACGCGTTGTCCCTGCTGCGGCCGGGCGAGCTCGTGCGCGCCGTGGGGCCCCTGGGCAACGGCTGGCCGACCCTCGACGGCGCGGGCCCGCCCTGGGTGCTGCTCGCGGGCGGCATCGGCTCGGCGCCCTTCCTGCTCGGCGTGCGCCAGGCCCTCTCCGGCATGGACGGCGCGCGACCCGCGCGCCCGGCGGACCTGCACCTGTTGTACGGAGCGCAGAGCGCGCCCTACCTCTACGACCTTCCGCGCTTCGAGGGCTTGGGCATCCCGCTGCGCACGGCGACTCTCGACGGCAGTCACGGCCGGCGCGGCAACGTGCTGGAGCTGCTCGAGGCCTGCTGGCAGGAGGGTTCGATCCCGCGCCAGGTGCGCCTGCTCGCCTGCGGTCCGGAGCGCATGCTGGAGGCCGTCGAGCGCCTGGCGCGCGCCCGCGAGCTCCCCTGCTGGCTCTCGCTCGAGACGCTGATGGGTTGCGGCGTCGGGATCTGCAACGGCTGCCCGGTCCCGACCCTGCCCGACGGGCCGCGCGGGGACTGGCCCAACGCCAAATGCTGCGTCGAGGGTCCGGTCTTCTCGACGGCCGAGGTGTCGTTGCTCGGCGCCGCGCATTGAGCGCGCCAGGTTCTAGCCCGGGCTCTCAGCCGCCCGATGACAGGAGCTGGTCGAGCTGCTCCTCGAGCCGTTGTCGTTCGAGCGCGCGGCGCGGTTCGGGCATCTCTTCGACCTCGAGCAGCTCGAGGGCGCGCGTGAGCACCTGCGCGGCCTCGGAGCGTTCCCCGAGCTCGTCCAGCACCGCCGCCAGCTCGACGTGCGTGGTGTAGTGCCCGGGCATGGCGCGCTGGGCGGCCTCGAAGGAACGCCGCGCGTCGAGCGGCCGTCCCTGGGCGCGATCCACCACTCCCATCAGGAAGTGCGAGGGGCCGTGCTGCCCGTCGAGCTCGAGGGCGCGCTCGCACCACAGGCGCGCCAGGTCCCATTCCTCACGTTGGGCGCTGACGCTGGCGAGGTTCCACTGCAGGGTGAGGTCGTCGGGCCGCAGCGCGAGCAGCTCCTCGTGCAGGCGTTCCCCGAGCGCGCCGGCGGGGCGCAGGTGGTAGGCGCGCACGAGAGGCCCGCGCGCCGCGTCCGAGCGGCCCTCGATCAAGAGCGCGCGGCCGTACTGGTAGGCGACCTGGAAGTCGCCGCCGCGCAGCTCGAAGGCGCGCATGTAGGAGGGGATGGCTTCGGAAGTGCGTTGCTGCACGGCGAGCGCCTGGGCGCGTTCGAAGTGCAGCTCGCCGGCGTCGGGCGCCAGCTCGAGCGCGCGCTCGAACCAACGCAAGGCGTCGGCGAAGCGCCCCGAGGCGTTGGCGATCGTGCCCAGGAACGCGGGCGGACCGGCGTAGCCCGGGTGCAGCCGGTGGGCTCGGGTGGCCAGCTCGGTCGCGCCTTCGATGTCCCCGCGGGCGAACAGGGTCTGCGCCAGGCCCATCAGGTCGTTGAGGTCGTTCTGGCGCAGCTCGAGCGCGCGGCGGAAGTGGCGTTCGGCGCCCTCGAGGTCGCCCAGGACCCGCAGCAGTTGGCCCATGTCGTGCTGTGCCTCGACCGAGCGCTCGTTCATCTGCAGCGCCAGGCGTAGGGCGGACGCGGCCTGGTCGTGCTCGCCCATGCGCAGCAGGGTCGCCCCCAGACCCGTGTGCCCGCGGTCGCTCTCGGGGAACACGCGCACGATCTTCTCGAACAGCGCCTTGGGCGTGCCGTAGTCGCGCAGCGGATCGATGCCGGCCAGGAAGAAGTAGGACCAGGCCTGGCCCAGGTTCATCTGCAGGGCGTCGTCGCGCGAGACGAAGTAGCCCAGCTCCCCGCGCGCGTCGCGTTCGATCAGGGCCATCCCCTGATCGAACAACTCGCGCGCGGCCTCGAGCCGCGCCGGATCCCCGCCGTGGCGGTATTGCTGCAGCCGCACGCGCCCCAGGCTCCAGTAGGCGCGCGGCACCTCGGGGTTCTGCTCGAGGGCGATCTCGAACATCGACTCCTCGTCCTGCCAGAAGCCCAGGCGCGCGAAGCTGCGTGCGCCGTAGAGCAGGGCGATCAGCGAGAGCGCGCCGATCGCGTAGGCGCGCGGCAGCTTGGTCCAGGCGAGCCAGGAGACGATCCCCGTCACGCTCAGCACTCCGATGTAGAGGAAACGATCGGAGAGCGGGTAGGAGCCGATCGCGTCGACCCGCAGCAGCACCGGCACGAGGGCCGCGGGGAAGATCCAGGCCAGGGCGGCCAGGGGGCGCAGGCCGCGCCGGTGCACCAGCACGCAGGCGCCGAGCACCGCGATGGAGAGGAAGATGGCGAGCAGGATGCCGGGGTCGGAGAGGGAGAGCTCGGGCCGGAAGGGTCGGAAGAGGTCGAGGTCGACGGGCACGAGCGCGAGTCGGGCGAAGCCGCCGAGCAACTCCGCGCGCAGGAGCGCCAGGCGCCCGAGGCCGACACCGAAGTCGGTCGTGGTGCGCTCGAAGCCCGCCAGGGGGCTCGCGAACACGGCGACTCGCATCAGGTAGTAGGCGAGGAAGGCCAACAGGAGCGGCGCGTAGGCGCGCGCGATCGGCCGCAGGCCGGCCCAGGCGCCGGTCTGGGGTTCGCCGGCGACGCGACGTCTCCCCAGGTCCACGGCCACCGCGATCGGGATCACGGCCACGGCCGCGTCCTTGGAGAGCAACGCGGGCAGGAGCCACAGGCCCGCCGCCCAGGGCCGGCCGCGCGAGCCGCGCTCGCGCCAGTCGAGGAACGCGATCAGGGCCAGGAAGCCGAACAGGGCCGAGAGCGGATCGTTGAGGGCGGAGATCCAGGCCACGCTCTCCACGTGCAGGGGGTGGAGCGCGAACAGGAGGCCCGCGAAGGCGCCGATCGGCGCGCTGCGCGTGAGGCGCGTGATGAAGACCGCGGCGGCGATCGAGGCCGCGGCGTGCACGGCGATCGAGAGCAGGTGGAAGGCCCAGGCCGCGCCCCCCGATACCTGCCAACACAGGGTCAGGAGGCTCATCGTGAGGGGCCGGTAGTACCCCACGAGCGCGTGCGACTCGGCGTCGAGGAACTCCCAGTAGGAGCTCGAGAAGATCCGCGGCAGGTTGGCGAGGCTCGTGATCAGCGGATTGCGCTGGATGATGAGCAGGTCGTCGTAGACGAACTCGCCGCGCAGGGAGCGCGCATAGACCAGCGCCGTCGCCAGGGCGATTCCGACCAGCGCCCAGGTCGCGGGCCTGCGCCGGGGAAGGGGGGCGGCGCCCGGCGGGGAGCCGCCGGGCACGGTGGCGGGCGCGGATCGGGGACGGGCAGCCTGGCTCATGGCCCCCCCATAGGGACCCGGGCTCCCGACGGCAACGGGAAAGCCCCCGCGCCCGGCCCTGCACCCACGGCCGCGGGCCGCAGCCCCGGGCGTCGGAGCTGCGGCCCGCGGGCCGAAGGTGCGCTCTCGCTACCCGTTCAGGGGCAGAAGGTGATGCGCAGGCCGTCGCTCAGGTTGAAGCCCGCGCCGCCGCCCGCCGGGTCGCGGTACCAGGCTTGGAAGCGCCAGGTGGAGTTGGGCATGATCTGGCCCGCGCCCGAGTTCGCCGGCGGCTGGTCGAAGCGCAGTTGGTACTGCAGGTCGCCGAACGTGTCCGCCTGCCGGGGCGGGAGGCGGAAGGTGCCCGTGGTGCCGCCGCCGACGCAGCGGATGCCGTTGCCGAAGGCGATGCTCGCCTGGTTGGGACCGTAGTAGAAGATCCCGAACTGGCCCGGGGCCACGCCATAGGCCTCGAGGAAGAAGTTGTTGTCGGCCAGGCTCAGCGAGCCCGAGTAACCCATCAGGGCTCCCGTGCCGATCGAGTTGGGGCTCGTCGTGCAGTAGCTCTGCACGTCGGGCGTGCAGGGCGGGACGATCGGATCGAAGCCGTCCAGGTTGGTCGGGTTGGTCCCGAGCGGGTCGAGCCACTGGGCCAGGTTGTTGGCCGTCCAGAAGCGGTCGAAGCGGCCGAACCAAGCCGTCTGCGAGCAGGTGAAGTTGTTCACGCAGCAGGCCGGCCCGCGCACGCGACCGTTCTGGTCGAAGACCGGGCCGCCGGAGCTGCCGCCCTCGAGCGTGCCCTCGCTCCAGGTGAAGCGCCAGAACCAGGTCTCGCTGGCCGAGCCGTTGCCGTCGATCGAGATCTTCTTGGGGCCCCCGCTGGGGTGGCCCAGGGCGAAGGCGAAGTTCGAGTTGGAGGTGCTGCGGCTCCAGCCCGCGAAGTAGGGCTCGTAGGTGTCCGGGATCGCGCTGTTGATCCGCATCAGGCGGCAGTCCATCTGCGCGTTGGTGGCGAGCAGGGTGGAGCCGGAGACGGTCATGCTCTCCGAAGCGCCGCCCGAACCGCAGCCGGTGCGCTGGTACTTGAACGTGAAGACCGTGCCTCCGCCCTGTCCACAGTGGTCGGCGGACAGCACGTACCGCGTGCCGTCGTTGGCCGTGTTGTTGATCAGGGCGGCCGAGCACAGCGATCCGCCGGACAGGGTGCGCACCGTGGCGCGCTTCTGCAGGTTCCAACTGTCGCCCTGCGGGCAGTTCACGTCGATCAGGCACGCGCCGAGCAGGTTGGAGTCGCCGTCGTCCTCCGAGATCGTGACGCGCCCCTCCATCAGGCCGAAGATGTCGCGGTAGTCGTAGATCAGCGTCCGGGTGTAGAGCAGCGGCTCGTCCTCGCCGCGGGGCACGTCGATCTCCAGCGTGAGCGTCTCGCCCGGGAAGGGCTCGAAGACGAAGCCCCCGTCCTCGTGTTCGTTCTGCTGGGTGTAGGCCCCCAGGATCGTCTCGACCTCGTGGTCGAAGACGAACATGCGCGAGCCGCTCGACAGGCCGAAGAGCTCGAACTCGACGGCCAGGGACTTCGCGCCGGGCGAGGTGATGCGCACCTGCCAGACCCGCGAGCCGTCCGGCAGGGTCGTCCAGGTGCCGTCGTCCAGGCTCAGGCGGAGGTCGAGCAGGGATCCGTACCGCAGGGGCTTGTGCCCGCGGGCGATGTCCTCGGCCCTCAGGGCCGCCACGTCGGGGGCCGCGACCACCACGACGGGCGGAGGCGTGGGTAGAGCGTGCTCGAAGCTCCGGGGGTGACCCCCGCTCGAGACCTGGGCCGAGGCGAGGGGGGTGAGGGCGAGGGCGGCCAGGAGGGCGAGGCCACGCGTCGGGATCGAGGGATCGTGGGGGAACATCTGCATGGAGGGAGGGGTGCTTGCCGGGTCCGGGGCGGACGAGCATCCGACTGGCCTGCCCACCGAGTCGGACATCCGGCTGCTGGGCGCGTCGGGACTCGACGTCTGGGGCCGAGGAGCGCGATGGGAGACGGCGTTGAGACGGGGGTGGGGGGAGCAGGTTCCGTGGATTTACCGGGGACCGACCGGGGAGCGCCAGGGGTCGGAACATCGTTCCGGTTCCGGCACCGGGGCCCGGGAACGGCGCAGGCCGCCCGGGGGCGGCCTGCGCACGTCGCGTGGGCTCCTTGGGGCCCGCCCGGGGGAGCGGACGTCAGGGGCAGAAGGTGATGCTCATGCCATCGGAGAGGTTGAAGCCCGCACCGCCGGCGGCCGGGTCGCGGTACCAGCACTGGAACTTCCAGGTGCTGCCGTTCGTGAGCTGTCCGCTCCCGGAACCCGCGGGCGCGGTGGCGAAGTTCACGTCGTACTCGATGTCGCCGAAGAAGTCGGCCTGGCGGGGCGGGAAGCGGAAGGTGCCGCCACCCACGCAGCGGATCCCGTTCCCGAAGACGATCGAGGCCTCGTTGGGTCCGTAGAAGAAGATCCCGAACTGGCTCGGGGGGCAGCCGTAGGCGGTCAGGGTCAGGTTGGCGTCCGAGACGTTGGTCGAGCCGGCCCAGCCCATGATCGCCCCCGACCCGACGGAGTTGGGGCTCGTCGTGCAGTAGTTGGTGACGTCCGGCGTGCAGCCGCCGCCGGCGGGATCGAAGGGCCAGGGGTTCGAGACCGAGCCGAGGGTCGTCGCGTTGCGCCGCACGGCCACGTGGCCGGGACGGGCGGCCCCGGGGACCACGACCTGGATCACGGTCCCGCTGCCGCTGGAGGGGACGTTGGTCACCTGCAGGGTCGGGCTGTTGGTGTTCGCGCCGCTGTCCTGGGTGAACCAGACCGTGTTGCCCGTGGCCGAGAAGTTCTCGCCGTTGATGGTGAGGGTGCTCCCGCTGAGCGAGAGGCCCGTGATGCGCGGCTTGGTCGAGGCCACCGTGCCGTAGATGAACTGCACGCCGGCGATGTCGTCCGAGGCGATCGAGCGCTGGGAGACCCCCGAACCGCTGATCGAGGCCTGCATCGTCGCGCCGCTCGAGGTCGAGTGGCCCAGGCCCAGGGCGTGGCCGTACTCGTGGGCGGCGACGCCCTGGATGTCCACCCCACTGACGTTGGTCTGCGGGCCGCCGTGCCAGCTCCAGTTGTCGCAGAAGCGAATGCGCCAACCGTCCGAGATCGGGGTCTCGCAGTAGGCCAGCGTGCCGCCGCCGCAGCCGGAGACCAGGGAGTGGATGTTGCCGTTGATCCCGCCGATGCCTGTCGTCTGCCCGGCGAAGAAGGCCTCGAAGTTCGAGTTGCCCGAGCCCAGGCCCGTGCTCTGGTGGGGGTCGCCGGTGCCGTCGGCGTGCAGGGTGCCCCACTCGACGCAGCCCTTCCAGATCGCCATCACCGCGCCCAGCGCGCCGGGGAAGTTGGGGTGCGGGGTCTGGTTGGAGTTGGCGTTGGCGTTGGTGAAATTGTTGAAGACGCGGAAGTGGCGCTTGGTGTGGTCGAGGTTGCCCCCGATGGTCGTGTAGGCGTCCGCCGAGGGGGCGGGGAGCAGCAGCGCGCCGGCCGTCGCCAGGGCCACCGCGGGCAGGATCAGGTTCGAGAGTTTCATCGCGGTCGTCTCCTCTACTTGCCGCTGGAAAGGACCGCGATCTGCTCCTGCAGCTCGCCCAACGTCACGTTCTGGTCGATGGCGTAGCCCTCGCCCTGACCCAGGACCACGACCTTCCCGTCGCGGGTCGTGACGGTCTGGTAGAGCCCGCCGTGGCTCGCATAGAGCGCGTTGGCGGCGAGGTCGCCGCCCATGTTGTCCGTGTAGGCGTAGAAGGCGACCACGCGTTTGCCGAGCAGGGTCGCGTCGGCCGGCGGCGCCTCCGAGTTGTAGACACCCACGCGCTCGTTCAGGAAACCGCCGTGGAAGGTCACGACCACGGTCCGGTCCTCGTTGGTGGCGAGATCGCGGCCCTGGACCGTGATGTGCGTGTAGAAGAGGTCGGGACCGTCGATCTCGTGGTCGAAGCGCACCACCTCGCGGTGGGTGATCGTGCCGTAGATCGCGCCGTCGGCCTTCTGCACCATCTGGGGCAGGTCGAGGCGCTCGATCTGGGCGATCGCGAGGGTCGCGACCCCCGCCAGCGCCAGGCCGGCGAGGAGGGTCGAGGGGAATCGGGACTTCATGGGCGGTGGTTCCTGATCAGGGGGCGGGGTCCGGAGGGCGACCGGCGGGCGATCGGGCTCGGGTCGCGGCAGCGTGGGTCGGTCCTAGCCGAGGCGTCGGAGCGGCCCCCTCCCTAGGTTACCCCAGGCCCGACCCCCAGCCGGGCAGGCCGACCCCGGGGCGACGCCTCGTCAGTGAGGGTGGTCGTGGTCGGACCCGTGTTCGTGGGAGGTTGATGCCCCGTAGCTGGGTCGATAGCCCAGCCGGACCGGGGGGAGGGGGCCCTCCTGCGCGTACAGACGCAGCTCGTCGTCCCCAGGTTCCTCCACCAGGAGGTGCAGGGCGAGTTCCCGTCCCAGCGGGTCCCCGGCCCGCACGAGGGCCATCGCCAGCCGGCGCTCGAGCTCGTAGACCCCCGGCGCCAGGTCGAGGGCCCGGGAGAAGGCCGCGGAGGCGTCGGCGGGCCGGCCCACCTGCAGCAGCGCCTCGCCGAGGAGCGCCCAGACCTCCACGTCGCTGGCCTCGACCTCCACCAGCCGCTCCAGCCGCTCGGCCGCCGGGCCGGGCTCCAGCGCCTCCAGGTGCGCGTAGGCCAGGGCGCGCTCGAGCCCGACCCAGGGCCAATGGCGGTCGGCGGGCTCGGTGAGATAGACGCGCAGCTCGTCCGCCCAGCGCTTGCCCGCCAACACCGCGGCCAGGCCCTCGGCCAGGTCCCGATCGAGGGAGCTGGGCACCGGGGCCAGGGCGGCCGCCCGGATCCACTCCAGGGTCCGCGGCTCGACCTCGACGCGTTGGGCCCGGGTCTCGAAGGGCGAGCTGTGACGCTGGGTGCCGAAGTGCGCCGCCAGGGCCTGGGTGGACGGGGTGCCCTCCCCGCTGGCCCGCGCCAGGCGCGCGCAGAGGCGGCGTCGACCGAAGGAATCGCGTTCGTGGCGCAGCAGGCCGAGCCAGATCAGGGGCCGGACGGGCGAGCGGCGTGCGCCGGCGGGCAGGAACGCGGGCTGGCCGAACTCCGCCGCCTCGGCGCCGCGCGCGCCGCCGCGGGCCACCGCCAGGGCCAGGTGCTCGAGGTCGGTCGTCACCAGCACCTCCCCCAGCGCTCGGCTCGCGACGTCGGAGGCGCCGTCGAGCCAGACCACGGTCAACGTCCCGGGCGCCGAGGCGAGGTTCGAGGTGCTGGGGGCCTCGCCGGGGACGGCCGGCACGAGCACCAGGTCGTAGGTCCCCGACAACATCGCGCCGCGGGCCGCGGCGGGCGACAGCACCCGTCCCGCGGGGAGCGCGCCGCCGTGGAACAGGCGCTCCTCGAGCAGCGGCATCGCGCGGTGCCAGCTCGCGCTGCGGTCGACCGTCGTCGCGCCCAAGCCCGTGAGGGCCAGCGCGCGGCCTGGCGTGAGCTGACCGATCAGCAAGACGGCCAACTCGCCGCGCGCCCGGCGTTCGGCCGGGAGCAGCGCCACGGCGAGCTCGATGCAGCGCCGATCCAGGGCCCCGCGCACGGTCGGCGGGGTCAGCTCCCGCCCGTCCAGGGTCAGCATCTCGAGCCCGCCGTCCGAGCGGTCGATGGCCAGGAGCCCCTCGGCCGTCTCGACGCTGAACAGCGGCGCCAGGGCGCGCTCACGCCAGGGCCGGGTGATCGCCAGCGGGTCGATCCGGATCCAGGCCAGGGGCAGGGCGGCCAGGCCCGCGAACACCAGCGCGACCCCCCGCGCGCCCCACCCCGCGCGGGAGGCACAGGCGGCCGACAGCGCCGCGCCGAGCAGCGCGACGAGCATCCCGTCGCGCACCAGGCCCGCGGAGCTGGCCGTGCGCATGGCCGTCAGGAAGAGCTGCGGATCGTCGACTGCGCGGGCCGCGAGCAGGCGCGGCACGAGCGCCAGGCCGACCGCTCCCCCGAGCAACAGGGCCGCCAACTGCCGGCGCGCCTCCAGGGTGAACAGGGCCGCGCCCAGCGCCAGGCCCAGCACGACGAAGGCCGCCCCCCCGACGAGCGCGGTGCCGTCCGCCATCCCCGCGCGCGAGGTGTCGAGCCCGAAACGCCGCAGGTACTCGTCGAGCCCGGCGGGCGTGGCCAGCCCCTGCACGACGAACAGGCCCACGAGTCCGCCCAACGCCGCGAGCGAGAGGGCCGCGGCGCGCCCGGGCACCAGCGCCGAACCGCTCGGGACGAGGCGCCCGAAGGCCAGCCCACCGAGGAGCACCAGGCCCAGCAACACCGCCGCCAGCAGCCCGTGCTCCGCCGGCAGACCCGGGCCCAGGAGCCTCACGTGCCGCGCGAGCCCCTCCAGCACCAGGGCCAGGCCCGCGCCCGCGATGGCCAGCGCGGTCGCCTCGCCGGCGAGGCCCGGACCGCCCGGCCGTTCGGCCGGGGCGCGCCGCCCCGCGGCCAGGAAGCGCCCGCAGAACAGCAGGATCCCCAGGCCCACCAGGGCCAGGGCCAGGGCTCCGGCGGGCGTCGTCGGCGTGCGCCCCGAGAACAGGGCGTGGGTCGCCAGCCCGGCCGCCGTCCCGCCCACGAGCGACCCGAGCCGCCGCCGCCCGTCGAGCGCGCCGCCCGCCGCAAACAACCCCAGGGCCACCACCCCCAGGGCCGCGGCCCGGTAGCCGTAGCTCGCCGCCGCGCTCGAAGCCGGGATCGAGAGCAGGTCCAGCCCCAGCGGGGCCCGCAGGGCCGAGAGCAGGACGCCGGCGGTGAACCCGAACAGGAGCGCGCGCATGGCGTCGAGGGTACGGCGCCCCGCACGCCGGGGCGACCGCGGCGCGCCCTTCCGCCGGTCGCGCGCTGCGCCCACAATCGCGGCCCCATGGCGCGCGCGGCGGGAAGGAGCGGGGCGGGCAGCCCGCGCGGCGCAGCGACCGATCTGGCGCCGGAGGGCACGACGATCCGAACCGCGCAGCGCGACGAGCTCCATCGACGGCTGCTCGCCTGGTACCGCGCCGAGCGCCGCGACCTGCCCTGGCGACGCACCCGCGACCCGTACGCGATCTGGCTCAGCGAGGCCATGCTCCAACAGACCCGCGTCGAGACCGTGCGCGCGTACTTCGGCCCCTTCCTGGCGCGTTTTCCCGACGCGGTGAGCCTCGCCGCCGCCCCCGAGGCCGAGGTCCTGGCCCGCTGGAGCGGCCTGGGGTACTACCGCCGCGCGCGCAACCTGCAGGCCGCGGCGCGGGTGCTGGTCGAGCGGCACGGCGGCCGTTTCCCCGACGATCCCGCGGCCGTGCGCGCCCTGCCCGGCATCGGTCCCTACACCGCCGGCGCGGTGCTCTCGATCGCCTTCGACCGGCCCGAACCCCTGGTGGACGGCAACGTGGCGCGCGTGTTGTCGCGCTGGTTCGCCCTCGACGCCGATCCGGCCGCGGCCCAGACGCGCCGGCGCCTGTGGGAACTCGCGGCGGAGCTCGTCCCCGCGCGCGGAACAGGGGATTGGAACCAGGCCCTGATGGAGCTCGGCGCCACGCGCTGCACGCCCCGCGCGCCGCGCTGCGACGCCTGTCCGGTGGCCGCGGAGTGCCGCGCGCTCGCGACGGGCCAGGCCGAGAACCTGCCGCGGCCGCGGCCGCGCGCCGCGCCGCTCGACGTCGAGCTCGAGGTCCTGCTCGTGCCGCGCGGCGGGCGCTGGCTGTTGGTGCGCCGCGGCCCGGGCGAGGGCCGCATGGCGGGCCTGCTCGAGTTCCCCACCCGCGAGGTCTCCGCGGCGGGCGCGGGGCCGACTGGCCTCTTCCCGCCGGCCTTCGCCCCGGGCGCTGGCACCGAGGAGTCGCCCTTCGAGCTCGGCCGCGAGCTCGGCTCCGTGCGCCACGCGATCACCCGGCACCGCATCCGGGCCCGCGTGTTCGCGGCTCGCGCGCGCGGCCGTCGCCTGCCCGCGGGCTTCGTCCTGGCGGAGGCAGGCCGTCTCGACGAGCTCGAGCTGACCGGCATGGCGCGCAAGATCCTGCGACGCGGCTGGCTCTCGACGGCCCGCGACTGACGTCGGCCCGCGCGGGCCGCTATGCTCCCGCCGCGTGTCGCAGCCCACGGGAGCAGGCCTCGAAGCCAGGGACGGATCCGGCGGAACCCCCGGCGGACCCCCCAGCGCCCGGGGCGTGACCGTGGTGGTGCCGGCCTTCGACGAGGAGCGCGGCATCGAGGGCGTGGTGCGCCGCCTCTTCGGCCTGGGCCTGGGCTTCCCGCTCGAGGTGCTGGTCGTCGACGACGGCTCGAACGACGGGACGGCGGCGGTGCTGGAGCGCCTCGCGCCCGAGTTCCCGCGCCTGCGCCTGGTGCGCCACGCGGTCAACCAGGGGTACGGGGCGGCCCTCAAGACCGGTTTCGCGCGGGCCCGCACCGACGTCGTGGTCATCACCGACGCCGATGGGACCTACCCCGAGGACCGCATCGCCGAGTTGGTCGCGCGCATCGACGACGGCGCCGAGATGGCGGTCGGCGCGCGGACCGGGGCCGAGGTGCACATCCCGCTCCTGCGCCGGCCGGCGAAGGCCTTCCTGACGCGCCTCGCGGCGTTCCTGGCCGGGACCGCGATCCCCGACCTCAACTCGGGCCTGCGCGCCTTCCGGCGCGACTTCGTCCTGCTCTACCGGCCGATCCTGCCCCAGGGCTTCAGCTTCACGACCACGATCACCCTGGCGGCGCTCACCAACCACCACCGCGTCGACTACGTCAGCATCGACTACGCGGCGCGCGCGGGGCGCTCCAAGATCCGGCCCGTGCGCGACACCCTGGGCTTCCTCTCGCTGATCATCCGCACGGTCCTCTACTTCAACCCGCTGAAGGTCTTCTACCCGGCGACGTTGGTGCTGGGAGTGGTCTTCCTCGCCCTGCTCGCCTGGGACCTGTTCGTCGAGCGCAACCTCGGGGACAAGACCGTGCTGGTCTTCGTCGCGTTGTTGCAGATGCTCACGGTCGGCCTCTTGGCGGACCTGATCGAGAAGAAGTCGCGCCTGTAGACGCGCCGGGTTCAGGCCGGGCGGCGGAAGGAAGAGCGCACGGCGCGGCGCAGGAAGTGCTCGAGCTCGCGGGGCGCGGGGAAGCACAGGTCGATGCGCGCGCGCAGGGCGGGGACCGACACGCGGCCGAAACGATCGGCGTAGGCCTCGGCCCACAGGTCGCGCTCCGTGCTCGCCCCGTTGCTCGCCCCGTTGCCGGTCCCGTGGCCCTCGGTGTCGCGGGAGAGCCCCAGGCGCCCGCCGCGGAAGGCCAGCGAGAGCACCTCGGTGCGCCCGTCCCCGCGCAGGAGTCGGTAGCGCACGCCTTGCTCCACCGGGCCGTCGAGGGACGTGCAGCCGAGCAGGCGCACGTGTTCGCCGGGACGCACCTCGATCGCGCAACCCAGCAGGTTGAGATCGCGCAGCTTCTGCAGCAGGGCCCGGGCCTCGCGCTCGCCGAGGGTCTGGTGGTGGGGGATCAGGGCAGCCTCCAGGCGCGCCGGAACGTGCTCGCCCGGCCCCCGTCGCGGGCGGGTCGGGCACGTATCGGGGGAGGCCTGCATCGGCCCCCGGGCCGCCGTGGGTTGACAGGTGGAACCGAGCCCGTTGGGATTCCACCCGCCCGGTTCCTCTTTCGGGACGGCCAACGCCGCCCCCGCCCGTCCCATGCCGAGTCCTTCCAGTTCGTCTTCCGTCCAGCTCATCGCGCTGCTCGTGTTCCTGCTCCTGGGCTCGGCGGCGCCGCGGCCCGCGGCGGCGAGCGGGGGGGTGGACGAGGACGCGCCCACGCTCACGGCCCGGATCCTGCGCGAGCGCGACGAAGTTCCGAGCGAGGTTCTCGTGAAGCTCGCCGACCTGCGCAGCCGGGCCGCGGCCGAGGGCCTGATCCAGGCCTACGGCGCCCTGGGCAGCCTCTACATGCGGCGCGAGGTGCTGCGCGCCCTGGCGCGCCTCGATGGCGTGCCCGACGTCGAGGACCTGGCCCTGGGCCACATCGCCAACGTCGCGACCGAGTCGAAGGACATCGAGCTGCGCGAGGCCGCCGTCGACCTCCTGGGGGAGGCCAGGAGCCTGGGCAAGTTCTACCTGCAGGCCATCGTGGACTCGCCGGCCGACGACGACGTGCGCGAGCACGCCATGCGCCGCCACGTCCAGCGCGCCGAGCCCAGCGACGACGCCTGGTACCGCTCGCTCTACGAGCCGCAGAAGGCCGCCGAGGCGCCCGATCCCCGCGGCCGACGCCGCCGCGGGAACGAGGAGGAGGAGGCTCCGGTCCTGCAGGTCCACCGTTTGGGTTCGCTGCGGCGCATGGCGCTCGAGGTGCTCGCGCCGCGGCTCACCGCGGCGGAACTCGAGGCGGCCCTCTCCGACCGCAGCGCGGGCGTGCGGCGCATCGCCCTGGCCGAGCTCTTCCGGCGCGACCCCAAGGCCGCCCATCAGCGCGCCAAGGGTTTCTACGCCAAGCCCGAGGGCGACGTCGACGAGCGCCTGCTCGCCTGCCGCATCGTGGCCAAGGAGGAGGGCTCGCGCGCGGCCGACAGCTTCATCGACCTGGCGCAGAAGTTCATCACGCCCATGCGCCTGCGCCTGGCCCTGGCCGACCTCGTGGCGGAGTTCGGCGACGAGAAGGTCGACGCCAAGGTCGCGCGCCTGGTGGGGCGCGGCAAGGACTACGAGCAGCTCTTCGCCCTGCGCGCCGCGCGCAAGGTCGAGGACAAGGCGCTCGACAAACGCATCGCGCGCCTGCTCGGCGACAAGAACCGCGAGCTGCGCCTGGCCGCGGCCGAGGTCCTGGGTGAACGCGGCAGCCGCGACCCTGACGTGCTCGAGGCCCTGACCGCCCTGATCGAGAAGTCGAAGGACCCGGAGCTGGCGGGCGCGGGCCTGAAGGCCCTGGTGAGGGTGCACGCCGGGGACGGCGCCTTCCGCGCCAAGCTGGTCGAGTACGCGCGTTCGCCCGACACGATCGTGCGCAACGCCGCCGTGACCGAGCTCGGCAGCACGGGCGATGCCGTGCACCTGGAGTTGCTCACCCAGGCCCTCGCCCACGAACAGTGGTCGACGCGCCTGGCCGCCGTGAAGGGCCTCGTGGCCCTTCGCAAACGCGAGGTCGTGCCCCTGCTCGTCGAGCGCATGCAGCGCGAGCAGGGCCGCATCCTGCGCGAGTTCGCCGACGCGCTCTTCGAGCTCACGGCCCAGCCCTTCCGGACGAACGCCTCCGCCTGGGCGGCCTGGCTGCGCGGCGAGGGCGCGACGTTCGAGCTGGCGACTCCCGAACACGTCGCCCGCGTGCGTCAAGAACAGGAGGAGCGCCGCCTGCGCCAGCTCACCAACGCGTCCTTCTTCGGGATCCGCATCGAATCCCACCGCGTGATCTTCATCCTCGACATCTCGGGCTCGATGAACGAGCCGACGCGCGGCAAGTACGTCGGTCAGAGCGGCGACACGCGCATGTCGGTCGCCCAACGCGAGCTCAAGGCGGCCATCGACGCCCTGGACTCCGAGGCGTTGTTCAACATCGTGACCTTCTCAAACGGCGTCGACCGCTGGCTCGACCGCGGCGTCGCCGGCGCCACGGGCAAGACGCGCGACGAAGCCAAGGCCTGGATCGACCGCCTGGGTGCCTTCGGGGCCACCAACCTCTACGACGCGATCCAGCTCGCCTTCGAGGACCAGGAGGTGGACACGATCTTCATCCTCTCCGACGGCGAGCCCAACGTCGGCGGCCAGACCGACCCGCACATGATCCGCCAGCACGTCGCGCGCTGGAACGAGCAGCGCCGCATCATGATCCACACCATCTCGGTCGGCCTCGACCTGCCGGTGCTCGAGTGGATCTCCGGGGACGCCGGCGGCACGCACGTCAAGTTCTACTGATCGAGCGCCGCCGCTAGGATACGCGCCCCTCCATGGTCCGGCGCATCCTGATCTCGCTCCTGCTGGCGGCCCTGCTCCTGGCGGCGCTCGCCTGGTGGGGGGGCGTGGGGCCGGCGGAGATGGGCCGGGCCCTGCGGGCGCTCCCGGCGCGCACGTACTTCGTCGCGCTCGCTCTGCACGCCGCGATCTACCTCCTGCGCGCGCTGCGTTTTCGCCTGCTGTTGCCGCCGGCCAGCCGGCCGCCCTTCGGCCACGTGCTCGCCGTCAGCTCGGCCCACAACCTGGCGGCCTACGTCCTGCCGGCGAAGACGGGCGAGGCGTCCTTCGTCGTGTACCTCAAGGGCCTGTGCGGCGTGCGCGGGGCGGAGAGCCTGGCCAGCCTGCTGATCAGCCGCCTGCTCGACCTGGCGACCCTGTCCGGCGGCGTGGGCGCGGCGGCCCTGGTGCTGGGCCTGGTCGAGGGCGACGGGGCGCGGGCCTGGGCCCTGCCTTTGGGTGGGGTCCTGCTCGCGGCGGCGCTCGCGCTCGGTCTGCTGTGCCTGCGCAGCGATTGGCTGCCCACCGGGGCCCGCGAGCTGGCGCGGCTCCTGCGGCTCGACCGCCGGGGTCTGGGCGCGAAGCTCGCGGCGGCGACCGAGCAGGTCGCGGCGGCCCTGCGCGAGGCCGGGCGCGGCGGACGGTTGCTCGCGGGCGCGTTGGTCTCGCTTCCCCTGTGGGTGGGCGTGTTCCTCTTCTACGCCGTGCTGGCCCGCGGCCTGGGCATCGGCGCGGACCTCGCGCACGCCACCTTCGGCTCGGGCCTGGCGATCGCCGCCAACCTCCTGCCGGTCAACGGCCTGGCCGGGTTCGGCACCCAGGAGGCCGGCTGGGTGGTGGGTTTCGGCCTCCTCGGCGTGCCGCGCGACCTGGCCCTCGCCTCGGGGCTGGGGGCGCACCTGGTGCAGCTCGCGAACGTGATCCTGTTCGGCCTGCTCGCCCACCTCGCGCTGGGCCTGCTGCCGCGCACGGGCCCGGCCGCCGGCGGCGGGCTACACTCCGCGACCGATGCCCCCGAGCGACCTCGAGATCCGGCCGGCCACGGGGCCTGAGCGCAACGCCCAGGCCCAGATCGAGCTGCACCGCGCGCTCGCGCCGCGCTACGCCTACCGCTACAGCTTCGAGTTCTCGCGCTTGTTCCAGCAGGACTGGCACGCCGAGATGATCTCGCACGTGCCGCCGGGCGCCACGCGTCTGCTCGACCTGGGTTGCGGCACGGGTTTCTTCCTGGCCGAGCTCGAGGCGCTGCACCCCGGCGCGGTGGGGCTCGACATCAGCCACGACATGCTGAAGGTCTCGGACCTCTACGTGCCGGGCGCGCGCCTGGTCACCGGCGACGCCGAGCGCCTGCCCTTCCAGCGCGGCGCCTTCGACGTCGTCTTCTGCAAGGGCAGCCTGCACCACACCCGCGACCACGTGGCGTTCCTGTCCAACTGCCGCGAGGTCCTGCGCGCAGGTGGGCGCCTGGTGATGAGCGAGCCCTGCAACGACAACCCGCTGATCCGCCTGGCGCGCAAGATCCTCTATCGCAAGAGCCCGCACTTCGACGAGGGCGACGAGGGCTTCACGCGCCGCGGCATCGTGGCCCTCTGCGAGCGCGCGGGCTTCGAGGTCGAGACGGTCAAGAAGTACGGCGTCCTGGCCTACGTCTTCGCCGGCTTCCCCGACCACCTCGGCCTCCTGCGCTTCGTGCCGGGCAATGCCCTGCTCACGCGCCTGTTCATCCGCCTCGACCGCATCCTGTGCGGCCTCCCCGGCCTCTCGATCCTGGGCTTCCACGTCGTGATCGTGGCCCGCCCCAAGGCGCCGGCTTGAACCCAGGCGAGTCGTCGTCACGATCGCAGACGAGCCGCCCTCGCGCCGCGAAGCCTCCGGCGTCGGACCCGCCACCATCGTCGACGCAACGTGAGCAGCCCGGAGCGCTCGGGGCCCCGCGCTTGACCCGGGGCCTGGCGGCGGCCATCCTCCGGATGCCATGCAGGTTTCGGACCCGTTGCAATCCGCGTTGGTCACCGCCCTGCGGGCCGCCGGTGCTCGTTTCGCGTGGGTTCACGGCAGTCGCGCGGTGGGATGCGCGCGGCCCGATTCCGACGTCGACGTCGCGGCCCACTTCGGCGGCCGTGCTCCGGACGCCTGGCGCATCGAGGTTCCCGCCGGAGTCGACCTCGTCGTCTTGGACGATGCCCCGCTCGAGATCGCGGGTCGGGTCGCTCTGCGGGGTGAGTTGTTGTTCGACGACGATCCGTCGGCGCGCGTGACATGGCAAGCGCGGACCCGCCTCGTCTACTTGGACGAGGAGCTCCTCCAGCGGCAGCTCGATCGGGCTTTCACGGAGGCCAGAGGTGGTCGATGAACGCCGCGTGCGGCTGCTCCTCCAGCGAGTGGAGGACGACCTGCGTTTCCTCGCCGTTCGCCGGGGATTGGAGCGCCAGGTGTTGTTGGCCGACGAGGATCGACTCGCTGCGGTCAAGTACCACCTGTTGACGTCGATCGCGGGGTGCCTCGCCGTGGCGCAGCACCTGTGCGCCGCGGAGGGTTGGGGGCCGCCGACGAGCAATGCCGACGCGATGAACCTGCTCGGGGCGCGGGGCGTGCTGGTGCCAGCCCACGCCGCGCGCATGGCGGCTGCCGTTCGCTTTCGCAACGTCCTCGTTCACGAGTACGTGCGCGTCGATGACGAGCGGGTCGTCGCCTACCTCGACGAGCTCCAGGATCTCGAGGTGTTCGTGGCGGGGGTGGTCGCTTTCCTCGCCCGCTGAACGCCGAGCCGTGGCCGGCCGCGATCGGGTGGGAGGGAGGCCGTCCGGTGGAGTGGGTCCCGTTCGCCGCGGCCCAGCGCGGCGAACGGGGTCGGGTGCGGCTCAGTTCGTGTACAGGTTCGCCCACGGGTCGTTGCGCCCGTTGACGGCGTTGGCGGACACCAGCGAGCCCAGGAAATTGCCTGCGTTCGGCACGAGGATCGTGCTCGCGTTGCGGGTCAGGGTGTTCTTGACGATGTACGAGCCGGTGCCGGAGACGCGGATCCCGGCGCCTTGGGCATGCTCGCGGATGTCGTTGTCCTCGATGCGTGACCTCCCCTCGGCGCGGATCCCATCCAAGCCGTTCTCCGCGATGAGGTTCCCTACGACGTGGGCGCCGAGCGCCGCCTCGATCCCATGGTGAGCATTGCCTCGGATCGTGCAGCCGCGCACCAGGCCGGAGTCGATCCGCACGCCATCCGAATCGTTGTTGGTCATCGTGGAGTCGATCACGCGTACGTCCCCGAAGCTGAAGATCCCGACGAGGCTGCGGCTGGCGGTGCAGGAGATCACGCTCGAGTCGCCATCGAGATGGATCGCGCCGCCGTCGCAGTTGTTGGCCACGCTCCCGCGCACCGTGGACCGGAAGCCCACATCGATGCCCTTCAAGAGGATGTCGTCGACGATGCAGTCTTCGACGAGCGAGGAGGTCCCGACTCGAATGCCGTGTTGGGCATTCTGGACCGTGGAGTCGGAGACCGTCGAGCGATTGCCCACGAAGATCCCGCTCGCCGGGGTGTGGTGGACCCTGCAGAGCTCGACCTTGGCATCCGCGGCCAGCTTGATGCCGCCCAGCTGGCAATGGGTGATCTCGAGGTCGCGTACCCGCGTCTGGAAGGCGAGCAGGCCGTCCACTCCGAACCAGCCCCACTCGGTGATCGTCCCGTTCAGGATCGTGAGTCCGCGCTGCGTCGCGTTCACGACGATGGCGCTCGAGCTATCGGCGCCGCCCCGCAGGCGAAAGCCCATCAGGTCGATCCGCACGTCGTCGGCGGCGATCTCGATGCCGGACTTGCCCGCCTCACCCGCGAGGTTGGCTTCCAGGTAGTAGGAGCCGGGCTGGTCGATGCGGAACACGCTGTCGGCATCCCCTGGGGTGTGGACCGCGTTGATCGGTGTGCGCGGATCGTTCGAAGGGAGCGCCCGCGCGGGGGACTGGAGGAGGGATGCGCCCACGAGCAGGGCCAGGGCGAAGGGAGTGGGGTTCATGGGGTCGATCGGTGTTGGAGGTCCGGACGAGGGACCGCGGGCGTCAGGGCGCCCAGCCTGGGCCGGGTCGCCCCGGCGCTCGGTCCCTCCAGTCCTGGTCTGCACGGCGAGCACCCGGCAGGACCGGCAATCTCCGATTTCCGTCGCGCTCCCGTCTCGGCCTGTCAGAGGCGGACTTCGTTGCGGCGGCGGGGATCGAGGCGCAGCGGGACGCGGCCGAGTTCCCGCGCCTCCCGCTCGACGACAAGCGTGGCGGCCCGCTGCTCGACCTCGAAGAGGGGGAACCCACCGTGGGCGGCGCGCCGAACCCGCTCGCGGGCGGTGCGGAGGTTCGGGTGCAGCTCGAGGACGCGCAGGGAGCGGCCCTCGGCGTCGAGAAGACGCAGATGACTCGCTCCCAGGTCCTGCTCGAAACTCACGTGGACCTCGCAGGGGAGCGCGACCTCGAGCCGCAGGGGCGTGTGGGGGTCGAGGCGGTCGAGTTCGAATCGCACGGGAGTCGTTCCGCTGTTGGCGGTGGCGCGGACGTCGAGTTCGAGGCCGCGCCAGGGCGCGTCGCGGAAGGTGAAGCGGCCGTCGGTGTCGGTGGTCGTGAGGGGGCCTTGCTCGTGTCGCCTGCTTCCGCGCGGAACCCCGTCGCTCGTGAGCGCCATCAGCGCCAGCTCCACGCCGGCCAGGGGTAGACCGTGGACGTCGACCACCTGCCCGACCAGCTCCGTGAGCAGTCCGTCCTCGGGCAGGGTGAACGAGCGCTCTCCATCCGCGGGGCGCACGTTCGGCTCGTCGTGCACGAGGAAGGTGCGCGGGTCGAGGAAGCGCAGGCTGTAGGGCCGCTCGAGCAGCCTCTCCAGCACGAAGCGGCCCTCGCGATCGGTCGCGACCTCGGCGTCCTGGAAGCGACCCGGTCGGGTCATCTCCAGGCTCGCGTTCAGCGCTCCGAAGGGCGTGGGATCGAGGATCAGCACGCGCACCCCGCTCCTGCCGCGCCCGTCCCCGTCCACGAGTCGACCCTCGATGCGGCCCATGCGGGTCGGAAGGTGCAACACGATCGGCCCCGCCCCGCCCTCCTGCGAGGCCGCCTGCCGTTCGGGAGCCACGCCGATCGCGAACCGTCCATCCTCCGCCCGGGCTGTGGGGACCGATCCGTCGTTCCAGGAGCTGACCTCGATCTCGAAGCGGCCCCGTTCGTCGCTGCGCGTCGAATCCTGACCGAAGTCGACCTGCACGCCGCCCGTCGCCGAGCCGTCGGCCTCGAGGACCCATCCGTGGAGGCGGGGCGCACGGCGCTCGGGAATCTCCGGCAGGACGAGCTCGAGGTTCGCCGTGTCCCGATTCGGCATCGGCACGCTGACCGTCGCGTGGCTCGAGCGCACGGCCTTCACGCTCCACTCAGGGTGGGTCGGAATCCGCCCCAGGTCGAAGCGGCCCGCGGCATCGCTGACGCTTCCGGCTCCGACGCGGGTGCGCCCCCGCGCGAGCCGCAGGGGGAAGGTGGTCAGGGGTTCGACGGCCGCCTCCAGGCGCACGCCGATCCCCGCCAGCGCCCGTCCCTCCCGGTCCACGGTGCGTCCCGCGACGCGCACGGCGGGGGCGAACACGAGGACGCTCGCGCCCTCTGCGTCGAGACCGCTGTGCACGAGCAGCAGGAGCTCGCCCGACACGTTCCATTCCCCATCCCGCGCGTCGCGTTCGTCGAGCCCGTCGAACTCGACGCGACCCGCCGCGTCGCTCACCGCGCGCAAGCGTCGCCGGCGATCGTCGGGCACGTGCACCCAATGCTCCTCCGTCCGCGGAGCGCCGGGGAGGGGACTCCAGGCCGGCGCGGTCCACCCGAGCTCGATGCCGGCCAGGGGCAGCCCCGCGAGGTCGACGCAGCGCGCCGCGAAGACTGGGGTGGCGGGCTGCGCCGCCTGCTCCGCGTCCTGATCGGGTTCCGATGGGAGCGCGGCGAGCGCCCGTCCAGCTTCGTCCCGCGGCGGAGCTTCGATGCGGCTCCCCGCCGTCGCGGCGCGGGGTCGCTCGCCGGAGCTGGCTCCGGGGCCGGGCTCCAGCGCGCTCCAGAGCAGCGCAGCGACGCCCCCGAGGGTGATGAGCGTCAGCAGCGGCACCAGCCGCGTCAGCACCCCGACCCCCACGGCTCCCCCCAACGCACCGGGCGCGATCCCATCCCGCGTACCGAGGACCGGCAGCAGCGCCACCGCCCAGGCCCCGCGGTCCCCGAAGCGTCGCTCGAGCCGCTCACGCAGTTGCGCCAGCCCACGTTCGAGCCGTTTCTTCACCGTCGCGACGGGCACACCGGTGCGCTCCGCGATGACACGGGGCGGGAGGTCCTCGAAGAAGCGCAGCAGGATCGTGGTGCGGTAGGGCTCCCCGAGCTCGAGCGCCGCCGTGACGAGCTCGCGCTGGCGCTCGGCGGCCTCCGCGACTTCGGCCGCGCCGCCCAGGGCCTCGGGCCGCGCGGCCAGCCGCTCGCGTTCCGCGCGCCGTCGCGCCCCGCGCGCCCGGTCGCGGGCCAGGTTGCGCAGGCTGGTCGTGAGGTAGCGCCAGGGATCGCCCGCGGGCAACGGCGGGCGTCCGAGGGCCGCGGTCAGGGCCTCCTGAACGAGGTCGTCCGCCGCCGCCGCGTCCCGCACCAGGCGCCGGGCCAGGGAGCGGACCCGATCGATGCGCGCCAGGAGCGCGTCCACGTGAGTTCGAGCTCGAGCTTCCATGCTCCCCCCCGAACGCCGCGGCACGGCGATCGGCGACAGCGTTCCATTGAAACCCGCCCGCCCGACGGGCGCTCCGGATGCAGGGTTCCCGCCCGAGAGGATCCAACCAGCGGTCTTCGAGGAGCGGTGGCGCGAGCCCAGTGCGCCGCCCTTCGGGTCCCCGCGGACGGGCCGCCCAGGAACTCCAGCCCAGCGGCCCGGGGAGCCCCGACCGGATCGCCCCGGCGTGCGATCCCTCAGGTCTTGGTCCGCGCCGCAGCAGCCGCCGGGACCGGCATTCCCCGAACTTCCACGCGGCCGAGCTCCTGGGTGTCCCGTTCGATGACCAGGGTGGCGGCCCGCTGCTCGGGCCTGGCGCCGCGGATCGATCGGTCGTCGTAGGAGCCGACCTCGATCTCGGAACGACGCGCCTCTCGCTGCGCGTCGAGTCCTGGCCGAAGTCGACCTCCTCGCCGTCGCCGCCCGCGTCGGGGCTCGCATGGGCCGGGGGGCAGCCGCGCGTCGCGCGGCTGCCCCCCGGGTTGCGAGAACGGCTCGCGATCGATCAGTTCTGCCAGGTCACCGCGAGCCCGTTCGTCAAGTTGAACGAGCTGCCGCAGGGGCCGCCGGGGGAGCGGTACCAGGCCTGGTAGTACAGGGTCGTGCCGATCGAGGCGCCGCCGGTGCCGGAGATGCTGACGCTCGTGCTGGCCAGACCGCCCACGCTGGCCACGAGCTGGATGCGCACGACGTTGCTGTTGGCGCAGCGCAGGCCGTCCCCGAAGGGGTTGCCCAGTCCGCCGTTGATCTGGCCACTGCCCTGGTAGAACAGGCAGAAGTTGTTGCTGCTCAAGGGCAGGTTGTCGGCCGTCAGGACCAGGTCGTTGGCGGCGATGCTGCCGCTACCGCTGGCGGTCAGTTGGCTCCCGTCGCCGCTGGCGTTCGCGCACCCCTTGCCGGGCATGCCGTCGTTGCTGCACGGGCAGGGCGTCCCCGAGCCGTCGCCGAAGCAGAAGGGCGTCAACGTCGGGGGCGGCGAGATGAGCTCGAAGAACATGGCCGCCTCGCACAGATCGAAGCCGGCGATGTTGGCGCCCCCGAGACCGACCACTCCGAGCCCGCTGACTTCGCTGCCGGAGTTTCCGATGCCGGGGCTCTGGTTGGCACCCATCGCGAAGCTCCCCAGGAGTCCGCCCGCGTTGTTGAACCAGGCGACTCCGGAGCTGGCCACGATCTTCGGCGCCGGGGAGAACTCGAGCGGATCGGGATGCGCTGCGCGACCCACGTCCACGCGCCAGACCGTGAAGTTCCCATTCGGCCCGACGGAGCCGGTGGGCACCCAGGGCGAACGGTCATCGGTGAGGATGTTGATCTGGATGATGTCGCCCCCGTTCGGACCAGCGCCGGGCAGGTAGGTCTCGACCATGCTCATCGGGATCGCGGAGAGAGCGTTGGTTCCGATGCTCTGGGTGGTCGCGGCCCAGACGTGAGTGTGCGGACCGGTGCTCAGGAGGTAGGCGCTGAGCGCGTCCTGGATCAGGGCGCCGCCGGCGTAGGTGCTGCCGGACGGATTGGAGAGCAGGACCACGGGCTGGATCTCGAGCACGCTCAGCGGGCGATAGCCGCCCTGATCGGGGGTGACCCCCAGGGTGGCGCTGAAGGCTTCGTGCCGCTGGGCGGATGCCGAGGGCGAGATGAGTAGCAGTGCGGCGGACGATGCCGCCAAGAGCCAATTGGAGACTCGCATGTTGTTCCCCCTGAAGAAGTGGCATTGAACGGGCAGGGACACTTCCCCGCCCTTACGTGGATGTTACCAGTCGGTCGCCAGCCCGGGGGGCGCGGCCGAGCGGGTCTCCTGGGAAGCCCGAGGGGGAGACGTCGGGCCCCGGTTGGCCCCCAACCACCGCCCTCGGCCCCCCTGGTGGCCGCACCGGGGCTGGGGATCGTGCCTAGGATCGGGGGGACGGTGCGCTCCTCCGGGGTGAGCGCGCCGTCGGGTGGGCGCGCGGGAGTTCGATGTCATGGCGGAGCGGATCGAGCGGAGCGTCTTCGAGGAGCTGGTGCGGGAGCACCATGGGGCCGTGTACCGGGCCGCCGCGCGGGTGCTCGGGGACGTGGAGGGGGCCCGCGATGCGACCCAGGAGGTGTTCCTGGGGTTGTTGCGCGCCGGTGTTCCAGAGGGGGCGCGGGACGTGGGGGCGGTGCTGCGGCATCGGGCGGTGCAGCGCGCGTGGGCGCGGCTGGAATCCGAACGTCGTCGGCGTCAGCGGGAGGAGCGGGTCGCCATGGAGCGCGGGGAGGCCTTCGAGGAACGGACGGTGGAGCGCGAGGACGCGCGGCGGCGCGTGGGGCGCGTGCTGGCGGGGTTGCCCGGCGAGCTGCGGACGGCGCTCGCCCTGCGCTTCGGCGAGGGTCTGACCTTCGCCGCCATCGCCGAGCTCTGCGGCTGCTCGGAGCCCACGGCCCATGACCGGGTGCGGCGCGGGCTCGAGCGCATGAAGGTCGAGCTCGGCCGCGCGGGCCTGGCGGGCCTCGCGCCCGGGCTCCCCGAGCTGCTCGGGCGCCTCGAGCCGCCGCCGGTGCCGAGCGGGCTCGAGTCGACCCTGCTCGGGCTGACGGCCGTGGCCCCACCGGGGGCGGCGCTCTCCGTCGCGGCCACGGCGGCCTGGACCGCGGCCGGCCTGGGCGCGGCGGTGCTGGCCGCCGCCGTGCTGGCGCCGCGCTGGTTCGGGCCCGCCGAGGGGACGGGCGGAGCGCGCTCGACGCCGCTCGCGGCGGCGAGCGAGCCCGCGCTGGCCCCTCCGCGGACGGCGCCGCCGATGGGCGGGGAGGGCGAACGGGTTCGCGCGGCCGTCGTGGGCGAACGGGTCGCCCTGGGAGCCGTCGGCGAATCGCCGGCCGGGGCGGCGGGCGAACGAGCCGACCCGAGCACCAGCTCGGCCGCGCCCGGGGCGCGCGTCGAGGGGAGCGTCGAGGACGGGTTCGCCCGACCGATCGAGGGCGCCGAGGTTGCGCTGCGCAGCTTCGAGACCCACTCGAAGATGCCGCGCTTCGAGCGCCACGGCACCAGCGACGCGCAGGGCCGCTTCGAACTCGAGGCGCGCTTCGACGCGTTCGAGGGCGATGAAGCGCCGCGCTTCGTGCTGCGCGCCCGGGCGCCCGGGCGGGTCGAACACTTGAGCGCGCCCTTCGAGCTCGCCCCCGGCGCGCGCCTGCGGCACGCGGCCCTGCGCCTGCTCGCCGACAGCGACGATCCCGCGGGCGACTTCGAGCTCGTGCTGCACCTCGTCGACGGCGACGGGATCCCGGCGGCGGACGTGTTGGTCGTGCTCGAGCGCCGCCGCGCGGTCGACTCACCCGAGCTCAGCAGTGCGCGGCCCGAGCCGGACGACGAGGGGCGGCCCTGGATCTGGACCCGCGAGGACTCGCGCCGCAGCGACGAGCGCGGCCGCATCGAGCTCGCCGGCGCGCACCTGGGCCTCAAACGGGCGCGCCTCGTCCCGGCCCGGCCGCCGCGCTTGGCCGCGGGTCGACCGGAGCTCGCCCCGACCCTGGTGCAACTCGAGATCGGCCGCGGCGGGCGCCACGAACGGGTGATCGAGCTCGAAGCGGGCGCCGCCATCGTGGGTCGCCTGCGCACCGTCGACGGCTCGGCCCTGCCCGAACCGGGACCGATCCAGAACCAGATCCTGGCCATCGGTCCGCCGGGGGAGAGCTGGTACTCCGGCCAGTACGAGCGCGACGGCTCCTTCCGCATCGGTGGACTCGCCGCGGCTCCGCACGAGCTGCGCATCGCGCTCCCGGGGTTCTCGAGCGTGACCTTCGAGGGCCCCGTCCCCGGCCCCGAGCCGCTCGACATCCGGCTCAAGCGCGCCGCCGATCCGCGCGCGATCGGAGACCACGACGCCGAGCTCCACGGGCGCGTGTTCGACGCCGTGAGCGGCCAGCCCGTCGCGGTGAGCGCCATGGACGTGCTCGTCGAGCAGCTCTGGGGCGAGGAGCTCGGGCTGGGGGCGGCGGAGCTCGAAGCACGGCGCGCGGAGAATCCGCGCGTCTACCAGAGCCAGCGCCCGCTGGTAGAGCCGGCCGCCGAGCCCGAGCTCCACCTCGGTGGGCTGAAGCCCGGGACCTACGCCCTGTGGGTCGAGGCGCCGGGGTACGCGCGGCGGCTCGTGGGCATCTACGAGCTCGAGCGCGGTCAGGTGGTGGCCGACATCCAGGTGCCGCTCGTGCGCCGCGCGGAGTGAGCTCGCCCGGCGCCGCCCGAACCTCAGGGCCGTCGCCCCTCGACCCCTTCGACCTCGATGCCGTGCCGGCGCAGGAGCGCGGTGGTGACGCCCGGACCGTCGACGAGCTCGCCCGCGACGTGGGTCTGGCGCGCGCCGCAGGAGGGCGAGCGTTCCTTGAGGAAGGCGCGCGTGATGCCGTGCGCGCGGCAGGTCTCGAGCGCGGCGCGGGCGCCGGCCAGGAAGCCCGCGCTGACGTCCGCGCCCGACTCGGTGAGCACGCGCGCGTCGCCGTCCAGGACCTCGGCGGCGCCGCCGCGCTCGATCCAGGCCGGCGGGCGCGGGGTGCCGAGGCCCCCGGCCTCCTCGGGGCAGAAGGGGACGGGCTGCAGGCCGCGCGCCGCGAGCTCGCGTTCGAGCGCACCGTCGCGGTTCGCGCGCCCGTCGTAGCGACACTCGCGACCCAGGAGGCAGGCGCTCACCAGCACGCGAGCGTGCGGCGCGTGCTGGTCGTCGGGCTGGGCCTCGCTCACGGGGCCAGCATAGCCCGCTAGGATGGCCCCATCATGGCCACCACCGAACCGCGCATCCTGGTGCCCCTCGCCCCCGGCTTCGAGGAGATCGAGGCCGTCGGCATCCTCGACGTCCTGCGCCGCGCGGACCTCGAGGTCGTCGCGGCGAGCCTCGCGCCCGGCCCGGTCGAGGGTTCGCACGGCATCACGCTGGTGCCCGACGCGGACCTCGCGCACCTCGACCTCGATGGCTTCGACGCCGTGGTGTTGCCCGGGGGCATGCCGGGCACGCGCAACCTGATGGCCGACGAACGCCTGCTGGGGCTCGTCCGGCGCCTGGCGCGCGAGGGTCGCACCACCGCCGCGGTGTGCGCGGCGCCCCTGGTGCTGCAGGCGGCCGGGGTGCTGGGGGAGGCGCCCGTCACCTCGCACCCCAGCGTGCGCGGGGAACTCGCTGGCCGGACCGTGGTCGATGGGCCGCGGGTGGTGGAGTCGGGCCCGATCGTCACCAGCCAGGGGCCGGGGACGGTGCTCGAGTTCGCCCTGGCCCTGGTCGCGCGTTGGCGCGGCGCGCAGCGCGCGGCGGAGCTGGGCCGCGGCATGTTGGTCCAGGCGCCGCCCGAGGGGACCGGGCCCGCCCGCGGCTGAGTCGGCCGTCGCCCGGGCCCGCCCCGCGCGGGGGCGGGGGCCTTCCGGGTAACATCCCCGCCCCCTTCCGGTAGGGACCCCTCCGCGCCCGCGAACGCCGGCTTCCGCGACCCCCGTCTTCTAGCGACCCCCGCCCCGACGACATGCGCCTCCCCGCCCTGCTCCTCGCTCCGCTCCTGCTCGCCGCGACCGCGACCCCCGACACGATCTACCTCGTCGACGGCCGCTCCCTCGACAACGTCGAGATCGCGACCGAGACCCTCAAGGAGATCAGCTACCGCGAGGGCAACAAACGCGAGACCGTGCCCTCCGAGAAGGTCCTGCGGGTGCGCTACAAGTCGTTGCCCCAGCTCGTCGACCGGGCCGAGGTGGCGGCCAAGGAAGGCCAGATCGAGGACGCCATCACCGACCTCGAGACCTACCTCGCGGGTCTCGCCTCCAGCGGCCGGCGCGAACGCCTCGAGTGGGCTCCGGCCTACGCCGCCCACCGCCTGGTGCGCCTCAACTCGCTCATCGGCGAGCCCGCCAAGGCCGCCGCGGCCGCCGACCGTCTGATCCAGAGCTTCCCGCAGTCGCGCTACGTGCCGCTGGCCTACCTCGGCAAGGCCCAGGCGCAGTTCGATCAGGGCAACCGCGCGGCAGCGGAGAAGACCCTCGACGATCTGATCGCGCTCGTGGGGCGCGACTCGCTCTCGCCCCGCTGGCGGCTCGAGGCCCAGCTCGCCAAGGTGCTCGGCAACGCCGACCTGCGCGGCCCGCAGAAACGCGAGGCGCTGATCCGCATCTCGGGCGAGGCCGGACGCGAGTTCCCCACCGTGCGCAACAAGGCCGACGTGGCCGAGGGCGAGGTGCTGCTGGCCGCGAAGCAGGCCGACGACGCCGAGAAGATCTTCAACCGCGTGCTCGCCGACGCTCAGGCGGACGGCGCGACCCTGGCCGCGGCCTACACGGGCCTGGGCGACGTGCTCTACCAGCGCGCCACGAGCCAACAGGGCGAGCAGGCGAAGGGGACCTTCCGCCAGGCGCTGCTGGCCTACATGCGGGTGGTCGTGAACCACCCCGACCAGCTCGCCTATGTGCCCAAGGCGATGTTCTACGCCGGGCGTTCGTTCGACCAGATCGGCGCCGAGGACGCGCGCGACAACTCGCGCAAGCTCTACCTGGCCATCGTGCGCCAGTACCCCGGCACGAACTGGGCCTCCGAGGCCCGGGGTTTCCTCCGCTAGGAGAAGCGGGGAAACGGGCCTCTGTGGGGCGGCTCCTCCCGGTCGGGAGGGGCCGCCCCGCGCGTTGGAGGGCGCCCTTCCCGGCCGCGGCGCGGCCCTTCCCCGGAAGTCTCCGCGGCGAGGTGGGGGCGGGTACTCCACCCGCGCGCCCCCCGGGCCACCGCCCCCGGGCAGCGTGATCTCCTTGCTCCCCGCGGCCGGCGCACCAGGGCGCTGGCCGTTCGGCGACGAGACAGGAGGAACCCCGTGAGAGCGTTGATCGGAACGATGGACTGGGAAGGGCTCGAGGAGCTACGGCCGTTGCTGCGCTCGAGCCTGGCGCGACGGTGCTCGGACGAACACGACGTCGAGGACGTGGTCCAGGAGACGTTGCTGCGCGCGGCGCGCTATCGCCGCGGGCTGGGCGACCCCGAGCGCCTGGCGCGTTGGGTCGTGCGCATCGGCCGCAACGTGTGCCGCGACCGCCGCCGCACGGAGTGGCGCCTGAGGCGGCGCTTCGCGGACGAGGCCTTCTTCGAGGCCCTGCCGGGAACCGAGGGGGCCTTCCCGATGCTGGAGGAGGAGGCCAGCGGCGTGTGCATCTCGGGGCAGGAGGTCGACCTCGAGACCGCCCTGCGGCTCCTGGGCCAGGCCCTGGCCGAGCTCGTCCCCGCCGACCGCGCCCTGCTCCAGCACCACTACGTCGCGCGCCACACCTGCCGCGAGACCGCCGCGCGCTGTGGGATCCCCGCCTCGCTCGTCAAGGTGCGCCTGTTCCGGCTGCGGCGACGCTTGGGGCGGCGCATGGAGCGCCTCCTGGTGCGGGCCCGCCTCGCGCGCCTGGGCGTGCTGGAGGCGGTGGCATGAGCACCCTCTCCACGGCGTTGGGGCTGGTGGCGCTGGCCGCGCTCGGCTTCGGGCTGTTCCCCGGAGGCGCCGGCGAGCCCGCCGGGCCGCCCGCCGATTCCAGCCCCGCCGATACCCCCCGGGTCGAGGCCGCCCAGCGGGCGCTCGTGGCCGCGGGCGCGCACAAACGGGCCCTGATCGGGACCTCCGGCGCACGCCGCGAAGCCCTGCGCCAGACCGCGATCGACGCCTACCGCGGCGTGCTGCGCGAGTACTCCGGACTGCCGCGCGTCGGCGCCGAGGCGGCGTTCCGGGCCGGCGAGCTGCTGCGCGCCGCGGGGCGCGCGGACGAAGCGGGGATCGAGTTCCGCAGCGCCCAGCGCCTCGGGGAGGGGACGCCCTTCCAGGCTCGGGCGGGCCTGGAGCTCGGCCACCTCGCGCGGCGCGCCAAGCGCCACGACGAGGCGCTGCGCGAGTACGAACGGGTGCGCCTCGACGCGCGCGCCGAGCTCGAGCAGCGCCACGAGGCGACCTGGTGGGCGGGCCGCGTGCACGCCGCCGAGGGCCGCATCCCCGACGCCGCGCGGCTCTACGAACGCGTGGCGCGGGACGCGGAGGACCCGCTGGACCAGATCCGCGCCTTCGACGCCTGGGCGACGCTGCTGGTCGAAGCCCGTGACCCCGAGGGCGCCGCCGGCGTGCTCGAGCAGTGCTGGTGGGCGCTGCACGACCGCGCGCTCGAGGAGACGCGCTTCGGGGCGCGGGTGCGCGCCGCGCTCGAGGGCATGCGCTGCCGCGAGCTGCTCGAGCGCGCGGTGCACGAGCGCCTGCGGCGCGAACCGCAGCGCCTCACGCCGCTGCCGCGCGCGTCGACGCCCTTCGACTTCGATGCTCCGCCGGATGCGCGCGGTCCGTGGCCCGCGCATCGACCGCCGCAAGTCCGAGGGATGGGAAGTTCTCCGCCGCCGCACTTCCCTCCGACTGGATTCTGAGTCAAGATCCTGTCGATGACGGTTGCGGCGTCGGCGCGCCGCGGGACGGAGGGCTCTCGAAGTCCTCCGCAACGCGGCGAGCCCGTCGGCTCCACGCAGTCATCACCACGACATCAACGGGCGGTCCGCGTTTCCCCGCGCAAGGGGACGGGCCGCCCTGGTCGTTGTCAGGGCCCCCCGGCGCACGCCGCGCAGCGCAGCGGCGTTCGAACGGCGCCGGCCCGTCCCCCGGGTGGGGAACGGGCCGGCCGCCGCGCTCGATGGGCTCGCGTTCGGCCGCCGGTCAGGGGCAGAACGAGACGTGCAGGGCATCGGAGAAGTTGAAGCCCGCGCCCCCGGCCGCCGGATCGCGGTACCAGAGCTGGAAGTTCCAGGAGGAACCCGCCTGGATCTCGCCCGAGCCGCCGTTGGCGGGGGGCGCGCCGAGATCCAGGGCGCGCTGCACGTCCCCGAGGGAGTCGAGCAGCACCGCCGGCGAGAGCCGGTGGATGCCCGAGGAACCGCCGCCGACGCAGCGGAAGCCGTCGCCGAAGGGCACCTGGATCTGGGTCGAGCCGTAGAAGAAGAGCCCGAACTGGCCCGGGGCACCGCTGTCGACGGTCAGGACCAGGTCGTTGGCCGCCACGCTCGCCGAGCCCGCGTAGCCGATGTGGCCGCCCGACGAGACCGAGTTGGGCGCGGCGACGCAGTAGGTGTACAGGCTCGGCAGGCACTGGCACTCGTCCGGGATGCCGTCGCCGTTCACGTCCGGGCTGGTGCCGGCGAAGATGTCCATGTTGTCCGGCGTGCCGTTCGAGTTGCAGTCCCCGCAGGCGACGTCGGTGACCATCAGGTCGTCCACCGCGGCCTCGACGATCGAGCCCGAGCCGTGGTCGGAGGCTTCGAAGAACAGGCGCACCTGTCCGGGCTGGGCGTAGAAGTCCCGCACGCGGAGCTCGTGCCGGTACCAGCCGCCGCTCGCCTGGGGTCCCGCGGGACCGACGATCTCGGCGATCTGCCAGCCCGCGCCGCCGTCGTTCGAGATGCCCACGATGAAGACGTCCAGGTTGGGGGCCGAACCGGCGTGGTTCGAGTACCAGCGCCAGTAGGAGATGCGCGGGTCGACGAGGTTCGAGAGATCGAAGACCGGCGAGTAGAGCGTCGTCTTGCCGCCGTCGACGTCGGCCTGGCCGACCGAGCCGCCCTGTGTCCCCTGGCCGGTGACCCAGCAGTGCGTGCCGGGGGCCGGGGTGTGGTCCGCGCTCGGTTGGGCCGCGGTGCCGATGGGGGCCACGCGCACCCAGATGCCGCTCGTCGCATCGTCGTCCGGGGCGCCCACGGTCCAGCCGGAGGGGGCCTCCATCTCGTCCACGACCGCCACCGCCGTCCCGTAGGAGAAGACGCCCAGGTGCACGCCCGCCGGCGCGCCCTGCGGGTCGGACCACTGGGTCCCGTCGTTCGCTTGGGCGCTCACGTAGTAGCGCACCGGGCTGCCGCACACGCCGGCGGGCACGCTGGCCTCGTAGGTCGTGCCCGAGACGTGCGACATCGGCACGCTGACGAAGCCCTGGCCCAGGTCCATGTGCAGGAGCACCGTGCCGGGGACGAGGTCCCCGGGCTGGTCCTCGTAGACGTCGACGCGCACCAGGTCCCCCTCGGGGGCGAACTGCAGCGGCGGGCCGCCGGTGAAGTCGAACTCGAGCGGAGCGGTCCCGACGTGCCAGACGAAGAGGCCCCGCTCGAGGTCGCTGCCGATCACGACGCCGCTCGGGAAGTAGGGGTAGACGCTCCACAGCCCGTTGAAGCTCGGGTTGTCGTTGTCGGGGAAGGTGTCGAACCAGGCCACCTCGACCGGGGCCAAGGGGTTCGTCTGGTCGAAGATGCGCAGGCGGCTGCGGTAGTTGGCCTCGTAGATGAGGTTGCCGCGCACGTAGAGGTTGTGCCCGACGGCCGGGTTCCCGTTGGTGAAGGTGCCCGCCGGGATGGGGTTCGCCGGGTTCGAGACGTCGATGATGTGGGTCGTCGTCGTCAGCCCGTTGCCCTCGTCCAACTCGTCGTTGAGGTAGAGGTACTGGCGGTCCTCCGACAACCAGGCCTGGTGCGAGTAAGCGGGGTTCGAGTAGCTGGTCTGCCCGATGTGCTGGATGCTCGCCGGGTTGGTGACGTCGAGCACCGAGAGCCCGGTCGAGCCGTAGCCACCGTTGAAGCCGCTGCAGGCGAAGGCCAGCGTCTTGCCCGCGTAGGGCCCGCTGTCGTAGGTGACGAGCTGCACATCGTGCACGTAGCGGCTCGACCACGACCCCACGAAGGCCGGCGCGGCGGGGTTCGACAGGTCGTACAGGCGCAGGCCGTTGTCCCCGCCCCCGGCGCGCGCGAGCAGGCCGCGGTCGGTGTCGATGGCCACGTTGTGCGAGGCGCCCGTCCCGAAGTCGTTGACCTGGTTGACCAGGGTCACGCTCCCCTGGTCGATGGCCGAGAGGTCGAAGACCTGGATGCCGCCGCCGCCCTCGGAGACCACGTAGGCGTGGTGGGCGTAAACCTTCACGTCGCGCCACAGGCTGTTCGGCCCGCTGTGGTTGGCGACGATCAGCGGCGCTCCGGGCACGGTGATGTCGACGAAGCCCGTGCCGTGGGAGTGGCCGAAGAGCGCGTACTCGCGCCCCGAGGGCGACACGTAGCCCCAGCAGTCGTTGCCGCTGGTGACGCTCGCGCCGAACTCCGCCAGGGGCAGCCAGCCCAGGAGGTGCACGCCCTGGGACTGGAAGACCGTGCCCGCGCCCGCCGCCAGGTGGTTCGGCCCCGGGGCCGCGATCTGGGCGTTGCGATAGCCGGGGCCGACGTGCGGGGGCCGGCGGTCGAGGACCTTGGGGTCGGTCTCGTGGGCCGCTGCGGCGCCGGCGAGGAGCAGGGCGGGGGCCAGGAGGGAGAGAACGCGCATGGGGATCCGGGCGGGGGGAGTGGAGCGGGGCGCGCCCGGGGAGGGGGGGCGCGGGGGCGGTTCCAAGCTACGGGACGGGGCCCGTACCCGGAAGCCTACCCGTCCCGCGGGGTAGGGAGCGGGGACGGGGGTTGGGTGAGGAGCTCCGCGCTCGGCATCGCGCCGCTGAGCGACCGCAGGAACGCGACCAGGTCGCTCTGCTCCCGCTCGTCGAGCTCGAGGGGGCGCAGCACCGGCTCGCCGTGGGCGTGGCCGCGCACCGCGCCCTCGAGGGTCGAGTAGTAGTGCACGACCTCCTCGAGGGTCATGAAGTGGCCGTTGTGCATGAAGGGGCCGCGCTCGGCGACGTTGCGCAGGCTGGGCGTCTTGAAGGCGCCGAAGTCGCTCGAGGTGTCGGCGCTCGCCGCGTCCTGCGCGCGCCGTCGAGCGGCCTCGCCGGTCGGATCGTCGCTGTGCGGCGAGGCAGCGTGGAACGGATCCGTGCGCGCCAGCGCCCGACCGCCGTAGCGCCCCGGGTCGTCCGGCAACCCGCCGTCCGGGCCGGGCAACATCAGGTCGTGGAAGGCGCCGTCCTGGAAGTTGGGGCCGTGGTGGCACGAACGGCAGTTGGCCTTGCCCACGAACAGCTCGAAGCCGCGGCGCGCGTCCTCGGGGAAGCTCGCCACGGCTGCGCCGTCGCCCTCGCGCAGCGCGCGCACGAACCGGTCGAAGGGCGCGTCGTCGCGCACCAGGCGCCGTTGGTAGGCGGCGAGGGCCTTGCCCAGGCCCACGAAGACGCGCGTGACCCGTTCGCGATCCTCGTGCGCCATGGCCTCCCAGGCGGACGAGCGTGCGTCGTGCGTCCCGTCGCGCCGCGGCCGCGCGCCGGCGGGGAAACGGGCCTGATCGGAGAGATCGGGGAGTGGACCGAAGAGCTGCTCGAAGGCGCGCGCCAGCTCGGGGTGCTTGGCGACGCGCCGCGCCGCGTCGACGCGGCTGCCGTCCATCTCGCTGGCCTCCTCGATCGGCCCCAGGGCCTGCGCCCAGAGCGTGTCGGCGCGGCCGTCCCAGAAGAACGACTCCTGGTGGGCGACGTTCCAGAGCGAGGGCGTGCGCCGCGTCCCCGGTCCCAGTCCGCGGGCCAGGGCGCGCGCGTCGCTGAACTCGAGGTCCGGGTCGTGGCAGGTCGCGCACGAGACGCTGCCGTCCCGCGAGAGCGCGCCGTCGAAGAACAACCACTGCCCCAGGTGCGCGGCCCGCGGATCGTCCGCCACGCGGTTCGTGGGATCCGCGGGCACCGGCCCGAGGGGCGACATCGACAGGGCCAACCGCGCCGCCCGCTCCGAGAGCCCGCTGTCCGGCCCCTGCCCCGGACCGGCGCGCGCGGCGGCCAGCAGGATCCCGGCGCCGAGCAGGATCGCGGCCGTCCGGTTCCGGCCGAGACGCGCTCCGCCGCCGCCCACGGATCGGTGCGCGGGGTTCAATCGATCCACACCTCGACCTGGGCGCGCTCGGTGACGGCGCCGGCGGTGACGTCGAAGTAGAGCTCCCAGTGGCCCGGCATGAACAGGCGCAGGCCGCGGGCGCGGAAACGGCCGGGGGCCAGGCGTTCGGTGCGCGGCTCGCGCAGCAGGCCGTGGCCGTGCTCGGGCATGTCGCCGTCGATGGTCAGGGCGTGGCCCTCGGGTGGCGGGCCGCCGGGGGTCGCCAGGAGCTCGACCTCGACTTCGAAGTCGACCCCCAACTCGAGGCGCGCCGGGTTCGTGCGATACCGCAGGCGGTGCGCGCCGTCATTGCTGGTGAGCGCTCGCCACCCTCCGTCGTCCTGGGCGCGGAGCGCGCCCAGGTGCTCCGCGCGCGGGCCGACCAGGGCCAGCGCCGCCGTCAGGGCCGCGAGCACGGCGCGCGTTCTCATCGCCGGCCTCCGCCTTCCCGTTCCTCGGCACCCTCCCCATCCTCGTCCAACCGCGCGGGCCGCGTGTAGAGGCGCGAGCCGAACACGCCCGCGTACCCGCCGCGCTCGTCGAACCGTTGGCCGCGGTGGTTGGCGTGCTCGAGCACGACCAGGTTCCCGCGCCCGTCCCGCGCGAGTCCCATGGGCTGGGCCAGCGCGCCGCGGCCGAGCCCGCGCCCGCCGTGGGAGGCCTCCAGCTTCCCGTCGGGACCGAACACGTGCAGGCGATCCGCTCCCGCGTCGCTGACCCACAGGCGTCCCTGCCCGTCGAATTGCAGGCCGTGGGGCTGGGCGAGGGGCGCGCCCGCGGCGAACACGCCCCGGTGCTCGCCGGCGAGCCCGAAGGCCTGCACCCGCGCGCCCGTGTCCTCGGCCACCAGCAGGCGTTCGCCGTCGGGCGTGAAGGCCAGGCCCGCCGGGCCGCGCAGGTGGCCGGCGCCGATCGCGCGCCGCGGCGCGAGATCCGGGCCCAGGACGAGCACGAGGTCGTTGCGGCGGTCGGCGACGAAGAGCTGGCCGCTGGCGTCGAGCAGTAGGGCGCCCGGCTCGGGCGGCGCGACCAGGCCCAGGCGCGCGCCGTCGGCGTGGAACAGCGCGACCAGGTCGACCGACTTCACGAAGCGCCAGAAGAGCGGATCGAAGCGCACCTCGTCCTGGGGATGGCCGCGCAGGTCGAAGAGCGACACGCGCCGCAGCACCGGGTCGCCGACCGCCAGGCGTCCGCGCGCCGCGTCGAGGGCCAGGCCCTGGGGCAGGAGGAACTGTCCCGGACGGGTGCCCGAACGGCCGACGCGGGCGATCAGGCGCGGCGCCTCGGCCGTGTCGTCGAAGACCAGCACGCTGCGCGACTCGGGCTCGGCGATCACGAGCAACGGACCGCCGGCGGCGAGCTCCGGGCCGTGGTGGGCCGGGGGCTGGGGCACGCCGGGCAGGGGCGGAAGGTCATCGGGCGGCAGGGTGCGCTCGACCGAGAAGAGCTGCACGCGCCCATCGAGGGGCTCGGAGAGGGCCAGCAGACCGGCGTCCGCGGCGAGCGCCAGGCCGGTGGGGTAGTGCAACTTGCCCAGTCCCTCCCCGGGCCGCAGCGCGTGCACGCCGAAGCCGCCCAAGCGTTTGCCCGCCAGATCGAAGACCTGCACGCGGTGGTTCTCGCGCTCGCCGACGAAGATGCGCTCCCCGGCCAGGGCCAGGGCGGCGGGGCGCGCGAAGAGGCCCGGGTGCGCGCCCCAGTCGCCGAAGGAGAGCAGCGGCGCGCCGCTCGAGTCGAACACGCGCACCCGATGGGCGTCGCGGTCGGCCACCACCAGGGATCCGTCCGGCGCGAAGGCGCAGGCGACGGGCCCCAGGAACTCGACTTCGCCGCCCGGGCCGCCGACGATCGAGAGGCCCTCGCCCTCGAGCTCGAAGACTTGCACGCGGCGGTTGCCGCGGTCCGCGACGGCCAGGCGGGCGCCCGCCGTGTCGAGGGCCAGCCCCAGGGGCTCGTGGAAGCGCCCCGCCCCCGCGCCCGGGCCGCCGAGCACGGCGCCGCGCGCGCCCTCGGGTCCGTACACGACGATCCGGTGCTGGCCGCTGTCGGCGACGAACACGCGGCCGTCCGCGTGCAGGGCGAGGCCGGCGGGGAGGCGCAGCTCGCCCGGGCCGCCCAGGCGGGCGAGGACGCGGTCCTTGGAGTCGAGGCGCACGACGCGATCGGCGCCGGTTTCGCAGACCCACAGCTCGCCGCCCGGTGTGAAGGCCAGGGCGGTCGGCGCGGCGAGGGCCCCGAGCTCGCGCAGGGCGTGCTCGGGCCAGGCGGCGCCGGGCTCCTGGGCGCGCGCGCCGCCGATCAGGAGCGCGGCGCCGAGGGCGACGCGCAGGGCGCGCAGGGCGCGCGGCGGACGGAGGGCGATCACGGCGACCATCCTAACCGCGAGCCGCGGCCGCGGCGGCGCTATGCTCCAGCGCCGCCGGCCCGCACCGGGGCGGCCAGGTTCGGGGCGCGACACATGGACGAGAAGCGCGAGGCAGGAGCAGAGGAGCTACGGCCGGTGGTCGACGAGCAGGACGACGCGCCCCAGGGCGAGGAGATCCGGCTGGTGGAGTTCGAGCGCAAGATCGAGCTGCGCCAACTGCGCAACGAGGACTTCGACCAGCTCGTCGAGATGCAACGCGCCTGTTTCCCCGGCATGCAGACCTGGTCGCGCGAGCAGATCGAGTGCCAACTGCGCGTCTTCCCCGAGGGCCAGATGGTGATCGAGTACGAGGGGCGCCTGGTGGCGAGCTCGGGCTCGCTGGTGGTCGACTTCGACCTGTACTCCGATTGGCACAACTGGCGCGAGATCTCCGACAACGGGTACATCCGCAACCACGACCCCGAGGGCGACACCCTGTACGGGATCGAGATCATGGTGCACCCCGATTTCCGGGGCCTCAAGCTGGCCCGGCGTTTGTACGCCGCGCGGCGCGAGTTGGCGGAGCGCATGAACCTGGCGCGCAGCATCGTCGGCGGGCGGATTCCCGGCTATGGCCGCTACGCGGACCGCATGAGCGCGCGCGAGTACGCGGAGAAGGTGAGCGCGGGTCAGCTCTACGACCCAGTGCTCACGACCCAGGTCGCCAACGGATTCGTGCTCAAGCGCCTGATCCCGAACTACATGCCCTCGGACACCGATTCGCGGGGCTACGCGACCTTCCTCGAGTGGACCAACCTGGACTACGTCCCGGACCACAAGAAGCGCCTGCAGCACGTCTCCATGGCGCGCATTTGCGTCGTGCAGTACCAGATGCGCACGATCGCGGAGTTCCAGGGTTTCGCCGACCAGTGCGAGTTCTTCATCGACACGGCCTCGGGCTACAAGGCCGACTTCGTGCTCTTCCCCGAGCTGCTGACGACCCAGCTCCTCTCGTTCAACAAGGCCCGCCACCCGGCGGAGGCGGCGCGCAAGCTGGCCGAGTACACGCCCGAGTACCTCGACCTCTTCACCGAGCTGGCGATCAAGTACAACGTCAACATCATCGGCGGATCGCAGTTCACGCTCGAGGAAGGCACGCTGCGCAACGTGGCCTTCCTGTTCCGCCGCGACGGCACGATCGAACGCCAGGAGAAGATCCACGTCACACCCGCCGAGCGCCGCTGGTGGGGCGTGGCGCCGGGTGAGGGCGTGCACGTCTTCGAGACCGACCGCGGCAAGATCGCGATCCTGGTCTGCTACGACATCGAGTTCCCTGAGCTGGCGCGCATCGCGGCCGGCAAGGGCGCGCGCATCCTGTTCTGCCCGTTCAACACCGACAACCGCGAAGGCTACATGCGGATCCGGTACTGCGCCCTGGCGCGTTGCATCGAGAACCACGTCTACGTGGCCATCTCGGGGGTGACGGGCAACCTGCCGTTCGTCGACAACGCCGACGTGCACTACGCGCAGTCGGGCATCTTCACGCCCTCCGACTTCTCGTTCGCGCGGGACGGCATCGCGTCCGAGTGCAACCCCAACGTCGAGACGGTCGTGATCCACGACGTGGACCTCGAGCTCCTGCGCCGCCACCGCCAGCGGGGCACGGTGCAGAACTGGAACGATCGACGGACCGACCTGTACCGCGTGACCTACCGCGACGAACGCGAGGGCCCCGAGCGCTCGATCTGAGCCCGGTGCCCCGCGGGCGCCCGGCGCCCGGTCAGCTCCCGATGCCGTAGTAGGTGAACCCGAGCTTCTCGAGCGGCTTGCGGCTGTAGATGTTGCGCCCGTCGAAGATCAGGGGCTGCTTCAGCTTGGCCTTGACCGCCTCGAAGTCGGGGCGCCGGAATTCGTTCCACTCGGTCACCAGGACCAACGCGTCCGCGCCCTCCAGCGCCTGCATCGGGTGCTCGGCGTAGTCGATGCGGTCGCCGAGGTAGTGGCGCTTGGACTCTTCCATGGCCTCGGGGTCGTAGGCCGTCACCCGCGCCCCGGCCTCGAGCAGTTGATTGGCCAGCACGACCGCCGGCGCCTCGCGCATGTCGTCGGTGTTGGGCTTGAAGGCCAAGCCCCACAGCGCCAGGCGCCGCCCGCGCACGTCCCCGCCGAAGTGCCGCGAGATCTTCTCGAACAGCACTTGCTTCTGGGTCTCGTTGACGTCCTCGACGGCTTTCAGGATGCGGAAGGGGTATCCGTGTTCCTCGGCCGTGCGCACGATCGCCTTGACGTCCTTGGGGAAACACGAGCCGCCACAACCGACGCCCGCGAAGAGGAACTTCGAGCCGATGCGCACGTCGCTGGCGATGCCCTTGCGCACCGATTCGATGTTGGCGCCCACCAGGGTGCAGATGTTGGCGATCTCGTTCATGAACGAGATGCGCGTGGCGAGCATGGCGTTGGCCGCATACTTGGTCAGCTCGGCCGAGGTCACGTCCATGTGCAGGATCGGATTGCCCGTGCGCACGAAGGGCGAGTAGAGCTCGTCCATGAGCTCGGCCGCGCGGGCGCTGTCGGTCCCGATCACCACGCGGTCGGGCTTCAGGAAGTCGTCGATGGCGGCGCCCTCCTTCAGGAACTCGGGGTTGCTCACGACGTCGAACTCGTGCTTGGTGACGGCGGCGATCGCTTCGCGCACCTTGGCGGCCGTGCCCACGGGGACGGTCGACTTGTCGACGATCACGGCGTATCCGCCGAGGTGCTCGCCGATGCTGCGCGCGGCCGCCAGCACGTACTTGAGGTCGGCGCCGCCGTCCTCGCCCGTGGGGGTGCCCACGGCGATGAAGATCACCTGCGCCCCCGGGATGCCCTCGGCGTAGCTGGTGGTGAAGCGCAGCCGCCCGTCGTGGACGTTGCGCCGCAGGAGCTCCTCCAGCCCCGGCTCGTAGATCGGGACCCCGCCGGCCTCGAGCCGGGCGATCTTCGCCGCGTCGATGTCGATGCAGGTGACGGTGTTTCCGCTCTCTGCGAAGCAGGTGCCTGCGACGAGTCCAACGTAGCCGGTGCCGACGACAGCGATGCGCATGCCTGGTGCGTCCCGTTGCCGGGCGCGTGCTGGGTGGGGGAGGGGCGCGCGGGTGGGGCCCGGGGAGGGGCCCGCCGCGCGCGGTGGAGGCCGGGGGGCGGGGAGGCTACCGTGAGCGGGGCCCCGTGGACCGCGGGCGATTAACTCAGCGGCTAGAGTGCCTCCCTTACAAGGAGGAGGTCGGGGGTTCGAATCCCTCATCGCCCACCCCCGCGGAACCCCTGGAGCCCCCGGCGCCCGCCGCTCCCCGATCCGGGCCCGATCCGCTGGCTCGCCCCGCGGGCTCCACCAGGAAGGCGCGCTGGCCGGCGTCGAGGCGCGCGACGAAGAGCACCCCGCGCCGGCGACCGGGGCCGGCCAGGCGGCGGGCCAGGACCTCGGCCGGTTCGGAGTGCCCGCGCTTGTGGACCTCGAGTGGGCCCACGTCGTGCAGCGCGAGCAGGGCCCGCACGCGTTTGGGGTCGAGGGGCGCGCTGCCGAGCACGCGCCAGGGCACGAGCAGCCCCGAGCGCGCCGGTCGATCGCCGCCGAGGTAGGCGATGCGCGCGTCGAGGGGCCGCAGCCCCTCCGCCCGGGCGAGGGCGCCGAGCAGGCCCGAGCGGACGAGCGCAGGGTCGGGCTCCGCCAACCAGGCGAGCCCGGGGACCTCGCGCGCCGGCCAGGGGGGGCAGTCCTCGGGCAGCGCCTCGAAGCGCGCGACGCCATCCTGTCCGAGGGCCACGACCTCGCGTCGCGCGGGGTCGCCCGCGCCGGCGAGCACTCCGCCCAGGAGGGCGGTCTCGACCAACTCGCGCGCGGCCGAGATCCAGCGCCAGCGCCAGGTACCGGGCGGGAGGGGCAGCGCGTCGACCTCGAGCGCCGGCGCGAGCTTGAGCCACGCGCCGCGAAACCGCGCCGCGACGGCCAGCGCGCGGGAGAGCGGCGGGGACCAGCGCTCGGGATCGAGCTGGCGCTCGCCGCCCACGCGGCGCTCGGGATCGAGCAGGCACAGGTCCGCGCGTGCCGCGGGCGCGGCGGCGTCGGCCACCAGCACGCGCGGCGCGAATCCCAGGGCCGCGAGGTTGTGGGCCGCGCAGCGCGCGTGGAATGGGTCGCGGTCCGCCGCCACGACCCGTGCCCCCGCGGCCGCCAGGCCCAGGGCGTCGACGCCGATTCCACAGGTCGCGTCCAGCACCCACGCCCCCGGGTGGCCGGCGCCGATCTCCTCGCCGCGCCAGCCCGCGACGGCCTCGCGGCTGGCCATGGCCAGCCCGGGCCCGCTCGCGAAGCGCGGAGGGCGCCGGGGATAGTCGGCCGCGATACGAAGGCGCAATTGGGCGAGCTGCGCCGCCCGTGGGGCCAGATCGGCGGGCAGCAGCGCCCGCAGTCGGGTGGCGCGGCGCAGCGGGTCGCGCTCCGCGAGCACCTCGGCCAGGGCGCGTTCGACGCGCTCGGAGAACAGCGGATCGGCGCCGGTGGCCTGGCCCGGAATCCAACTGCGAGGGGTGTGCTCTTCCACAGGTTGCCCCGGGGCCTTAACGTCGGGTCTCACGTCGGCGGTCGCCGGCGGATCCCTCCTGCGCTCGCGGAGTATGGAACATGAGTCGAATCCTGGTCATCGATGATGACGCGGGCAACCGCTTGATCGTCAAGAGCCGCCTCTGCGATCTCGGATACGACGTCGTGCCGGTGGACTCCGGGGCCAGCGGGCTGATGGAGGCCCGCGAGCACGGCCTCGACCTGGTGCTGGTATCGGCCAGCCTGGGCTCGGGGATCGACGCCATCGAGGTCTGCCGGCGCTTCAAGAGCCTGCCGGAGACGCACGCGCTGCCGGTCCTGATCTACAGCAACCTGCCCGCCGCCCAGGAGGAGCTGACCCGCGCCTACGAGGCCGGTTGCGACCACTTCGTCGGCAAGCAGGAGCTGCCCGTGCTCGACCTGATGGTGCGCGCCCTGCTGCGCACGAAGGCCGTCCACGACGACCTGGCGGACCAGAATCGTGCCCTCGAGCAGCACAACCGTCGCCTGCGCGAGGAGCGCCAGCGGGTGGCCGACCTCGAGACCTCCGTGCGCGAGAGCGGCCAACAAGCCCTGCTCGCCCGCGAGCTCTCGGCCGGCCGCCCGGACGGCGTGCTGCTGGTGGACGCCGAGGGCCTGGTGCGGCGCGCGGACCGCGGCGCCAGCGAGTACTTCGGCAACCGCATCGAGGGCAAGAACCTCGGCCGGCTGGCTCCGGCCAGCGGTCTCGAGGCCTTCGTGCGCGACGCGCGCACCGAGTCGCGCGAGGGCTTCCGTTTCGACCTGGCGCCGCTGGGCAATCGTTCGGCGCGTTCGCTGACGGCCTCGGTCGTGCCGCTCGTCTCCAACACGGGCGAGGACGACGAGGGCTTCCGGGTGGTGCTGCTCCTGGATGCCGGCCGACGCCGCGTGGCGGCCGAGATCCTGCGCGTCCAGGAGCCGGGCATCCCGCGCCACCAACTCGGGCCGCTGGTCGAGGCCGCCCGCGAGCAGTTCGCCCCAGAGACCTTCGTCGGCGAGCACGACGAGGTGCTGCGGGCCCGACGCGAGGCGCGCGAGTACGGCGAGCACCACGAGCCGGTGCTGATCTTCGGCGAGACGGGCGTCGGCAAGAGCCGGCTGGCCTTCACGATGCACTACAGCAGCCCCTCGACGGGGCCGCTGCTGGACCTGCGCTGCTCGGCCCTGGGCCGGGAGAGCTTGGAGCGCGAGCTGCGGGGCTACGTGAAGGGCGCCTTCGAGGAGGCCGTGGTCGACCGCCCGGGCCTGCTGCAGATGGCCAGCGACGGCTGCCTGCTGGTCGACGACCTGGAGGCCCTGTCGCTCGACGCCCAGCAGGTGCTGGTCGAGTTCCTCGAGACGCGCAAGGTCGCGCGCCTGGGCAGCGAGCGCCGCGAGTCCTCCGACGCGCGCCTGATCCTGACCTTGCGCGCTCACCCCGAGCAAGCCCTGGCCGAGGGCCGGCTGCACCCCGAGCTCGCCCGGCGCGTGACGCGCCGCGTCGCCCTGCCGCCCCTGCGCGAGCGCCCCGACGACATCGGGCGCCTGGCCCTGCACTTCGTCAGCCGCTTCGGGCCGACCACCGGCGTGCAGCAGGTGCTCGACGAGGCCCTGGCCGTGCTCGCGACCCACGACTGGCCGGGCAACGTGCGCGAGTTGGCGGCGGCGATGGAGTGCGCCTGCCGCGCCGCCCGCGAGGGCACCTTGAGCGCCGAGTGCCTGCCGGCCACCGTGCGCGAGTCCTGGGACGGCACGGGGGGCCACGAGCTGCAACCCGCGCGCAAGGGCGAGGCCGTCGACGGCACGCACTCGGTCGGCCCGCGCATCGAAGGCCGCAGCTCGACCGTCGTGCCGGCCCCTCCGCGCGCGCGTCCCTGGGACGTCTCGGACGAGGACCCGATCAGCCTCGACCACTACGAGATGAAGGTGCTCCTGCGCGCCCTCGATGCCGTGGAGGGCGACAAGCTCAAGGCCGCCAAGCTGCTGAAGGTCGGCAAGAGCACGCTCTACCGCAAGCTCAAGCGCTTCAACATCCCGTGAGCACCGCGCTTCAGCGCAGCGGCAGGCGGGCCTCGTTCGACACCGCCGCGAAGGGCTGGGATCGGGTGGGCACGCCGGGGTTGACGAGCAGCGCCTCCAGCTCGATCAACCCGGGCTCGAGGTGGGGGCGCGGGAAGCGGATCAGCTCCACCGCGCGCTCGCCCGTACCGTGAACCAAGAGGTGGGCGCGCGCCAGGGCCGGCTCGCGCACCATCATCCCCGTGGGCGTGAGGTACCAGGTGTTGCCCTCGGCGTCGCGGCCGCGCACGCGCAGCTCCGCGAGCTGCACGTGGCCGCGGTGGGTGAGGTTCACGGCCAGGGACTCCCCATCCTCGACCCACTCGAGAACGGGCTCGAGCTCGGGGGCCTGCCGGCGCAGCAGGAAGGTGCGCTCGTCGTCGAAGGGGATCGGCGAGCGGCCCGCGCCCGCGATCGGGAGCGTGACCAGGCGGAACCCGGCCAGGACGTCGCGCAGGGCACCGAGGCGCTGGGGGTCGTCGGGGGCGACGTCGAAGGCGGCCGCCAGCTCCTGCGCCAGGCTGGTCGGGGTCGGCGCGCGCAGGCCGCTCTCGAGGGTCACGAAGAGCTGCTCCGTGCGACCCTCGAGCGCGCCCAGGAGGTCGACGCGCCGCGGTCCGTTCCACGAACGCGTTCGCGCGCCCGCGCCCGGCGGCGTCACCCGCCCCAGGAGATCGTGCACCGCCAGGCGCGAGAGGTATCCGATCGCCCCCGGCCAGGGAGTGAGCAGGTTCGTGTCGGGCGGCAGGTGGTCGCGCAGCACGATGCCGATCGAGCGCAGTTGGCGCGTGGCGCGCAGCTCCGCCTCGAGGGACGCGCGCCCCAGGGGCGGAGCGCTCCCCAGGGTCGTCGCGCGGCTGTCCTGGGCCCAACTGCGCTGCAGGCGTGCCAGCGGCTCGGGGTCGTGATCGCTCGGCAGGCGGGAAGCCAGGGTCGAGAGCACGACCGCGCCGAGGAAGGTGCCCCAGGCCAGGCCACGCACCGCCCGGCGCGGGCTGTTGAGCGCGGCGATCATGCCCTCCTGGGAGCCGATCAGGAGCAGCGGCAGGGCCGGGACCCAACTCCCGTAGAAGGGGAGCTCACCGCCGCCGCGCAGCGCGACGAGCGCGCACCAGCACGCCGCCAGGGCCAACGCGCGCATGCCGGTCGCCGAGAGGCGCCCGCGCAGCAGGTACCACAGGGCGTACACGGCCAGGGCCGGGCTGGCCGCGATGCGCACGAAGTCCCAGCCGGCGAGCAGGCCGTCCCGCGTGCGGCCCGCGTCGAGGTCGGCGAGGGAAACGAGCTCCGCGCCCAAGAAGTCGCCCGTGCGCGCCAGGCGCAGCAGGCCCAGCAACACGAACCCGGCGAGGGGTGCGAGGAAGGTCAGGGGCGAGACACGCGGGGGTGGCCCGTCCCCGGGCGCGAGCTCGGGACCGCGGCCGGCGGGCAGGGCGCGCAGCAGCGCGAAGGCGAGCACCAGGACCCAACCCTCCGCGCCGCACAGGCCCAGGCCGAGCAGGGCCAGGCCGCAGGCGACGCTCCGGCCGCGCTCGAAGGCCAGGAAGGCGGCCGTCATCAGGAGCGCGATCAGGGGCGTCTCGAGGCCGCTGACGCCGGCGGCCGCCAGCCCGCCGCTGGTGGCCATCAGCAGCGGCGCGATCAGGCTCGCGGCGCGGTCGGGGTGGAAGCGCGAGGCAGCCACCATGGCGAGCAGCCCGCACAGGGTCCCGACCGCCTGGGAGAAGGTGTTGATCTCGAGGTACAGGCGCTCGCCCAGGGCCAGGATCGCGATCCACAGCGGCGCGGGATAGGCATCGAGCCCCGAGCGACCCGCCGTCCACGCCAGGCTCCCCTCGTGCACCAGGTTGCGGGCCAGGCGGAAGGCGGCGAAGGCGCGCTCGTAGGGCGCCGCCAACCCTCCCTCGCCGTCGCCATGGAGGGCGAATCCGTGGGCCACCAGCACCGCCAGCGCCACGAACAGGGCGATGCCGCGGTTCATGCACCGCCCACGGTACCCGCCGCCCAGCCGCCGGCGCCACGGCCCGCCCGAGGACGGGCGAGCGGACGCGAGGGGAGAGGCCCTCGCGTCCATCGTCCCGCGGGAGGTTGCGCGCCTCTCGGCAGGGTCCAACCCCCGCGATCGCCGCGAACCAAGAGCGAGCCGTCGAGCTTCACGCTCTGACCGTAGGGCGGGATCGCGCAGTGGAACGTGAGCAGGACCTCGAACAGCACGACCAGGATGGCCGGGTCCTGGATCGAGACGGCGCGTCCGCGAACGTGGCTTGGCCTCGGTCGCGCTGCTCCAGCCGGGGGAGACGCTCAGGATGCCGAAGACCTCGGGCCAGCGCCGCGGGCCCTCCTCACCGCGCCGCTCGGGGAAGGCAATCCACAATGGCCGCGCAAGCCACGGCGTCGTCCCTGGCGGGAGGGCTCATCGGCCCACGTGAGTCGGAGGAGCTCTGCTGGCCGAATTGGCCGATTTCTGCTTGCTTGCTTGCTTGCTTGCTTGCTTGGTAGCGTGACTCGTCAGAGGCCGTTGGCTTCCAAGGAAGGGCGGAACGGGTTCACTCTGGAGAACTACACAATGAATCTTGTGCTGAGGCTGACCTTCACGTTCGTTGCCCTGAGTCTCGCGTGCGTCATGGGTGCAGGCGCTGCGGACACGGGTGACACCTGCAAAGGTTCCCTTCACATGCAGGGGACTCCTCCCAACCACAGCGCCACCTTGAACTGTCGCAACCCGTGCCAGCAGCACTGCATGTCCTGGCTGATCGCCACTCGCTGGGGGGAGGGAGCCATCTGCGGGTGCTCGACCGGACCGGACGATTGCTGCACCGTGGTGCTCGTGGACCCTAGTGGCCTGAAGCAGGTTGCTGCGCTCGGCGAGTGCGGTATCCCCGGTTGCCCTCCGGCGGGTACATGTACACTCAAGTATCTCATTTTCTCTGTGGATCCTCCAGACCTTGTCGTCTCGGGCATCTGCCTTCCTCCCGTCGACTAGTCGTACCGTTCCATGGCTACAGCTCGGTCCCGAGGAGACATCGGACTCGTTGTCCTGGCCCTCACGCTCGTCGTCGGTCTTGCGTTGGTGCTCGCGGGGCGACTCGGGTCCGGGAGCGCCGTCTCGCCTGTTGATCCGGACCCCTGGAGCGCGCCGACTCGGAGCTACTCGAGACCGGATCCAAGCGGACGAACAGCGAGCCAAGCAGACTCCACGGCCGTGGACGGTGTGGAGGTCGTCGACGAAGTGCGATCCGCCCTACTCCTGGTACGCGTGAGAGCTCCCGACGCTGCGCCACTACGGGGGGCCCGCGTACAGGCCTTCTCGCGCCGGCCTGCTACCGCCGAGCTGGCGACCGTGACCACGGACTTCGAGGGCGAGTGCAGCATTCTCCGCGCAGGTTTGGAGCGGATCGTCGTGTCCGCGGAGAACCACGAGACCGTCTCGATCGCTCCGCCGCCCGAATCCGTGCCGCTGCTCGAGGTCGTCCTGGGGCCGGGCGGTTTCTTGGCGGGGATCGCACGGGATGCACGCAGCGGCCTGCCCGTGCGGGCGCGGATCGTCGCCTGGCCAAGCTCCGAGTTCCCGCCCATGCCGGATCTGGTGGAGCGGGGCAGGATGGGCGATGCCAGCGTGGCTTACGTGGAATCGGGCGAGGACGGCGGCTTCCGAATCGAGGGCCTGCACCCTGAGGTGCTCCACTCCATCATGGCGGCCGCGCCAGCGAACAGCGAGCGATCCATGATCGCACTTCCGGCGCCGCTCGTGCATCGGATGCCGGGGTCCCTGGACCTCGACCTGGGACTCGTCCCGCTGTTCGGACTGGAGGTGCGCATTCGGGAGGAGGCAGGAGTGGGGCTGGCGAGGGGTGCCCAGCTCCGCCCTCCCCGGCTCGCCCCGATCCAGCCCCTGGGCGATTCCGGGGTACGATACGTCTTCCAACCCTCCTACGCTCTCGAACTAGTCGGGCTCTCCGACGCTCCCCGTTATAGCGAAAGGGGCCGTCACGTCTATCTCTTCACGACCCTCGAGGACCGTACGGCCGTAGGACCTCTGGACTGGAAGCTCAACCCCACCGGTTGCAGTCCCCAAGAGGCGGAGCTCTGGGCCCTTCCGGTCAGGGATCACCTACACGTCGAGGAACTGGACCTGATTTGCCCCGGCCCTTTGGGATCCTTGAAGATCGACGTGCGACTCTCTCCGGAGATGGAGCTCCCCGGTGTGGATTCCCGGGCGCCCGATCGCACGGTCACATTCTCAGGCACGGTGCACCTCGAGGGCCAGGCCGGCCGGTATGCATTCGACGTCGCGTCGTTGCCCCTCCATCTGCAGGGTGTCCCCTACGGGACGTACCGGATCTGGTACACGACGCATCACAGCACGCTCTTGGTGCCGAGCCCCGAGCGGCCCGACGAATACGTCGCGATCGGGCCTCTCGAGGCGCGCTGGGAGCTCGATCTGGCGCAGATGGCGCGCCTACAGGTCGAGGTCGTCCGCGCGGACGGAAGCCCCTTCGCGGGCCGGGTCTCGCTGATGGCCTATGAGGGTGAATCGATCGGTCCGGGCTGGGAGGGCGTGGGTGGATTCCAGTTTCTCGACGGGCCGCCCCATGAGCTCTGGCCCTTGCGACCGGGCCCGCTCTCTCTGCATCTGCAGAGTCCCGCACCCGCCGAAGCGGGGTTCACGACCGTGCACCTCGAGCCTGGGCAGGTGAGCCGGGTGCGGATCTCCGTGAAGTGAACCCGCGCCGGCTTCCCGGGGGAGGCGTCACTCGGGAGCCAGGTCGAGGACCTCGGTGGCCTCGAGGGCGCGGGAGACGAGGCCTTCGAGGTCGAGGCCGGCTTCGGCGCGGGCGCAGTCGGTGGCGCGGCTGCGGATGACCGGGTGGCGGGGTTGGAAGACCGTGCAGCAGTCGGGCTCGGGGCGGGCCGAGATGTCGAAGGTGCCGATGCGCCGCGCGAGCGCGATGGTCTCCTCCTTGTCGAAGGCGATCAGCGGGCGCAGAACCGGCAGACCGGAGGCTTCCTGGATGCGCGAGAGGTTCTCGAGGGTCTGGCTCGCCACCTGGCCCAGGCATTCGCCGGTGACCAGGGCGCCGCAGCGATCGCGGCCGGCGAGGCGAGTGGCGATGCGCTGCATCATCCGGCGGTAGAGCACCGTGCGGTAGGCCTCGGGGGCCGTGTCGCGCACGGCGATCTGGACCTCGGTGAAGGGCACGACGAACAGGCGCGTGCGCGGCTGGAAACGCGCCAGGCGCTGCGCGAGGTCGATGACCTTGCGCTTGGAGGCTTCGCCGATGAAGGGATAGGAATGGAACGAGACGAACGAGACCTCGCAGCCGCGCTTCATCGAGAGCCAGGCGGCGACGGGCGAGTCGATGCCGCCCGAGAGCAGGCACAGGACGCGGCCCAGGGTGCCGACCGGCAGGCCGCCGGGGCCGGCGATGCGGCGCGAGTAGACGTAGGCGCGCTCGGGGCGCACGTCGATGCCCAGGACGAGCTCGGGATCGTCGAGCATCACGCGCACGCGCGAGTCCTCGGTCAGCACGCGATCGGCGACGAAGCGGTCGAGCTCGACCGAGGTCAGCGGGAAGTTCTTGTCGGCCCGTGAGCTCTGCACGCGGAACGTGGGCCGTGCGGCGGCCGGGAGGTCCGCCAATGCGTCCGCGAGCACGGTTCGAGCCAGCGCGGAGATGGCCTCGGGCTCGGGCGCGCAGCTCCAGGCGGGGGAGACGCTCTTGATGCCGAAGACCTCGGCCAGGCGCCGCAGGGCCTGCTCCTTGCGCCGCTCGGGGAAGACCACCAAGCGGCCGCGCAGGCGCTCGACGCGCACCTCGGTCAGCGGCGCGAGGGCGCGCTTCACGTTGCGCACCAGCGTCTGCTCGAACTGGCCGCGGTTGCGGCCCTTGAGCGCCAGCTCGCCATAGCGCACCAGCGCCAGGGCCGGTCCCGCCTCGAGCGTGGACGGCGGCGGAGAGTCGATCACCGGCTCAGGGCCCCCATGTCGCTCGCGACCGCTGCGAGGGCGGCGAGGGCCGCCTGGACGTCGCCCGCGGTGCTCGTGCGCGCCAACGAGAAACGCAGCACCCGCCGCGCGCGTTCGGCGTCCAGTCCCAGGGCGAGCAGGGTCGGGCTGAGCCGTCCTTCGCGCGCCTGGCAGGCGCTGCCGGCGCTGGCGGCGATGCCGCGCGCGTCGAGATGGTGCAGCCAGACCTCGGCCGGCGGGCCGGGGACCTCGAGGGCGAGGATCGGGTCGACGCGCGCCGAGCCCGGTGCCAGGGGGCGTAGACCTTCGATGCGAGCGAGGCCCGCGAGCAGCGACGCGCGCAGCTCGCGGAGGTGCCGCGCGGCGGATTCGCGCTCGGCTTCGGCCAACTCCGCCGCGGCGCCCAGGCCGACGAGCGCCGGAAGGGCCTCGGTGCCCGCGCGCCGGCCGGCCTCCTGCGCGCCGCCGAAGACCAGCGGGCGCAACGGCAGGTCGCGGGCCAGCACCAACGCGCCGGCGCCCTTGGGGCCGTGGATCTTGTGCGCCGAGATCGCCAACGAGTCGGCGCCGAGCTCCTCGATCGAGAGCTCGAGTTTCCCCAGGGCTTGGACCGCGTCGACGTGCAGCCGGGCGCCGGGGGCCCGGGCACGAACGCGCCGGGCGAGCCGCGCGACGGGATAGAGCGTCCCGACCTCGTTGTCGACCAGCATCTGCGCGACGAGCACCGTGTCGGGGCGCAGCAGGCCCTCGGCGGCGTCGAGGTCGAGGTCGCCGCGCCCGTCGAGGGGCAGGAACTCGACCTCGAAGCCCTCCTCGCGCAGCGCCTCGGCCGGTCCGCGCACGCTGGCGTGCTCGGTCGGACCGACGAGCACGTGCCGACCCCGCGCCGCGCGCGCCAGGCCGAGCACGGCCAGGTTGTTGGACTCCGTGCCGCCCGAGGTCAGGACCACGTGCCGCGGCTCGGCGCCGACCGCGCGCGCGACCTGGCGGCGGGCCGACTCGAGGGCGCCCGTCGCGCGCTCGCCGGCGCGGTGCCGCGAGGAGGGGTTGGCGAACTCCTCGGCCAGGAAGGGCTCCATGGCCGCGCGCACCCGCGGGTCGAGGGGCGTGCTCGCGGCGTGGTCGAGGTAGACGGGGTTCACGGCGGATCGGATCGCGCGGGGCGAGCCGATCAGCATAGCGCCTGGGTGTGAGCTGGCGCGTGAGCGCTCAGGCCCAGAGCACGAGATCCGCCAGGGAATCCCCCGCTCGCAGCGCGGCCCGGGGGCGGACGCGGATGCCGTAGGAGTAGCTGCCCGGTCGCTCCATCGCGTGGGCGCCGACGAAGGCCCGCGGCCCGCCGGGGGCGCCGTCCGCGGGCGAGGGGGCCAGGGCGACGTGCAGCAGCTCGGTCGGATCGGCGCTCCCGCCGCGGCTGAGCACCAGCTCGACCCACACGTCCTCGGGGGAGAGCTCGCCCAGGTCGACGACCACCTTGGCGCCGATCTCGTCGCCCACGCGCAGGTCGGAGAGGTCGGCGATCTCGGCCGAGACGATGCGCAGGGCCTCGAACGCGCGCCGCAGCCGGCTGCGCTCGCGCGTTTCCTCGCGCAGCCGCTGGCGGCGGCCTTCGCCCAACCCGTGGCCGCGGCGGGCGAGGGGCAGGTAGGCCTGGGCCAGGTACTCCTCGACCTGGCGGTCCATGTTGAACACCGTCGGGACCGTCGCGAGGTCGTGCTTGACCCGCGCCAGCCACTCGAGGGGCAGGCCGCGCGCGTCGCGCTGGTAGAACATCGGCACGATCTCTTCCTCGAGCAGCCGGTAGAGCACCGCCGCGTCGAGTTGGTCCTGCAGGCCCTGGTCCTCGTACACGCGCCCGTCGCCGATCGTCCAGCCGTTGAGCCCGTCCGCCGCCTCGGGCCACCAGCCGTCGGCGATCGAGAGGTTGAGCGCGCCGTTGGCCGCGGCCTTCATGCCCGAGGTGCCGCTGGCCTCCAACATGCGGATCGGGTTGTTGAGCCACACGTCCACGCCCTGCACCAGGTCGCGCGCGAGGTCCATGTCGTAGTCCTCGAGGAAGAAGACCTTCCCGACGAAGTCCTCCGAGCGCGTCTGGCCCACGACCATGCGCACGATGTCCTTGCCGTGTTGGTCCTCGGGGTGGGCCTTGCCGGCGACCACGAGGCGCACCGGGCGCTCGGAGTCGGCCAGGATGGCCCGCAGACGCGCCGGGTCCTGGAACAGCAGGTGCGCGCGTTTGTAGGGTGCGAAGCGCCGCGCGAAGCCGATCCACAGCGCGCCGGGGTCCAGGCCGTCGAGGGTCCGCTGCAGGAGCCGCGGGCTGTCGTGGCGCGCGAGGAAGCTGCGCTCGGTGCGCGTGCGCATGTGGGCCAGGAGCCGCGCGCGGCCCTGCATGCGCAGGTCCCACAATCGCCCGTCCTCGAGCGCGCCCGCGCGCTGCGCGAAGTCCGCCGGCCGCACCGGACGATCGTGCGCGCCCAGCTCGCGCGCCAGCTCGGGGTCGGTCCAGGTCGCCAGGTGGATGCCGTTCGTCACCGAGCTCACCGGCACTTCGCCCTCGCACAGTCCCGGCCACATCGGGTGCAGGAGCTTGCGCGACACCGCGCCGTGCAGGCGGCTCACGCCGTTGACGTAGCCCGCGAAACGCAGGGCCAGGTAGGTCATGTTGAACGCCTGACCGTCCGCCGGCGCTTGGCCGAGGGCGAAGAAACGCTCCCAGGGCAGGCCGACCCACTCCTCGGCGTCCGAGAAGTGGCGCCGCACGAGGTCCTCGGGGAAACGGTCGTGCCCCGCGGGCACCGGCGTGTGGGTCGTGAAGGCGGTGGTGGCGCGCACCAGCTCGCGGGCCTCCTCGAACTGCAGGCCCTCGCGCCGCACCAGGTGCGACACGCGCTCGAGGGCCAGGAAGGCGGCGTGGCCCTCGTTCAGGTGGTAGACCGCGGGTTCGATGCCCAGGGCGCGCAGCACGCGCATGCCGCCGCGCCCGAGCACGATCTCCTGCAGGATGCGCCGCTCGGGACCGCCGCGGTAGAGGGCCTCGGTGATGGCGCGGTCCTCGGGCCGGTTGGCGGGCACGTCGGTGTCGAGCAGGTAGAGCGGCACGCGGCCCACGGAGACCTTCCAGGCGCGCAGGCACAGCTCGCGGCCGGGCAACGCGAGGCGCACCTCGAGCGGCGCGCCGTCGGGCCCGCGCACGGCCTCCATCGGCAGCACCCGCGGATCGTTGCGCAGCTCGGCGCCGTGTTGTTCGCCGTCGAGGGCGATGCGCTGCGCCAGGTAGCCCTGGGCGTAGAACAGGCCCACCGCGACCAGCGGCAGGCGCAGGTCGCTGGCGGACTTGAGATGATCGCCCGCGAGCACGCCCAGGCCGCCGCTGTAGATGGGCAACGACTCGTGCAGGCCGTACTCGGCGCAGAAGTAGGCCACGGGCGCGTCCTCGGAGAGCACCACCGGCGCCGCGCTCGGGCCGGCGCTCTCGAGCTCGAAGGTCCGCGGCGACTCGGCGAGGTAGGCCTCGAAGCGCTCGAGGGTGCGCCGCAGTCGCGCGACGTAGGCCGGATCCTCGGCGCGCGCCGCCAAGTCCTCGGGCGCGAGGCCCTGCAGGAAACGCAGCGGCTCGTGCCCGCTGCGCGCCCAGGCCACGGGCGAGAGCTCGGTGAACAGGTTCACGGCCTCGGCGTCCCAGCACCACCACAGGTTGCGGGCCAGGCGCTCGAGGCCGGCCAGCGCGCGCGGCAAGGTCGCGGAGACCTCGAAGCGCACCAGCCGCGGCCGCGCGTGCTCGGCGACCGGCCGGACGGGCAGGGGCACGGGCGGGCGGACGCGTTGGCGGGGGAGGTGCTCCTCGCGCCAGGCGACGGCCTCGAGCGCGTCGGAGTAGGCCGCGAGGTAGTTGCCGTACAAGAGGTCCCACGAGCCGCGGGCCGCCGCGGCGCGGCAGACCTCGGGCGAGGGGCGTCGGGCGGGGTCGCGCGCGAACTCCTCGAGCAGGGTGGCGAGGTCCGAGATCGCGCGCGCGCGGGGCAGGCCGCGCCGGCGCAGCACGTGCACGCCGTCCGCGGGGCCGAGCCCGTGGGCGCTGGCCCACAGGCCGAAACCCGCGTGGTCGGTGGTGATCGTCGGCACGCCGAGCGCGAGGCTCTCCTGCGGCGTGGTGCCCCAGGGCTCGTAGAACGAGGGGAAACAGGTCAGGTCCGCCGTGCGCAGGGTGGCCTCGTAGGAGAGCCCCAGCAGCCGGTCGGTCGCCGAGAGGTAGATCGGCAGGTGGATCACCTGCATGCGGGCCTCGGGCGCGTTGTCGAGGCCCAGGCTCCGGCAGGCCGCGGCGATCGGATCGCTCGCCTCGTCGAACAGGTTGTGGGTCGCGAGGCCGAGGGCGCCGTGGACGGGCGCGTCGGGTTGCTCGAGGCGCTCGATGAACTCGGCCTTGAGCCCGGAGTTGCCGGCGGGGACGAGCAGGGCCACGAGCACGCGCCGGCCGGGGCGGCGGTTCAGCTCCGCCGCGGCCTCCAGCAGCAGGTCGATGCCCTTGGCGTGGAACTCGTAGCGGCCCGCGAGGCAGACGAACAAGCGATCGTCGACCGGCTCCCCGAGGAAACGCGCGGCGGCCTGCTCGACGCGACGGCGGGCTTCGGCGCGCTCCAGCGGGCCGGCGAGACCGTCGATCACCTCGAGGTCGATGCCGTTGGGCAGGAGCGGCCGCGGGCGCCGGCCGTGGAGCAGCTCGGCCTCGTCGGCGGTCAGCTCGCTGACGGTCGTGTAGACGTCGCACTGGCGCACGGCGGCGCCCTCGAGGGAGTGCTGCGCGACGAGCTCGAGCTCGCGCGCCAACTCGGCGCTGGGGCGCCCGGCGCCCTCCACCGGCAGGATGCCGCGCGCGGCCAGGCGCCGCCCGAGGGCCGAGCCGTGGGTGGTGAAGACCGTGCCGACCCCGGGCACGCGCTTGAGGTACAGCACGCAGGCCGCCGCCAGCCAGTCGTGGGCGTGCACGAGGGTTCGTCGGCCCTGGGGCGCGAGCACCTGGTCGTGGTAGAGCTCGATCACGCGCCCCGCGGCGTAGCCGAAGAGCAGCGGCTCGACGTAGTCCCAGGCCCCCGAGAGCGAGTCGACCTGGAAGTCCTCCCACAGGCCGGCGAGGATCGCGTCCTTGCTGCCGTACAGATGGGAGAACTCGACCAGGAAGGCGAGCGGCTCGCCCGGCACGCGCCAGCGCCCCACGCGCACCGGCAGCCCCAGGGCGCGGCAGCTCTCGACGAACGCCTCGTAGCCGGGCTCCTCGCGCAGCGGCGGCTCGCCCGCGCCCTCGGCGTGCAGCAACCAGGGGCCGACCGTGATGGGCTCGGTGCCCAGGCGCTCGCGGGCCGTGCGGGCCTTGGTGGCGAGCACCGAGTACACGCCGCCGAGCTTGTTGCAGGCCTCCCAACTGACCTCGAAGAGAGTGAACGGATGGGACAAGGGCAGGGTTCCAGGCATCGGGCTGCGGCGGAGGGGGAGGGGCAGGGATCGGAAGGGGGCCGCCCCGGGCGTGAGGGCGGGCGCTCCGGGCAGGCCCGGATCGGGGACTGGCGGGTCGCTCCGCGCCGGGCCTCGCTCGGGGGGCTCCGGCCCCGAAGGTTGTAAGGTCTGGCCGCCCCGCCCCGGCGTGTCCTTTTCGTCGGGAGCGGCGCCGCGTGCGGCGCTCGGCGGCGCGGCTCGCGGGGCCCCATTCGAAACCCGCTCTCCGGGGGGTGTCGAGGGCCCCCGCGGATCGGCATCCTGGGGCCCACCCGACCCCCCGCGAGCCAGCGCCTGCGATGAGCGTGACCCCCTTCAGCCCGACGGCCGGCGGCCTCGGCGTGTCCCTGCCCCACGAGCTGCGCGAGACCCTGACCCTGGTGCTGGCGGGGGGCCAGGGCGAGCGGCTGATGCCGCTCACCGGCCGGCGCGCGAAGCCCGCGGTGCCCTTCGGGGGTGTCTACCGCATCATCGACTTCACGCTCTCCAACTGCATCCACTCGGGGCTGCGCCGGATCTTCGTCCTGACCCAGTACCAGGCGCGCTCGCTCGAGGAACACATCCGCTTCGGCTGGAACTTCCTGCCGCGGCGCCTGGAGCAGTTCATCAGCCCGCGCCCGCCGCACCACGGCGGGCAGGAGAAGTGGTACCGCGGCACGGCCGACGCGATCCACCAGAACATCGACACGATCGAGGACGAGGTCCCGCGCCACGTGCTGATCCTGTCGGGCGATCACATCTACCGCATGGACTACGGGCGCATGCTCGCCGGCCACATCGAGCACGGCGCGGCCCTGACCATCGGCTCGGTGGTGATCGAGAAGCAGGACGCGCGCCGCTTCGGCGTGTTCGAGGTCGACACCGAGGGGCGCGTGCTCGGCTTCCACGAGAAGGTCGCGGACGCGCCCGAGATCCCCGGCCGGCCCGGCTACTGCCTGGGCTCGATGGGCATCTACATCTTCGAGCCCGGCGAGCTGATCCGACGCCTGAACGAGGACGCCGCGCGCGGCGAGGAGAGCACGCACGACTTCGGCCGCGACATCATCCCGCGCATGATCGGCGAGGTCCCGGTCTACGTGCATCCCTTCCACGGGATCGACGGCGAGGAGCAGCCCTACTGGCGCGACGTGGGCACGCTCGACGCCTACTACGAGGCCAACATGGACCTCGTGGCCGTCACGCCGCAGTTCGACCTGTACGACCACCGCTGGCCCACCTACACCCTGTGGCACAACGAGCCGCCGGCCAAGACCGTCTTCGACGACGCCGACGGCCGGCGCGCCGAGGTGGTCGACTCGCTCCTGTGCCCGGGCGTGATCGTCTCGGGGGCCCGCGCGCGGCGCTCGATCCTCTCCAACCGCGTGCGCCTCGAGGAGCGGGCCGAGGTCGAGGACTCGATCCTGATGGCCGGCGTCACGATCGGTAGAGGCGCCCAGGTGCGCAGCTCGATCCTCGAGAAGTGGATCCAGGTCCCGCCGGGGGAGACGATCGGGCACGACCTCGACAAGGACCGCGCGCGCGGCTTCACCGTCACGCGTTCGGGGATCGTCGTCGTCCCGCCGGGCTACAAGTTCGGTTGAACTCCCCACCCCGCGCGCGCCCCGCGCCCCGAGTCGTGGGGAGCTCGCCCCGCGCCGCGCCGCGCTCCCGAAGCCCCCGTCCATGAAGATCTGGTTCCTCGCCTCCGAGGTCGTCCCCTTCGCGAAGACCGGCGGCCTGGCCGACGTGGCGGGTTCGCTCGGGCGACACCTGGGCCGGGCCGGGCACGACGTGCGCCTGTTCCTGCCGTTGCACCGCGTCGTGCGCGAGGGCGGTTGGGAGCTCGTCCCGCACCCCGAGCTGCGGGACGTGACCTGCCAGCTCGGGTCGCGCCAGGTGCCGTTCTCGGTCGCGACGGCACACCTGCCCGACAGCGCGGTCCCGGTCTACTTCCTGGACGCCCCGGAGTTCTTCGACCGCGACGCGCTGTACGGGAACGCGCCCGACGAACACCTGCGCTACGGCCTGTTCTCGCGCGCCGCCCTGGTGGTCTGCCAGTGGCTCGGCTGGGCCCCCGACGTCGTGCACTGCAACGACTGGCACACCGCGCTCGCCCCGCTCTACCTGCGGGCGCACTTCGGCTGGGACCGCTTGTTCGAGCCCACGCGCAGCCTGCTCACGATCCACAACCTGGCCTTCCAGGGCGTCTTCCCGGCGCAGGCCATCGAGGAGCTGGGCCTGGGCGAGAGCCGCGCGCGGCTCCACTCGGCGGACCAGGACCGCGGGCTCCTCAACTTCCTGCGCACGGGCATCCTGCACGCCGACCGCCTCAGCACCGTCAGCCCGACCTACGCGCGCGAGATCCAGACGCCCGAGCTCGGCATGGGCCTCGACGCGGAGCTCTCCGCGCGCGGCGCCGACCTGTCGGGCATCCTCAACGGCATCGACCACGACGAATGGGATCCGCGCCGCGATCGGCGCATCCCCGCCCGCTATGGTCCGCAGGACCTCGCCGGCAAGGCGCGCTGTCGCTCCGCCCTGCTGGCCGAGGCGGGGCTCGATCCGGATCCCGCGGGGCCGGTGCTGGGGGTCGTCTCGCGCCTCTCGTGGCAGAAGGGCGTCGAGCTGTTGCTCGCCGCCATTCCCCCGGTGCTCGAGCGCGAGGACCTGCGCCTGGTGGTCCTGGGCAGCGGCGACGGCGCCTACGAACAGGCCCTCGGCGCCCTCGCGGCGCGGCTCCCCGGGCGTGTCTGGTTCCGTCGCGGCTACGACGAAGACCTCGCGCATCGCATCGAGGCCGGCGCCGACGTGTTCCTGATGCCCTCGCGCTACGAGCCCTGCGGCCTCAACCAGATGTACAGCCTGCGCTACGGCACGGTGCCGCTGGTGCGTCGCACCGGCGGCCTGGCCGACAGCGTCGAACCCTACCTCCGCGGCGCGAGCCCGGGCGGGGATCGCGGCACGGGGTTCCTCTTCGAGGCCTTCGAGCCCGACGCGCTGACCCGCGCCCTCGGGGAAGCCTTGACCGTCTTCCGCGAGCCGGCGCGTTGGCAGGCGCTGATGCGCCGCGGCATGGCCCAGGACTTCTCCTGGCAGGCCGAGGGCGCGCGCTACGAGGAGCTCTATCGCGCGGTAGCGGCCGGAGCGCGGAGCTGAGGGCGTTCCGAACGGCGCGGCGGGCCGCGGAGGGAGCACCCCCGCGGCCCGCCGCTCGCCGCTCCCCGGCCCCGCGTCGGGGCCGGGTCGCGTCGAATCACGGCGCCCAGGTCACCTCGATACCGTTGGTGAAGTTGAAGCCGCTGCCGCAGGGGCCCGCGGTGTCGCGGAACCAGAGCTGGTAGCGCTTCACGTCGCCGGGAGCGACGCCGCCGATGGAGCCGATGTTCACGGTCGTGAAGGAGGAGCCCGTCATGCCGGAGTTGCGGATCTGCAGGCGCACCACGCCACCGCCCGCGCAGCGCAGGCCGTCGCCGAAGACCGTGCCGTTGCCGCCGCCGGTGGCGTTGTTGCCCTGCAGGTAGAGACCGGCCTGGCCAGTCTGCAGGGTCGAGCCCGCGAGGACGAGGTCGCCCGCGGCGATCGAGTTGCTCCCCGTGGCGACGAGCTTGCCGCCGCCCGCGCCCGCGCTGTTGGCGCAGCCCGCGACGCCGTTGCTGCCGTCGTTCTGGTTGCCGCACGGGCACAGGGTGCCGCTGCCGTCCCCATTGCAGTAGCTCACGTGCACGCCGCCGGTGGTGCCGCCCACGACCATGTCGTAGGTGTTGCAGTTGCCCGTGGAGGACGCCCAGACGTTGATCTTGATCTTGTAGGTCTGGGTCGAGCCGGTCGTGTTGGTCCAGGAGATGCTCTCGTTGTCCGAGGCGGTGTAGCCGTAGACGAGCGAACCGGTCGTGCCCACGTTGCCCGCGGAGTAGGGCTGGCAGCCGGGCACGTCGTACAGGAAGATGTCGACGTCGGCCGTGGAGTGGGTGAAGAAGAGGTCGACGGTCAGGGTGTCACCGTCGGCGACGTTGACCTCGTAGTAGTCCCAGTTGGTCTTGCTGACCGTCAGGCCCGGATAGGTGCCGTCCCCGATGACGGCGGACTGGGGGCAGTCGTCGTTGGGCTCGAAGGCGTCGACCGGGAGCAGGCTGCACGGATCGACGTAGGGGTTGATGTTGAGCACGCCGACTCCGGAGGCGGTGCTGAAGCCGCCGACCTGGACCAGGAAGGTGTCGCCGATGTTGACGTTGGTGATCGACACGCGGCTCTGCAGGCCGCTCGTGTCATCGTTGTAGGCCACGCAGGTCGCCGCGCAGCCGACGCCCGCATGCACCGAGAGCTTGGTGTCGAAGCCCGAGCCGAAGGTGTCGAACTCCCAGTCGCCGGCGGCGGTGGCGGTCCACTGCCAGAAGAGGTCCTTGCCGATGGTCGAGGCGCCCGCCGCGCAGGTGCCGCCGCCGTTGAAGCCCGAGGTGGTGGCCGTCGTGGTGTCGAAGGGGTGGTTGCCCGCTCCGTTGATCGGCGTGGGCGTGTTGCAGGTGTCCGTGCTGAGCAGCATCATCCCGCCCGGCGAGGAAGGGCTCGTCGTGGTCGGCGAGGTGACAGGGGCCTTGCCGACGACGCCGCCGGTGAGGGGGTTCTTGGAGCCGGTCTGGGCGCTCGCGACGGTCAGGCCGGAGCAGAGCAACGCGGCGAGGGCGAAGGGGATACTTCTCATGGTGGGTTCGTCTTTCGATTCGGCCATCCCCGCTCCGAACGGCGGACCGGGGCCGGCAGTGGATGGAACAACCAAAGCGATCCTACCGCGATGCCAGGGTTCGTGGGGTTCGCCTGCCCGTCGCGGGGCCGTGGCGCCGGGTCCGGGTCGTCCACGGGGGGGCGGCGCGAAACACGCTAGGCGCCCGTCGGGGACGTCGCGTTCCACCGCCGGATGACCCTCCGCCCACCCCGACGGCACGTCGCGCGCCCGCGCTCCTGGGTGCGGCACGCCTGCCTATACTGCGGCCACGATGAGCGTTCCCCAGCCTGCGCGCCGGCGCGCGACGTCCTTGGTCCTGGGCCTGGTCACGATCTCGGTCGCGGGTCTTGCTGCGGCGCAGGAGGCGAGCGGGGCCGGCCCGGGGTGGGAGCGTGTGATCCTGAGCCGCACCTTCCATTGCGAGGGCGCGGCCATCGGTGACGTCGACGGCGATGGCCACGGCGACGCCGTCGCGGGGCCGTTCGTGTACCTCGGTCCCGATTTCGCGCGGCGCCTCGAGCTGCACGAGCCCGTGGCCTCCGACCCGCTGCGTTACTCGGACAGCTTCTTCCAGTGGGTGCACGACGTGGACGGGGACGGGCGCGCGGACGTCGTCGAGGTCGGTTTCCCCGGCCGCGAGCTGCGCTGGTACCAGAATCCCGGCGGTGACCTGACGGCCGCGGGGCACTGGCCGCGGCACGTCGTGTTCCACGGCGTCGACAACGAGTCGCCCGACTACGTCGACCTCCTCGGCGACGGCCTGCGGCGCCTGGTGTGCAATCACGGCGGGCGCCTGGGCTGGGTCGAGCCCACGGGCGCCGATCCGCGCGAGCCCTGGCGCTTCGTTCCCCTGAGCCCGGACCTCGGATTCCCGACCTTCCAGCACGGCCTGGGAGTGGGGGACATCGACGGCGACGGGCGACTCGACGTGCTCGAGCGCGGCGGGTGGTGGCGCCAACCGCCGCAACTCGAGCCGGGCGAGCCGTGGGAGCGCCATGCGGTCGACTTCGCCGCCGGCCGGCGCGGCGGGGCGCAGATGCTCGTCACCGACGTCGACGGGGACGGCCTGGCGGACGTGGTGACGAGCCTCGACGCGCACGGCTGGGGCCTCTCGTGGTTCCGTCAACGCCGCGCCCAGGGCGCGATCTCCTTCGAGGAGCGGCGCGTGCTCGACGAACGGGACCCCGCCGCGCCGAGCGCCTTCACCTTCTCGCAGATCCACGCCCTGGCCCTGGCCGACGTGGACGGCGACGGTGTGTCGGACGTCGTGACCGGCAAGCGCCACTGGGCGCACGGGCCGAGCGGCGATCCCGAGCCGAACGCGCCGGCGCTGGTCGCCTGGTTGCGTGTCGAGCGCGGAGCGGGGGAGGGCGGAGAGGCGCGCCTCGTGCCGCAGGTTCTCGACGGCGACTCGGGGGTGGGCACGCAGCTCGCCGTGGGCGACGTCGACGGCGATGGGCGCGTCGACGTCCTGGTCGCGAACAAGAAGGGCGCGCACCTCTTCCTGCAGCGCGACGCCGCGCAGGCTCCCCCGTCGGAGCCGAGGCCGACGCCGGCCGAGGACGGAGCGCGCGGCGTGCTCCCGCGCGGCGCCGACGGCCGCGCGCTGAACCTCGACTTCGAGACCGGCGACCTGACCGATTGGATCCCCGAGGGGACCGCGTTCCTGGGCCAACCGGTGCGCGGCGACACCGTGCACCCGCGGCGCGCGGACTCCCGCAGCCGTCACCAGGGGAATTTCTGGGTCGGCGGGTACGAGCTCGCCGGCGACGCCCCGGTCGGCAGCCTGACCTCGGTGCCCTTCGAGGTCGCGATGCCCTGGGCCAGCTTCCTCGTCGGCGGAGGTCGGCACCGCGAGACGGCGGTCGAGCTGCTGGCCGAGGGCGAGGAGCGCCCCTTCTTCCACGTCTCGGGCACCGATCGCGAGGACCTGCAAGCGGTCGCCGTCGATCTGACCTCCCGCGTCGGCACGCGGATCCGCATCCGGCTCGTCGACCGCCACACCGGTCACTGGGGCCACGTCAACTTCGACGACTTCCGGTTCCACGCCCAGCGGCCAGAGCTGCCCGCGGCCCCCGGCATGGCGCGGCCCGAACCGACGGTCGTCGTGCCCCACGCGGGTCTCGCGCCCAAGGCCGCGGCCCGCGCCATGGGCGTGCCCGCGGGCTTCGAGGTCGACCTCGTCGCGGGCGAGCCCGACCTGCACCAGCCGATTGCGCTGGCGATCGATTCCCACGGGCGTTTGTGGGTGGCCGAAGCGCACTCCTATCCGAACCGCCGCGCGGCGGGCGAGGGCCTCGACCGCATCGTCGTGTTCGAGGACACGCAGGGCGACGGTTCCTTCGATCGGCGGATCGAGTTCCTGGACGGCCTGAACCTCGTCAGCGGCCTCGAGGTCGGCTTCGGCGGCGTATGGATTGGCGCCGCGCCCGAGCTGCTCTTCGTGCCCGACGCGGATGGCGACCTGGTGCCCGACGGGCCGGCGGAGGTCGTGCTCGACGGCTGGGGCTACCAGGACACGCACGAGACGCTCAACTCCTTCACCTGGGGGCCCGACGGCTGGCTCTACGGGTGCCACGGCGTGTTCACCCACTCGCGCGTCGGCGCGCCCGGCACGCCCGACGCCGAGCGCACGCCGCTCAACGCGGGCCTGTGGCGCTACCACCCGACGAAGGGCCACTTCGAGGTCTTCGCCTGGGGCACGAGCAACCCCTGGGGCGTCGCCTTCGACGCCCGCGGACAGGCCTTCGTCACCGCCTGCGTGATCCCGCACCTCTTCCACCTCGCGCAGGGCGGGCGCTACCAACGCCAGGCGGGCGAACACTTCGAGCCCTGGGTCTACGAGGGCATCGGCACGATCGCCGACCATCGCCACTACGCGGGCGAGATCGGCGACCACGCCTGGTGGGGGCGCAACGAGCCGGTGCACGCGCGCTCGACCCTCGAGGCCGGCGGCGGCCACGCCCACTGCGGCGCGTCGATCTACCTCGGCGAAGGCTTTCCCGAGCGCTACCGCGGCACGCTCTTCATGGGCAACATCCACGGCAACCGCCTCAACATGGACCTGCTCGAGCGTGTCGGCTCGGGCTTCGTCGGGCGCCACGGACCGGATTTCCTGCTGGCGAACGACCAGTGGTTCCGCGCCATCGCGATCCGCCAGGGGCCCGCGGGCGAGCTGTACCTCACCGACTGGTACGACGCGCAGGCCTGCCACCGCAGCGACGTCGAGCTGTGGGATCGCACCAACGGGCGCCTGTACCGCGTGCGCCACGGCGAGCTGCGCACCCCGCGCGTCGACCTCGCGGCGCGCGCTTCGCTCGAGCTGGTCGATCCCGCGCTGGGCGTCGACGGTTGGCACGCGCAGCACGCGCGGCGCCTGCTGGCCGAGCGCGGCCCGGACCCGGCCGTGCACGCGGTCCTGCGCGAACGCCTGCAGCGCGCGCCCGAGCCGCGCGAACGTCTGCAGGCCCTGTGGGCCCTGCACGGCTGCGGCGGCATCGATCCCGGGTTGGCCCTCGAGCTGCTCGATCACCCCGACGAGGACCTGCGCGCCTGGAGCGTGCAGCTCGCCCTCGAGGATCGCCAGGCGCCTCCTGAGTGGATCGAGCGTCTCGAGCGCGCCGCCCGGCACGACCCCTCGCCCGTGGTGCGCCTCTACCTGGCCTCCGCCCTGCAGCGTCTGCCCGAGGATGGGCGCTGGGGGCTCGCGGCGGCGTTGCTCGGCCGCGGCGAGGACGCGGGGGACCCGAACCTCGAGCCCCTCGTCTGGTTCGGCTTCGCGCCGCTCGTCGAGCGCGATCCGGCGCGCGCCCTGGCCCTGGCCGAAGACGCCCGTCTGCCGCGCGCGGCGCGCTGGACGGCGCGCCGCGCGGCCCAGCTCAGCGCCGCGCGCGAGGAGCTGATGGCCGCCCTGGCGCGCGCCGAGGGCGGGTGGCTGGATGCGTTGCTCGAGGAGACCGCACGGGCGCTCGAGGAACGCCGCGGGCTCGAGATGCCGCGCGGCTGGGCCGCGGTGCGCGCGCGCCTCGAGGGCCATTCCGACGCCGTCGTGCGCGAGCGCGTCCAGGCCCTGGCCGTCGCCTTCGGTGACACCGAGGCCTTCCCCGCCCTGCGCGCGACCCTCGCCGATCGCAGCGCGAGCGCCGCGCGTCGCGAGCGGGCCCTCGACGCCCTCGTGCGCGGCCGGGACGGCGCGAGCGTGCCGGTCCTGCTGGCGCTGCTCGACGAGCCCGCCCTGCGGCCGCGGGCGGTGCGCGCGCTGGCGAGCTTCGACGATCCGCGGGTGCCGGCGGCGTTGCTCGCGCGTTACGGCGAGCTCGACGCCCAGGGCCGCGCGGAGGTGCTCGGCATCCTGGCCCAACGTCCGCGTTGGGCGCTCGAGTTGCTCGACGCCCTCGAGGCGGGAAGTGTCCCGCGCAGCGAGGTCGACGCGCTCGTCCTGCGCGCCCTGCGCGGCCACGGGGACGACGCGCTGGCGGAGATGGTGCGCCGCCAGTTCGGCGTGCAACGCGAGAGCGGCAGCGAGGTGCGCGCGCGGATCGCCGAGTGGCAGGCGCGCCTCACGCCCGAGGTGCTGGCCCAGGCCGACCCGCTGCGCGGCCGGGCGGTCTTCCGCCGCACGTGCGAGCAGTGCCACGTGCTCTTCGGCGCCGGCAACGACGTGGGACCCGACATCACCGGCGCGAACCGCGGCGATCTCGAGTACCTCCTGCTCAACCTGCTCGACCCCAACGCGACGATCCCGGTCGAGTACCAGGAGACGATCGTCCTGACCCACGAGGAGCGCGTGATGTCCGGGATCCTGATCTCGGAGAGCGACACCGAGCTCGTCCTGCGCTCGACGCGCGGCAACGAGGTCGTGGCCAAGGACGAGATCCAGCTCCGGCGCGCGAGCGGCATCTCGATGATGCCCGAGGGGCAGCTCGACGTGCTCGCCGCCGACGAGGCGCGCGACTTGATCGCCTACCTGATGGGCGAGGTGCAGGTGCCGCGCCTGGCCGAGGCCGGGGACGGGGGGGCGCTCTTCGACGGCGCGACCCTGCGGGGCTGGAGCGGCGATCCCGCCGTGTGGAGCGTGCGCGAGGGCGCGCTGGTCGGGCGTGGCGAGGGGCTCGCCCGCAACAGCTTCCTCGTCAACGAGTGGGTGCTCGAGGACTTCCGTCTGACGCTCGAGGTGCGCCTGGTCGGGAACGGGGGCAACAGCGGCGTCCAGTTCCGCAGCCGCGTGCTGGACGCCGGCGACGTGGCGGGCCTGCAGGCCGACATCGGCCCGGGTTGGTGGGGCAAGCTCTACGAGGAACACGGCCGCGGGCTGCTCGAAGCCGGCGCCTGCGAGTCGGCCGTGCGCCCGGGCGAGTGGAACACCTACGAGATCCTGGCGGTCGGCACGCGCGTGCGCACCGCGCTCAATGGGCAGGTGTGCGTCGACCGCGACGACCCGCTCGCGGCGCGGCGCGGCGTGCTGGCGTTGCAGGTACACTCCGGCGCCCCGACCGAGGTGCACTTCCGCCAGTTGCGCCTCGAGCTCGACCCCGAGCCCGTCCTGCGCACCGTCCCCGGGGACGGCGCCGGGAGCCCCGCCCCCTCCGCCGGAGATTCGCGATGATCGTGCACATGGTGCTGTTCAAGGTCCGTCCGGACGTGTCCGCCGAGCGACTCGAGCGGGTCTTCCGCGCGATCGGCGACCTGCGGGGCGCGATCCCGGGCATCCTCGACTACTCCTACGGTGCGTATGCCTCGCCCGAGGGGCTCCAGCGCGGCTACACCCACGGCTTCTGCATGACCTTCGAGAGCCCCGCCGCCCGCGACGCCTACCTCCCGCACCCGCGGCACGAGGAGGTCAAGGGACAGGTGCTCGAAGTCCTGGCCGGCGGCATCGACGGCGTGCTGGCCTTCGACTACGAGACGCCGCGCGGCTGACGCGGCGCGGCGGCCCGGGAGCGGCCGCCGATTACCGACGGGTAATGGGCGCCGCGAAGCGCGGGGAGCGATGCTCGGGTGGGCGTTCGCCCTTCCCGCTTCCCGCGCCACCCGGTCCATGCCCCTCCGTTCGGCCCCCACCCCGCGTCCGCTGCTGCTCCTCTGGGGACTGCTCCTGTTCTCCAGTTGCGCCAGCGTCGAGTTCTACGAGAAACGCGCCTTCTCCCTGTGGGTGATGGAGCTCGAGGACAGCCCCACCGAGCAGCACCTCGAGCAGAAGGTGCGGTACTCGACCGAGGGCGCGGCGGGCGGCATCGGCACCAAGGCCGGCGGGGGGTGTGGGTGTTACTGACGTTCAGGCTGGGGCGAACCGCGCTGGGCGCGGCGCTCGCCTCGATCCTCTTCGCCCTGGTCGCGTCCGGGCAGGGCTCGCAGGGCTCGTTGGGCTCCGAGGGCGGCGGCGCGGCGGGCGGCGCGGGTAGCGGCTTCGGCAAGGCCGGCAGCGGCTTCGTCGAGACGCGCCTGGGGTTCTTCGACCAACCGGACAACGGGGACGGGAACCCCTTCCTGGACGAGTCCTTGACCGTGATCGAGCCGATCGTGGTCTTCGACTACAACTTCACCGAGCGTTTCGGCATGAGCGTGCAGCTCAGCTACGACTACGTCTCGAGTGCCTCGATCGACCGTCTGTCGAAGTTCCCCGAGCAATCCGGCGCCAGCGGCGATTTCTACGCCGGCGGTGACGTGTCCTTCCGTCACCTCCTGAACGAGACGACGCGCTTCAACTGGCACCTGGGTTTCAGCAAGGAGTACGACTACACCTCGCTCGGCCTGGGCGCGGGCCTCTTCCGCGAGCTCCCCGAGCGCAACGCGACCGTCGGAATCAGCATCGACGCCTACCTCGACCAGGTGGACATCATCCGTTTCGACGGCTCGCAGGACGAGGGCAGCGACGACCGCAGCTCCCTCAGCGCGACCCTCTCCTGGTACCAGGTGTTCTCGCCCAACTGGCACGGTGAGCTGGGCCTGACCCTGGCGCACCAGTCGGGCTTCCTCGAGACGCCCTACAACGCCGTGGTGATCGAGGACCCGCTGCTGCCGCCCAACCCCAACCTCGACAACCTGGCGCGGGGCTTCGAGATCACCGAGGAGTTGCCCGAGGACCGGCTGCGCGCGGCGCTCTTCGGTCGGGCCCGGTACCGGATCGACGATCGGACGGCCTTGGAGCTCGGCGGGCGGCTCTACACGGACGACTGGGGCATCCAGGCGCTGACCGTGGAGCCGCGCCTCTATCGCGAGCTCGTCCCCGACAAGTTGCGCCTGCGCCTGCGCTACCGTTTCTACGTGCAGACCGCCGCCGACGCCTTCGAGGAGAGTTTCACCGAGGAGACGGAGTTCCGCACGCAGGACTCGGACCTGGGCGACTTCAGCCAGCACGGCGCCGGCTTCCAGTTCCTGTGGCGCACCGGCCCGGCGAGTCAGGTGGACTTCGGCGCCGATTACGATCTGCGCAGCGACGGGCTCGACCATCTCTTCGGGAGCCTCGGCTGGCGTTGGAGTTTCTAGATCCATGGGTACCCTCCGCACTCGCCTCGCGTCGCTCTGTCCGTGGGCCCTGGTCGCGCTCCTGCAGCTCGCCTGCGTGAGCCAGCGGCCGCTCGCGCCGGCGCCCGCCGACGGACAGGCGCCGGCGCGCCTGGTGGACCTCGACGGGGTCGAGCACGACCTCGAGGGCGCGCTGGCGGCGGGGCGGCGCGTGGTGCTCGTGTTCTGGCAGACCTGGTGCGGCTCGTGCCTGCGCGAGGCGCCGGCCATCGCCGCCGCCGCCCGCGCCTACCCCGAGGAGCTGCTGTTCCTGGGCGTGGTACCGGGCTCGGACGCCGACGTCGACGAGCGCGAGCTGCGCCGCGTCGCGGCCGAGCTGCGCCTGCCCTATGCCCAGGTGCGTGACCGCGACGGCTCGCTCGCGCGCCGCCTGGCCGTGCGCGGCACGCCGACCCTGATCGCCTTCGGCGAGGGGGGAGCCGAGCTCTTCCGCGGCCACTCCGCTCCCAGCGACTGGGGTCTCCTCGTCGGTGGAAGAACCCAGACCGCGGCTTGGTTCCAGGACCCCGCGCCGTTGTTGCTCGCCAAACGGGAGTTGGGGGTCATGGGCACCGAGCTCCTGCTCGAGGCCCTGGGGCCGGACCTCGAGCGGCTCGAGCTCGCCCTCGACGCCGCCGAGGCGGAGCTGCGCCGCGTGGAGGACCTGATGACGGACTGGCGCCCCTCGCCGCTGATGGAGCTCAACGCCGCGGCCGGCACGGGGCCCGTGCGCGTCGACCCGGAGATCGCACGTCTGGTCGCGCGCGGCCTCGAGATCAGCCGCCTGACCGGCGGGGCTTTCGACATGACCTACGCGTCGGTCGGGACGCTCTGGGACTTCAAGCGCCGGCCGCCCAAGGTGCCGACTCCCGAGGAGGTCCGCGCGGCCCTCGAGTTCGTGGGCTGGGAGCGGGTCGAGGTCGACCTCGCCGCGAGCACCATCGCGCTGCCGGCGGGATTTCGCCTGGGTCTGGGCGGCATCGCCAAGGGCTACGGCGTCGACCGCGCGATGGCGGTCCTGATGGAGCACGGCGTGCAGCACGGCATGGTCAACGCGGGCGGCGACCTCAAAGCGCTGGGCAAGAAGCACGGCGCACCCTGGCGCATCGCCGTGCGCCATCCGCGCGACCGCGAACGCGCCCTGGCGGTGCTCCCGGTCTCGAACCTGTGCGTGGTGACCTCCGGCGACTACGACCGCTTCTTCGAGCACGGGGGGCGCCGCTACCACCACATCCTCGACCCGCGCACCGGGTTCCCTTCGACGGGCTGCATCAGCGCCACGGTCGTCGCACCCGACGCCGCCTTCGCCGACGCATTGGCGACCGCGATGTGTGTCCTGGGCCCCGCGGCGGGCCTGCCGATCGTCGAGTCGCTGCCGCGCGTCGAAGCGCTGCTGGTGGACCTCGAGGGCGAGGTGCACGCCTCGAGCGGCTTGGCGAAGCTCGCCGGTGCCAAGGACGCCTCGGACTCCTGATCGGAGGTGACCTGGGCCGGGCCGCGGGCCCGCGGGGTATGCTGCCGCCCCCGCGCCCATGGAGCCCCGGACGATCGTCGACGCGCACGTGCACCTCTTGGAGCCGCGACGCGTCTCCTACCCCTGGCTCGCGCGGCGTCCCGACCTCGATGCGCGCTTCGACCTGGCGCGGCTCGACGAGCAGGGCGCCGGGGCCCGCGCGGAGAGCTTCGTGATCGTCGAGGCCGACGCGCACGGGGCGGACGCCGAGCGGGAGCTCGAGTGGATCGAGGTCGCCGCCGCGCGCGATCCCCGCATCGGCGCCTGCGTCGCGCGGGCCGAGCTCGAGCGGGGCGACGACGTCGCGCCCTGGTTGGATCGACTGGCTGCCCGGCCGCTCGTGCGCGGCGTGCGGCGCGTGTTGCAGGACGATCCGGATCCCGAACCGTGCCTGCGCGCGGGCTTCGTGCGCGGGCTGCGCCTGGCGGCCGAGCGCGGGTTGCTGTTCGAGGCCTGCGTGCGCAGCGAGCAACTCCCGGCCCTCGCCGCGGTCGCGCGGCACGTGCCCGAGTCGACGCTCGTGCTCGATCACCTGGGCGATCCGCCGCGGGAGCGCGCACCCTTCGGGGCCTGGCGCGCGGGACTGCTCGCCCTGGGAGCGTGCCCGAACGTGTGGGCGAAGGTCTCGGGGCTCGGCGCCCGGGGCCCCGTGGAGTTGCGCGCGATCTTCGACGTGGCCCTCTTGGCCTTCGGGACCCGGCGCCTGCTCTTCGGCAGCGACTGGCCCTGGTCCCGTGGAGCCCGCGAGTACGGCGCGTGGATCGCGAGCGTGGAGGCGCTGCTCGCTCCGCTGGGCCCGCCGGCCGTGCGCGCCGTGTTCGCCGAGAACGCGCGCCGCCTCTATCGCCTCGAGGCCGCCGCGACGCCGAGCTGAGCGCGCACGAGGTCCGCCGCGGCGCCGACCCAGGCCGAGTGCGCATCGAGCGAGGGCACCAGGCGCAGCTCGCCGCCACCCGCCGCGGCGAAGTCCTCGGCGGCGCGCAGGCCGATCTCCTCCAGGGTCTCGAGGCAGTCGGCGACGAAGGCCGGGCACAACACGGCCACGCGCCGCGCGCCGCGCGCGGCCAGTTCGCCGAGCACCTCGTCGGTGTAGGGCCGGATCCAGGGCGTGCGGCCGAGGCGCGACTGGAAGGCGACCGTGGTGTCCGCGGGCGACAGGCCCAGGGTGGCGATCAGGCCGCGCGCGGTGGCGAAGCACTGGGCGCGGTAGCAGTTGCGGTTGGCGTGGACCAGGGCCTCGCAGCAGGTCGCCGAGCGCAGGCAGTGCGCGCCGCCGCTGGCGTCGCTCTTGCGCACCTGGCGCTCGGGCAGGCCATGGAAGCTCAGCACGACGTGGTCGGGTCGCAGCTCCTCGAGGGTGGGGCGAGCCACCGCGCCCCAGGCGGCGAGGAACCCAGGGTCGTCGAAGAAGGGCGGGACGACGGAGAGGAACGGGGTGTCCCACAGGCGCGCCGCCGCGCGGTAGACGACCTCGAGGGTCGAGCCGGTCGAGCTCGAGGCGTACTGCGGGTACAGCGGGAACACGACGATGCGCTCGCAGCCCGCGTCGCGCAGGCGCTCGAGGGCGCCCCCGAGCGCCGGTTCGCCGTAGCGCATGCCGAGCTCGACGACGCACCCGGGAAGCTCGCGCGCGAGGGCCTCGCGCAGGGCCCGGCCGTGGACCAGCAGCGGCGATCCCTCGGCGGTCCAGATCTTCCCGTAGGCCTCGGCCGAGCGCGGCGAGCGGAAGGGCACGATGACGAGGTTCACGAGCGCCGCACGCGCCGCGGCCGGGATGTCGATCACCCGCGGGTCGGAGAGGAACTGCCGCAGGTAGCGCCGCACCGCCGCGGTGGTGGGCGCGGCCGGGCTGCCGAGGTTCGTGACGAGGACGCCGACGGGCATGGGGCGCGGGGGCTGCTGGGGAGGCGGAGGGGGGCTCGTGCGTACGCCGCTCAGCGCGCGCCGGAGACGTCCAGTGGCGGCAGGTCCACGCGGTGGGTGATCCCGGCGCCGACCTCGACCGTGCGCCGGAGCTCGGCGGCGCCGGCGTTGACTTCCAGCACGTAGGTGCCGGGCGGGAGGTCGCGCAGCGAGAGGCGGCCGTCGGTCCCGGTCGCGAGCGGGGGCCAGATGCGCGCCGGATCGTCGCGCGGGTGCAGGAGCACCAGGGCCCCTTCGAGCGGCGCGCCGGAGGCGTCGGCCACCAGCGCCTCGACGACGCCCGCCTCCAGGGGCACGACGCGGCGCGCGCCGGCGCGGGTGTGCTCGAGTTCGCGCGCCGCGCTCCCCGCGAGGTCCGGCCAACCGCCCCCCGCGGCCCAGGGCGGCAGCAGGAGCAGGCGATAGCGCCCGAGGATCAGCCCCTCGAAGCGGAAGCTGCGATCGGCGGCGACGCGCGCGCGGCGGGGGACCGGCGCGCCGAAGGCTTGCAGGGGGTCGGTGGGGAGCAGCGCCACCTCGTAGCCGGTCACGATCCACTCGGGCCAGGGCGGCGAGACCTCGCCGACGAGGTCCGCGCGCTCGAGCGGCGGTAGCGTCGCCGGGGCGCCCAGCTCCTGGGTCAGGAGCAGGCGCTCGCCGTCGGCGGGGGCCTCGACGAGGAAGTCCTCGACCTCGAAGCGCCGCGCGCACACCCGCAGCAACACGGGCCCGGGGAGCAGGCCGACGAGCTCGAACCCACCCCGCTCGTCGGTGTAGGTCCAGGCCGGCACGTCCCCGACCCGGGCCACCACCAGCGCGTCGGCCACCGCCGCGCCGCCGGCCGAGCGCACCGTCCCGCGCAGGGTGGCGTTCCCGAGGGGGGACTCGAGCGCGCCGAGCCGCACCTCGGCCGCCGCCGCGTTCACCCGCGGCAGGTCGGGGCCGCGCTCGCCGCGCGCGCGCACCCAGGCGCCGGCCAAGGCGAGCAGGGCCACGAGCGGGATCCAGGCCGCCCGAGCCCGGCGGCGGGCCCGGGGTTCGGGGGTCGAGGGCGGCGACGTCATGGCGAGCGATCCCGGGCGTCCGGCGCGCTTCCCGGCCGCGGCATCCTACGCCCGCCGCCCCTTCGGCATAGCATGGTCGCCCGCATGGCCCCTCCGCCGATCCCCACCGCCCTCACCCCTCCGCGACGCACCCTGCTCGGCCCCGGCCCCAGCGACGTCGCACCTTCGGTCCTGGCGGCCCTCGCGCGCCCCACGGTCGGTCACCTCGACCCCTACTTCCTGGGCGTGATGGACGAGACGCGCGCCATGCTGCGCCAGGTCTTCGGGACGGGCAACGAGCTCACCCTGCCGATGAGCGGCACGGGCTCGGCGGGCATGGAGACCTGCCTCGTCAACCTGCTCGAGCCCGGCGACGCGGCCCTGATCGGCGTCCACGGCGTGTTCGGCGGGCGCATGGCCGAGGTCGCGGCCCGCTGCGGCGCGCAGGTGACGAAGGTCGAGGGCGAGTGGGGCCGCGCGCTCGACCCCGAGCGCCTGCGCGCGGCCGCCGCCGGCCGGCGCTTCAAGGTCCTGGGACTCGTGCACGCCGAGACGTCGACCGGCGTGTTGCAGGACCCGCGGCCGTTGCGCGCGTTGGCCGACGAGATGGGCGCCTTGCTGGTCCTCGACTGCGTGACCTCGCTCGGGGGCCTGGCGGTCGAGCTCGACGCGTGGGGCGTCGACGCCGCCTACTCGGGCACGCAGAAGTGCCTCTCCTGCCCGCCGGGTCTCTCGCCGGTCAGTTTCTCGGCCCGCGCCCACGACGCGTTGCGCGCGCGCAAGCACCCGGTGCAGAGCTGGTACCTCGACCTCTCGCTGATCGCCTCGTACTGGGGCGGCGAGCGGGCCTACCACCACACGGCGCCGATCAACATGCTCTACGCCCTGCACGAAGCCCTGCGTCTGGTGCTCGTGGAGGGTCTCGAAGCGCGCGAGCGCCGCCACCGCCTCAATGCCCGGGCCCTGATCGCCGGCCTCGAAGCCCTGGGCCTCGAGCCGCGGGTGCCGCCGGCCGAGCGCCTGCCCTGCCTCACGTCCGTGGCCGTGCCCGAGGGCGTCGACGACGCCCGCGCGCGCCGTTTCCTGATCGAGCGCTTCGACCTCGAGATCGGGGGCGGGCTCGGCCCGATGAAGGGCAGCACCTGGCGCATCGGGCTGATGGGATCGGGCTCGACCCGCGCCAACCTGACCCTGTGCCTGTCGGCCCTCGACGCGGCCCTGCGCGAGCAGGGCCACCGGCCCCCGGCCGATCCCCTCGCCGCCGCCGCCCAGATCCTCTCCTGACCGTCCGCCATGCTGATCCGTCCCCACTCCGCGGCGCGCCGCGCCTTCGTCTGTTCCCCGATCCGCGGCGCGTTGCGGCTGCTCCTGCTCCCCGCGTTGCTCGTCCTGGGCGCCTCCGGGTTCGCGCCGGCCCCGGCCGCGACCCAGAAACCCTCCGACCAGCCGCCCAAGGCGGGCGGGCAGATCCCCGAGGACATGGACGCGGCGCTGCGGCTCCTGCGCGAGAAGGTCGACGCGGCGAACGAGCTTGCGACCAGCGGCGATCCGGTGCACGCCGGCCGCATCCTGATGACGATCATGGAGGAGCTCAGCTCCTATGGTTTGCCCGCGGAGCACGCGACGGCCAACGAGATCGCGCTGGAAGCGGGGCGCGCCGCGCACCGCGCCAAGCAGTACCCGGCCGTCGTCCGCGCCTGGAGCTGGCTCTACGAGCGCTGGAAGCAGACGCGACCCCTGCGCGACGACGACGTCGACCGGTTGCTGGCGACCTACGCCCGCGAGGCGCGCTCGAACCGCGACGCCTGGCTCGCGCTGGGACTGCAACGGGACCTCCTGGAGCGCCGCAAGACCTACCTGGGGGCGGACGATCCGGGCCTGCTCGCCACGACGCGCGACCTGATCGACCTCCTGGTCGAGGTCGGCGACGACGAGGGCGCGTTGGAGTTGCTCGAGGACTACCACGAGCGCCAGACGGCGCGCCTGGCCGAGGACCACGCCGACCTGATGGCGGCCCGCGAGCGCCTGGCGAACGTGCGCTTCCGGCTGGGCGACTTCGAGGGGGCAGCGCAGCTCTTCCGCCAGATCCTGGACACCGTCGAGGCCAACCGCGAGCCGGGCGACATGTCGATCCAGGTCACGCGCCAGAACCTGCTGCACGTGCTCTACGCCGCCGAGGACCTGCGCGCCGCGATCGTGGAGGAGGAGCAGGGCGTGCTCTTCCTCGAGGTCGCCAGCGGCGTCGACAGCGTGCGTCTGCTCAGCGCGCGGCGCTCGCTCGCGGGCAGCCTGTTCGGCTTGGGTGACCTGCCGCGCGCGCGCCGTCTGCTCGAGCGCGTGGCGCTGGAGCAGGCCCAGGCCTTCCCCGAGGGCGACCTGCACCTGGCGGAGACGCGCCTCAATCTGGCCGAGACGCTGCGGCGCATGGGATACCCCGAGCTCGCGCTGCCGCTCGAGGAATCGGCCGTCCTGGCCATGGATTCCGACGTCAAGAAGGACCCACGCCAACACGAATGGCTGCGCCGCGTGTCGCTCCAGAGCGTGGCCGAGAGCGCGCTCGCGCTGGGCCGTTTCGCGCGGGCGAGGGAGGCCGCCGAAGCCGCGTTGGCCCTGGGCGTGGTGGATCTCGCGGACGAGCTCCACCTGCGCGAGCTCAGCGCGCGCGCCCTGCGCGGCCTGGGCCAGATCGAGCCGGAGCGCGCGCTGCGCCTGGAGACCCTGGCCGGGGCCAGTGCGACGGGCGCGGCCCGCACCCTGGCCCAGGTCGAGCCCCAGCTCGGCTTCGCGGCGCACCTCCTGGCGGCCGGCGAACTCGGCGAGGCGCGGCGCGTGGTCGACCTGGCTCTGGCCGAGATCGAGACCCTGGGCGGCCCAGAGGTCGCGCAGCGGCGCGAGGCGCTCGGCCTGCAGGCGCGCATCGCCGCGCGCGGCGAGGATGCCGCGCGCCTCGAACGCGCGCTCACCGAGACGGCGCGCGCCGTGCAAGCGGCGCTGGCGCGCAGCGCGAATCCGCGCACGCCCTGGGCCCGGGGCGAGGACCTGGCGGAGCTCGTGATCGGCGACCTGGCGACCCTGGTCGAGCTCGCGCCGAAGGCCACCGACCCCGCGCTGCACGTCGCGCAGGCCTTCGAAGGGCTCGAGACGCGCCGAGCGCGCCTCGTGCACGGACCGGCCGGCGCGCGGCTCGATCTGGCCGAGGTCCGCGCGCGCCTGGGCGAGGCCCGCGTCGTCGCCTACCACACGCTCCCGGTCTCCTCGGCCGGAGCCGCGAAGAGCCATGTGTGGGCCTTCGTCTGGGAACCGGGCGGCGCGCGCTGCGTCGACCTGGGCGCGTCGAGCGCGCTCGAGGCCGCGATCGCTGCCTGGCGCGGCGCCGCGGGAGCGGAACGGGACGCGGCCCGGAACGCCCTGGTGGAGCGCCTCGTCGCTCCCCTGGCCCTCGAGCCCGACGCGGGCCCGACCTTCGTCGTGCCCGACGGAGTGCTCCATGGCCTGCCGCTGCATCGCCTCTTCGGGGAGGGCACGCGCCTCCTCGCCAGCTTGTTGCCCGCCGGCCCCCTGCCGGCCGCGGCCGGGCCCGTGGCGCGCATCGGAACGGCGTCCTTCCCCGCGGGCGCGGACGATCCCGCCCTGGCCCTGGCCCAGGCCCGCGGCGTCGAGTTGCGCTCGTTGGCCGCCTCCGACGTCAACCGCGTGACCCTGGCGCGAGCGCTGCGCGGGGCCGGAGCCGCGTTGTTCGAGCTCGCGCCGGGGGCCGAGGCGCCCGAGCTCGCCGCGCGCGTGCGAGCCAAGCTCGCGCACCCCGGCGCGGCCGGTTTCCTGCGGCCCGAGCGACCCGAGGGCATCTCCGCCCTCGACCTGGGCTCGCTGCTCCTGCCGGGCCGTCAGGCGCTCGTGGATTCCCTCGGCAAACGCATCGATCGCCTCGAGGGTCGCGACCTGGCGCTGGTCAACCTCTCCGCGGCGGAGCTGTGCATCGTGGCCGGCGCGCCCGCGCAGACCGACCCGGTCGCCGACGCCTTCGCCCTGGCCGCCGTGCGCCAGGCCCTGCACGCCGCCGGCGCGCGGGCCGTGTTGATGCCGCTCGCGGGCACCTCGGAGGAGCGCGCGCGGTTCCTGGGTGCGTTCCTCACGGCCCTCTCGCAGGGCGCCACCCCGCACGCCGCCTTCACCACGGCCGGCGGCCACACGAACGGCGACTGGGTGCTGAGCGAACGCCCCTGACGCCGGACCTCGCGCGGGAAGGACCTCCTGCGAGGATGGACGTTGGTCGCGGGTGGGCCCAGGGCCCGGGCTAGCTGCTCCGGGCGTGTTCGAGCGCGGCGAGCAGGCTGCGTCGCAGCTCCTCGGCGGGCGGGAACTCGCTCGCGTCGAGGCGCTGCAGGCCTTCGATGAACTCGTCCAGGCCGCGCCGGCCGGCGCGCAGATAGGCGAGCAGGCGCAGGCCCAGGTGCAGGCGGTCGGCGAGGCGCACGAGGCGCGCCTCGCGGGTCTGGGCGGCGTCGTACTCGCGCCACGACTCCAGGGCGCGCGCCGAGAGCGGCGCCAGGAGATCCTGCGCGGCGCGCGTCTCGGCTGCGCGCTTGGCCCCGACGGGCAGACGCTCCGCGGCGGAGCGCGGCAGGTCGCCGAGCAGGGCCTCGGGCGCATCGTGCACCACCGCGAGGGTCACGCATCGATCGACGTCTAGGGGCGGCTCGACGCGCGGGGCGAGGGCCAGGGCGACGAGGGCCGTGCCCAACACGTGGGCCGCGACCGGCTCCGCGTCCGGGATGCCGCGCTGCAACCAGCCCGTGCGCGGCAGGTGCTCGAGCGCCCCCAGGGCGAGCAGGGCTTCCAGCAGTTCGTCCACGGCCGGGAGGGTACCCGCTGCGCCGCCCGCGGGCTCGGCCTTCGGTTCGGATGCGTGCCCCGCGGCGCCCGGCACGCCCCCAGGGGCCCGCCCACGGGGGTGATGCGTTGCCCCGCTCCCCGAGCACCCGAATCACCGATTCGCGACTACGGTCCCCTGCCCTCGAGCCGCCCGCTCCCATTCCCGGTGCCCCTCCCCGAGGGGGGCAGAAAATCTCCCCCTGGCTTCCCCCGCCGCGGCCCGGGGTGGTTAGCCTGGAAACGGGGCATCCGTGCCGCGCACGCCGCCTGCCCCGGGCGGCGAGGGCAGTACCGAACCGGCGGCCCCGCGTTCGTTCCTTCCCATTGGCCGCCGATTCGAGGTGTTTCCCATGACATCACCCAGCCCCGCTCCGTCCCATCCGCGCTTCCGCGCTTCCGCGCTTCCGCGCTTCCGCGCTTCCGCGCTGAGGTTCTGCTGGCGTTGAGCGTCGGCCTCGTGCCCGGCGCCTTCGCGCAGATTGCGCCGGGCGAGAAGATCTTCGAGCCCCAGATCGCCGTGCACGCGCCCTCCCGTCCCACCGGGCTGCTGGTCTCCAAGTCGGGGCGCTTCGTGTACGCGGGGGAGGGCGGCATGATCGCCGTGCTCGAGCCCACGGACGCGGCCGCGATGCGCACGGCCGTCAAACGCTTCCCCGTCTCCTCGCGTGGGATCCTCCCGGTGGCGATGGCTCTCGACCCGCTGCTCGACGTCGAGGAAGCCGCGGGGGATCCGGCGGACGCGTTGCTCTTCGTGGCGGCCGGTCGGGACGGTTTGTGGATCGTGGGCGCCGATCCTCGGGAGGGCTATCCCAACCCCGCCGTGCGCGTCGACGACTCGGGGAACACCAACCCGACGAGCCAGATGGGCCGCCGCTGGGCCTGTGACCTCGACTTCGCCACGGTGGGCGGCGTCGACTACCTACTGTGCTTGTTCGCCAAGGCGGACCAGTCGCGGTTGCGCCTCTATCGGCTCTCCGATCTGCGAAACCTCTTCACAACGGCCCAGGGCGAGACGGGCCAAGAGCTGGCCCCCGCGCTCCAGGTGCTGCTCAACGACAACCCCGACACGACGAGCGATTGGCACTCCTTTGCCTTCGGGATGACGGTCGATCACCAGCACGCCCTCGAGAATGGCGCCGACGTCTACGTGGCCCTGGGCGCCCACGGCCTGGTGCGCGTGCGCCTGGCACCGCCACAATCCGGCCCGAACCCCACCACCTTCGCACAGGCCGGACCTTGGTTCGGCGACGGCAGCGTGTACGCCGATCCGATGCGGGTCGACCAGCAGGGCAAGCACCTCCACGGGTTCGATCCGGGCGGTTTCTACAAGCATGAGATCTACGACGACGTGCGCCACTGGAATCGGATCGCCTCTCCGCCGAATCTGGAGCGCAGCCACCCCCCGATCTTCACCGACGTCGCGGTGCACGCGGGCTTCGTCTATGCCGCAGTGGAGAGCTGCGGTTGGGTGCGCTTCTCCTTGACGAGCCAGCCGTGGGGGCCGACCCTGCCCGTCGATCACCACGAAGGTTGGCACAACCCCAGCACCATCGCCACGGGCGGCACCGAGGAGGTCTTGCTCTCGCTGGGGCCGCCACCCCCCGCGCCGACGTCCCAGAATCCCGAACCGCAACCCGAGCCCACGTGGACGCGGCGCATCGTGGTCTCGGACACCGATTGCGGGCCGGTGCTCGCGGTGACGACCTTTCCGGTGCACCTCTCCTACCAACCCGGGGTCCGCAACGACGGGCGAAGCCTGGGGACGCCCGACCTGGCGGTGGATTCGATCAGTCTCGACGCTCTGGAAGGGATGACCGGCGAGCACGCCTACACGCTGCTCTACGACCTCTCGGGGGCGAACCCCTTCACTGCGGCAGTCGCGAACCACGGGCTACGCATCGCTCTGGGGGGCGAGGAGGTCTGCGTGCCGGCGGTCCAACCGCACTGCGCGACCCAGACCGTTGCGCGCTGGCTGTTCTACGCCGGGCACCGCTCGAGCCCGGTGAGCAGCCTCGATGAGTTCGCCGACTTCCTGACCGAGCCCCCGCCGCTGCCGCCCTCGGGGGCCGACGGCGTCCACGCCACGTACCGCGTGCTCTCCGAGTTCGATCCGCCGGCCCAGTTCCAGGAGATCTGGGTCCGGGGCCGCAACGACCGGCGCGGGCGTTATGCTCGCACCGTGAGCTCCAGCCTGCTCGATGAGCGCATCCTGATCACGGGCGGCAACGACAACGGCGTCATGACCGATGGCGCGCTGTGGTTGTGCGACGATTCCTTCCGCCTGGGAGACCCGCCCACGCCGGGTACACAGACGGATACGCGCAATCTGCAGGGCGGGATCCTGTTCAATCCCCGAGCTCAGTGGCTCGGGACGGGAACGCAGGCCGGCAAGGGGTTCTATTGGGGCACGGTCGGCGGGCGCTGGGCCCTGACGCGTTACTCGGGCGGGCAGGGCATCTGCGACGATCCGCTGGGCCAGGCGCCTTCCCGCGAGGTCTTCCGGCGTTTCGAGGGGCCGCTGGATCGGTTTCTCTACGGTGGCCGCAACCACTACCGCATGGGCACGGTCAACGCGGAGTACGACGCGTACTACGCCGCGAAGGCCGACGAGCCGGGTGCGCGTCTGGTCTTCGCCTCCCGGGCTGGATCCGATTGGGGGGTGGTCGTGTTGAGGCTCGACGTTCTCGAGCCTCTGTTGCCGAGCACGCCGACGACGGATGCACTACCCGCCGACAGCGCACTGGTCGGCAACCTGGTCACGCACAGCGAGTTCTCGCGCGTGAACTCGGCCACGGTCGCGAGCAACTCCGACCCACGCTTCCAGTTCATCGCCCGCGGTGGGCTCGATGGGGACGTCACTACGTTGGCGCCGAGCGTCTTCCCGATCCCGCAGGAGGAGCCCACGGACCCGCGCTGGTTCTTGGCGATCCCGAGCGCCTTCATCGCCTTCCCACCGGACCTGACGCTTCCGCCTGAGATGGGGACCCTGGACCCGACCGAGCTCCCCCCCGCGCCGTTCGACACCCGTTACCGGCACGGGCTGATCCAGATCATCGAGATCACCGATGGGTGGCGTAGGATCAATCCGGATCAGCCAAGCGATCCGACCGGATTCACGACCGGTGGTAGCCCCGATCTCCCGATCTGGTCGATCGTCTGCGAGCGGGAGAACAGCTACATCGGGCACCTGGAGGTGGTAGCGCACGGGGACGAGCACTACATCTTCGCCTGCGACGTCGGCGGCGAGCTGCTGGTCTATCGCATGTCGGACGTCCTGGCCCTCCCGCCCGGGGCCTACACCGAGCAGCAGTTGGCTTCCTTCGCGTCCTTCGTGGTCTCCGACGACGTGACCGATCCCTTGAAGGGGCCCTTGTACTCGGTGGCCCTCGACACGGTGGCCTGGGTGGACGTCTACGAGGCCCAGCGGGAGGAGACCTACGTCTACCTGGGCGTGGCCCGGGTCGGGGTCGAGGTGTTGCGTTTCGAGCCCGCCGCGATCGATCCCCAGGCGCGCCTCGAGTACCTGGGGATCGTGCAGACTCCGGGAGAGACCGAGGGGCTGTGGATCCGCACGGATCCGGTGAGCGGGCAGCGTCAGTTGCTCATCGGCAACACGGTGGGCGGGATCCGGGTGCTGGAGTACTCGTTCTGAGGTGCGGCCATGGGATCGAAATACACGTCACAATTTCTGCTCCCGGCGAGCTTGATGCTCTTCTGGGGAGCGCCTGCGTCGGCCCAGGAACTCCTGTGGCAGATCGAGCACGAGTTCGGGCCGAATGCTCGTTTCAATCGGGTCGCATCGATCGGAGACCTGGATGGGGACGGCAAGCCGGACATCCTCGTCGGTTCGATCGACGGATGGCTGCGCGTGATCTCCGGAGCTGACGCGACGACCTTGTTCGACGTCGCCGGTCCCGGAGGTGACAGTGGCGCGAGCCTGTGCGGGATCGGTGACTTCGACGGGGATGGGGTTCCTGACTTCGCCGTGGGCAACACCACCAACAACGAGTCGGCCGGACTCGCCCTGGTCTACAGCGGGGCCGGCGGCGCGATCCTGGCGACCATCACGGCCCCTGGCCAGTACACGGGCTACTCCGTGGCCGGCTTGGGGGACGTCGATGGGGACGGCTACACCGACATCGCCGTGGGCAACGTCGAGGGCCGGGTGGACCTGTATCGGGGTCCGGGCGCGACCTGGTTGCGCACGCACCTGGGACCGGGCACGCGCCCGGCGGTGGCGGGCATCGGTGACGTGGACGGGGACGGTCGCCCCGATTACGTGATCGGCTGGCCGCAGGATTCGACCGGGGGGCTGTGGGCCGGCACGGCCAAGGTGTACTCGGGCGCCAGCGGAGCGCTGATCCATGAGGTGTTCGGCTCGATTCCGCACGACCCGAACGGTTCGCCGCCTTCGACCGGGGATCACCTGGGGCGGGCCGTCGCCGGCGTGGGCGACCTCGACGGCGACGGCGTCCCGGACTTCGCTTGCGGGGCGCCCGGGGAGATCGATCCGGGGTGGTTGTCTTTACAGTCCCGTGTCTTGGTCTTCTCGGGGGCCGATGGTTCGCTTCTGCTCGAGCTGAAGGGCAGGCCGGCGACGACCCTCGTGAGTTGGTTCGGCGGGGCGATAGCCAGCGCCGGCGACATCAATGGGGACGGCGTGCCGGACCTGTTGATCGGCGCACCACGGGACCAGGTTGCTAGCGGCGCCTTTCACGGCTCGATCAACGTCTTCTCGGGCCGCACCGGGGCGCGCCTGTGGCGCAACC
>CAYMYN010000016.1:0-18465 GCA_964394665.1 uncultured Planctomycetaceae bacterium
TGGACGGCCGGCAAGCCGGCCGTACCGAGAGTGCTCGATCCTTCTCGCACTCTGAGCGCGTCCCCAGCTCGCTCGATCGCCCCTGCGTCCTGGTCCGTATCGACAGGCACGCCGCCGCGGGGCATGGTCCCGGCAGCGGGGCGCGACGTCCCGCGTGGAGCCTGCCATGGACGAGAGCCTGCCCCTTCGGCGTTTCCTGGTCGCGGTCGACGGCACGGACCTCAGCGACCCCGCGGTCCATGCGGCCGCGGTGCTGGCGAGCGCGCTGGGGGCCGACCTCGAGCTGGTGCACGCCGTCGACGTGCCGCCGACGCTCTGGGTGCGCGTCTCACCCGCGGAACTCGCCCGCCTGCACCAGGGCACCCTCGACACCAGCCGCGCGCACCTGGTCGCGCACCTCGAGGGGCTCGAGCGCGCCCACGCCCTCCCGCCCGGCTCGCTGGAGCACAAGCTCGAGGTGCTGCCGGGCCGCCCGGCGCGGGTCGTGCTCGACCGTCAGCGCGAATCGGGGGCCGACGTGCTCTTCCTCGGACCGCACGCCGAGCGCGGGCTGTTCGACTTCGGCAGCACGACGCGCGCGGTGCTGCACCACGCACAGGGCGGCATCTGGCTGCAGAAGGGCCCCTTCCGGCCGATCGAGACGATCCTGGTCCCAGTGGACCTCGCGGAGGAGAGCGCCTATGTGATCGCGACGGCGCGGGTGATCGCCGAACGCCTGCGGGCGGAGGTCGTCGTGCTGCACAGCGTGGTGCAGCCGGTGCTGAACCCGCCGCTCACGCAGGCCGAGACCCTCGGTTGGCCCGTTCCCAACATGGACGAGCTGCGCGCCGAGGCGCGGCGCGGGATCGACACCCTGGTGGGCTCGCTCGACTGGGGCAGCGTGCGCCACCGCACCGTGCTCGCCGCCGATCCGCCCCAGGTCGCGATCCACGCCATGCAGGATCTCGCGCAACTGGTCGTCATCGGCACGCGCAGCCGGCGCGGGATCAGCAGCCTGATCCTCGGCAGCGTGGCCTACGCGGTGCTGAAGAACGCCCGCGGCGGCGTGCTCGCCATTCGCCGCCCCGAGCGCTGACCCGCTGCGCTCGGCTCGTCACGCGTCCGGCGGGCCGGTGAACCGATCGATCAGGCGCTCGACCTCCTCCTGCGTGCCGTGGCGACGGATCAGCAGGGCGAGGTCGCTCGGATCGAGGTCGTCGATGTCGTCGATGGTGCCGGCGCTGATCAGCTCCATCACGCGCGCCAGCTCGCGCTCGAGTTGGGCGGCGTTCTCGGGTTGGAACTCCTTCATGGTCGGGACTCCTCGTTCAGTTCTGCGGGGGAATCGGGGGAGCGTCGGGCAAGGGCGGACGCGGCGGCGCGTCGGGACCGGGCTCGATTCCGGGGGGCGCGGGTTCGGAGGGCAGCTCGGGACGCCCGGGCCGCTCGGGGTACGGCGGCTCCTGCGGGCGATCGGGCAGCTCGGGCGATCCGGGCAAGGCGCTGCGACGGAGTTGGAGCGACATGGTGGCCGATGGAGCGCCGCTGGGTTCCGAACGGTCGGCGGCTCCAGGGCACCATCCTCGCAATCGAACGCGGGCCCAGGAAGGTCGCGCCGCTCGGAATCCCGACCCTACGTCCCCGTCCGTACGCATCTGCGACCTCGGTCGCATGGGCCGGCGCGTCGGAACCGGAGATGCTCGACACTGCGCGGCGGGTGCCGCGCCGCTCACCGGAGACACGATGACCACGACCCGTTCCAGCGTGCACGCGCGCGACCTGATGCGCTCCGACGTGCTGACCCTGACCGTCGACACCCCCGTCCGCGAGGCGGTGGAACGTTTCGAGGAGTACCGCATCACCGGCGCGCCCGTGGTCGACTCCGGCGGACGGCTGCTCGGCTTCTTGAGCCTGAAGGACATCGCCCGCAGCGATCACGTCAGCGACGACCGCATCGACGCAGGCCGCGGGAGCTGGCCGACCGGCGCAGGCGACGAGGACGAGGGCTGGGACGAAGGCGGCTCCTACCTCTCGGAGGACTACAGCCCACGCCTCTCGGGCGGGGCGACCGTCGGCGACTGGATGACCCCCGAGGTCGTCTCCGTGGCCCCCGACGCGACGCTGCAGAAGGTCTGCACCACGATGGTCGAGCAGGGCGTTCACCGCGTGCTGGTCGTGGAGAAAGGAGCCCTGCGCGGCATCGTGTCGACCTTCGACGTGGTGCGGCACCTGGCGCAGAAGTGAGGCGGCGCTCCGCGCCGCGTGGCGTCAGTCGAAGAGGGCGCGGATCGCGAGCGCGAGCTGCTCTTCACTGAAGGGTTTCTCGATCGTGGGCTCGCCGGCGACGAGGCGCCCCTGCTCCACCAGGAGCTCGCCGCTGAAGGCCGACATGAAGAGCACCTTGGCCTTTGGGAACCGCTGGCGGAACTCCCGCGCCAGTTCCGGGCCGCTCCGGTCGGGCATCACGATGTCGGTCAGGAGCAGGTCGACCTCGACCCCGGACTGGCACAGGGCCAGGGCCGCGTCCGCGCCCTCGGCGTCGAGCACGCGGTGACCCCGGGACTGGAGCAGGTGCCGCACCCCCGCGCGCACCAACCGATCGTCCTCGACGAGCAACACCGTCAGGCTACCGGCGGCGGGGGTCGCCTGAACCACGGCGCGGGGGGCCGGGGCGGGGCCGCCATCCCGACGGGGCAGGAACATGCGCACGCGCGTGCCCGCTCCCGGCGCGCTCTCGAGCTCGATGTGCCCCTCGAGCTGGCGCACGATGCCGTAGGTCGTGGCCAGGCCCAGCCCCGTCCCCTTGCCCTCGGGCTTGGTCGTGAAGAAGGGCTCGAAGGCGCGCGCCAGCGTCGCCTGGTCCATGCCGATCCCCGTGTCCTCGACCTCGAGCAGGACCCAACGCCCGGGCTCCGGCGCGTGCACGCGCGGCGCCGGCTGGGAGGCGCTGTCGAGCTCCTCGGCCCGGATGCGCAGCCGACCGCCGCTCGGCATGGCGTCGCGCGAGTTGACGGCCAGGTTCATCAAGATCTGCTCGATCTGGCCCTCGTCGGCCACGATCGGCCCGCCCAGGGGAGCGAACTCGATCTCGAGCTGCACGTCCTCGCCCAATAGATGGCGCAGCATGACGCGCGCGGAGGCCAGGGCCTCGTTGACCAAGATCGGCCGCGGCTCGAGGTCGCGGTTGCGGCTGAAGGCCAGGAGCTGGCGCGTGAGGGCCGTGCCGCGCCCGGCGGCGTCGAGGATCTCCTGCACCTGCACCAGGGCCGGAGCCGCGGGGTCGAGCTCGCTGGCCGCCACGCGGCAGCAGCCCTGGATGCCCATCAGGAGGTTGTTGAAGTCGTGGGCGATCCCGGAGGCGAGGCGCCCGACGGCCTCCATCTTCTGCGCCTGCAGGTACCGCCCCTCGAGCTGCTTGCGGTCGGTGAGATCGTGCAGCAGGCCGGAGAACTTGCGTTGGCCATCGATGCGCATCTCGGCCACCGAGAGGTTCAGCGGGAACACCGAACCGTCCTTGCGCAGGCCCAGGACCTCGCGGCCCACGCCGATGATGTGTCGCTCGCCGGTCTCCGCGTAGCGCCGCAGGTATCCGTCGTGCTCGTCGTGGTAGGGCGGCGGCATCAACGTCTTGATGTTGCGCCCGATGACCTCCGCGGCTCCGTAGCCGAACATGCGCTCGGCGGCCGGGTTGAAGGTCTCGATCGTCCCGGCGACGTCGATCGTGACGATGCCGTCCACCGCGGTCTCGAGGAACGCCGCCAGGCGCGCGTCGAGGTCCGAGACCTCGCGATCGGCCGCCCGCTGACGGGACATGTCCTTGCAGATCGCGAGCACCCGGCGGCCGGCGGGCCCGGCGACGACCAGGGCGCTGCACTCGACCGGCACGCGCGACCCGTCGGGACGCAGGAGCTCGTAGGCGAGGCCGCGACAGAAGCCGTTCTCGAGGCACAGGGCCAAGCTGGCGTGGACGCGCGGCCGGTCGCACTCGCGCGCCCAGTCGACGATCCGGCGGCCGACCAGCTCCTCCAGGCGCTCGCGCCCCGTCAGGCGCAGGTACTCGGCGTTGGCGTCGAGCAGGCGCCCTTCCACGTCGAGCACGATGCGCGCGACGCCGGTGAGGTCGATCAGGAGGTGGTAGAGCTCCTCGACCCGCTGGGGTTTCTCGTGCGCGGTCGGCGAGCCATCGTGGGGTTCCATGGGCGTCGATCCAGGGTAGGCCGGTGGCGGCGGCGGCCACAAGGGCCCGGCTCACAGACGCCGCAGCATCTCGACCAGGCCCACCGCCAGCCGCAGGGAGCCGCCGCACAGGTTGGGGCCGCTGCGTTCCTCACGCGTGCTGAGCATCCCGTAGGGCCGCCGGTAGGCATCCAGCGAGCTGCGCAGCACGGAGGCGAAACGCGCGCGCGTCGCGTCGGTGCGTTGCCCCAGCTCGTCCTGGTACGCGAATCCGAGTCCCTGCAGGAGGTTCAGGGGCACGCCCGGCAGGTCGCCCACCTGCAGGTTGTCGCGGGCCTCGAAGAGGTAGATCGTCACGTCGCCCCAAGCGCCGTCGCGGTACTGCTCCCCGATCCAGTGCGAGTGCACGGCGAGCTCCAGCAGCTCGTGAGCCTCCCCGCGCAGGTCGGGCTCGAGGCGCACGAGCTCCCCCGCGAGCCTCCAGCACCGCACCTGGTCCGCCGCGACGTTCCCGCCCAGCCGTAGGGCGTCGCGCCACAGGGGCGCGTAGGTGCGCCAGCCCGACAGCGCCAGGTGGCGGAACTCGGGCTCCTCCGGCCAGGCGCGCCACATCTCGATCGCGCGCGCGCCGTAGTGGCCGTAGTTGTCGTCGAAGCCCGGGTCGATGTTGTGCCAGGTGCCCGGCCAATAGTGCGAGTACTCGAGGGTCGCGACCGCCTCGCGCGCGACCGCGAGCAGGCGCTCGTCCCCGATCCGCGCCGCGAGCCGCGCCAGTTGGGCCGGCACGTCGAGCGCCCGCAGGTGCGCGTAGGCCAGGATCGGCTCGCCGCTCTCGGGCACGTAGCCGGGCGCCACGCGTCCATCGGGCACGACGCCCCGGGTGCGCACGTGCTCGCCGATGCGGCGCGCGCGCTCGAGGGCCCGGGCGCGGAACGGCTCGGGGCCGCGCTCGTGCAGGTCGAGCAGGAACCCGAGCGCCTTGTGGATCTCGATCGGCCGATCCAGGCGTTGATCCGCGACGGCGTCGTAGGCGCAGGGCAGGCCGGTCTCGGGATGGAAGCCGAGCTCGAACCAATCGGCGAGGTAGCGCTCGAGGGCGGCGCGCCAGCGCGGGACCTCCTCGACCTCGAGCGCGTCGAGCAGGAGCTCGAAGAGCGGGTGCACCTGGCCGTCGATGGCCATCAGGCGCTCGCCGTTCACGACGTCCCACAGATGCACCGAGAAACCCGTGGGGCGCGGACCGGCGTCGTCGAGCGAGCGCTCGAGCCACAGGTCGACGATCCACTCGAGCTCACGCAGGATCTCGGCGCGCAGGGCGGCCTCGCTGGGCGCGGGCAGCTCGAGCGTGGCCTCGACGCGGCCGAAGAGCGCGCCGCCCTCCGCGTCCGACCCCAGGCGCACGACGAAGCGCGGCGTGCGCGGCCAGGTCTCGGGGTCGCGCTCCGCCGGACGCTCGGCGAGGGCCAGGCGCGCGCGGCCGGGACCGGCCAGCTCGAGGCTCAGCGCGCGCCCCGCGCCGTCGACCAACGCGACGCTCCCGCGCCCCTCGAGCAGCTCCACCTCGAGCACCAGCGAGTCGGCGAGGGGCGCGTAGGCGGCGATCGGCTGCTCCGCCCATAGCCCCGGCCCGACGCGCAGACCGCGCCCCTCGCCACGCGCGAGTTGGGGCGCGCCCCGTGCGGTGCGCCACCAGGGCACGCGCACCTGTCCCTCGGGGTCGGCGCCGCCGGGCGCCTCGCCGAAGTCGACGTTGCGCAGGGCCTGGATGCGCACGGTCGGCTCGGACTCGGCCGCGGCGTCCGGGGCGAACGGGCCCTGGGGCACGGGCGCGGCGAGGAGCAAGGCCAACGACGCTCGGGCGATCACGATCGGGGTCTCCAGGGGGCTGCGGTGCGCTGGCCCGACGGGGCCGCTATCCTGCTCGCCCCATTGTGCCGGGAGCATCCCCCGACGTCGTCCCCGTGGATCCCGGCACCGCCCTCGCCCGCCCCGCGCCCCCATGAAGAGCTACACGGTCGTCGAGTTGCACGGAGACGGCATCTCGAAGGAACTCTCCGCCTCGGTCCACGCCATCGCCCAGGCCCTGCCCCTGCGCCTGGACTTCGTGCCGGTGGACCTCTCCCACGAGGCCCGCGAGCGCGGCGGCCTGGCGGTGTACGACGAGGCCGAGGCCGCCATGCGGCGCCACGGCGTGGCGCTCAAGTACCCCACGGCCACGACCCGCGAGAGCCCGAACAAGGTGCTGCGCGATCGCTGCCAGTTCGCGGTCATCCACCGCCCGGTGTGCAGCATCCCGGGCATCGAGACGAACTTCACCAAGCGCCTCGACATCGACGTGGTGCGCGTCGCCACCGGCGGCACCTATGGCGACGCCGGCCAACGCATCGGACCCGACACCGCGGTCTCGCTGCGCGTCATCTCGCGCGGACCCTGCAAGCACGCGGCGCGCTTCGCCTTCAAGCTCGCGATGCTGCGCGGCAGCGGCGTGGTCTCCACCAGCAAGTGGACCATCCAGAAGGCGACCGACGGCTTCTTCGAGGAGATCTGCGACAAGGTCGCCCGCGACTACCCCGGGGTGCCCTACCGCCGAGAGCTCTTCGACGCCCTGCTGGCCGGGATGGTCATGCACCCCGACCGCTACGCGGTGATCGTGTGCCCCAACGAGTACGGGGACTTCCTCTCCGACTCGGCCTGCGGGCTGATCGGCTCGGTGGGCCTGGGGGACAGCTCGTCCTACGCCTTCTCCGACGACGGCGACGTGACCCTGGCGATGTTCGATCCGGCCGGCGGCACGGCGCCCGACATCGCGGGCCAGGACCTCGCCAACCCCACGGCGGCGCTGCTGGCGCTCTCGAACCTGCTGCGGCATCTGCGCGAGTTGGATGCCGCGAAGTCGCTGCGCCAAGCGCTGCTCGGCTCGATCGCCGAGGGCGAGTGCACGCGCGACATCGGGGGCACGCTCGGCACGCGCGAGTTCACCGCCCGGGTGGCCGAGCGCCTGGCCCGCTGACCCAACCCTGGGGTCAGCCCACCGGCACGCGCCCCTCGAGCGCCTCGTCGCCCCAGGCCGCGCGCAGCACGGCCACGGCGCGGTCGAGGTCGACCTTCGGGATCACGATGTACTGCAGGCCGAGCCCCCGATCGCCGGCCAACACCTTGCGCAGCTCGAGCACGTCCGAGTCCACGAGCGTGTTGCGGATGCCGGCCGTGTCGAGCAGGTTGCGCGCCAGATCGCGCTCGGTGGTGTCCCGGGGCTGGAGCAACGGGACGAAGTCGTCCTGATCGAGGTCGTGGTCGGCGCTCATGGGTTTCCTCCTGGGCGCGAGAGCATAACGCCCCGCGCCGCGCCGCGGCCCCTTCCCCGGCCCCAATCCGCCCTCGCCCTGGCGCCCGCCGGGGGACAGACTGCTCCGCGCTGCCCGCCGAACCGCCGTGCGACCGCCCCCCGATCCCACCTCCGCCGCGCACCCCGGTGAGCGCGCGGTGCCGCGCCGCGTGTGGGGCGGCACCGCGCTCCTGGTGCTGGGACGCCTGTGGGGCTCCCTGTGCACCCTGGTCGTGCTCTACGTGCTCGCCCACGAGCTCGAGGGCGGCGACTTCGGACGCTTCACGTTCTACCTGGCGCTCTTCGCCCTGCTCGACAGCCTCTCGGACCTGGGGACCGGTGCCCTGGCGGTGCAGCGCACGGCCGACGCCCCCGACGACGTGCCCGAGGTCCTGGCCGCGGCGCGACGCATCCGGGTCGGGGCCGGGCTGCTCGGGACGTTGCTCGTGGGCGGCGGCGCCTGGATCTTCGGCGAGCCGGGGGCGGGCTGGATCCTGCTCGCGACGCTCTATCCGGTCACGCACGCCCTCGAGCTCTCCGCGACGGTCTTCAAGAACCGCATCGCCTGGGGCATCCCGGTCGCGGTGCGGGTGTTCGCGAGCACCCTCGCGCTGGGCATCGTGCTCGGGCTCCTGGCCCTCGGCGTGCACGACCCGGCGAAGCTGCTGCTCGGGCAGGTGCTCGGCCACTCGAGCGCCAACCTGGTGCTGTTCCTCGTCTCCCGCCCGCACCTGCCCCGCCGCCGGGCGGAGCACGCCCACTGGCGACCCATGCTGCGCGCCGCCCTCCCCCTGGGCCTGGCGGGTCTGTGCCAGCAGGCCTACTTCTACCTCGACAACCTGTTCGTGCGCGCCCTCGAGGGCGAGATCCCCCTCGGCCACTACAACGTCGGCGTGCGCATCCTCTCGTACACGATCATGGTCGCGGTGTACGCCTCGTTGGCCGCCCTACCCTGGCTCGCACGCCAACACGCCCGAGGACGTCTGGGGGATTCCACCGTGCGCCTCGTGCAGCCGCTCTTCGCGCTCGCGGGCCTGGGAGCGGGGCTCCTGTGGCCCTGGACGGAGCTCCTGCTGGGCCTGTTCGGCGCGGGCTTCGAGGCCGCCGCGGCGAGCCTGCGCTGGCTCCTGTGCGCGACGACCGTGATCTATGCCGGCGCGGGCCTCCTGACCGCGGTCGTCGCCATGGGGCGCACGCGCAGCATGCTCGCCATCGCGGCCACGGGGCTGGGCGTCAACGCCCTCGGCAACGCCCTGCTCGTGCCCCTGCGCGGCATCGAGGGCGCCGCGATCGCGACCCTCGCGACCGAGCTGTGCGTGGCCCTCTCGGCGGCCTTCGTCCTCGCCCGCCACACCGAGCGCCCCTTCGCGCGCCGCCCCTGGGCCTGGCTCCTCGGCCCGGCCTGTTTCGCCCTCGCGGCCTGGGTCTCGTCGCAGCTCGACCTCCCTTCCTGGATCGGAACGCGTTAGGACGACGATCATGCGCGTCGGCATCGACTACCGCCCCGCCCTGCTCAACCGCGAGGGCATCGGCCGTTACGGCCGCGAGCTCGTGCGGGGGCTGGTCGAGTTGGGCTTCGGCCCGAACCTCGGCCTCTTCGGGTACTCGCTCGCCGCTCGGCGTTTCAAGGACGCCGAGCTGGGGCTCGTGGGCTCGGGCGCCGAGCTCTGTCGCCTGCGGTTGCCCAGCCGCTTCGTGCCGCGCCTGCTCGAGCGTCTGGGCAAGGGCGTCGACGACCTCGTGGGCGGGTGCTCGGTCTACCACCACACCCAGCCCAGCCGCCTCGCGGTGCGAGCGGCGCTCGAGGTGTCGACGATCTTCGATTGCATCTACATGCTCGACGCGGGCTACCTCTCCGACGAGGCCCGGGCGCGCATGACCGCCGTGGCGCGCGAGCTCGTCGCGCGCTCGAAGCGCATCCTGGTTCCTAGCGAGTTCGTCGGCGCGGACGTGGTGCTGAACCTCGGCGCGCACCCCGGGCGCGTCGCCGTGACGCCCCTGGGCTGCGACCACGTCGCGCGCGCCCTGCCCCCCGGCGGTTTCCCGCCCGCGCGCGAGCCCTACGTCCTGACCGTCTCGCGCGTCGACGCGCGCAAGAACCACCTGCGCATGCTGGCGGCCTTCGAGCTCTTGGTGCGCGAGGGCCTGCCCCACCGCTGGGTCGTCGCGGGTCCACGCGGACATGGCGCCGAGGACTTCGAGCGCGCCCTGGCCCGCTCCCCGGCCCGCCAACGCGTCGAGCGCCGGCTGCACGTCTCCGACGCCGAGCTGCCGCGCCTCTACGCCCAGGCCGACCTGTTCCTCTTCGCCAGCCTGGCCGAGGGCTTCGGCCTGCCGCCCCTGGAGGCCATGGCCTGCGGCACCGCCGTCGTCACGAGCAACGTGACCTCCTTGCCCGAGGTCTGCGGCGCCGCCGCCTGGCTCGTCGAGCCCACCGACGTCGAACGCATCTTCGAGGCCGCCCGGCGCCTGCTCACCGAGCCCGAACTGCGCCGCGACCTCGAACGACAGGGCCGCCGCCGCGCCCACGAGTTCACCTGGCGCGAGTGCGCCCGCAAGACCCTGCTCGCCTACCGCGCCGCGCTCGAACCCGAGGGCGACGGCCCGCGCCTGCGACGCACGCTCTGATGCCGGCGGGCGGTCGCCCCACGCGCGGAGCCGGGCTACCCTTGCCCCGTCGATGCCCCACCCCGGCCCCCGCTCCCGTCTGCTCCGGCGCCTGACGCTCTCCTGCGCCTCCCTGCTCGTCGCCCTGCTCGTCGCCGAGCTCGGGCTGCGGCTGCGCGCCCACTTGCGCAACCGGGGCGCGCTCGAGAACGCGTTGCGCGAGGTCGCCCCGCCCACGGACGAGCCCTTCGCGGGCCTGGCGAACATCATCCGCCTCAGCTCCGACGAACGCATCGTGTACGAGCTGCAGCCCGACCTCGTGCGGCGCACCTACCACGGCATCCGGGTCGACACGAACTCGCGCGGCTTCCGCGGGCCCGAGATCGCGCCCGCGCGCGAGAACACGCTCACGCTGGTCGGCATCGGCGACTCGATCCTGTTCGGCCACGGGGTCGAGTGGGAGGAGACCTACCTGCACCTGCTCGAGGGGCTGCTCGCCGAGCGCTACCCCCAGGCCCACTGGCGCGTCGTGAACACCGGCGTCCCCGGCTACAACACGGTCATGCAGGTCGCGACCCTGCGCGCCAAGGCCCTCGACCTCGAGCCGGACCTGGTGTTGCTGCACATCTGCGACAACGACTTCGGCACGCCGGCCTTCGTGCGCCGCTCCGAGGACGTGTGGAACCTCGAACGTTCGTTCGTGATCGACTTCCTGCGCCGCGGATTCTCCGGCCAGGGCGCCCGCCAGGCGCCGAGCGCCGTCGAAGGCGGCCGCGCCTGGACCCGCGGCGGCCCGGACGGCACGCGCGAGCCCCTCGATCGCTACCGGCACCTGGTCGGCGTAGACGCCTTCCGCGGCGCCCTCGAGGAACTCCTCGCGTTGTCCCGCACCGAGGACTTCGAGCTCCTGCTCTTCACCACCTACGAGGTGCGCGAGATCTTCCCCATGCTCGAGATCGCCCGCGAGGTCGGGGTCCCCACGCTCAGCATGATGGACGAGCTCGAAGCCTGGTTCGCCGAACACCTCGGCCGCCCCTTCGACGAACCCAGCTACCGCCACACGCCCCTGGTCGTCAGCCCGCAGAACGAACACCCCTCCGCCCTCCAGCACCGCATGGCCGCCGCCCGGGTGCTGCGCGAGCTCGAGGAACGCGGCCTCCTCGAGCAGCTCCTACGCCGCCGCGGCCTCGCCTCGACGCCGCGCCCGGAGGGCGGCTGAGCAAGCGTGCGTCAGCGCCAGTTCGCGGGCGAGGCGAAGCGCAGCATGCGGGGCTCAGGAAGGGCGAAGAGCCAGAGTTCCAAGCCGTCGGGGGAGCGGAAGAGCGGGCCCTCCGTGGGTTCGGGGAGCTCGAAGACCTCGGCGACGGGACCGTCCCAGTGGATGGCGATGAAGCGGCCGTCGCTGGAGAGGATCGTGCGCTCGCCTTCGTGCAGGATGCCTGAGGGATGCCAGTAGCCGGGCTCCTCGGCGTCGTAGGCGAGCGAGCGGCTGCCGCGCGGGGCGCCGCTCGCCTCGAAGACGTGTAGGGCGTCCAGGCGGGAGAAGGCGACGGAGCCGTCGCGGGCCACCGACAGGGGCCAAGCACCGCTGAACCAGCGGCCGTCGTGGAGTCGATCCACGCTGGCCTCGCGTTCCCCGCCGGGACCGCGCAATTCGATCGTACCTGGCCACTGAGCAACCCAGGCCCTTGGGCTCCCCGGCCAGAAGGTCCAGAAGTCTTCCCCCGGCTCGACGCGGTGAACGCCCACGCGGCGGCCGTGCGCGTCGAACTCGAAGCGCAGGTCCATCCTGTCGCCGCCGAAGACGTGGCCGTCGCCGCGCACGGAGATCCACGCCACGTCGAGTCCCCAGCGCGAGTCACCACGCTCGGGCCTGCAGACCCGCTGCAAGACGCCTGCGGAGTCGAATACGAAGATCGCGCCGCCTTCGCCACAGATGTAGATGCGGCCTTGCGCGTCCACAGTCACGGCTTCGGAGGATCCGTCCAGCGGTTGGATTCGCAGCGGACCGATGGACTCGGCGAGTCCGGTCGCGAGGTCGAAGCGAATGGGACCCCAGGCATCGCGGCCCCAGCCGCTGCCATCGGGACCGACGCGTTCGAGCAGGGCGCCTAGGTCGGTGCCGCTCCCGAGGCGCAGTGTGATCGGTTCGAGCGGCCGCAGCTCCGCGTCCAACCGGTGCCACACGGACTGGCCCCTTTCCTTCTCGAGGGCGAAGCTCCGCAACCAGAGCGTCCCGTCGTCGGGAGCCAGGAGCTCGTCCACGTGTCCGTACTGGCCCAGTCGTCCCTGGAGCTCGACTACCCGTTCACGAACTCCGTCGGGTCGGTAGAGTTCGAGTCGGGGCGACCGACCATTCATGGCGATCACCAGCGCCCCGTCCGGGCGGATGGCGAGGTGCGCGATCGGCCGATCGCATCGCAGGTCGCTCCAAGCCCGCTCCGCTTCGCCCACGGCGGCTGCTGGGGGAGTGAAGCGATGTAGCCCTCCGGTGCTGGCGACCACGAGGTCTCCGTCGGGATGGAGTTCCGCATCCACGATCTCGCCATTGCAGTCCTCGATCAGGATCACCGCTGCTCGCTCGTGGTCCAGCCACGCTGCCGAGGGGCGTGTATCCTCGGAGTGCAGGAACCAGGTGGCGCCCTGGACCCATCGCACGCGCTCCACTTCCTCCACCGAGTCGAGCTCGAACGAACGCAACACACGCCCGTCCCCATCGAGCAACGCGAACGCGACTCCATCGCCGCTGGATGGAACATACACAGCACCAATCCTCCCCGAGGCGTCGACATCGAAGTCAACCAGGTGTCCGGGAAGCTCGTCCGGCGCGGGCGACTCACCGTCGGCCTCGAAGACGACTTCGCCGAGGAACTCGAGCTCCACGGCGCGCCAGGGAGTAGTCTCCACCGCCGGCTTCGGAAGCAGGAATCCACCCAGCTTCCGGCGACCGGTCTCGCGCACGGTCCAGCCTGACTCTCCGCCCTCTTCGACCTCGAAGGCCACTCGCAAGTCGTCCTTCAGCAACGCGAGCTCGAAGGATCGCTCGCCGACGGCGAGCAGGACCGCCTGCGCCTGTGCCCTGAGATGCGCGAAGGTCTGTCCCGAGCCCAGGTCATCCTGGAGATTCAGCTCCCAGACCAAGCGTCCGTCGGCAGCGTGCAAGATGTAGCGCGCCCCGTCTGCCGGGCGGCCGGATCCGAACTCGATCCAGTACACGAGGGCCAGGGGCGTCCCCGGCACCCCGCGCCCGGCTTCGGACGCCATTCGAGGTCCGGGCATCGGTCCCGGGAGCCTCTGCGTCACGCTGCGATCCACGGCGCCCGTCAGCAGGTCGAAGGCCCACCACTCCTCGAAGTCCCGATCCCAGAGCGTCGAACGGAGCATCAGGGTCGCGCCGTCCCCGTGCAGGTGCACGCCGCCGAAGGTCGGCTCGCTGGCACGCGCTCCCTCCAGCGTCCGCCCGTCCTCGGGTGGATGGACCCACAGCACCTCGCCGGCGGGCGAGAGGGCGGCGACGCGCAGTTCCTTCGGACCCTCGGGATCCTGGAGCACGTAGGCGAAGCCCGCCGCGACCCCATCGTCGCGCACCACGCACCGACGAAACGCGTAGGGCAGCTCGCGCGACCACAATGGCTCACCGTCCAGGAAGAGCGTGTAACTCGCGGCCCCGCTCCCCCTCCGATCCGCGGGCAGCACGCGCAGCGCATACCTCCCCGAGTCCGAAGTCACCGTAGCCGGCTGCAACACGTCGTTCTGGCCAGGCCCCGGGGAGTCGAAGGCGCTGCAGCAGATCGCCAGGAGCAACACCACGAACCAGGGGATCGGAGGCGCGCACGCCCCACCGCGCAGGTTCGACGGGATGTCGGTCGTTCGCATGCTCATCCAGTCCGCACCGGAGACGCGCGCGGCTCGCGACCGCGCTGGGGATCGGCGTCAGCCCCGCGACTTGGCGCGCGCCGGTTCGAGATCGACGCGGGTGCTGTAGTGCACGTTGCCCGCGCCCATGTCGGAGAGTTCGGAGCTCGCCAGGGCGTTGACGCCGATGCCCTCGGGGGTGTCGGCGGAGCGTGGCAGGCCGTGGACGACCACCACGCCGGGCGGCACGTCGGCCGTCGGGCGGGCGGGCAGGGTGATGCGGTCGCGGGGACTCGTGACGCGCACCGCGTCGCCGGCCTGGATGCCGAGCCGGGTCGCGTCGGCGGGGTTGAGGTAGAGGTGCGGCCGGCCGGCGCGGGCCAGGTGGCGGCCCGAGTGCGAGAAGGTCGAGTTGTGGGTCGCGCGCGAGGGCGCCGTCACGAGCCAGAAGGCGCCCCCGTCGCCGCCCGCGTCATCGGGTGTCCAGCGCGCGACCCGCGGCAGGCCCGCGCGCTCGGCCGCCGAACTCGCGAGCTCGATCTTGCCGCTGGGCGTGCCGCGCGGCGCGCCGACCCGCGGCGCGAGCTTCGTGGGTTCGCCGGCGAGCAGCCGATCGAGGCTCGCCGCGCCCAATCGCTCGCGGGAGGCGGAGAGGAGCTCGTTCACGAGCTGGCGCTCCTCCACGTCCCAGACCTCGCGCGCGAGCCCCAAGCGACGCGCGATGGCGGCGAAGGTCGCCACGTTGCCGCGCGCCTCGCCGGGCGGGGCGAGGATGCGGTACCCGACCTGCAGCCAGCGGTGCCCGAAGCTGCGGTAGACGTCGTCCTGCTCGAGGAAGGTCGCCGCCGGCAACACGACGTCGGCGTACTGCGCGGTCTCGGTCAGGAATTGCTCGTGCACGACCACGAAGACGTCCTCGCGCGCCAGGCCGCGCCGCACGCGGCGGCTGTCGGGCAGGGTCACCGCGGGGTTGTGGCCCCAGACGAGCAGCGCCGAGAACTGCCCGGCCTCCAATTCGCGGCCGAGCTGCACGTGGTGCGAGCGCACGAGCGGCGCGCCGGCGGGCCGCAGGTCCGGCCGCTCGAGCACGTGCTCCGCCAGGCCGAAGTGGTCCGCGCTCTCGTAGTGCACCGCCTCGCCCTGCCCCAGCACGGCGGCCAACGAGCAAACCGCGCGCATCGCCGCGCCGCCGTTGCGGCGCCGCGTCCAACCGATGCCGGTCTTGATCAGCGGCCGCTTGGCCCCCGCGAGCAGCGCGAGCAACGCCTCGAGGTCGGCGGGCTCCAAGCCCGTGATCGCGCTCGCCGCGGCGAAGTCCGGCGCCTCGGCGAGGCTGGCCTCGAACTCCGCCAGGCCGACGCAATCCTGCGTGCGCGCCGCGCGATCGACGAGCCCGGCTTCGAAGGCCCTGCGCGCCAGGGCCAACGCCAGCGCGCCATCCGTCCCCGGCCGCAGCACGAGTCCGCGCCCGCCCCAGCGCCCCAGGGCGCGCAGGGTGTCCGTGTGGTACACGTCGATCCCGACCACCGGCACGCCGCGCTTGGCGAGCCGCTGCAGGGCCGGCTGCAGGTGTTGCACGGTGCGCGCGACGTCGACGCCCCACAGGAGCACCGCGTCGCAAGCGTCGACCCCATCGAGGTCCGGACCCACGCAATCGCCGAGCACGCAGCGATAGCCCGCTTCGCCCGTCGTGTCACAGATCCCCCCGTCGTGCAGGCGCGCGCCGAGGGCGTGGATCAAGCGCAGCGGGTAGCGGCGCGCGAGCAGCCCCATGTTGCCGCCGTAGGAGAGCCCGAGGATGCGCTCCCCCGGGATCTCGCCCAGGCGCTCGGCGACGAGGTCGAGGGCCCGCTCCCAGCTCGCGGGCAGGAGGTTGCCGCGCGGGTCGCGCACGAGCGGAGTCGTCAGCCGATCGGGCGAGTTCTGCACCTCGGCGTAGGCCGCGGTCTTGGCGCACAGCACACCGCGCGAATAGCCGTGCGCCGGGTTGCCCGTCAGGCCGACCAGCGCCCCCTCGGCATCGGTCTCGACCAGCATCCCGCAGGCATCGGGGCAGTCGAGCGGGCAGGTGGTCGCGTGCCGCATCGGGGAGAGCATGGGGGACGGCGCCCCGCGGAACAACGCCCGCGCTCCCTCACTCCGCCCGGCGGTCGATCCAGCGCCCGTCGAAGGCTGGACGTTTGCGCCCGGCCTCGGCCAGGAGGTCCTTCAGCGACCCGCGTCGGATCAGGACCAGCCGTTGCCCGGCGTCGAGCTTCACCAGGACCCCCTGGGCGCGCCGCTCGAGGGAGTCGTAGTCGAAGGAGGCCGAAGCGCCGTTCTTGATCGGCGCGCTGACGCGCAGGCCGAAGCCGGACTCCCGCGACCAGCCGTAGACCAAGGCCGAGCCGCCGTCGCCCAGCTCGAGCACGAGCAGCGGCGCACCCAGCAATTCGAGGCAGCGCCCGAGCCCATCGCCCGGAGCCAGCCGCGCCAGGGACTCGGTCGGGACCGGGGAGTCGACCATCTGGCGGCTGTAGGTGAAGCGCAGGCAGGAGCTCGCCGACAGGGCCAGCACCAGCCCCAGCAGCCCGCGGCGGATCGCCCCCCGCACCCCCTCCACCGCCCTGGCCGTCATCCGCGTTTCTGCCAGGGCATGCCGTAGCGGGCCGCGCCGGACTCGAAGGTCGAGCCATGGTGGCTCAGCACGCCGCGCTCGTCGAAGAAGAGCCAGACCCGATCCGAACGGGTCTGCGTCTCGAGCAGCCCGACGACGATCAGCACCAGGCCCGTGCGCTTGGTGACCGTGTGGTCGTAGCGGTAGGCCGAGCGCAGGCCGAGTTGCACGACCTCGGTCGGTGCGCCGAGCACCTCGACGGCGTCCTGAGCCGTGCTGACGCCGACCTCGAGCTGCGTCAGGGCCGCGCGCTCGAGCGGATCGTTGAAGGTCGCCCGCGAAACGAGGCACCCGCTGGAGATGAAGCACAGGAGGAGCGAGGCGAGCCACGACGCACGGTTCATCCTGGCGACGGTAGCCCGCTCCCCGCGACGGCCGCAAGGACTTCCGCTTCCAGGGCCGCCAGCCAGGCCTCCTGCCCGCGGGCCGCGACCGCGGCGCGGGCGGCCGCGGTCACCGACGCGGGTCGGGGTAGGGCCAAAAAGGGCGACAAGGCGGCCGCCCACGCGCGCGGCGTCGCCTCCGCGGGCAACACGGCTCCCGCCCCGGGATCGACGATCGCATCGGCCGAGCCGGCGCGCTCGCTGGCGACGACCGGCGTGCCCGTCGCCAGGGCCTCGAGCACGACCAGCGGGCAGGGATCGCGCCGCGTGGGGAGCGCCAACACGTCCGCGCCGGCGCAGGCCAGGGCCGGGTCGATCTCGTCCAGCACCGCCACCCGTCCGTCCATGGGGCCCGCGCGTCGCGCCAGGCGTCGCCAACGCCCGGCGTCGCGCGGGCCGGCGACGAGCAGGCGCCAGGGCCGCTCGGCCAGACACCCGAGCGCGGCGAACAACACGTCCAGGCCCTTGAGCCGCGCGTTGCGTCCCAGGAACAGCACCAGCGGCTCGCCCGCGCGCGCCAGGCCGCGGGCCTCGAGCTCGCGCCGCGCGCCGTCGCGCCGCGCGGGGTGGAAGCGCTCGAGGTCCACGCCGTTGGGCACCAGCACGCAGCGCGGCGCGGCCCGCGGGTGATGGCGCACGAGCTCCGCGCGCACGAGCTCCGACACGCACAGGATGCGGCGCGCCCCGCCCGAGAGGGCCGCGTCCTCGAGCTCGAGGAACACGCGGTGCCGGCCGCGGGCCCGCTTGCCGAGCAACGCCAGCGTCTCGCGGTGCAGGCCGCCGTGGGGCCAGTACAGATCGACCTCGGCCAGGTGCCGCACGCCGATCGTGACGTCGCAGCGCGCGGCGCGCGCCGCCGCCACGAGGTCCGCGGCGAGGCGTGCCTCGCGCGCCGCACGCCGCAGCCCGCGCGCGGGCACCGGCACGAATCGTCCCGGCGCGCTCTCGCCGGGGCGCGGGCCCTGGGCCGCGAAGGCGAGCACCGTGTGCCCGCTGGCCTCGAGCCGCTGGGCCAGCGCCGCCATGGCGCGCTCGGCACCGCCGCGCGAGGGTTGCCAGCGATCGATCAGGAAACCGACGCGGATCAGCGTTCCTCCCGCGCCAGGTCGAGCGTCATGCCCGAGCGCAGGACGTGCAGCACGAGACCCGTGCCCGCCGACGGCTCGCCCTCTTCCCCGGCGGGCACGCTGGCCGTGCGCGCGTCGATCACGACCACGTTGCGCTCACCCACGACCTCCACCCGCGTCCCGACCAGGATCGCCGCGGTGCGTTCGTCGACCGCCACGCCGACCAGCTCCGGTCGGTCCAGCACGGCCGAGATCGTGCGGTTGAGGCGCTGGCGCGCCAGCACGTGTTGGTCGACGATCGCGCCCTTCCAGACGCCCAGGCCCGCGACCAGCTCGGTCGCGCCGACCGCGATGCGCCGCAGGTCGGCTTCGCCGGTCAACATGCGCTCGGAGAGGATCGCCGCGCCCGCGCTCGTG
>CAYMYN010000016.1:18475-26478 GCA_964394665.1 uncultured Planctomycetaceae bacterium
GCGCCGGCCGCGTGCCGCGCGTGCAGCGCGTCGACGAGCCCAGCTTCCTCGAGGGCCGCGAGCAGACGGTTCTGCGAGCCGCCGCCCATCCAGACGAGGTCCGCCGCACCGATCGCGCGGCGCGCCGCGGCCGGGTCGGCGAGCTCGAGCACCTCGACCCGCCCTGCGCCCGCCGCGCGCCACATCGCCGCCGACTCCTCCCCCGCCTCCGCGCGTTCGCTGGCCTGGGGCAACACGATCACCCGCGCCGCCGCGCCCCCGGCCAACTCGAGCGCGCGCGCCAGGATCGCGTCGGTCGTCCCGCCACCTCCCACCGCCACGATGGGACCGGGTCGCGCGGCGCGCTCCTGGACCTCGACTGGAGTGGGGGCCGAGGTGAATGCCAGGATCGGGAGCAGGAAAAGGGCGCCAGCCAGGATCGGGAGCAGCGCCCTGCGCGTCGTCGTGCGTTCCAGCATCGTGTCGTCCTCGGCGCGTGGGGACGCGCTCGGGACGCCATCCTACCGCCCCCCGGGAGCGGGCCCGTATCCTCCCGTCCCATGGAAGCGGAGGAACCTCGCGGGGGGGCGCCCGTCACCGAGGACGACGTGCGGCTCTGCCTGAGCGTCGACGCCGATCCCCACGCCCACTACGCCCAGCAGCAGAACGACGTGCCGCTGGTGCGCCTGGTGCGCATCGAGAACCGGGGGCACTCGGCCCTGGAGGAGCTCGAGGCGATCCTCGAGCTGGGCTCGAGCCTGGCCGCTCCACTCACCCTGCGCATCGCGCGGCTCGAGCCGGGCGCGATCTGGAACTGGGAGGTGCCACGGATCGAGCTCGATCCCGCGCGCCTGCGCCGCCAGGAGGAGCGCGAGGCCACGACGCTCGTCGTGCGGGTCGCGCAGGGCGGGCGCGAGCGGGCGCGCCTCGAGCGGCCCTTGGCGGTCCTGGCCTGGAACGAGTGGGGAGGTCTCAGCTCGCCCCCCGAGCTCGCGGCGGCCTTCGTGTCGCCCAACGACCCGGCTCTCGGCGCGCTCCTGCGCCGCGCGTCCCTGCACCTCGTCGCGAGCGGGGACGACGGCGCGTTGTGCGGCTACCAGCGCGCGGGCCGCACGCGGGCCATCGCCGCCGCCCTGTGGCGCGCGACCTGCGAGCTCGAGCTGGGCTACATCCAACCCCCGGCGAGCTTCGAGCAACACGGCCAGAAGGTGCGATTCCCCGGCCGGATCGTCGAGCACCGCCTGGGCACCTGCCTCGACCTGACGCTCTTCCTGGCGGCGGCGTTCGAGCAGTGCGGCCTGAATCCGCTCCTCGTGTTCACCCAGGGCCATGCCTTCGTGGGCGTCTGGGAGCGCGACGAGTCCTTCCCCGAGCCGCTGGTCGAGGACGCCCTGCGCATTCACAAACGGGTCGAGCTGGGCGAGATCCTGGTGCTCGAGACGACGCTGCTCACCGCGCGTCCGCCGGCGGACTTCGAGGCCGCCCGCGCCGTCGCCGCGCGCGCCCTGGCCGACGGCGCGCGCTTCGAGTCCGCGATCTGCGTGCGCGCGGCCCGCCGGCGACGGATCCGGCCCCTGGCCCAGGGCGCGGGCGAGAGCCCGCGACCCGCCCAGCCCGAGGGCGACGCCCTCGAGCTCCTGCCCGGCGTCGAAGTCCTCGCCGCACCGATCCTGGCAGCGGCTCCGGCCGCGCCCACGGCGGACATCCGAGTGGAGCCCACGCCCACGCTCCCGGGTGGGCGCATCGCGAGTTGGAAGCGCCGCCTGCTCGACCTCTCGCTGCGCAACCGATTCCTCAACTTCCGCCCCACGCGGCGCACGATCCCCCTCGCCTGCCCCGACCTGGCGCGCTTGGAGGATCTGCTCGCGGGCGAGCGCCGCTTCGAGCTGCGCCCGCGCACCGAGCCCCTCGCCCCGGGACGGGACCCTCGCCTCTACTCCGAGCGCACCGGCGAGGACGCCGACCAGGCGTTCCTGCGCGAGGAGCTCGAAGCCGGCGCGCTGCACAGCGAGCTCAACGAACGCGAGCTCGAGCTGCGCCTGCTCGAGCTCTACCGCGCCGCGCGGCTCTCGCTCGAGGAGACCGGCGCCAACACCCTCTACCTGGCGCTCGGATTCTTGACCTGGACCGAGAGCTCGAGCAGCACGCGCGAGTTCTCGGCTCCGATCCTGCTCCTGCCCATGACCCTCGAGCGCGGCTCGGTGCGCCAGGCCTTCCGCCTGTCCCTGGCCGACGAGGACCCCTGGATCAACGTCACCCTGCTCGAGAAGTTGCGGGCCGACTTCGCCCTTTCCGCCGATGGCCTCGACGAGCTGCTCGAGGACGAGGCCGGCCTCGACGTGCGCGCGATCCTCGACCGCTGGCGGCGCGCGGTGCGCGACATCGATCGCTGGCGGGTGAACGAGTCGGCCGCCCTGGGCCTGTTCTCGTTCACCAAGTTCCTGATGTGGCGCGACCTCGAGCACCACGGGGACCGATTGCGGGAGCACCCGGTCGTGCGTCACCTGGTCGAGCGTCCCGAGGACCCCTTCGACGACGGCGTGGCCTTCACCGAGCCGCGCCGCCTCGACCGCGAGGTGCCGGTCCAGGATCTGCTCCTGCCCCTCGACGCCGACTCCTCGCAGATCGCGGCCGTGGTGGCCGCCGAGCGCGGCAAGAGCTTCGTGCTCGAAGGGCCGCCGGGTACGGGCAAGTCCCAGACGATCACCAACCTGGTCGCGCAGTGTTTGGCGAGCGGCAAGAGCGTGCTCTTCGTGAGCGAGAAGCAGGCCGCGCTGTCAGTCGTGCAGCGGCGCCTGGAGCAGGTCGGGCTGGGCCCGTTCTGCCTCGAGCTGCACTCGAACAAGGCCAGCAAGCGCGAGGTCGCCCTGCAGCTCGGCCGGGCGCTGGAGGCGGCCGGGGGGCGGGAGCCCAAGGACTGGGAGCGGCAGGCCCGCGAGCTCGAGACCCTGCGGGCCCAGCTCGACGGTCTCGTGGACGAGCTGCACCTTCTCCGGCCCCTGGGCCGCACGGTGTTCGAGGTCTGTGGGCGCCTGATGGAGCTCGCCGGGGCGCCGTCCCTGGCCCTCGAGCTGGGGAGCCTCGAAGGCACGCGCGCCGAGGAGCTCCAGGCCGAGCTCGAACGCCTGCGGGACCTGGCCGCCGCGGCCCGGGACGCGGGCGATCCGCGCACCCACCCCCTGCGCGCCGTGGGTCGGTCGGACTGGCGTCTCGAGTTGCCCGAAGCGCTCGCGAGGTCGGCGCCGCGACTTGCGGCGACGCTCGCTGGACCCGAGGGCTTGAGCGAAGCGCTGAGCGCCGCGGGGGAGTCGCTCGGGTTCTTCGCCCCGGGCGCCGAGGTGGACCTCGCGCGGCGCGAGCTCGAGGACCTGGCGGGCCTGGCCGAGCTGCTGCTCGCCGCTCCGTACCCGGCGCCGAGCGAATCGCTGCTGAGCGAGCCCGGTTGGCGCGAGTTGCAGCCGCGCCTCGTCGCGGCCCTCGAACGCGCCCGGGAGGCGGCCTCGATCCGCGCACGGCTGCTCGAGACCTGGCGGCCCGCGGCGCTCGAGCTCGACCCGGCCGAGCTGCTCGCGAACCTCGCGCGCGCCGCGGCCTCGCCCTGGCCCCTCTCGTGGCTGCGCAAGCGGCGGCTGCGGGCCGAGTTGGCGCCGCTGCTCGTCGCGGGCGCGCCGCGCGATCCCCTGGCCCTGCGCGCCGACCTGGAGGCCATCGCCGCGCTGCGCGCCGAGGGGGCCGAGCTCGCCGACCCGGGCTCCGAGGCCGCACGCCACCTCGAGCCGACCTGGCGCGGGGGCCGGGGTGATGTGGAGGCCCTCGAAGCCGTGTTGCGTTGGACCGCGCGCGTGCGCGAGCTGCTGCCCGCCCTCGCGGGCGCCGATGCCGAGCGCTCCGCGCGCCTGCGCCGGCGGGTGTCGGCCCTGGCGCGCGAGGAGCGCGACGGGTTGGCGGCCGGCGCCCCCCTGGCCCGCATCCTGACGGCCCTGATCGCCGCCCGCGCGCGCTTCGAGGAAGCCTGGAGCGAGTTGGAGCGCCTGCTCGAGCTCGACCCGTCGAGCGTCTTCGGCCACGGGGCCCCGCTGCTGGCGCGCACGCGCGAGTTGACCGCGGCCCTGGCGGGCTCGGGGGCCAGCCTGCGCGACTGGTGCCGCTGGCGCGCCGCGCGGGCCCAACTCGAACGCACGCGGGCCGCCGCCGTGCTCGCGCCGATCGAGGCCGGGACGCTCTTCCCCGCCGAGGCCCCGGCGGCCTTCGAGCGAGCGTTCCTCGAGCAGTGGCTGCGGCGCACCTGCGACGCTTCGGAGGCCCTGCGCACCTTCCACGGCGGCGAGCAACGTCGGCGCATCGAACGGTTCCGCGAGCTCGACCGACGTTGGATCGAGCTCTCGCGCCAACTCGTCGCCGCCCGCCTGGCGGCCCGCATCCCCGCGCGCGGCACGGCCGTGGCGCCCGCCTCGGAGATGGGCCTCCTGCTGCGCGAGCTCAAGAAGACCCGCCGTCACCTGCCCGTGCGGCGGCTGTTCGCCGAGCTCCCCGAGCTGCTCCCGCGCCTCAAGCCCTGCGTGTTGATGAGCCCCCTCAGCACGGCCCAGTTCCTGGGTGCCGGGGATCAACGCTTCGACCTGGTGGTCTTCGACGAGGCCTCGCAGATCCCGGTCTGGGACGCGGTGGGCGCCATCGCGCGCGGGCGCAGCACGGTCGTGGTGGGCGACTCCAAGCAGCTCCCGCCGACCAACTTCTTCGCGCGCCTGGAGGGCGAGGACGAGGTCGACGAGGAGGACTTCGAGGAGCTCGAGAGCCTGCTCGACGAGTGCAGCGCGGCCAGCTTGCCCGTCCGCTCCCTGGCCTGGCACTACCGCAGCCGGCACGAGTCCCTGATCACCTTCTCGAACGCCCACTACTACGGGAACTCGCTCCTGACGTTCAGCTCGCCCGAGCAGGAGAGCGCGGAGCTCGGGGTGGCCTTCCGACCCGTCCCGGGCGCGACCTACGATCGCGGCAAGAGCGCCACGAACCGCGGCGAGGCCGAGGCCCTGGTCGCCCGGGCCGTGGAGCTGCTCGCCTCGGAGGCGGCGCCGACCCTGGGCATCGTGACCTTCAGCTTGGCGCAGCAGCGCCTCGTCGAGACCCTGCTCGACGAACGGCGCGCCGCCCTGCCCCGACTCGAGCGCCACTTCGACGCGGGCCTCACCGAGCCGGTGTTCGTCAAGAACCTCGAGAACGTGCAGGGGGACGAGCGCGACGTGATCCTCCTGGGGGTGGGATACGGCCCCGACCTCGCCGGCCGGGTCGCGATGCACTTCGGTCCCCTCAACCGCAAGGGCGGCGAGCGGCGCCTCAACGTCGCCATCACCCGCGCGCGCCGGCGCCTGGAGGTCTTCGCCTCCCTGCGCTCGGAGCAGCTCGACCTCTCGCGCACCCAGGCGGTCGGCGTGCGGCACCTCAAGACCTTCCTCGACTACGCCGAGCGCGGACCGCGGGCGATCGCCGAGGCGGTGCGCCTCTCCGGCTCGGGCGAGCACGAGTCACCCTTCGAGCGCGAGGTCGCCGCGCACCTCGTCGAAGGTGGCTGGCGCGTCGACTCCCAAGTTGGTTGTTCGGGCTATCGCATCGACCTGGGCGTGCGCCACCCCGACTTCGACGGCCGGTACTTGATGGGCATCGAGTGCGACGGCGCCACCTACCACTCGGCGGCCACCGCCCGCGACCGCGACCGCCTGCGGGCCGCGGTGCTCGAGGGCCTGGGATGGCGCCTCGAGCGCGTGTGGAGCACGGACTGGTGGCTGGATGCCGACCGCGAGCGCGCGCGCATCGAAGCCGCCCTCGAGGGCGCGCTGGCGGCCGATCGTGCGCGGCGGGCCGCCCTCGCCGCCGCGCTCCCCGAGGCCGGAGCCCCCACCGACGGCGAGCCCGACGCCGCGGAGGAACCCGCGCGGAGCGGAGCAGGCGGCGAAGACCCTGGGACGAACGGTGGATCCGCCGTCGTGGCGGAGACTCCCGGCGTGGAGGAGCGCTACGACGCCGCGGCTCCCGGAGCTCCCCACACCCCCTTCCGCCCCTACGCCGGCGGCCGGCCCCTGGGCACGCTCGAGTCCCTGCGCGCGGGGAACGGGGGGCCGCGGGTGGCGCGCGCGCTGCTCGAGGTCGTCGAGCACGAGGGCCCGATCGAGGCCCAGCGCGCCGCGCGCCTGGTGGCCGAACGGTTCCAGGTCGCGCGCACCAGCCAACAGATCGCCGAGCAGATCCTCGCGACCCTGAGCCTCCTGCCCGACGACACGCGGCCCCGCCTGCGGAGCGGCTTCCTCTGGCCGGCGGCGCTCGATCCGGATACCTGGCGCGACTTCCGCGTGCCCGCCGAGGGCACCCCGGACCCGCGCTCCTGGGAGGAGGTGGCCCTGGAGGAGCTCGCCAACGCCGCCCGGTGGGTCCTGTCGGCCAACGTGCGCCTGGCGATCTCCGACCTGGCGCGCGAGACCGCGCGCCTGTTCGGCCGGCGCCTGGGCAAGAACGTCGAGGCGCGTCTGCGGGGCGCGATCGAGTCCCTGGCCGCCCGCGGCGAGGCGCGCCTCGAAGGTGAGTCCGTCTCCCTGCCCTGAGGGCGCGGCCCGCCGGGCGCCGGGCCCTAGAATCGCGCCCGCGATGAAGCGTCCCCGTTCCCCGCTGGCGGCGCGCGCCCTGCGCGGCGCCGCGCTCTCTGTACTGGCCCTGGCCTGCGTCGCGGCCTCGCCAGCCCAAGACCGGGCGCCGCGCGCGCCCGAGGGCGACGCGCCCTTCGAGCTCGTGCGCCTGATGGCCGATCCGGAGTGGATCGCGCGCTCGCCCCAGGACCCCTGGTGGTCGCCGGACGGCGACGCGATCTACTTCTGGCGCGACCAGGAGGGTCGGCGCGGCGAACGCGAGCTGGTGCGCATCGACCTCGCCGAAGGCACCGAGGAGGTGCTGGGCGACGCGCAACGCAGCGCGGCCGGCACGGGCGGCGGCGAGTGGGACCGCGCGCGGCGCCGGTGGTTGTTCACGCGCTCGGGGGACGTGTTCCTGCGCGAGCCCGAGACGGGGAGCGAACGCCAGCTCACGCGCACCCGCGCGCGCGAGTCCGACCCCTCGTGGCTGGTGGACGGCGAGCGCGTCGCGTTCCAGCGCGAGGGCGCGTGGTTCGCGCGGCACCTGGCGGACGGGCTCGAGGAGGAGCTCGCGGCCCTGCTCACGGCGGACGACCCCGACCTCGAGCGCGAGAAGAAGGAGCGCGAGCGCAACTTCCTCGAGCTCCAGCAAGAGCGGCTGTTCGACGTCGTGCGCGAGCGACGCGCGCGGCGCGAGGCGCGGCGCGAGAGCGAGCGACGCCTGGAGGCCGCCGACCCCTCCCGCGCGCCGCGGCCCTGGTACCTGGGCAAGGACCGGCGCGTGCTCGAGCAACGCCTCGCGCCCGACGGCGCCGCCCTGGCCGTGCGCCTGGGCCGCGGGCGTGAGGAGAGCGGCAAGCGCGACGCGCTGGTGGAGTGGATCAGCGATTCGGGGCTGAACGAGGCGCGCGACGCGCGCGCCAACGTCGGCCGCGACGCGCGGAACCCCGAGACCCTGATCGTGCTCGACCTCGCAGGACGCACGCGCATCGAGGTCGACCTCTCGAGCCTCCCGGGGCTCGCGAGCCCGGCGGCGACGAAGAGCGCCGCGGACGATCGACCCGCGACCGACCCCGAGCGGCCGGCGGCCCCCGAGCTCGCTTTCTCGCGCCTCGTGTGGTCCCCGGACGGCGCGCGCCTGGCGCTCTCGGCGCGTTCCCTCGACAACCACCAGCGCTGGATCCTCGCGCTCGAGGGGCGCGGCCGCGAGCTGCGGGTCGTGCACCACCTGGTCGACGACGCCTGGATCAACGGCCGTTTCTCGGAGCTGGGCTGGTTGCCCGACGGCTCGGGCCTGTGGTTCCTCTCCGAGGAGAGCGGCTGGTCGCAGCTCCACCTGTGGGAGGTCGGGACCGGCGCGCCGCGGGCCCTGACCGAGGGGGCGACCTACTTCCACACCCCCGCCGT
>CAYMYN010000016.1:26488-103652 GCA_964394665.1 uncultured Planctomycetaceae bacterium
CGCGGGCGAGGGCGAGGTCGACCGGGTCGAGGTCGATCCCGCGGGCCGCTGGCTGTTCTACCGCTCGAACCTCGACGATCCCGGCGTGCAGGAGGTCTGGCGCGTCGCGCCGCGCGGCGGTGCGCCCGAACGCGTCAGCGAGCACGGCGGGCAGCTCACCTTCGCGCTCGCGCCGGACGGGGAACGCCTGCTGCTCTTGGCCTCGCGCGCGCTCGAGCCGCCCGACCTGTTCGTGCAGGGCATCGAGCCGGGGAGCAGCGCGCGGCGCCTCTCGCGCTCGGTGAGCGCAGAGTTCGAGGCCCTGCCCTGGGTGCTGCCCGAGCGCGTGGCCGTGCCCACGCGCCACGGCCGCCCGGCCCAGGCTCGGCTCTTCGTGCCGCCGCCGGACTCCCTGCCCCCCGCGGGGAAACGCGCCGCGGTGCTCTTCGTGCACGGCGCCGGGTACCTGCAGAGCGCCCACGCGGGCTGGCCGCGGTATCTGCGCGAGACGCTCTTCCACACCCTGCTCGCGCGTCGCGGCGCGCTCGTGCTCGACCTCGACTACCGTGCCTCCGCGGGCTACGGCCGCGATTGGCGCACCGCGATCCGCCTCGAGGTCGGCCGGCCCGAGCTCGACGACCTCGAGGACGGCGTCGCCTGGCTCGTGCGCGAGCACGGCGTCGATCCCGCGCGCGTCGGCGTGTACGGCGGCAGCTACGGTGGCTTCCTCGTGCTCCAGGCGCTCTTCACGCGCCCGGCGCTCTTCGCCTGCGGAGCCGCGCTGCGCCCGGTCACCGACTGGGCGCACTACAACCACGGCTACACCGTGAACCTGCTCGGCGTGCCCGAGGAGCAGGGAGAGGCCTACGCGCGGAGCTCGCCGATCGAGCACGCCGCGGGGCTCGCCGCGCCGCTCCTCATCTGCCACGGCCTGGTCGACGACAACGTGCTGGCCAAGGACTCGGTGCGCCTCGTGCAGCGCCTGATCGAGCTCGGCAAGGACGGCTGGGAGCTGGCGCTCTACCCGGCCGAGAACCACGGCTTCGTCGAACCCTCGAGCTGGCTCGACCAGTACCGCCGCGTGTTGCGCCTGTTCGAGCGCCACCTCGGGCTCTGACCCCGCGCGGGGCTCACTCGATGGCGGCGCGCACCCGCTCGGCGAGCTCGTCGGGCGTGCCGACGGCGCCCAGGCGCCCGCCCTCGAGCAGCGCGATTCGGTCGGAGAACCGCTCCGCTTCCCGCGGCTCGTGCGTGACGTGCAGCACGGCCGCGCCGGCGGCGCGGGCCTGGCGCACGATGAGCTCGCCCAACTCGCGCCGACCGCGCGGATCGAGGTGCGTCAGCGGCTCGTCGAGCAGCAACAGCCGCGAGCCCCCCACCAACGCGCGGGCCAGGGCCACGCGCTGGGCCTGGCCGCCGGAGATCTGCGCCGGCCGCCGGCCGGCGAGGTCGAGGATGCCGAGCTCGTCGAGCAGCGCCCGCGCGCGTTCACGGCGCTCCGCCCTCGCGACCCCGCGCCAGACGAGGACCTGCACGAGGTGACGCTCCACGGAGAGGTGCGGCCAGAGCGCGGGGTGTTGGGCCAGCATGCCGATGCGCCGCGCCTCGGGCGGGACGAGCAGGTGCCCCTGCGCGCTCCAGGTCTGCTCGCCGAAGGCCACGCGGCCCGCGCTCGGCGAGAGGAGCCCGGCGACGGCGCGCAGCAACGTGCTCTTGCCCGTGCCGCTGCGACCGAGCACGGCCACGTGTTCCCCGGGCTCGAGCGCGAGGTCGACGGCCTCCAGCACCACCCTCCCGCCCAGGCGCACGCCCAGACCCTCCACGATCAAGCTGGGGGCCGTCGACTCGGGGTTCGTGGGGGCGTCGGGCATCACGAGAGGCGCAGGCTCCTGCGCGTGAGGGCCAGAAAGAGCACCAGGGGCGCCGCCGTCACCGCCGCGAGCACGAGCGCCAGGGCGGCCACGTCCTCCTGACGCGCGAAGACCACGTTCGAGTAGAGGTGGAAGGTGAGCGAGCGTTGCGCGGCGCGCAGCATGATGAGCGCGTCGAGCTCGCGCAGGGTGAAGGCGAACGACAGGCACCAGGCGGCGAGCAGGGCCCGGCTCGCCAGGGGCAACAACACCGCGCGGTCGCTCTCTGGCCTCCGTGCTCCCCCCAGGCGCGCCGCGTCCTCCAGGCGGCCGTCGATGCGCTCGAGCGCGCCGCACACCGGCAGGTAGGCGATCGCCAGGTAACGCCCGACCACCGCCAGCAGCAGGACGGCCGTACCCTGGTAGATCCACTCGCTCGGGCCGTGGTTCCACTGCCGCACCAGGCCGATGCCGAAGGAGAGCGCTGGCACCGCGAGCGGCAGGAAGATCAGCAGGTCGAGCGACCCGGGTCGGCGCATCCGACGGGCGAGCAGGGCCAGGGGCGCCGCCAGCAGCACCATGGCCGTGGCCGCGCCCGCGGCCAGCAGGACGCTGAAGCCGATGCGCTCGCCGGCCGAGTCGAGCGCGCGGCGCAGCACGCCGAAGGATCCCGCCTGGAGGGCCAGCGCGGCGAAGGGCAGGATCGCGCCGCTCCCCACCGCGGCCGCGGTGAGCGCCGTCAGCGGCCAGCGCCAACGGCCCAGGGGCACGGGCTCGGCGGCGACGAAGCGCATGCCCACCGACCAACCCAGGCGCCTGCGGGCCCACAGGGCGAGGGCCAGGGCGGCGCCCGCGACGACCAGGCCCGGCACGGCCGCCGCCGCGGCCGCGGACCGACGCCCGCCGACGTGGTGGGCGTAGAGGGAGTCGGCGTAGACCACGGTCTTGGGCCCCACGCTGGTCAAGAAGTCCGCCACCGCGAAGTCGGAGAGCAGGAGCGCCAGCACCAGGGCCGCTCCGACGAGCACCGCGGGCAAGGCCCCGCGCACCTCTGCGGCGACCAGGGCCCGCCGTCCCCCGAGCAGGAGATGGGTCTCGGCCTGGTCGCGGCTGACCTGCTCGAAGGCGCGCAGCGCCATCAGGGTGCACAGCGGGCCGAGGCTCAGCACGTAGACCAGGACCAGGGCCGGCGTGCCGCTGAGGTCCAGCACGTGGAACCAGGCCAGGACGTGGACGAGGGGCGGCAGGAAGAGCGGCAGGGGCAGCAGCGCGCTCCACACCCTGCGCCCGAAGAGGTCGCTGCGCACGAGCAACCAGCCCTGGAGCAGCCCCAGGACGATCGAGACCCCGAGCACCGCCGCGCCGATGCCCAGGGTTCGAGCCAGGCGCTCGTAGAGCAGCGGATCGCGCAGCGCGGCCCAGGCGTCGCGCGGGTCGAGGCGGGCCTCGGCGAGGGCCAGGAAGGCCGGCAGGGCCCCCAGGGCGAGCAGGGAACCGACCAGCAGCGCCCGCGCCGCGTGCGCGCGCAGCCCCGATCGCTCGCCGCCCGCGTTCAACCGGCCCCTCCCCGTACTCCGCCCCGAGCCCCGGGGCATCCGCGCCCGTGTTCGAGCGTCGAACCGCCGGCGCGGAGCCCGCGCGCGACCTCGGGCGGGGCGGTTCCCATCGCCCCGGGAGTGTGGCAGATCCCCCCCGCCGGGACCAGGCGCCGACGACCCGCCCGCGGGCCCCGCGCATCGAAGGGGGGACCCCAAAAGGGAGCCGGCCGCGGAGTCGCTTGGACTCCGCGGCCGGCGTGTTCAGGCACCGACGCCCGCCGCAGCGGACGCCGGTGACCCATGCATCACGGGGCCCAGGTGATCTCGAGGCCGTTGGTGAAGTTGAAGCCGCTGCCGCAGGGGCCCGCGGTGTCGCGGAACCAGAGCTGGTAGCGCTTCGTCTGGCCGGCGCTGACGCCGCCGATGGCGCCGATGTTCACGGTGGTGAACGAGGAGCCCGTCATGCCCGAGTTGCGGACCTGCAGGCGGACCACGCCACCGCCCGCGCAGCGCAGGCCGTCACCGAAGACGACGCCGTTGCCGCCGCCGGTGGCGTTGTTGCCCTGCAGGTAGAGGCCGGCCTGGCCGGTCTGCAGGGTCGAGCCCGCGAGGACGAGGTCGGCCGCGGAGATCGACGGCGAGCCGCTGGCGACGAGCTTGCCGCCGCCGGCACCCGCGCTGTTGGCGCAACCGGAGACGCCGTTGGATCCGTCGTTCTGGTTGCCGCAGGGGCAGAGCGTGCCGCTGCCGTCGCCGTTGCAGAACGCGGTGCCGACGCCGGAGCCCGTGTTGCAGTTCGGGCCGACCGCGCGGAGCATCCAGCGGCCCGGCAGGCCGATGCTGTCCATGAGGAGCGGCGGCACGTCGTTGTTGAGGGTGTTGGTGAGGTCGGCGTTGCCGGTCGTGTCACCGTAGACCCAGACGGCCTGGCCGCCCGGGAGGGTCTGGTCGAGACCGCCGGGGAACTCGCCCGAGAAGTGGTTGTCGAACATCACGCCGATGAAGAACACACCGCTGACGGGCACGCTCGGGATGGCGAAGACCTGGAACACGTCCGAGTCGATGCTCAACCCAGACGCGATCGCGGGCTGCGTGTAGAGCAGGACCGCGTCGGAGGGATCGAAGTCGTTGGTCGGGTCGTCCCAGATGGCGACCACGATGTTGCCGCCCGAGTAACCGCCGGGGAAGGCCGGCGTGCCGTAGGCGGCCTCGATCTGGGTGATGACGTCCGAGCCGCCGCCGGCGGTGAACCCGTGCATCATGACCATGTCGCCGCCGGCCGTCAGACCGACCGAGTTGTTGCTCGTGCCCAGGTCCAGCGTGTAGCAGTCGGGGGGCGTGATGATCGTGATGTCGAACCCGCCCGAGCCGCCGGTGGCGCCGGGGAAGGTGCCGAGCTGGACCGTGTAGGTCGAGCCGCTCGTCACGTCCCAAGCCACCGAGGTCTGGAAGCCGCAGGCGTCGTCGTTGCAGGCGATCGAGCTACCCGAGGTCGGGCAGCCGGTGCCGGCGTAGACGGCGGCCTTGGTGTCGACCGTGGTCAGGCCGCAGGTGCTGAGCAGGGCCAGACCCGTGGCGTCGGCGGTCCAGGAGTACCACAGGTCGTTGTCGATCGTGGTGCTGCCGAAGAAGTAGCACAGACCCTCGGCCTGGCCCTCGGCGCCCGTCGTGGCGACGGTGCTGTCGAAGGCGAAGGTGCCCTGGCCGGCGATGGCCGTCGGGGTGGCGCAGCCGTCGTTGGTCGGCGGGTTGGTGACGAGCAGCTCGAAGTTGCTGTTGCCGCCGCCGGCGCCCGGGAACACGCCCACCTGGAGGGTGTAGGTGTTGCCGGCCGTGACCGGGAAGTTGATCGAGGACTGGAAGCCGCAGGCGTCGTCGTTGCACGCCAGGGCGGTGCCGTTGGCCGGGCAACCGGCGCCGGGGTAGGCGGCGATCTTGGTGTCGACCGTCGTGCCGCAGGTGCGCATGATCGCGGTGCCGGTGGCCGACGGGGTCCAGGTGAACCACACGTCGCGCTGCATGTCGGTCGAGCCGAACTCGTAGCACAGGCCCTCGACCTGACCCTGGGCGCTGGTGGTGGCCAGCGTGTTGTCGTAGGCGAAGAATCCCTCGCCCGCGATGACGGTCGGCGTGGCGCACTCGTCGTTGCTCGCCGCGGAACCGACGGTCATGGACACGCTACCGGTGCCGGCCGTGGCACCCGGGAAGGTGCCGACCTGGATCATGTAGGTGTTGCCGGAGGTGGCCGCGAACTGGATCGAGCTCTGCAGGCCGCAGGCGTCGTCGTTGCAGGCGATCGCGGTGCCGTCCACCGGGCAGGCCGCGCCGTTGTAGGCGGCGATCTTGGTGTCGACCGTGGTCAGGCCGCAGGTGGTGACGATCGCGGTGCCGCTCGAGGTGGGCGTCCAGGCGAACCAGACGTCGGTGGTCACGCCGAGCTGGCCGAAGAAGTAGCACAGGAACTCGTTCTGGCCCTGCGCGCCCGTCGTGGCCGTCGTGAGGTCGAACGGCACGGTCGCGTCGCCGCCGACCGCCTGGGCCGTGGCGCAGTCGTCGCTGCCGCCCGGGCCGAGCAGGGACATGCTGCCGCCGGGGTTGGTCGTCCCCGGCGAGGTCATCTTCACGCCCGGGGTGCGGACGCTGGGAGCCTTGCCGGGCTGTTGGGTGCTGGTGGTGAATTGCGCGCTGGCGCTACCGGCGAGCAGGCCGGCGCAGGTCAGCGCGGTGAGGAGGACTCGCATGCTGGGATTTCCTTGAGGTTGAGAGAGAGGTCAGGGGGGGCTTCCCATTCACTGCGACGGGCACACCCTCCCCCAGGTTCCGCGGTGGCGGGGCCGGGACGGATGGCGCGCTCGTCACAGGGAAACCTATCAGCGTTTCCGTCCCAGCGATACGGAGTCCTCCGTAGTCGCCCCCCCTCGGGGGGGTAGGGCGACCCCTCGGAACGCCCAGAAGCGCCCCCCGGAAACTTCGTCCAGGACAGAACCTGGACATGCCGGCCGCCCAGCCCGCGCACCCGCGGCGCCTCCGGAAACCCTCCCGGAGGAGGAGGATGGTCGGGGCGAGAGGATTCGAACCTCCGACCTCTGCAACCCCATTGCAGCGCGCTAGCCAGGCTGCGCCACGCCCCGACCCAGGCGAGGCGGAGGTTATAGGGCGCGGCCCCTGGGGCGTCAACCGAGGGGCGGCGCCCGTCGGCCCGCGCGGCCCCTACGGGACCGCACGCTGACCCGGCCCCGCCAGGCTTCGCTTGTGGGGGCCCTCCGCGGGCCCGAGAATCGCCGCCGTGGTGCAGGTGGCTCGACGGCTGAGGCGGGTGCGGATCGGCGTGCGGCGCAGGCACCGCACCTGGATGGCCTCGATCTCCCTGGCCACCCTCGGCTGGGGCGTGTGGTGGACGGGCTTCCTGCTCTGGCGCCTGGCCCCCGAGCACGCCCCCCCCGCCGTCTGGGTCCACGCCCTCTCGGGGGTCCTGGCCGCCGTGGGACTGGTCGCCGCCCTGGTGAGCGTGCGCTCGAACCTCGCCTGGCTGTTGCTCACGGCGCTCCCCCTGGGCGCGAACCTGAGCCTGCTCTCGATGCCGCTCCTGCTACCCGGCGGTGGGGGGCTGCTGCGACCCTGAGGGTCCAGGGTCCCCGGCGGCGGACGCGTCGGCGGGCGCGCTCCCTCCGCGGCGCTGCGCCCGATCCTCCAGCGCCGCCTTCGGTTCCGCGAGGAGCACCATGGCCGTCCCGGTGGCCGCGGTCACGACGGTCAACCCCAGCACGAGGAACGCCAGGACCCGGTGCAGCGCGCGACCGCCCGGCCGGAACCAGAGCCGGATGCCGGAGGCGATCGGCAGGAGGTAGGCCAGGGTCGTGAGCTTGGCCAGGAAGAGATGGATCGGCGTGATCGCGCCCGCGGACTCGAGGTCGTAGAGCTGCCCGAGCCGTTCGGCGTAGTAGATCGTCACCCCCAGCGCCGCGACCGCCGAGACGACCAGCGTCAAGTGCGCGCGGCGGCGATGGGCGAAGCCGGTCCACACCGCGGAGGCGAGCAGGACCAGCGTGACGACGAGGAAGACGAGGAAGCCGGCCGCCGGGCTCACAGCTCCTCCCGGCGCAGGGAGTCGAGCTCGCCCGTGGGTTCGCGGCGCATGAGGTCGAGCACCGCCGAGCGCGGGTCCTTCTTCTCGAACAGGATCGCGTGCACCTGCTCGGCGATCGGCATCGGCACCTCGCCCAGCTCCGCCTCGGGCCCGAACAAGGCCTTGGTCGTCCACACGCCCTCGGCGACCATCTCCATGCGCGCGAGGATGTCCTCGAGGGTTTCGCCGCGCCCGATCGCCTCGCCCACCGAACGGTTGCGCGAGTGTTTGGAGCAACAGGTCGTGATCAGGTCGCCGATGCCGGCCAGGCCGAAGAAGGTCTCCGGGTGGGCGCCGCGTCTGCGGCCGAAACGCGCCATCTCGACCATCCCGCGCGTGAGCAGGGCGGCCTTGGCATTGTCGCCCAGCTCCAACCCGTCGCTGATGCCGGCCGCCAGGGCGATCACGTTCTTGAGCGCCGCGCCGAGCTCCGCCCCGAGCGGATCGTCGTGCGTGTAGACCCGGAACGCGTCGCTCGAGAAGACGCGCTGCACGCGCCGCGCGAGGTCCGCGTCCGTGCTGGCCGCGACGACCGAGGCCGGCAGGCCCTGCACGACTTCCTCGGCGTGGCTCGGACCGGTCAGGACGCACAGCGGGCGCTCGCCCAGCACGTCGAGCAGGATGCGACTGGGCGTGGAGAAGGTCTCGATCTCGATGCCCTTGGTGGCGGTCACGATCGGCATCGTGCCGCGCAGCGCGTCCTCGAAGCGCTCGGCGACCCCGCGCAGGAACTGGGTCGGCACGACGCTGACGACCAGCTCGGCGCCCTCGGCGGCCGAGTGCGGGTCGGCCGAGCAGGACAGGCTCGCGGGGAGCTCCACCCCGGGCAGGAAGCGCCGGTTCTCGCGCCGGGCGCGCAGCTCCTCGGCCTGCTCGGGGAACGCGCTCCACAGCGTGACCCGGTGGCCGTTGCGCGCGAGCAGGACGGCGAGGGTCGTGCCCCAGCTCCCGTCGCCGATCACCAACACGCGGTGGGTCGAAGTCATGCTCATCGAGCTCCCTCTGCTGGTCGCCGCCCGATACGCGGCTCCGTGCCGGCCAGGATACGCCCCAGGTTGGCCCGGTGCCGCACCAGGATCAGGACGAAGAGCACCGCGCTCGCCGCCGGGACCTCCCAGCCGTAGCGGCCGGGTCCCATGCGGGCCAGGGCCACCAGCGGGAAGGCCAGGCCCATCAGGATCGAAGCCAGGCTCACCATGCGGGAGAGCGCCAACGTCACGAGCCAGGCGAGGCCCGCCCCCGCGCAGATCCAGGGATCGATCGCGAGCAGGGCGCCGAAACTCGTCGCCACGGCCTTGCCGCCCCGGAAACGCAGGTACACGGGCCAGACGTGGCCACAGACCGCCGCCGCGCCGAGCCACACCTGGCGCACGGGATCGTCCGCGCCGAGCAGCGCGACCGGCGCCCAACCCTTCGCGAAGTCGAGCAGGAACGCGAGTAGACCCAGGGGCCGGCCCAACACGCGCATGGCGTTGGTCGCGCCGATGTTCCCGCTGCCGACGGTGCGCAGGTCGACTCCCCGCAGCCCCTTGGCGAGCAACCACCCGAAGGGCACCGCGCCGAGCAGGTAGGCGGCGAGCAACGCGCCCAGCGGCGGCGCGCCGAACGCGAGGGCGAGGTTCGCGGCGTGGAGCATCGGGGGAGGCAGGGTACTGCCCGCTCCCCGCCGCAGGAATCGGGCAGGGCGATCCCTGGAGATGGGCGCAACTTCGCGCGAGCGGTGTGGTCCCCCTGGGTGGGTGGGGGGCCGCGGTGGGCTGGATCCGCGCGCGCGCCGCGGCCCTCGTCCCCTCCCCCCTGCGCCCCTACACTGCCCGGCCCCGGCCCACGCCGGGTCACGCGCGTGCGGACCATCGGCGTAGACACAGGCGGAACCTTCACCGACCTCGTCCTGGTGGAGACGCCGGGCGAGGGCGCGGCGACGGTGCGCGTCGAGAAGGTGCACTCGACCCCCGCCGATCCGGGTCGGGCCGTGCTCGAGGGCATCGAACGCCTGGGCGGCCTGCGCGCGGGGGACGAGGTGGTCCACGGCACGACCGTGGCGCTCAACGCCCTCCTGACGGGGGCCGTGGCGCGCACGGCCCTGGTCACCAACGCGGGCTTCCGGGACCTGGTCGAGATCGGCCGCCAGAACCGCCCCGAGCTGTACGCCCTGCACCCCCGACGCATCGAGCCCCTCGCCCCGCGCGAGCTGCGCTTCGAGGTCCCCCAGCGCACCTGGCCCGACGCCGAGGGCCGGATCCACGACCTGCGCGCGCCGACGCCCGAGGAACTCGCGCGCCTCGTGCGCGAGCTGCGGCGCGCCTCCCCCGAGTCGATCGCCGTCTGCCTGCTGCACTCCTACGCCGACCCGGGCGCCGAGGAACGCGTCGCGCAGGCGCTCGCCGCGCTGGGCGTGCCGATCACCTGCTCGGCCGCGATCCTGCCCGAACACCGCGAGATCGAGCGCTTCTCGACCGCCCTCGTGAACGCCGCCCTGGTGCCGCGCATGCAGCGCTATCTGGACGGCCTGGCGAGCGGACTCGCGGGCGCGCGTCTCTCGATCCTGCAATCCGCCGGCGGCACGCTGAGCGCCGAACGGGCCGCCCTCGAGCCGGCGCGGGTGCTCTTCTCCGGGCCCGCCGGCGGCGTGGTGGGCGCGGGCCGCGCGGCGCGCGAGGCGGGGCTGGACGGGGTCGTCACCCTCGACATGGGGGGGACGAGCACCGACGTCGCCTTCCACGCGGGCGGAGCGGGGCTCGACGAGGCCGTGACCGACACCCAGGTGGCGGGGCACCCAGTCGGCGTGCCGGCCCTCGACCTGCACACGATCGGCTGCGGCGGCGGTTCGTTGGTGGGCGTCGACGCCGGGGGCGTGCTGCGCGTCGGGCCCGCGAGCGCCGGCGCCGACCCCGGCCCGGTCTGCTACGGCCGCGGGGAGCACCCCACGGTCACCGATGCCCACGTCTTGCTCGGGCACCTGGGCGCGGGGCCCTTCCTCGGGGGCCGGCTCGAACTCGACCACGACGCGGTGCGACGCGCCTACGAGCGGCTCGGCGCGCGCCTGGGTGTGCCGGCGGAGCGCGCCGCCCAAGCCGTGCTCGACGTCGCGCGGGCGCAGATGCGGCGCGCGATCGGCGTGATGACGATGCAGCGCGGCCGCGATCCGCGGCGCTTGGCCCTGGTCGCCTTCGGCGGCGCGGGCGGGCTGCACGGGGCGGCGCTGGCCGAGAGCCTGGGCGCGCCCGCGGCCCTCGTCCCCGCGCTCCCGGGCGTGCTCTCGGCGGCCGGTATGGCCCACGCCGGAGCGCTCTCCGATCACGCGCGCACCGTGCTCGCGCCGCTCTCGCGTTGGAGCACGGGCGCGCGCCGGCGCGAGCTGGCCGAGCTCGCGCGCCTGGGCGCGGCGCGGCTGCGCGAGGCCGGCCGGCCGCGGGCGCGCATCGAGGTCGAGACGCGCGCCGACCTGCGGTACGCCGGCCAGTCCTTCGAGCTCTCCTTGCCCGACCCCGCGGGCAAGGACCTGGCGCAACGCTTCCACGCGCGCCACGCCGAACGGTTCGGCTGGAGCCTCCCCGAACGCGAGATCGAGCTCGTCTCGCTGCGCGCCCGGGCCCTGGTCCGCGCGCCCCTCGCCGCGCCCGCGGCCGCCCGGCGCCGGGCCCTGCCCCGCGCCCTCCACGCCGGCACCCGGCGCGCCTACCTGGGCGGGGCGTGGTGCGCGGCGCCGGTCCTCGAGCGCGGGCGCCTCGCGCCGGGCCATGCTTGGGGCGGCCCCTCGATCGTCGAGGAGTTCTCCGGCACGACCCTCGTGCCCCCGGGCTGGGGGGCCCGGGTGACCGCGGGCGGTCACCTGCTCCTCGAGCCCCTGCGCACGTAGCCCGGCCCCGCTCCCCCACCCCGCCCGCTCCCCCCATGGCCTACGTGATCGCCGAGCCGTGCATCGGCACCAAGGACGCCGCCTGCGTCGACGTCTGTCCGGTCGACTGCATCCACCCGCGCAAGGACGAGCGCGACTTCGACGCGGCGGTGCAGCTCTACATCCACCCCACCGAGTGCATCGACTGCGGCGCCTGCGTGCCCGCCTGCCCGGTGCAGGCGATCGCCGACGAGAACGAGTTGCCCGCCCACTGGCAGCGTTTCGTCGAGGTCAACGCGGACTGGTACCGCGCCCGCGGCGAGGTCTGATCCGAGCCCCAGATACGCGCCGGGCCGGCCCCGAACGAAGCGCGCCCGCAGCCCTGGGGGGGCCGGCGGGCGCGTGGGAGTGGAGCGGCTGAAGGGACTTGAACCCTCGACATCAACCTTGGCAAGGTTGCGCTCTACCACTGAGCTACAGCCGCGTCGTTCGGGTGGGGAAGCATAGCGCGGGGGTCGGCCAAGGCAAGCGCCCGGCGGCGCCTTCGAGGGCCCCGGCCCCGCCCCCGGTTCCAGGGCGGGCGCCTACTGCAGGGAGCGGCCCTCGGCGGGGACCTCGCCTTCCTGGTGGGCCCCCAGGACCGCCAGGGCGTTGGCCCGCAGGCGCCGCTGGACGCTCGCGATCGTGCTCTCGCCCAGGTCCTCGAGCGGGATGCGCGCTCCGGCGATGTGGCCGTGACCGCCGAAGCTCCCGGCCCCATCCAGGAGGCGGGCCATCAGCGGGTAGGCGTTGCCGAAGGCGTGGTCGGTGCGCACCGAGAGCACGTACTCGTTCTCCTCCTCCACCGCGCCGCCGACCACGACCCACGAGCAGCCCTTCATCCGCAGGAAGAAGTCGGCCATCTCGGCCACGAACTCGGGGTGGCTGATCTTGCCCAGGAGCGCGATCACGAGCGGACCGTACTGACGCGCCTCGGCCAGGGCGCGCGACAGCTCCTTGTAGTAGATCTGCGGCAAGGGCGGGACGTGGATCTGCGGCACGAGCTGGCGGTCGGCGCGCCGGAACGTGGCGTAGAAGGCCTCTTCGTCGAGGGGCGATGCGTTGCGCGAGAGGTCCGCGGTGTCGTAGCGGATGCCGCAGAACAGCGCCGTGGCGACCTTCTCGTCGAGGGGCAGCTCCGCGTCGCGCAGGTACTCGTAGACGATCGAGCAGGTCGCGCCCACGCCCAGGCGCACGTCGCGGTGCTGGGGCGAGGTGGGACCCGCGGCGCCGTTCGTGCCCTCGCCCTTCGCCTCGCCGGGGGGCACGTGGTGGTCGAAGACCGCGAGCAGCGGGATGTGTTCGGGGATGACCGTGTGGCCGAACTCCGGCTGCGTGTCGACGAGCACGGCGCCGAAGAAACGCGCCGGATCGATACCGGCGTAGGTGTCGAAGGAGAGGTCGAGGGCGCGCATGAGGGCCAGGTTCTCGGCCCGGTGCACGCGCCCGATGGTGGCCACGACGACGTCGAGGCCGAAGCCCTTCTGGCACAGGTAGCGGATGCCCTCGCAGGCGCCGATGGCGTCGGGGTCCGGCGAGCGGTGGGTCAGGAGCAGGAGCTCCTTGCCCCCCCGCGAGGCATCGCGGGCCGCGAGCAGGGTCGCGCGGAATCGGTCGACCGCCCGCCCCTCCCCCGTCGGGCGGGGTCGGAGCGGAGCGGCGGGCGGGTCGGGCTGCAGGGCGGTCTTTGGATCGCGCATGAAGGATGGGGTTCGACCGGGTCGAACCTACACCGTTAGCCGATCGTGGCTCCGGCGGGGAAGGGGGGGCGGGAAGATTCGGCGCCCACCCCCGGGCGGCTGGAAGCCCTCGAATGGCGCGCAACTCACCCTCGAAGACACGCCATCCACCCTCTTTCGGCCCGTTCGAGTCGCGTGTGGGGAGCGCTCGCTCGCCTGGCCCGGCCCCGGGCGGGGGTCCTAGAAACCCAGGTGCGCCAGGAACTGGACCGCGGCCAGGACCTCGGTCCGACCGTGGCGCGGGTTGATCTCGAGCACCCGCTCGGCGTCCTTGGAGAGGTAGGTGACGACTTGCTTGAAGTCGACCTCGCCCGTGCCCGGCGGCATCTCGCACAGGCCCTCGGCCGAGTCCTGCAGGTGCACGCCCAACATGCGGTCGGCGTAGGCATCGAGCCAGGCCCCCTGCGGCGGCAGTCCGGCGCGTTCGCGCAGGTGCACCCGGCCGGTGTCGTGCCAGTAGCCGATCCCGCGCGCGGCCAGGTCCTCGAGCACCCACCCCATGGCCTCGAAGGAGAGCAGGTCGTTGTAGTGCATGCCCGGCTCGAGGGCGATGCGCGTGTCGGGGAAGTCCTTGCGCAGGGTGTGGATCGAGCGGCACAGGTGCTCGATCTGCTTGTGACCCTTCTTCTGCACCTTGCCCACGAAGGTGCGGATCTGTTCGGCGAGCTCCTCGGAGGGACCCTGCTGCACGAGCTGCGCGTGCAGGCGATCGCCCTCGCGCTTGAGCGTCTCGTCCTCGACGGCGCAGCCGCGCAGCACGACCACCGGGCAGCCGTACTGCTGGGCCAGACGGATGTGGCGCCGCACCGAGATCAACGCGCGTTCGCGCTGGTCGGCGTCGAGGCTGCCCAGGCGCGTTCCCGACATGGCTTCGCCGCGCGGATCGAGGCAGCCGCACACCAAGGAACGCACCGCGATGCCGGTCTCGCGCCGGCTCTCCTCGAAGCCGTTCAGGGGCACGGGCGCATCGGCCAGGCCGAACTCCATGCGCCGGAACCCCATGGCCACGGTGGCGAAGGCCTGATCCTCGATGGTCCGCAGCCGCGCGCCGAAGCACGAGGTCGAGAGCGAGTACTCGTTGGGGATGCCGGGTTGGGTCACGGATGGCCTGCTGCCCGGAGGGGCGCCGGGTGCGGGTCGGGGGGTTATCGAGGATCGCGTCGGAGCACGGGAGCCTTTTCGACCCGCGCCGGGTTCGGCGCGCCGGCTCCCGTCCCACGGACGGGGCGAAGGATCGGACCGAGCGCGCGGTGTCGGAGGCCGCGCTGCTCGGGCGCCAGCGGATGGCCGTGGGGCGAGGGCCACACCGCGAGACGCGCTAAGAAAGTGCAAACTTCGACCCCGGGAGGCCAGCGCAAACACGCCGCGCGCACCGGACCGCCCGCTGGCCCGACTCCGTCCAAGGCGGGCCGCTGCCAGCGCCGCCGGGTTCGGGGTCCCGCGGGCGCGCGGGCCGCGGACCGACGATGCGGCGCCCCCGAGCCCGCTCCGACTAAGATGCGCCCGTGAAACTCGTGCTCATGTGGGGCCTGGCCCTGGGCTGGTTCGTGGTGCTCGCCTACCTGGCCGTCGACGCGCTCACCGACCCCGCGCCCCTCTTGGCGGCGGGCCGGGCGCAGGGGCTGCTCGAGATCCTGGCCGGGATCGGCGCCCTGACCGTGGGGCTCCTGCCCGTGATCGGCGCGGCCCTCGTGCACGCCCTCCAGCGCCGCCGCCTGCGGGGCCGGCTCGAGCGCCAGAAGGCCAAGATCGAACGGCGGCTGGCGAAGCTCGACGAACGGGCCGCGGCGCGCGGGATTCGCCCGCCCGCGGCCTCCGACGAGCTGCCGCACTCGGCCTGACCCCGCCCTACGCGGCCGATCCGGGCGCGGCGCCCCGGCCGCGACCGGGATAGAAGGTCAGCAGGGCAGCCAGACACACCAGGGCCATCCACATCGGCACGCTGAATAGACGCCGGAAGTCCATCTCGCCGCTCGCGCTGGCCCAGTTGCCGACGATGCTGGTCGAGAACCAGCTCCCGACGATGATGCCGATGCCGATGATCACCAGGTTGAAGAGGTTCTGGGCCGTCGCGCGCACGTCGGCGGTCGTCCCCTCGTCCACGATCAGGAAGGCGACGAAGATGAAGCAGCCGAAGCACAACCCGTGCAGCGCGACGCCCAGCAGCACCGGCGTCAGCGCGGGGAAGTAGGCGAAGAGCGCCATGCGCAGCGCATAGGCCCCCAGACCGATCGAGAGCAGCGTCTTGCGCGAGAGGCGCGTCGCCAGCACGGGCATGAACCCGAGCACCGCGATCTCGGTCATCTGACCGATCGTCATCAGGCCGCCGCCGCCGACCCCCAGGATCTGGTTCACCGAGTTGGCGAAGGCGTCGGCGCCTCCGCTGGCGGCCTGGATCTGGATCTTGGAGACGAAGTCGCTCGTGAACACGAAGTAGAACTGGTGGATCACGCTGACCGGGATCGCGATCAAGAACAGCGTGATCAGGGGCTGCACCCGGATCTCCTTCAGGGCCTCCATCCAAGCCATCGGTTCCCCGGCCGCGCGCCCGCTCGCCGGCGGCGTGTGCGGCAGGGTCAGACAGAAGCCGGCCATCAGGAGGCCCAGGACGGCGCTGAGCTGGAAGGCGAAGGCGCGCCCCGCGTTCTGCGCGGCGGCCACGACCTCGGGCGTGGCTCCCTCGGGCGTGTGCAGCCGCAGCAGTACCTGCCCGACCGCGATGCCGGCCGCGATCCAACCGATCGTGCCCCACAGGCGCACGGGTCCGAAGTCGCGGTCGCGGTCGGGGAGGTGGGCGAAGGCGATCGAGTTGGTCAGGGCCAACGTCGGCGCGTACACGAAGCCGTACAGCGCGCTCAGGAGCAGGAAGCTCGGGAAGGTCTCGACCTTCGCCAGCAGGAAGACGAGCGCCGCGCCCACCAGGTGGCTCAGGGCCAGGAGTTTCTCCGTCGCGAAGAGCCGGTCGGCGAGTTGCCCGGCGATGAAGGGCCCGAAGATCGCCCCCAGGGCCCCCGCCGCCAGGCACAGCCCGGTCTGGTCGAGGGAGAAGCCGCGGTATCCCAGCAGGAAGGGATAGAGGATCGGCAGCCACGCGCCCCAGATGGCGAACTGCAGGAACATCATCAACGAGAACTGCGCCCGGAGGGTGGGCTCCAGGGGCGGGGCGGCGGGGAGCGCGTCGTGCATGGAACTCCTGGGCGGATTCGGGGCTCGATGGACCGGATGGGGGGCTGGATCAGTCGCTGAAGGCCGCGTCGAAGGCGCGGCCGGAGCGCTCGAAGTCGAGCCGGCGCACGAAGGCCGCGGCCTCGCTCGCGCCCGCCTCGCGGTCCATCATCGGATCCTCCCACTCGACCGTCAGCGGACCCTGGTAGCCCGCGTGGTTGAGCAGGCGCACGATGCCCTCGAAGTCGATGCGGCCGCGGCCGGGGGAGCGGAAGTCCCACTGCCGTCCGTCGGCGCCGAACTCGCTGTGCCCGCCGAACACGCCGATCGGCTGGGGCACGTCGCTCCACCACACGTCCTTGACGTGCACGTTCCAGACCCGGGGTCCGAACTCGCGCAGGAAGCCCAGGTAGTCGACGCCCTGGTAGCCCAGGTGCGAGGGGTCGAAGTTGAAGCCGAAGGCGGGGTGCGCGCCCAGCGCTTCGAGCGCGCGCCGCGCCGTGGCGACGTCGAAGGCGATCTCGGTCGGGTGCACCTCGAGCGCGAAACCCACGCCCTGCTCGCCGAAGGTGTCGAGGATCGGGCGCCAGCGGCGCGCGAAGTCGGCGAAGCCCTCGGCGATGCGCTTGGGCCCGACGGGCGGGAAGGAGTAGAGCAGGTGCCAGATCGGGCTGCCGGTGAAGCCGTTCACGACGAAGCGGCCCTGGCGCCGCAGGCGCTCGCGCACCGCGCCTGGGGCGGCCTCGAAGAAGCGCCGCGCGGCGCGGGCCGTGCGTTCGAGTTCCTCCGCCGCGCGCCGGCGCACGCCCTCGGGATCGCCGTCACCCCACACGTGGGGCGGCAGGATCGCGCGGTGGCGCTCGTCGATGGGATCGCACACGGCCTGGCCGACCAGGTGCGTCGAGATCGCGTAGCTCGAGAGGCCATGGTCGCCGAGCAGCTCCCAACGACGCGCGCAGTACGCGCCGTCCTCGAGGGCCGCACCGACGTCGAAGTGATCGCCCCAGCAGGCGAGCTCGAGGCCCTCGTAACCAAAGCCCTTGGCCTTGCGGGCCAGGGTCTCGAGGGGCAGGTCGGCCCATTGGCCGGTGAAGAGGCAGACGGGTCGGGGCATGGGGGTCCTCCGCGGGGGCTCGCGGCAGGGTAGCGGCCCCGCGCGGGCCCGACCACGGCCCCGCTCGCGAGCGACGGGATCAGGCGATCTCGGAGAGCTCGACGGCGCGCCGCTCGCGGGCCGCGACCAGCGCCGCCTCGAGCACGCGCTGGGTGCGGTAGGCGTCCTCGAAGTCCGGCAAGGGGTACTCCGGAGATTGGCGGCCGAGCTCGCGCAGCACGTCCGCCAACATGTTCGTGAAGGTGTGCTCGTAGCCGAGGATGTGGCCGTCGGGCCACCAGGCGTCGGCGTAGGGGTGCGCGCCGGCGCGCGTGGCGACGATGCGTCGCCAGCCGTCGAGGCGCGGGCGCTCGGCGGCGTCGTAGAACCACAGCTCGTTCAGGTTCTCGAGGTTCCAGCGCAACGAACCCTGTTCGCCGTTGAGTTCGATCGAGTTGTCGTTGAGGTGCCCGCCGGCCAGGCGCGAGGCCTCGAAGCTCGCCGTGGCGCCGCCCTTGAAGCTCGCCAGGAACAGCACGCAGTCGTCCACGTCGCTCTTGACCTTCTTGTCCGAGCCGGGCACTTGCCGCTGCTTCACGAAGGTGCGCTCGAGGGCGCCGTGCACGCTGGTGATCTCCTCCCCCACGAGGAATCGCGCCAGGTCGACCAGGTGCGCGTTGAGGTCGCCGTGGGCGCCGCTCCCGGCCAGCTTCTTCTGGAAGCGCCACGAGCTGGGCGTCTCGGGCCCGCCCCAGTCCTGCAGGTAGCTGGCGCGCACGTGCTGGATCTTGCCCAGGCGCCCTTCGCGCACGAGCTTCCACGCCAGCCCGATGGCCGGCGCGCGCCGGTAGTTGAACCACACGAAGGTCCGGCCCTTGGCCTTCTTGGCCGCGTCGCGCATGGCGCGGGCATCGGCCAGGGTCCCGGCCAGAGGCTTCTCGCAGGCCACGTGCTTGCCCGCCTCGAGCATGGCCAGCGACATCTCGGCGTGCAGGTGGTTGGGCGTGCCGATGTCGACGAACTGGATCTCGGGATCCTCGGCGATGTCCCGCCAGCGCGCGGTCCAGCGTTTCCAGCCGAAGCGCTCGGCGAACCAGGGCAACGCGTCCGCGTCCCGCCCCGCGATGGTGTGCATCAGCGGCTCGAGGGGCACGTCGAGGAAGCGGCCCACCTGGCGGTAGGCGTTGGAGTGGGCGCGGCCCATGAAGGCCTGCCCGACGAGGGCCACGGAGAGCGGTTTCTTGGTCATCGGGGTCGCGCGGGGCAGGGGAGCGAGGCAAGAGGATGCCCCCCCGCGCACGGACAGGCGAGACTTCCGGCCGGGAGCGCCCTCCCGCCGCCCCCGCAGCCCGCGCCGCCCAGCCCGCCGAAGGAGCGCGACTTTCTTGGCGGTTCGCTGAATCCCGACCCGTAGCTCGCCGGTCTGCCCCCACGGACCATGACTCCCCCCTCCCACGGCCAGGCCCTCGAGGCCCTGCTCGAGAGCCGCGAGTTCCTGCGGCGTCTCGCCCGCTCGTTGGTGCGGGACGAGGCCGGCGCGGAGGATCTGGTCCAGGAGACCTGGACGCGGGCCCTCCAGGGCGCCCCCCAGGGCGTGGGGAGCCCCCGGGCCTGGTTGGCGCGGGTGCTGCGCAACCTGGCCGCCACCCAGGGCCAACGGGAGGCCGCGCGGGCCTTCGTCGAGCGCGCCGCGGCCCGCTCCGAGGCCCTCGAGGAGGCCGAGGAACGGGACCTCGAGCTCGAGGATTCGCTGCTGGCGGCCGTGCGCACGCTGCGCCCGCCCTACCGCCGCGCGGTCTACCTGCGCTACTACCGCGACCTCTCCCCGCCGCGCATCGCCGAGCTCCTGGGTTGCCCCGAGGCGACCGTGAAGACCCGCCTGCGGCGCGGCCTCGAGCTCCTGCGCGCCGACCTCGAGCGCCGCTGCGGCCCCCGCGGCCTCGATTGGCGCCGCGGCCTGGCGCTGCTCGCCCTGCCCCCGGTCGATCGCCTGGCCCTGCCCTGGACCGCCCTCGCCCAGGGCTCCTTGCCCACGCTCCTCGCCATGAACAAGCCCCTCGCCTCGGCCCTCGTCACCCTCCTCCTGGTCGTGCTCGGCTCGGTCGCCTGGTACGCGCTCCCCGGCGCGAGAGCCGTCGAGCGCGCGCTGGACGCGCCGGCCGCACCGCTGCCCACGGGGGTCGCGCGGAGCGAGGAGCCGGCGCTCCCCGAGCTCGGGGAGCCGCTCGCCCCCGCGCGCGCCGCGCTGCGCGGGGAACGGGAAGCGCGCGCCGTGGCCCCGGCGCGCTCCGGCGCCGCTTCCCCCACCGGGGGCACCCTGGTCGGCCGCCTGCTCGACGCCGAGGGCCGGCCCGTGGCCGGGGCCCGTCTGGAGTTCGAGCCCCGCGCGCCCATCGAGGTGCGGGTCGGGTGGGGCGAGTCCGGAGCGGATCGGGTCGCCGAACTCGCCACGGCGCTCTCCCAGGCGGATGGTCGTTTCCGGGTTCCGGTGGACCAGGAAGGCGCGGGGGATCTGCGGGTGCGGGCGGCCGGCTACGTGCCCCTGCACCGGGAGGCGACCGGGTACCTCGAGCGGGAGAGCGAGCTGGGCGACCTGGTGCTCGAACGGGGCGTGCGCCTGGGCGGCCGCGTGGTCGACACCCAGGGCCGGCCGGTGGGCGGGGCCTGGGTGCGGTCGGTGCCGCCCGCCACGGACCTGCCCCATCTCTGGGGCCCGCGGGCCGTCGACGACGGGGTGCGCACCGACGGCGCCGGACGCTTCGAGCTCGACTCCCTGGCCGTCGGCCCCTGGCAGCTCGAGGCCGGCAGCGAGCTCCACCCCAGCGCCAGCGCCAGCGGCACGACGCAGGCGCCGGGCGAACGGGTCGACGACATCCGCATCGTGCTCCCGGAGGGACTCTCGATCCGCGGTCGGATCCGCGACCTGCCCGCGGACGAGGGGGGCGAGCTCTGGGTGCGGGCCGCGAGGGTGGCCTCCGAGGATCCGCTCCCTGCGGGCGGGATCCGCTTCGTGTTGCCCGAGTCCGATTGGCTCGCGGCGGAACGCAGCGTCCCGGTGGCGGCGGACGGCACCTTCGAGGTGCCGGGCCTGGCGCAGAACAGCTCCGTGCGGCTGGCGGCCTACGACCGCCCGGGCACCGTCGGCGGACTCCGCCGCAGCCGCGTGCTCGAGGCACAGGCCGGAGCGGAGGGCGTCGAGCTCCCCTTCGCCCCCGGCGCGAGCCTGCGCTTCGAGGTCGTCGACGCGGGCAGCGGCCGCCCGATCGAACGTTTCAGCGCAGCCGTCCAGCTCGATCCGACCTTCCTCCTGAACGACCAGGTCGCGCCGCTCGCGGAGCATCCCGGCGGCGTCGCGCGGCTCGAGAACCTGACCCTGTCCGAGGGGCGCGAGCAGGTCCGCGCACGGCTCGCGATCCATGCTCCCGGCTACGCGCCCTTCGCCCGCGACGACGTCCCCGTGCTGCGCGACCAGGAGCAGGACCTGGGCCGCATCCGCCTGCAGCCCGTGCCGCGCCTGACGGTGCGCGTGCGGGACGCCCAGGGCAACCCGGTGGAAGGCGCGCGGGTCGAGCTCCAGCCGTTCGTCGAGGGCTCTCCGGGAACCCAGCGCGCGGGCACCGTCCGGATGCGCGTCGGCACGCTCCGCGAGGGGGGCTCCGAGCCCTTCCGACCGCGCGCGACCCGCACCGACGGGGACGGCCTGGCGCAACTCGACAGCGCGCCGGGCGAACGGGTGAGCCTGGTCGTCGAGGCCCCGCGCTTCGCGCCCGAGCGCAGCGCGCCCTTCGACCTGCCCCTCCTGGGCGACGTCGAGCGCGACGTGACCCTCCTGCGCGGAGCGGCGGTCGAGGTGCGCGTGCTCGACGCGGCGGGCCACCCCGCGGTCGGCGCGCGGGTGCAGCATCGCCCCGCGGAGGGCGAGCGCGACGCCTTCGAGCCGCCCGACCCCTTCGGCGATCGCACGCGGACCACCGACGCCCACGGCGTGGTCTGGTTCCGTCACCTGGAGGCCGGGGCGCACGGCTTCCGACTCGCCCCGGCCGGCGGGGGGAGCTTCGTCAGCACGGGCGGCGGCTCGCTCCGGGTGCGCACCTCCATCGAGCGGGAGAACGGGGAGGAGCCCTGGCAGAGCCTCGTCCTGGCCGAGGGCGAGAGCGCCACGCTCGAGCTCCACCGCCGTCGGCCCGCATCGCTCGAGGGCACGCTGACCGAGAACGGCCTCCCCCTCGCCGACGCGGAGCTGCTGCTCGTCGAGGACCCGGACGACCCGCTGGCGGGGATGGGCGGATTCGCCGGCGCACTCGCCGGGCGGACGGATCGCGAAGGCCGCTTCCGCATCGCGGACGTCCAGCCGGGCGAGTACACCCTGCTCGTGCGCCATGCCACGCGGGCCCTGGCCCACCGCGAGCCGCTCGAGGTCCCCCCGGGCGGCCTGCGCCACGACGTCGACCTCGCGGTGAGCGTGGTCTCCGGCCGCGTGCTCGACACGAACGGAAAACCCGTCGTCGGCGCGCGGGTCGAGGTCGAGCGTGCCCCCCGCAAGACCGGGGGCGCACCCCGGCGCATGGTGATGGTGGCGGCCGTCACCGCCGGCTCGGGCGGGGCCGGCGGGCAGGTCAGCGTGCACACCGGGGCCGATCACGCGACCGCGACCGAGACCGATGCCCAGGGCCGATTCACCCTGCGCGGCCTGCCGTCGAACACCCCCCTGCGGGTCGCGGCGCGGGCCGCGGACTTCGCGCCCGCGCGCAGCGCCGAGTTCGAGCTGGAGCCGGGCGAGGAGCGCGGTCGGGTGGACCTCGAGCTGGTGCGCGGCGGTGCGTTGCGCGTCGCGCTCCAGGGCTCGGGCGCCTCGCTCCCCTCGACGATCCTCGTGCGCGCCCAGCGCGTCGACGGCGACGGGCCCGTGGGCGAGCCGCGCCTCGAGATCTCGGACGAGACCGGAGAGGTGCGCTTCGCCGACCTCGAGCCGGGTCGCTGGCGCATCACGGCCACGGTCCTGGGACCGGGGTCCACCAGCGGCGAACCGACCGAGGTCGACGTCGCCCCCGGCGAGGAGCGCAGCGTCCCGATCCCCGCGCCTTGAGCGGCGGACGCGACCGCCCCGGCGCCACGGCGGCCGCGGATCCGCTCGGATCCGCGGCCGCCGCCCGTTCCCGGGGCCGCGCGGGCTGGGGAGCGCGCGCTCGGGTTTCGCGAGGCTCAGCCAGCCAGGCCCCCGTGGGTGGTCCCGCCCCCTCCCCCGCCGGGTCGCCGCGAGCGGGCCTCGGCCAGGGAGTGGATCGGCGTGGTCGCGGCTGCGGGCCGAAGGTCCATCCCGGCGGCGCGGGCGGCGCCTACCGTCCGGGGTCGAGCCCGGCGCACGAGCTCGGCATACCGCGGCGCCACGGGCCGCGAGACGAGGTAGGGGGCGTAGGAACTCAGGTGGGCGAGGGTACGGGCGAGGTGCATGGTGGGTCCTCCTGCGGGGCTCGGGTCCGCGGCGGATCGGCTCCGCCGTCGCCCTCCCGAATCGCGTTTCCGATCCCGCGCGTTCGGAGATCGGGGAGAATCCGCAGCACCCCGGCCCGGCTGCCCCCCTCCACGAGGTCCCGATGCACGCCCCCGAGCAACCCGATCCCCACGCCGGCCACCCCGCTCCGCCATCCCCGCTGCGCAGCGAGGAGCTCGTCCGGCGCCATCGCACGGGCGACTCGGCCGCGGGCCGCGAGCTCTTCCCGCGCATGGAGGTCGTGCTCCGCGCGCGGATCCGGGCCAGCGCCATCTTCCGCCGCCTGCAACCCGACCTCGACGAGCAGGACGTGCTCAACGAGCTCTGGCGACGGCTGCTCGAGCGCGACGCCCTGGCCCGCTTCGAGGACCGTGGCCCCCACTCGCTGCGGGCCTTCCTGCGCGCGGCCCTCGACCTGACGCTCCAGGATCTGCTGCGCCGCCGCCTGGCCGGCAAGCGCGGCCGCCCGCCCCTCTCCCTCGACGAGACGCAGGCCGCGGGCCGGATGCGCGAGGACCTCGCGAGTCCGGGCGCGGGCCCGGTCACCGTCGTGCTGCGGCGCGACTACCTCGAGCACCTGCTCGCGGCCTTGCCCGAGCGCGAGGCGCGCGTCTTCGAGCTGCGCGCGCGCGAGGGCCTGGACTTCGAGGCGATCGGAGCGCGGCTGGGCCTCAGCGCCGCCGCCGCGCGGGGGCTGGCGCACCGCGCGCACGAGCGCCTGGTGACCCTGGGGCTGCTGTCCAAGTGAGCTCCGCGCCTACTCCGCGCGCTCGATCCGCAGGCGCAGCGCGACCGGGAAGTGATCGCTCGGGTAGCGTCCGCCGCGCTCGAAGGTCCACAGGCGCGCTTCGAGCGGCGTGAGCGGACCGCGGTGCAGGACCCAGTCGATGCGCACGCCGTCCGCGGTCGGTCCGCGGTAGCCGTGGTAGGTGGCGAGCTCGGGATCGCGCTCGGGAGCGGCCGACCAGGAATCGACCAAGCCGGCGCCCTCGAGCAGCAGTCGGTGCGGCGGGCTGTCGGGCGCGGTGTTGAAGTCGCCCAGCACGATCAGGGGCAGGGCGGGGTCGAAGGACGCCAGACGCCGAGCGATCAGCTCGGCGCTGCGCTCGCGCGCGGGCGCCGACTGGTGGTCGAAGTGCGTGTTCAGCACCACGAGCTCCGCGCCGCTCGCGCGGTCCAGCAGGCGCACCCAGGTCGCCATGCGCACGACGCGGTTGCCGAAGCTGCGCGAGCCGATGGTCTGCGGAGTGTCCGAGAGCCAGAAGTGATCGAGCTCGCGGGGCTCGAAACGCGCCCTCCGGAAGAAGATCGCGCAGTGTTCGCCGCGGCTGCCGCCCTCGCGGCCCAGGCCGATCCAATCCCACTCGGGCAGGGCGCGCGCGAGGTCGAGGACCTGGCCATAGAGCCCCTCCTGGGTGCCGACCAGGTCGGGATCGCGCTCCCTCCACAGTTCCACGCTGAGGCCGAGCCGCTCGGCCTTCCACGGGTGGTCGTCGTCGGCCGCGTAGCGCAGGTTCCAGGTGACCGCGACGAGCTCGGGCGCGGGCTCCTGGCGCGCGGCGGGACCGAGCGCGACGAGCCCGAGCGCGCAGAGGGCCGCGAGCAGCGCCGCGATCACACGCGCACCTCGCCCTCGGCGCCGAGCAGGTCGACGTGGCGCGCGAGGAGCGGTTCCACCTCCTCGGCCAGGAACTCGAGCACCTGCTCGGGGGCGCGGCCGACGTGCAGCGCGGGGTCGAGCACGGCGTCGATCGAGTCGCGCACCGCGGCCAGCAGGGGCTCGGCGACCAGCCGCTCGCGCAGGTCGCTGGGCTCGCCCTGCTTGATGCGCGCGGCGGCGGCGTGCGTGGCGACGCGGATGGCCTCGTGCACGTCCTGGCGGTCGGCGCCCGCGCGCACGGCCTCCATCATCAGGCTCTCGGAGGCGAGGAAGGGCAGCTCCTCGGCCAGATTGCGCCGGATCACGGCCGGGTTCACGATCAGGCCACCCGAGACGTTGAGGTAGAGCTGCAGGATGGCGTCGGTCGCGAGGAAGGCCTCGGGCAGGGAGAGGCGGCGGTTGGCGGAGTCGTCGAGCGTGCGCTCGAGCCACTGGTTGGCGGCCGTGTGGGCCGCGTTGTCGAGCAGGCTCATCACGAAGCGCGCCAGGGCGCAGATGCGCTCGCTGCGCATGGGGTTGCGCTTCCAGGGCATGGCCGACGAGCCGATCTGCTGCGCCTCGAAGGGTTCCTCGAGCTCGCGCCGGTTGGCGAGCAGGCGCAGGTCCGTGGCGAACTTGTGCGCCGACTGGGCGATCGAGGAGAGCACGCTCAGGACGCGGAAGTCGAGCTGGCGCGGGTAGGTCTGACCGGTGACCGCGAAGCTGCGCTCGAAGCCCATCTTGGCCGTGACGCGCCGGTCGAGCTCGCGCACCTTGTCGTGGTCGCCCTCGAACAGGGTCAGGAACGAGGCCTGCGTGCCGGTGGTGCCCTTGACCCCGCGGAAGCGCACCTGGCCCAGGACGTGCTCGAGGTCCTCGAGGTCGTGCACCAGGTCCTGCAGCCACAGGCAGGCGCGCTTGCCCACGGTGGTCGCCTGGGCCGGCTGGAAGTGGGTGAACCCGAGGGTGGCGACGGCGCGCTGCTCGCGCGCGAACTCCGCCAGGCGCGCGACGACGCCCAGCACCTGGCGGCGCAGGAGCAGGAGGCCCTCGCGCAACTGGATCAGCTCCGAGTTGCAGGTCACGTAGCAGGAGGTCGCGCCCAGGTGCACGATGCCGCGCGCCGTGGGGCACTGCTCGCCCCAGGCATGCACGTGGGCCATCACGTCGTGGCGCAGCTCGCGTTCGTAGCGCTCGGCCAGCTCGAGGTCGAGGTCGTCGAGGTGCGCCCGCAGCTCCGCGAGCTGTTCCTCCCGGATCTCCAACCCCAGCTCCGCCTGCGCTTCGGCCAGCGCCAGCCACAGCCGGCGCCAGGTGCTGAACTTGTGCCGCGCCGAGAAGAGCGTGCGCATCTCGCGGCTGGCATAACGGCTGCCCAACGGGCTCTGGTACGTGTCGGCTTCCATGTCGCGGGTCCCGGTCCGCGGTGGGCCGGTACGCCGAGTCTACGCGCTCCCAGCCGCCGGCTCACGCCCGCGAGACACGGGCAGGGGTCGTGGCGGGTCGCACGGGTCAAGGGACCGGGGGCGCGAGGAACGGCTCGAAGGTCGCCAGCAGGGCCGCGGCGCAGCACGCCCCCACGCCGGCGACCAGACGCAGGGACAAGCCCCGTTGGGTCGCGTTCGGGCGGCCGGCGAAGGCGATGATCCAGAGCGTGCAGGCGGCGCCGACGAGGTCGGTCAGGACGTCGTAGGGGGAAGGCACGCGGCCGGGCGAGGTGGACTGGTGCCACTCGTCGAGCAGCGCGTAGGCCAGGACGGCGAGCAGGACCTGCGTCGCCGTGCGCCGGTCGAGGCGCGGCCAGCCGTTCGAGCGCGGGAGCAGGAGGGCGAGCCACAGGGCCAGCAGGCCGAAGAGCGGCGCGTGGGCCAGGTTGTTCACGAAGCCGCCCAGGATCGAGGGCGGGCCCGCGTCCCCCGAGAGGCTGGAGAGCCACCAGATCAGGGCCATCCAGGCGCCGACGGGCAGGAGGGCCAGGGAGCGCGGCAACCCTTGCAGGGCGCGGCCGACGGCCCGCAGGAGGGCGAGCAGGGGAGCGTGGGAGCGCTCACCCGATCCGTGCGCGGACATCGTCAGCCCGTCACCTGGATGCGGCGGCGGGCGGTGAACAGCAGGCCCTTGCCGTCGGAGCTCGGCTCGACGATCAGGGAATCGACCATGCGCACGAGCAAGAAGAAGCCGCGGCCGCGCTCGTCGAGGAAGTCGGGCTCGTGCTCGGGGTCGAGGTGGGACTCGACGTCCTCCACCTTTCCCCCACCCTGATCGGCCACCGAGAGCACCCAGCCCTCGGGCCGCACCGTGAGGGACAGGCTCATGCGCACGTCGCCGACGAGGTCCTTCTCCTCCATCGCCGCGCCGCCGCCGCCGTGATCGACCGCGTTCGAGAGCAGCTCGCTCGCGACCAGCTCGAGGGTGGAGAGCTCGTCCTCGTCGAGACCCTCGCGGCGCGCGAACTCCGCCACCACCTGGCGCGCCATGCGGCCCGCGCTGTGGGCCGCGGGAAGGTCCAGGCGCAGCTCGTGGGGAGCCGGCTCCTGGCGCTGGAACCCGGGGCTCAATCGAGCGCCTCCATCAGCAACGAGAGGTCGAGGGCCGGTGCCGAGTGCGTCAGCGCGCCGACCGAGATGCGATCCACGCCGGAGGCGGCGAAGGCGGCCACGTTGGCCAGGGTGACGCCTCCGGAGGCCTCCAGCTCGAGCCGCCCCTCGGCCGCGGCGCGCGCGGCGCGCAGACGCGGCACGAGCTGGACCAGGTCCGCCGGTTGGAAGTTGTCGAGCAACACCACGTCCGCGCCGCCGCGCACCGCGGACAGGGCCTCGTCGGCGTCGCGCGCCTCGACGTGCAGCACGCGCGCGGGCCCGAGGGCAACGCGCGCCCGGCGCACCGTCGCTTCCATCGGCCCGCCCGCCAGGGCGAGGTGGTTCTCCTTGAGCATCGCCTCGTCGTAGAGCCCGAAGCGGTGGTTCTCGCCGCCCCCCACGCGCACCGCGTACTTCTCGAGCTCGCGCAGACCCGGTGTGGTCTTGCGCGTGTCGAGGATGCGCACGCGCCCGCCGGCGGCGTCGACGTAGCGCCGCGTGAGCGTGGCGATGCCCGAGAGGCGCTGGAGGAAGTTGAGCGCCGTGCGTTCGGCGGCCAACAGCCCGCGCGCCGAGCCCCGCAGCTCGACGAGCTCCTCGCCCGGCACGACGAGCTCGCCCTCGTGCGCCAAGACCTCGAACTCGAGCCCCGGATCGCACAGCTCGAAGGCCCGGCGAAAGGCGCCCAGGCCCGCCAGCACGCCGGTGGCCTTGGCCACGAGCCGCGCCCGCGCCCGCGCGCTGGGCGGGATCAGGGGTACGGTGAGGTCCCCCGGGCCGAGGTCCTCCTCGAGGGCGACGCGCAGGGCGCGCTCGATCGCCCCGTGGGGTTCGGGGACCGCGGCCCGCGCCAGCGCGCCGCCGGATCCGCCGACGTCGCTGGATGCGCCGTCTCGCACGCGGAGCAGGGTACGTCCCGCGCCTGGGATGCACCACATCCGCACCCGGACGGCGCGCGTCACCCGGCCCTTCCCACCGCGGTCCTGGGGTCATGGTCGGCGGAACGCGCGGGGCGACGGCGCCGGAGGGCGGGTCACGGTCCTCGGGCGAGGCCGGCGCGTGGCTCGTGGTGGGCGCCTTCCTGGCGCTCGCGGCCCTCGAGGCCCACGGCCGCGCGCACCTCGTCCCGCCCACGCCCCCGCGGGCGCACGTCTCCCCGCCGGATCCGGCGCACTCCGGCGCACGGGACCTGCGGCGCATCCCCGGCGTGGGGCCGTGGCTCGCGCTCGAGATCCAACGCCGACGCTGGGAGGAAGGTGGGCTCGAGACGCTCGAGGCCGTGCCGGGGATCGGCCCGCGGCTCAGCGAGACCATCGAGGCCTGGCTCGACGAACAGGGCGCGCGGGCTCAGGCCTCGAGGCGCGGGCGAGGGCCGGAGGGCGAGTAACCCACGCGGCTCTGGAGGCTGCGGCCCAGGCCGAGCGCGGGCGTGCGCGCGAGCTCCTCGATCAAGGCCACCGCGATCCCGGCCAGCGCGCGGCTGGTCTCGCCGTGGGGATCGAAGGTCACCATGGGCCGACGCTCGTTCACGCTGCGCACGACAGCGGGGTCGTCGGGCACGTAGCCCACCCAGCGCGGCGCGCGCCCGAGATAGCGACGCGAGACCTGGTCGATGCGACTGGCGACCGAGTAGGCCTCGTCGTAACCCCGCGCGCGGTTGACGACCAACAGCGGCGTGGCCGCGGGTCGACGGCGCAGCAGCACCTTGAAGAAGGCGTAGGCGTCCGTCATCGCCGTGATGTCGGGCGTGGTCACGAGCAGCACCAGGTCGCAGGCCGCCGCGAACTGCACGGTCTGGCTCGAGACGCCCGCGGCGGAGTCGACGAGCAGGTGCGCGTAGCCCGACTCGATGCGCTCGAGCTCGCGCGCGACCATGTGCAGCTCGTACCCGCTGAGCTCGGTCATGCGCGAGACGCCCGAACCGGCGGCGAGCAGCTCGAGCCCGCCGCCGCAGTCGAAGAGGGCTTCGCGCAGCGCGACCTCGCCCTCGACGACCTCCACCAGGCTGCGTTCGGGGTGCACGCCCTGCAGGATGTGCGCGTTGCCGACGCCGAAGTCCGCGTCGAGCAACAACGTGCGCCCGCGGGCCGCGAGCAGGCGCGAGAGGGACGCGGTCAGGACCGACTTCCCCGTCCCGCCCTTGCCGCTGGCGATGCAGATCGAAGCCGCGGGCCGGGCGGCGTCGGACGGGTCGAGCGACGCCTCGCCGGACGCCCGGTCGACGGGCACGGGATCGGGGCCGGACGCCGCGCGACGCGCAGCGAGCGGCGCGCCGCGCTCCCCGGCGGCGACGCACCCTGGGTCCTGGATCCGATCGCCCAGGAGGCGCCGGCGTGCCTGTTCCCACTTCATGGTCGAGGCCCGCGCGGGCCCTCGGGGGTGAAGCTGCCGCCCGCTGGAACCCGATTCCAAGGAAAAACCCGGCCCGGCACCCGACGTGGCCCCGACGCGTGCCAAGTCCGGGATCGGACCGGCCGCGCGGTGAAGGCTGCTTCAGGCGCGGGGCGCGAGCCGCGGAATGGGGCACCTACTCACGAAAGGCCTCGAGTTCCTCGGGGGTGAGGAGCGGCTCGCGGCGCGGGGGCACCAACTCGACTTCGCCCACCGGCCCGTGGTCGGCGAAGGTGTCGAGCAACTCCAGGTGGCACGAGAGGACCCACTCGAGGAAGGTGTCGATCCCGCCCGCCGAGTGGATCCCGTGGGGCACGGGGCTTCCGGGGAGCCGACCCTCGAGGCGCCCGTCCCGGACCGCGAGCCCGCACAGGGACCGGCCGCGGAAGCTCCACCAGAGTTGTTCGCGGTCGGAGACGCGCCGGACCTCCGGCTCGAGCTCGGGATCGATGCGGGCGATGCGCTCGATCAGCTCGCGGCCCAGGCGCGCCGGGCCCGGCGGGAGCTGGGCCAGGAAACGCGCGCTGGCCTGGGGATCGACGCGCGCCTCGGCGGCGCCCACTCCCCCATCGCCCCCGCCCGGAGGCGCCGCGGCGCTGGAGGGAACCAGACGCACGAGCGGCTGGGCGCCGCGCTGCGCGGTGCGCACGGCGCGCCGCTCGAGCAACCACAACGCGTCGGAGGGCAGGGCGCAGAGGCGTTCCCGCAGGCGTTCGCCGAAGCGCTCGGCCACGAGCAGCACGAGCGGCGGGCGACGCGGCGCTCCGACCAGGCCCAGGTGCGCCGCGAGGAGCTCGCCGTCACGGCGCGCGGCGGCGAGTGCGTCGAGCGCCGCCAGCGCCGGTCCATCGCCCTCGCCATCGACGAGCAGCACGAGCACCAGCCGTCCCTCGGCCTCGCACACCAGGTCCGCGAGCGGCACGCCGTCGAGCTCGAGGTCGCGGTCGACCAGGCGCAGGCCCGGGAGCACGGCGCGCAGGAACGCTTCGACGTCGCCCTCCGCCGCGCGGTCGAAGTCGGAGCCCTGATAGGAGGTCTCTCCGGTCGAAGTCGAACCGGAACGGTGCGGGTTCATGGGATCGGTCGCGGGGTTCGAGGGGGCTCGCTGCCTTTGCGCCGCGCACCCGGGCGATCGGGTGCGAGGCGCGCGACGAGCTCCTCGAAGCGGCTCGTTCCCCGGGCTCGGCCGCGCGGTGCGCGCGCGCGCTGGACATGGGCCAGCGCGATCGCCAGGGCGTCGGTCACGTCGAGCCGTTCGGGCAGGTCGTCGCGATCCAAGAGGATAGCCACCATGCGCGCAACCTGCCGCTTGTCCGCCGCGCCGTTGCCGACCAGGGTCTGCTTGGCTTCGGCGGGGGTGATCTGGACGATCTGCGCGCCGGCGCAGGCAGCGCAGGCGAGCACGACGCCGCGGCCCTCGCCCATGCGCAGGGCGGACTGAACGTTGAGCGCGGCGAAGGCCTGCTCGATCACCACCACGTCGGGATCGAGACGCGCCAGCAAGGCGTCGAGCTCGCGTCGGATCGTTGCGAGACGCTCGGGCACCGCGACCCGGGCGCCGCTGCGGATCTCGCCCGCCGCCAACAGCCGCGGGCGCGCGGCCGCGACCAGGGCGCCGTAGCCCAGGACCCGCGTGCCCGGGTCGATGCCCAGCACGACCGGGAAGGCGCGCGCGCCGCGGGGCGGGAGCGCGGGCCCTTCGGGGCGCGGGGCGGGGCGGGGCGAGTCCGGATCCGGGGACGGCACGGGCGCGGGTTCCTCCTGCGCCCGCGGGGTCCCTCGACCGTTCCTCGAACGCCGCGCGCACCCTACGCTCTGCGACACCCCTGGGACAGGCCGCCCGAGCCGCGGCGACACCGAGCCTCCCGACCCCACGACGTGCCGTCCCCGCCCCCCGCTCCCCGCCCGCGCGCCGCGGCCGTGCTCGTCGCCGCCGGCGGCTCGACCCGCATGGGCGCGGGCCGGCCCCGCAAGCCCCTGCTCGAGCTCGAGGGACGCAGCGTGCTCGAGCGTTCGGCGGAGGTCTTCGCGCGCTCGCCGGCGATCGACGCGCTCGTGATCGTGGCCCACGCCGAGGACCTCGAGCGCGTGCGCCGCCTGGGCGCGGAGGGCGCCGCGCAGGGCAAGCCCTGGATCGTCGTGGCGGGCGGCGCGGAGCGCAGCGACTCGGTGCGCGCGGGGGTCCTGGCGGCCGGAGAGGGGATCGAGCTCGTGGCGATCCACGACGCCGCGCGGCCGCTGGTCAGCGCCGCGCTCGTCGCACGGGCCGTGGCCACCGCCGCCGAACACGGCGCGGCCCTGGTCGCCGTGCGGGCCTCGGACTCGATCCACCGCGCGCCGGACGGGCGCGCCGCGCTCGAGGCCCTCGACCGCGCGGCGCTGTGGTGCGCCCAGACCCCGCAGGTCTTCCGCCGCGCGCGCTTCCTCGAGCTCCTGGAGCGAGCGCAGGCCGCGGGTTGGAGCCCGACCGACGACGCCGCCCTGTGGGAGCGCTACGTCGGGCCCGTGCCGCTGGTCGAGGGCGAGCGCACGAACCTCAAGCTCACCACCCCCGAGGACCTGGTCGTCGCGGCGGCCCTGCTGCGCGCGTGGGCCGGAGAGGCGCACACACAGGAGCGGCCATGAGACGGCGAATCGGCCTGGGCTTCGACGTGCATCGGCTCGTGGCGGGGCGGCGCTGCGTGTTGGGCGGCATCGAGCTCCCCCACCCCACGGGACCCGCGGGGCACTCCGACGGCGACGCGGTGCTGCACGCCGTCACCGACGCGCTGCTGGGAGCGGCGGGGCTCGACGACCTCGGCACGCTCTTCCCGGACACCGATCCGCGCTGGCGCGGCGCCGACAGCGCGCTGCTGCTCGGCTCGGCCCTCGATGCGGTGCTGGCCAAGGGTTGGCGCGTCGAGAGCCTCGACGTCGTCATCGCGACCGAGGGGCCGCGCATCGCGCCCCACCGCGCCGCCCTGCGCGCGCGCTTGGCCGAGCTCTGTCGCTGCGACTCCGACGCCGTCAACGTGAAGGGCAAGACCTTCGAGGGCCTGGGCGCCCTCGCCGCCGGGGCGGGCGTCGCCGTGCAGGCGGTGTGCCTGTTGGTCGAAGCCACGGGCTGAGCCCCGGGAGCGGCTCGATCCCTGGAACGCTCGACCCCGGAATGGATCGACCCCGGAGCGGGGGCGGCGCCTCGCTCCGGGGTCGGTCGAGCTCCGGCCGCGCGGGGCGGCCGGAGCCGTGGGGCTCACAGGCCGGTGACCTTGGCCTGCTGCAGGGCTTCCTCGCAGTAGCCGATCAGCGCGTGACGGATGTAGTCGTCGCGCAGGAGCTCGGCGTGTTTCTCGTTCTGCACGTTCAGGGGGCGAGTGGGCGGCGTGCGCTTCATGACGCGCGTCAGGTAGTAGCCCATCGGTCCCTCGAAGGGGCCGGCCACGGTGCCGATCTGTTGATCGAAGAAGGCCTGGTCGGTGATCGAGCGCCCGTACAGGAAGTGGTAGTAGTGGCTCTCGCCGACCATCGACTCGAGGTCGTTGCGATACCGCTCGCCGAAGCGCCCCTTCATCTTGAAGCCCACGCTGGAGCCCGGGCGGCCCGTGGCGGGCGGCGGCGGATCCCAGTAGTCGCTGTGGTCGTCGAGCATCAGCGACCAGAAGTCGCTCGGGGGCAGGGCGTTCTCCTCGGCCGGGAGCTCCTCCCCGCGGGCGGCCGCCTCGGTGCGCTTCTGGCGCTGCTCGTTGAAGCGCCGCTCGTTGGCCTGGTACTCGGACTTGAGCCACTCGGCGCGTTCGCGGGCCTTCTCCCAGCCGTTCTCGATCCAACGGTTGTTGGGGAAGTCGAAGGCGCTGACGAGCAACACCTCGGCGCTGACCTGACCCAGGCCCATGATGCGGTTCGCGCGCTCGAGGTGCTCGCGCAGCTCGGGGGCGAGGCCGCCCTCGGCCGGGCTCAGGAGGCGCGGCTCGACCTTGCGCTTCCAGGACTCGAGCAGGCCGAAGTAGGGCGCATAGGACTCGAGCGAGGGGAACTGGTGGCTGCCCACGACCACTCCCTGCAGGTTGAAGGGCGAGCTCTGGAAGCTCTTGGCGGCCTCGTCGAGGGCCGCGTCCACCTCTTCGGGCGCGAGCAGGAAACCCTCGCGCTGCATGCGGTTGCGGGAGGCGGCGATCTTGGCCAGGAAGAGCTTGGCGTCGTGGACGTCGCGCTCGCTGATGACGGACTTCACGTCCTGCCACAGCTCCTCGGTGGTCCAGGTCTGCTCGGGCTTGCCGTCGTGGTCGAAATCCATCGTGGCGATCAGATGCGGCGGCAGGCCGTCGAGGGCGGTCTGGGTATCGACCGTCTCGAACAACGCGTCGCGCACGATCTGGCGCAGGATGCCCCGGTACATGCTGTCCTCGGGGGTGATCTGGGGCTCGGGGCCGGCGTCCTCGCCCGCGGCGACCTTCGCCTCCCACTCGGCCAGCTCATTGGCCCAGAAGTTCGCGCGGCGCTCGTAGCTCTGGCGGAAGTCGTCGATCAGGATGTCGCCGGCCTCGGCGCGCAGGGACTCGAAGGTGACCTCCGGCCACTCGTCGGGGTCGTCGGGCACGAAGACGAGGTCGAAGCGCAGCTCCATGCGCAGCTCGCGCTCGTACCACGGCACGCTGGCGTAGCTGCGCGCGATCTCGACATCGAGGTCGAGGGTCGGGAAACGTTCCTTGAAGTCGTTCGCCTTGTGGTCGTGCGCGCGGCGGAACGCAGCCTCGGAGACCTCGTAGCGCGCGGGGTTCGCGCCCTGGGCGACGCGCCGCGCCACCTCGTCGTCGATCAGCGCGTTGACCCGGCGCCACTCGAGGGACGGGCGGCCCTTGCCGTAGATCAGCAGGCGCTTGATGTCGAGCTCGGTGATCGGGACGCCGTCGACGACCAGCGGGGGGCCGAACTCCGTGGACGTCGCTTGGCTGGACGCCCCCTGCGGGGCGGCCGAAGAAGGGGCAGCGTGCCCCGCGGCGGAGGCGCAGGCCGCGAGGAGCAGGCCCAGGGTGAGGTTCGCTTGCATGGGAGTCGTTCGGTCGGGGAGGTCTCCGTGCGGGCCGCGGACGCCCGCGTCCCGGCGGCCCCTCGTGGAAGGCGGCAGGGTACGGCCCCTCTCCGTGAAGGTGAGGTTCGAGGCCTGATTTTGGCCCTCGGGGAGCACGCGCCGGGGGGAACGCGGGCCCGGGCGGCGGCCTATGCTGGGCGGCCTCCGCGCGCCATGTCCCTCCCGCGACCCCGACCCACCTCCCGTCGAGCGCTGATGCTCCTGGCCCTGGCTCTGGGTTCGTCCCTGCCCGGCTGCGGCGTGGGGGCCGGAACGCCGGAGCCTCGCCCGGTCTGGCCCCCGGGCACGGTCCTGTCCGTGGCCGGCCGTCCGGTGAGCGCGACGGCGCTCGACCCCTTGGCCGAGGCCCTGAGCGAGCTCGAGCCCGCGGCGACCCTCGCCCACCGTCGGCGCCTGGCGCTGCTCAATCGCACGGTCCCGCTCGAGTGCGCCCGGGCCCTGGCGGGCGAGACCCGACGGCGGGCCGCCCGGGACGGGGCCGAGGAGTTCCTCCGGGCCGCGCGCCACCCCGATCCCTTGCAGCGCGTCCAGGACGGCGACCTGCGGCTCGAGCACCTCGAGCAGGACTTCCTGGGGCTCGGGATCCCGCTCTGGTTCGGGATCCGGGGCCTCGAGCCCGGCTCCTGGTCGGAGCCCTTCGAGGTTCCCGGCGAGTTCGTGGTGGCCAAGCTCGTCCGCCGCCACGATGCTCTGCGCGGGGTCGAACGGCGCTTCGTGCTGCTCGTGGCCCGTTTCCCCTACCTCGACGAGCCCGCGCGGATCGATCACGAGGCGGCCCGCGCGCGGGTCGAGGCCGTCGATCCGGAATGGGAGCCCGTAGTCCCCGGGCTCCTGCGCCACCGGGAAGGCACCGCGATCCGGGCGCTGGAGGGAAGCTGACCATGAAACGCATCGAAGTCGATCCGCGATCCGTGTCCGTCCTGGTGCTCGCGCTGGTGTGTGCCGCGTCGGTTCCGGCGCTGGCCGATCCAGCCCTGGCGAGCGCGCCGGCGGCGGAGCAGGACGCGGCGGACGAGGGCCCGCGGCGCCTCGAACGTTGGCCCGAACCGAACGATCGCCAGCAGGTCGAGGTCGACGTGCTGCGCCTGCGCAAGGCCTCGACCGAGGGCATGGAGCAGGGCGCGCGGGAGGCGCTCGTGGCCCAGGGCGCGGCCGTCGCGCCCGCCCTGTTGGAAGCCCTGCGCAAGGAGAAGGACCCCGCGGCCCGCGCCCGCGTGGAGGCCGTCTTGGAGCGCGTCACCGGCGCCGAGCACACGCGCTTGCTCGCGCAGCGCTTCGACGATCGCGCCCCCGAGGTGCGCGCCTTCGCCCTGCGCCGCGCGGCGGCCTTCCCCGACCCCGGGCTGCGCTCGGCCGCCGAGGCGGCACGCGAGCGGGCGGCCCGCGCGCTGGAGGACAAGAAGCTCGGCGACGAGGCGCGCGCGGCGCTGCGCGAGGAGCTCTACCGCGCCTCCCTGTGCTGCGCGTCGACGGGCTCGATCGTCGGCCTGCCCCAGCTCATCGAGCGCGCGCGCTCGGACTGGGCGCGCAGCGGCCCGGAGCTGCGCACCGCGCTCGCCGCCTGCAAGGGCGCGCCCGCCACGGCCGCCCTGCTCCCAGCGCTGGGCTCGGGCGACCGCGCCGAGGTCGTCGCCGCCCTGGGGCTGCTCGCGGTGTGCGGGGCCGGCGAGGAGACGCCCCAGCGCGTCCGCCCGCTGCTCGACCACACCGACAACACGATCCGCGTGGCGGCGATCAACGCCCTGCGCGGCATCGTGGACGGCGACCCGCCCCTCGAGCGCCTGCCGGTCTTCGAGGCCATCGAGCAGGCCAACGCCTGGAAGAAACGTCTATGAGCGCGCCCTCCCCCCCGCGCCGCGCGTTCCTGCGCGCGCTCGCCCTGCTGCTCGCACTCCTGCCGGCCGCGGCCGGCCCGCAGGCCGTCGACCCCTACACGGGCGGCGATCCGGCGCTGATGGCCGCCGCGGGGGTGGTGTCGTACGGCGGTTTCGAGTTCGCGCGCGAGGACACGCGGGGCGTCGAGAAGGTGCTGGGCGTCGTCGACATCAAGTGGATCGAGACCGCGCACTTCGAGATCGGCTTCGGCCTGGGGCCCTACAAGCTGCGCCAAGAGGAGCGCAAGAAGGTCCAGGCCGAGCTCGAGCGCCTGGCGCAGAAACTACCCAAGGTTAGCCCCAAGCAGACCACCCTCGACCCCTGGCTGCGGGCGCACCTGTTCGCGCAACGGCTCGAGGATGCCTACGCCGAGTTCCTGGCCCTGGTCGAGCTCACCGACGCGGACTTCCCCGACGGCAAGACGCCCTACGTGGTCGGTCAGGACAAGCCCTACATGGGCGAGGGCCCGTACCTGGGCCAGAAGGGCAAGTTCGAGGTGCTGATCCTGCCCAGCGAGGCCGCGTTGGTGACCTACCTGCGCCACTACTTCGGCCTGGGGATGCGGCGCACGCAGCGCTGGAATCTGCCCGAGCGCGGCTCGCTGTCGATGACGATGCACGAGGCCCAGGGCCGACTGCGGGTCGACACGGCGTTGCACGGGCACGTCGTGTTCAACGCCTCGCACCTGTTCCTGGAGGCGTTGCGCCACTACAGCTACGACGCACCCCGTTGGCTGCAGGAGGGCTTGGCGCACTGGATGGAGCGGCGCGTCTCGCCGCTCTACAACTCCTTCGACGGCGACGAGGGCTCCGCGCCGGAGATGACCTCCAAGTCCAACTGGGAGGCCGAGACGAAGAAGCTCGTCGCGGGCGGCAACGCCCCACGCCTGGCGGAGATGATCGGCTTCACCACCTACGGCGAGTTCCGCATCGAGCACCACTTCGCGACCTGGTCGATGGTCGACTACCTGGTCCGGGAACACCGGGCGGGCTTCGGTCGGCTCCTCAAGGGCATCAAGGGGCTGCTCGACGAGCAGGGCTTCGCCGATGGCAGCCGGCTCGCGAACACCCAGCGCGAGTTGTTCCGGAGCGAGTTCCGGATGAGCTACCAGCAGTTCGACGAGGCCTGGCGGAGCTGGGTGCTGGCCAACTACTGAGGGTCGGGGCCGGGGGGCACCCGACGCCCACGGACCCCGCCGACGGGCCCCGCCGCCGCCCCGACCCGCGGCCGCCCCCCCTGCCCCGGGCTCCCCCGCGCGGGCACCCTCAACGCCCCCCGCTCCCCTGGCCGATGAGCCCCACGCCCCTTCCGACCGAGGGGACCCAGGGCGCCCCCGCGGGGGCGAACGCCCGGCCCCCCGATGTTCAGGAACCAGACCTCCCCAACGCTCCGCCCGCGGTCATACTATGACGTGCGCGTGAGAGTTGTGGCCCCCGCCCCCGCCGCGGGCCCGCTCGCGCCGCACGCGTCCCCCAGCGATCGGGCCCCCAGCGCCCGCGACGGCACCTCGAGTCCCACCCGATGATCCAGAGCACGAAGAAGAAGCGCCTGGTGCTCTTCCTTCCCCACCGCGCGGATCCCGCGCAGGGAGTCCGCGTCAGCGCGGACCTCCTCCCGCTCGAGCTGCTCCAGATCGCGGCCATCCCCGAGCGCGAGGGCTACGAGATCCAACTCGTCGACGCGATGGTCGACGACGACTACATGGCGAAGCTCATGGAGCTGTGCGACGGCGCGCTGCTCTTCGCCAGCTCCTGCATCCTCGGCTACCAGGTGGCCCACGGCGCCGAGGTGGCGCGCGCGATCCGCCAACGTTTCCCGCGCCTCCCGATCCTCTGGGGCGGCTGGTTCCCGAGCGTCGCCCCCGAGCTCTACTTGAAGGAAGGCATCGCCGACGCCGTCGGCCTGGGCCAGGGCGAGATCACCTTCTGGGAGGCCGTCCAGGCCCTCGACTCGGGCACCGACCTGGCCGAGGTGGCGGGTCTGGTCGTCGAGCGCGACGGCGAGATCGTGCGGACCCCGGCGCGGCCGGTGGTCGGCTTCGACCAGATCCCGGACGTGCCCTGGCACCTGCTCGACTTCGAGCGCTACGTCGCGCGTCAGAACGAGCCCGGCGGCTGGAAGGTTCGGCACAAGTACGCCGACCCCTGGGACATGCCCGCGGGCACGCCGCTGCGCGGGTTCAGCTACTACTCGAGCTACGGCTGCCCCGAGCCCTGCACCTTCTGCTGCAGCCCGCTGGTGACCGCGCGGCGCTGGAAGGCGATTCCCGGCAAGCTGCTCGCCGAGCGCATCCTCGAGTGCCACGACCGCTTCCAATTCAACGTGCTGCGCTTCCAGGACGCCAACTTCGGCGTGCACGAGAAACGCTCGAACGAGTTCTGCGACGGGTTGATCGAGGCCGGCTCGCCCTTCTGGTGGAACGGCACCTACGAGATCGAGACCATCGCGCGCTACAAGGACGAGTCGCTCGACAAGATGGCGGCCTCGCGCTTCCACATGGCGGCCCTGGGCGCCGAGGCGGGCAGCCAGGAGCAGCAGGCGGTCATCAAGAAGGAGATCCAGATCGAGCGCGACCTCGAGAGCTCCCTGCGGCGCTTGAACGAGCGCGGCATCCAGACCGGCGTCTCGTGGATCATCGGGTATCCCGGCGAGACGCTCGAGTCGATGTACGCGACCCTGCGCGTGGCCGCGCGCATCAAGCACCTGTTCCCGAACTCGCCCAGCGACATCTTCCCCTTCCGGCCCATCCCGGGGACGGAGGACTTCGACAAGGCCCTGAAACTGGGTTACCGCCCGCCGCAGACCCTGGCCGAGTGGGGCGAGTGCCTCGAGTACAAGTACGCCTTCGACGACATCGGCCTGCCCCTCGAGGTGCTGCGGCGTTGGAAGCGCTACGGCGTGACCGCCACCTTCTACGACGGGCTGGCCAAGGAAGGAGCCGGGTTCGTGCGCGACGCCATGCGCCGCATCTCCGGCTGGCGCCTCAAGCGCGACGAGTACCGCTTCCCGATCGAGCACAAGCTCTTCCACGCCTACGTGCGCATGACCGGGAGCCGCACACAGGAGAACGTCATCCGCCTCGATCAGACTTCGGGCGTGACGCCCCATGCCCCCGCCTGAGCCCCTGTGATCCAGCGCAAGCCATCCAAGAAGCTCGTCCTGTTCCTGCCCCACAGGGCCGACCCGGAACGCGGCGAGATGTTCAGCGCCGACCTGCTGCCGCTCGAGCTGCTGCAGATCGCCTCCGGCCCCGCGGCCGAGGGCTACGAGATCGTGCTCATCGACGCGATGATCGAGCCCGACTACAAGCGCAAGGTGCTCGAGGCCTGCGAGGACGCGCTGCTCTTCGCCAGCTCGTGCATCCTCGGCTACCAGGTCTACGACGGCTACGTCGTGGCCAAGATGGTGCGCGAGCGCCACCCCAACCTGCCGATCATCTGGGGCGGCTGGTTCCCGAGCGTCACGCCCAAGATGTACCTCGAGTCGGGCATCGCCGACGCGGTCTGCATCGGGCAGGGCGAGCTCGCCTTCCTCGACATCGTGCACGCGCTGGAGAGCGGCGCCGACCTCGCCGAGGTGCCGGGCCTGGCCGTGCTGCGCGACGGCCAAGAGGTTCGCACGCCCTATCGCGCGGTCGTGGGCTTCGACAAGTTTCAGCCCACGCCCTGGCACCTGCTCGACTACGAGCGCTACGCCGAGCTTCAAGTGCGCCCGACGCACATGAAGGTCCGCCACCGTTTCCCGCTGCCGGGGCCCTACTCGCCCGCGCACCCGCCGCGCGGCTTCAGCTTCTTCTCCTCCTTCGGCTGCCCCGAGCCCTGCACCTTCTGCTGCAGCCCGCTGGTCACCGGCCGCCGCTGGAAGGCCATCCCGGGCATCCAACTGGCCGAGGAGATCGCCGAGCTGCAGCAGCGCTTCAAATTCGACGTGCTGCGCTTCCAGGACGCGAACTTCGGCGTGCACGAGAAGCGCACGCGCGAGTTCTGCCAGCGCCTGATCGAGCTCGAAGTGCCTGTCTATTGGAACGGCACGATCGAAGTCGAGACGATCATGCGCTACCAGGAAGCGACCCTCGACCTGCTCGAGGAGTCCAAGTGCCACCTGCTCTGGCTGGGCGCCGAGGCCGGCACCAAGGAGATGCAGGAGCGCATCAAGAAGAACATCGAGATCGAGAACATCCCGGCGGCCATCGGCAAGCTGGCCGACCGCGGGATCATCCCGGGCACGTTCTGGATCATCGGCTACCCCGGGGAGACGCGCGAATCGATGGAGGAGACCCTGCGCCAAGCCGCGCGCATCAAGCACGCCTATCCGCTGGCGGGCTCGGAGGTCTACCCCTTCCGTCCGATCCCCGGCACCGAGGACTACGACGCCGCGATCCAACTCGGCTACGTGCCGCCCAAGGACTTCTACGAGTGGGGCGAGTGCTTCGAGTACAAGTACAACTCGCAGAACACGCCCATCCCGGCCGACATCCGCGAGCGCTGGACGCGCTACAACAACACGGCCGCGATCTACGACGAGTACGTGCGCGAGGGTCCCGAGTGGATGCGCAAGGCCCTGGCCCGCATGGCCGGCTGGCGCCTGCGCAAGAACCGCTACGGCTTCCCGATCGAACAGAAACTGTTCGACGTCTACGTGCGCGCGACCGGCCAGGCCCAGGGCGGCTCGGCCGTCTGACCCGCGGGAGCCGAGGGTCAGACGTTCAGCGCCCGCAGCAGGCCGCCGACCAATCGGCGCAGGGCCGCGGGCTCTTGGAGCAGGAAGAGCGAGGGTTCGACGAGCTCGAGCTCGGAGAGGAGCAGCTCCCCGTCCGGTCCGCGGACCAGGTCGACCCGCGCGTAGAGCAGCTCCTGCGCCAGGGGCGCGAGCAGGCGTGCGCCGAACTCGGCCTCGGCCGGCTCGAGGGGCAGGGCGCCGGAGACCCGCTCGTCCTCGCCGGCGAAGCGCGGCCGCTTCTCGATCGCGTGCGTGAACTCGCCGTCGATCCAGATCAGGGCTCGCTCGCCCGTCTCGGCGAAGGCCTCGAGGTAGGGCTGCACGAGGGTGTCGCGCTCGCGCGCCGACTCGGCGAGGAATCGCGCCGCGGCCTCACGCTCCCCAGCGGCGAAGCGGCGCGTGCGGAACGACGCGGCCGAGACCGCGGGCTTGATCACGACCGCCTCCCAACCCGTGCGCGCCAGCAGCGGGGCCAGCTCGGCGGCTGGGGCGCGCTCCACGAGCACGGTCGGCACGATCGGAGCCCCCGCGGCCTCGAGTTCGAGCAGGTAGCCCTTGTGCAGGTTCCAGCGCACGCGCGGCGCCGGATTCAGGATCGCCGTCGCGCCCTCGACCGCCGCCAACCAGGCCAGGAAGTCGGCCGGGCGTTGAGGGTAGTTCCAGGTCGAGCGCAACAAGCACAGGTCGAAGGCCGTCCAGTCGCGCGCCGGACCGTCCCAGGGGACGAGCTCTGGCTGGACGCCCCGCGCGGCGAGGGCCTCGAGCAACAGCTCCTGATCCGGATCGGGCTCGGGCAACCGAAGGCACGTGGCGAGGGCGATCCGCGGTGACATGCGGCGCGCCAGCATAGCGGCGGCCCGGTCGCGTTGTGGGAGCCCGCGCGGCGCGCTACCGTCCTCCCCGTGCGCATCTGAATCGTCACGCCGGAGCCGCGCGGGACGCGGCGGGGCAATCGCATCACGGCCTTGCGTTGGGCGGCGCACCTGCGCGCCCTCGGACACTCGGTCCGCGTCGGGACCCGGTTGGCGGGCATCGACGGTGAGGGGGGCCTCTCGGGCGAGACCTGCGAGCTCCTGATCGCGCTCCACGCCCTGCGCTCGACGCCTTCGATCGAACGCTTCGTGGCCCTTGCGCCGCGCGCCCCGCTCGTCGTGGTCCTGACCGGCACCGACCTCTACGGCGGCCCCGGGTCGGCGCCCGCCCTGCGCCGCGCGCTGCTCGCCGCCACGCGCATCGTCGTGTTGCAGGCTTCCGCGCTCGGGGAGCTCGACCCCGCCCTGCGCGCCAAGACCCGGGTCATCGTCCAGGGCGCGGCGAGCCTCCCGGCCTCGCCCGCGGAGAGCTTCGAGTCCTTCGAAGTGCTGGCCCTGGCCCACCTGCGCGAGGTCAAGGACCCGCTGCTCCTGGCGCAGGCGATGCGCGGCCTGCCGCGCACCTCGCGCCTGCGGGCCTTCCACCTGGGGGGAGCCCACGAGGCGGCCTGGCTCGCGGCGGCACAGGCCGAGAACCGCACCAATCCGCGCTGGTGCTGGCTCGGCGACGTGCCCCGCCGCGCGAGCCTCACGCGGCTCGCCGGGGCACGGCTGTTCGTCAGCACCTCGCGCAGCGAGGGTGGATCCGCTGCCCTGAGCGAGGCCCTGGCCGCCGCCGTCCCCGTGCTCGCGACGCGCATTCCCGCGGCCGAGTCGTTGCTCGGCCGGGATCATCCCGGGCTCTTCCCCGTCGGCGACGCGGCGGCGCTGACCGGCCTCCTGCGGCGCGCCGAGGAGGAGCCGGAGTTCCTCGCGGAGCTCCGGGCGCGCAGCCTCGCGGCGCGCGACGAGGTCTCCCCGCGCCTCGAGCGCGAACGCATCGCGGCCCTGCTGGCGGAACTGGTCCCCTCCGGCTGAACGCGCCTGCCCCGGATTCCCCGGCCCGCTGCGGTACCATGCGGCGCCCCGGCCGGCCCCCATGCGACCCATCCTCGTACTGGACGCCTACCTCGACGAACGCGGCGGCGCGCACAACTTCGAGCGCCTGCTCGCAGGCCGCGCGCTGCACTCCGTGCGCCTCGTGCACGGGGAGGTCCCGCGCGACGTGCGGGACTACTCCGGGGTGTTGGTGAGCGGCTCGGCCGCCTCGGTGCTCGAGCCCCCGCCCTGGCTCGAACCGGCCGCGGCCCTCCTGCGGCGAGCCCTCCAGCACGGCCGACCCGTGCTCGGCATCTGCTTCGGGCACCAACTGCTCGCCGAGGCCGCGTTCGGCCCGGGCAGCGTGCGCCGCGCGGCCTGGAGCGAGCTGGGTTGGGTCGACGTCGAACGGGTCGACGCCGATCCGTTGCTCGATGCGTTGCCGCGGCGCTTCACCTGTTTCGCGTCGCACTTCGACGAGGTCCGCGAGCTCGAGGGCGGCATGCGCGTGCTCGCCCGCTCGGCGCGCTGCGCCGTCGAGGCCTTCCGCGTGGACGGCGCGGCGGCCTGGGGGGTGCAGTTCCACCCCGAGATGGAAGGGCCCGAGTGCGAGCAACTCGTGCGCGCTTCCTTGGAACGTCATGCGCACCTCCCCCAGGAGCCCGCGACCGTCCTGGCCCGGGCGAGCGACGCGAGCCTGCTGGGCCACGCCCTGCTCTCGCGCTTCGTGGAGCTCTGCCGCGATGGCGTAGGCTCGGCGCCGCGACCCGAGCTCGGCACCCGACCCTGAGCCGCGCGGCATGAACCCCATCTCCCGCTCCAGCGAATACGCCATCCGCGCCCTGACGTACCTCGCGCAACAGGCGTCCGAGCCTGGCTACGTGCTCGCGCGGGACATGGCCGAACGGCTCGGGATCCCGGCCCCGTTCCTCGGGAAGCTCCTCCAGCCGTTGGTCGGGGCCGGGATGCTCGAGAGCCAACGCGGGCGCGGCGGCGGGTTCCGCCTCGCCCAGCGCGCGGATCGCATCGACTTGCTGCGCATCGTCGACACGCTCGAGACCTCGGGCTCGCGCCGCGCGTGCTTCCTCGGTCAGGCCGAGTGCAGCGACGAACGCGCCTGCCCGCTGCACACCTACTGGAAGGCCGCCAAGGAGGACTTCGAGCAGCAGCTCACGCGCACGACGTTGGCCGACCTGCTCGCGTTCTGCGAGGAGCGCCCACACTCGGGCTATCCCCTGCCCCTGCCACGGACCACGCGCGGTCGTGCCAAGCCGACCCCGCGGCGAGCCCCCTGACCGGGCCTGGGCTCCCCGAGGGCCAGGGGAGGAGCGCGCCGCGAGAGGTCAGCCGAAGCGGCCCGTGACGTAGTCCTCGGTCTCCTTGAGGTGCGGCCCGAGGAAGATGTCGTCAGTCGCGCCAAACTCGACGATCCGGCCCAGGTACATGAAGGCCGTGAAATCGCTGGTGCGCGAGGCCTGCTGCATGTTGTGGGTCACGATCAGGACCGAGTACTCGCCCTTGAGCTCGCCGATCAGGTCCTCGATGCGGCCGGTGGCGATGGGGTCGAGCGCCGAGCACGGCTCGTCGAGCAGCAGCACCTCCGGCTCGGCGGAGATCGCGCGCGCGATGCACAGACGCTGCTGTTGGCCGCCCGACATGGTCAGGGCGCTCTCGTGCAGGCGATCCTTGGCCTCGTCCCACAGACCCGCGCTGCGCAAGCTGCGCTCGCACGTCTCGTCGAGCACGTCGCGATCGCGGATGCCGTCGATGCGCAGTGGATAGACGACGTTCTCGTAGATGCTCATCGGGAAGGGATTGGGCTTCTGGAAGACCATCCCGATGCGCTTGCGCAGCTCGATCACGTCCACGCCGTGACCGTAGATCGGGTCGCCGTTGAGCAACATGTCGCCCTGGATGCGCACCGAGTCGATCAGGTCGTTCATGCGGTTGACGGACCGGATGAGGGTCGACTTGCCGCAGCCCGAAGGCCCGATGAGGGCCGTGACCTTGCCGCGCGGGATGCGCAGGTTGTTGTCGTGGAGGGCCTGCTTCTCGCCGTACCAGAGGTTGAACTCGCGGACCTCGAGGACGGGTTCTTCCTGGCCCACGCTGTCGTGGGTCGCGGTCTCGAAGCGTTCACCGCGCGAAATTGCCTCGAAGACGCCGCCGACCGGCGTGTGACTCCTCATCATTCCACCGCCTGTGGGACGCCCCGTGACCCGGCGCTGCAAGCTCCGGGGGTCGAGCTCCTGGTGCAGGTTCTCACCCTGCTCGCTACTCGTCGCTTGGCTCATGTCGTCCATGTCTCCGCTCAAGCCTTGCCGATCACGAAGCGTTGACGCAACCGGCTGCGGATCACGATCGCCGCTCCGTTCAGGAGCACGACGATCACGATCAGCAGCAGGGTCGTGGTGAACACCATCGGGATCGCCGCCTCGCTGTCCGGGCTCTGGAAGCCCAGGTCGAAGATGTGGAAGCCCAGGTGCATGAAGCTACGCTCGGGGTGGATGTACGGGAAGGTCCCGTCGAAGGGCAGTTCCGGCGCCAGCTTGACCGCCCCCACGAGCATCAGGGGCGCGACCTCGCCCGCCCCCCGGGCGATGGCGAGGATCATGCCGGTCATGATACCGGGCATGGCTCGCGGCAGCACGATGCGCCGCAGGGTCTGCCACTTGGTCGCCCCACAGGCGTAGGAGCCCTCGCGCATCGAGTTGGGGACGGCCGCAAGCGCCTCCTCCGTGGCCACGATGACCACCGGAAGCGTCAGCAGGGCCAGGGTCAGCGAAGCCCACAGGATGCCGCCCTTGCCGTAGGTCGGGTTCGGCAGCTTGGCCTCGAAGAACAGTTGGTCGATGCTGACCCCGATCACGTAGCAGAAGAAACCCAGGCCGAAGACCCCGAAGACGATGCTGGGCACACCCGCCAGGTTGTTGACCGCGATCCGCACCGCGCTGACGAGCGCTCCCTGGCGGGCATACTCGCGCAGGTAGAGCGCCGCGAGCACTCCGAACGGCACGACCAGGATCGACATCAGGAGGGTCATCACGACCGTGCCGAAGATGGCCGGAAAGACCCCGCCGTCGCTGTTCGCCTCGCGCGGCGAGTCGGTCAGGAACTCCCACCAGCGCGAGGCGTAGATGCCGAGCTTGTCGAAGATTCCGAGCTGGTTCGCCGGATAGGCGCGCACGACGTCGGCGAGCACGACCCGCTTCGTGATGCCGTCCGCGGTCTCGAGCACGAGCTGGTAGCGCGCGTTCTCGCGGTCCAGATCCTGGATCTGGCGACGGATCAGGTCGAACTCCTCGCTCGCGCGCTGACTCACGGCCTCGAAGCGCTCGCTCTCGCGTGCGACGCGCTCGGGGTCGCCGCTCAGCTCGGCCGAGCGCAGCTCCAGGCGCGCCGCCTCTTGGCGTGCGTTGACCAAGCCGGTGTCGTGGGTCTCGAGGCCCCGCCGTTCGCGCCAACGCTTGCGGGACGGCGCGTGGTGCTCGCCGAACAGACGCCAGACCTCGGCCGGGTCCTGCGCGCGCACCTCGCCGTCGACCTCGAAGGCCTTGGGCAGGCCGTGGAAGCGCCACCACTCGAGGCGCTCGACCACCAGGGCCCATTCGGGTCGCTCGTTGGCGACGATCTCGAAGTCGCTGAGCCAGCGCGAGTGGCTCTGGTAGATCTCGTAGTTGGCCGTCCGCACCAGACGGCGCACGGCCAGGCCGTCGTTCTCGGCAAGCTCGGCCCGAACGCGCGCGGCTTGCTCCTCCGCGAGGCCATCGAAGGCACGCTCGCTCGGTTCGTAGGACTCGGACTTGCCGACCGGACCCAGGAAGGCCTCGCCCGAGTGGGTGCGGAAGAGCTCGAGCGGCTCGGGCCAGAAGGTCTGCGAACCCCGCACGAGGATCAACGCCAGGAGCGAGACGATCATCACGATCGCCAGGCACAGGGCCCCACCGATCAGCCAGACCAGGGGCTCGCCGTGGGCGAACAGCGAGGTCTTGCGCTGCGCCCTGCGGCGGCGGGCCAGGTGCGCGGGGGGGACCCCCGGCGGCGCGCTGATGCTCATAGCTGGTAGGCCCTCTTGCGGAAGCGTTGGCGCACCACCTCGGCCACGGTGTTGACCGCGAAGGTCATGGCGAAGAGCACGAGCGCGGCCAGGAACAACGTCCGGTAGTGGGCGCTGCCCTTGACCGCCTCGGGCAGCTCGACGGCGATGTTCGCGGAGAGCGTGCGGAAGCCGTTGAAGATGTTCCACTCCATGACCGGCGTGTTGCCGGTCGCCATCAGCACGATCATCGTCTCGCCCACGGCGCGGCCCAGGCCGATCATCAGCGCCGAGAACAGGCCGCTCATGGCCGTCGGGATGACGATGCGGACCGCGGTCTGCCAGTGCGTCGCGCCCGCGCCGAGCGATGCCTCGCGCAGGTGCGTGGGTACACTGGTGAGCGCGTCCTCGGCCAGAGTGTAGATGATCGGGATGATCGCGAAGCCCATGATGAAGCCCACGATCAGTGCGTTGCGCTGCACGTAGGTCCCCACCACGGCGACCGGCTCGCCGCGCGGGTCGAACCCGGCGGTCTCGAGCAACCAGCCCAGCAGCAGGGCCAGGCCGAGCGCGAGCGCCGTGCCGAGCAGGAACTTGCCCAGGTCGAAGAGCGCGCAGCGACCGCGCGACCAGGCCAGCGACAGGTCGCGCAGGCGCGGGTTCAGCCAGCGCCCGAAGGCCCAGGCGACCGCCACGCCGCAGGCCGGCACGAGCAGCAGGATCCACCCGCCCAGGGCGCGCCCGACCTGGCCGTCGAGCCAGGTGCGCAGATCGCCCCCGAAGAGCACGGACTCCATCACGGGGCCGAGCACCGACCCCAACCAGATTCCGGGCACCAGGGCCGCGAAGATCAGCACGAATCGCGGCCAACCCGTCAACCAGACGACCGCGCCCTTGGGCAACAACTGGAAGAGGTACGCGCCCAGCAGCAGGCAGTACGGCACGGCGACGAAGGTCGCCAGGATCGAGGGGATCACGCCCTGCACGAGGGGCGCGATCACCAGCGCGGCCAGGAACCCCAACACCACGCTGGGCAGGCCGGCCATCATCTCGATCAATGCCTTGAGCGTGACGCGCAGCCGCGAGGCCAGGAACTCGCTGGCGAAGATCGCCGCCATCAGGGCGATCGGCGCCCCGAACAGCAACGAGTAGAGAGTCGCCTTGAGCGTGCCGAAGATCAGCGGATAGAGGCCGAACTTGGGTTCGAAGGAGTCCGTGCCGCTGGAGGACTGCCAGACGTGCTGCGGCGAGTTCGCCCCCTCGTACCACACGGGGAGGAACATCGAGGCCCAGGTGCCCTCGGGGTACTTGAGGTCGAAGTCGACGCGGCGGGTGGGACTCGCTCCGAAGGCGACCAGCCCGTCTCCGCGGGGCAGGAGCGCGATCGGCGCCGGATCCCGCTCGTCGAGCCGACGTTCGACGAGCACCTGGTTGGTCGTGACGTGCAGCACGCGCACGGTGCCGTCCGTGTGGCCCGCGACCGCGATGCGCATGCGCTGCGAGGAGGTCAGCCAGGTCACGGGCGAGCCTGTCGCCGGGAGCTTGTGGGACTCGACCAGGCGCAGCTCGGGCACGGCGTCCCCGCGCTCCTCGATGACCTCGAACCAGGCGCGCACGTGGCCCAGCGAGTCGCCGACCAACAGGGTCGTCCGGCCCAGCAACATGCTGGCGGCCGTCATGCGTTCGCCGGGTTCGGGGACGAGGTCCACCTCCTGGGCCAGGACCGGAGCCTCGATCTCGCGCAGATCGAAGCGTTTGAGGAAGCCGTCCTCCCACAGCACGAGCAGGCTGCCGCCGTTGCCCAGCAGGAACAGGTGACGCGGGAGCTCGCGGCCCGCGGGCAGCTCGAAGGGCACCTCGTGCTCCTGCACGCGCACCTGGACCTTGCCGGTCAGGAGATTCTGTCGGCGGCGGATGTCGTACACGCGCAGGTCGGAGTCGCCGACCAGAGCAGCGACGAACTCGTGCCGCGCCGTGTCCGAGGAGTTGTCGACGAAGTCGAGCAGCCGCACGGCGTCGCCCGCGCCGATCTGGAAGGGCTCCTCGAGCCGGATCCCCGGGTTGACCAATCGCCACTGATCGCCCGCCAGATGCGTCAGCACTCCCCCCTGGAAGGTCGCCGACGCGCCCACGGCCAGCGTGAGGTGTTCAGGCGTGAGCTCTTCGGGCGGCACGAAGCGCGTCTGGAAGCGCACGCGGCCCAGCACGACCGATCCGTCCTCGAACCCGAAGGCCGCTTCGCCCGAGAAGCTATCGATCTTGGCCGCGGTCGGGACCCGGCCCTCGAAGAGCGGGCGGCGCTCGAGTACCTCGCCCGTGTCCAGGCGCACGGCCAGCAGGTCGCCGCCCCGCTCGACGACCCATCCGATCTGGCCGTACTCGTCCACGCCGACCTGGACGACCTCGGCGCTCGCGACGCGGGCCTGGAGGGGCAGGGCGTGGGGCTCCTGGACGGCGGGGCTCTGGAATAGCGGCCCGACGACGTACAGGAGGAACAGGAAGATCGTCGTGACGGCGAGGATCGTCCCCAACCCCCCGAGCGTGATCGAGAGGCGCGCGGCCACCTCGGCCACCCGCACCGAGCGCCGGGTCACGCGACGACGCCGGGGCCTGCCCGAGAAACCCTTGGATTCCATCACTCGATCGGTGACTGCCGGAAACAGGAACGAGTGCCGGCGGCGGGGCAGCCGGCACTCGGGAGCGGGTACCTGGGCACCAGGATATCGAAGGCTCGATCCGGTGCGAGGAGCGTCAGTTCCCGGTCGGGGCGGAGGCCTCCGTCACCACGGGCAGGCTCAGGCCGACGGACTCCAAGGCCTGGGCGCAGATCAGGGCCGGCAGCGGGTAGTAGCCGTCCTTGATGACGATCTCCTGGCCTTCCTTCGAGTAGACGTAGCGCAGGAACTCGCGGCGCAGCGGCTCGAGGGCCGAGCCCGGACGGAAGTTCACGTACACGTACAGGAAGCGCGCCAGGGGGTACTCGCCGGTGTAGGCGTTCTCGGGGGTCGCCTCGACCATCTCCGAGCGCGCGTCCACCGCGAGCGGAACGGCGCGCACGCCGGCGGTCTTGTAGCCGATGCCGCTGTAGCCGATTCCGAAGCGGTCCGAGGAGACACCCTGGACCACGGCCGAGCTGCCCGGCTGCTCCTTCACTGCATCCTTGAAGTCGCCTTTGAAGAGCGCGTGTTCCTTGAAGTAGCCGTAGGTGCCCGAGGCCGAGTTGCGGCCGTAGAGGCTGATCGGCTTGTCGGCCCACTCGCCAGTCAGGCCCAGATCGCCCCAGGTCACGATGTCGCGCGCGTTGCCGCCCTTGCGGGTCTTCGAGAAGACGGCGTCCACCTGGGCCAGGGTCAGTCCGCGCAGGGGGTTGTCCTTGTGCACGTACACGGCGAGCATGTCGATGCTCGCCGGCAGGGCGACGGGCTTGTACCCGAAGGCCTTCTCGAACTCGTCGATCTCACCGTCCTTCATGACCCGCGACATGGGGGCGAAGGTGGCGGCGCCCTTGATCAGCGCCGGCGGGCCGGTGGAGGAGCCCTTGCCCTGGATCTCGATGTCGACGTTGGGGTAGAAACGCGTGAATCCCTCGCCCCAGAGCGTCATCAAGTTGTTCATCGTGTCCGAACCCTCGCTCTTGATGCTGCCTGACACGCCCTGCACGGGCTTGTAGGCGGGGAGCTTGGGGTCGACCTTGACGACCTGGGCAGCCGCGAAGGGGGCGCACAGGAGCAGGGCGGCGGCGATGCGGTGGAGCATGTGGGACTCTCCGGCCGGGACCAGCGGATGGAACCATGCTCCGAGCCAGCGGCGTGCGGCTCACGAGGGTCCCCCCGGATCCCGAAGGCGCGAAGAGCTAAGCCGCCGCCCGTGAAGGCCGTTTAAAGGGAGCGCGAAAGCTCGCGCCGGCCCCCTCGCCCCAGTGGGAGCCCCCTGGCCGGGGGCGAGCGCCCCCAGCCCCCGGGGGGCACCCGGGCCGCATCAGGTGCTGCGGGGGGTGGCCGTGGCGATGTCCCGGCGGTGGCGGACGATCGCGCCCTCGGCCATGAACTGGATGTCCTCGGCGATGTTGGTGCACAGGTCCGCCACGCGCTCGAGGTTGCGGCAGAACGAGAGCGTGTGGACCGCGCGCTCGATCGTGTCCGGGCGGCTGCGCATCAGGTCCTGGAGGTGGTCGAACATCTGGCGCAGGAGGTCGTCGACCTCGTCGTCGCTGCTGCGCACCTTCTTCGCCAGGTCCACGTCGACGTTGACCAAGGCATCGAGGGTGTCGCGCAGCATCTGGCGCACGCTGCGCACCATGCGGCCGAAACCCGGGGTCATGGGAACGGCGTCGCGGCGGGAGAGGAAGCTGGCCCGGGCGGCCATGTTCGTGGCCAGGTCGCCCATGCGCTCGAGGTCCGAGTTGACCTTGATGACCATCACCAGGAAACGCAGGTCCTGGGCCACGGGCTGGTGCAGGGCCAGGGCCTTGAGGCACTCCTCCTCGATGTGCACCTCGCGGGCGTCGATCTCGTCGTCCTTGACGGCGATCGCGTCGGCCAGCTCGGGTTTGCGCTCCACCAGGGCCTGCGTGGCCTGCAGGATCGCGTTCTCGACCATCGCCCCGAGGACCAGGATCTCCTTCTTGATCGAGTCCAGGTCCCTCAAGAGATGCTGCACCATGTTCGTCCCTCGGACGTCTTCTTCGCGGAGCGGTTCCTGACCAGGCGGGCGGAGCGCCCGCGCGCCGACAATAGATCACGGGAGGATGGCCGGGGCCACCCTCCCGCTCGCTTCTCTTCCGACGGACCGGCGCCCCGATCCGCGGGGTCCCTACTCCCGGGTCAGAAGGTGACCTGGAAGCGCATCAGGACCGCCTCGGCGTCGCCATCGATGGCGCCCTGCTCGGCGTCGGCCATCAGGTAGTTCAGCATCACCCGGGCGTTGGGGTTGAGGTACCAGTTGACCCCCGCGGTGAGGACGTCCATCTCGCCCCCGTCGACCCCGCCGTCGTTGAGGTCGATCGAGGAGTAGCGCGCGGTGAGCTCCCAGGCTCCGCCCCCGTCCTTGCCCCAGTTCTTCTTCGGTCGGATGCGGTCGAACGCGCCGGCGCTGGTCCGGTACGGCCGATGCTCGCCCGTCAGGAAGTAGCTGACCATGGCGTAGAACCCGCCGAAGCTCGGGTCGTCGGCCGCGTCCGAGGACACGTCGGCCATGACGTACTCGCCTTGGATGGACAGGGGGCCCTGCACGAAGGCGACCTCGGCCCCGAGGATGGTCTGGTCGTCGGCCGCGAGGGTGCCGGAGTCGACCAGGCGCGGCCCGAAGCTGTTCTCCGGTCGCGCGCGATAGCGGACCGACTCCGCGGTGCGATGGGTGGCCGAGAGGCCCAGGTGCAGGACCTGCTCGCCCTTCTCCTTGTAGAGCGGCAGGTAGGTCAGGCGGCCCGTGAAGCCGTAGCCGCTGTTGTCGGAGAACTCGCCCTGCTCGCCGGTGTCGCGGAAGATGCCCAGGCCCCAGGTGGCGCGTTCGTCGGCGAAGTGGTTGCCGAGCGCGATGCCCGTGTTGAAAGCCGGGATGAACACGTCCGGGAGCGAGCGCTCGATGAACGTGATGTTGTTGCTGGAGGTCAATTGCTCCAGACCGAAGGGCTCCTTGAAGTGGCCGACCTTGATCGTGGAGAACTCGTAGAGCGAGGTCGCGAGGTAGACCTCGCGGTAGCTGGCGCTGCCGCCCGTGAAGTCGAACTCGATCTTGTAGTTCATGTGCTCGAAGGCCTTGCCCTCGACGTGCATCCGCGCCCGGCGGAACTTGACCCCGTCCTCGAAGGAGTCGGTCCCGGGCACCAGCGGGTCGAGGTCCTCGTCCCCCGACTGCCAGGTCCAGTCGTTGTGGATGCGGCCACCGAAGCCGGCGCTGAAAGCCTTGTCGGCGGTCTCGAAGCGCACGCCGTCGCGCCAGAAGACGCGGAAGTCGTTGCTCTGCTGGGCGGCGGGAGCGGGGAGGGGCTCGAGGTTGGGCGTGACCGGGCCGGGCGCGACCTCGCCGCCCGCCAGACAGGTTGCGGACAGGGCCGCAGCGGCCCAGGCCGCGCCGACGCCGCGCCGCAGGAACGGGATACTCGTCACTGGGGATCTCCTACTTCTGGGTCCGTCGGGTGGCGGCCGCCATCGAGCCCACTCGGGCTCGAACCTGGCCCCGCCATCCCTCGCCCCCATGAGAAGCTGGGACGAAGGCCCGATCAAGATCCGCCTAGCGCGGCCCCTTCAGTGGGTCACCACGGGCAGCAGGATGCGGAAGGTGGTCCCTTCGCCGGGAGTGCTCTCGACCGAGAGCTCGCCGCGGTGCTTGAGCGCGACGTGTTTGACGATCGAAAGCCCGAGCCCCGTGCCGCCCAGCTCGCGCGAGCGCGCCTTGTCGACGCGATAGAAGCGCTCGAAGATGCGCTCCTGGTCGGCCGGCTCGATGCCGATGCCGGTGTCCCAGACCTCCAGACGGGCGTGCCTCCCGCGCACCTCGAGGCGCACGCCGACCCGCCCCCCGGCCGGGGTGTACTTGATCGCGTTGTCGATCAGGTTGTTGATCATTTGCCGCAGGTCTTCCTGGTCGCCGCGCAGCGGCACCGAACCCTGGGGCAGATCGAGGTTCAGTTGGATCCGGGCGTCCTCGGCCGCCACGCGCTGCTCCTGATCGCACTCGCGGACCAGGGCACACAGGTCGACCTCCTCCAGGTCCAGCTCGCGCTCGGATTCGAGGCGCGACAGCGCCAGGAGATCCACGACCAGGGCCGAGAGCCGCATGGTCTGCTCGTGCACCCGCAGCAGGAAGCGGTCGCGGACCTTGGGGTCCATGTCGGTGTCGTCGAGCAACGTCTCCACCATGCCGCGGATCGCGGTCAGGGGCGTCTTCAGCTCGTGCGACACGTTGGCCACGAAGTCGCGACGGATGGTCTCGAGGGAGCGCAGGTCCGTTACGTCGTGCAGCACGAGCAGCGCACCGACGACGTTGCCCCGGCCGTCGAACAGCGGGCCGGCGGCCATCTCGATGTGCTGCTCCTCGAGCACGCCGGCCCGATGCAGCTCGCCGCGCAGGTTCTGCCCCGAGGACATCGCGCGCGAGAGGGCGGAGTGGACCTCCTCGAGGCGCGTGAGCTCCCAGATGTACGAGCCCGGGAGCATCCCCGGCGCGACGCGCAGCATGCGCTCCGCCACGCGGTTGATGTGCACGACGCGCTCGTCGCGGTCGATGGCCACGACCCCTTCGACCATCCCGCTCAAGATGGCCTGCATGCGGTTGCGCTCGGTCGTGATCGTCTCCAACCGACGGCCGAGCTCCTGCGCCATCGCGTCGAAGGCCCGCGCCAGGCGCCCGATCTCGTCGCCCGAAGTGGAGCGCACGCGCCGGTCGTACTCGCCGGCGGCGATGGCCTCCACCACGCGCGTCATCGAGCGCAGGGGGCGCGTGAATTGCCGCGCGAGGTAGAGGCCCAACCCCAGCGAGACGAAGGCGCCCAAGCTGCCCGCGAGCAAGAACACGCCGCGGATGCCGCGCGAGCGCTCGTCGATGTTGGCCAGGGAACGCGACGTGCGGACGAAACCCAGGAGCTCGCCGCGGCGGAGCACGGGCTGGGCCACGTACATCATCGGCACGCCGGTCGTCGCGCTACGGCGTTGCGCCACCGCGCTGCGGCGCGTGCGCGTGGCCTCGAGGACCTCTGGCCGGTCGCCGTGGTCCGGGATCCGCGTGGGGTCGTCCGCCGAGTCCGCCAGCACGCGCCCGCTGGGCAGGATCAACGTGATGCGCGACTCGCCCGAGCGCCCCAGGCGCACGACGCGCTCCTGGAGCTCGCGCGCGCGCCCCGGAGCCAGCGGCTCGGCGGGCGAACGCGCGGCCTCCATGTCCGCCGCCACGGCGTCCTCGACCAACGAAGCCTGTCGCCCCAACGCCTGGGCGATCTCCTGCAGCGCGTCGCGCCGGATACGACTGGCGGCGGGAACACCCGCCACCAGCAGGGTGACGACGATCACCAGCGCGTAGCCGGCGTAGAGTTTCCACACCAGGCCCGGAGAGAGACGACTGCGCTGCACCATGGGTCCGGGCCGTTCGAGGCCCGCCAGGGTAGCCAGGCGCGCGGCCGGGGCGCCAGCCGCCGCCACCGGACGGTGGCGCGGATGGGGAACCGCGGGGCCGGAGCGCCCGGAGGCGGCGGTCAGGCGCCCGAGTCGCGGAAGCGGTAGCCCACGCCGCGCACGGTCTCGATCAGGTCGCGGTGCTCACCGATCTTCTTGCGCACGGCGCGCACGTGCACGTCGATGTTGCGGTCGATCACGACCGCGTCCTCGCCGATCACGCGGCTCAGGAGGTGCGAACGGGTGAAGACGCGGCCGGGGTGCGAGGCCAGGAAGTGCAGGAGCCGCATCTCGGTCGCCGTGAAGACGATCGGCGCGCCGTCGACCAGGACCTCGTGGCGGCCGATGTCGACCACCAGGCCGTCGCGCACGACGCGCTCGCCGCCGCCCCGCTCCTCGGAGGGCTGGCCGCGACGCAGGACGGCGCGCACGCGGGCCAGGAGCTCGCGCGGGCTGAAGGGCTTGGTGATGTAGTCGTCGGCGCCGACGCCCAGGCCGAGCACGACGTCGCTCTCCTCGCCCTTGGCGGTGACCATGATCACCGGGATGGAGCGCGTGATCGGGTCTTCCTTGAGCTTGCGGCAGACCTCGATGCCGTCGAGGCCCGGCAGCATCAGGTCGAGGAGCACCAGGCCCGGGGCTTCCAGGCGGGCGACGCGCAGTCCCTCCAGGCCGTCGTCGGCCGAGTGCACGCGGTAGCCCTCGCGGGAGAGGTTGTACTCGATGACTTCCCGGATGTCGGGCTCGTCCTCGATGATCAGCACTTTCTCGCGTTTCACTCGCGTACCAGGTCGAGGCGGGATTCCTTGGACGGGGCGGGATCGGCGAACGAGGCCGGTGGTCATCATGATAGGTGGCGGGAGTTCGGCGCGGATCTCCGGGACGCTGGCCCCGGAGGGCTCTGGTGGGCCAGCGGGGGCCGAAACGGTCGCGTCGGAAGTCGACTCCGGCGCGGTGAAGGCTCGATGAAGTCGCGGTGAAACCCCTCCCGGAGCGCCCGCGCCACCCGGGGCCGGGCGGCGTTACCCTCGTCGGCCATGCACTCCGCCCCGGACTACGACCCCTCCCTGCCCCTCGCGTTGGCTCACACGCCGCCCGCGGCCTGGTATGGCGGCGGAGAGCTCGCCCACGAAGCCCGCACCACGTTCCGCCGGCGCTGGCTGGCCGTCGGTCGGACCGAGCAGGTGCGCGAGCCGGGCTCCTACTTCAGCGGCCGGATCCTCGACGAGTCCTACCTCGTGCTGCGCGACGAGCGCGGCGCCCTGCGCGCGCTGCACAACGTCTGCCGCCACCACGCCGCGCCCCTGGTGGACGGCGCGGGCCGCTGCGCGGAGCTCGTGTGCCCCTACCACGGCTGGACCTACGGCTTGGACGGCGCGTTGCGCCGCGCGCCGGGCCTGGGCGCGGCGCAGGGTTTCGAGCGCGCGGACTTCGCGTTGCCCCCGATCGCCGTGGCCACCTTCGGGCCGCTGGTGCTGATCCGACTCGATCCGGCCCCCGCGCCGCCCCACGGCGAACTCGCGGCCCTGGCCCGCGCGTTCGACCCGACGGAACTGGAGCGCTTGGTGTGGATCGGCGCGCGGCGCTACGAGCTCGAGTGCGACTGGAAGGTCTACGTCGAGAACTATCTCGACGGCGGCTATCACGTGCCGCACTTGCACCCGGGTCTGGCGGCGGACCTCGACCTCGGGGGCTACTCGACCGAGCTCGACGCCCCGCTCGTCGTGCAACGCTGCGCCGGCCGCGCGGGCGCGGCGAGCGGCGAGCGCGTCGGGCCCGGAGCCGTCTACGCCTGGTTGCACCCGACCTTGATGCTCAATCGCTACGGGCCCGTGCTCGACACGAACGTGGTCCTGCCCCTCGGTCCGGGACGCTGCGCGGTGCTCTTCGACTGGTGGCTCGAGCCCCAGGCCGCGGCCGACCCGGCCCGCGTCGCGGCATGCCTGGCGGCGAGCGACGCCGTGCAGGCGGAGGACGTCGGGATCTGCGAGGCGGTGCAGCGCGGCTTGCGCTCGAGTTCCTACGAGCGCGGACGGCTCGCGCCGGCCTTCGAGGCCGGCATGCACCTCTTCCATCGCCTGCTGGCCGCGGACCGCGCGGGAGCTTGAGCTGCGTCAGGACCGCTCGCCCAGCGCGCGCCGCACGAGGTAGTCCTGCTCGGCCATGTGACGGCGGTACGAACCCGTGGCGGGGCTGGAGCTCATCGGTCGCCCTGCGTAGCGCGCCGGATGCCCGAGCTCGGCCAGGCGCTGCATGACGAAGGTCCAGGGGCCCATGTTGCGAGGCTCTTCCTGGGCCCAGACGAGCTCGGCGTCCGGGTGCCGGGCGAGGGCCGCGAGCAGCGCCCTGCGCGGGAAGGGGTAGAGCTGCTCGAGGCGCACCAGGGCCACGTCGTCTCGGCCCTGTTCGTCGCGCGCCTGTTCGAGGTCGTAGTAGACCTTCCCGCTGCACAGGACCACGCGTCTCACGCCGGAGTCCCGCGGATCGTCGATCACCTCCAGGAAGCGCCCCTCGCTCAGAGCCTGCACGTCGCTGGCCGCGCGCTTGTCGCGCAGCAGGCTCTTGGGCGTGAAGACCACGAGCGGGCGCTTCTCGCTCGCCGTGGCCTGGCGCCGCAGGAGGTGGAAGTACTGCGCCGAGGTGGTGCAGTTGGCGACGCGTAGGTTGCCCTCGGAGCAGAGCGTCAGGAAGCGCTCGATGCGCGCGCTGGAGTGCTCGGGGCCCTGGCCGTCATAGCCGTGGGGCAGCAGCAGCACGACCGCGCTCTCCTGCTTCCACTTCGCCTGGCCGGCCACGAGGAACTGGTCGATCGGGATCTGCGCGCCGTTGACGAAGTCCCCGAACTGCGCCTCCCAGAGCACCAGGGCCTGGGGACGCGTGACCGAGTAGCCGTACTCGTAGGCCAGCGTGGCCTCCTCGCTCAGCAACGAGTCCCAGACCTCGAAGGTCGCACCGAGCGGCGCGAGCTCGGCCAGCGGGACGTGATCGGCATCGGTCACCTGGTCGCGGATCACCGCGTGACGCTGGCTGAAGGTGCCGCGCCGACTGTCCTGGCCCTCGAGGCGGATCGAGACGCCCTGCTCGAGCAAGGAGCCGAAGGCCAGGAGCTCCGCGCAGCCCCAGTCCAGGCCCGCTTCGCCGCGCACCATCTGCTCGCGTCGGCGAAGCTGGCGCAGCAGGTTCGGGTGCGTGGTGTGCCCTTCGGGGATGCGATTGGCGCGGTCGACGATCGAGACCAGGGCCTCCGCGGCGACGCCCGTCAGGGGCGAGGGCTCGTCGGTCCAGTCCTGGGGGTCGTCGTCCTCGAGGTCGAGCACCTCGTGCTCGGGGAGCTCGGGCCCGGCCTCGCTCTGCGAGGCGTGCAGGGCTTCCCGCAACTCCTCGTCGAAGCGCGCCCCGATGGCCTCGCACTCCTCCTGCGCCATCGCGCCGCGTCGCTGCAGCAGGGCCACGTACCCGTCGACCACCGTCGGGTGGTTGCGGATCTTGCGGTACAGCACCGGCTGGGTGAAGGCCGGCTCGTCGCCCTCGTTGTGGCCCCAGCGCCGATAGCAGACCACGTCGATGACGACGTCGCTCTGGAACTCGCGCTGGTATCCGACCGCCAGGTGCACGCAGCGCAGCACCGACTCGGGGAAGTCGCCGTTGGCGTGCAGCACCGGCGCCTGCACGCTCTTTGCGATGTCGGTGCAGTAGTAGGTCGAGCGCAGGTCGATCGGGCCGGCGGTGAAGCCGATCTGATTGTTCACCACCAGGTGCACCGTGCCGCCCGAGTCGAAGGCCCGCAGCTTCGACATGTTGAACGTCTCCGCCACGACCCCTTGCCCGCTGAAGGCGGCGTCGCCGTGCACGAGCACCCCCAGCACGCGCTTGCGCTCCAGGTCGCCCAGCGCGTCCTGGTATCCGCGCACCATGCCGCACACCACGGGGTCCACGGCCTCGAGGTGGCTGGGGTTGGCGGACAGGATGACCTCGATCTCCTTGCCGTGGGCGGTGCGGTAGGTGCCGCGCTGGCCGAGGTGGTACTTGACGTCCCCCGAGCCTTCGGAGGAGAGCGGCAGGAGCACACCCTCGAACTCGCGGAACACCTGCGCGTAGGACTTGCGCAGGATGTTCACCAACACGTTCAGGCGCCCGCGGTGCGCCATGCCGACCACGACGCGCTCGACGCCGTGTTCGCCGGCCAGGTCGATCAGCTCGGCCAGGGCCGGGATCAGGACGTCCGCGCCCTCGAGCGAGAATCGCTTGTTGCCCGGGTAGCGCGCCTGGAGGAAGCGCTCGAAGTTCTGCGCCTGGTACAGGCGGGTCAGGATGCGGACGCGGTGCTCGTGATCGAACTCGACCTTGTTGCCGGGCGTCTCGACCTGCTCGCGCAGCCACATCTTGCGGCCGCGATCGACGATGTGCATGAACTCGATCGTGCGCCGCTGGCAGTAGGCCTGGCGCAGCACCTTGAGGATGTCCCGCAGGGTCGGGTCCTCCTGGCCGCACATCCCGCTCGCCTGGAAGCGTCGGTCGAGGTCCCAGATCGTGAATCCGTAGAAGCTGGGGTCGAGCGAGGGCAGCGGGTCGGGCCGGTACTCGAGGGGATCGAGGTCGGCGAGTCGGCAGCCGCGCACGCGGTAGGCGTTGATCAGGCTCGAGACCCGGGCCTGCGCGTCGCGCGGCTCGTCGCGGTTGGCGCCCTTGCCCTGCGCGTCGTCCGACTCCTTCCAGGGCCGCCAGGGCACGCGCATGGAGCCGAAGATCGCCTCGTAGAAGCCGTCTTCGCCCTGCAGCAGCTCCTCGACGCGCTTCAGGAACAGCCCCGACTCGGCGCCCTGGATGACGCGGTGGTCGTAGGTGCTGGTCATCGTCATGACCGGCCCGATGGCGAGCTGCGCCAGGATCGCGTCCGACATGCCGGCGACGCCGGTGGGCACGCCGATCGCGCCCGTGGCGATGATCAGGCCTTGGCCCTTCATGAGGCGCGGCACGCTGAGGTGCGTACCGAAGCCACCGGGGTTGGTCAGGCTCGCCGTCGTGCCCTGGAAGTCCCGCGCCTCGAGCTTCCCCTCGCGTCCGCGCCGCACGAGGTCCTCGTAGGCGGCGTGGAAGGCGCGGAAGTCGAGCTCCTCGGCGCCCTTGATGTTCGGCACGAGCAGCGTGCGCCCCTCGCGCGTGGCGACGTCGATCGCGAGCCCCAGGTTCACGTGCCGCGGCGTGCGCTTGTGGGCCTTCCCGTCGCGCAGCTCGAAGGCGCTCTGCAGCGCAGGCAGCTCCTTCAAGGCGCGCACCAGCGCGAAGGCGATGAGGTGCGTGTAGGAGGCCTTGCCGTAGGCCCGCAGCGCCATGTGGTCGTTGAGGATGCGGCGGTTCTCGTCGAGCACCTTCATCGGCAAGGTGCGCACCGAGGTCGCCGTCGGCACCTCGAGGCTGGCGGACATGTTGTCCGCGATGCGCCCGGCGAGGCCGACGAGCCGCGTCCACTCGGCCTCCCCGTCCTCGGGCGGCGGCGCCGCGGGTCGGGGCTCGGTCGCGGCAGGCGGCCGCTCGGGTCTAGCCGGCGCCGCGGCGCTCGGCTCGACCCGCTCTGGGGTGGGCCGCGGCGGCGGGCCCGCGTCACGCGCCGCGCGGTGCTCGAAGAAGCCGCGCCAATACTCGTCGACCTCCGCGGGCGCCTGCTTCCATCTCTCGAAGAGCAGCTCGACGTAGCCGGCGTTGACGCCGAACTCCTGCTGGAAGTCGATGGGGGCCATGGCGCGCGGCGCAGCGGGCCCAGGAGCGGCGCGCCCCGGGCCCCGGGGCGACTCAGAGGTCCTTCAGCTCGGTGATCGTCTCCTCCATGGCGGCCTTGCCGTCCATGAAGAGCATCAGCGTGTTGTCGCGCTCGAAGAGCGGGTTCTTGATTCCCGCGTAACCGGCCGAGAGCGAGCGCTTGACCACCACGACCGTGCGCGCCTCCCAGACGTCCAGCACGGGCATGCCGGCGATCGGGGACTTCTCCTCGTAGGCCACCGGGTTGCAGACGTCGTTGGCGCCCAGGACGATCACGACGTCGGTGTTGCCGAAGTCGCCGTTGATCTGATCGAGCTCGAAGAGCTGCTCGTAGGGCACGTTGGCCTCGGCCAGCAACACGTTCATGTGCCCGGGCATGCGGCCCGCGACCGGGTGGATCGCGTAGCGCACCTGGCAGCCCTTCTTCTCGAGCTGGGCCGCCAGCTCGCGCACCTTGTGCTGTGCCTGGGCAACGGCCATGCCGTACCCGGGGGCGATGATCACCGACTGCGCCGCGTCGAGCACCATCGCGACCTCGGCCGGGCTCGTCGACTTGACGTTCTTGTACTCGCTCTGATCGCCCGCTCCGCCGGCGTCGATCCCGCCGAAGAGCACGTTGGCCAGGGAGCGGTTCATGGCCTTGCACATGATGTTCGTGAGGATCAACCCCGCCGCGCCGACCAGCGAGCCGGCCACGATCAGGAGGTTGTTCTCGAGCACGAACCCGGTCGCGCAGGCGGCCAACCCCGAGTAGGAGTTGAGCAACGAGATCACGACCGGCATGTCCGCGCCGCCGATCGGGACCACCAGGCCGATGCCCAGGAGGAAGGCCACGACCACCAAGGCGATCAGGCCGGCCTGGATGCCGAAGGCGCTGGCGAAGAGGAAGCCCGTGAGGGCGATCAGGAGCAGGGACAGGGCCACCATCCCGGCGTTGAGCGGCTTGCCGCCGAAGGGGCCCATGCGGTTGCCGCTGATCTTCCCGGCCAGCTTGCCGTAGGCCACCAGGCTGCCCGAGAGGGTCACGGTTCCGATCAACACCGAGAGCAGGGCCGCCACGGCGAAGGTCGGGCCACCGATCAGCGCCGAGCCGCTGCGGACCGGGTCGGCGAGGGTCAGCCCGGCGCCGGAGGAGGCCGAGGTGAAGCGCGCGGCCTCGGCCCAGGCCACGAACATCGAAGCTCCGCCGCCCAGGCCGTTGAAGAGCGCGACCAGCTCGGGCATGGCCGTCATCGGCACGCGCTTGGCGAGCACGGCGCCGACGCCGCCGCCGATCACCACGCCCGCGAACACGATCCACAGGCCGAGTTCGCCCCACACGTGGTAGAGCGTCGCCGCGATCGCGAGGAACATCGCCCCCGCCGCCAGGGTGTTGCCGCTGCGGGCGGTCTTTACGCGCGACAGGCGCTTGAGGCCGAAGATGAACATCAGCGTGGCGAGCATGTAGCTCGCCTGCACGATCCAGGCGCTGCCGCTCGCCTGTGCGTCCATCACCGTCCCGGGTACCCAGAGGGCCGTGGTCATCGTCCTTGTTCCTGTCAGCGCGCGGTGTTTCGGTCGGCGCCAGTGCGCGTCACTTCCCCTGTCCCTTGCCGCCGCCCTTCGAGGCGAACATGCCCAGCATGCGGTCGGTGACCAGGAAGCCGCCGACGACGTTGATCATGGCGAAGGTGATGGCGATGAAGCCGAGCACCTTGCCGAGCACCGGGAAGTCCGCGGTGGCGCAGACCAGGGCCCCGACGATGGTGATGCCGCTGATCGCATTGGCCCCCGACATCAGGGGCGTGTGCAGCGTCGGCGGCACCTTGGCGATGAGCTCCACGCCGACGAAGATCGCGAGCAGGAAGACCCACAGGCCGAGCATCACGCCGCCGCCGGAGGGCTCGGCGAGGGCCAAGAGGGGCGCGTCGAGGAGGATGGCGGGGATCATGCGTGGCTCCCGGTCTGGGCGAGGAGCGCCTGGGTGGGCGCGTGCTTCACCTCGCCCGCGTGGGTCAGGAGGCAGCCCGCGAGCACCTCGTCCTCGAGGTTTGGCGCGAACTGGCCGTCCTTGGTGAACATCAGGCGCACCAGGGCCAGGACGTTCTTCGAGTAGAGCTCGCTGGCGTGGGTCGGCACGCTCGCGGGCAGGTTCGCCAGGCCCACGACCTTCACGCCGTGGACCTCGACCACCTGGCCGAGCACCGAGCCCTGGACGTTGCCGCCGCTCTCGACGGCCAGATCGACGACGACGCTGCCCGGACGCATCGCGCGCAACATGTCGTCGCTCACGAGCACGGGCGCGCGCTTGCCCGGCACCTGGGCGGTGGTGATGACGAGGTCTGCCTCGGCGACGCGTTTGGCGACCTCCTCGCGCTGGCGGCGCAGGAAGTCCTCGGAGACCTCCTTCGCGTAGCCGCCGGCCGTCTCCATGTCCTGCGCGCCGGGGACCTCGATGAAGCGCGCCCCCAGGCTCTCGACCTGTTCCTTGGCGGCCGAGCGGATGTCCGTGGCCTCGACCACGCAGCCCAGGCGGCGCGCGGTCGCGATGGCCTGCAGCCCGGCCACTCCCGCGCCGAAGACGACCGCCTTGGCCGGCGCGATCGTGCCGGCGGCGGTCATGAGCAACGGGCAGAGCTTCGAGAGGTGCGTCGCGCCCAGCAGCACGGCCTTGTAGCCCGCCACCGTGGCCTGCGAGGAGAGCGCGTCCATGGCCTGGGCGCGGGTGATGCGCGGCACGAGGTCCATCGCCAGGCTCGTCACGCGTCGCTCCAACAGGCGGCGGACCTGGTCGAGATGCGCGGCGGGGTTCATGAAGGAGACCAACAGGGCCCCCTCGCGCAGGCGCCCGATCTCTTCGTCCGTGGGCGGCTGGACCTTGGCTACGAGGTCGGCCTGGCCCCAGGCCTCGGGGCCCACGAGTTCGACCCCCACCTGGGCGTAGGCCCCGTCGGGGGCGGACATGCCGGCGCCGGCGCCGCGCTCCAACTGCACGCTCGCGCCCAGCTTGACCAGGCGCGTGGCGGTCTCGGGCGTCAGGGCGACCCGGGTTTCGCCGGGGTGGCTTTCTCTGGGCACGAAGAGCTTCACGATGAGTTCCTGGCGGGTCGGGCTGCGGGGCTTCGAGGGCGAACAGGCTAGGAGGCCGCGCCGCGGATAGCAATTCGCGGGCGGGCGCACCCGGCGCGCGGCACGGGGCGGGCCCCGGCGGGGCGCGGCGCGCTCCAGGGCCCGGCAGAGCGCCCGCCACGGTCCCGAGGAAGGCAACTCCGATCCCGCCGTTCAGCCTCCGAACAGGAAGTCGCTTTCCTCGGACCAGGCCGCGTAGCGGTACACGGGCAGGAGCTTCTCGAGTTCATCCAGGAGCAGCCCCGGCACCTCGGGCGCGAACAGGGCCGCGCGCGCCGCGGGAGCCGAGCGCGGGCCCGGCCAACGCCGCTCGAGGGTCAGCGCGTGCTCGCCCGGCCGGTAGTAGCGGAAGAACTCCTCGATCTTCTCGGGGCCCAGCTCCCCGCAGCGCCACTCGCCCTTCCAGTCCGCCAGGCGCAGGAAGAAGCCGGGCAGGGCGTTGAGCAGCGCCTGCAGCACGCGCGGACCCTCGCGCGCGACGCGCCGCACCAGGTTCTGGCCGTCGTACCAGCCGTCGGGGTGGATGCGCAGGCTGACCTCGAGGGCCTCGCCCTCGGCCGCCAGGCACAGGTAGGCGTTGCGGTAGGCGGCGTCGAGGTCCTTGGCGAGGTCGGCCCCCAGCACCTTGCGCAGGCGCTGTTTCTCCTTCTTGTCGCGGCACAGGTAGGCCCAGATGCGCCGCACCTGCATGTGGTTGAAGGCGTGCGGGTTGTGCAGGCTCGTGCGGCACTCGAGCGCCAGGCCCCGCGCGGGTCCGGCGAGGAACGCCTTGCCCAGGGCCAGGAGCTTGCGGCGCAGGACCAGGCGTCGCTCGTTGTGCTGCGGGTCGCGGCACAGGGGGTCGGCCAGGGCGAAGAGATCGCCCTCCTCGAAGCGCAGCTCGCCCTCGAGGGGCCGCGGCTCGGCCTCGGGCTCGCTGGGACGGGATTCGGACGGGGATCGGCGCGGGGCGGGCATGGGGAGCAGTCGGCCGGGTCGGGCGGCGATCGTGGGCCTGGGCGGGCGGGAGCAGTCGGGTCGGCGCCCCGTCCGATAGAATGCCGGCCCAGCATGCCCTCTCCCCCACCCCGTTGTCACCGACGGTGGGGAAGGGGGCGTTCGCGAGCGGACGGCGGCCCCTCCGAGCCGTCCCCCGCGTACCCCCAGCGCCGCCGGATGCAGTTCGCCCACTTCGAGTTCGACCCCCAGCGGGACCTCCTGGGGGAGGGCCCCCTGAGCGAGGTCTACAAGGCCGTCGACACGCGGCTCGGCCGCACCGTGGCCCTGAAGATCCTGCGTGCGCACGCCGAGATCGACCCGGCCGCCGATCAGCGCTTCCACCGCGAGGCGAAGCACACCAGCCAGCTCGAGCATCCCAACATCGCGACGGTCTACGAGTACGGCAAGGACCAGGGCACGTCCTACATCGCGCTCGAGTACCTCGAGGGTCGCACGCTCGACAAGATCCTGAAGGAGCAGACCCTGGGTTTCGAGGAGTGCCTGCGCATCGGGATGCAGCTCACCGCGGCCCTCGCGGCCGTGCACCAGAACGGCCTGATCCACCGCGACCTCAAGCCGGGCAACTTGATGGTGCGCGACGATGGCACGGTCAAGCTGCTCGACTTCGGCATCGCGCGGGCTTCGAACGAGTCCTCGATCACCCAGCACGGCATGTTGGTCGGGACCGTGCTGTACATGTCGCCCGAGCAGGTGCGCGGTGAGGACCTCGACTTCCGCTCGGACGTCTTCGCGTTGGGCTCGGTGCTCTACCACATGATGACCGGGACCCTGGCGTTCCCGGGCAAAAGCTTCCCCGAGGTGTGCATGGCGATCCTGGACTGCCAGGCACGCCGACCCTCCGAGGTGCGCTCGGGATTCCCGCCGCGGCTCGAGGAGTTCGTGCTGCGCTGCATCGCGCCCAACCCCGCCGAGCGCTTCCAGAACGCGGGCGAGGCCCACGGCGCTTTGCTCTCGATCGGCGACTCGATCCGCGCCGACCTGCTCGCCCCCGGCACGCTCGAGGGCACGCTCCTGCTGCCGCCGGTCGAGTGCGGGGGCGAGGACCCCACGCGCTGCGAGGAGATGGCCGCCAGCCTGCGCCGCGACCTCAAGACGGAGCTCGATCGAATCCGCGGCCTCGAGGTCGTGCTCGTCGACGGCAACGGCCACCCGGGCGCCTCTGGCGCGAACGGCCGCTTCGACTACGTCGTGCGCGGCAAGCTGGCCCGCGACGCCTCGCGCGGCCTCTTCGAGGTCGAGATCGAGCACTACGAGACCGACGCGGGGCTCCCGCGCAAGAGCGCCTCTTGGAGCGAACGCGTCGACCACGAGGACGCCGACGAGTGGTCCCTGCAAGCCGACCTCGTGCGCAGCGCCGCGCGCGCGGTGCGCCGACGCTTGACCGAGGTCTCGCTCAAGCCCACCGAGCTGCGCCGCCGCGACGGCGAACGCGCGCGGACCCTCACCAATCAGGCCCACGAGATCCTCCTGCGCGGCACCACCAAGCACCTGATGAGCGCGGTGAGCCTGCTGCGGCGCGCCATCGATGCCGACGCCTATTGCGCCCTGGCCTTCGCCGGCCTGGCCGAGGCCCTGGTGCGCAAGTACCTCTACTGGGACGGCGACCCGACCTTCCTCGACGAGGCCCGCGAGCACGCCCGCCGCGCCCTGGCCCTGGACCCCGACTGCGCCGAGGCGCACACCTCCCTCGGCCTCGCCTACCACCTGTCGGGGCACCCCGCCGACGCCCAGCGCGAGTATCGCCTCGCGATCCAGCTCGACCAGGACGAGTGGCTGGCCCACCGCCTGCTGGGGTCCCTCCTGGCCCGCGAGGGCAACTTCAAGAACGCCGCCCCGCACCTCAAGCGCGCCATCAACCTCCGCCCCCACCACATCGGGTCCTACGACCACCTGTACAAGGTGCTGCGGCGCCTGGGACGGCACGAGGAGGCCGACGAGTGCGCGGACGAGGGCGTCGCCGCGGCCCGCGTGCACCTCAAGGAGGTGCCCGACAACCAGGAGGCGCGCCTGCACATGGCCCTGCTCGAGGCGCGCCAGGGGGCGGGGGGCAAGGCGCGGGAGATCGCGGACCGCGCCCTCGAAATCGCCCCCAAGGACGGATTCACGTGCTTCCACGCCGGCCTCGTCCACGCCATCCTGGGGGATCACTCCCTGGCCGTGGAGAACATCCGCAAGGCCCGCGACCGGGGATTCCACGTCCGCAGCGAGCTCGTCAACAACCCCGACCTCGACTCCCTGCGCGGGTTGGTCGAGTTCCAGGAGCTGCTGCAGTAACCCCGCCGGGTTCGCTCCCGTCTTCTCGAGCACCGCGCCCCGCCGCGCGCCCGCGCCCCGGGTGCGTCCCCTCCCCATCCCCCCCTCCCCGCCCGTGGAACGTCCGCTGATCGTCCTCGACACCGAGACCGCCAACGCGCGCGGCGCCCCGCACCTCCTGGAGCTGGGCGCCCTGCGCGTGGTCGAGGGCGAGGTCGAGGACACCTTCGAGCGCCTGGTGCTGCCCGAGGTCCCGATCGACCCCGAGACGCACGGGGTGCACGGCATCGGCGCGGACGATCTCGCCACCGCCGCCCCGGCGGCCGAGGTGCTCGCCGCCTTCGCCCGCTGGATCGGTGGCCACGAAAGCGCCTGGTTCATCGCCCACGACGCCCGCCGGGACGCGCGGGCGCTGGCCTTCGCCCATGCCCGGGCGGGGCTCGAAGCGCCGCGGAATCCGTTCCTCGACACCCTGGCCCTGGCCCGCCGCCACTGCCCGGAAGCGCCCGACCACCAACTCGACACCCTGGTGCAGATCCTCGAGCTCGAGGGCGCGCCCCCGCACCGCGCCTTGGGGGACGCGGTCTACTGCTGGAAGGTGTTCGAGGAGCTGCTCGAGCGGCGCGGCGGCGCGGAGGGGCTGCTCGCCGAGCTCCTCGGCGGACGCAGCGGGCCGATCACCATCCAGAGCGAATGGCCCAGCTCCCCGCGCCTGCCGCGCCGCCTGCGGGGCCTCGACGAAGCCCTGCGCGCGGGGACGGGCGCGACCCTCTCCTACGGATCGGAGGAGCCGCTCGCGCGACTCCCGGTCCTTCCCAGGCTCCTGTACAGCGGGCGCGACCACGCCTATCTGGAGGCCGAGTGCGGCCTCAGCGGCGCGCTCAAGACCTACCGCCTCGATCGTATCCAGCGCGTCCTCTGCGAACGGGACGCACCCAAGAGATGACTGCTCCCCAGCCGGAGATCCGCAACATCGCCATCGTCGCCCACGTCGACCATGGCAAGACCACCCTGGTCGACTCCATGTTCCGTCAGGCCGGAACCGTGCGCGAGAACCAGCGCCTGCAAGAGCGCGCCATGGACTCGGACGCCCAGGAGCGCGAGCGAGGCATCACGATCCTGGCCAAGAACACCGCCCTCGACTATCGCGGGACGCGCATCAACATCGTCGACACGCCCGGCCACGCCGACTTCGGCGGCCAGGTCGAGCGCACGCTCTCGATGGCCGACGCCGTGCTGCTGCTCGTCGACTCCTTCGAAGGCCCCATGCCCCAGACGCGCTTCGTCCTGCGCAAGGCCTTCGAGCACGGGCTGCGTGCCCTGGTGATGGTCAACAAGATCGACCGCGCGGACGCACGTCCTACCGAGGTGCTCGAGGAGATCTTCGACCTGTTCGTGGAGCTGGGCGCCAATGACCAACAGCTCGAGTTCCCCGTGGTCTATGGCTCGGGGCGCGATGGCTACGCGATGGACGAGATCGGCGGCCAGTCCACCGATCTCGTGCCGCTGTTCGACAAGATCCTGAAGCACGTGCCGGCCCCGCCCATGGACCTCGACGGCCCGGTGCGCTTCCAGGCCGTGACCCTCGAGCACGACGACTTCGTCGGCCGCCTGGCGATCGGCCGCGTGCACCGCGGCGTGCTGCGCAATGGCTCGCGACTGGTGGTCTGCCACCCCGACCGCTCGCGCCCGGCCCCGATCGCGGTCAAGGGCCTGTTTCGCTACGAGGGCCTGCGCCGCGTCCCGGCCGAGCAGGTCTTCTGCGGCGACATCGCCATCGTGGCCGGCGTGGAGGAACTCTCCATCGGCGACACGCTCTGCCCCGCCGAACACCCCGATCCGCTCCCCGCGATCACCATCGACGAGCCCACGATCTCGATGGAGTTCCGCGTCAACGACTCGCCCTTCGCTGGCCGCGAGGGCAAGTTCGTCACGAGCCGCCAGATCCTCGCGCGCCTCGAGAAGGCCGCCGTCCGGGACGTGGCGCTGACGGTGGAGCGCACCGACTCGGGCGAGTCGTTCATCGTCAAGGGCCGCGGCGTGATGCACCTGGGGGTGCTGGTCGAGAACATGCGGCGCGAGGGCTTCGAGTTCGCGGTCGGCAAGCCGGTCGTGATCCTCAAGGACGTCGACGGCAAGCGCTGCGAACCCTACGAGCGCGCCACCATCGACACGCCCGGCACCTCGGCCGGCCGCGTGATCGAGTTCCTGGGCCGGCGCCGCGGCGAGCTCCTGCACATGCACGCCAGCGGCGAGACGACGCGCCTGGATTTCTCGATCCCGGCGCGCGGCCTGATCGGCGCGCGCACGGCCCTGATGACCCTCAGCCAGGGCGAAGCGGTGCTGAGCCACGTCTTCGAGGCCTGGCTGCCCGACGGCGGTCCGATCCCGCGACGCAACAACGGCGTGCTCGTCTCCGACCGCACCGGCCCGGTCATCGCTTACGCGCTGGACGGCCTCTCCGACCGCGGCTTCTTCTTCGTCAAGCCCGGCGACGAGGCGTACGAGGGCATGCTCGTGGGCGAACACAACCGCCCCGAGGACCTGCCGGTCAACGTGAACCGCACGAAGAAGCTCACCAACATGCGCGCGGCGGGCAAGGACGCCAGCGTCAACCTGCCTCCGCCGCACGTGATGTCGCTCGAGGAGAGCCTCGAGTACATCGAGGACGACGAGTTGCTCGAGGTCACGCCCCAGAACCTGCGCCTGCGCAAGCGCATCCTCTCCGCCGACCGCCGCAAGAAGAGCGACAAGGCCGCGCGCGTCTCATGAACGAGCCTTGCGGCGGGGTTCGCCCCGCCGCAAGCGGCACGAGCGCACCGGGTCCCCCACGAGCCCCGAGAGGCGCGCCTGGGGAGGAAGCTCCAGGACGAAGCCCGACCCGGCGCTGCGCGGACCGAGCAAGGTCAGCTCCTCGTCGGTGGTGGTGAGCACGGCCGGGGACACCAGGCGCCGCAGGAGCTCGTCGATCAGGGCCTCGGCGCGCCCCCGCTCCGCGGCCAGGTCCCCGCGGCCCGTGGCCGCCTCCCCGCTGCGTCCGTAGAGCTCGTCGTGCAGGGCCGGGAACGCATCGGGGTCGGTCAGCACGCTCACCAGCCAACCGTGGCTGAAGGGACCCTCCTCGACCTCGGCCAATGGCCGGGCATCGACGACCGGGAGCGGCTCGCCCATGCGCTCGCCGACCCGCGCGAATGCCCGCCCCAGCGCCGCCAGCTCGGGGCCGGGCAACGAGACCAGGCGCACCTCGCGGCCAAACACGATCGTCTCGCAGATCATGGGCGCCAGCTCCGCCACCCCGGCACCCACGTAGAGGCTGCGCGGCGGAGCGTCGGGCCGCAGCTCGGCGAGGGCCGTCGCGAGGTCGTCGGCGAGCAGGAGGCCCGTGTCGCGCAGGGCCTCGACCTGTTCGGGTACGAACAGGTCCACGTCCTGTCCTTCACAGTACACCTCCCCCAACGCCGCCCAATCGAGTTCCTCCTCGACGGCAGCGAGGGCCCGGGCGAACCGCTCGGCGCGCTCCCGCATCCCGCCAGCATGCCTCTCCGCTCGCCCCGAAGGGAAGGTGGCCGGGGTGGGAAACTCACCGCGCGCCCCGTCCCCACGGACGCGGCCGTTCGTCGCGGGCCGCCCGGAGGTCGGCCGAGCGCGATCCCCCCATCGGCTCCGACCGGCCGGATCGGTCGAACCCGGATCCCACCATGGGAACGGACGTCGCCTGCTCCAGGAAAAAAACCACGAAAATCCAACCGATTCCCTTGCACGTTCGGTCCGGAACCGACGGAATCATGGCTGGATTGAACGTCCTCCCGAACGGGGACGTCGATTCGTGCTCAATCCCCGAACACGGGAACGTCAACCGCAGTCCCCCCCCGCCCTGGAACCAGATGAACGCAACCATTCGCGATCGAGTCGACTCTTTTGTCGCGGACCTGACCCAGATGATCCGCGAAGCGGCCCTCGAGGCCGTGCAACAGGCCCTGGGAGCCGGCGGCGCTTCCGCCGCGCGTCGCTCCGCGGGCCCCGGCCGCAAGCCGAGCGCCGCCGGCAAGGGCTCCTCCGCCGGCGGGCGCAAGTCCCCTGGCGCCGCTCCGAAGGGCAACGCCGCCCAGGTCGCCGAAAAGCTGCTGGCCGAGATCCGGCGCCAGCCCGGCCAGCGCCTCGAGGAGATCGCTCGGGCCCTGAAGACGACCACCGCCAACCTGCGCCCGGCGCTCGACCTGCTGCTCGGCCAGGGCAGGGTCCGCACCGAGGGCAAAGCCCGCGGCACGAACTACCACGTCGGCACCGGCACGCCGGTCCGCAAGAAGGCCGCCTCCAAGAAGGCCAAGAAGAAGTCCGGGAAGAAGAAGGCCTCCAAGAAGAAGGCCTCCAAGCGCCCCGCCACGGCGGCCGGCGCGGCCTGAGCCGGCGCTCCCGCGCCGGACGTCGAGGCGGTTCCCCCGCCTTCGGCTCGCAGGAGGGGACGGGCCCGGGCCCGTCCCCTCCTGCGTCCGTGGGAGCCGCGGCTCGGGCGCACCCACGGCCCACGCCCGCCTCGCCCTGCACCGCTCGCCTTCGGGGTCGGCCCGGCGCGCGATCCCCGGTACGCTGGTGCCCTGGCGAGGGCCGAGGCCCCCCGCTCCCTGACCCAACGATGCCTTTCTCCGCAAGCCCCCCGGGTTCACGAACTCTCGCCGCGGGCCGCGCCGCCCTCCTGACCTGCCTCGCCCTGGTGATGGCCTGGAGCGCGGGGTGCGCACCCACCGAGCCGGCCCCGAGGCCCCGGCCGCCGCTGGTGGTGCTCGTGGTGCTCGACACCCTGTCCGCCTTCCACGTCTCGCACCTGGGGTACGACCGGACGACGACCCCCAACCTCGACGCCTTGGCGGCCGACGGGATCTCGTTCGAGCAGACCGTCAGCCCCGCCTCCTACACGGTCGCCAGCATCCCCTCGTTGCTGACCGGGCGCCTGCCCGACCGGCACGGATTGGTCTGGTACAAGATGGTCCTGCCGGAGTCGGAGACCACCGTGGCGGAGATGCTCGCCGCCGCGGGGTATTCGACCTACGGGGCGATCGCGGTCGCCAACGGGGGCCCCGCCTACGGCAACGACAAGGGCTTCCACCAGTTCCTCGAGGTCTACGAGGGCCCCGGCGGGCCGGGCGCCCAGGTCTTCGAGCACAAGGGGCGCACCGTCCACGTCCCGCGCGCCGACGAGTTCTTGCCCCTCGTCCAAGCCCGTCTCGACCGCCGCGCGCCGGATGAGCGGCTGCTGCTCTACCTGCACGTGCTCGAGCCGCACGGCCCCTTCGATCCGCCCCTGGAGTTCAAGCAGCGGATCCGCGACGAGCGATTCCCCCACCCGTACCAGGAGGGCGACCGCGATCGCATCCAGGCCGAGATGGCCGCGCTGGACCCCGAGCAGATCCCCGATCCCGGTCAGATCGAACGCGTCATTCACCTGTACGACGCCAACATCCTGTGGGCCGACCACGAGCTCGGCCGCATCCTCGAGGAGCTCCGCAACCGCGGCCTCTACGACGAGGCCTTGATCCTCGTCACCGCCGACCACGGCGAGGCATTCTGGCAACATGGCGTCTTCGGCCACGGCCAGCAGGTGTACGAACCCCACGTGCGGGTGCCGTTGGTGATCAAGCCACCCAAGGGAACCGCGCCGAAGGGGGTGCGCTACTCGGGCCTGACCTCGACGCTCGACGTCCTGCCCACCATCGCGCACTGGCTGGACCTGGCGCAGCCGGAGAACCCCCTCGACGGCCACTCCTTGGTCGAGGTGCTGAACGATCCCTCGCGCGGGCTCCCCCCACGCGAGATCCTCCTGCGCTCCCGGCAGGACTACCAGCAATTCGCCCTGCGCGCGGACGACTGGAAGGCCATCGCCCAGACGGAGCGCGACGAGCACGGCGCGCTGCGCCTGGTCTCCGTCGAGCTCTACGACTTGACCGTCGATCCGAGCGAGACGAACGATCTCGCCGAGGCCCAACCCGAACGCGCCCAGGCCCTGGGGAAACGGATCCTCGAGCGGCTCTCGGAGCTCGACGGCGCCGCGCGCGTCGGCCGCGGCGAGCTCTCACCCGCCGACGTGCAGTTGCTCGAGCGCCTGGGCTACACCGGGATCGGCGACTGAGAACGCCTTTCGAACGGCCGGCAAGCCGGCCGTTCCGAGAGTGTTCGAATTCTCCTCACACTCTGAGACTTCCTGCGCGGCCGTCAGACGACGCCGCTCGCCGCGCCCTGGGGCTGGGGCTCGTCTGGATGCAGGGGGGCGGGCTTCGCGCCGACGGCCGAGCCCAGGGCCGCCCCTTGGGTCGGGCCGCGATCGCGCGTGGAGCGTTCGCGGGCGCGCTGGATCGCCGCCTCCGAGGTTCGGACGAGACCGCTGGCGAGGCCCAGCCGCGAGAGCGTCCAGACGATCCACTTGGTGGGGTCGACCTGCCACCAGCGCACCCCGTTGCGGTAGTCGCTCGGGAAGTGGTGGTGGAAGTTGTGGTAGCCCTCACCGAGCGAGACCAGCGCCGTGAGGAAGTGGTCGCGGGCCGAGATGCGCTTCGAGTAGGGACGCGAGCCGAGGGTGTGCGCGAGGGAGTTCACGCAGAACGTCGCGTGCCAGGTCACGACCACGCGCAGGAACCCCGCCACCAGCAGCGCCCCCCACGGATCCCCCCAAAGGAAGCCCAGGCCGAAGGGCAAGAGCCCCCCGAAGAGCACCGCCAGCGGCAGATAGTAGTCGTGCTGGAAGCGCACCAGCGGGTCGCGGGCCAGGTCGTGGCTGGACTCGTAGGTGCGGTTCGGATCCTTGAAGAAGATCCAGCCGATGTGGGCCCAGAGGAACCCGCGCTGGATGTTGTAGGGATCCAGATCCTTGTCGGTGTGCGCGTGATGGCGACGATGGTCGGCCGACCAGGTGAGAGCCGAGTTCTGCACCGCTCCCGCGCCCATGCACAGCAGGGCCGCGCGCACCGGCCAGACCGCGTCCCAGGCGCGGTGCGAGAACAGGCGGTGGTAGCCAGCGGTGATCCCGAGCCCGGTCAGGAAGGCCAGCAGGAAGGCCAGGCCCACCGTCCACCAGGAGAACTGGTAGAAGGCCATGTAGGCGATCCCGAGGATCGCGAAGAGGTGGACGAGGACCAGGAAGGTCGCGTTCGTCCAGTCGACCGCGCGGCGCTCCATCAGCCCTCGACCAACCCGATGATGTTGCCTTCGGGATCCTCGAACTGGGCGATGCGCCGCTGCCCGAAGGCCTCCGTGGGCGGGACGATCGTCTTGCCGCCCAGGCGCTCGGCGTTCTCGAGTGCGCCCGCGAGGTTGGGGACCTGCACGTAGATCAGGGTCTCGACCGGCCCGTGCTGCTCCTCGTGGAGCGCACCGCGGATGCCGCCTCCGGGCAAGTCCAGCTCGCTGTACCCGTCGGAGCCGGCCGAGGCGAAGTTCCAGCCGAAGAGCTGTTGGTAGAAGGGGCGCAGACGCTCACCGTCGCGGCCGGCGATCTCGAATAGGACGACGGGATTGGGCAAGGCGGGGGGTCCTGGGGGCGAGGGAGAGGAGCGGCCAGGCGATCCCGGGGGGCGGGATCGATCTGGGAGCGGGCGTCGCGGTCGGGATCGGCGTAGGGGGCCCTGGGGGCGCCCGGGGCCTCAGACGGTCCACGGGGCACGGATGCTAACCCATCCGCGTCCCCCGCGGCGAGGGTCCAAACCCATCCCGGATCCAAACTTCCGTCCAGTGGGCCCTCCCCGCTCGGCGCGGGGCGCACGGGGACGGGTGCCGCGAAACGGGCCCGCCGGCGGACCTCGCCGACAGGCACCTCCATCGGCTCCGGCCGGCGGAGCGGGGCCCCCGCGTCGGGGAAGCTCCGTTCCCCGCCAGCCGGGCGAGATCCGCGCGGTCGGGGTCCTACCAGCGGTCGCCGCCGCGGCCCCCGCCGCCGCCACCACCCCGGCCGCCGCGACCCCCGTAGCCGCCCCCGCCGCCCCGGCTGCCGCCACCTCCGCCACCGCCCTGCCGCTCCTGGGCTTCGTTCACCTTGAGGTTGCGGCCGTCGAGGTCCGCCCCGTCCATCGCTTCGATGGCCGCCTGCGCCTCCTTGTCGGAGCCCATCTCGACGAAGGCGAAGCCGCGCGGGCGGCCCGTCTCGCGGTCGGAGACGATGTGAACGTCCGTGACGCTGCGCCCGTCCGCGCCGAACGCGGTGCGCAGGTCGTCCTCGGTGGTGTCGTAGGAGAGGTTGCCTACGTAGAGTCGCTTACCCATGGGAAATCAGGACCGGGAGTTGGCGTGCCGACCGTTCGGCATCGGACCGCGCACAGCGGCGGCGTCCGGGGCGGTACGCGGAGCAGCGGACGGGGCGCGGCCGCGCGTCGAACCACGGGTCCGCGCGTTGTTGTGCCGTGCTCGCGCCTCGGAACGAGGCGCGCAGGTGAAGTTCCCGCCGCATGGGGTCAGTGGTCCGGGATCGATCGGAAGGCCGGAGGCAGGAACGCGTCGCCCCACCCCCCGGCATCCGTTCCCGAACCGCGGGGCATGCTAGCAGATCTCCCCGGTCGGGGGCCCCGGAGCCGCGCGGCGCCCGATTCCCGGTCTCGGACTTGATCCCGACCACGTCCGGAGTGGAGTGGGCCCACCGCCTCCCCCGGGATCCCTCCGCCCCGCCCCCATGCACCGCCTCGAACTCGGCGACTGCCTCGAGCGCCTGCGCTCCTACGAAGGGCCGCCCTTCGACCTGGTCTACCTCGACCCGCCCTACTTCCTCGAGCGCGAGTTCGCGCTCGAGCAGGGCTCGTCCGTCGCGTTCTCCGGCCGCTGGCAGGCCCGCCCCGACGACCTGCACTCCGCCCTGGCGCTGGCCGCGCGCGCCCCACGCCTGGCCCCCTACCTCGCCTTCCTCGACGAGCGCCTGCGTCGCGTGCACGAACTCCTGGCGCCCGACGGCTCGCTGTTCGTCCACATCGGCCCGCGCGAGGGCGCCTACGTGCGCGTGCTCCTCGACCGCATCTTCGGCCTGGAGCGCTGGCGCGCGACGATCACCTGGCAGCGCTCGCACCCTAAGAACAACATCAAGAACGCCCTCGGCAACGTCTCCGACCACATCTACTACTACACGCGGTCGAACGAGTTCGCGTTCCACGTGCAGCACACGCCGCACGATGCGACCTACCTCGCCAACAGCTTCTCCCAGCGCGACGAGGCAGGCGAGTACGCCCTCGCTCCGATCGTGCAGGAACGCTCGCGCAAGGGATATCACTACACCTACCGCGACCACACCCCGGCGCACGGCTGGCGCGTGCGGCGCGAGACGCTCGAGTCCTACGACCGCGCGCGGCTCGTGCACTGGGGCAAGCGGCGGCCGTACAAGAAGATCTACCTGCACGAGGCCCGCGGCGCGCCCCTGCAGACGATCTGGACCGATCTCCCCAACATCACGCGGACCGAGCGGGACCGGAGGCGGTACCCGACCCAGAAGCCGGTGGCGCTGCTCGAGCGCATCCTGACCCTAGCGAGTGATCCAGGCGACCTCGTGCTCGACCCCTTCTGCGGCTCGGGCACGACCCTGGTCGCCGCGCGGAATCTGGGCCGGCGGGCGCTGGGCATCGATCTCGAGCCGGAGGCCCTGCGCGTCGCCCGCGAGCGGCTGGAAGCCCTGGAGCACCTGGAGCCGACGGGCCCCGACCCGAACGGCCAGCCGGCGCAGGCCCCTGGAGCGCCCCCGGCGTCCCGCTGACCCCCCGCCCCTGGGGGCCTTGCGGTCCCAGGGGCCCCCGCGCTACCCTTCCCGGCCATGACGGGGCTGCTGCGGGCAGCCCGGGCGGGCGTAACTCAGTTGGTAGAGTGTCAGCTTCCCAAGCTGAATGTCGAGGGTTCGAGTCCCTTCGCCCGCTCCACTTCAAACCT
>CAYMYN010000017.1:0-100269 GCA_964394665.1 uncultured Planctomycetaceae bacterium
CACTGCACGTTCGCCGAGGCCTCGAGCGAGACCTCGCCGGAGTGCTGTTCGCCCATGGCCTCGATGTCGGCCTCGGCCTCGAGCATCAGCACCACCTCGCTCGTCATCTTCATGGTGTGGACGTGGCCCGCGGCCAGGTTCCAGAGCAGGGTGCCGGTTCCGTCGAACTCCATTCCCAGGCTGGCGGTGATGTCGATCTGGATCTCGATCTCGCTGGCCTGGGCCTCGATCACGCTGCGCAGGATGTCGGTCAGATCGATGCGCGCCTTGCCCTGGTAGCTGAAGGCGATCTCTCCGACGCGCGTCCCACCCTCGTCCCGCGCGCCCTGGTAGGTGCAGGCGACCTCGAAGTCGCGGAAGGCCTCGGCGAGCTGCGCCTCGATGGCCTCCTCGACCATCTTGCCCACCCCGCTGGGGTCGTCGGGCATGGATCCGGGGACGCCGCCCGGCAAGAAGAGCAGGGCCAACTCTTCGCCCCGCACCGACCACTTGGCGTCCTTCGCGACCTCGCCCTCGGGGAGCAGCATGGTGAAGTCCATGTCGGGCGCGAGACCGTCGAGCAGCTCGGGCTTGCCCGCGGCCTTGTCGTCGGCATAGGTGACGTCGTAGTCCTCGTCCTCCGCGTTCCAGCGGAACCGGACCGGCTTGTCGACGAGCCCATCGATGTCGTTCATCGCCTCGGTCTCGCCCTCGGGACCCGCTTCGCCGCGGATCTTCTCGTAGGTGCGCACGAGCTCGAGCACCCGTCCCTCGCCCGACTTCACGAAGCGGTCGGCGACCTCCATGGCGAGGTCGATCAGGATGCCTCCGCTCAGCTCGTCCGTGGGCACCGGCATCTCCTGACCGTCGACCACGACGCGCAGGTCGTCGACGTACAGCGCGGCCTTGAAGGAGAACTCGCGCGAGACCTCGGCGTCGTCCTGGGGAGCGAAGGTCACCTTGTCGGCGCGCGGCGCGAAGGCGAGGACCAGGGGCAGGGCGCCGAGGGCGAGGGCAGAGAGGGCGAAGCGGACCTTGGACATGGCGGATCGAGGGTCCGGCATCACGGCACCCCCCTGTGGACTCGGGACTGGGGCGAGGGAGAGCGCGCGCCCCACGCCGGGGCGCGCTCGGCGCGAAGCATATCCGCCCGCTCCGATCGGCGCGAATCCACCGCTCCGGAGTTCGGCCGCGGGGGCCGCGCGGGCCCACGCGGCGGCCGGTCTCCAGCCATCCGGGGCGCCGCTCCCCCGGCGCCCGGAAGTCGCTATCGACCGCCGAGCGCGGCCCAGTGGGCAGCGATGCCGGCGACCAGGTACTCGGCCAGCAGGTGGTTGCCGGCGCGATCGAAGTGACAGGCGTCGTAGTAGAGCGTGGCCTCGACGTCCCCGAAAACTCGCGTCGCGTCGATGAAACACACGCCCTCGCGCTCGAGCACGCGGCCGGCGGCCCGCAGCAGCGGGTAGCCCAGGCGCACGCCCTCGAGCCAGGCATCCGGCGCGCCGCCCTTCTCGCGCTCCTCGGCGCTGAGGGGCTTGGCGCCCTCGTCGTGCAGGGTCGGCTGCAGGCAGGCGACGAACGGGATGCCGCGCGCGGCGCACAGTTGGTGCAGCATGCGTGCGCCCTCGAGCCAGGCCCGCACGCACAGCTCGATCGTCTCGCGCGCGTCGCCTTCGAAGTGCGGCCCGCGCAGCACGAACTGGTCGGAGGCCTCCATCAAGTGGGCCTGGAGTCGGCGCTGCGCGAGCACCCAGGCCGCGTGGCCCTTGCGCACGCGGGCGTAGCGCAGGCTCCCGAGCACCGCGCTGTGCATCTGCCAGGACCCCCGCGCGCCGCGCGCCAGGCCTTCGACCGCGACCTGCAGGCGCCGCACGGGAATGGCGAGGTCGAGGGTCGCGGGGTCGGTCAGGCCCCCGCGCGCCAGGGGCGCCCACTGGGCCACCGCCGGATAGAGCGGGTGCGCGTCGAGCCCCCGGTTGGCGTTCGACACCGCGACCTCGTTGAATCCGTCGAGATTGATCACGAGGTCCGGCTGGAAGCCCAGGGAGAGCAGCCAGGTGAGCATCACGAGCTGCTGCGGCTGCTTGTAGGAGCCGCGCGCGTAGTTCATCAGGCGCACGGGCCGCCCCTCCACGCGCTCCAGCGCGCCGATCCGTCGGACCAGCTCGCGGTCCGCCTGGTTGCCGAAGTTGGCGGCCACCGAACCGCCGAGCAGCAGCACGTCGAAGGTGGCGCGGGCCGCGGGGCTGGCGAAGTGCTCCTGATCGCGGCGCATGCGCAGGTGGTAGGCCCCCACCTCCCAGCCCAGGAAGGGATGCAGGAGCTGGCGACGCTGGGCGGCCTCGATCTCCTCCGGATCGTCCGTCTCGCCGGGGTCGAGGCGCGTCGCGCGCACCGTCATCTGGTCGGCGAGGTGCAGGACGTCGCGCACGGCGGCATCGCGGCTGTAGGCCCGGCCTTGGACGGCGAGGAACAGGCGCGCGCCGACCTCCAGCACGAGACACCCCAGCACCAGCCCCGCCGCGATCAGGGCCAGCCGCCCCACGAACGCCGCCACGGGCGTGCGCGGCGCCCGCGGGGAGACGATCGAGCTCGACCGCACCATGGTCGCCTGGGGACGGGGCGGAGCGCGCGGAGTGCCGGGGGGCGCGCTCCTACTCCCACTCGATCGTCGCCGGGGGCTTGGAGCTGATGTCGAGCACGACGCGGTTGATGCCGCGCACCTCGTTGATGATGCGGCTCGAGATCCGCGCCAAGAGGTCGCGCTCGAGCAGCGTCCAATCGGCGGTCATGCCGTCGTCCGACTCGACGATGCGCAGCGCGCAGGCGTTCTCGTAGGTGCGCTTGTCGCCCATCACGCCCACCGAGCTGACCGGCAGCAGCACCGCGAAGTACTGCCAGAGGCCGACGTGCGCGCCGGCGGCCTCGATCTCGCTGGTGACGATGTGATCGGCGCGGCGCAGGATGCGGCAGCGCTCGGGCGTGACCTCGCCCGGGATCCGCACGGCGAGGCCGGGACCGGGGAAGGGCTGGCGCGCGACGATGGCCTCGTCCAGGCCGAGGAAACGGCCGATGGCGCGCACCTCGTCCTTGAACAGCTCGCGCAGGGGCTCGACCAGCTCCATGTCGAGGTCCTCCGGCAAGCCGCCGACGTTGTGATGGCTCTTGATCGTCGCGGTCGTGCCGCCGTGGGCGGCGACGGATTCGATCACGTCCGGGTAGAGCGTGCCCTGCCCCAGGAATCGGGCGCGCGGGAAGCGCTTGGCCTCGTCGCGGAAGACCTCGACGAACTCGCGGCCGATGATCTTGCGCTTGGTCTCGGGGTCGGTGACGCCCGCCAGCGCGGAGAGGAAGCGATCGGCGGCGTCGACCACCGTCAGGTCCATGTGGAAGCGGCCGCGGAAAGTCTCCTCGACCGCTTCGCGCTCGCCTTGGCGCAGCAGGCCGTTGTCGACGAAGATGCAGTGCAGGCGCGTGGGAGCGGCCTGGTGCACGATCATCGCCGCGACCGAGCTGTCGACCCCGCCGGAGAGGCCCAGGACGACCTCGCCGTCGTCGCCCACGATCTCGAGCACGCGCCGCACCTCGCGCTCGACGATGTTCTCGGCGCGCCAATCGCCGGGCATGTGGCAGATGCGCGTCAGGAAGTTGTCCAGGACCTCCCGGCCGCGCACGGTGTGGCTGACCTCGGGGTGGAACTGCACGCCCCACAGGCCCCGCTCGGGGTCGCCCACGACGGCGTGGGCGCAGTTCTCCGAGCCGGCGTAGTCGAGGAAGCCCGCGGGGATGGCGCTCACTTCGTCCCCGTGGCTCATCCAGACCACCGTGTGGCCGCCGATGCCCGCCAGCAGGCCCTCGGAGCGCTGCACGGCGATCGAGGTGCGGCCGTACTCGCGCTTGTCGGTGCCGCGCACCTCGCCGCCGAGTTCGCGGCACATCCACTGCATGCCGTAGCAGATGCCGAGCACGGGCACGCCCAGCTCGAGCAGCTCCCGCGGCACGAAGGGCGCGTCGGCGTCGTAGACCGAGGCCGGGCCGCCCGAGAGGATCACGCCGCCGAGGTTCATGGAACGCGCGCGCTCCACGGCCGCCCGCGGCGTGGCGATCTCGCACCAAGAACCCGCTTCGCGGACGCGGCGGGCGATGAGCTGGGTGTACTGCGTCCCTAGGTCGACGACCAGGACGCCGCGGGGATCGGCGCTCATTCGCTGGGGAAGTAGTTCGGGGATTCCTTGGTGATCGAGACGTCGTGCGGGTGACTCTCGCGCACGCCGGCGGCGGTCAGGCGCATGAATTCGGCCCGGCGCCAGAGCTCGTCCAGGTTCGCGGCGCCGACGTAGCCCATGCCCGAGCGCACGCCGCCCACGAGCTGGTAGACGAAGGGCGAGAGACGCCCCTTGAACGGCACCATGCCCTCGATGCCCTCGGGCACGAGCTTGTCGACCTGCTGCACGTCGCCCTGGGAATAGCGTTCCTTCGAGCCCTCCATCATGGCGCCCAGGGAGCCCATGCCGCGCACGCTCTTGAAGGTGCGCCCCTTGTAGAGGATCGTCTCGCCCGGGCTCTCCTCGAGGCCCGCGAACAGGCTGCCGAGCATCACGCACGAGGCGCCCGCCGCGAGCGCCTTGACCACGTCGCCCGAGAAGCGGATGCCGCCGTCGGCGATGACCGGCACGCCGCGCTCGCGCAGCACGCCCGCCACGTCGAGCACGGCCGTGAGCTGGGGCACGCCGATGCCGGCCACGATGCGCGTGGTGCAGATCGAGCCGGGCCCGATGCCGACCTTGACGCCGTCGGCGCCGGCCTCGGCCAGGTCGAGCGCGGCGCGGGCCGTGGCGACGTTGCCGGCCACGACGTCGACCGCGTGGCGGCGCTTGAGCTCGCGCACGGTCTCGATGACGTTCGAGCTGTGACCGTGGGCGGTGTCGACGACCAAGACGTCCACGCCGGCCTCGACCAGGCCCTCGCAGCGCTCGTAGTCGCGCACGCCCACCGCGGCGCCGACCCGCAGCCGTCCGCGATCGTCGGTGGCCGAGCGCGGGAATTCCTCGAGCATCTTGAGGTCCTTCATCGTGATCAGGCCCATGAGCTCGCGCCCCGGCCCCACGATGAGCAGCTTCTCGACCTTGTGCCGGAAGAGCAGCTCGCGCGCCTCGTCGAGCGAGGTCCCCGGCGGCGCCGTGACCAGGTCGTCGGCCGTCATGATGCGGCCCACCGGCGTCGCGTCGGCGGTCTGGAAGCGGCAGTCGCGCCGCGTGAGGATCCCGACGACGGTCTTGCCCTCGACCACCGGCAGCCCGGAGATGTCGCGCTCGGCCATGATGCGCCGCGCCTCGCCGAGGGTCGCGCCGGGGGGCAGCGTGACGGGGTCGAGAATGACCCCGTTGGCGGAGCGCTTGACCTTCACGACCTCGCCCACCTGCTCGGCGATCTTCAGGTTGCGGTGGATGACGCCCAGGCCGCCCTCGCGCGCCAGGGCCACGGCCAGCCCCCATTCGGTGACCGTGTCCATCGCGGCCGAGCTGAGGGGGATGTTCAGCGGCACATTGCGCGAGAAGCGCGTCGACGTCTCCACGTCCCGCGGCAGCACCTCGGAGCGCTGCGGGACGAGCAGCACGTCGTCGAAGGTCAGGCCTTCCTTGAACTGCATTCGGGGGCTCCGCCGAAGGGGGCCGGACGCGGGGCGGACCGCGCCGGGAGGGCCCGGGGACGCCGCGGGGAGGAGCGGGGGGGCGCGCCCCACCTGGGTGCGGGCCGCCTGGCCCGGACCCCTCCTCCACCTCCCGTCGACCCGGGGGGGAAAGGGCCGATGCTACCGTCGCCGCGCGGGCGCTCCAAGCCGCCCCGCGCCCGCCCGCTTCGCGCTCCCCCCGGGGACATGAAGAGGGCCCGACCCCGACACCGAGGTGTCGAAGCGGGCCCCAGAAGGAGGAGATGGCCTCTCTTTCGGACCCCGGGGGGCGCACCTGAAGGGGAAGGTCGGATTCTCGCGTGGATCACCCCCCGGGCCGCCCCCACCCTCGCTCCGCCCCCGCCCACGGGCTACCGTTCGCGCCCCGATGCCGCCCCACCCCTCCGCGCCCGATCCTGCCCGCCCCCCCACCCGGGTGGCCCTGGTGGGCTGCGGGGCCATCGCCGAGGCGCACCTGGCGGTCCTGCGGACGCTGCCGGACGTGGTCGTCGTGGCCCTGGTCGATCCGGCCCCCGGGCGCGCCCGGACCTTGGCCGCCCGCCATGGGGTGGCCGCGGCCCTCGAGCGCATCGCCGACCTCCCGGCCCTGGGGGTCGAGGTCGCCCACGTACTCGTGCCCCCCGCCCTGCACGGGAGCGTGGCGCGCGAGGCGCTCGACGCGGGTCTCTCCGTCTTGCTCGAGAAACCCGCGGTCCTGTCCTCGCGGGAGGCGCGCGAGCTCGCCGAACGCGCGGCCCGGGCGGGGCTCGCCCTGGGCGTCAACCACAACCACCGCTTCCACCCCGCCTTCCAGCGCCTGCTCGCGCGGGTGCGCGCGGGCGAGATCGGGCGCGTCGAACACGTGCAGGCGACCTGGAGCGTGCCCCTCGGCCAGCTCGACGCGGGCCAGACCGGGCACTGGATGTTCGCCGCACCCGGCAACATCGTCTTCGAGCAGGGCCCGCACCCCTTCTCCCAGGTGCACGCCCTGGTCGGCCGGCTGCTGGGCGGGCGCGCGGAGGTGCTCGCCACGCGCACCCTCGACGCCGGTCAGCCCTTCCACACCCGTTGGGTGCTCGCCGCGCGCGCCGAACGCGGCAGCGCCGAGGTGCACCTGGGCTTCGGCACCAGCTTCGCGCGCAGCGCGCTGACGGTGCTCGGCAGCGACGGGTGCCTCGAGGCGGACCTCGTGCACGACGTCGTCGTGGGCGAGCGCAAGACACCCTGGCTCGAGTTCTGGAACACCTTCCGCGCCTCCCGCGGCCGCGCCCGGGGCTACGCCCGGGACGCGCGGCGCGGCCTCGTCGGCTACCTGCGCGCGACCCTCGGTCTGGGCCCGCGCGCCGACGCCTGGTTCGTCGGCATGCGCGACTCGATCGCCGCCTTCCACCGCGCCTACCGCGCCGGCGAGGCGCCGCCCGCGGACGGGCACGGGGCGGCCGAGGTGCTCGAGTGGTGCGAGGCGAGCGTCGCGCACCTCTCCCCCGCACCGACGCGCGAGCCGCTCGCGCCCGCGCACACGGCGCCCCGGCCGGGCGAGGTCTGCGTGCTCGGCGGCGCGGGCTTCATCGGCCGGCGCGCGGTCCTGCGCCTGCTCGCGCGCGGACTGCCGGTGACCCTCGCCGCGCGCCGCAGCACGGGCCTGCCGCGCGAGCTCGAGGACGCCGTGCGCGCCGGTCGTTTGCGGCTGGTGCGCGCGAGCCTCGAGGATCCCGCATCGCTCGTCGCGGCGGTCGCCGGCTGCGCGGCGGTCGTGCACCTGGCGACGGGCGGCGGCGACACCTGGGACGAGGTCGAGCGCTCGATGCTGGGCGGCACGCGCGCCCTGGCCGAGGCCTGCCTCGCGGCCGGCTCGCCCAGGCTCGTCTACGTGTCCTCGATCGCGGCCCTCGACACCCGCCCCACGCGCGACGGCGCGGCCCTCGCCGACTCGCCCGCCGTCGACCCGCGGGCCGAGGAGCGCGCGGTCTACGCTCGCGGCAAGGCCTGCACCGAACGCTTGCTCCAGGACCTCGCCGCGAATCGCGGCCTGCGCCTGGTGATCCTGCGGCCCGGGGTCGTGATCGGCGCGGGCACTGCCCTGCAGCACTCGGGCTACGGCCTCTGGACGCGCGACAACCACTGCGTGGGTTGGGGCCTGGGGGAGACGCCCCTGCCGCTGGTCAGCGCCGACGACGTGGCCGAGGCCATCGCGCTGACGGTGACGCATCCGGGCCCCGGGCTCGAGGGCCAGGCGCTCAACCTGGCCGCGCGCACGACCCTCGGCGCGCGGCGCGTGGTCGAGGAACTGGCGCGCGCGACCGGCCGCGACCTGCGCTTCCACCCGCGCCGACTGTGGGTCAGCCAACTGGCGGAGGTCGGCAAGTGGCTCGTGAAACGCGCCGGCGGGCGCGACGTGCCCTTCCCCTCCTGGCACGACCTCGCCGCGCGTTCCCTGGCGCGGCCATTGGCCTCGAATCTCGCGCGCGAGCTCCTGGGTTGGAAGCCGGTCGAGGACGAGCAGGGCCTGCTCGACGCCGGCGTGCGCATCTACGCGCCGCGGGCGGAGGAGGCACGCGCGGGGTCCGAGGGGGAGGCGCCCCGGTGACGCGCGCCGCGCCGCACCTGCTGCACGTTTTCTCGACCTTCGTGCCCGCCGGGCCCGAGCTGCGCACCGTGCGCCTGATCGAGGCCTTCGGCGACGCGTATCGGCACTCGATCGTGGCCCTCGACGGCCGCACCGACGCGCGCAAGAGCCTCCCGCCCGGGGCGCCCGTGCGGATCCTCGAGGCGCCGCCCAAGGCGGGCACGCCGGCCACCGTGCGTCGCCTGCTCGCGTTGCTGCGCTCCGAGCGGCCCGACCTGCTGTTGACCTACAACTGGGGCGCCTTCGACGCGTTGCTCGCCGCGCGCCTGTTGCGCCGGCGCGCGGTGCTGCACCACGAGGACGGCTTCAACGCCGACGAAGCGCGACACTTCAAGCGCCGCCGCATCTGGACCCGGCGCCTGGTCCTGCCCGGGGTGGCGCGGGTGATCGTGCCCTCCGCGCGCCTCCTGGACATCGCGCGCACCTGCTGGCGTTTGCCGGCCGAGCGCGTGGCGCTGGTGCCCAACGGCGTGCGCCTCGAGCGCTTCCAGCCCCGCGACGGCAACCCCGGGCTGCGCGCGCGCCTGGGCATCCCCGCCGAGGCCTTCGTCGTCGGGTACGTCGGCCACCTGCGCCCCGAGAAGAACCCCGCGCGGCTGCTGGAAGCCTGCGCGACGATCGCCGGGCGGGTCCCCCTGCACGCGTTGGTCCTCGGGGAAGGTCCCGAGCGCGCGGCCCTCGAACGCCTGGCCGCCACGGCGCCCCTGGCCGGGCGCGTGCACCTGGTCGGCCACCAGGACGACACCGCGGCGCACTACCGCGCGATGGACGCCTTCGCGCTCTCCTCCGACACCGAGCAGCTCCCGGTGGCCCTGCTCGAGGCGATGGCCAGCGCCCTGCCCGCGGCGAGCACCGCCGTCGGCGACGTGGGCGCGGCGTTGGGCCCGGACCAGGCGCCCTTCGTCGTGCCCCTGGGGCCGCGGGCCGCACAGGCCCTGGGCGCGGCCCTCGAGCGCCTGGCCGCGGACGGCGCGTTGCGCGCGCGCCTGGGGCGCGCGAACCGCGAGCGAGCCGCGCGCGAGTTCTCCTTCGAGGCCATGGCCGGGCGCTATCGGGAGCTCTACGACCTGGCCCTGGCCCGCGCCGCGCCCGCGCGGCGCGGAGCCGCGAAGCCCTGACCGAGCCGCGCCGACCCTGGGCCCTGGGCCCGCCCGCGGCCATAATGGCCCGGATGCGGCCCGCCCCACGGGTCGCCGCGGCACACCAGCCCGTGCCGCCCCCGCGGGACCCAGCGCCCGCTCGCCGACCCCGCCCGCACAGAGCGCCATGAGCCCCGCCCAACGCCCCCGGCCTTCCACGCAGATCCTCGAGTCGATCGTCGGCCGCGCCTTCGCCCAGACGATGGCGATGATCCACCTCGCCAACCACCGCAAGGACAAGCGGCGCGGGGACCCCAAGGTCGGCGGGCACCCGGCGAGCTGCGCGAGCTCGGCCCACGTCCTGGGCGCCCTGCACCTGGTGGCGCGCGAGGTGCACGACTACGTCTGCTGCAAGCCGCACGCGGCGCCCCTCGACCACGCCTACCACCACCTGATGCAGGTCTTCCGCGACGAGCAGCGCGGCACCTGGCTGGACGAGAGCGCCTCCAAGGCGCTCATGCACACCCTGCGCGCCTTCCCCGAGCCGGGCGTGCACGAACACGTCTTCCAGAGCTACCACGCGCGCAGCGACGCCGACTCCTTCCACTTCCTGCCCTCGGGTTCGGTCGGCATCCCGCCCGTCGTCTCGGTCTACCTGGCCCTCGCCCACCGCTACGCGCACGACCACGGCTACGAGGTGCCCCCCAAGGCGCACTTCTGGTCCTTGATCGGCGACTCGGAGTTCCGCGAGGGTTCCCTGCTCGAGGCCCTGCCCGACGTGGCCGAGCGCGAGCTCGGCAACGTGACCTGGATCATCGACTACAACCGCCAGAACCTGGACGGCACGCGCATCCCGAACCCCCGCGGTCTGCGCTCCTCCGACTGCGAGCGCATCGAGCGCACGGCCCTCGCCAACGGTTGGCGCGTGATCCAGGTGCGCCACGGCCGCTACCGCGAGGAGCTCTTCGCGCGCCCGGGCGGCGCCGCCTTCCGCGCCTTCCTCGAGGAGGGCGTGACCGACTTCGAGTATCAGATGCTGCTGCTGGCGCGCGACGCTCAGGAAGTGCGCCGGCGCAGCCTGGAGCACGATCCCGCCGCGCGCACGCTGCTCGACACGCTCTCGGACGCCGAGCTGCTGCGGGCCCTCGACGACGTCGGCGGCCATTGCCTCGAGACCCTGGTCGAGGCCCTGGAACGCACGCGCCAGGACCCGGCCGAGCCCTACCTCGTCATCGCCCACACGATCAAGGGCTGGAACCTGCGCAGCGCCGCGCACCCGGCCAACCACTCGACCCTGCCGAGCGCCGAGGAGATCGAGGAGATCCTGACGCGGGCCGGCCTGTCCTGGGACGACCCCTTCGCGCGTTTCGCGCCCGGGACCGAGGAGGCCGCGTACCTCGCCAGCCTGCGCGAGGAGTACCGCGCCGGCATCGAGGAACACATCGCCCTGCGCGAGCGCAACCGCTCCAAGGTGCGGGCCGCGATCGATCAGGGCGGCGGCCTGCCCGAGACGATCGGCATCGATCTCTCGTTGTTCCCCGTCACCCACACGCAGTGGATGTGGGGGCAGCTCGCGGCCAAGCTCGTGCGCGTCGGCACCCAGGGCCAACCCTCGCCCGCGGAGGGGACCAAGGCCGAGCCCGAGCTCAACGAGAACGAAGCGCGTTGGGCGCCCGCGGCTCAGTTCGTCCTGACCCTCTCGCCCGACGTCGGCACGAGCACGAACATCTCGCCGGCGATGGACAAGCGCATCTACGGGCCGGACGTCGAGGAGCTGCGCGGCGAGGGCAAGGACCTGGGCCTGCGCCACCCCGACCTGGTGATGAGCGACGACCCCTGGACGCGCCACATCCGCTTCGAGATCGCCGAGGCCAACTGCATGTCCGCCGCGGGCGCGTTCGGGCGCATGGCGCACTACACGGGGCTGCCGTTCTTCCCGATGATGACGGTCTACGACTTCTTCATCAAACGCGCCCTCGACCAGCTCTACTACAACCTCTACTGGGGCTCGGAGTTCGTGCTGATGGGCACGCCCAGCGGGGTGACGCTCTCCCCCGAGGGCGCCCAGCACTCCTGGAAGAGCGACATCCAGATCCCGAACCTCATCACCTGGGAGCCGCTCTTCGCGCTCGAGATGGACTGGATCCTCTCGGATGCCATGCGGCGCCAGATGATGGACGAGAACGAGGGCCGGCGCGGCGTCCTCATCCGCGCCGTGACGCGCGGCATCCCCCAGAGCCTGCTGCTCGAGAACCTGCGCCGCCAGGCGCGCTTCAAGCGCGCGGGCGAGCTCGGTGGGCGCGCGCTGGTGCCCAAAGGCGCCGAGGCCGGCGAGGGTGTGGTCGACGAGAGCACGGTGAGCCCGCGCTCGGACTCGGAGATCCTCGAGACCCTGCGCCAGGAGTGCCTGGCGGGCGGCTATCGCCTGGTCGACTGGGCGGGTTACGCCGGCTACGAGCCGGGCGACAACGTGGTGCACCTGTTCGCCCTGGGCTCGGTCGCGACCGAGGCCCTGGACGCGGCCGCCAAGCTCCTGGAGCGGGGCATCTTCGCCAACGTGATCGTGATCTCCTCGCCCGAGCTCCTGCTGGGGATCCTCGGTGAACGCTCGGGCTACCGGCACCTCGTCGAGGGCCTGGGCGTCGATGGCCACCTGCACGTCAGCCTGAAGGAGCCGGTGCGCGAGGAGGCGCAACTCGTCTCGCTCGCCGGCCGCCGCGTGCCCGTGGTCGCGGTGTGCGACGGCGAGGCGGGCCTGGTCGACAACATCGGCTCGATCGTCGGCGTGCGCCAGATCACGCTCGCCGTGCGCAAGTTCACCAAGTGCGGCCGACCGGACCAGGTCTATCGCTACCTCGGTCTCGACGGCGACGCGCTGGTCGAGGCCGCGGGCCGGGCGTTGGCCGAGACCGCCCTCGAGGACCTGCGCCTGTCCCCCGCCGCCCTGGAGGCCCTGGCCGCGCGCCAGACGCGCCCCGGCGCGGTGCGCGACTGGCGCGAGCTGTGGCCCACCCCCCAGGGCCCGCAGGGCTGAGCGCGTTGACCTCCCCCGGCCATCCCGGCACGCCGCCGGCGCCCGAGCCCTTCGAGCCCTTCGGTCTGGCGGCCAGCGAGCGCATCTACGACTCCCCCTGGTGCGGCCTGCGGCGCGACACGGTCGTGTTGCCGGGCGGCGCGCACCAGGAGTACCACGTGATCGAGATCAGCGACGCCGTGGTCGTGGTCCCCGTGCTCGCCGACGGCTCGCTCGTGCTGGTGGGCCAGTACCGCTACCCGCACGGCCGCACCCACTGGGAGCTTCCTGCGGGCCGCATCGCCCTGGGCGAAGCCCCCGCCGCCGCCGCCCGGCGCGAGTTGCGCGAGGAGACCGGCTGCGTGGGCGGGCGCCTGCTCCCGCTGCCCGGGTTCTATCCCACCAACGGCATCAGCGCCCACTTCGCCCACGCCTTCGTGGCCCTGGACTGCGAGCGCGTCGCCGAACCCGAGCTCGACGCCGCCGAGCGCCTGTTCGTGCGGACCTTCACGCGCCGCGAAGCCGAGTCCCTGCTCGACGCCGGCCAGCTCGCCGACGGCTTCACCGCCCTGGCCCTGCTCTACTACCTGCGCTGGCGCGACGCGGGGCGCCTCGAGGGCCACCCGGCGCCCGAGTGAGCGCCGAAGCGGCGGACGGGGCCCTGGCTCGGCCCGGCACCGTCCCGCCGCTTCTGGGTCTTGCCGTCAGCTCGGCTGCTTGGTCACGCGCAGGTAGGGCTTGAGCGCCTTCCAACCGCCGGGGAACAGCGGCTTGGCGTCCTTGTCGGAGAGGGCGGGGACGATGATCACGTCCTGGCCGTGCTTCCAGTCGGCGGGGGTCGCCACCTTGTGCTTGGCCGTGAGCTGCAGGGAGTCGATCACGCGCAGCAGCTCGTCGAAGTTGCGGCCCGTGCTGGCGGGATAGGTCAGCATCAGCTTGATGGCCTTGTCCGGGCCGATCACGAAGACGCTGCGCACCGTGAAGGTGTCGAGGGCCTTGGGGTGGATCATCCCGTAGGCGTTGGCGATCTCGCGCGTCGGGTCGGCGATCAGCGGGAAGTTGAGCGCGTTGCCCGTGACCTCCTGGATGTCCTTCGCCCAGCCCAGGTGATCGTCGAGCGGGTCGACGCTGAGGCCGATCACCTTGACGTCGCGCTTCTTGAACTCCGGCGCGAGCGCCGCCACGCGACCCAACTCGGTCGTGCAGACCGGCGTGTAGTCCTTGGGGTGCGAGAAGAGCACGCCCCAGGAGCTCCCCAGCCACTCGTGGAAGCGCAGGGATCCGGCGGTGGTCTGGGCGGTGAAATCGGGCGCGGTGTCTCCGAGCTGCAAGGCCATGGAAGTCCTCCTGGAAAAGGGGCCGAACGATCGCGGGCGAGTATAGCGCCCGTGCCGGGCCGCCGTTCAGCGCGCGCGTTCGCCGAGCGCGTACAGGCCGAGCCAGGGCCCCGGACGATCGACGGCCCACAGGGCGAGGAACGGGCGCTCCATCTCCATCGGCAGGCTCGCGCCGGCGCGCTCCACGGACCCCGCGAGGGGTCCGCCGAAGGGGTCGACGCCCGCGATCGGCGCGCCCGGGCCGACGAGTTCCGCGAGCAGGTGCTGCGCGGTCCGGGCCCCCAGCCGATTCGCCAGCAGGAGGTGCGTCACGCCCAGGCCCGCGAGCACTTCGGCCGCATCGTCGCCGAGCCCCTCGAGGCCCGCGCGCACGTGCACGCCGCGCCGCAGTCGACCGCGCTCGGGATCCTCGTACTCGCGCTCGACGAACTCGAAGAGCTCCTGCAGGAACACGGCGTCCAGGCCCGGCCGGGGCTCGGTGCCCGCGCGCAGGCGCTCGAGCCGTGCGCGTTCGCGGGTGCCCAGCTCGCCGCCGGCCCGCGCGCGCAGCTCGGCCAGACGCTCGAGGCTCGCGAGATCGAGCTCGAGCTCGGGTCCGTAGCGGTCCACCGCGAGCCGCGCCCCCGGGGGCAACGCAGGCGGCACGGACGCCTCGGCCAGGGCGCGGGTGTCGGGGCGCGCGAGCACCCAGCCCAGGCGCGCGCTCTGCACCAGCGGCAGGACCAGGGCCGCGCCCACGAGCAGGGCGCCGCGGCGCGCGGCGGCCAGGCGCTCGGCCGCGAACCCCGCCGGGATCGCCATCAGCACCAGGCCCGGCAGGAGGTACCGGATCTTGTCGTTCTCGTGGAAGCCGAAGAAGAGCATCCACAGCAAGAGGAAGATCGCGCTCGCCCGCGCGCCGCGCGAGCGCAGGGCGCCGCCGAGGCCGAGCAGGGCCAGGATCACGAGCAACGGGTCATGGGAGAACAACGTGCGCGAGAGGCGCGCGGCCGAATCGAGGGCAAAGCCCAGGCGCAGGCCCTGTCCGCCCACCGAGAGGTCGACGCCGTCCCCGCCGACGACCGCGTCCGTGCCCGTGGGGCCGTAGACCAGTAGGTAGGGGTGGCCGAGCGCCAACGCCAACGCGCTGAAGGCCGCGGCGCTCCCGAGCGCGCCCACGACACGCCGCCCGAGCTCGGCGCCGCGCCAGCCCTGGGGCCCGAGGAACCAGGCCAGGGCGGGGATCCCGGCCGCGCCCAGGCCCGCCTGGTGGCAGGCGAAGGCGAGCCCCGCCGCCGCGCCCGAGAGCACCAGCGGTCGTGTCCCGCCGCGCCGCGCGTGCCGGGCCGCGGCCCAGGCGCTGAGCGCGAAGAAGAACGCCATCGGCACCCAGGGGCGCTCCTGCACCGAGAAGTGCACGTGGAGCAGGCTCGTCGCGACCAGCAACGCCGCGACCCAGGCGCCGCGCGTGAGACCGAGCTCGCGCGCCGATCGGAAGACCACGAAGGGGGTCGCGGCGCCGAAGAGCAGCACGAGCAGGCGCGCCAGGAGGTGCGCGGAGCTCGGGTCGGCGCTGAGCGCCTCGCCGTACTCGCCGGGACCCGACCAGGCGCCGCTCACGAGGCCGGCGGCGAAGTGCGCGGCGTAGACCGGCACCAGCAGGTAGGGCAGCAGGTTCGGGTAGGTCGAGTACTTGCCGACCGGCGGCACCGGGTCCCGGTCGCGCAGCATGCCCAGGGCGCTGCGCACCACGTGGCTGTCGGGCACGTAGTTGCGCGGCATCCCGTGGCCCACGGGCACCGCGCGCAGGGCGAGCGGCAGCACGCACAGGAGCACCAGGGCGGCCCACGGGCGGCGGCGGCGCGGAGCCGGTGCGGCGGCTGGCGTGGGGCTCACGGGCGGGGGGCCGCTCAGGCCTCGGGGTCGACCTCGAAGCGCTGCAGGAAATCGTCGGTCTTCTCGACGTCCAGCAGCTTGGCGGTCAGGAGCTCGATGGCATCGATGAAGTTCATGCGCAGCAACACACGTCGCAGGGTGTTGATGCGGCGCAGGCGCTGGCTGCTGATGATCTTCTCGTCCTTGCGCGTGCCCGAACGTTCGATGTCGATCGCCGGGAAAAGGCGCCGATCGGCCAACTTGCGCGAGAGCACCAGCTCCATGTTTCCGGTGCCCTTGAACTCCTCGAAGATGAGCTGGTCCATGCGGCTGCCGGTCTCGATCAGCGCCGTGGCGAGGATCGTGAGGCTGCCGGCGGTCTCGGTGTTGCGCGCGCTGCCGAAGATCTGCCGCGGCCGCTCCATGGCGCGCGAGTCCAGGCCCCCGGACATCGTCCGGCCGCTACCCGCCGCGAAGTTGTTGTAGGCGCGAGCCAGGCGCGTGATCGAGTCGATGATCAGCACCACGTCCTGACCGAGCTCGACCAGGCGCTGGCAGCGCTTCCAGACCGCCTCGGCGAGCTGCACGTGGTGCTTGGGCGACTCGTCGGAGGTCGAGACGAACACCTTGCCCCCGGTGCTGCGCTGCCAATCGGTCGCTTCCTCGGGCCGCTCGTCGACCAGCAGGACGAACAGGTGCACCTCGGGGTACCCCTTCTCGATCCCCTGGGCGAACTGGCGCAGGAGGGTCGTCTTGCCCGTGCGCGGCGGGGCCACGATCAGGCCGCGCTGGCCGCGGCCGATGGGCGCGACGATGTCGAGCACGCGCATCGAGACCTCGCCGGTCACGTCCCCCACCGCGTAGTGGAAGTCGGGGTCGATCGAGGTCAGGCCCTTGAACTCGCGCAGGTTCCCGAGCTCGCCCGGCGGCTTGCCGTCGACCGACACGACCTCGACGAGTTGGTACTTGTGCTTGGTGCCCTTGCTGAGCGGGCCGCGCACGAGCGCTCCATCGCGCAGCTTGTACTTCTGGATCAGGCGCGGCGCGACGAAGACGTCCTCGCGGGAGCTGGTGAAGTTCGCCTCCTCGCGGCGCAGGGTGCCGAAGCCGCCCTTCTCGAGGACGAACATGCCCTCGCCGTCCTCGAGCGCGGGCCGGCCCTCGTCGCGCGGGCGTCGGTCGGGGCGCTCGCGGTCGGGGCGCTCGGGACGTTCTGCGCGCTCGTGTTCGCGGGGCGCGTGCCTGGGCCCCCCGGTCTGGGCTCCGCCGCCTTCGCGCGAACCGCGCTCGTTGCCTTCAGCGCCCCCCGCGGGGCCCTGGCCTTCGCCCCCACCGCCCTTGCGGCGGCGCTTCTTGCCCCCCCGTCGACCCGAGCCCCGGCGCCGCGACGGCCCCCGGGGATCGTCGCCGGAGCGCTCCTCCCGGGGCCCCCCGTGCCCGTGAACGGCCTCGGCGGGGGGCGGAGGGCGACGTTCGGAGGTGGGCTCCACCGTCGCGGAGCCGCGGCCGGCCTGGGGCGGCCTCTCCATGGCCCCGAAGGGCAGTTCGTCGGAGGGTCGGGGGGAACGTTTGTCGGCGGGCAAGCGATGCCTCCGGTGGCGGAGGGAGGGTACGGGCGCGGGCGCCCAGGGGCCGGGGACGGCGCCCTGGACCCCGGAGGATCCACGGGCGGGCGCCCCGCGGCGGCGATGGCCCGGCCGGATCGGCCAGGCGTTGAGCGATGGGAGGCCCCCGTCGGGCCGGGGGGATCGGGCACCCGACCCCTTGGGGGTCCGGTTCCGGCGGAGCCCTCCGCCCGGGGCGGAGGCTGGAGCAAGGAACGCGGCGGCCGCTCGGAGCCGGCAACCGGGTCGGGCCCGCGGGGCGCTGCTCTCCGTCGAGCTCCGCGGTTCGTGGACCGAATCCGCCCCGTGGGAGGGGCCGGCGGGAGCCTACCGGACCGCGGGGCCCGTGTCCCGGGGTCGCCCGGGGGGCGCCCAGTGGATTCGGGGGCGGCGTCCGGGGGCAGTCATCGGTCACCCCGATCGGCGACCTGAACCACCGCCCCGGAAGGAGCTGCGCTGCGGGCGAACCACGCGCCGGCCGGGCCACGCGTGGGGCTCGATCCTACCTGCCCGTTCCTGCCCGGGCCCGTTCCGGGCGGGCGCCGTGCGGCGCACCCCGGAGGGCCGCCACGGGACCGAGGACATGGTCGGGGTGAGAGGATTTGAACCTCCGACCTCTGCGTCCCGAACGCAGCGCTCTACCAAGCTGAGCCACACCCCGCGGGTCGATCGAGCACGAACCTTAGGTCAGCCCGGGGAGGGCGTCAAGGGCGCGCCCGGGGCGGGCCGTTCGCGGGGCCCGCCCCGGGCGCGACGCTCGTCGCGGCGCGGGCAACGCTCGGGAGCCCTTCACGGGCGGAGCGGCTCACTTGCCGAGGTCGACGTACACGCCCCCGTTCTCGAGCGCGAGTTGGCGCATGAACTCCTTCTGGAACTCGCCGATCGCGATCGTGTGGATCACGACCTTGCGCAGCTCGTTCTGCTCGCGCACCTCGCGCCGGATGTCGTTCGGATCGACGTAGGTGCCCACCGTGGGACGGCCGTCGGAGAGGAAGAAGATCGTGTCGAGGGCCACGGCGTAGTCCGCGCGCCGCGCGCCCTTGCCCCCCTCCTCCACCCCGAGGGCGGTCATCAGCGCGCCATGGGTGTTGGTGCGGCCGGCGCCGAGGTTGGCCGACGCGGTCAGGCCCACGCTGGCGAGTTCCTCCTGCGAGTTCCCCCCGAGGGGCTCGAGCCGGCGCACGTAGTCGAGGGCCGACTTCTTGTTGAGCACGTTGGCCTTCACCAGGCCCTTCTTCCAGGACTGGACCTCGGTGGCGAAGGCGTGGATGTTGAACTCGACGTAGGACTCGAGGCTCTCGATCGTGCGCAACAGCTCGGTCTTCACGATGTCGATGCGCTTGAACGAGGGGTAGCCGCCGTCCTTGAAGCGCTCGCGTTCGACCACCTCGGCCTCCATCGAGCCCGAGACGTCGATGACGAAGACGATGCGCCGGCTGGGCGTGTCGATGCCGTGGTAGGTGCTGGCGTTCGAGGGCTTGTACTGGGCGCGGTTCTCGGCCGCGCGCTCGCGCATGCGCGCGAGCTGTTCGTCCGTGGGCAACTCGAAGCGCTGGCCGAAGGTGTTCCAGAAGTTGCGCCACTGGTCCGGCAGGGCGCCGAAGTCGCGCGCGGTGAGCTCCGCCAGCGCGGCGCCGATGTCGACGACCAGGCGACCCTCCTCGCGCTCCATGCGCTCGATCAGGGCCGGGATCGAACGCTTGTCGCGCACCTGGCCCAGGCTCTGGATCGCGCTCGCGCGCACCTGCCAGACCGGATCGGCGAGGGCGGCGATCCCGAGGTCGACGACCCGCGGCGAGCGCAACGCAGCCAACCCCTCCAGCACCGCGCTGCGCACGGCCGCCTCGCCGTCGGCGGCGAGCGGCGCCACGAGCTCGGCCGCGCTCTCGTCCGCCCGCGCGCAGAGGGCCTGCACCGCGCGGCGGCGCACGTTCCAGGCCTTGTCCGCCAGGCACAGGCGCAGGACCTCTGGATCCCCGCCCGTGTAGCGCCCGGCGGTGATCGCGCGCAGCAGCGCGACGCGGCGCGCCTCCACCTTCTCGGTGCCCAGACGCGCGATCAGGGCGACCCGTGGCGGTTCGTTGGCGAAGCGCGACAGGACGCGCACGATCGCCTCGGTCACCTCGGGCTCGGCGGCGTCGAGCAGCGGCACCAGCGCATCGAGCACGCCCGCCGACTCGGTGCCTTCGAGCGCCAGCACGGCCTCGACGCGCGAGGCCGTGTCGCCGAGTTGGCGGTAGTACTTGCGGAACTCGCGCAGGATCTCGTCGTCGGCGCCCAGGGCTCCGAGGACGGTCAGGGCCAGAAGGACCAGGCTCGTGAGGATCGTCCGCTGCATGGTTCGTCGGCCGGCGCCGGGACGGGCGCCGCGCGGGCGAGCATAGTGCAGCGCGGGCCCGGCTGGGCCCTCTGCCGGTCGGAACCGGGCCGGCGGCTCAGCGCGCGTCCGTGGCCTCGCCGGGCAGGACCTCGACGACGCGCGTGCGGCTCTTGCCCGCGGGCTCGACGATGCCGCCGTCGAGGATCACGCGGGCGCCCTCGGCCGTCATCAAGGTGGCGCGCGCCCCTTCCTGGGAGATCAGCTTGCCGTAGAAGACGCCACCCGGCGTGCGCACCCGCACGGAGGGCAGTCCCGCCAGGTGTTGGGAGCCCGCTTGCCCGAGGGCCGGCGTGCTCTCGTCGCCGAGCACGTGCTCGATGCGGCTGACCTGCCAGCCCATCAGGGCCATCTTGGCCTGACCGGACTCGAACCACACCCGGCCGCGCCCCAGGCCGTGCAGGCGGCCTTCGAAGATCTCGCCGTTGCGCGCCACGATGCGCACGCGGCCGACGAAGGGCGTGGCGAGGTGTTCCTCGCCGTCGATGGCGTCGAGCGGGATGGTCGTGCCCGACCACAGGCCGGCGAGATCCTCGGCCGAGGCCTCGCGCACGGGGCCCCGCAGGGGCGCCAGGGCGACGGGCTCCGGCGCGGGCACCACGCGCGGAGCGGTGCGCGCGGGCGCGGGGCCGGGGGTCGCTCGACCCGTCCCGCCCGGGGCGGGCGGTGTGGCGGCGACGACGCGCGGCGTGGGCGAGGTGGGCCGGGGCTCGAGCGGCGTCGGCTCCAGCACCGCGACGGGCGGCTCGGTGCGCGTCGTGAGGGGTCCGGGCTCGGGCGCGGCGCCCGGGACCGTGGGCTCGGGCTGCACCCCGGGTTCGGGGGCCGCGGCCAGGGGCTCGGGGCTGCTCGCGAGGGGGCTCGGATCCAGGGCCGCCGTCCCCTCGGTCGGATCGGGGACCGGGTTCGCGGCGGGCGTGTTCTCGGCGGGCGGGGGCGTCGGGTTCGCGCGCGGAGCGGGCGCGGGCGTGCGCGGGCCCAGGGCGACCGGAGCGCCCGGCGCGGGCGCGGACGCGTTGAAGCGGCTCAGGGCCTTCGAGAGCCCGACTCCGGCGCCCACGCTGAGCACGATGACCGCCGCCAGCAACCAGGGCGAGCGGGGCGGCGGTGGGAGCGGGAAGTCGAGCGCCGCGGGCGGCTCGACCGGATCGAGGGACTCGAGATCGAACTGGGCGAGGTCCTCGAGGGCGCCGTCCTCGAGCTCCATCAGCCAACTTGCGACCTCGGCCTCCTCGAAGTCGAAGTCGGGATCCTCGAGGCCCTCGAGGGCGTTCGGGTCGGCGGCGAAGTCCTCGAACCCCTCCCCGAGCCCAGGATGGTCCGCGTCGTACCCGGCCTGGGGCGCGCCCTCGAACGCCTCCGGGTCTGCCTCCCAAGCACCCTCCTCCAGCCCGTCGAAGTCGGGGGCGTCGTCGTAGACGCCCGGCTCCGCGCCCTGCCAGGCGGCGGAGTCGTCCAGTTCGCCGGGATCCGCCGCGAAGGCCTGGTCGAGGCCCAGGAAGTCCAGCGCCTCCCCGGGGAAGGGATCGGAGGCCGCCGGTCGGGCGCCGGAGCGAGGGTCGGGTTGGCCTGTGGACATCTCCGCCATGGTCGTCTTCGGGTCGCGCCCGTGGGCGCGACCTGGTGCTGCTGGGGGGCCGGCCGGCGCTCCTCGGGCTTCGCGGGGGCGCCGTCCCCCGCCAAGGATCCGCCGGCGGGGCCCCTGGGCCACGCGACGGACCGCCCGCGGGACGCCGGGTCGGTTCGCTGCGCTTATCGGCAGGGCCCCCCGGGAACCTGTGCCCCGACGTGGATCTCCCCCCGGGATCCCACCGACCGGCCTGGGCGCTGCCCGGGGCCCGCCGGGGGATCAGGTGCGCTTCAGCACCCGGTGGCCGCCCTGGCGCAGGGTCACGCCCTGGGCGTCGAAGTACTCGAGCAGCGGGATCAGGAACTTGCGGGTCGTGTCGAGCTCGTCCCGCAGCTCGGGGATCTCGAGCTGGCCGTGCCGCTCGCAGTTGGCGACCACGGCCGCCCGCGCCCGTTCGAGGGCCCCCCGCGCGATCCACAGTCCTTTGCCGACGCGCACGATGCGACCGAGGTCCTCCAGGACCTCGAGCACGGCCTGGACCTCCTCCGCCGGGGCGCCCTGGGCGGCGGCCAGCTCCTCCTGCTCCGGGGGCTGCAGGCCGGCGGTCTCCAGGGACGTGGCGAGCGACCCGAGGAGCCCGGCCTGCGTGGGGCTCAGGACCCCCTCCCGTCCCACGGGCCGGACGCGGCCGCCGGGCAGACGTTCGAGTTCGCCCGCGGCGACCTCCCAGCCCAGGGCGAGCTCGAAGAGGTCGGGGTCGAGGCTCACCCGCGATCGTAGATCGCGCAGGTCGACCACCAGCCGCCAGGGGTGCTCGTCGAACCAGGACGCCAAGCCCTCGCGCAGCCGAGCCTGGGCCGCGGCCCGCGCCTCGACCGAGAGGAACCCGCGGGGCGCGCGCAGGGCGACGCCCCCGGCCTCGAGCTCGGCCAGCAGCGCTTCGGTCTCCGGGGCGGTGCGCTGCGCGACGCGGCAGAGTTCGTCGAGGGGTACGAGCCGCGTGCCCGCGCGCGCCAATGCGACGCTCACGCGTTCGAGCGGCGTCCCCAGGCCGCGGGATTGGAGCTCGAGGTCCTCGAGCACGAAGGCCTTGAAGCGCTTGAGGCGGTGCGCGCTCGGCTCGAGCACCACTCCGCCGCCGAGCGTCTCGAGCGGCGAGGCGAGCCGCAGCACGAAACGATCGCCGGGAGCCGCCAGGACCGGTTCGGAGAGCCGCAGTTGCACGAGCCCCTCTTCGCCGGGCGCGATCTCGGGCAGATCGAGCACGATCACCTCCCCCAGGGCCTCCACCGTGCCGGTGTGCAGGCGGATCGGCATCCGGTTCGTCACGCTGCGCGCTTGGCCCTCGAGCACGCGCAGACGGGCGGCGAGCATGCGCGTGGGCGTGAAGTACCCGGGCGTCGCGACCACGCAGCCGCGCTCGACCTGTGTGTGGTCGACGTCGGTGAGGTTGATCGCGGTCGAGTGCCCGGCGCGGGCGCGCTCCGCCGGCTGATGGTAGGCCTGCAAGCCGCGCACCTTCCCGCGCAGGCCGACGGGGAGCACCTCGAGGAGATCGCCCCTGGCGACCGAACCCGAGACCGGGATGCCGGTCAGGATCGTGCCGAAGCCGCGCGCGCTGAAGACGCGCTGCACGGGCATGCGGAACACGCCCTCGGCGGGCCGCGGCGCGGTGTCGGCGGCGAGCCGCATCAGGTGCGCCGCGAGCTCGTCCAGACCCTCGCCCGTGACGCCCGAGACGCGCAGGATCGGCGCGCCCTCGAGGAACGTGCCGCGCACGCTCTCGCGCACGTCGTCCTCGGCCAACTCGACCATCTCGGGCTCGGTCATGTCGACCTTGGTCAGCGCGACCAGGCCCAGGTTGACGCCCAGGAGCTCCATGATCGCCAGGTGCTCGCGCGTCTGCGGCATCACCCCGTCGTCCGCGGCCACCACCAGGAGCACCAGGTCGATCCCCGACGCGCCCGCCACCATGTTGCGCACGAAGCGTTCGTGGCCCGGCACGTCGACGATGCCCACCCGCCGCCCGTCGGGCAGGGCGAAGTTGGCGAAGCCCAGGTCGATCGTCATGCCCCGCTCCTGCTCCTCCTTGAGGCGGTCGGGGTCGATGCCGGTCAGGCGCCGCACCAGGGTCGACTTGCCGTGATCGATGTGGCCGGCGGTGCCGATGACGATGGGTTGGATCTCCACGGGGGAGCAGCTTACGCTGCCAGGTCGCCGTGACCGACTCCCTGCCCTTCGTGACCCTGGCGCCCTGGCTGCGCGAACGCTTCGGGCGGCCGCTCCACCGCGTGGCCCTCGACGCCGGCTCGACCTGTCCGAACCGGGACGGGACCAAGGGCCGCGGCGGCTGCGTCTACTGCGACGTCGAGGGCTCGGGCACCGGGGCCCTGCGCTCGGGAGTCGAGCTCGCCGGCCAGCTCGAACGCGGCTTGGCGCGCATCGCCCGCCGCGGCACGGGGGTCGGGGCCATCGCCTACCTGCAGTCCTACTCGAACACCTACGTCGAGCCGCGGCGGTTGGACGAGGTGCTCTCCGTCATCGAGCCGCACCTCGCGCGCGGCGTGGACTGCGTCGCCGTCGCGACCCGCCCCGACACCCTGCCCGACTGGGCCCTCGAGCGCCTGGCGCGGCTCGCACGCCGGGTCCCGGTGTGGGTCGAGCTGGGGCTCGAGTCGGCCGACGACTCCGTGCTCGAGCGCATCCACCGCTGCCACACCCTGGCCGACTTCGAGGCCTGCGCGGCGCGCGTGCGCGGGGCGGGCCTCGAGCTCGTCGGCCACGCGATCCTGGGCCTGCCCGGGGACGGCCGCGAGGGCGCGCGCCGCACGGCCGAGGCCCTCGGGCGCAGCGGCGCGATCGGAGTGAAGGTGCACCACTTGATGGTGCTGCGTCGCACCGTCCTCGAACACTGGTGGCGCGCGGGAGAGGTCGAACTGCTCGACCCGCCGACCTACGTCGCCTGGCTCGCCGACTTCGTCGAGCGCCTACACCCCGAGCAGGTCCTGCATCGCCTCACGGGGGATTCGCCGCCCGAGGATCTGCTCGCGCCCCACTGGAACGTGCACAAGAACGCGATCCGCATGGAGCTCGCGGCCGAGCTCGCGCGCCGCGGGACGCGCCAGGGCACGCGCTGGCGAACGCCCTGAAGGAACCCGCGACCTGGGACTCAAACGCCCGGGACGAGGATGCGATCGCAGCTCGGGCACTGCACGACCTCCGTGCCGCGCGCCATGCGCACGAAGAGGTTCGGCGGAACCTCCATGTAGCACGCCTGGCAGATGCGTCCGTCGAGGGTCGCCAGGGCCTGGCCCTCACGGGCCTCGATCAGGCGGCCGTAGAGGCTCAAGGCCGCCGCGTCGAGCGCGTCGCCCAGATAGCCGCGGCGGCGCTCGAGCAAGGTGGCGCGGCGTTCCTCGGCCACACGCAGCTCCTCGTCGAGGCTGCGCGAGAACTGCTCGAAGATCGCGCGCTCGGCCTCGAGGGCCGCGCGCATGCGTTCGAGGTTCTGCTCGATCACCTCGACCCGTTCCATGACCTCGAGGGTCTCGCGCTCGGCGGCGTCGATCTTGCGCCGCAGCTCGCGCATCTCGTAGCGGCAGCCCTCGATGACGGCCATGTCGCGCGAGCCGGCGACCTCCTGCTCCAGCTTGCGGATGCGCTGGCGGCTGGTCTGGGTCTCGGACTCGAACTCGAGGATGCGCGAGCGCTGGGCGACCAGGTCCTCGCGGGCGGCCTCGATGGCGGCCTCCTGGCGCCGCAGGTCCTCTTGACGCCGCTCGCGTTCGGCCGGCAGACGCTTGAGCTCGGCCTCGACGCGGTAGCGCTCGGAGTCGATGTCCTGGAGCCCGCGGAGGGCCTGGAGGGTCTGCTGCATCTGCGGGGCCGGCACGGGAAGGCGCAGAGTCTAGCGCCGGACGGAGCGCGAACAAGGCCGCTGCCGGCCCGGCCCCAGCACTCCCTCGTCCCGCCCGGACCCGCCCCGTTTGCCCCACCGACCCCGACGGGAGGCCCAGGTCCCGCGGGGCGCCCCCGCGGGACGCCCCCGCGCCGGGATCAGAACGGGATGTCGGCGTCGTCGGGCACGACCACGCCGTCGAGGAAGCTGGCGAGTTGGCGCGCCCGCACCGGGTGGCGCAGCTTGCGCACCGCCTTGGCCTCGATCTGCCGCACGCGCTCACGCGTGACGCGGAAGATCCGGCCGACCTCCTCCAACGTGTAGGTGTAGCCGTCGCCGATCCCGTAACGCAGCTTGACGATCTCGCGCTCGCGGAAGGTCAGCGTCTTGAGCACGTCGTCGATGCGCTCCTTGAGCATCTCGTGGCCAGCGGCCTGCATCGGGCTCTCGACCGACTCGTCCTCGATGAAGTCACCGAAGTAGCTGTCGTCCGAGTCCCCGATGGGCCGATCGAGGCTGATCGGGTGCTTGCTGATCTTCATCACCCGCTTGGCCTCGTCGACGGTGATGCCGGTGGCCTCGGCCACCTCCTCGACCGACGGCTCGCGGCCCTTGGCCTGCAGGAGCTTCTTGGAGACGTTGCGCAGCTTGCTCATCGTCTCGATCATGTGCACCGGGATGCGGATCGTGCGCGCCTGGTCCGCGATCGAACGCGTGATGGCCTGGCGGATCCACCACGTCGCGTAGGTCGAGAACTTGTAGCCGCGGCGATACTCGTACTTCTCGACCGCCTTCATCAGGCCGGTGTTGCCCTCCTGGATCAGGTCCAGGAACGAGAGGCCGCGGTTGCGGTACTTCTTCGCGATCGAGACCACCAGGCGCAGGTTGCCGCTGGAGAGCTTGCGTTTGGCCTCCTCGTACTCGGCGTAGTGCAGCTTGATCTGGTCCACGCGGCGCTTGAGCTGCGGCGCGGGCTCTAGGGCCTCGAGCTCGAGCTGCGCCAGGCGCTGGCCGAGCTCCTCGATCTGCGGATTGGGCTTCCGCGCGCCCTTGAGCGCCGCCAGCTTGCGCTCGATCGAGCGCGTCTCGCGGTAGTGGTCCTCGAGCACGTCGATCAGCGGGCGGACCTTCTTGACCTGCAGGTGGCACTCCTCGATCAGGATCACCAACTTGCGGCGCGTGTTCTGGACGTTCTCCAGAACCTGCGTGCGCTGCTCCGCGGGCAGGTTCGGGTCGACCAGCGGGGCGTACTCCTCGCGCAGGCGCGCGAGCAGGCGCCGGATGGTCTCGATGTTCACCGGCAGGCGCTTGGCGAGGAACTGCTTGCCGAGGGTCTCGACGATCTTGGGGTCGTCGTCGGGCTTGGGGTTCGGGTTGACCTTCAGCGTGCGATCGAAGGCGAGCAGCCCGGCCTGCACCTGGTCCAGGGTCTCGAGCGCGCTGTCCATGCTGAGGCCCGAGCCCATGCACTTCTTGCGGAAGCGCTTGCGCGTGATCTCGATCGTCTTGGCGAGGTAGATCTCCTCCTCGCGCGTGAGCAGCGGGATCTCGCCCATCTGGGTGAGGTACATCCGCACCGGGTCGTCGATCTTCTCCGGCAGCTCGGAGCGCGAGAGCAGCGCGATCGCGGGCTCCGAGACGCTCGGCTTGATGCGCTCGGAGGCTCCGACCGGCGCCTCGCCGCCCAGCCCCGCGGCGGCGTCGTCGTCGGGCGCGTCGTCGTCGTCCAGCACGTCGACGCCCGACTCTTCCAGGGCGAGGAAGACCTGGTCCATCTGATCGGGCGGGAGGAACTGGTCCTCCAGCAGTCGGTTCATCTCACCGTAGGTGAGAAACCCCTTGCGGCGCCCCTCGTCGACCAGTGCCTTGATGGTGTCGTCGATCTTCTCGCTCATCTTCACCTCGACGGACCCGGGGAACCCGCGGAGCTCGCCCCGACGACCACACCGCGCAGCTCCCGTAGGAGATCGCCGTGGCGCCGGACGAGCCCTTCGAGCTCCCGGATCGTTTGCTCCTCCCCCTGACCGCCGAAGGCGCCCAGGGACCGTTCCAACTGTTCGATGCGCGCCTCGAGGGCGCCCCGTTCCCGTTCCAGCTCGCGCGCCGCGAGGAAAGCCAGCTCGCCCTCCAGGAGGGCCCGCGGGCTCTCCGCCAGGCGTGCGTGTTCGACCCAACCGACGACCTGCTTGCGCACCGGGTCCTCCCCCAGGGCGTCCAGCACGGCCTGCACGTCGATCTCGACGTCTTCGTTCTCGTAGAGCCCCAGCAGCGTCCCGAAGACCCGCGTCAATCCAGGGTCGGGGCAGGCGGAGAGCCGCGCGCGGACCCGGGGGACCAGGCTGGGATCGAGCAGCAGCGCACCCGCGATCCCCGCATAGGCCCGCTGCAGCCTGGGATCACCGGTCCGAGGCGTTTCCTGCGCAGCGGAGGGCGGACCCGATCGCACCGACGAGGGCGCGCTCGCCGCTGCGCCGGGCGCCGCGGGGCGGGGGTGCGAACGCAGGCCCGTGCGGCCGGAGGCGCGCGCCGCGGCCTGCTCCTGGAGCACGGCGGGCCGCAGGCCGATTCGCTCGGCTAGGGTCCGCAACGCCTCCTCGCGCAGGACCGGCTTGCCCAGGCGCAGCACGAGGTCCAGGGCGCGGTCCACCGCCTGGGACAACTCGAGCCCTCCCAGACCCTCGAGGCCCGAGGCGACCCGCTCCAGCCAGGGCTGGGCCGCCTCCAGGCGCCGCTCGAAGGCCGCCGCCCCCTCCGCGAGCAACACGTCGCAGGGATCCTGCCCGCCCTCGAGCACGACGACGTCGAGCTCGATCTCGAGCGGGAGCAGCCCGAGCAGGGCCTTGTGGGCCGCCTGGCGACCGGCCTCGTCCCCGTCGAAGACCAACGTCACGCGCCGCGCCCCCGAGCGCCGCACCAGGGCCGCGTGGTCGTCGGTGGTCGCGGTCCCCAGCACCGCGCCGCAGTGGGTCAGGCCGACCTGGTGGGCGGCCATCACGTCGGTGTAGCCCTCGAACAGCACCAGGTGGTGGCGGCGGCGCACCTCGGCCAAGGCCCGGTCGAGCCCGTAGACGAGGCGGCTCTTCTTGAAGAGCTCGGTCTCCGGGGTGTTGACGTACTTCGGCCCCGACACGGTGCCCCGTTCGCCGTCCCCGTCCGAGAGGCGCCGGGCCCCGAAACCGACCACCCGTCCGTGCAGGTCGTGGATCGGGATCATCAACCGCCCACGGAAGAAGTCGTAGGGCCGGCCGCGGTCCCCGGTGCGCGCCAGGCCCAGCTTCTCGAGGTCCTGGACGGCCACGCCGCTCGACTGCGCGCGCGCCACCAGCGCCTGCCCGCTGGCCGGGGCGAAGCCCAGTCGGAAGGACTCGATCGTCTCCGGGGCGAGGCCCCGCGCGCGCAGGTACTCGAGCGCTTCGCGGCCCTCCGGTCGGTGCAGCTCGGCGGCGTAGAAACGCACGGCGCGCTCGCCGATCGCGTACAGGTCCACGCCGCGTTCCTCGGCCCCGTCGCGGCGGCGCGCCGGCAGCTCGACGCCCGTCGAGCGCGCGAGGATCTCGACCGCCTCGCGGAATCCGACCCCCTCGAATCGCTCGACGAACGAGATCGCGTCGCCGCCTTCGGAACAGGAACCGAAGCAGTGCCACGTGCCGCGGTCGGGGCTCACCTTGAACGAGGGCGTGCGCTCCTCGTGGAAGGGACACCGGGCCTCGTACAGGGCGCCGCGACGGCGCAGCTCCGGCACACGCTCCCGCACCACGTCCTCGATGGGCGCGCGCAGCTTGATCTCCTCGATCGCTCGTCGGAAGTCGTCGTGCAAGAGGGACGGCGCGGGCGTGGGGGCCCGGGGCGCTCCCGCCGAGGTCCGCGCCGCGACCCCGCCCCCCGATCGCCCGCGGACGCGCGGGGCGACGACCCATCACGACCGGCGCCGGGGGACGGTCGCTCGCCGGACACCGGAGCGTGCACGCCGAGGGCGGCACGGACGGTGGACGGAGCGGGCCGAGCCCGGGGCGAAGGGGTCGCTGGGTCGGGAGGGAACGGGGACGGGGGCGGCCCGGTGACGGGGAGCCGCGGGCTGGATGGTCTGGGGGCAGGCCCGGCGGACGGGAGGGAATCCGCAGCGGACCGTGGGGACGGGTGGGAATCGCGCAGGCCCGGGGACTGGGGGCCGTGGCCTGCGGCGGGGAATCGGGGTGGGCGTGGTGGGGACGGGGACGGAACCCGATCGCGTCCGAAACGCTGCCAGCGCGGACGAGCTTCGGGCCTGGAATGGATCGGGGGACGCGGGGCGCAGGGACACGACACGAGCCCGGCGGGACGGATGGCGTCCGACGAAGTCTCGAGCGACGGCCTCGCCCCGTCGCTCGCCGACGGGGACAGGGAACACACGGTCTCAGCCGAGCCGGTGCGGGGCGGGCCCTCGTGTCGGGGGCACTCGCGACGCTGCGCAACCGGAAGTTCGCTTCGGACCTACACCGGGAGCCTATCACACGCCCAGCGCCCAGGCCACGGCGCAGCCGATTCCCACGGGCAGGGGCCCGCGGCCCTACCCGCCCTCCCCGCCCTCCCCGCCAGGCAGGGCGCGGACCAGGGCGAGCCACTCCCCCACTCCCAGGGACTCGACGCGGCGCGTGGGCTCGAGCCCCGCCCGCGCCAGGGCCGCCTCGGCGGGGCCCGCCGCGCCCAGGAACTCCCCGAGGACCCGCCGCAGGACCTGACGGCGGCGCGGGAAGAGCGCACCCAGGAGCCGGGCGAGCTCCGCCCGCTCCGGCGCCGACGGGGCGTCGGCGCGCCGTTCGAGGTGCACCACCGCGCTCTCCACCCGCGGCCGGGGCCGGAAGAGGGTGGCCGGGACGGGGCGCAGGATACGCGCCCGATAGGCGGCCTGCAGGCGGGCCGAGAGCGCTCCCCAGGCATCGCTCCCGGGCGCCGCCGCGATGCGCTCGCCGACCTCGCGCTGCACGAGCACCGTCATCGACGCCGGCGGCCAAGGCAAGGCCTCGAGCACCGCGAGCAAGGGGCCCGAGACCTGATACGGGAGATTCGAGACGAGCCTCCAGGTCCCCGCCCGCGGCAGGCGCTCGAGCACCTCGGGCGCCAGCCGGTGTTTGGCCGCCAGGACGTCCGCGCGCACCAACTCGAGGCGCGGCTCGTGGCCGAGCTCCTCGGAGACGATCTCCGCCAGGCGGCGATCGACCTCGACCGCCAACACGCGCGCGCCGGTCTCGAGCAGCGCTCGGGTCAGGAATCCCAGACCCGCGCCGACCTCGAGCACCGATTCCTCCGCGCGCAGGCCGGAGTCGCGCACGATCGCACGCACGACGTTCTCGTCGAGCAAGAAGTTCTGGCCCAGGCGTTTGGAGGGGTGGAAGCCGGCCGCCTCGAGCCGCGCGCGGTAGTGCTGCCAGGGCCCGCGCCCGGCGGGGCCCTCCTCCGGCGGCTCGTCGTCTCCAGCGGGCGGTTCGGCCTGCGCGGCGCTCATCCGCGGGCTCCCTCCAACATCCACTGCAGCGCCGGCGGCGCGCCGGGGCGGGCGGCCAGCTCGCTGAGCAGGGGCACGGCGGCGGCGCCGAAGCGACGGCCGATCGCCGCGCAGCGCTCGCGCACCCGCGAGCCGCTCCCCAGGCGCGCGGCGCGCTCGAGAAGGTACGGCGCGGCCTCGACCACGCAGCGCAGCCCGAGGTCGTCGGCGCGGTGTTCCGGATCGAGCAGCAGCGTGTTGAAGAAGGCCTCCAGGGTCGGACCGTCACCGGCGCTCCCGGGGACGCTGCTGGGGGCCCCGGCACGGGGTCCGTGGATCGGTCGGCGCCGATAGGCGAACGAGCCCCCCATCGCCCAGGTGCGCCCGTCGCCCTCCGGGCGCGCCGGGAGTCGCCCGTCCACCCACTCCCACACGTTGCCGAGCAGGTCGTGGATCCCGTTCGGCGTCGTGCCCTCCTCGAAGGTCCCCACGGCCGTCGGACGGCCCAGGCCGAGTTCCAGGGTGTTGGCGATCGATTCCGCGTCCCCGCCACCCCAGGGGAAGCGTTGCTCGCGGGTCCCGGCGGCGATGCGCACCCACTCGCGGGGCGTCGGCAGGCGCATGCCGCGCGCGGCCGCGAAGCGCCGGGCCTCGTCGAAGGTCAGGAAGGTGGCGGGCCAATCGAGGAGCTTGCGGTCGGCCCAGGATTCGCGCACCGCGGTGGGGAAGGCGACCCCCTCCGGATCGGAGTCGAGGTAGCCCGTCCAGTCCTCGCGCGTCACCTCGAAGCGGTCGACGAGCAGCGCCGCGTCGGTCGAGCAATCGACGCGCGTGCGTTCGCCCAGATCGAGCACGCAGGCGCCGGGGGGCACGAAGGCCAGCCGCTCGAGCTCGCTCAGGACCCCGTCGGAGTCCCCGTCCCGCCCCCCGCAGGCAGCGACCCACAGCAGGGCGCCGAGCGCCACGAACCACAGCGGCCCTTCGAGCGAAGGCCCCCGGTCGTGGATCGGGCCAGCGCGTTCGCGGGCGACGCGTGGGCCGGACGCCATGGGACCTCCTTCGACGCCGCGGGTCCTGCGGGCGCCGGGGCGCTTCAGGCCCCGGCGCCGCGCGCGGGGATCAGGGCCGGCCCTCGGCCTTCGCGACGAAGATCTCGACGCGGCGGTTGAGGCGCTTGTTCTCGGCCGAGTTGTTGTCACGCAGGGGCTCGTAGGGCCCGAAGCCCATCACGGCCACGTCCCGCGCGGGCACGCCGTGCTGCGTCAGCGCCGCCGCGACCTCGATCGCGCGGGCAGCCGAGAGCTCGAGGTTGCCGTGCGGGAACCGTTTCTTGGTCTCGGGCTTCGAGACCGGGTCGGAGTCGGTGTGCCCGCGCACCAGGATGCGGCCGTGCGCGCGGCGCTGGATCTCGGCCGCGACCGAGCTCAGGCGCTGGCGCCCGGCGGCGCTGATCTCGGCCGAGCCGGAGTCGAACAGGATCGCGTCCTGCACGAGGACCACGTAACTGCCGTCGTCCAGGTACAGGTACTCCACGTCCTTGATGTTGCCGCCCAGGCCGTCGATGCGGCGCTGGAGCTCGGCGATGCGGGACTCGTACTCGGCGTAGCCGGCCTCGCCCGCGTTGACCTTGCTGAGCGCCAGCTCGCGGCGCAGGCGGTCCCGCTCGGCCTCCAGGGCCTGCTGGGACTGCTCGGAGTCGTGCAGACGGGTCTGGTAGTGCTTGGCGAGGTCGACGGCCTCGTCGTACTCCTGCTGGGAGACGCAGGAGGCCGTGAGCAGGGCGCCGAGGAGCAGACCCGCGAGGGTGCCGGAGGAGCGCAGGTGTTGATTCATGGCTGTGCGAGGGATGCCGCCCCGGAACGCGCCGGGGGTCGTGGGTGCGGGCCCCGCGGTCGGAGGACGCGCCGCCGCGGGTCGGGCCGAGTCTAGGAAGCGCGCCAGGTCGTCCCAAGCGTCGAGGAGACGTTTCGCGCGGCGTGCGGGCCCCGGACGCGCTCGGGCCGCGGCCCGCCTCGACGGTCCGCGGCCCGAGCTGGCCCGGGGCCTGGCCCCGGGCGCGAGCGCACCTATTGGGGGGCGCCGAGGGTCTCGCCGAACAGGCCGGCCACCGCCTGGGCCAGGGATCCCGCGCGGCCGGTCATGACCGCGAAGAGCACCGGCAAGGCCACGACGCAGACCAGGGCCGAGGCGATCAACGCGAAGCGCGTGAGCATGTCCTCGTGGCCCTCCTCCTCGACCGCGGCGCGGGCGCTCGCGCGGCGGACGGGCGCCGCGGCGACGGCGTCGTCCTCGTCGAGCTCGATCTCGCCCACGTCCTCGACGTCGTCCTCGATGATGGTGTCCACGTCGGAGATCTCCTCGGTCGCCATGCCGGCCTGATCGCCGAGCCCGGAGTCCTCGAACACGATCTCGTCCTCGCTGCCGCCCAGGTCGACCAACTCGCCGCCGGACAGCTCCTGACGCAGGACTTCGACGTCCGTGCGGCGGAGCTTCATGGTGTCGCCTTCCCGGAAGGCGCGGATCTCGCCTTCGGAGACCAGGCGCTTGAGCTCCTCCTCCTTCAGGCGGAGCTCACGAAGGGCGTCCTCGAAGCTGTAGAATTCCTCGGCCACGGTCGAACTCTCCTTGATTGGCGGGGTTGGCTGGGCCCGTCGAGCGGCGACCGACCGCGATCCCGAGCGGGATCCCGGCCGGGGCGCGGCCTAGCGGGGCGGCTGTTGCTGGGGATCCGTCTGGCGGAACCGGTCCTGGAGCTGCTTGAAGCTGTACTGGGACTTGTCGTTGAGGCCGTCGAGCTGCAGGTCGAGCGTGATGTTGCGCGCGGCGATCAGCTTGATGTTGTGGCTGCTCGCGCTGCCACCCTGCGCTTGGTAGACGGCGATGTGCGGGTTCTCGGTGTCGATCACGTAGAGGATCGCCGTGCCGGTCATGTCGATGCCCGTCACGGCGATCATGCGCCCGTTGGAGTCCGCCGTCCCGAAGGCCGCGAAGTTCGGCAGGCTCGGGATCTGGGGCGGCTCGGGGTCCTGGGTCCCCCCGCCCTGGGGCGCGAACCGCAGCCCGGTGACCGTCGCCAGGGCGAAACCCAGCCCGATCAGGAGGCCGTGCTGGAGGTGGGTGCGGAGAACGCTCATGGGCTTGGGTGGGGGCCGGGGCTTCGGGGTTCGAGACCGGGCACGGGGTCGGTCCGGAGCTGCCGGGCGCACTATGCTAGCCGTCGGCGGCGGTTGCGACCAATCCCTACCAGTCGCCGAGATCCCCCGAGATCTCCTCCAGGAGGTCCTTGAGGGTCACCAGGCCCGCGGGCGCGGCCGGATCCCCCACCAAGGCGGCCCGCTGACCGAGCAGGCGCAGGCGCGCCAGCGCCCGATCGACGGGGGTCGCGGCCGGGATGGCGGGCAGGGGGCGCAGGAGGTCGGCCAAGGCGCGGTCGGGCTCCCGCAGGACCTCGAGCTGGTGCAGGTAGCCCGTCACGCGACCCTGGGCGTCGACCACCGGCAACCGCGTGAAGGGCGAGTCGAGCAGCGCGGCCCGCGCCTGCGGCGCGTCCCCGTCGATGCGCACGGTCTGCACGGCGCTCCAGGGGATCATGGCCACCGTGACCGGGATGCGGCGCAGTTCGAGCGCGTTGCGCACCAGCCGCTCGGCGCGCGGCGGGAGGGCGCCGGCCCGGGCGCCCTCCTCGACCAGCCGCAACACGGCCTCGCGCCCCGGCCGGCGGGCGAGATCCTGCCGGCGGGCGCCGGTGATGCGCTCGAGACCGATCGCCAGGAGCCAGATCACGCGTTCGAGGGGCCAGAAGAGAAAGCGCGAGGCGACGACCAGCGGGGCCGTGAACTCGAGCACCGCCAGCGGTCGGCGGCGGGAGAACTCCTTGGGCAGGATCTCGCCGAAGAAGAACACCAGGGGGATCAGGAGGGCCGAGACGATGAGCTCGCGCGCGTACCCCTCCAGACCGTCCAGGATCTCCAGCCGGCCGTGGGTGTGGCGCGTCAGGAGCTCGAGGGCCAGGTTGTTGCCGATCAGGATCGTGATCAGCACGGCGGCGTCGCGCTGCGTGAGCCAGCTCACGAGGCGTGCGCGGCGCCCGCCCGCGCGCAGGCGCAGGTCCAGGCGCGGGCGAGAGAGGGAGTAGAGCGCGGTCTCGCTGCCCGAGTAGAGCGCCGAGGCGAACAGGAGCGCTCCCAGTACGAGCAGTCCCACGACCGGTTCGCTCACGGCTCCTGCTCCCCCGCCTCCGGCTTCAGGTACAGATCGACCGCGAGCACGCGCCGACCGCGCACCTCGTGCACCTCGCAGACGAGGTTCCCCTGCACGACGCGGTCGCCCTTGCGCGGGATGCGGCCCAGGCGCGCGGTGACCATACCGCCGACGGTCTCGAACTCCTTGGGCACGATCTGGTGCCCGAAGCGTTCGTTCCAGTCGCGCACGGACAGGTTGCCCGCCACGCGGTAGCGGCCCTCGCCGAGGGGCACGACGGGCTTGCTGCGCGCCTCGCCCTCGACCCGCAGCTCGCCCACGATCTCCTCGAAGACGTCCTCGATCGTCACCAGCCCAGCGGTCCCGCCCCACTCGTCGACGACCACCGCCTCGGCCGTGCGGTCGCGCTGGAACTCGAGCAGGAGCGAGAGGGCCGTCGCGACCTCGGGCACGAACTTGACCGGCATGACGAGCTCGGCCACGGGCCGACCGCGGTGGCGCAGCAGGTCGCGCACGCGCACGCACCCCACGACCTCGTCGGGGCCGCCGCGCACGACCGGCATCCAGGTCTGGTGCTTGGCCAGGGCTTCCTGGAGCGCGGGCCCCGGCTCGGCGCAACCCTCGTCGAGGACGCACATGTCGACCCGCGGCAGCATGATCTCGCGCACGCGGATGCCATCGAGCTCGACGATCTCGGAGATCATGTCGACTTCGTCCTCCGCCAGCAGCCCCTGCTGCGCGCTGCGCACGAGCAGCTCCTCGAGCACCTCGGGGGTCAGCTCGCCCTCGTCGACCTGGTCGGCGCCGGAGAGGCGCAGGATGAACTCGACCAAGAGCTGGATCGCGCGCCGGACCGGAGCCAGGGCGAGCGCCAGGGCCTCGAGCGGCAGCGCGACGAGCCGCGCCACCGCCAGCGGCGCGCGCAGGGCCAGGGTCTTGGGCAGGATCTCCCCGCAGATCAGCACCGCGATCAGGGCCGGCAGGCCCTCCAGGAAGCCCAGCCCGTAGGTCTCCAGCACGGGAAACCGCACGCGCATCGCGAAGGCGAAGAACAGCACGTTCACCACCAGGTTGCCGAGGAGGATCGTGATCAGGGTCTCGCTCGGCCGCCGCAGGAGTTGCACGACGTGCCGCGGGGCGTGCAAGCGCTGCTCGATCGAGAGGCTGAACAGCGAAGTCTCGGCCGCGCTGAAGCTCCCCGAGAGCGTGAGCAGCGCCGCGAGCAACAGGACCAGCAGGGGCGGCACCTCGCTCATGCGGTCCCTTCCCCGGCCACCGGCAACAGCACTTGGGCGCGGAAGCCCGCCCCGGGCCGACTCGTGAACTCGACTCGCCCGCCGTGGCGCAGCGCGATGTTCTGCACCAGGGCGAGGCCCAGGCCGGTTCCCTTGCCGACCTCCTTGGTGGTGTAGAAGAGGTTGCCCAGGCGCTCCAGGACCTCGGGCTCGACGCCCGGCCCATCGTCCTCGACGACCAGCGCGAGGCGCTCCCCGAGTCGCCCCAGGGTCACGCGCACGCGACCGCCGCCGGGGGGCGGCGCCTGCTCGAGCGCGTCGAGGGCATTGCCGACCAGGTTGAGCACCGCCTGGCCGAGCTCGGTCCGGTCGCCGAGCACCGGGGGCAGGCTCGCTTGCGGTTCGAACTCGAGGCGCACGCCCGCGCGCTCGGCGCGGTGCTCCACCAACGAGAGCGCCGCGCGCACCGCCTCCGCGAGGTCGATCTCGACCAGCGCCGTGGCGCGCGGCGTGAAGCGCAGCAGGTTGCCGACGGTCAGGCGCACCCGCTCCAGCCCGTCGAGCAGCAGGCCCAGGTAACGCTCGCGGCGCTCCGGCGCGACGTCCTCGCGCTGCAGCACCTGCACGGCGTTGACCATCCCGCCCAAGGGGTTGTTGATCTCGTGGGCGATGCCCGCGGCGAGCTCCCCCATCGCCGCCAATTGGCGCTGGCGCATGGCCGCGGCCTCGACCGCGCGCACCTGGGCGGTGGCCGCCTCGACCTCCCGCGCGAGGCGTTCGTTGAACCCCTGCACCTCGCGCGTCATGTCGTTGAAGCTGCGCATGAGCTCGGAGAGCTCGTCGCGCCGCCGCGGGACCTCGAGGCGCGTGTCCAGCGCGCCGCGGCGGACCCGCTGCGCGCCCTCCGCGAGCTTCTCGACCGGCTCGAGCACGAAGCGCCTCAGCAGGAGGAAGGTACCCAGGGTCAGGAGCACGGTCGAGCCGAGGAACCAGGGCAGGAGCGTCCACAGCAATGCACGCCGATCGACGCCCGTGTCGAGCCGGAACCACAGCGCCCCCCAGGTACGCCCGGCCAGGTCGTAGATCGGCACGGAGAGTCCCTGGGCGCCGCCGATGGGCTGGCCTTCGTCGACCGCGCGCAGCATGAAGCGCAGCACGGCGTCCACGTCGAGCCCGTGGCCCCGACGCAAGCTGCCGGTCGGGTTGAGGAACACACCCCGCGGGACGACGCGGCCGTCGGCGCCGACCTGCAGGTTGCGATCGACGAGGATCGCGTCCTGGAAATCCTTCCAGTAGGGCCACTGGAGGATCTGGGCCACCTTGAGCTCGCCGCGCGGGTCGATGGTCGGGCGCAGGATGTAGTCGAGGCGTTCGGCGAACTCGAGCTGGAGCTCCTCCCGCTCCCGGGCCAGCTCCAAGGAGAGGAACCACATCCCGGCCGCGAACACGACGACGTTCACCGCCGTGACCAGGATCAGGACCCGAATCCGGAGCGACATCAGGAGCATCCCCCGTCGGGTCGGGCCCGCCGGCCCGCCGACGTCATAGGCTGCCGAGCTGACTCATGATCTCCATCAGGGGCATGAAGAGCGCCACCACGATGAAGCCCACGAGGGCCGCGATCACGACCAACAGCACGGGTTCGAGCAGCTTGAAGAAGGCATCGATGCGCCGATCGACCTGCACCTCGTACGCGTCCGCGACGCGCAGCAGCATGCGATCGAGCTCGCCGGTCTCCTCGCCCACGTCGACCATGTTCACGACCAGGTCGTCGAACAGGCCGGTCTCGCCCATGGGGCGGGCCAGGCCCTCGCCCTCGCGCACGGTGCGCCGCACGTCCTCGACCGCCTCCTGGAGGACGTCGTTGCCGGTCGCGTCGCGCACGATCCCGAGGGCGTCCAGGTGCGGGACGCCGGCCTGGACCAGCGTGCCGAAGGTGCGGCAGAAGCCTGCCACGAGCGAACCCGACACGACCGGGCCGATGCCGGGCAGGCGCAGGAGCAGCTTGTGCACCGCGTAGCGGTACCCCCTGCCGCGGCGCATCCCGACCCCGTGCAGCAGGAGCAGCGCCAGGGGCAGACCGAAGACCACGTACCAGTACTTCACCGTGAAGTCCGAGAGGTCGAGCAGGATCCGCGTGGGCCCCGGCAGATCGACCTGGAACGAGCGGAAGATCTCCTCGAACTTGGGGATCACCCAGGTGATGACGGCGGCCAGGACGCCGATCGCGACCACCAGGATCACCGTCGGGTAGATCATGGCCCCGCGCACCGTGGCGCGGATCGTGGCGGCCTTCTCGCGGAAGGCCGCCAGCCGCGTCAGCACGCGGTCGAGCACGCCGCCGGCCTCGCCGGCCCGCACCATGCTCGAGTAGAGCGTGTCGAAGACCCGCTCGTGCTTGCCCATGGCCTCGGAGAGCGGCGTGCCGCCCGAGACGTCCTCGACCAGCTCGGCCAGGACGCCCTTGAAGGGCCCCGGGCGCATCTGGCCCTCGAGGATCGAGAGCGAGCGCACGATCGGGATGCCCGCTTCGGTGAGGGTCGAGAGCTGGATCGTGAAGTCGGTCACGACCTGCGCCGGCACCCGCCCGCCGCGTCGGCGCCGGACCGGGGCCGGGCCGGCTCCGCCGCGCGGCGTCGGTCCGACTGCCGGGGCGGTTCGCTTGATCTTCTTGGCCATGGTTGCTGCGGCACCCTACCCAGGTCCCCTCGGGAGTTCACCGTTCCGGTCCCCGCGAACCCCGGGGAACTTCACAGGGTGGTCTCGCGCAGGACCTCCTCGATCGTCGTGCGCCCCTCGGTCACCAGGCGCAGCCCGCTCTCGCGCAGGCTCGCCATCCCCCCCGCCACGGCCAGCTCGCGCACGCGCTCGACCGAGGCGCGCTCGAGGATCGCGTTGCGGATCGACTCGTCCATGCGCAGGATCTCGAAGATGCCCGTGCGCCCCCGGTAGCCGGTGTGGTGGCAGTTGGGGCAGCCCTTGCCGTAGTGCAGGCTCGCGCCGCGTAGGGCCCCTCCGTCGGGGCCGAGCTCGAGCAACAGCTCCTCGTCGGGCACGAACGACTGGCGGCAGTCGGCGCAGATCGTGCGCACCAGGCGCTGGGCGATCACGGCCTCGAGGGTCGCGGCGATCAGGAAGGGCGGGACGCCCATGTCGACCAGGCGCGTGACGGTGCTCGGCGCGTCGTTCGTGTGCACCGTCGAGTAGACGGTGTGGCCGGTGAGGCTGGCCTCCACCGCGACCTGGGCGGTCTCGCGGTCGCGGATCTCGCCCACCAGGATCTTGTCCGGGTCCTGGCGCAGGATGGTGCGCAGGACCGCGGCGTAGGTGACGCCGATGTCCTCGTGGATCGGGACCTGCACGATGCCGTCGATGTCGTACTCGACCGGATCCTCGGCCGTGATGATCTTGACATCCGGCTTGCTCGCCTCCTGGAGCATCGAGTAGAGCGTGGTCGTCTTGCCCGAGCCCGTAGGCCCGGAGACGAGCACGATCCCGTGCGGGAGCTCGGTCAGGGCGCGCAGCGCAGCCTCGTTCTCGGCCGAGAGCCCGATCGAGCGCAGGTCGAGGCTCACGGCCGAGCGGTCGAGGACGCGCATCACGCAGCCCTCCCCCGCCACGCTAGGCAGGGTCGCCACGCGCAGGTCGACCGGCCGGCCGTCGATCGCGAGCTCGATGCGACCGTCCTGGGGCACGCGCGTCTCGGTGATGTCGAGGTTGCTCATCACCTTGATGCGCGATACGAGCGGCAACGCCAGGTGCGGCGGCGGAGCCTCGATCTCGTACAGGGCGCCGTCGACGCGGTAGCGGATGCGGAACTCGCGCTCGAAGACCTCGAAGTGCACGTCGCTCGCGCGGTCGCGGATGGCGCGGTGCAGGATCGAGTTGAGCAGGCGCACCACCGGCTGGCTGGCCGCGGCGGTCTCGGCGTCGGCGCCCTGCACGGCGCGCGCGGCGGCGGCGATGGCCTGGTCGAGGCTCTCCTCCTCGCCGTAGTGCTTCAGCACCAACTCGCGGATCCGCTTGGCGTCGCCGACCGCCCCACGCACCTCGACGCCGGTCGAGAAGGAGAGATCCTGCAGGACGGCGGTGTTGAGCGGGTCGCCCAGGGCCACCACCAGCACGCCGCCCTCGAGCCGCAGCGGGAGGACGCCGTAGGTGTGCGCGGTCGAGCCGTCGACCAGGCCCAGGGCCTGGGGCGTGGGTGTCACCCGCTCGAGGTCGACGGTCTCGAGCCCCGCCTGCTCGGCGAGGGCCATGGCGACGTCCGCTCCGGTGCAGTGCCCGAGCGCGATCAGGGCCTGGCCGAAGAGTCCGCCGTGTCGGCGCTGTTCGTCGAGGGCCTCCTGGACCTGGCCCTCGCGCAGGACGCCGCGGGCCTTCAGGATCTGCCCCAGCAGTCGCCGTCCCTCGCTCAAAGGCGCGCCTCCAGATCGCGGGGATCCTGGGCGTGCTCGAGCGCCACCTTGGCCGTCACCTGCCCCCCCTTCACGAGGTCCAGCAGGTAGTCGTCCAGCGTCACCATGCCCAGGCGCTTGGAGGTCTGGATCGTGGACGGGATCTTCTGGGTCTCGTTCTTACGGATCAGGTTGGCGACGGCGGAGGTCATCAACATGACCTCGAAGCCCGCGACGCGTCCCTTGCCGTCCGCGCGCGGCATCAGCACCTGCGAGAGGACCGCCAGCAAGGAAACCGAGAGCTGGGCGCGGATCTGCTCCTGCTGGTTGGCCGGGAACGCGTCGATGATGCGGTTGACGGTGCGCGCGCTGCCGGTCGTGTGCAAGGTGCCGAACACCAGGTGCCCGGTCTCGGCGGCGGTGATCGCGGCGGAGATCGTCTCGAGGTCGCGCATCTCGCCCAGGAGGATCACGTCCGGGTCCTGACGCAGGGCGCGGCGGATGGCCTCGGGGAAGTCGGGCACGTCGACGCCCACCTCGCGCTGGGTCACGAGGCCCTTCTTGTGCGAGTGGAAGTACTCGATCGGGTCCTCGATGGTGACGATGTGGCGGTCCCGGTTGGCGTTGATCCAGTCGATCATCGTCGCCAGGGTGGTCGTCTTGCCCGAACCCGTGGGGCCGGTGACGAGGATCAGGCCGCGCGGCGCGGAGAGCAGCTCGCGCACGGCCTCGGGCAGGCCGATCTGCTCGAACGAGAGCAGGCGTGAGGGGATCAGGCGCAGCACGGCCGAGAAGCGCCCGCGCTGGCGGAAGACGCTGGCCCGGAAGCGATTGCCGTCGGTGTGCGCGACCCCGAAGTCCGTGCTGCCGACCGCGGCGACCTCCTTCCAGTGGTGCTCGTCGCACAGCGCCCGGCAGAGCGCCTCGGCCTCGGCGTCCTCCAGCGGGGCGCGGTCGAAGGAGACCAGCTTGCCGTCGATGCGCCCCACCGGCGGGCGGCCCGGGTTGAGGTGCAGGTCGGAGGCGCCGCGCGTCACGGCGGTGCTCAACAGATCGTGGATGGCGCTCACGGGTTGGGTCCTCGGGTTCGCGGGCGGGGACGCCGGGCGTCGCGGGTCATCGGGCGCTCTCCGCCGCGCGCACGACGCGCAGCACCTCGGCCACGCTGGTGCGGCCGGCGAGCACCTTGCGGGCGCCGTCGACGAGCAACGGGCGCAGCTTGCCCGTCGCGTGGGCCGTGCGCTGGATGTCGCCCAGGCTCGCCTGACGGAAGGTCATCTCGCGCAGGGCGGCGTCCATCTCGAGCGACTCGAACAGCGCCAGGCGCCCGCGGTACCCGCTGCCCTCGCAGGCCCGACAACCCCGCGGACGGCGCAGGCTGACGTCCCCCACGTGCTGCGGGTCCAGCCCCAGGGCGCGCAGCTCCTCGGGGTGCGGCCGGTAGGTCTCGGCGCAGTCCTCGCACAGCCGTCGCACGAGGCGCTGGGCGAGCACCGCCTGAACGGCCGCGGCCACCAGGAAGGGCTGCACGCCGAGGTCCTGCAGGCGCGTGATGGCGCTCGCGGCGTCATTGGTGTGGATCGTCGAGAACACCAGGTGCCCGGTGAGCGCGGCCTGGATCGCGATCTCGGCCGTCTCGAGGTCGCGGATCTCACCCACCAGGATCACGTTCGGCGCGCAGCGCAGCATGGCCTTCAGGATGCGCCCGAAGCTGAGGCCGATGCGGTTGTTGACCTGGACCTGGTTGATGCCCTGCAGGTTGTACTCGACCGGGTCCTCGGCGGTGATGATCTTGACGTCGGGTCGGTTGAGCTCGGAGAGCGCCGCGTAGAGCGTGGTCGTCTTCCCCGACCCCGTGGGCCCGGTCACCAGGCAGATGCCGTGCGGGCGCTGGATGATGCGGCGGAACCAGCGGTGGTCCTCGTCGTCGAATCCCAGGTCGCGCAGGCTGAGCAGGTTGCCGCCCTTGTCGAGCAGGCGCATGACCATCGTCTCGCCGTGGTTCGAGGGCAGCACCGAGACGCGCACGTCGATGTCGCGCCCGTCGAGCTTGAGCCCGATGCGCCCGTCCTGGGGCTTGCGCTTCTCGGCGATGTCGAGCCGCGCCATGATCTTGAGCCGCGAGGTCAGGGGCGCGCGCAGGTGCTCGGGATGCTCCGCCATGTCGCGCAGCAGGCCGTCGATCCGGTAGCGCACGCGCACGCGGCCCGGGTAGGGCTCGACGTGGATGTCGCTGGCGCGCATCGCCAGCGCCTCCTGGAAGGTCTTCGATACCAGGCGCACGATCGGCGCGTCGCCCTCCTCGTCGTCGACGCCGACGGCCCCCAGGCTGCGCGCCACGACCTCCTCCGCCTGGGCGCCGTAGTAGCGCTCGAGCGCCCGCTTCAGGGCGCTCGCGGCAGCCAGGGCGCAGACCACGTCCGCGCCCGTGGTGAACGAGAGTTGGTCGGCGAGGATGCGCTTGACCGGATCGTCGATCGCGACCACCAGGCGCCCCTCGCGCAGGGTCAGCGGCAGGAGGCCCTGCTCGCGCGCGATGTCCTCCGGCACGCGTGCCAGGACCTCGGCCGGGATGCGCCCCTTGTCGAGGTCGACGAAGGGCATGCCCTGCTCCTTGGCCCAGGCGCGGGTGACGGTGACCTCGTCGGCGTAGCCCAGCGCCAGCAGGGCTTCCCCCAGGCGCACGCCCCGATTGCGCTGGTGCGCGCGGGCCTCGGAGTGCTGGGCCTCGGTGATCGCGCCGGAGGCGACGAGGAGCTCGCCGAGCGTGGGGCTCAAAGGTCGGGGGGCCGGGCGGTGGGAGAGGGACGGCGGGGAGCGGGCACGCCGCCCGGTCCGGGAGGGCGCAGAGGATAGCACCGCTCCCAGGGCCGTCCAACGCGCTCGCCGCGCCGCCTGGACCGTGCGGGAACGGCGGCGGGCCGCCGCGCCGATGGCGCGGCGGCCCGCCCTGGGGGGGTCGTCGTCTCGACGGCGATCAGCGGGGCCCACCGCGGCAGACGCCCGTGATCGTCAGCGCGATGTCGGGCTTCTCCTTGTGGCCCAGCTCGATCAGGAGCACGCCGCGGAACGAGCCGTTGGCCTCCTCGGGCAGGCCCTCGAGCGCGACGTCGACGTCGATCGAGTTGGGCTGGCCCTGCACCGGAAGGAAGGTCGGCTTGAACAGGTGCGCGTACTCCCACTCGGCGTAGTCCTGGGTGCCGGGGATCTGCATCCCGACGACCCGCGCGCGCAGGTCGGCGTTCGCCAGGTCGAAGTTCTGGTCGTTGCAGTCGATGCGCACGACGAAGTTCTTCGCCTGGCCCGGCCGCACGAGGCCCATCGAGATGTAGGGCGGGTTGTAGGTGAACGGACCCACGACGCGCGCGGAGACCGTCAGCGAGATGTCGTAGCGCTGGGCCGAACCGGTGTGGTCGGGTTCGGCGCCCTCGACCTCGACGTCGCTCTGGATCAGGATCGCGCGCGCCAGGGTGCCCTCGACGAGGTCCGGCCCGATGGTCACGTTCAGCGTCCAGCTCGAGGCGCGGCCGTCGGCGCCCGCGTTGAGCGGCACGAGCTCGGCCTGCGTTCCGGCCGGCAGGGTGCCCGGGGCGATCTCCAGGCCGACGGCGGTGCCGCGGGCGCTGGTGATGCTGGCGGACATCGTCTTGGTCTCCCCCACCTCGACCTGGCCGAAGTTCAGGAACTGCGGCTCGTGCAGGAGGAAGGGCTCGACGTCGGCCTGCAGGGAGAGCTGGGTGCTGCCGCGCGGGTCGGAGGAGGTGATGTTGACGCTCGTGTTCTGCCGGCCGCGCTTGCCCTTGGTGTGCAGGGAGGCGGGTACGACGACCTTGCGGCCCGGGGGGATCGGGTTGCCGAAGACGTACTCCTGCATCGCGCCGGCCTCGTCCTCGTACAGCACGCGCGCCACGGTGCAGCCGCAGGTCGGCTTGACCTGGTGGATGATCAGGTCCTCGGTGCCCTCGGTGACGAGCTCGAACTCGTGCGTCGAGACCGCGCCCTGCAACAGGCGGCCGAAGTCGTGGCGCTCCTGGCCGATCGGGCACACCAGGCGCGAGCCCTCGCGGGTCCCCAGGATCGAGGGCAGCCCGGAGGCCGCGTCGAGCGCCTGTTGGGCGAGGGCCGCCTTGGCGGCCAGGGACTCCTGCACGCTCTGGGGCGCGCCCTGCTCGACGGCCTGGGCGTAGGTGCGCGCCGCCTGTTCCGCCGTCTCCTTGGCCTGGGCGAGGCGCGCCGCGTCCTGCTTGGCGTGGTCGTGGCCGGAGTGGTCGTGACCGTCGTGCGGGTCGTGCTCGGGGTGGTCCTCGGGCAGGGCGGCCAGCGCGGCCTGCTTCGCGGCCTGGGCGGTCCCGGCCAGCGCCTGCTGAGCCTCGGCCTTGGCGGCGGCGCCCAGGACCTGGGCCGGCGTCTGCTCGGTGGGCTTGGCGGCCGGCTGTTGGGCGGCCGGCTGTTGGGCGGCCTGCGGGGCGGCGGCCGGCGTCTGCTGGGCGGCCGGCTGCTGGGGAGCGGACGGCTGCTGTTGGGCCGCCGGGAGCTGCGAGGCGGGCGCCGCGGGTGCGGACTTCCCACCCGAGTCACAGGCGGCGAGGAGGAGGACCGTCGCCGGGACGGCCAGGAAGAGGCTGCGGGCGGGGCTCAGCCCGCGGGGGTGTCGTTGGGAGATCATGGCTCGTCGTCGGGCTCTGGGTATCGGTGGACGGTCGACTCCGACTGAGGCGCGCTCGGCCGGCCGGCGGTGGGTCAGGGACCGCGTCGCGGACCGCGGTGGGCCCCGCTACAGGGCGCTTACGGGACCCCGGCCGCACGGGATAGCGCGGGGGGCGAGTTTTACGTGTCGTCCGTCCGCTGGGGCCGGGCCAGCATACGCGAGCCCCGCGCGCGCGGCGAGGTTCGCGGCCCGTCGGCGATCGTCGCGCGTGGGGCCGGCAGGGCCCGATTGGTAGCATCGCCGCGTGCCGCCCCGCTCCGAGTCGCCCCGCGTCCCGTCCGGGCCGAGCAGCCCCTCGAACGACGCCCGACCCCGGCGGCGCGGCGCATCCGGCGCCCGAGCCCACGCCGGTCCCTGGTGCGCCCTGCTGCTCGCGTTGCTCGCCTCGGCCTGCCGCGCCGCCCCGCGCCCGCAGGAGTACCTCGAGATCGGCTTCGCGAGCCCCGAGCAGACCCTGCGGACCTTCCAGCTCGCCGGACGCGCCGATCTCCCGGGCCTCGAATTCCGCTGCCTGGCGGTGGAGTTCGTGCGCCTGCACCGGTTGAGCGAGCTCGCCTACCGCGAGTTCCGCGACCAAGCGGGCTGGCTGCGCGCCGGGATCGCGCGCGCGCGGCTCATCGAGCGCCGGGACACCGGCCCCGGGCGCGCGACCTGCCTGCTCACGGTCCGCTTCCCCCTGGGGACCTTCCGGCGCGATTTCGAGGTCGACCTGGTGCGCGAGACCTTCTGGGAGGCCTTCTCCGGGGAGCGGCGCCTCGTCGACGAGCTGGGGCCGGACCTGGATGGGCTGCTCGCCGTGGTCGACGGCCCCCTGGGTCCCCAGCTCGTGGCGCGGCTCGACCTGCCCTTCCACCTCGACCCGCGCGAGGGCTCCGACCCGATCACCGGGATCCGCGTCGGCCAGGAGTGGAAGATCGCCGATATCCGGCCGGTCGAGCCGGGGGCCTCGCCCCCCGCACCCGCACCCGCCCCCTTCCCCGAACCCTGAGAGGCCGAGAAAAAATCGAACGGACCCGGAGCGGACCCAGAGCAGACCATCCAGACGGCCTCTCAGAGCGTTTTTTGGACGGCCGGCAAGCCGGCCGTACCGAGAGTGCTCGAATTCTTCTCCCACTCTGAGGGGCCCGGCCGATCCGAGGTCGGACCCCGCGGACGCTCCGCGATCGCGATGACCCGACCCCGCCCCAAGCGCTCGCCCGCCTCCCCGACCGTCCGCCGCCCGGCCCGGGCCCCCGGGCGGCGCGTCTTCTGGTTCGAGAAGGACCGCGCGGACGGGGACCAGAGCCAGGTGGCGCTCCTGGGCGGCAAGGGCGCGAACCTGGCCGAGATGGCCAGGCTGGGGCTGCCGGTTCCGCCGGGCTTCACGATCTCGACCGCGGTCTGCGCGGAGTTCCGGGGCGGCGGCGGTCGCCTGCCGGACGGGCTCGAGGACGAGGTGGAGCGGGCGCTCTCGCGCCTCGAACGGGCCCTCGGCCGGCGCTACGGCGATCCTGCGAACCCGCTGCTGGTCTCGGTGCGCTCGGGCGCGGCGGCCTCGATGCCGGGCATGATGGACACGGTCCTCAACCTGGGCCTCTTCCCCGACACGGTCCGCGGGCTCGCCGAGCGCAGCGCCAACCCGCGCTTCGCCTGGGACGCCTACCGTCGCTTCCTCGCCATGTACGGCGACGTCGTGCTCGGCGTGCGCGCCGAGGGCGACCACGCCGAGAGCCCCTTCGGCGCGGCCCTCGACCGCGCCAAGCGCGAGCGCGGCGTCGAGCTCGACACCGCGCTCGAGCCCGCGGACCTCGAGGCGCTGTGCGGGCACTACCGGGAGCTCGTGCTGCGCCACACGGGCGCGCCCTTCCCGGACGATCCGCGCGCCCAACTCTGGGGCGCCATCGCGGCCGTCTTCCGTTCGTGGGACAACGAACGCGCCCGCAGCTACCGCGCCCTCAACCACATCCCCGACCAGGACGGCACAGCGGTCACCGTGCAGGCCATGGTGTTCGGCAACCTCGGGCCCACTTCGGGGACCGGGGTCGCGTTCACCCGCGACCCCGCGAGCGGCGAGCGGCGCTTCTTCGGCGAGTACCTGATGAACGCCCAGGGCGAGGACGTGGTGGCGGGCCTGCGCACGCCCGACCCCATCGCGCGCCTGGAGCGCGACTGCCCCGCGGCGTGGCGCGAGCTGCGGCGCATCCAGGAGCTGCTCGAGCGCCACTTCCGCGACATGCAGGACCTCGAGTTCACGATCGAGGACGGGACGCTCTACATGCTCCAGTGCCGCAGCGGCAAGCGCACGGGCGCGGCCGCCGTGCGCATCGCCTGCGACCTCGTCGACGAGGGCCTGCTCGAGCCCGAGGAGGCCCTGCTGCGGGTCGAGCCCGAGTCCCTGACCCAGCTCCTGGCGCCGATCTTCGACCCGCGCGAGCTCTCGCGCGCCGCCCCCCGCCAACTGACGCGCGGCCTCGCCGCGGGCCCCGGCGCCGCCTGCGGACGCGCGGTCTTCGGCGCGCGCCGCGCGGAGGAGCTCTCGGCGGCGGGCGAACGCGTCGTGCTCGTGCGCGTCGAGACCTCGCCCGAGGACATCCACGGCATGCACGCCGCCGAGGGCATCCTGACCGCGCGCGGCGGCATGACGAGCCACGCGGCGCTGATCGCGCGCCAGATGGGCCGGGTGTGCGTGGTCGGCGCGGGCGAGCTGCGGATCGACTCCGCGCGCGGCCGCCTCCAGGTCGGGGGACACACGATCGTCGAGGGCGAGTGGATCAGCCTCGACGGAACCCGCGGCCTGGTCTACGCCGGCGAGATCCCGACCCGGCCCTCGGAGGTGGCCCGCGCCCTGCTCGGGAGCGGGGCCGGGGCGCGCCGCGCCGCGGCGACCCCCCTGCCGCGCGCCTACCAACGCCTGCTCGAGTGGGCCGACGCGGCCCGCACGTTGGGCGTGCGGGCGAACGCCGATCAGCCCGAGCAATGCCGCGCGGGGCTCGCCTTCGGCGCCGACGGCGTCGGCCTGTGTCGCACCGAACACATGTTCTTCGGCGGCGAGAAGATCGACGCCGTGCGCGAGATGATCCTGGCCGAGGACGCGCCGACGCGCGAGCGGGCGCTGCGCAAGCTGCTGCCGCTGCAGCGCCGCGACTTCGAGGGCATCTTCCGCGTCCTCGGCGAGCGCCCGGCGGTGATCCGCACCCTCGACCCGCCGCTGCACGAATTCCTGCCCCACGAACCCGAGGCCCAGCGCGCGATCGCCGCGGAGCTCGGTCTCTCCCTCGCACGCGTGAAAGCCCGCGTCGCCGCCCTGCACGAGCAGAATCCGATGCTCGGCCATCGGGGCTGTCGCCTGGGGATCGTGTACCCCGAGATCACGCGCATGCAGGCCCGGGCCATCTTCGAGGCCGCCTGCAACGTGCTCAAGCGCACCGGCGTCGCGCCCCTGCCCGAGCTCATGATCCCGCTGGTCGCCTCGCGCGCCGAGCTCGTGGCCCAAGCCGACGTCGTGCGCGCCGTCGCCGAGGAGGTCTTCGAGCGCAAGGGCGTGCGTCTGCGCTACCTCGTGGGCACGATGATCGAGGTTCCGCGCGCGGCGCTCACCGCGGGCGAGATCGCCGGCGCGGCGGAGTTCTTCTCCTTCGGGACCAACGACCTCACCCAGACCACCTTCGGCATCAGTCGCGACGACAGCGGTGGCTTCGTCCCCGCCTACGTCGAGCAGGGGATCTTCGCCGACGATCCCTTCGCGACCCTCGACCGCGCGGGCGTCGGCCGTCTGTTGCGCATCGCCGTCGAGGAGGGCCGCGGCGCGCGGCGTGACCTCGAGGTCGGCATCTGCGGCGAGCACGGCGGCGACCCGCGCTCGATCGAGCTGTGCCAGGAGCTGGGCCTCGACTACGTGTCCTGCTCGCCCTTCCGCGTCCCGGTCGCGCGCCTGGCGGCCGCCCAGGCCGCCCTGCGCGCGCGCCGACGCTGAACGCGGACGCGCGGAGCGCCCCGACGCATCGGGACGCTCCGCGCGTCCGTCCCGCCCTCGCGTGGCCTGCCCGGACTAGAACTCCAGCGAGTCGGTCTGCAAGGCGTCGAGCAGGCGCACCACCAGGCGCGCCACCCGCCGCAGCTTGTCGGTGTCGATCTTCTCCGGCGTGTCGCTGGGCTGGTGGTAGTCGTCGTGCACGCCCGAGAAGAGGAAGGCCACCGGGATGCCCAGGCGCGCGAACGAAGCCTGGTCGGAGCGGTAGTAGTACTCGTCCGCGCTCTTGAGCTCGGGGAATCCTTCCAGGGGCGAGAGCCGCATCGCCAGCCGCACGATGCCGTTGTGCTGCTCGTGTTTCTCGGTGGGCGTGATGAACAGCTCGCTCGGATCATTGCGCCCGATCATGTCGATGTTGAGGTTCGCCACGGGGCGCGCCTCGCCCGGCAGCCAGGGCGCGTCGGACCAGGCCCGCGAGCCGAGCAGACCCTTCTCCTCGCCGGAGACCCAGATCAGGAGCACCGAACGACGCAGGGGGCCGTGGGCGGCCAGGGCCCGCGCGACGGCCAGCAGGCCGGTCGTGCCCGAGCCGTTGTCGTCGGCGCCGTTGTAGATCGACTCGCCCGTGACGCCGACGTGGTCGTAGTGCGCGCTGACGATCACGACCTCGTTGGCGAGCTCCGGGTCGCTGCCGGGCCAGAACCCGCACACGTTCTCGACCTGGATCTCGCCGCCGCCGAGCAGCACCCGGTGCTCGGCGAACTCGAGTCCCAGGTCCGTGCCGGGCTCGGGCTTCCAGTCCGCTGCCGCGACACCCTCGGGGCGCGCCGGCGAGGCCGCGAGGGTGCGCTGGAAGGCCTCGCGCGAGAGGTAGGAGACGTTGCCGCGACGGGAACGTCCGCCGCTCTCCTCGCGGGTCCGGGTGCGCGGCTCGCCGCTCTGCGGCAGACTCACGCTGCCGCGCTCGAGCAGTCGGATGCGGTCGGCGAAGCGCACGTCGTAGGGCGCCTCGTCGTAGCCCGGGCCCGGGGTCAGCACGACGCCCAGGACGCCCGCGGCGGCCGCCGCCCTTCCCAGCGCACCGCTCGAGCCGCCCTCGTCCAGCACGATCGCCCAGGCGCCATCGAGCGCGCTGGACTCGAGCGCCGCGAGCGCGCTCGCGGAGCCGACGAACACGACGCGCCCGCGTTGGCTCGTGGCCTCGCGCAGGAATCGATCGGCGACGTGGAAGCCCTTGCCGATCGGGAAGGACAGGGGCTCCGTCCCGCCGAGCACCTCCAGGCGCGTCTGCGCGGCGTCCATCGCCGTGGTGCGCAGGGCGTACAGGTGGAAGTAGGAGTCGTCGCGCGCGCCCGGCTCGAAGCCCAGGCTCACCAGGCGCGAGCGCAGGTACCGCGCGGCGATGGTCAACCCCGCGCTGGGCGTGTCGCGCCCGCGCAGCTCGTCCGAGGCGATGAAGTCGATGTCGGCCCGGATGTCGCGTTCCTGGATGGCGTCCAGGGCCGCGGCGAGCCGGCTGCTCGCGGCGACCACGGGCGCCTCCGAGCCGCCCCCGGGAAGGGCCGCGGCGGGAGCGCCTAGCAGGAGCAGGGGCAGCAGGAACGGGAACCGGAGGGAGAGCGGGGAGCGGTCGCGGCGCATGGGAGTCTCGTGGGGGCGATGCGGAACGGCTCCCCGCGGCCGGGGCCGGGTCGAGCCGGAGGGATCGAGGGGGCCGGGTCCTACCGGGCCCGCTCAGGATAGTCCGTCGGGGCGCAGGGTGCGCGAGCGCAGGTACTGGACGGTGCTGGCCCGCATCCGGTCCAGGAACGGCTCGAGGTCGTCCGCCCCAGCGCGCACCAAGTCGTCGCGGTTGGCTCCGCACCAGGGGCACTCCATCTCGTCCAGATGGAAGCGAATGTACGCGGCGGGTTCAGGCGGGAGGTTCCCGGCGACCTCGCGCGCGAGCCAGTAACGCGCCGGGCAGCTCACGCGGCCCAGGCGCCAGGCGCGCGAGACGTCGAGGTCCAGGTGGCGCGTGTCGTCGTCCGCCGCGTCGGCCAGGGCGGGGAGCAACTCGCCCGAGGGATCGCGGCGCGCGGCCAGCTCGCGCAGGCGCTTGAGCGCGCGGAACTTGATGCCCGCCACGGAAGTCTCGTCGCGAAGCTGGAAGCGACGCCAGGTGTCGCGGTTGCGCCAACCCGCCGAGAAGAGCGCCTCGATCACCATCAGGCGCACGAACTCGGCCTGCTGCCAGGTCTCCTGCACCCAGTCGCGCAACACCTGCACGAGCAGCTCGTGGCCGCGGGTCACCAGGTCGTTCGCGCTCGCGATGCGGCTGGGCGAGTCCTGCACGGCCGCGAACTCGTCCATGCCCGGCAGGCTCTCGGAGCTGTCGGCCGGCATGCCCCTGCCGATCGCGTGGCGGCGGCGCAGGTGATCGATGGTGCGATTGCGGCAGATGCCGAACAGGAACTGCTCGAAGGTGAAGACCGGGTCGAAGCTCGCGATGCCGCGTACGGCACCCAGGAACGTCTCCTGCACGATGTCCTCGCGGGCCATCGCGTCGTCGACGCGGCGCGCGACGTAGGCCAGGAGGCGCCCGCAGAAGTTCGCCTCGACCTTCAGCCACTCCTCGTCGTCGAAGGCCTGGAGACGGTCGATGCGCGGGATCCAATCGCTCATGGGTACTCCACGGACGGCCGGTTCAGAGCCCGCCCCCGCCCACCGCCAACAGCAGGGCGAACATCACCACGGCCCCCAGCAGGGCCAGGGCCAGCAGGAAGAGGATCAAGCGTAGACCGCGGCCCAATCCACGTCCGATCTGGCCCACGGCGCGACGGAGCGCGCGCGGGAGCCGGTGTCCGAGGAAACGGAGCGCGCCTCCGAGCAGCGCCAGGGGCACCTCGAACACGAGCACCAGGGCCGCCGCCAGCGCGCCGAAGGGGCCTCCGCCGGCCGCCGGCGGAACGGGGATGGTTCCGGGCGGGGCGGAATCGGGCGTCGGGCTGGGGCCGGCGGCGGAGCCGCTCCCGGCCCACGCCCTGGGCCCGCGTTCCTCGGCGGACCCGCGCGCCACGTCGCCCGCCGAGCGCCCGTCGCGGTCCGGGACGGGATCCGGCGGGGTTCCAGCGCCGTTCGAGCCGGGCGCCGTCGAGCGCAGGCCCTCCCACATGCCGCGCGCCACCTCGACCGCGCCGCGCGCCAGTTCGCGCGCGGCCGAGCGCGGGTCGCCTCCGTCCTCGGCCGGGCGCGAGCTCGGCGACGCGTGGAGCTCGGAGGCTGCGGGACGCGGGATCTCGCGCGCCGGCGCCGGCGCGAGCACGATCGAGTCCCCGGGGCGCGCCGCCTGCCCCAGGTCCATCAGCAGCTCCTCGACGCTCTCGTAGCGCTGCTCGGGCTCCAACCGCAGGCAACGCTCGACCACCCCGCGCAGCTCGGCCGGGAAGTCCGCGGGAAAGCGCGGGGGATCGTCGTCCTGGCGCAACAACAGGCCGCCGGGGCTGGGCGCGTCGAAGGGCACCTTGCCGGCCTGCGTCTCGTACAGGATCACGCCCAACGAATAGAGGTCGGCGCGATGGTCGGCGCGATGGCGCAGGATCTCCGGCGCCATGTAGTACGGAGTGCCGCGCCCGAAGCTCAGCGTCAGGCGGCCGTCGGTCATGAGCTTCGCCAGCCCGTAGTCGCCGACGCGCGCGATGTCGCCGTTGAGGAAGATGTTGCTCGGCTTGAGGTCGAAGTGCACCAGACGCCGATCGTGCAGCGCCAGCACGCCGCGGCAGGCCTGCACGAAGTACAGCAGAGCCTGACGGCGATCGAGGTTCCCTTGGCGCATGCGGCGCGCGAGGGTGTCCTCGCCGGCGTAACCCATGACGAGGTAGGGCACGCCCTCGACCGTGCCCATGTCCTCGATCGACACCAGGTTGGGGTGGTCGATGGCCGCGAAGTGCCGCACCTGGTCGAGCTCGCGTTCGATGACGTCGCGCTGCGTCTCGTCGTCGACCTTCAGGAACTTGATCGCGTAGGCCTTGCCGATCGAGTGCTTGCGGGCCTTGTAGACCTCGCCGAACGCGCCCCCTCCGAGGCGGTTCTGGATCTCGTAGCCGGGGATGAAGTCCGGCTGGCGGAAGGAGTTGTAGAAGGACTCCCAGTCCATGACGGTCGGTCGCGGCCCGTTCACGACACCCTCCCCCTGGAGCGCGGCGCCGCCGGACGGTCGTCCATCCTAGTGATCGCGGGCGAGTGGCGTAGGAGCGCGCTCATCGCCGACCTCCCTCGGAGCTCGGCGCGCCGACGCTGCGCAGCGCGAAACCCTGGGGCGGCGCGCCCGGCCGCGGAGTGCCGACGCGCACGTCGATGCGCGCGGGGGGCGGGCAGGGCAAGCGCAGCCCGTCGTCCGACGGGGTCGGGTCCCAACCCGAGACCTCCAAGGGCGCCTGGGAGCGCACGAGGAGCTCGCCCCGGCCGGCGTCCAGCTCCAGCTCGACGTCCTGCGGGAGCCCGGGCACGACGACGTGCCGGCCGCGGCGCGGACCCAGGCGCACGCGCCCCGCCGGCCCCTCGAGCAGCAGCACGACGCGCGTCGCACCCTCGCACTCCAGGCCGTGCAGGAACTCGAGCACCGCCGATCCGCTGGCGGGCTCCGGGCGCCGAAACCGGAACGCCACCCGCGGCGCGATGCGAACCAGGTCGCCGTCGACCAGCTCGCAGCCCCGCTCCGGCAGCGCATGGCCGGCGACCTCGAGGCCACCGCCCAGGGACTCCAAGCGCCAGGCGGGGCCACCGTGGAAGGACTCGGAGCGCACCAGGACGAGATGCTCGGCGTCCACGTCGCCCAGCACCGGGAGGTCGGCGCGACCGGCGCTGGAGTGGCCGAGCACGATGCGCTCGCCGTGCGCGCACAGCACTTCTCCCGCCTCGTCCACCGCCAGGTGGAAGCGCAGGCAGCCCGCGGCACGGGTCGGCGCGGCCGAGCTCCGGGGGGTGGCCGGCAGGCCGCGGCGCGTGCCCGCGCCGACCCGCTCCCCCTCGGCGCGCAGCTTGGCGAGCAGGTCCCCCATCGCGCCCACGATCCGGGCCTCGACCCGCGGGTGGAGCCCCGAGTCCGGACCCGCGTCCTGTCCATCCCCGGGGAGGTGCAGGCGCTTGCGCCAGGCGCGCGCCAGGTGCGGGCTCTCCCGTTCGACCCGTCCGAGGATGCGCGCCGCGGAGCGCTCGCGACCCTCGAGGCCCAGGCGCTCCGCCTGCGCGCAGAGCACCTCGATGGCCTGGGCCCGCAGGCGATCCGCGCCCTCGGAGGCGACCAGGCACGGATCGGAGAGGTGGCCCAGCGCCGCCTCCGGTTCACCGCCCAGGAGCGCCCGCCGGGCCTCGAACAGCAACAACCGGCGGCGCAGGAAGGACGGGAGGGGCAGGCTCATCGGGCGAACGGCGTGCAGTGCGCGATCGCGCGGAGAGCATTTCGACGCCCTCCGGCCCCCGTCCACTTAGGTCTTGGCCCGCCGCGCGGGGTCGATCCCGCGGGAACACGGACGATCAACGGGCCGCGACCACGCCCCCGCCGTTGGCGCGCGCCTGGAGGAACGCTTCGCGCGCCCGGCCATACAGGTCCTCGCGGCGACGGATCTGGGGGTGCGGATAGTCCGCGATGCCGACCGCGATCTGGAGCGGATCCCCGACCAGGTCGCGCAGGTCCTCGTCGCTCGCGCGATCGGCGACGCGCTGGGCCATCACGCGCGCGCCGTCCGGTCCGGTGTTGGGCAGCAGGAAGAGGAACGAGTTCTCGTCGAAGCGACCGAGCACGTCCGTGTCGCGCGAAGCGGAGAGGAAGATCCCGGCCAGGGTGCGCAGCACGTCCTCGGACGCCTGGCCCTCGAAGCCCAACATCACGCAGGCGAGCGGATGCCCGAAGCGTTCGGCGCGTTTGTACTCCTCGTCGAGCTTGTAGTTGAGGAACGCGTAGTTGAAGAGGCTCGTCTCGGGGTCGGTCAACGCCTCGACCAGGCTGGTGTCCGGACGCGTGGTCGCGATGTCGACGAGCAGCGCCTCGGGCAGGACGGGGGCGCCCTCCTGCTCGCGGCTGCGGCGATCCACCGGACGCTCGGGGCGCGGACCGGGGTGACCATCGAGGGCCGCCCGCAGTCGGCTCGAAACGAGCGGCCTGCGGATCAGGCCGGTCGCGCCGCAGAAGTGGGCGATGGGCTCAGCCAAACGATCCTCGTGGTCCCCCACGACGAACATGCGGCAGCGCGTGCGCCCGGTGAGCTCGCGCAGCACCTCGTACACGTTGCGACCGCGGAGCCACTTGTCCACCAGGACCACGTCGCCCAGGACCGGCGGCGCTGCGAGCAGCTCCGCGGGCGTCGCCACCGCCACCACCTCCCAGCCCTCCAGGGCGCCCAGCGCGACGCGCGCCTGGGCGACCAACGAGTCGTCAGTGGAGAGGACACGAATCGTGCGCAAGCCGTCGCCCATCCTAGCCTCGGATACGTCGCTCGGAGCCGTGGGGTGCGGGGGTCCGGCCACCCCCGCGCCGGCCGGGCGCGGAGAGCCGGCCAGCGGGTATACGCCGACCCGGGGGGCCGATCAACCTTCCCCCCCGCCGCCGCGGCCCGCTGGGGGTCAGCCCCGCAATTCGGCCATCCACTCGTCGGCGATCTCGTAGTTGGCGTAGACGTCCTGGACGTCCTCGTTCTCCTCGAGCAGGTCGATCAGGCGCAGCACCTTGGCGGCCTCCTCGCGCGTCCCGACCTTCACGTAGTTCTGGGGGATGTAGCCCAACTCCGCGGACTCGAGCTCGAGGCCCGCCCCCTCTAGGGCCGCCTTGACCTGGGCGAAGGCCGTCGCCGGAGCCAGGATGGTCGAGAGCTCCTCCTCGTACTCGAGGTCGTCGGCCCCGGCCTCCAGCGCCAGCTCGAGCAGTTCGTCCTCGACGCGCCCGCCCGTGCGCACGACGTAGATCGAGCGGAAGTCGAACAGGAACGACACCGAGCCGCTCGCGCCCAGGTTGCCGCCCCCGCGCTCGAACAGGTACTTCACGTCGGGCGCGGTTCGATTGCGGTTGTCGGTCAGCGCGACCACCATCAGCGCCACGCCGCCGGGCGCGTAGCCCTCGTACAGGAGTTCCTCGAACGCGTCCCCGTCCCGCGTGCCCGAGCCGGTCTTGATCGCGCGCTCGATGTTGTCCTTGGGCATGTTGCCCGCCTTGGCCTTTTCGATCGCGAGCTTCAGCCGGAGGTTCTGATCCGGGTCGCCCCCGCCCTGCCGCGCGGCGGAGATGATCGCGCGCGCCAGCTTGCTGAAGAGCTTGCCGCGCTTGGCGTCGACGGAATCCTTGCGACGCTTGATGTTCGCTGAGTGCGAGTGACCTGCCATGACTCGGGCTCCGTGGAGCGGCGCCGGCGCGGGCGCCGCGTCGGGGGGCTGGGCGGGGAACGGTTCGGTGCGTACGCGCGAGCGGAGCCCGGTAGGCCGCGGGGACGGTTCCCCGGCACGCACCACCCGACTCCGCTCGAGGGCGGATCAGGCCACGGCCCGGGCCGCGGCCGCGATCCGAATCAGCGCTTGGAGAACTGGAAGCCGCGACGGGCGCCGCGACGGCCGTACTTCTTGCGTTCCTTCATGCGCGCGTCGCGGGTCAGGAGACCCTCCTGGCGCAGGACGGGCTCGTAGCCCCGATTGGCCTGCATCAGGGCGCGCGCGAGTCCCATGCGCACGGCGTCGGACTGCCCCGTGGGGCCGCCGCCCTCGACGTTCACGAAGATGTCGTAGGACGAAGCGCTCTCGGTGGCGCGCAGCGGGGCGGTGGCCCGCTGGCGGAGCTGCAGCGTCGGGAAGAACTCGTCGAAAGGACGGCCGTTGACGAGGAAGGCGCCGGCGCCGGACTGCAGGCGCACGCGCGCGCGGGCCGACTTGCGGCGCCCGAGGCCCCAGATGAAGGGATTCTGGACCATGGCGGATCAGCGCTCCTGGGCGGGCACGGGTTTCTGGGCGGTGTGCGGGTGATCGGAACCCGCGTAGACCTTGAGGTGGCTCAGCATCTGCCGTCCCAGGCGGTTCTTGGGGAGCATGCGGCGCACGGCGAGCTGCACCATCTCCGCCGGCTTGCGCGTACGCACGCGCTCGACCGACTCGTACTTGAGCCCGCCCGGATAGCCGGTGTAGTGCTTGTACTGCTTGTCGGCCTCCTTCTTGCCCGTGAAGACCGCGCGCTCGGCGTTCACTACGACCACGTGGGTGTTGCCGTGCTCGCTGTAGGTGAAGGTCGGGCGGTCGGTGCCGCGCAAGTGGGCGGCAACGCGCGCGGCGAGGCGGCCGAGGGGGAGCTGCGAGGCGTCGTAGAGCAGCCAACGCGGCTCGGTGTCCGCGGCCTTGACGTGGGTCGTGCGCATGGTCGGAGGGCTGGGCGATCGGGGCCGGTCGTCCCGCCGCGGAGCGGCCGTGGGCCGCGCGCAGGGACGAAGGGCGAAGAGGCTAGCGCCCCGGCGCCTGCCCATCAACGGTCCCGAGCCCGTTCTGGCGGCCCCGCTCACGGGCCCAGGGCCCGCACCCAGACCCGGGCCGCGCCGTCCCCCGGGGCGCGATCGAGCCGCCCGACCCACACCTCGCGGCCCTGGGGAAGGGCCGCGGCCAACCACGCCGGCGGGGCGTCGGTCGCGGCCCCGTTCCCAGCTCCCTGCGCGGCGATCGGGAGCGCCCGACCGGGCTCCCACGCCGCCCGGCGTTCCCAGGCACCGGTGGGGTCGCGGACCCAGAAGGGATCGAGTCGCCCGAGCCCGTTGCGATCCGGGCCCAGCTCGGGGGGCGCCAGGCGCCGCGCGGCGCCGAGGTCGCAACCCGGGGCCAGGGCCCACCAACGCACGGCGCTCCCCCGGGCCTCGACCCGGTAGGAACGCGCGCAGGTCCCGCGCCCGGCGCGCACGGGCTGCACCTCGCCCGGCTCCAGAGCGAGGCTTCCCAAGCCCGCGCGCACCTCCAGCCAGGCCCCCGCGGTGAGGTCGCCCTCGAGGACCCAGACCTCGCCGGTCGGCGCGCGCTCGGACGGGATCCCGAACACGAGCAGCGCGCCGCCCAGACCCAGGATCGCCGCCGCGACGGGGCGCTGGCGCAGGCCGAGGCCCAGGCAGAGGAGCGCCGCGATCAGGGCCAGGTCGACGGCGCCGGCCCGGGCCCGCGCCGGCGCCAGGGGCGGGCGAGTCCGCCGCGCGAGGCGTTCGAGGGCTCGGCGCTCGCTGCCGGGGCCGGGATCTCCGGCGAAGGGCGCGGCTTCGCGCGGCGCCGCCTCCCAGCCCACGATCGCCACCGCGCCGGGATCCTCCCCGCCGGGCAGCGCGCGCACGACGATCGAGTCTGGAGCGGGCACGCCGGGGGCGGCGAGGGGGCCGAGCTCGAGCGGGACGGAGAGCGTCCGCTGCTCCCCCGCCCGCAGGTCGACGCGCACCTCGGTCGGCGGTCCGCCGGCTTCGAGGAGCGCCCCCTCCGTCGGTCCCTCCAGGCGCAGGAGGGCGACGCCGAGCGGGCCTTCGTCGGACTGCGGGGCGCCGCACGCGAGGAACAGGCCGAGCAGCGCGCGGATCAACGGGCCCCTCCCCCCGCCCGGGCGACGAGGCGCGGCGCGGCGAGCAGCAGCAGCGCCGCGGCCAGCGGGCCGAACGGCACGCCCCCCGCGGCAGGCTCGAGGATGCGCCCGGCGAGCCAACCCAAGGGGCTCTGCGCCGCGAGCTCCGCCGGCCAGGTAGCCGCCCCGCCGCGGCCGCGGGCCACGCTCGAGAGCGCCAGCGCGAGCAGCGGTGGCCCCGCGATCACGCCCCACCAGAGCGCGGCGTGCACGCGCCGGGCCCCAGCCCCCGCGCCCGACGTCCGGGCGGGTGAACGCGCGGCCTCTCCGACCAGCACCGCCAAGGCCAATCCGCCGCCGACGGTCCAGGCCGACGCGGCGAGCGCGCGCCCTTCGTTCAGGTCGAGGCGCAGGGCCAGGGCCACGAGCGGCAGGCCCAGGGTCAGGCCCGCGAGCCACCCGCGTGGGCCCGGCTCGGCCCGAGCGACCGAGCCCCGCGGCAGTCCGACCAGGGCGACCCAGGGCAGGAGCGAGCAGGCGCACAGCCCGACCGCGGCCAAGGAGGGTGCCCCCTCCTCGAGCGCCCCACCCAGGCTCAGGAGGAGGATCGGCGCCGCGGAGAGCGACCACGCGATCAGGGTCGGGAGGAGCCCCATCGACTCACCGCAGGGGCCCGCGGTCGGGGCGCGGGCGGCGAGGGCGGAACGGGTGGCGCCTCAACGGCCGCTCCCGCGCGCGCGCAGCTCGGCGCGGTCCCAGCGCACGTCGAGCAGGTCCCAATCGCGGCCGGCGCTCAACTCGGCGATCCCGCGCGCCAGGTGCGACCACTTGAGCGCCGCTGGCAACTCGCCCGCGGCGCGGTGCGAGGGCGGGCGGCCGAACAGAACCAGGCGCCGATCCTCCAGCAGCAGGCGGGTGCCTGGCTCCTGCACGTCGGCCTCGGCGGCCCGCGCGGTGTCGATCACCACCGGGCCCATGCGACGGTTGACCTCCGCGGGGAGGTGGGCGAGCAACGACTCCGCCACCGACAGGGCGTCGAGGTGGTGGGGCAGGTCGAGCGGATCGCCGGGCCCGGCGCCCTCGAGCTCCCCGAGCCCGACCACCGGCAGGTACCCGCGCGGCGAGTCCGGGGGCCTCGAGAAGCTGCCGTGCAGCACCACGCCGTCGGCGGCCACCGGGAGGAACAGGCCCCCGCTGCGGACACAGGCGACGGGATCGCGCAGCTCGAGCTCGAGCTCGAGGCCGTCGGGCCACAGCACCCGCGGCGTGCCCACCGAGCGCACGAAGGACAGGCCCTCGACCTGGGATGCGAGCGCCCCGATGCCCCGCTCGTCGAGGGTCGAGATCGGCCCCAGGCGGGCCATGCGCGCGGCGATGAGCTCCTCCCAACCGGGCACGATCCAACCGCTCGACCCCTCGAGGCCGATGCGCCGGGCGTCGATGGTCGTGTAGCCCGAGGCCACGACGCGCCCACGAACCTCGCGCACGCCCAGGTCGAGGGCCACCACGGCCAGGGCGCAGAGCACCCACACCGGCACGCGGCCGGAGCGGCACGGGGAAGGGGCTCGGCGTCGGGGGCGCACGGCGGCAGGGTCCGCGGCTGGCCGCTCCGCGGGGATCGGCGTCGAGCCCCGGCGGCGGGCCGGGGGTGGCGCCGGACGGGGCGTGGAATGGGGACGCGAGCTCACCCGACGCGGACGATCCCTCCCCGCCCGCGGCGGGGATCGGGGCGTGGCCCGGGGGAGACGCGGATCAGTTGCGTGTGCTGGAGACCAGGCGCGTCTCGGGAGCGTGGCCCCCCGCTGGCGCACCGAAGGCGCCCCCCTGACGGGAGACCTCCTCGATGAAGAGGTCGAGCGTGTTCTGGATCTCCTGCACCTCGTCGCGCGAGAGCGTGATCGCCTTGGCGCCGTTCTGGGCGTGCAGCTCGTGGCCGAGGAGGCGCGAGATCAGCTTGAGGTTCGAGAGGTGGCGCGCCAGGGGCGTCGCGCCCTTGCCGTTCGGATCGTGCCCTTGCATGCGGGTCCTGGCTCGGTGGCGCGCGCCGCGGGAGGGCGGGCGCCGGATGGATCGGGGAGGTACGGGTGGACGCGCGCGCCCGGCGGGTCGCGCTGGACCGTGCACCGCGGGGAACGCGCCCGGGCGGTGACGTCGGAGGGTGAGGTCGCGGAGGGACTCGGCAGGGGGGAAATGGAGGAGCGCGTCGCGCGCGCGCCTTTCGTTCCCCTCGGCCCGGTGCTTAGATACCGGGATGGAAGGGGCGTCTCAAGCGCGGGCCCGCGGGTGCCGGCCCGAAGCGCAGGAAACCGGGCGCCCCCACGCGGTGCGATCGCCCCGCCGAGGGGTCGCGGCGTGAGCCGCGCTCCCGACGGACGGGCGGAGACCGACGGCGCGCGGGAGGCGCGCAGCGCCGGGCACGGGCGGCCCTTCGGCGACGGGCTCGAGCCGGCCTCCCCATCCCCGGCCCGGACCCCCGGCCTCGGCGCGGACGGGCGCTCGCCCGCCCAGCGCGGCCGGCGGCGGCGGCGCGGGGAACGCGGCGGCGCCAGCGAACCGTCCCCCGGCGCGCCGACGGCGCCCGCGCCCGTCAGCGAGTTCCGTGGCTTCTCCCTGAACCCCTTCCAGGTGCGGGCCGTGGAGGCGATCCGCGCCGGCTCGAACGTGCTCGTCAGCGCGCCGACCGGGGCCGGCAAGACGCTGGTCGCCGAGTACGCGATCCTCGAGGCGGTGCGGCGCGGCAAGCGCTGCATCTACACGGCCCCGATCAAGGCGCTCTCGAACCAGAAGTTCCGCGACTTCAAGGCCGACCCCGAGATCGACGTCGGCATCCTGACCGGCGACGTCACGATCCATCCCGCGGCGCAGGTGCTGGTGATGACCACCGAGATCCTGCGCAACACGATCTTCGAGAGCCCGCACCTCCTGCGCGACGTGGACTTCGTGGTCTTCGACGAGATCCACTTCCTCGACGACCCCGAGCGCGGCACCGTCTGGGAGGAGAGCTTGATCTTCGCGCCGCCCGAGATCCGCTTCATCTGCCTGTCCGCCACCGTGTCGAACGCGCGCGAGCTGGGCGAGTGGCTGGAGGAGATCCGCCCGCACGCCATCGCGGTGGTCGAGTCCCACGAGCGCCCGGTCCCGCTCACCTATCGCCTGTACACCGAGCGCAACGGCACCTTCGACCTCGCGCGCCGCGAGCGCCTGCGCAAGGACCTCGCGCCGCCCGCCCGCGGCCGGCGCAACGCGCGCGGACGGGGCCCCGCGGACCGCCAGGGCCCGGAGCGCGAGCGCTGGAGCGCCTCGCCCGACTGCGCGCCCCTGCTCGACCAACTGCAGCGCGACGGGCTCCTGCCCGTGCTCGTCTTCAGCTTCAGCCGCAAGGACTGCGAGCGCCTAGCCTACCGCAACCTGGAACGCGAGCTGCTCTCGGTCGAGGAGTTCCAGCGCATGCGCGCGCTGCAGGCGGAGCTCGTGGAGACCTTCCAACTCGACCCGCGCGAGTTGGACGGGGACGTGTTCGCCATGGCGCGCCGCGGCATCGGCTTCCACCACGCGGGCATGTTGCCCGTGCACAAGGAACTGGTCGAGCGCATGTTCACCTCGGGGCTCCTGAAGCTGCTCTTCACGACCGAGACCTTCGCCCTGGGCATCAACATGCCCGCGCGCACGGTGGTCTTCCACTCGTTGCGCAAGTTCGACGGCGTGTCGTTCGACTACATGAACACGCGCGACTTCATGCAGATGGCCGGGCGAGCCGGACGGCAGGGCCTCGACACCGAGGGCCTCGTGTACACCTTGCTCTCGCCGCGCGATCTGGCCGAGGCGCCGCTGCCGAAGCTGTTCGCGGGTCGACCCGAGCCGGTGGAGAGTCGCTTCCGGCTCTCCTTCTCCTCGATCCTGCACCTGGTCGAGGACCTCGGCCGGGCCCGCGTCCAGGAGGCCTGGGAGAAGTCCTTCAACCACTTCCAGCACCGCGGCGCGTCCCAGAAGGAACGCGAGCGAAACCGGCGCCAGATGGTGCACGTGTTCAATGGGCACCTCGCGCTGCTGGACGAGCTCGGCTACCTCGACGGCGATCGCCTGACCCCGCGCGGGCGCCTCGCGCGCCGCATCAACGGGTTCGAGATCCAGATCACCGAGCTGTTCTTCCGCGGTCTGCTCGAGGACCTCCCCCCGGACCAGTTGGCGGTGATCTTCGTCGGCCTGCTCCACGAGGAGCGCCGGCCCGGTGAGCCGCGTCGCGTCCCGAGCCGCTACCTCGGCAACCTACGCCGCGACGTCGACCGCCTGATGACCGAGCTCGTCGTGCGCTCCTTCCGCCACGACCTCGACGTCCCCCTCAAGCGGCCGCAGTGGGGCCTGACCCCCCAGGCCTTGGCCTGGTACGAGGGTCAGGACCTCGAGGCCGTCGCCGAGCTCTCCGATCAGTCCCCGGGCGACCTGTGCCGCACGTTCCGGATGGCGATCCAGCTCATGCGCCAGGCGCGGCGGGCGATCGATCCGGACTGGGCGGTGGGCGAGCGCCTAGCGGAAGCGATCGGGCGCTTCAACCGGGACGAGGTCGACGCCAAGCGCCAGCTCGAGCTGGGCTGACCCCGGGTTCCTTCAGGGGTGACAGAACGTTTTTCCCCAGGAAGCCGATGATTTGGTATCCCTCTTCCGTCGGTGCACTAGATCCGCCCGCGGGTCCTGCACCCAGGATCCTCCCGGCGACGCCCGGGGAGCCCCCCGACGGGAGCCCCGGGCGCCGGCACAAGGGGAGCGCGGGCCCTCTCCCGGGCCTTCGCTCGCACCGGCCCCGCTCTTCTCCACCGATCGCCCCGGCCGCGTTCCTCCCCTGGACGCGGCCGCACCGTTCCCCTCCCATCCCGGGTACCCCCCATCCCACCCTGGAATGCGACGATCCCTGCTGACCGCGTCCTCCGCCGCCCTGGCCCTGTTCGCCACTGGCGTCGCCCTCGCCGGACCGAACCCGGCGCAGGTGGCGACCGGATCCCCCCGCGCCGCGGCGCCCGCCGCTCGGGCGGCGACCCAGAACGGGACCGCGGCGGCGAGCTCCGCGGCGCGGGCCGGCACCGCGCCCTCCGCGCCGCGCGCCGCGGCCAGCGGGGGGATCCCCTCCGCCGGCACCGCGGCCGGGACCCAGGCCAACCTGGCCCTGCCCGTCGCTCCCCTCGCCAGCGACCCGCCGGCGGCGGATTGCGAGGCGGTGCAGTTGCGGACCCAGGACGACCTGCGCCTCGCGGCCAGCTTCTTCCCTCCCCGCGGCCGGCGCGAGGCGCGCTCCCCGGGCGCGATCCTCGTGCACGACGCCGGGCGCAGCCGGGCGGACCTCGTGGAGCTCGCCAGCGCGCTCCAGAAGCGCGGCTTCGCGGTCCTGACCCTCGACCTGCGCGGCCACGGGGAGAGCCGCACCCCCGAGGTGACTTTCACGCCCGAGGACGCCGCCGCGGCCGAGCGCCTGTGGGCCTTCACCCTGCGCGACCTCGAGTCCGCCGCATCCTTCCTGCGCTCGCGCAGCGACGTGCACACGAGCAACCTGAGCCTGGTCGGCGTCGGAGCCGGCGCGGCCCTCGCGGCCCGTCACGCGGTGCGCGACGGCAACGCGCGCGCGGTGGTGCTCATCGCGCCCCGCGAGGAGAACCTGGGCTTCAACCTGATGACCGACGTGAAGGGCCTGGGTGGCCTGCCGACCCTGATCCTGGCCGAACGCGACCGCAAGAACGACGCCGACCGCCTGGCCCAGGCCGGCAACCAAGCCGAAGGGTTGGCGTTCATCGAGGTCGCGGTGCTGCGCTCGAACGGGACGGAGGTCGTCGCCGACTCGCGGATGCCGCGCGAGGTCACGCGGCACCTGCAGGACAACGTCATCGCCAAACGCTGACGTCCCCGGCAGCGCGCGGGATCGCGGCCCGCGGGCGTCACCGCGCGCACCCAGCCGCGGTCCGGGGAACGGCGAGCGGACGTTGGATCGACGGTCGGACCGTGCTCCAATCCGTGCGCAGGTCCGCCCGTGAAGCTTCCCAGCACACGCCCCGCCGCGGCGCCCCCGAGTTCCTCCCACGATCCCCGACCGGGGACCCCGGCGCGCGCGGACCGACTCGAGCTCCTGCGCGCGGCGGTGCGGCGCACGTGGGGCTTCCCGGAACTCCGACCGCTGCAAGCAGAGGCCGTGGCGGCGGCCCTCGAGGGCCGCGACACCCTGGTCGTGCTGCCCACCGGCGGCGGCAAGTCCCTGTGCTACCAAGCGCCGGCGCTGGTCCAGGAGCGGCCGACCCTGGTGGTGAGTCCTCTCATCTCGCTGATGAAGGACCAGGTCGACGGCCTGACCGCCAACGGGGTCCCGGCCGCGATGCTCTCGAGCGCGCAGGACGGGAGCGAGCGGCGGGCGGCGCTGGAGGACCTCGAACGAGGTCGCCTGCGGTTGCTGTTCGTCGCCCCCGAACGACTCGCGAGCCCCGGCTTCGCCGCCCGGCTCGCGGAGATCGGCCTGGGCGCGATCGCCGTCGACGAAGCGCACTGCATCAGCCACTGGGGCCACGACTTCCGGCCCGAGTACCGCCAGATCGGCGAGTTGCGCCGGCACCTGCCGGGCGTGGCGATGCACGCCTTCACCGCCACCGCCACCCCGGAGGTGCGCGAGGACATCGCAGCCCAGCTCGGTCTGCGTGACCCGCTGGTCCTGGTGGGCAACTTCGACCGCCCGAACCTCGTCTACCGCGTCCAGCCGCGGCGCGACCTGCTCCCGCAGGTGCTCGAGGTCGTGGCGCGCCATCCCGATCGCGCGGGCATCGTCTACTGCCTCGCGCGTCGCGACGTCGAGGAGTTGCAACGCGACCTCGCCGCCCGCGGGCTGCGCGTCGCCGCGTACCACGCTGGGCTACCGCCCGAGGAACGTCGGCGCGCACAGGAAGCCTTCCAGACCGAGGAGGTGGACCTCGTCGTCGCCACCGTGGCCTTCGGCATGGGCATCGATCGTCCCGACGTGCGCTTCGTGGTGCACGCCAGCCTCCCCAAGGGCGTCGAACAGTACGGGCAGGAGACCGGCCGCGCTGGGCGCGACGGCCTGCCCGCCGAGTGCCTGATGCTCTACTCGGGCTCCGACTATCACGGGTGGAAGCACCTGCTCGAGCGCTCGGCCCAAGAAGCCGCCGCCCGGGGAGCCGCTCCCGCCGACCTCGAACTCGAGCGCGACGCGGCCCTCGAGCGCCTGGGCCACCTCTGGAGCTTCGCCACGGGCGCGACCTGCCGACATCGTTTCCTCGTCGGCTACTTCGGCCAGGAGCTGGCCCTCGATCCCGAGCGCGGCTGCGGAGCCTGCGACGTGTGCCTGGGCGAGCTCGAGCGCGTGGACGGCGGCACCGTGCTGGCCCAGAAGATCCTCTCCTGCGTCGTGCACTGCGGACAACGCTACGGGGCCAGCCACCTGGCCGACGTGCTGCGGGGGGCGCAGACCGAGCGCATCCGCCAGGCGGGCCACGCGCGGGTCTCGACCTACGGCATCCTGGCGCGTCACTCCGCGCGCGAGATCCGGGGTTGGATCGAGCAGCTCAGCGGCACCGGTCTCCTGGCCGTCGCGCCGGGGCCCTACCCCACCCTGCACCTGACGCGGGCGGGGGTCGAGGTGCTGGAGGGCGGACGCGCGGTCGAGCTCTTCGTCACCCAGGCGTCGCCCAGCAAACGGTCGCGGACGTCCTCGTCGTCCCGTCCGGCCGCGGCTTCGGAGGGCGACGGTCTCGACGCCCTGGGCGAGGCGCTCTTCGAGGACCTGCGTCTGTACCGGCGCGAGCTGGCCCGCGAACGCGGCGTGCCGCCCTACCTCGTGTTCAACGACCGCACGCTGTACGCCCTGGCGGCCGCGCGCCCCTCCGATCCGGAGCGCTTGCTCACGGTCAAGGGCATCGGCGAACAGAAGGCCCGCGACCTCGGCCCGCTGTTTCTCGAGCGCATCCGCGCCTTCCTCGAAGCCCGCGGTTAGAGGTGGTGCACCGGTCCCTCGCCGGCGGCCGCGGCGAGCAGGGTGCGGCGCACGTAGACCGGCACCATCGCGTGGCGGTAGTCGGCGTCGCCGGGGACGTTCGCCAGGGGTCGGCACTGCTTGTGGGCCGCGCTGCACAGCTCGGCCACGGCCTCCTCGAACGCGGGCGTGCCCACCCGCGCGCCGACGAGCAGTTCGGGGGCCTTGCGCACCCGCACGGGCCGCGCCTGCAGGGCGGTCAGGACCAGGTCCGCGCGTCGCACCGCGCCGTCCTCGGCGAGGTCCAGCCGCGCCGCGACACCCAGCAGCGGGAAGTCGATCGAGCCGCGCTCGCGCAACTTGCCGTAGGCGCCGCGGTGGCCGTCGGGGGTGTGCGGTACGCGCACCTCGACCAGCAGCTCGCCATGCTCGAGCTTCTTGTTGTGGATCCCGTCGCTGAGCCAGAAGTCCTCGACCCGCGCGACGCGCCGCCCGGCGGGCCCCTCGATCACGAGCTCCGCGTCGAGCGTCATGAGGGCCGGGGCCGAGTCGTTCGAGGCCGCGGCGACACACCGCGAGCCACCCTCCACGACGTGGCACACCGTGCCGTCCTTCTTGAGGCAGAACCCCAGCGCCTGGCGCCAGAAGTAGGTCTGGTTGTACCACTGGCAGCGCGTGTCGAGCAGCACGTTGCCCCCCAGCGTGCCCATGTTTCGTAGCTGCGGTCCGGCCACGAGGGACACGGCTTGAACGAGCGCCGGCGCGCGCCGGGCGAGCTCGCGGTGCTCGGCCACCTCGCGCAGGCTGGTGCAGGCCCCGATCACCAGAGCGCCGTCCTGCTCGCGGATCCCGCGCAGCTCGGGGATCTGGCCGATCGCGACCACCAGCTCGGGCTCGAAGAGCTTGTGCTTGAGGTTCGGCACGAGGTCGGTGCCGCCGGCGAGCACCAGCGCCCGCTCACCGTGCTCGGCGAGCAACGCGACGGCCTGGGCGACGCTCGCGGGGCGCGCGACCTCGAAGGTGGGCAGGCGCAGCATCAGCGGGCCCTCCCGGACGTCGACACCCGCGAGCCGGCCCGGGTCGCCCCGGCCTCGGCGAGCGCGGCGAGGACGCGCGCCGGCGTGAAGGGCAGCTTCGTGAGTCGCACGCCGACCGCGTCGAACACCGCGTTGGAGATGGCCGGGATCGAGGGGTGCAGCGGGCCCTCGCCCGCCTCCTTCGCGCCGTAGGGTCCCTCGGGATCGATGCTCTCGACGATCAGCGCATGCAGCTCGGGCGTATCGAGCGAGGTCGGGATGCGGTAGTCGAGCAAGGAAGGACCGCGGTGCAGGCCGTAGCGGTTGACGTCGTGGTCCTCCATCAAGGCCTCCGCGATGCCCATGTAGGCCGAACCCTCCATCTGGCCGGCGACCAACATGGGGTTCAGCGCCCGGCCGCAATCGTGGGCGATCCAGCAGTTCTCGACCGTGATGCGTCCGGTCTCGACGTCGACGTCCACCTCGACGACGTGGGCGGTGAAGGAGTAGGCCGGCGAGGCGCCGATGGTCCCGCCGCGGTAGTCGCCCCCGAGCTTGGGGGTGTTGTAGCTACCGGTCGCGCCCAGGGTGTCGAAGCGGGCCTCGGCGAGCTGGAAGGCCTCGGCGGTCGCGAGCGCCTTCTCGGCATCCTCGAGGTCGATCACCTGGCCCTCGATCATGCGCACGCGCGCGGGCGCGACGTCCCAGGCCTCCGCCACGGCCTCCACCACCTGGGCGCGCAGCTTGCGCGCGGCGTCGATGCAGGCGTTGCCGACCATGAAGGTCACGCGGCTCGAGTAGGCCCCGAGGTCCACGGGGCAGAGGTCGGTGTCCGCGGCGACGACGCGCACGTGGTCGACGCGCATGCCCAGCTCCTCGGCGACGAGGTAGGCAACGACCGAGTTCGAGCCTTGCCCGATGTCGTTCCCGCCGGTGAACACCGTGACCGCGCCGCTGCGGTCCACCTTGAGTTGGATCCCCGCCTGGGGCATGTCGTTGGGGTAGACCGGGTAGTTGGTGCCCGAGATGTACATCGAGCCCGCGACCCCGAGGCCCTTGCCGAAGGGGAGCTTGCCGCGGCGCGCGCGCCAATCGCTCGCCCGCTCGACGAGGTCGAGGCACTCCAGGAATCCGTTGGACGTGATGCGCTGTCCGTTGACCGTGCGCGTGTACTGGCCCTGGAAGTTGCGGCGCCGGATCTCGATCGGATCGAGCTCGAGCTTCTCCGCCACCTGATCGAGCTGCACCTCGAAGGCGAAGCGCGGCTGCACCGATCCGTGGCCGCGCTTGGGTCCGCAGGGGGGCTTGTTGGTGAAGACGCGCGTCGAGTCGAAGCGGTAGGCCGGGAAGTCATAGGGTCCGGTCAGGAGCTGGCCGGAGTAGTAGGTCGTGACGAGCCCGAAGGAGCTGTAGGAGCCCCCGTCGATCAGGATCTTCGCGTCCACGCCCAGGAGCCGCCCGTCCGCGCTCGCCGCCGTGCGGTAGCGCATCTGCATGGGGTGGCGGCCTCGGTGCGCGTAGAAGACCTCCTCGCGCGTCCAGAGCATCTTCACAGGGCGTCCGGTGAGGAGCGCGAGCTTGGCGACGCAGAACTCGAGGCTGAAGGGATCGGATTTTCCGCCGAAGGCACCGCCCAGACAGGGCTGGATCACGCGGATGCGCGCGGCCGGGATCCCGAGCACCTTGGCCAGGGTGCGATGGACGTAGTGCGTGATCTGGGTCGACGACCAGACCGTCAGCAGCCCGTCGGGGGAGACCTGGGCCAACGCGCAGTGCGGCTCGATGGGCGCGTGGGTCGAGCCGTGGAAGGAGTAGTCGCCCTCGACGACGACGTCCGCTCGATCGAAGGCCGCTGCCAGGTCGCCGAACTCGAGGTCGACCTGCTTGGAGACGTTGCCGGTCTTCGAGTGCGGATGGATCGGCGGGTCGTGCCGCACGAGGGATTCGCGTGGGTCGAAGTAGGCGTGCAGGGGCTCGTAGACGACGTCGATCAGCCCGAGCGCGCGCTCGGCGGTGTCCTCGTCCACGGCCGCGACGGCCGCCACCTCGTCGCCGATGAATCGCACCCGGTCCACGGCCAGGGCGGTCTCGTCGGGCGTCCAGGGGATCACGCCGTAGCGTTCGGGCAGGTCCTGCCCCGTGATCACCGCCCACACCCCAGGCAGCGCCGACGCCCGGGTGGTGTCGATCGAAACGATGCGCGCGTGGGCGTGCGGGCTGCGCAGCGTCTTCGCATGCAGCATGCCCGGCAGCGCGATGTCGTCGGTGTACTGTGCCTGTCCGGTGGCCTTGGCCAGGCCGTCCACCTTGCGCAAGGGTCTTCCGATGACCCGGAACTCGCCCCAGGGAGCCTCCGCCCCGTGTCGATCCCGCGCGGCCATCAGCTCCCCTCTCCCACGTTTCGAATGCAGCCGCCGGGCGAGGCCCAGGCCGGCCGCGGGGGCTCGAGCCCGGCCGACCCGCAGGCCGCCGTTTCGACGGCCTGGAAGATCTGCGTGTAGCCCGTGCAGCGGCACAGGTTCCCCGAGAGGGCGGCTCGGATCTCGGTGCGGTCCGGGAAGGGCTTGGCTTCGAGCAGCGCGCGGGCGGAGAGGATCATGCCCGGCTGGCAGAAGCCGCACTGCAGGGCCCCGCAGCGGTCGAAGGCCTCCTGCAACGGGTCCGCGCCTTCTCCCCCGCGCTGGCGGTGGAGTGGGAGCAGGCCCTCGATGGTCGTGACCTCCGCGCCCTCCGCCAGACTCGCCAGGGTCAGGCACGCGAGGGTCGGCTGGCCGTCGAGCAGCACCGTGCAAGCCCCGCAGTCGCCCTTGTCGCAACCCTGCTTCGAGCCGGTCAGGCCCAACCGGTAGCGCAGCACCTCGAGCAGGGTCCAATGGTCCGGCGCGCCGACGTCGTGCGCGTCACCGTTGACGCGGAGGGATAGGATGCGCATTCGGGCATTCTCGGGCTCCGTCCGGGACCGGACAAGGGTCGGATGCGGGGCGTCGCGGCACGCCTCGCTCCGGCGCGGATCGGGACCGCGTTGCCGTTCCTGGCCAGTCCGGGTGGCGGCCCGTACCTTGGTCCGCCGCGCGAGCGGCACCCTGCGACGATGGACCCCGGATCGACGTCCCCTCCCGAGGCCTGCCCGCCCCCGGCCCAGCCCGACGTCCGCCCGCTCGTGCTCGGTCCGGCCGAGCTGGTGCGCGCGGGCGGCCCAGGGGGTCTCTACGACCGCCCCGGCCCCCTGGTGCTCGAGATCGGCTTCGGCAACGGCGACTTCCTCGCGCAGCTCGCCAGCACGCATCCGGACTGGAACTTCCTCGGGGCGGAGATCTCCCCCGGCTCCGTCGTCCGAGCGCGCGCGACACTGCAGCGCCTGGGACTGCGCAACGTGCGTCTGTTCCGCGGGAACGCGCGCTTCCTGCTGCGCGAAGCGATCGCGGAACGTTCGTTGACCCGCGTTCACGTGAACTTCCCGGATCCCTGGCCGAAGGACCGCCACGCCGACAACCGGCTGCTCCAGGCGCCGTTCCTGCGCCTCCTGTCCACGCGCCTGGTCGACGGTGGCGAGCTCCTGCTCACCACCGATCACCCTGGCTACTTCGCGCAGGCGGAGCACGAGGCCCGCTCCACGGGGCTCTACCGCGTCTCCCACGCTCCCCCGCCGGCCGAGACGCTGCGAACCAAGTACGCGCGCAAGTGGCGCGCCCAGGACAAGTCCATCCACCACCTGGTCCTGGTGCTCGCGCGGCGCGACCCCGCTCCCCCGGACGCTCGGATCGAGATCGGAACCGGCATGCACTTCGCCCACCTCTCCGGCACGCTCCCCGAACCCCAGACCTTCGAGAAGCAGGTCCGGCTTTTCGCCGGGGGGTGCGCCATCGCCCTCGACGTCCTGCGGGCGACCCGCGGCGGCGGCTTCGACGTGCTGGTGCGGATCGAGGAGCTCGACCTCGTCCAGGAGATCCTGGTCGAGGTCGCGCCGCGCGACGGGGATGGCGTGCGCGTCGCCGTGCGCCCGTTCGGGCAGCCCTTGCCTACCCGGGGCACGCGGGAAGCCGTGGCGCTGGTCACGGCATGGCTCGAGGACCAGGGGCTCGAACTCCGCCAACGGTCCTTCTGAGCCACCCACGTACCCTCCCTCGCGCGGCCCCTGCGAGGCCGCCAACGGCGCGCCGGTCCGCGTCGGACGGAGCGGGGAACTCGAACGGAATGCGTGGCGCCCGACCGGAACCGAAGTTCCGATCGGGCGCCATGGGTCCCGGGCTGGGGTGCGAGGGCGGACCCCCGTCCCCCAACGACGGTCAGCGGCAGGTCACGTCGGTCAGGTCGCCCTGCAGGGTGCGCGGCAGGAGCTCTCCGTTCTTGCGCACGCCAATCTCGAAGGGCAGGTCCGCCGCGCCGCGGTCGGAGCCCGTCTTCTCGACCAGCACCGCGTAGACCGACGGGAACTGGATCGTCGCGGCGGTCGAGTTCGCCACCGCGCCCCAGAGCTGGAACCAACCCGTCTCGATCATGTTGGCGCCGAAGATCTCGAGCGGGTCGTGGTTGGTGAAGTCCCGCAGGAAGTCGTTGCGGAAGATCCCCGAGACTTCCACGAGAGGCACGCGATCCCAGCACTTGAAGGTGTGCTCGGCCGAGAAGACCTCTTCGTTGTCGTTGTAGATGAGGAGGTCGATCGTGGTCGTGAACTGGGTGCCGCCCGAGAGCCCGATCAGGATCAGGTCGCTGTTGAAGGGACCGCCCTGGCCGAAGAAGCGCGGGAACAGCAAGCGGTCCGGGTTGGCCTCGTACTCGCAACCGTTCATGTCCTTGAACCCGTCACCATCCAGGTCGGTGATGGTCCCGTTGCCGATGCCGAAGTACGCGACCGGGTTGGTCGAGTACTCGAAGGTCGACAGGCCGTCGACGGTCATCGTGCTGCCCGTCAGCCAGTTGAAGACGATCGGGGCGGCGGGGCCGGTGCCGGCCTTCGCGAAGAGGTAGGCGTACCCCTGGGCGAAGTTCGGGTTCTGGGCCCGGGTCAGGAACGTGAAGGTGTCCCCAGGGGTCAGGCGAATCTCGAAGTTCGACTCGCCGCAGTTGATGTCGACGCCCTGCTGGTTGTACTTGCCGATGTAGACGATCTCCGTGATGACGTCCTCCGCGTCGTCCGCGGTGTCGACGTTGGTCACGGTGAAGACGGTGACGACGCCGGAACGGTTGTCGAACTCGGGATACAGCAGCAGGCTGCCCGGGTTGCGACCCCCGGCCAACGCGCTGCCGCCGAGGCCGACGGCCGTGAGCGCAAGGAGGCCGATACGGCCGATGTGCTTGGTGTTCATGGTGCTTCCCTCAAAGGTGTGCTCTCCTCCTCCTGGCGTCGCCCGCGCGCGCGGTCGACCTCGATCTCGGGGCGATGGATCCCCGTGACCCGCCAGGGAAGTCGTACGGTACCGGGACGCAGGGCGCCCCGTGATCTCCCCAGGATAGAGAGACCCTCCCGAGCCCGCAAGGGCGTAACGGCCAGGGATGGACCCTTCCCGGGGCCTCCCCGGCCCGGTCGGCCCCCCCCGGAGACCCCGCCCCCGGGCGCCGCCGGCCGCGGCCGAGCGAGCCCCGACCGAAACACGCGACCCCCACCCGGAGGTCGCTCCGGGCGGGGGTCGGGGTGGGGTCTCGGCGGGCCAGCGGCCCGGCGTCCGGGCTGCCCTACCGGGTGCCGGCGGCGCCGGGGATGATGTCCGGGTTGGCCTCGAAGAAGTCGTTCGGCCGCTCCTCCCTCGTCCAGTACCACTCCCCGCGCGCGGCGGCCCAGGTCTCCACGACGGTCAGCTCCTGACGCAGCTCCTCGAGGCTGTTGAGGTTGTTGGCGCTGACGACCATCGGGTGGGTCGGGGTCCATAGGGCCGTCACCTCGACGAACGCCAAGCGGTCGCGCACCCCGAGGAGGCGGGGCTTGGAGGGCTTCTCGTAGTGGTGGTGCTCCTTGTCGGTCAGGAAGCGTCCCAGGGACTGGCCCCGACGGAGCTCCGGCAGCACGAAGTCGTACACCTGGATCCAGTCCCCCGCGACCTTGTGGTCCCAGCGGGCCGCGGAGCGCTCGAGGGCACGCGCCGGATCGGGTTTCTCGGCCGCCGCCGCGTCGAGGCTGGCCGTCGTCGTGCCAGCGCCCTGGGTCGACGGGTCGGTGTTCTTCGCGTCGCCGCAACTTGCGAGGGTGAGGGCGAGCGCGCTGGCGAGGCCGAACCCGGCCAGGTGGATCAATCGCTGGATCGACATGATGGTGCTCCTGCGTCGGTGGTGCATGCGGGCCGGCGTTGCCTCCATGGCGCGGAGCGGCACGGGCCCTCTTCGGAGTGATGGATGCGGGTCGAAAGGCGAGGAGGCCAGGCGGCACGCGCCACCTGGCCTCCCAAGCATATCCTCTCTGGTTCAGGCGGGGTGAGAGCCCCGATCCGAATCAGAACTCGCCGTTGTTGCTGCGGGCAAGCAGCTTGCCCGTCAGGTTCTTGCCCTCTTCCCAGGGCAGGTCGGCGACGCCGACGTCACCGGTGCGCTCGATGAGCACGCCGTAGACGGCCGGGTTCAGGATCGTCGTGGTGGTCGAGTTGGCGAGGGCGCCCTTGAACTCGAACCAGCCGGACTCGTAGAGGGCCGCGCCGAGGATCTCGTTGGCGGCGTGGTTGGTGAAGTCCTTCAGGAAGCCGTTGGCGAAGATGCCGGAGATGTTCAGAAGCTTCACCTTCTCCCAGCAGTGGAAGGTGTACTCGGAGGAGAAGACCTCCTCGTTGTCGTTGTAGATCAGGAAGTCGACGGTCGTGTCGAACGCCGCGCCGCCGGCCAGGCCGATCAGGATCAGCTTGCTACGGAAGGGCGACGGGGAGGCGGCCGTGTGCTGGCCGAAGAAGCGGGGGACCAGGATGTTGCCCGGGGCCCCTTCGTACTCCACGTCGTCCAGGTCGCGCAGGCCGTTGCCGTTCACGTCACCGGCGTAGCCCTCGAAGGCGACGGCGTTCATCGAGTAGTCGAACGACTCGATGCCGTCGACGACGAGCAGCTGGCCGATCAGCGTGTTGCTGGCGACCGGCTGGGCGCCGGAGCGAGCGAAGGCGTAGACGTAGCCCTGCTCCTGCTGGGGGTTGTGGGCGCGGGTGAGCAGGGTCAGGGTGTCGTTGCCGGTCAACGTCGCGAGTCGGTTGAACTCCGCGCAGTTGATCGGTTGACCCGACATGCTCTTCACGCCGATGTACTTGAACTCGACGAGAACGTCTTCGTCACCGACGTTGGTGATGGTGAGGACGGTCACGTCGCCTTGACGGTTGTCGAACTCGGGGTACAGCAGGAGGCTGCCGGGGTTGCGGCCGTCCGCGAACGCCTCGGAAGCCAGGCCGAGGCCGGCCAGGGCGGTCAGACCCGAGAGGACACACTTGTTGAAACTCATGATGCTGTCTCTGTGAAGGAGTAGAAGCCTAGGGAACGTTTCGGATCGGATGGCCGGCCATCGACCATCACGGGGCACTCACTTGCTCTGTTGCGCCGCCCCTCGCTGCGAGGAACCGCTGCCTGATCCTATCACAGGCGAGCAGGGGTCGCTGAAAGGTGCGAGCTCCAAGCCGGGTGTGGCTTGGTTAGGAAGATGCATATCAAAGCCAGCCCACGCCCGCCAAGGAAAATCCCGAGAAAGAGCCACATGGGGTGGCGCGCTGGGGACCCCCCTGGGGGTTGCCGCTCCGAGCGGCGGGGCTGTCGATAGGATGCCGCATTCCTTGGACGGGGGGTACCCCAATCTTGGAAAAACCTCGCCTCCCGGGCCTAGCCCTGAATGGGGAGATCCGGATCAAAGGGGGGCGATCCTCAGGGGGTCTGGAGCCCAGCGCACCTTCACTTTCCCGGGACGAGACGCCGACACTACACTCCCCCACCCCGAGGCTCGACCCGATGAACCGCACGCCCCCCGCTCGCCCGCTCGCTCCCCTCCTCGCCTTGACGGCGGCCCTCTGCGCCTGCGGAGGCGACCCTCCGCCGCCGGCGCCGGTCCCCGCCGAGGCCCCGTCCCAGCCCGCCCTCACCTTCGAGGAAATCCTGGGCTTGCCGGCGGCCGACGAACCGGAGTTCTTCCGCGCCGGGGACGCGTGGCCCGAGCTCGCGTTCCAGGCGGCGAACCAGGGCCTGCCGACCTCGGGGACCTGGCGCGAGGAACCCATCCTGCACGACTTCACGCGCGACGGCCGGGCCTCGATCGTGGCCTCCAACCGCGAGGAGGACGGACTCAACGTGTTCGAGTACCTGCCGGAGGGCACCTGGCGCCTGCGGATCGACGGCCTGCGCCGCGACCTGATGTACGGCGGGAGCGCGGTGGCCGACTTCGACGGCGACGGCCACGACGACCTCCTGTTCGGCTCCCACAAGACCGGCCTGGTCCTCTACCTGGGGGACGGTGCCATGGGCTGGCGCCCCGGGGCCGAGATCGCGAGCCCGATGCTGATGATCGACGTGGCCGTGGGCGACCTGAACGGCGACGGGATCCCCGACGCCGTGGGGATCGGCCAGTTCAACGGCGGGGTCGAAGCCTACCTGGGCGACGGAGCAGGCAACCTGCGGCACCTGCCGGAGTCGGCGTCCCTCGAGTGGCTGGGCTTCGGCATGACGATCGCGCTCGCGGACCTCGACGGCGACGGGCTGGACGACATCCTGGTGGCCTCGCGGGTGGGCGCCAAAGCCCTCCTGACCCGCGTCGACGAAGCCGGCAAGTTCTCCTGGATCGACCGCTCCCGGGGCCTCCCCGCGCCGCGGGAGGGCAACACCATGCGTTCGGTCGTGGCGGCCGACATCCTGGGGGACGGTCGCCTCGAGATCGTCGCCTGCAGGGTCGGCATGCCCGCCCCGGATGCGAACCACTTCGGCGTCTTCGGCTGGAACGAAGCCGAGGAGACCTGGGAGCAGATCGACCGCGGCGTGCCGCGCGACCACCCCTACACCGAGGCCCTGGCCGCCGACTTCGATCGCGACGGTCATCTCGACCTGATCCTCGCCTCGAGCTTCGGCTTGGTGGCCGTGTACCTCGGCGACGGGACCGGCAACTTCACGTTGGCGGGCAAGCTCCCGGGCGTGACCGGCAACCGTCACCGCGCCGCGCTCGGCGACGTCGACGGGGACGGCTGGACCGACGTGCTGCTGCTCTTCGGGGCGAGCAAGCAGGACAAGCAAGGAGGCGGCCTGCGCGTCTTCCTCAACCGGCCGGAGATCTGGACGGCGGTGCGCGCCGCGCGCGATTCGTCGGAGTGATCTTCGACCCGTGGATCGACGACGAGGCGGGGCGCCCCTGGGGAGCGCCCCGCCCGCGTTCCGGTCCTCGCGTGAGAACCGGAGCCGATCACTTGCCGCGCGAGATCGCGTGGCCGAACTTGCCCCAGGCCGAGGTGCCCGTGAGCGTCCAGGTGTCTTCCGTGGCCGACATGTCGTGCATGTCGACCTGACCCTGGAAGGTGTAGGCCCGTCCCCCACCCGGCGCACCGGCGCTGTTGCCGGTGGCGCCGACGATGGAGTCGGCGATGCCGTCCTGGTCGTAGTCGACGACCTCCAGACCCGAGCCGAAGTACTGACCGTCGATGGTCTCGCCGTTGCAGACCATGTCGGCGAAGTGGGCGAGCTCGTCCCGCATCGAGGGGCCGCCGCAGAACAGGTAGGCCCGACCGTTGCGGATCGCTCCCGCCGAGTTCTGGGGCGCGCCCACGAGCACGTCCTCGTAGCCGTCGCCATTGAGGTCCGCAACCGTGACGGCCGCGCCGAAGCGCCCGTTGGCCTGCTGGCCGCTGAAGATGAAGTCGGCGTCGGTCACGCGTCGCCCGGTGAGCGGGTGGCCGCCGCGCAGCACGTAGACTCGACCCGCGTTCGTGTTCACGCCGCTGTTGCGCAGCGCGCTCACGACCAGGTCGTCGAAACCGTCCCCGTCCACGTCCCCCGCGGAGAGAGCGTACCCGAGCTCGTCGCCGGCCGCCTCGGGCGTGAAACGCGCCGTGGCCGTGGACGCCGGGCCGCTGACCAGCGTGGAGCCGCCCTGGAAGACGTACACCGCGCCGCCGTCCCACATCTTCGGCACGCCCGCGACCTGCGGGTTCGCCGAGGGAGCGCCGACGACCAGGTCGCCGATGCCGTCGCCCGAGAGGTCGGCCACGGCGCAGGAGATGCCGAGCAGGTCGCCCGCCTCCATGCCGGTCACTTTGACGTCGGCCTGGAAGGCGCTGCGACTGGCGAGGCCCGGCCCACCGACGAACACGTACGCCGCGCCGGCCTCGAGGAGCTCACCCGCTTGTCCGGGGTTGACGTCCATGCCGGGGGCGCCGACGAGGAGGTCCGCCTGGCCGTCCCCGTCGAGATCGCCGACCGCGACGCACGCGCCGAACAGGTCGCCGAGCGACCAGATGTCGCCCCAACCTTCGCCGGTGAGCACGATGTCCGCCTGCCCGGCGGTGAGAGTGCCCGTGCGGGGCAGGGGGCCGAGGAAGACGTAGACGGCGCCCGCGTTGAGGCCCGCCGCGTCGTTGCGCGGCGCCCCGACGACCAGGTCGTCCTGACCGTCGCCGTTCACGTCGCCGGTCGCGACCGAACTCCCGAAACGATCGTCCTGGCCGACGCCGACCACGATCAGGTCCGCCTGGGCGGAGGTGCGGTCGACGCCGTGGTTGCCGCCGAAGAAGACGTACAGTCCACCCGCGTGGGCGGAGGTCCCGCCATCGAAGGGCGCCGCCACGACGACGTCCGACAGGCCGTCCCCGTCCAGGTCACCGATGATGTCACCGGTGCCGGTGTAGCGGAAGGCGGACGGCTTGGTGGCCGTCCCGCGCGAGTTGACCACCCGCACGCTGACGATCGTGTCGGGCGTGCCGGGCGGGGTGATCGCGGTCAGGGTGGAGTCGTCGACGACCACGACGCCGGTGGCCTCGCCGGATCCGACCAGGACCCGGGTCGTGCCTTCCACGCCGTGGAGGAAGTGGGAACCCAGGATGGTGATCGCGGTGCCGCCGATGGGCGGCCCCTGGACCGGGAGGATCTGGGCGATGACGGAGGCCTCGGAAGTCACCTGGGTCGTTCCGCCTCCCTTGGAGCCACCGCAGCCCGCCAAACACAGGCTGAGCGCGGCCAAGGTCGCGGTCGCGGCCGTCCGGAGCCGCTTGGGGCTATCGGGAGCAGTCATGTCGATTGTGTCCGTCGCGTTGGGAGGGTCTTGGGAGGGATCCACGGAGGGCTCTGCACGCGGATCAGAGGCTCCGTCGGTGGCCCCCCCCCCGGACCCTGCAGGGACCCGAAACCGGGCTCTGGATGGCCCGGGGGGTCCCCCGCTCTCCGGGGGAAGGACTCCACTCAGGGCAACCCTAGCACGCCTTTTTCCCTCGAGAGGCGGCGCCAACAAGGAATCTGCATTTCGCCCGAGGCGGCCCTTCCGTCTCGGGGTGAGCCTCGAGACAGAAATAGGCATTCCTTTCGGGGTGGGGCAGCCCCAGGTCAGAGGGGGACCCATCCCCGGCCGCCGAGACGGCCGCGGGGCGCGGGCGCGAGCCCCCGGGGACCAGCCGGTGGCGCCGCGGGTCCGGGGTGAGCCCGGCGCGGGCCCGCGGACCGCCAACCGCCCCGATCAGCGGGGCTTGGGACGACGCCAGAAGCCGTCGAGGTGCTCGAGGGAGGCCGGCAGGGCGGGTTGCTCCCACTCGGGCTCCGGCAGGGGCTCGACCGGGATGCCCGCGGCGCGGTCCGCGGCGCGCTGGGCCAACACGGCGCTCCGGTACCGATCCTCCACCCGGGGCGGGTTGTTCCCGAAGCGCAGGGCCTCGGTGTAGTGGAAGAGCGCCGCGGGGTAGTCCTCGAGCGTCATGTAGGCGTCTCCGAGGATCTCGAAGGCGTACCAGTCCTCGGGGTTCTCGACGAGCACCCGGTCGAGGTCCGCGATCACGCGCCGCGCGAGGTCCTTGTCGGAGCAGTTCGTGGCGAGCCTCGCCCGCCCGAGCTCACGGACCACGTCCATCCGCGTCGGGTCCAGCGCCAGGAGCCCTTCGAGACGCTCGCTCGCCTCGCTCCAGCGTCCCGCCTGGACCGCCAGCATCGAGAGGCTGTAGCCCACCGCGACTGGATCGGTGCCGGCGAGGGTGGCGCGCTCGAACTCGGCCGCGGCCTGCTCGAAGCGGCCGAGGCGGGCATGGATCACGCCCAGCCGGTAGGCCAGGTCGTCACCGTCCCCGGCTCCGGCCGTGCGGGCGGCGAGCAACACCTGCTCGGCGGGTCCGGGCTGCTCCACCGAGAGGTACACGTTGGCCAGCTCGACCGCCAGCAGGCCCGAGGCCGGCCGCGCGCTCAGACCCTCGCGCAGCAGCCGCACCGCGCTGGGGACCTCTTCCCGCAGGACGTGGGCCTGGGCCAACGCGACCCGCAGCACGTCGTCCTCCGGATGCTGGGCGAGGGCGTCCTCGAGGAGTTCCGCGGCCGCGTCCACCTGCTCGGCGCGCGCCAACTCGCCCGCGCGCTCCAGGACCTGGGCCGGCTTGGTGGCGGCGGACGCCTGGGCCGGCGGGGCGGGCTCCTCGGACCCGCAGGAGGCGAGCATCCAGGTGCCGGTCGAGAGCAGGAGCAGCGAAAGCGTCGCGATGCGGGTCATGGCGGTTCCCCAGGGTGACTCGTTCGGGGGCGGTCCCCCGCCCCGCCTGGGTGCGGGGGGTTGCGGGCGGGAGTGCGGGCGAGCCAGCCCGCGGGGGGCCGGTCTCGTGCGAAGCATACCCCCTCCCCTACGGCCGAGCCGCGCCCGATGCGAAGGCCCCGGTCGCCGGGGAGGGCGACCGGGGCCTTCGGGGAGGAGCCCGGCTCAGGGGGTGAGAAGGAATCTCACGCTCTCACTGCTCGCCGTCGAGGCTGCGGGGCAGGAGCTTGCCGTTGGGCTGCACGCACAGCTCGAAGGGCAGATCCGCCGCCGCGGCCGCGCCGCTCGCCCGCTCGACCAGGACGGCGTAGAAGGCCGGATCCTGGATCGAGGTGGTCGTCGATTGGGCGACCGCTCCGTCGATGCGCATCCAGCCGGACTCACGGTACGACGCGCCCAGGATCTCGCCCGGAGCGTGGTTGGTGAAGTCGCGCAGGAACGCGTTGGCGAAGACACCCGAGATGTCGAGCAAGGGCACGCGCTCCCAGCAACGGAAGGTGTACTCCGAGGAGAAGACCTCCTCGTTGTCGTTGTAGATCAGGAAGTCGACCGTCGTCACGAAGCGCGCGCCGCCGGAGAGGGCGATCAGGATCAGCTCGCTGCGGAACGAGCCTCCACCGCCGCCCAGGGTCTGGTCGCCGTTGAAGGTGTTCTGACCGAAGAAGCGCGGGATCAGGATCTGGTCCGGCGCCATGGCGTACTCGACCCCATCGAGGTCGAGGATCCCATCGCCGTCCAGGTCGGTGAACACACCGTCTCCGATGCCCCGGAACCCGACGGCGTTCATCGAGTAGTCGAGCGAGTCGATGCCGTTCACGACGAGCAGTTGCCCGACCAGGTGGTCGAACGCGATCGGCTCGCGCATGTCGGTCACCGCGAAGGCGTACACGTAACCCCTCAGATGGCCGGGGTTGTGCACGCCGGTCAGCAGGGTCAGGGTGTCGCAACCCGTCAGGAACTCGGTGCGATCGAACTCGTTGCACTGCTCCGCGCCGATGTAGCGGAACTCGACGAACACGTCGTTCTCCGGACCGCAGGCCGTGTTGGTGATCGAGAGCACGGTCACGTCGCCGGCGCGGTTGTCGAACTCGGGGTAGAGCAGCAGGCTCGAGGGTTGGCGGCGGTGCTCGGTCGGGCAAGCCGGATCGACACCGGGGGGCGAGCCCTGGAGCGTCAGGTCGAACAGGATCGGCGACACTCGCGCGGGCGAGGCCTGGAAGAGCACCTGCGTCTGCACGAACCGCCCCGCGACGCCCGACACCGGGGCGCCGTTGCCCACGGTGATCCAGGGCAATCCAGCCAGCGCGCCGGAGACGTTGCTGGCGCGGACCTGGACCGTGAGCGAACCGCCGGAGGGGACCGACTCACTCCACACGACCTGATCCCAGGACGTGTCGAGCTGGGACGAGTCGTACACGACGTCCCAGAAGCCCTGCGGCACGGTCTGACTGACGGCCACGCCGCCGGTCATGCTGCCGAGGTTGAAGGGCTGGGCCCCGGCACCGAGGTCCACGGTCAGATCGACCGCGTTGATCGCGGGGTCGATGCGCATGGCGTTGTCGCTGCCGAGGTTGGTGACCCACAACTTGCCGTTGGCGTCGACCGACAGGCCGGTCGGGTTGTTGCCGACGGCGATCGTGGCGACGGTGGCCCCCAGCGGGTCGAAGCGATAGACGACGTTGAGACCCTGCGCGGCGACCCAGACGTGGTCGTCCGAGGTGATCGCGACGCTGCGGAAGTTCGCGCCGGCCGTGACCAGTTGGTTCAGCCCGATGTTGCCCAGCGGATCGAGGCGCGCGACGCGGTCGCCGCCCGCGACCCACAGGAAGCCGGCCGAGTCGAGGGCCGAGCCGGAGGGGCTGGCGAAGAGCGGGATGCAGGTCGTGCTGGGCGCCAGGGGCAAGCCCGTGACGCGCAGCAGTTGGCCCTCACCCGAGGAGGTGGACCACAACACGCCGGCCCCGTCGATCAGGCCCGCGAAGCCGCCGCAGGCCGGGGCGAAGGTGGTGCCGGGCAGGATCGCGCCATCCGCGCCGTCGAGGCGCTGGAAGCATGTGGGCGTACTCGGGTAGCCGCCGATCCACAGGTTGTTGGCCGCGTCCATCGACAGGTGCCGCACGCTCGGGCAGTCCACGCGCTGGAAGATGCGGATGCACTCGTCCAGGGCGTCGGCCACGAACGCCGGTCCCCCACCGGGGCCGCCCGCGCCGTCGCCGTTGTCCGGCCAGGCGCGCACGTCGCCCGAGCCGCGCGAGGTGCGCAGGAGCCCGTCGCCGTCGCGGTCGATGCAGGAGTTGTAGAGGAAGGGCGGCGCCAGGAACTCTCCCAACGGATCGGGCTGACCCAGGCCGTTCACCCGCGTCCCGCCGATGACCAGGCCCATCTGGGCCACGGACCCCTGGCCGCCGAGCAGGCCCTCGTCGCGGTTGCCGACCCAGACGTTGCCGAAGGCGTCGATCGCGGTCCGGGAGGGGTTGCGCGGCCGGCCGTCGGGGGCCGTGAAGTACTCCGCGATGACCTCGCCGGTCTGGATGTCGATCCGGCACAGGGTCCCGCGCCCCGAGCAGGCGACGAACAGGAACGGGAAGGGCTGGGAGACGACGTCGAGCTGGAGCTGGTTGCGGTTCGGCGGGTCGTAGTTGACGTTGAACAGCAGGCCTTCGGCGAAGTCGGCGTTGTTCGTGTAGACCTTGGTCTGGGCGGACGCCGGGGCGGCGGCGACCAGGGCCACCAGGGCCAGGGCGAGCGGTCGGGAGGGGTTCATCGGGCTGTCCTGCTCTCGGGGGTGGGGATCGGGTGACTCCGGACGCGCCCCCGCGAAACGGCTCCTGCCAGGTCCCGTTTTGCGTTCGCCAACCGTTGCCAGCACGGCGCGTCCTAGGATATTCCAATCTGTCGGGGCGCTCCCGTCAACCCGCCTGGGGTGAGTTCTCGGCCGGCGGTCCCGGCCCCCCGACAGGCCCCTTGGGGCCCCGCGGAGGCCCGCCGTGTGGGGCGGGCGGGGGTTGCGCGGATCGCCCCGGGCGGGGCGCCACGACCCCGGCGGCCTGCTAGGCTGCCGCCGATGCCGCCGCGCGCCGCGCTCCTGCCGCTCCTCGCCGGGGCCCTGTTCCTGGTCTCGGGGGCGGTCGCGCTGGTCTACCAGGTGATCTGGTTCCGCCGCCTGGCCCATGCCTTCGGGAGCTCGAGCCTGGCGGGAACGGCGGTGCTGGCCGGATTCCTACTGGGCCTGGGCCTGGGGGCCTGGGCCTTCGGGCGCCTGGCCGATCGCCTGCGCCGCCCCTTGTTCGCCTATGGACTGCTCGAGGTCGGGATCGCGCTCTATGCCCTGGCCTTCGGGCCCATCCTGAACGGGGCCGGACGCGGCCTCCTGGCCCTCCATCCCCTGCTCGAGGACGCGCCGGGCGTGCTCGCCCTGGCCCGCCTGGCGGTCGCCTTCGCGGTCCTGGCGCCGCCCTGCGCCCTGATGGGCGCCACCCTGCCCCTGCTCGTGCGGGCCCTGGCGGGGCCGCTCGCGGGCCTGGGCCTGCCGACCGCCTGGATGTACGCGGCCAACACCTGCGGGGCGGCCCTGGGCTGCTATCTGGCGGGCTTCCACCTCCTGCCGGCCCTGGGCCTGACCCGGACCCTCCACGGCGCCGTGGCGGTGAACCTGGCGGTGGCGGGCCTGGCCCTGGCCTTCGGCCGGCGCGCGTCGCCCGGAGCGCCCCCCCCGCGCGTCGGCTCGGAGGCGGACCGGGAGGAGCGCCCCGCGCGGGCGATCGAGCTCGCGGCCTGCGCGGCCGGAGCGGGCGCCCTGGTGCTGCAGATCGCCTGGATCCGCCAGTTGGCCCTGGTCCTGGGCGGCACCACCTATGCCTTCAGCGCCATGCTGTTCGTGGTGCTGCTGGGCATCGGGCTCGGGAGCCTCGCGGCGCCCCTGCTCCTCGGCCGGGGACGTTCGCCGGCGCGGGCGGCGGCCGTGCTGACGCTGGCCATCGCCGCCCTGACGCTCCTGGGCCAGGCGCCGCTGCCGGCCCTGGCCGAGTGGGTCGGCGCCGCGCGGGCCCTGCGCGGCACGGACCTCGGGAACGCCGCGGTCTGCCTGGGCGCGAGCGCGGTGCTCGAGCTGCTGCCCTCCCTGGGCGCGGGGGTGCTCTTCCCCCTGCTGGTCGAGGCCACCGGTTCGGGCGCGGCCCGGGCCGGCCGCACGGTCGGACGCGTGTACGCCTGGAACACCCTCGGCACGACCCTGGGCGCGGTCGTGGCCCATGCGTTGCTCGTCCCACGGCTCGGGACCGGCGGCGCGGTCGTGGCCGCCGTCGCCTGCTACCTGCTGGTGGGCTGGCTCGTGGTCGGCGGGCTGGGCTTCGCCGAGCGCCTGCGTTGGCGCGGGCTCCTGCTCGGGGCGGGCGCCGCGGTGCTCCTGCTCGCGCCGCGCCAGGACCCACGCGAGCTCGAGCGCGGCCTGTACCTGTACGGCCTCGAGGGCCGCGACGTGCTGCGGGACGCCGAGGTCGTCTTCCACCGCGCGGGCGCGAGCATGAACGTGCTCGTCACCGCCCATGGCGTCCATCGCAGCCTACGCGTGAACGGCAAGGTCGACGCGAGCACCTTCGAAGCCGATCAACGCACCCAGCTCGGCACGGCCTACCTGCCGCGCTTCCTGCATCCCGAGGCGCGGCGCGTGCTCGTCATCGGCCACGGCAGCGGGGCCACCTCGGGCGCGAGCCTCCTGTTCCCCGGCACCGAGGTCACCTCGGTCGAGATCGAGCCGGCCGTGGCCGAGGCCGCGCGCCACTTCGAGCGCATCAACCACTCGCCCGAGCGTTCGCCCGGTTTCCGCATGCGCATCGAGGACGGGCGCGCGCACCTCGCCGGCACCCGCGAGCGCTACGACCTGATCCTGACCGAACCGTCGAATCCGTGGATCGCGGGCATCGCCAACCTCTTCACGCGCGAGTTCTACTTGGCGGCGCGCGCGCGGCTCGAGCCCGGGGGGGTCCTCGGGCAATGGATCCAGACCTACGCGCTCTCCGAGCGGGACTACGTCTCGGTCGTGCGCACGATCCTCGACGTGTTCGAGCATGCCGCGCTGCTGCGCCTGACGAGCGGCGACACGATGTTGCTCGCCTCCGACCGGCCGCTCGCGCCCGACGCGGCGAGCGCGCGCCGCGCGCAGGCCCTGGTCGACGCCCAACCCCGCGTGCGCGCCGACCTCGTCTCCACCTTCCGCAGCGCCGACGTGCGCGGCTTGCTCGCGCACCACCTCGTGCTCGACGACCTCGGCGTGCGCGCGCTCGCGGCCAGCGTGCCGGACGCGATCGTGCTCACCGACTCGGACCTGCGGCTGGAGTTCGACGCGCCCCGTCGCCTGTTCCAACGGCCGGAGGACGAGCCCGGGGCGGCCCTCGAAACGGCGCTGCTGCGCCACCTCGACCCGGCCGCGTACGGCGCGCGACTGCGGGCCATGGAGGTGGGTCCGGGGCAGCTCGGGCCGGTGATCGGGATCGCCTCCCTGTTGCGTCACCGCGGGCTCGACGCGGCCGCGCGGGGCGTGCTCGAGGAGGCCCTGGCCCTCGATCCCGATCAGGCCCTGGCCCTGGCGGGGTTGTTGGCGCTGGCGCCCGAGGAGCACTTCGAGCAGCGCGCGCGGCGTCTGGCGGCCCTCGATCCCGCGGTGGCGCTGGCTTCCGCGGGTGACCTCGCGCGCCAAGGACGCGTCCAGGCGGCCCTGGACCTGGTGGACCTCCTGGCCACGACCGCGCCGAACTCGGCCACGCTCCAACTGCGTCGGGCCGACCTGCTCGAACGCCTGGGGCGCGCCGAGGAGGCGCGCGCCGCCCGCGAGCGGGCGCGCGAGCTCGACCCCTTGGCGGCGGCGGCGCGCGCCGGCGGCCCCTGACGTCAGGCCCCCGCCGTCAGCCGACGTCAGGCCCCGTCCGGCCCCTGCTGGGGGGCCTGCTCGCCCCCACCGCCGCCGCGGCGCCCGCCCCGGCGCTCCGGGCGCGGGGCGTCGCCGCCCTCCGCGGGTGCCGCGCTGGCCTCGATGCGTTCGAGGCGCCGGGCCTCGTCGGGGTCGTCGGACCAGTCGATCACGGTCTCGAGGATCTCGTCGCCGCGCTGCAGACGGAACAGCTTGCGCGAGCCGCCGCGGGCGAGCTCGCGCTGCAGCGTCACGCGTTCCCCGAGCTCGACGCCGTCGACCGAGAGGATCACGTCCCCCGACCGCCAGCCGGCCTGCGCCGCGCGCGCGCCCTCCACCACGCGGCTCACCGTCCGGCCCTCGAGGAACACGCCCACGCGGCGCGGCTCGGGCGCGGTCATGTCGGTGCGATCGACGAGCTCCTCGAGCGCGGCGAAGCCGAAGGCGGCCAGGGCGACGACCAGCGCCGAGTGCTCCTGGTCGGCCGCCGAGGCGGCCTCGAAGAGATCGTGCTGGGTGTGGTGGATGTGGGAGTAGCCCTCGCGGGACTGGACCCAATGGAAAGCCGGGACGCCGGCGCGCACGAAGGGCGCGTGGTCGCTCGGGCCCGGACGGATGCCGTCGACGAGTTGGATCGCGAACGGTCGCTCGGGGTCGAGGGCCTGCACCGGCGCGAACACGCGCTCGAAGGCGGGCAGCATCGCGCGCGTGGCCTGGATGCCGGCCAGCGGATTCGTGCCGTTGTCGTGGTTGAGCACGATGCTGGTGCGCGCGAGCTCGGCGGCGTGCATCTCGACGTAGGCGTTCGATCCGAACAGGCCCTGCTCCTCGCCGCTGTAGAGCACGAAGCGGATCGTGCGGCGCGGGCGCAGGCCGGCCTCGACGAGCAGGCGCGCGGCCTCCAGGGTCGTCGACACGCCGGTGCCGTTGTCGCAAGCCCCCTCGGCCCCGTCCCACGAATCGAGGTGCGCCTGCACGATCACGAACTCGTGCGGCCGCTCGCTGCCGACCAGGTCCGCGATCACGTTGTGCTGCGGGATGGGTCCCTTCACGAAGCGGTTCTGGATGTCGAACTCGAGCTCGAGTTCCTCGCCCGCTCTCAGGCGATCGGCGAGGGCGCGATGCTGGTCGTGGCGCAGGAGGACGCGCACGTCCGTGGGCAACTTCTCCCAGTCGACGCGATGGTTGCCGCCCATCACGAGCAGGTTGCTCTCGGGACCGGCCTGCACCAGGCCCGCGATGCGGTAGCGGGCGACCGCGCGGCGCACCGCGTCGCGCCGATCGCGGTCGAGCGCGGCGTCGTCGCGCACGAGCCACGCGCCCTCGAGGTGCTTCGCCATGCGCTCGACCGCTTCGGCGGTGTCGGGCTGGAGCATCGCGCGCGCCCGCAGCGGCCCGCGCGTGCCGGCGCTCCAGGCCTGGGTGATGAACTCGAGCGGCTCCTCGGGCGAGACGATGCGGCCGCGCGCGGGTCCGCGGTCGAAGCCCACGGGGAAGCTGCCCCACTCCTCGAGGCGCGCGTCGAGGCCCAGCTCCTCGAAGCGCCGCAGGGCCCACGAGGTCGCGATCTGCAGGTTCGAGGAACCCGTCAAGCGCGGTCCGATCGAACGCGTGAGGTACTCGAGATGGTCTTGGACGCGGTTGTCGTCCCGCGCGAGTTGGACGAGGCGCTCGAGGGCCGCTTCGTGGCCGAGCTCGGCCCCACGCTCGAGGGTCGCAACCCCGGACGTCGCGCCGTCCCCGGGAGCGGACCCGCCGGCGAACGACGTCCCGGCGACGAGGAGCCAAGCCAGACCGAGGAGGAGCGAGGGACGGCGGGAGCCCGGGGCGTCGTGCGGCATGGGGAACGGGGGCTGGGGAGGGAGCGCGGGGGCTCGGCGCCGGGGCGCCGGGGCCCCACCGTATCCCAGGGGCGGCGCGGCGTGGATCCCCGGGCGGCGCAACCCGCGCGGCCGCCTTGCCCGCAGGCGGGCGTGGGGCGACACTCGCCGCCCCGTGAACCCGTCCCCCGGTTCCCCCACCCTGGTGCTCGTGCCCACCGATCTCGAGCGCCGCCGGCTCGCGGACCTGGGCGGCTTCCCGCCCGGGCTGGCCCTCGAGTACACGGGCGGGTTCGGCGCGGTGGCCGCCGCCGCGCGCAGCATGCAGCTCCTGGCCGAGCTGCGCCCCGCGCGCGTGCTGCTCGTGGGCATCGCCGGCAGCTACGACGTCGAGCGCTGGCCGGTCGGGAGCGCCCTCGAGTTCGGCGCGGTGGCCGTGGACGGCATCGGCGCCGGCGAGGGGTCGGCGGCCCAAGGCCCCTCGGCCCTGGGTTTCCCCCAGTGGCCGGGCTCCCCCGACGGCCGCGTGGGCGCCATCGAGGAGCGCCTCGCGCTGAGTGCTCCGCCCGGCGCGCCGCTCCTGCTCACGACCTGCGCCGCCTCCGACGGACCCGCGCACGCCGCCCTGCGCCGCGCGCGGTTCCCCGCCGCCGCGGCCGAGGACATGGAGGGCTTCGCGGTGGCCCTCGCCTGCGCCCTGGCCTCCGTACCCCTGCGCATCGTGCGCGGCCTCTCGAACGCGGTCGGCCTGCGCGATCCGCGCGCCTGGCGCATCCCGGCCGCCCTGGGCGCCGCGCGTTCGCTGGCCCTGGAGATCCTCGCCGCGCCCGGCCCCTGGCCGGAGGCCCGCCCATGAGCGCCGCCCCCCTGCGGGTGGGCCTCTCGACCTGCCCAAACGACACCTTCACCTTCCACGCCCTGCTGTGCGGCGCCCTCGACCCGCGGAGCTTCCTCGGCGGACGCGCGGTCGAGTTCGTGCTGGCCGACGTGGAGGAGCTGAACCGGCGCATGGCCGCCGGCGAGCTCGACGCGGCCAAGGTCAGCTTCGCCGCGGCCCTGGGCTTCGCGGAGCGCGTCCTGGTCCTGCCGGTCGGCTCGGCCCTGGGGTTTGGCGTCGGGCCCGTGTTGTTGGCGGCGCGGGCGGGCCTCTCCCCCGAAGGCATGCTGCGGGACGGGGACGGGGCTGCGCGCCCGCCGCGGGTGTTGGCGCCGGGACGCCGCACGACCGCGCACCTGCTCTATCGCCTGCTGCACCCCGCCGGAGCCGAGCCCGAGCAGGTGCTCTTCAGCACGATCCTGCCGGCCCTCGAAGCGGGCGACGCCGACCTGGGGGTCTGCATCCACGAAGGTCGCTTCACCTACCGGGAACGCGGCCTGGTGCTGATCGAGGACCTGGGCGCGAGCTACGAGGCGCGCACCGGCGCTCCCCTGCCGCTCGGGGGCCTCGTCGGGCGCCGCGAGCTCGGTGCGGAGCAGCTGGAGGGGCTCACCCAGGCCATCCGCGCCTCCCTCGCCATCGCCCGCGCCGATCCGGGCGCGACCCTGCCCACCCTGCGGCGGCACGCGGCCGAGCACGGCGACGCGGTGCTCCTCCAACACGTCGAGCTGTACGTCAACGCCTGGACGGTCGATCTCGGCCCGCTCGGACGGGAGGCCCTGGCGGCCCTTTCGCGCAGCGCCCGCGAGGCGGGGCTCCGGCCCGCGCATGCGCCGGACCTCGAGGTGCTCGGGGGCGGGTGATGGACGGGCTCGACCCCGGGGGCCTCTTCCACCTCGTGCCCGCCGAGCGCTGGCGCGCCCACGGCGCGGCGGGCGGCGGCGAGTGGCGCCCGGACTCCCTCGCGGCGGAGGGCTTCTGCCACCTCTCGTTCGGCGCCCAGGTGCCCGGCACCCTGGAGGCCCACTTCGCGGGTCACGACGGGCTCGTGGTGCTCGAGCTCGACCCCCGCTCCCTGGGTGTGGACCTGGTCCTCGAGCCCTCGCGCGACGGGGCCCTCTTCCCGCACCTCTACCGGCCCCTGCGCCCGGCGGACGTGATCGGCGAGCAGCGCTGGCAGCGCGGCGCGGACGGCGCTTGGCGCCCTGGACCCTGATCCCCAACGCACGGGGCCGCCCCCGGGGATCGGGTGCGGCCCCGTGGAGGGGAGGCCCGTGGCCGTGGAGCTCGTCGAGGTGCGGCGCGGGCGCATCGGCCGCACGCCGCGTTCGGGGACCCCCGCGGGCGCGGGTGGGGGCTCGTCAGGCCGCGCCACCGGCGTCGCGCATCTCGAGCATCTCCTTGCGGATGTCCTGGGCCAGGTTCTTCACGTCCTGCATGGCCTTGCGCACGCGCGACGTCGCGGCCTTGTTGCCCTGCTTGGCCTTCTCCACGTCCTCGCGTGTGTCCTCGATGACCTGGCGCAAGCGGTCGAAGTTCTCGCTCATGATCGGTAGCACTCCCTCGGTGGAACGGGTTCGGGCTCGATGGATCGGGTTCGGAGTCGGCCCTGGGGACCCCGGGAGGGGCCCCGCGGGGGCTCGCGCAGTCCCCTGTAGACCCCATTCCGGGTCCCCGATCAAGCCTCCAGGGCCCTCCCGGAGCCCCCCTCCCTGGTCCGGGAACGGCCCCAGGGCTCAGCGGGGCGCCCGATCCGGGGCCCGGCCGCCCATGTGCAGGATCTCCAGGAAGTGCTGGGCGCTCAGGGGCAGCACCGAGAGCCGCTGGCCGCGCTGCAGCAGCGCCAGGCCCTCGAGGCGCGGGTTCCCGCGCAGGGCCGCGAGGGTCACGGGCTGGGGGAGCTCTTCCTGGGCCCGCAGGTCGACCGCCACCCAGCGCGGGTCCGCGGGGTCACTCCCGGGGTCGTGGTAGGGGCTGCGCGGGTCGAACTGGGTAGGGTCGGGGTAGGCCTCGCGCACCACCTCGCACACCCCCACGACCGCCGGCGGCTTGGTGCTCGAGTGGTAGAAGAGCACCCGGTCGCCGGCCTTCACGTCGTCGCGCAGGAAGTTGCGCGCCTGGTAGTTGCGCACGCCGTCCCAACAGGTGGTGCGGCGCGGGGAACGCAACAGGTCGTCGAACGAGAAGGTCTCGGGTTCCGACTTCATCAACCAGGAGCGGGGGGCGCGGCGCGGCATGGGGCTGGAGAGCATGCCGCGCCGGGGGGCGGGGATCCACGGCCGGCGCGCGGGGGAACGGCACCGGGGCCCCGATGCCCGTCCCGCGCCCCGGTCGCCCGCCGGGCCTCGCACCGTCGGATCCGCCGACCCGCTCCCGCGGAATGGGCCTGGTATGCTCGACCTGGGTTGGACCGCCGAGACCTCGAGCCCCCGGACCCGGCCGTACCCGGCCCGGTGACCCGCATCCTCCAGCAAGCTGCGCAGGGGGATCCGGGCGCGTGGCAGGCGCTCCTGGGCGCGGTCTACGGCGAACTGCGCTCCCTGGCGGGGGCCTACCTGCGGGGGGAACGGGCGGGGCACACCCTCCAGCCCACGGCCCTCGTCCACGAGGCCTACCTGCGGCTCCTGCGCCTCGAGCAGGTGCCCTGGCGCGACCGCGCGCACTTCTTCCGCGCCGCGGCCGAGTCGATGCGGCGCATCCTGATCGACCACGCGCGGGCCAAGAAGGCCATCAAGCGCGGCGAGGGCCGCACGGCGCTCGAGATCTCGAACCTGGCCGAGGCCCTGGCGCAGGAGGACGGCGCCGGCCTGTTGGCCCTCGACGCGGCCCTGGAGCGCCTGGAGGTGCTCCACCCGGAGGCCGCGCAGGTGGTGCGCCTCAAGTTCTACGCGGGCCTCGACAACGGGACCGCCGCCCGTGTCCTGGGGCTGAGCGAACGCACGGCCCGGCGCGAGTGGACCTTCGCCCGCGGCTGGTTGCGCGAGCGCCTGGAGCGCGAGCTGGGCGGCGCTGCGCCGTGAGCGGGGATCGCGAGCGACGCAGGGAGCTCCCCTTCGAGCGGGCGATCGGACCACCGGCGAGGGGCGCCGGAGGCTTGGGCGCCCTCGGAGTGTGAGAAGAGCTCGAGCACTCTCGGTACGGCCGGCTTGCCGGCCGTCCAAAGGGCGTTCCGAGAGGCCATCTCAGTCGCGCCGGAACACGAATTCGCCCGGGCCCGCGTCCGGGAGGAAGGCCAGCACGGGGGTGTGGGGAACGTCCTGCTCGGCGAAGGAGCGCAGCATCGCGGCGTGGAGCATGCTGCTCGTGAGCGGTCCGGAGCGCTCGGCCAGGGCATCGAGCAAGGCTCGCGCGAAGGGGGAGTGCCCCGCCGCGATGCCGTCGAGTACCTGTTCGTCCGCGCGGCCGGCGGCCAGGACGACCTTGGCGGAGCGCGTCAGGAAACGGGCCTCGAACGGCGTGGCGGCGGCGCTGCGGGCCGCGGCGAGGCGACCGCCGTAGCAGCAGTCCATGGCCAGCAGCACGTGTTTGGCGCTGGCGTCCCGCAGGAACCGCTCGAAGGTGTCGAAGTGCAGCCAGCGCGCGCGGGCGGGATCGCGCTCGAGGCTCTGGGCGTCGGCCGGGATCAGCCAGCCCGAGGATCCCGAACGTCCGTGGGCCAGGCCGTGGCCCGCGAAGTAGACGAACGCGCGGTCCTCGGGCTCGAGGGCCGCCTCGAGTTCCGCGAGGGCCGAGCGGATCCCGTCGAAGGTGGCCTGCTCCTCGAGCAGGACGCGGGTCTCCCAGCCCTCGTTCGGCGCCGCCGCCAGGGTCTCGCGCAGCGCGCGCACGTCGCGGGTCGCGTTGGGCAGGACCGGGAACCCACCGGCGCGGTAGTGCTCGCCGATCGCGATCAGCAGCGCATGCGAGCGCCGGAATCCCGCGCCGTACGCTCCCGCTCGCGGGCCCTCGGAGTCGGCGCCGAGCGAGATGCCGCGCGCGGGCGGACCGCCCGTCCCGCCCCGCTCGCCACCCCGCGCCGGGCCGAGGCGCAGGGCGAGGGCCGCGCCGACGAGCACCGTGGCCAGGGCGCCCACGAGCAGGACGCTGCGCCGCCCCGGGCGCGCGCGGTCCGCACCCGGCGCGGCCGGGCGGCGCAGGGCATCCCGCAGCTCCACCGCGGAGGCCGGCCGCCCGAGGGGCGAGCGCGCGAGGCAAGCGAGCACGAGCCGCGCGAGATCGCGCGGGATGGAGGCGTTCCGCCGGCGCGGATCGGCGGGCTCGCGCCAACCGTCCGACGGCGGGCCGGGCTGCGCCTCCTCGCCGGTCAGGGCGCGATACAGCACGCAACCCAGGGCGAAGAGGTCGGAGCGCGGGCCAGCCGGCTCCCCCATCCACTGCTCGGGAGCGGGATGCTGGGGCAGCTCCCCGCCCGCCGGCTCGCCGGCCGGTCCGTCCGCCTCGCCGCGGTAGTCGAGGGACGTGCGGGCGCCCGGCGCGACGGACTTCGCGAACCGGAAGCCCGTCAAGCACACCCCGCCGCCGGGGCGCAGGATCACGTTGCGCGCGCCCACGTCGCGGTGCACCGCACCCGCCGCGTGGACCGCCGCCAGGGCATCGGCGAGGAGGATCCCCAACTCGCGGACCTCCCCGGGCTCGAGGCGCTCGCCGCCGGCGAGGCGCTCGTCCAGACGGACGCCCGCCACGGGCTCCAACACCAAGGTCAGGCCGCCGCGCTCGGGGAAAGCGTCATGGAGGCGCTGCACCGCGCCGTGGGTCAGGCCGGCCAGGGCCCGGGCCTCGCGCAGCTCGGCGGCGTTCCCGGCCTCGCCCGCAGGGTTCGCGGAACGCCGCCAGAGGAGCAGCACCTCGCGACCGAGGACGCGGTCCCGGGCGCGCGCCTCGACGCGCGACGCGGTCTCGAGCAACGTCTCGAGCACCTCGTAGCGTCGCGCCTGGTCCCCGTTCACCTCCCCCATGGCAGCGCTGCCGATTCTACGCCCGGCCCCGGGTCCAGGGGGGAGCGGCGGCGTCATCGAACGACATGCGCGGGTCGCCGGCCCGGATCGACTCGCCGATCGACGCTCGCGCGGGGCGCCCGGGCCTCGGCTGCGTCGGCTGTTCGGGTCGAGGGGATAGGATGGCGGCTCGCCCGTGGGCGATCCGATGGAGGAGACGCAGCAGTTGTTGCGCCGCATCGCGGCGGGGGACGACGGCGCGCAGGCGCGGTTGTTCGAGCTGGTCTACCAGGAGCTCCACCGGCGTGCCGGCGCGCTCATGCGCCATCAGGGCGCGGCCCACACCCTGCAGCCGACGGCCCTGGTGAACGAGGCCTGGCTGCGGCTGGTCCACGTCGAGCAGGCGTCCTTCGCGGACCGTCGGCACTTCGTCCACACCGCGACCGCGGCGATGCGCTCGGTGCTCGTCGACCATGCGCGCGCCAAGCTCAGCGCCAAGCGCGGCGCGGGTCGGAAGGTCGGCGAGCCCGGGGCCGAGGTCGCCGATCGCTCCGAGCCCTCCTGGCGCTTCCTGGCCCTCGACGAAGCCCTGGAACGGCTCGAGCGCAGCGAACCCGAGGCCCACCGCGTGGCTCGGTTGCGGCTCTTCGGCGGCCTGAGTCACCCCGAGATCGCCGAGCACCTGGAGGTCACCCCGCGCACGGTCGAACGCCACTGGGCCACGGCGCGCGAACGGCTGAGCGATGCGCTCGGCGAGTCGAGCCAGGACCCGTGAACCCGGCCCGCCCTGCGCGCTGACACGCTTTCCTTGTTCTAGCAGCCCGTTGAGAGAGTCCCGCCGCAGTAGGGAGTCTCTCAACGGGCTGCTAGGGCTGCCAGGTGACCTCCCATCCGTTGGAGAGGTTGAAGCCCGAGCCGCAGGGCGAGCCGCCCGGGTTGCGGTACCAGAACTGGTAGCGGCGCGTCGTGCCCGGCGTGAGCCCGCCCGCGGTGGCCAGCGCCACGCTGCTCTGGGCCACGCCGCCGAGCGTGGCGAAGACGATCTGCAGGCGCTGCACGCCGCCGCCGGCGCAGCGCAGGCCGTCGCCGAAGACGTTCCCCAGGCCCCCGGAGGTCGAGTTCGTGCCGCTGAAGAACAGACCCGGTTGGGTGGCGATGGCACCCGTCACCCGCAGCACCAAGGAATCGGCGGAGACGCGCGCCGAGCCGAACGCGCCCAGCCGGGCGCCCGGGCCGGCGCTGTTGCGGCAACCCGCGGCCGCGCCGCTCTCGTTGCCGCAGGGGCAGGAGCGGGCGAACCCGTCGCCGAAGCAGTAGGGAAAGCCGAGGTCGTCGCGGCAGGCCGCGTTGGCGGCGCCGGGCGTGCGCGGCCGATCGGCGTTGGCGACGTCGTCGAAGTCGAGGAAGTCGCCCGTGCACCAGGGGGCGCGGTTGTTCGACCGGCCTCCCCCTCGGAACACGCCGGGGGGGAGCAGCACCCCGTCGGGGCCGAGGGTGTGCCGCCAGGCCGAGTCGTAGACCGAGTCCATGGGGTCCCCGTCCCACAGGGCGATGCGCTCGCAGAGGGTCGTCACCAGGCACGGGATCGGCGTGTGCAGGTCGCCGTCGGGGTCGAGGTTCGAGCCCACGAGCTGCAGGAACGGGACCGGGTCGGCCGCCTGGACCAGGTACACGGTCTGGGTTCCGTTCTCGAAGTTCTCGAGCGGCCCGAGGTCGAGGTCCACGCCGGCGACGGCGCTGTTGCCGATCACGAAGTACCCGTCCGGCGGCATCACGTGTCCAGTGAGGTCGATGACGCGCTCGAGCGTGCCGGGCGCGGAGCCCGCATCGCCCTCCACGAACAGGATCAGGAAGCCGTCGAGGCTGAGGCCCGGCACGCCCGCCAGCTCCAGGTACTCCAGGTCGTCGGCCCCGGCGTGGCTGACGTAGATCTCGTTCATCACGACGCCGCAGCCGCCGGGAGTCAGGTCGCACTCGTCCCCGCTGCCATCCCCGTCCGAGTCCGTCTGCTCGGGGTTGTAGGAGTTGGGACAGTTGTCGTCGTAGTCCGGAAGTCCATCCCCGTCCTTGTCGTTGCGCCGCACGAGCGGAACGGAGGTCTTGCTGATGGTCTCGCCCAGGATCAGCGGCGAGGACGTGGGGAGGATGTTGCACTGGAGCGTGAGCCCCACCTCGAGGTTCGAGTCCGTACCCGTCAGGGACTCGAAGGTCCCGTTCCCGTCGCCGTCGATCCCGATGCCGGGCGGAACGGGAACGATGCCCAGGGTGCTCGGGTCGAAACCACCGGGTCCGGCCTCGAGCAACCACGCCGAGCGCGACGAGGAGAGGGAGATCGGTCCGTAGGGATCGAAGGCTCCCAGCAACATCCCGCCGGAGGAGTACTCGATGCGCAGGTACACCGGCAGGTCGTAGTCGATCTCGCCGCCGTCGGTGTGCGTGCGCCGGATGGTCGCGCTGCCGACGGGCACGGAGGCCGACTGGGAGCGGCGGATGACGAGGTCGAAGGAGGACGTGCTCGTCCCGCCTCCGAATCCGACCGCGACCTGGCCCAGGCTGACCAGGTGCAGCCCCATCAAGCGCGCGGACACCGTGTCCACCCCGCCGACGGGCAGGGGGATCGTGTCCGCCATGCGCTGCACGAACAGGTGGATGCCCGGCGCCACGCCCGGAGGAGACGTCTGGAGGTCGACGCCGCGCACGGGCACGGAACCCGTGAAGGGGTCCGAGCCCGGCCCGAAGGCGCCGGCGGGGATCGGCAGGGCGGCGAAGTCGAGGTTCGCTCGCAGGCGCGAGCCGGCACCGGTGTTCGGTGCCGCGAAGGCGTCGTCGCCCTGGGTCAGGACGACCTGGGGCGAGGCGCACACCTCGCCCACCAGGGCGACGAACACGGCCAGGAGGAGCAGGATCGGGCGCATGGCGTGGGGACCTCCACGGGGAAGCGGTGCACGTACGGAGCTGCCGTCAGCGGATCGGGCGGGCGGGCCGGACGCCGTTCGAGCCGACGGCTTGCCGGGGATCGAGCCCCATGCGGAAGGCGGCGCGGCAGCGATCGGGGCTGGCGTCGTACCCCCCGCCGCGCGTCGGCCGTTGCCTGGGCTGGCCTTCGAGCAGGCGCAGTCCGTTCGCGCCGTAGCGGGCGTCGGGCGCGTAGGGCGCGAAGGGGTCGGCGCACCACTCGTTGACGTTGCCGAGCACATGGTGCAGACCAAAGGGGTTGGGCTCGAAGGAGTGAACGGGAGCGTGGAAGAGAAATCCGTCGTCCACGGCCCGCTCCCCGGCCCAGGTCCACAGCACGCCCGCGGCCAGGGCGCTCGCGTCGGCGATGTTGACGCGCGTTCCCAGGGAGTCCTCGAGCGCGCCGGTCCACCAGGGCGTGCCGGTCCCGGCGCGGGCGGCGTACTCCCACTGGGCCTCGGTCGGTAGCTCGAGCCCGATCCAGGCCAGCGTGCGCACGGCCTGCTCCCAGTCGAGCTGCTCGACCGGATGGCAGAGATCGTGCACGTGGTCGCCGAAACGCGACCCGGCCGGGTGCAGGCTGGGCTGGGCGCCGGTCAGGCGCTGGAACTGGCCCTGGGTCAACTCGTACTTCGAGAGGAAGAACGGCTCCAGCTCGACGCGCTGCAAGGGCCGTTCGCGTTCGGCGCCCATGCGCGAGAGCCCCGGGACGTAGTGCGTTGCCCGGGGGTCCCCGTCCTGACTGCCCAGGACCGAGGTTCCACCCGGCAGGAGCACGAGCACGATCGCGCTCGCGGCGTGGATCTCCAAGCGACGCGTGAGCGGGTCGCGGCCGGGGATCTCGCCGCTGGCGACGACCGCGAACTCCCACAGGCCGCTGTGCGGATCGCGGCCCACCGGGCGCAGGCCGACCTGCGGCGCGAGGGCGAGGCCCGCGTACATCGGGCACTCGGCGCGATCGGCGATCGAGGCGCTGGCGCGGGCCCACAGCTCACGGGCCTGGGGCCCCCCGTCGGCCTCGACGGCGATGCGGCGGGCCAGCTCGAGGCGGCGCGCGACGCCCGGACCGGTCGCGGTGGAGCGTCCCTCGAGCAGGCCGTGCTCGGGATCGGTCAAGACCTTCAGCTCGCGCTCGAGCAGCTCCAGCTCCTCCACGCTCGCCGCGGAGGCACCGTCTTCCCGCAACGTCGCGCCGAGGGACGACACGCTCTCCACGAGCGCTCGCGCTTCCGCGAGCCAGGTCTCGAGGGCGGGCGCGACGCGCGGCTCGATCGGGTAGAACTCGGGGGCGCGTTCGACCAAGCGCGCGAGCTCGCTGCGGTGCACGGCCACGAAGGCCTCGCGCAGCTCGCGCGCGTTGCGGCGCGCCTCGACGTACAGGAGACCGCTCGTCGCGCCCCCCACCGACAGGGTCGCGATCAGCGCCAGCGACGTGAACGCGACGAGCCGGTTGCGGCCGACCCACTTGCGCAGCTCGACCAGCGGGCCGGTGCGATAGGCGGCGACCACGCGACCCTCGAGGAAGGCCAGCAGGTCGTCCGCGAGCTCGGAGGCGCTGGCGTAGCGCTCCTCCCGCTCGCGGGCCATGGCCTTCTCGGTGATGGCGACCAGCTCGGGGGGCGTGGCCCGCGCCAGGCGGGCCAGCGCTTCGGGCGGTCCCTGGAGCACCCGCGCCAGGACGTCCCGCGGGGTCTCCCATTCGTTCCCCCGCGTGAAGGGCGGCTTGCCGACCAGCGTGTGGTACAGCATCGCGCCGATGGCGTACACGTCCGAACGCGCGTCGAGGCTGTCGAGCTCGCCGCGCGCCTGCTCGGGCGGCATGTAGGCCGGCGTGCCCATCACGTCGCCTTCCTGCGTGAAGAGCGGCGAGTCGGGGGAGAGGCGCCGCTCGCTGCGCTGCACGGTGTTCACCGTGCCCGAGAGGTCGCGTCTGCCCGGGGCCGGCGTGGGCGCGCGTTCGCGGCCGACCACCCGCGCCAGGCCCCAGTCCATCACGTAGACCTCGCCGAAGCGCCCGACCATCACGTTCGAGGGCTTGAGGTCGCGGTGCAGGACGCCCCGGGCGTGGGCGTAGGCCAGCGCCTCGCAGACCTTGTGCAGCGTGGAGAGCAGCCGCGGCAGCGTCCACTCGGGGGATGGGCGCGCGTCGAGCACCGCCGAGAGGTCGCGGCCGCGCACCAGGCGCATCGTGAAGAAGAGGTTCCCCTCCCCGTCGAAGCCCAGGTCGTGCACGGGCAGGATGCCCGGGTGGTCGAGCTGGGCCGCGATCTGCGCCTCCTCGAGGAAGCGCGAGAGCAGGCGCGCCTCGCTCCCGCGCGAGAGGCGCTCGCGCCGCACGACCTTCATCGCCAGGATCCGGCGCAGGTCGCCGTCCCAGACCTTGAACACCCGGCCCATGCCGCCCTGGCCGATCTCCTCGAGCACTCTGTAGCGCGAGCCCTCCCCGCGGCGCCGATCGAGCTGGGCCAGGAAGTCGCTCGCGGCGGGGCCGAGTTCCTCGCCGGTCGGCGGCGAGAGGTCGATGCGCGGATCGACGTCCGCCCCCAGGGCGCGCTCGACGCGCTCCAGCACCGAGGCCTGTGGCGCGCGTGGCTCGGGGGACCCGTCGGGGTCGAGCGCGAGGCGCTCGAGGATCCGCTCGAAGAACTCGTCCGGGAGCAGGGACGGACCTTCGGCGCTGTGCTCTTGCGGTTCCATGATCGAGCGCCGGCGGGGCCTGCCGACCCGTGGATCGGGCGCAGGTCGCGGGCTTCCCCCTTCGCCCTCCGCGGATCCCCCCCACTCAGTCCAGCACGGAGCCCGCTGGACGACAAGGCGCGGCCTGGGAGAGCTCGGGGCGCCGCAGCGTCGCCCCCGACCCACGGGCGCCCCGACCGGCCGGCGGGAACTCGGCAAATCGCTGTCGGGGCAGGGCGCGGGTTCGCGTTCCGGGTGCCGAAGCGGAGGGCGTGGTGCCCGCCGCCCGAACCTGGAGGACCTGGAACCATGGAACGCAAAGCACTCGAACTCATGCGGAGCGGCCTGCGCGGCGCGGCGCTCCTCGGCGGCGCCCTGTGCGCGACGAACCTCGCCGCGGCCGGGATCCTGTACGTGGATCGCAACGCCCCGGGGGGGGACGGCTCGAGCTGGGCCTCGGCCTTCCGTGAGCTGGACACTGCGCTGGCCCACGCCGCCGGCGATCCCAGCGTCGATCGGATCTGGATCGCGGCGGGAGTCTACCGACCCGGAGGGGCCTCCCCCTCGCGCCACCACAGCTTCGTGCTCGTGGACGGCGTGCAGCTCCTGGGCGGGTTCCCGGCGCACTCCTACGGCAGCGCGCCCGACCTCTCGCTGCGCGACCCGGCGCTCCACGCGACGGTACTGAGCGGTGACATCGACGGCGACGGCACGCTCGCGGGGAATTCGTACCACGTGGTCAGCGCCATCGGGGTCGTCGCCGTGCTCGATGGCCTGCGCATCCTGGGCGGCAACGCGGACGGCACGCCCGCGAGCCCCACCGGCTTCGGCGGGGGCCTCTACGCCTACGGGGCCCAGCTCGAGCTGCGCGACTGCCGCCTCATGGGGAACCGGGCCCAGGCCGGCGGCGCGGCGGCGCTGCTCGGGGGGAGCGCGATCCTCGAGCGCTGCGTGTTGCAGGACAACCTGTCCTGGGTCGGCCCCGGC
>CAYMYN010000018.1:0-6198 GCA_964394665.1 uncultured Planctomycetaceae bacterium
CGCCGACCGCGCCGCGCGTGCGGTGCAGGGCGTCCGAGCGCTCGCCGAGGATGCGGATCGAGCCCGCGCTCGGCCGCACGAGGCCCAGGCTGCAGGCAAGGGTGGTCGTCTTGCCCGAGCCGTTGGGGCCGAGCAGGCCGAAGACCGACCCGAAAGGGACCTCGAGGTCGACGTGTTCGACGGCGGTCACCGCGCCGTAGCGCTTGACCAGTCCCCGGACCTCGAGGGCGTGCATGGCGGACCATGCTGCGCAGGCCGGGCGCGCGGAGCAATGGTCCGGGAGCTCGGTCACTCGAGCGGACCGACGCGCCGGTCCTCGGCGAAGACCCCGCTGAGCTCGGGGTCGGGCTGGCCCGACTCGTCGTAGGCCCGGACCTCGCCCTCGCGCTGGCCGCGGACGAAGGTGCTCTCGCTGCGCAGCGCGCCCGACGGCCAGTGCTGCGTCCAAGGGCCCTCGCGCAGGTCGTCGCGGTAGGCGCCGCGACGCCGCGGGGCGCCGTCCTCGAACCAACTCTCGCTCGGGCCCTCGCGGCGACCGGCGCGCCAGTGGGTGCGCGACTCGGGGGTGCCGGAGGGGTGGTACAGCGTCCACTCGCCCTCGAACTGGCCGTCCTCGAAGCGGCCCTCGGAGGCCAGCTTGCCGTCCGCGAACCACTCCCTCCAGGGCCCCTGGGCCGCGCCGGCCTCGAAGGATCCGGCGCGGCGCGGCGTGCCGTCGCGGAACCACTCCTCCCACAGGCCCTCGGCCGAGCCGGAGCGGTAGGCGCCCCGCTTCTGGAGCTGGCCGTTGGGGTACCACCATTCCCAAGGGCCCTCGCGCAGGCCGCGTTCGTACGCGCCGGCGGAGCGCGGCTGGCCGTTGCGATGGTGCGCGACCCAGCGGCCCTGGCGCAGGCCGTCCAGGTAGGCGCCGGCTTGGCGCAGGACCCCGTCGCCGTCCCGTTCCTCGAAGGGCCCGTCGCGCCGGGTGTCGCCCTGGGTTTCCCCGCTGGTCCGCGGATCGCGCTCGAGGAGCTCGAACAACGCCTGCGCCGTGAGCTCGTGGCCGCGCAGGTCGAGGTGCAGGTCGCGCTCCCAGTAGCAGGGCGCGCCGCCCGCGAAGCGCTCGGCGAGGTCCAGGTACTCGACGCCGACCTCGGCCAGTTGATCGCGCAGGTAGCCCTCGAGCTCGCCGCCGAAGGCCAGGTCCTCGGTCTCGAGGTCGAGCGCCTCCAGGGCGCGGGCGATCAGCGGCTCGAGCGCGGGGAAGGGCAGGTCGAAGGCCGCCGGCAGGTGCAGGACGATCGGCCGGATGTCGTGTTCGCGGCAGCGGCGCACGATCTGGTGCAGCACGGCGCGGCTGGCTTCCAGTGCGACGTCGAGCTGCTCGGGGTGGGCGAGGAAGTAGGCCGCTTGATTGAGGCCCTGGCCGAGGGCGTTGGTCGAGACGCGCTTGGCCGACTCGATGCGATCCCAGTAGTGCGTGCTGCGCGGCGGCATGCGCGTGCCGCGGAAGTAGTGCTGCAGGCGCAGGGCCTCCACGAAGTCGTTCCCGCCGTAGACCGCGACGACGAAGACCTGCGGCAGGGCCCCGTGGGCCCCGGCCAGGGCTTCCTCGAGCACGCCGAGGTAGTTGTAGAACGAGTAGCCCGTCACCCCGGCGTTGAGCGCCACGACCCGTTTCCGCGGGTGGCGCGCGGCGAGCAGCGCCTCCAGCCGGTTGACGAAGCTCTCGGCGTTGTCGCACACCCCGTCGACGTGGGAGTCGCCCGCGACCAGGATGCGGATGTCCGCGCCGCGCAGGTCCTCGTCGCCGTCCTCCCGCAGCCCGATCGAGTTCGTGCGCCGCGCCCACGCGCCCCGCGGGTGCTCGGGCCAGGGGACCTCGTAGGCGAGCCCCGGGCGCAGGCGGTAGTAGCACCAGGGGTTGTAGACCACGTCGGGATTGTGGGCCGGGAAGAACGTGCGCGCCGTCTCCTCGTCGAGGCGCTCGAGCCGGAAGACGCCGCGGCCGCTGACGTTCGAGCCGGGCTCGTCGCGCTCGGCGAGCAGGGCGTCGACCGCGCCGCGGGTGTCGACCAGGCGCAGGTCCCCGCCGCGTCCGCGCCCGCGCAGGCCGGATCCCAGGGCGAGGAGCGCCAGCGCGAGGCCGCACAGGGACAGGGCGAGGACGACGCGGCGAGCCATGGCGATGGGGGATCCGGGAGCCGACCCCCGTCCCCGAGGGTACTCCGGGCGGGCCGCCGCGGAGCCCCGGGTCCGGCGAAGCGTCGCCGGAGATTGTGCGCCCGGTCCCGGCGGGCCAGCATGCGGCCATGATCCGGGTCCAGCACGCACCGCTCCTCGCCCTGTTCCTGCTCCCCGCGGCCTGCGCCGCGCCCACACGGACGGCGTCCGACTCCGCGGGAGCGGATCTCGCGGCGGCCGAGGCGCGGCTCGCGGCCGAGCCGGACGACGAGGACGCGCACGTCTGGGTCGGTCGGCGGCTCGGGTACCTGGGCCGCTTCGAGGAGGCGATCGAGGCCTTCACCCGCGGTCTCGAGCTGCACCCCCGGAGCGCCAAGCTGCTGCGTTTCCGCGGCCACCGCTACATCACCCTGCGGCGCTTCGACCTGGCGATCGCCGACCTCGAGCGCGCCGACGCCCTGGCGCGCCTCGCGCCGGACGAGGTCGAGCCCGACGGCCAGCCGAACGCGGCCGGCATCCCGCTCACCACGCTGCGCTCGAACATCGACTACCACCTGGCGCTGGCGCTCTACCTGGCGCGCGACTTCGAGCGCGCCCTGGGGGTGTATCGCGCCGGCGAGGAGCGCGGCCGCGCCAACCCGGACCGCGCGGTCTCCCATGGCTACTGGACCTGGTTGACCCTGCAGCGCCTGGGTCGCCGCGCGGAGGCGCGCGCCCTGCTCGAGTCCCTCGACCTCGCCGCGCCGGTGCTCGAGAACGACGCCTACCGCGACCTCCTGCGCCTGTTCCGCGGCGAGCTCGACGAACGGCGCCTGCTCGCGGGCCACGGCCCGGGCAGCGTGCAGTACGCCACCCGCGCCTACGGGGCCGGCATGGCCCGCCACCTGCGCGGCGACGCCGAGGGCGCCCGTCACCTCTGGCGCACCGTCGTCGCCGCCGGCCCCCCCGGCGCCTTCGGCACGATCGCCGCCGAGGTCGAGCTCGCGGGCGAGGCGGAGTCGCGGGGCGGGGCGCAGCCTCAGGTCGTCTCGAGGAACTCGATCGCGCCCTGGGGCAGCAGGTAGACGATCAGCATCGTGCCGCCGGTGACGGTGGGCACGTGGGTCGAACCCGGTGGCAGGACGACCCAGCCCGGGCCCTGGCCGTCGAAGGTGGGCGCGCCCTCGAGGGCCACGCAGAAGTTGGCCTCGCCGTCCGGGTGGCGGTGGCGCGGACCGGGGCCGTTCATCACCACCGCGTCGAGGGAGAAGCCCAGGGTCTCGGGGCCCGCCTTGGCGACTCGGCTCCACTTCACGGGCAGCTCGCCGCGGGTCGCGATCTCGCCCTCGGCGTAGAGGCGCGCGAGCTCGGCGGCCAACGCGCGACCCTGGGGGCCGCGCGGATCGAGGCGCGCGGTGAGCGCGGCGCAGGCGGCGGCGGGGTCGGACAGGTCGATGCCCTGCGCGGCGCGGCACAGCGGGAGAAAGGCTTCGTTCATGGCGGTTCCGGGGGGATCGGCGGGCGTTCAGTCCCAGCGCTCGAAGCGCAGGAGGTAGAGGGCGGAGTGGGGCGGGAAGCCGGCCTCGGGCAGGGGGCGACGCTCGATGCGCACGCGGTCCTCGAGGCCCTGGGCGCGCACCAGGCGCGGGATGTCGGCGGCGTGGGCGAAGGCCCACCCGGGCAGGGCCTCGCCCTCGGCCAGCGGGCGCTCGAGGGCCACGACCGCGCCCGCGTAGGTGGGCTCGAGGGGTAGGAACACGGCCGAGTCCGCCCGCCGGTCGTGGCCCGGGGAGGCGTGTGGGCGCGGCGCGGCGTGCTCCAGCACCTCGGGCGTCACCAGGCCGTAGAGATCGAGGATCACGAGCTCGCTGAAGTACCCCACCGCGCCGATGCCACCCAGCACGATCGACTCGCCGGGTTGGGTGTGCAGAGCGAGCGCGCGGCCCCACAGCTTCCAGGCCTCGACGTTGCGGTTCATGTCGCGCCAGCGTTCGACCTCGCTCTGCCAGGGCCGATCGGCGCGGAAGTGGGGCCGGCGGCGCAAGCTCTCGGGCAGCGGGTTGAGGTCGAAGGCCGCCAGGCCGAGCTGGAGCGCGGCCAGGATCGCGAAGGCGCTCGCGGTTCGACGTGGTCGCGGACGGGCCTCGCCGCCCAGCGCGCGCCACACACCCGCGAAGAGCAACGCGGCGAAGGGCACGAGCGGCAGGAGGAAGCGCCCGAAGGGCATGAAGTCGCCGCCGACCCACACGGCGTAGGCCAGGTTGCCGACGACCAGCACGAGGGCCGGCAACCACACGCGCGCGGTGCCCGCCGGCCAGCGCCGCAGCGCCAGGAGCAGGGTCAGCGCCAGGGCCGGCAGCACCAGGGCGAAGGTCGCCACGTAGTAGAGCCCGCGCTCGAGGCGCCAGGGCGAGAACCCGGCCTTGACCTTGGCCGTGTTCGGCACCCACTCGCCGTAGTAGTGATGGCGCCACAGGGTCAGGGCGAGGTAGGCGCCGACGGCCGCCGCGCCGACGGCGAGCAGCGCGCGCAGCAGGCTCCTCGGCCGACCCTCGCGCAGCCACAGCAGCGCACCCGCGGCGAGCACCAGCCCGACGAAGCCCAACCCGTCGGCGCGCACCAGCACCGCGCCGATCGCGCACAGGGCCGCGGCCGCGATCCGTGGCCGGGCGGGGTCGGAGAGCAGCAGCGCGTAGGTGCCGAAGATCGCCAGCGCCGCGGGCATCGTCTCGAGCCCGCTGGTGGCCCACAGGCCCATGGCCGGCGAGAGCCCCAGGAACAGCCCGCTCGCCAGGGCGCCCCCGAACCCCAGCCCCAGGCGGCGCACCGCGACGGTCGTGGTGGCGGCGACGAGCAGCGCTCCGCACAGGGCGGAGGTCAGCCGCGCGCCCAGGGTGACGTCGAGCCCCGCGCGTTCGAACAGGGCCAGGTACACCGTCCAGAGGAAGTTCGAGAACCCCTCCACCGGCGGCCGGCCCAGGTTGAACACCAGCCCATGCCCCGCGGCCAGGTGACGGCTGTAGCGGAACGAGATGTAGGCGTCGTCGCTGACGAAGTCGAAGCGCCAGGCGAGGAGCGCAAAGGGCACCAGCGCCAGGAGGATCGCGAGCAGGAGACGCCGGCGTTCGAGCACGGGGGGAACGGGGTGGGACGAGCTAGGCACGGCGCGCGGCGCCAGAGCCTAGCAGCCCGTCGACAGAGCCCCTACCGCGGCGGGGCGCGGCCCGCGATTGGTGGCGCGCGGGCGAGCCCCTACCATCTGCGCCATGACGAGCGGCGCCCGTGGGGTTCCCTGGATCCTCCTGCTCCTGGGCCTGGTCGCCCTGGTCCACGCGCCCCTGCGCAGCGCGATGCCCGTGGGCGACGAGCCGCGGGTGCTCGCGGCGGTGGCGGAGCTCGACGACGCCCTGCGCGGGCGCGGCGCGGGCGAGACGCACGTCCCGGAGCCCGCCGAGCACGGATCGCTGCCGGCCCTGCGCCGCGTCCTGGCGCAGGATCCCGGGCCGTTGGGCGCGGCGTCGTTGGTGCTGACCAGCCGCCTGGCGCGCGGCTCGGGCCCCTTCGAGGAGGGCGCCCTGGGCCTGCTGCGCCTCGAGAACCTGGCCCTGCTGCTCGTGGCCTCGTTCTTCCTGGGCCGCTTCGTGCGGCGCTTGCTCGAGCCCTGGTCGAGCGCCGAGCACGCCCAGGCCGCGGGCATCGCGGCCACCTTCCTGCTCGCGCTGCATCCGCTCGCGCCCGCGGCGGTGGCGTCCGCGGCGGCGCGCGGAGACCTGCTCGCGCTGGCGCTCGCCCTGGGCGCCAGCGCGGCCTTCCTCGCCGGTCGGCAGGAGCGTCGTCCGCGGCTGGTGATGGGGGCCGGCGTCGCGCTGCTCCTGGCGGGCCTGGCCTCCGAACACGCGCTGCTCGCGGCGCCGCCCCTGGCCGCGGCGCCTCTGGGGCGGTCATGGCGAGGGCGACCGCGGCCGGAGCAGCGTAACTGGGCGAGGCGGCGTAACTGGGCGGAGCGGCGGCCGCCGGACCCGCCGGCGCCGGGGTGCGGGCGGGCACCGCCAC
>CAYMYN010000018.1:6208-98632 GCA_964394665.1 uncultured Planctomycetaceae bacterium
GGCCGCGGCGGAGTGGGCCTCGGCGCGGCGCGCGCGGCCGAGCGCCCTGCGCCAGCGCACGGCCCTCACGACCCTCGTGCTCTTCGGCGCGCTCTCGCTCCTGGGGACGCTGGCGGCGAACGCGCTCGGGCTCGCCCCCGGGCCGCGGCGTCTGCTGGGGGGCCTGGCGCTGTTCGACGACTGGCGCGACCTCCCCGGCGCGGCGGCCCTGGTGCTGGAGCGCCTGGGCCTGCTGCTCTTCCCGATCAACGCCCGCGGCACGGGTCTGTTCGACTTCGTCGCCCTCGGGCTGTTGCTGATGCTCGTGCTGCAGCCCGCGCTGACCGCGGCCCGCGCCGCGCCGCGCCTGTGGGGCACGGTGCTGGTCGCCTGGTTCGTGGGGGTGGTGTGGATGCAGCTCCCGGCCGCGGACCTGCGCGTGACGCCCAACGACTGGACCCACGGGCGGCAGTTGTTGCCCGGCGCGGCGTGGATGGCCGCCGGTCTGGCGGTGGCCGCCACGGCGGTCTCGGGTCGGCGGCGCGTGGCGATCCCCGCGCTGCTGGTCCTGGGCCTGGGCCTGCTCGCGCGGGCCGAGGCCGATTGCCTCAACCGCGCGGGCCGTCCCGCGCGGCGCCTGCAGCAGGAGCTGCTGGTCGCCCTGGAGCGTTTCCCCGAGGCCCGTTCGTTCCTGGTCGTGGAACCGCCGGCGCTGGTGCGCGCGCACCTCTCGGTGAATCCCGAGCTGGGCTGGCTCGTGCACCCGGCCCTGGTGGGGGAGCGCGCGCCGCGGCCCGGGATCGAGCTGCGCGGCCTCTCGAGCGCGGCCCTGCTCGAGCTCCTGCGCCAACCCGAGGGCCGCGCACGCCGCGCGGCGGGGCTCGTCGTCGACGTTCCGCTCGTGGCCTTCGGCCTCGAACGCTCCGAGAACGAACGCGTCGTGCTCGAGGTGCCGCGGGAGGGCGGGGACGGAGGGACCCGGAGCTGGGGCGGAGAGGGCGCCTCACCGCCCCTCGCGCTCGATCCCTTCGAGGCCGGCGCTCTGGTCGCGCTGCCGCCCCCCGATCGCCCGGCGGTGTTGCCGCCCCTGATGCGCTGGCGCGCGGGCGGGGATCCGCGGCTCCCCGTGGGCCTGCAGGGCACCTGGGTGGTGGGTCTCGAGGGGCGCGCGGCGGTCTTCGACCTCGACCGTTCGCTCGCCTGGTTGCTCGGCGGAGCGGTGAACCAGATCTGGCTCGAGGGCGGCGTGGCCGAGCCCCGCGAGGCGCGCCTCGTGCGCGACCTGCCGCCGCTCCAGGGCGCCGAGCGACCCGTGCCGCGCGGCGCCGATTGGGTCTTCTCCCTGGCCGCCGACGCGCCCGCGCCGCTCGTGGACGACCAGAGCTTCGTGCTGACCCTGTTCGACCCCGCGACCCTGCGGCGCGTGGAGCTGCGCGCCTACCTCGACGCCCGCGGCGAGCTCGTGGCCGAGGATGTCCTGCCGATCGTGGAGCGCCTGCGCCGTTCGGGGGGCGAGCTGCGTTGGTCCCTCGAGCACCGCGCCGCCGGCCGCGCCGTCGCGCGCTCCAGCGGGCGGCTGTAACCTCTGCGCGATGTCGACCCGACCCGCGCGCGAGCTCGCGACCTTCCCGAACCCCGCCCCCGGCCGCGACTACGAGGTGCGCTTCGAGTGCCCGGAGTTCACCTGCGTCTGCCCGCTGACCGGCCAGCCGGACTTCGCCACGATCGTCATCCGCTACGTGCCCGACGAGCTGTGCGTCGAGCTCAAGAGCCTCAAGCTCTACCTGTGGTCCTTCCGCGACGAGGGCAGCTTCCACGAGGCGGTCACCAACCGCATCCTCGACGACCTGGTCGCGGCGCTCGCCCCGCGGCGCCTGACGGTGCTGGGCGAGTTCAACGTGCGCGGCGGCATCGCCACCACGGTCGAGGCGAGCCATCCCTGACGTCCGCCGGCGCGCGCCTCAGGCGCTGGCCCGCAGGGTCTCGATCAACGTCGGCAAGATGCAGAGGTAGCGTTCGTCGAGGCCGAAGTGGCCGCCCTCGAACTCGACGTGACGGTGGGGGATGCCGTGGCGCTCGAGCTCGCGCACCAGGAGGCGCAGGGCGAACTGCAGGTGGAACTCGTCCTTGCGGCCGGCCTCGAGGTGCAGGAGCTCGAGCGCGCGCCAGGCCGCGCCCTCGCCCGCGACGCGCCGCAGGGGGTCGAAGGCCAGCCAGCGCTCCCAGACCTCTCCGATGCGCTCGCCGGTCGTGGGATCGATCGGCAGCTCGAAGCCCAGCGCCGTGCCGGGGGACGGCGAGTAGCAGGCGGACATGGCGAGCAGGTTCAGGACCGCGTGCCCGTCGCCCGCCAGCTCGGGGCGCTCGTCGAAGGCGCGCAGGAAGGCGGCGGGGTCGGAGCCGTGGGCGAGCAGGCCCCGCGCGGCGGCCAGGAACTCGCTGGCGTAGGCGTACTCGAAGGCGCAGTCGCCGCTGATCGAGGCCGCGGCCGCGAACAGGCCGGGGCGGCGCAGGGTGAGGTGCAGGGCGCCGAACCCACCCGAGGACTTGCCCACCACGGCGCGCCGGCCGGGCAGCACGGGGTAGCGCGCCTCGACGAAGGGCACGAGCTCGTCGGCGACGTAGTCCTCGTAGCGGCCGACGGCGCCGCTGTTGACGTACTGGCTGCCGCCCAGGCGCGTGAAGCAATCGGGCAGGACCAGGATCGCGGGCGGGCACTCGCCGCGCGCCACGGCGCGGTCGAAGCGCGCCACGACGCCCCGCTTCCAGGGGTGGGTCTCGAGAAACCCCTGGCCGCGGCCGGTGAAGCCGGCGAGCACCACGACCAACGGGAAGCGCGCGCCCGGGGCGTCGTGACCGGGCGGCAGGTAGACGGGCACCTCGCGCCGGGTCGGATCACCGAGGGGGTTCCCGGCCAGCGCGAGGCTGTCGTGCACCGGGGTCTCGACCCGGCCGGCGAAGGCCAGGGGGTCGCGCGGGCAGCGCTCGAGCGTCATCGCGCCGACCTCAGGAGAAGGGGCCGAAGCGTTTGGGTTCGGGCAGCCCGAGCTCCCTGCGCAGCATCGCGTAGCCGGGCTTGATGCGCTCGAAGATGTGGGCGCAGCGCGGCTTGTAGGGGATGAAGGCCGACTTCATGCCGTTGATGGCGAGCTTCTCGAGCTGGTCGAGGTCCAACCCGTAGCTCTGATGGGCGAGCTGGAACTCGCGCGTCATGTCCGTACCGCTCATGAGCCGGTTGTCGGGGTTGAGCGTGAGGCGGAACCCCTCGCGCAGGAAGTGCGGGAAGGGGTGCTCGGCGAGGGAAGGCACGGCGCCTGTGTGCACGTTGCTCGACAGGCAGATCTCGAGCGGGATGCGGTGGTCGAGCACGTACTGAGCCAGCGAGCCGAGCCGGATCACCCGGCCCTCGTGCAGCACCATGTCCTCGATCAGGCGCACGCCGTGGCCGATGCGGTGCGCGCCGCAGTACTGCAGGGCCTGCCAGATGCTCTCGGGGCCGAAGCTCTCGCCGGCGTGGATGGTGATGGCGAAGTTCTGGCGCTTGGCGAACTGGAACGCGGCCAGGTGGTGGTTGGCCGGGTGGCCGGCCTCCTCGCCCGCCAGGTCGAAGCCGACGCAGCCGCGCGTGCGGTAGCTGACGGCCAGCTCGGCCATCTGCATCGAGTGCTCCGCGTCGAAGTTGCGCATGGCGCACACGATCAGCCCCGTGCCGACGCCGAAGTCGCGCTGGCCGCGCTCGAGCCCGCGCAGCACGGCGGTCATGACCCCGTCGAGGCCGAGCCCGCCGGCGGTGTGGAAGTGGGGCGCGAAGCGCACCTCGCCGTAGACCACGCCGTCCCGCGCCAGGTCCTCGACGTACTCGTGGGCCACGCGCTCGAGGGTCTGGGCGCTCTGCATCAGGGCGATGGTGTGGCGGAAGCCCTCGAGGTACAGGGGCAGGCTGCCGCGCGCCGCGCCGGCCTGGAACCAGCGGCCGAGGGCCTCGGGCTCGTCCTCGGGGAGCTCGGCGTAGCCGCTGCTCGCAGCCAGCTCGAGCACCGTCGCGGGCCGCAGGCCGCCGTCGAGGTGGTCGTGGAGGGAGACCTTGGGGGCCCGACGCAAGACGTCGAGCGGGAGGGGGGTCGATCTGTCGGCCATGGGCGGACTGTAGGGTTCCGCGCGCCGAGTGCACGCCCCGCGGCCCGCGTTGCCCCCCGCGCGGCGCCTGCGTATCCTCCCGCCCCTCCGATCCCCGCGGAACCCCGATGAGTGCCCCCCGCCTGCGCTACGCGCCCAGCCCCACCGGCGACCTGCACATCGGCGGGGCGCGCACGGCGCTCTTCAACTGGGCCTACGCCCGCCGCCACGGGGGGGCCTTCGTGCTGCGCATCGAGGACACCGACCGGGCGCGCTCCACCCAGGCCTCCCTGGAGTCGATCCTGGAGGCCCTGCGCTGGCTGGGGCTCGACTGGGACGAGGGCCCCGGCGTGGGCGGGCCGCACGCGCCCTACTTCCAGTCCGAGCGCCTGGCGCGGCACCTGGCGTACGCCGAGCGCCTGATCGCCCAGGGCGACGCCTACCGCTGCTTCTGCGATCCCGAGCGCATCGAGGCCCTGCGCGCCCAGCAACTCGCGCGCAAGGAGAGCCCGCGCTACGACGAGCGCTGCCGGGCGCTCGACGCCGCCGAGGCCGCCGCGCGCGCCGCCGCCGGCGAGGTGCACGCGGTGCGCTTCCGCGTGCCCCCCGGCGTGACGCGTTTCGTGGACCACGTGCGCGGCGACGTGACCTTCGACAACGCCGAGGTCGACGACTGGGTGATGGTGCGCAGCGACGGTCTGCCGACCTACAACTTCACCTGCGTGTGCGACGACGCGGACATGGCGATCAGCCACGTCTTCCGCGGCGAGGAGCACCTGGTCAACACCCCCAAGCAGGTGCTCCTCTATCAGGCCCTGGGCCTGGTGGCGCCCGAGTTCGGGCACCTGCCGCTGATGCTGGGCACGGACCGCAAGAAGCTCAGCAAGCGCACCGGCGACACGTCGGTGCTCGCCTACCGCGACCAGGGCTATCCGCCCGAGGCCACGGTCAACTTCCTGGCCCTGCAGGGTTGGGCCTTGGACGGGGCGACCGAGGTCTTCGACGTCTCCCAGCTCGTGGCGAGCTTCGACGTCCGCGACGTGGGCAAGGCGGGCTCGATCTTCGACATCGACAAGTTCCGCTGGCTGGCCGGCGAGTACGTGCGGGCCGACACGCCGGCGCACCTCGCCGAACGCTGCGCGCCCTTCGTGGTGGCGGCCGGCCTGGCGGACGCGGCGCAGCTCGAGCGCCGCGCGGACTGGTTCCGGCGCGTGGTGGCGAGCGAGCAGGAGCGCATCACGCTCTACGCCGACCTGCCCCCGCGCATCGACTACCTGTTCGCCCCGGACGACGCGGTCGTCTACGAGGAGGCGGCCGAGGCGGGCGCGCGCAAGCACCCCGAACGCAGCGCGACCCTCGAGGCCTATCGCGCCTGGCTCGCGCCGCGCCTCGAGACCGACACGCCGCCCGAGCTGCGCGAGGCGACCCGCGCCTGGCTGGGCGAGCGCGGCCAGAAGCTGCCCCAGCTCTTCCAACCCCTGCGTTGCGCGCTCTCGGGCAAGGCCGGCGGCCCCGACCTGTTCGACGTCATGGCCCTGCTCGGGCCCGTCTCGACCCTGGCCCGCATCGAGTGCGCCCGACAGCGCCTGGCGTGAGCCCGGGCCCGTCCCAGGCCCGGCACGCGTCGAGCCGGGGGGATCAAGCCCCGCTGCCCGCCGGTCGATGGCCGCTGGGGAGCTCCGCCGCCCGGATCCCGAGCCCGCATGGACCGTCCCCGCGCACACACCCCGGACGGCGGCCCCGAGGCCGCGGCCTGCGCCGAGCAGCGCCCGGCCCTGGCGGCCTACGCCCAGGGCGAGCTGGGGGCCGCGCGGGCGAGCGAGCTGCGCGCGCACCTGGTGCGTTGCCCGGCCTGCGCCGGCGAGTACCGCCGTTCGATCGAGGGCCAGGCGCGGCGCGCTCGCGGTCTGCGCGGCGGGCCCCCGGCGGGCCGCGAACCCCAGCCCGCGTCGCCGGCGTCGATCGTCCCGGCCGCCGAGCGGAGGGCCGAACGGGTCGACGTGCGCCCCAGCCCGGCCGCTCCCGCGGAGGCCCGCGGCCGCGCGGCGCGCCGCCGGCGCCTGCGCCTGCGCACGCTGGTGCTCCCGGCGCTCTTCGTGTGGCTCTTCCTGCAGGTCGCGGGCGTGGGCAAGCGGGCGCCGCGCATCGTGGTGGAGTCGGCCCGCGGTGAGGTCACGGTCGCCGAGCGCCCCTACGCCTCCTACGAGCGCCCGCCGAACCTCGGCCGCGGCATCTGGTGCCACACGCGCGAGGGCGGCTCGGCCACCTTGCTCGCGCCCGGCGCGCGGCTGGTGCAGGACCCCTGGAGCAGCGTGCAGGCCGAGGCCCCCGAGCCCCTGCGCGTGCGCCTGCGGGCCGGCGGGCTGTCGGTCGAGGGTCGCGCCAGCGTCGTGACCTGGATCGGCATCGCCGACTTCGAGGGCGGCGCGGGGCGGGTGAGCCTGGTGCGCGAGGGCCTGGAGCTCTCCTGCAGCTCCGGCAAGATCGAGTACACCGGGCCCCTGGGTGCGCGGGTGTTGGCCGCCGGCGAGTCCGTGCGCCTCACGCGCTGAGCCCGCCCGATGGGTCCACGTCCCGCGGCGGGCGGATAGGGTGGTGCGCGCCCGCTCCCTGTGTTCCGTGCCCGACGCCTCGTTCCAACCCTCGCCGCGCGTCGCGCCGCGGCGTCACAGCCGCGCGCGCCTGGCGCTGTTCGGCGCGCTCGAGCGCGGCCTGGCGCTGGTCGGTGGGCGCGCGTTCTACCGGCGCGCGTTCCTCGCCCCCGGCCGCTTCCGCGTGCGCCGCGAGGAGGTCGCGATCGAGGGTCTTCCGACGGCCCTCGAGGGCCTGTGCATCGCGCAGCTCTCCGACTTCCATGGCGGACGGTTCCTCGGCCGCGGCGACCTCGACGCGGTGATCGAAGCGGTCAACGCCCTCGAGCCGGACGTGTGCGCCCTGACCGGGGACTACATCACCCACGATTGGCGCGAGGCCCTGCCCCTGGCCGAGGCCCTGGGCCGCCTGCGCCCGCGGCGCGGCACGTTCGCGGTCTTCGGCAACCACGACTACCGGCGCCGCGCGGAGGCGAACATCGTCGCGGCCTATGCCGAGCACGGCGTGCGTTTCCTGCGCGACGCCTGCGAGCGCCTCGTCCTGCCCGCCGATCCGGGCGGCCCGGCGTTGGCGCTGGTAGGACTCGAGGACCTCGAGGAAGCGCGCGCCGTCGACCTCGAGCGCGCGCGGGCCGGCGTGCGGCCCGGCGACGTCGAGGTGCACCTGTGCCACAACCCCCACGGCGCGCGCACGCTGGCCCGCGTCGGGGCGCGCCTGGTGCTCTCGGGCCACACCCACGGCGGACAGATCGACCTGCCGCTCGTGCGGCGCCTGGGGCCCGCGCACCCCGGCTCGCGCATCGAGCTCCCCGGCTGCACCCTGCTCGTCTCGAACGGCCTGGGCGTCATCGGCGTGCCCCTGCGCGTGGGCGCTCCACCCGAGGTGGTGCTGGCGCGCCTGGTGCGCGCCGGGGTTGCCGCTCCGCAGGGCCTGGCCTAGGGTCTTCGCCCCGAGGGAGATCCGTGCAAGGCAGCCTGCATCTCTGCGCTGGCGTGTTGTACGTCGGGAGCCACGCGCTCACGGCGCACGTGCGCGCCTTCGACCTCGAGGGTCGCCGGTTGGCGGCCGGCTTCGCGTTCCGCGATGCGATCCGCGGGCGCTCGTCGGTCGACGGGTTGGCCCTCGACGAGGACCATCGCCTGTGGGTCGCTGACGGCGCGGCGCGGCGGCTGCGCGCGTTCACGCTCTTCGGGCGGGAGTTGGCCGTCGTCGGCGAGCCCGGGGGAGCGCTGGCCGATCGCTGCGGCGAACTCGGCGCGCCGAGCGACGTCCTGAGCCTGGGCAGCGAACGCGAGCAGGTGCTCGTCGTGGCCTCCGCCGGCCGTCGCCGGCACGCCCTGCACCTGCTGGAGCCCGCCACCGGCGCCAGCCGCTCCCTGCGACCGCTCGGCGATCCGCTCGGGCGCTACGGCGACATCTGCGACCTGGCGGCGGAGGGCGAGTCGCTCCTGGTCTGCGAGCGGCGCGCGCGGCGCGTGCAGGTGTTTCGCGGCGGCGAGTTCCACTACGCCTTCGAGCCCGCCGCGGGCCGGCGCGCGGGCGAGCCGCGCGCGTTGGCCGCCCTCGGCGATGGACGCTACGCCCTGTGCCTGGGCGGCGCCGAGTCGAGCTTGCTCGTGATCGACGCCGCCGGTCGCACCCTGGAGGTGCTCGCGACCGCCGGGGAGGGCGAGGGTCGGGTGCAGGAGCCGAGCGACGTCGCCGTCGAGCGCTCCGCCGAGGGCCGCGCGCCGCGCATCTTCGCCCTCGATCGCGATGGCGAGCGGGTGCAGGTCTTCACCCCCGACGGGGAATGCCTGGGCGCGTTCCCCGAGCCCCTGGCGGTCTCGCTGTGAGCGCCCCGAGCCGACCGGTGCTTCCCCCGGGCGCGCCGGCCCGGGTCCCGGGATGCGCGCGCGGGCCCGAGCGGGCAAGCTAGGGGCCGTGTCCCCGTCCAGCCCCGGAGCTCGTTCCAAGTGGCTCGCGTCCGTCGCGTTGGGTCTGGTGGCCCTGTGCGCCTGGCTCGCCTGGCAACCCGTCGGTCGACCGGGGCCGGCCCCCGGCGCGGCCGCGGTCGCGGCGCGCGGGGCCGTGTCGCGACCCCCGGCGATCGACGCCGCGCCCTCCCCGTCCGCTCCGGTCCCCGGGACCTCGGATCGGGAGTGGGCGCCCGAGCCGGCGGCGCAGGCCCGGGTGGCGCGCACCCAGGCGTCGACCCAGCCCGAGCCGCGCCGTGTGTCCGGCCGCGTGCTCGCGCGCGACGGCGGCCGACCGATCGAGGGCGCGGAGATCCTGCTCGCCGCGGGCCGCGCCCGGGCGAGCGCGGCGAGCGCGGCGGACGGTTCCTTCGAGCTCAACTGGGTCGAACCCACCGAGCCCGCGCTCGAGGTGCGCGCCGAAGGCTACGTCACGGCGTTCCTGCCGCGCGTGGGCGTCGCGCCCGACGCCGGGGACGGGGATGGGGAGCGGGCCGAGGCGCTCGAGCTGCGCCTGGTGACCGAGGCGCGCATCGAGGGACTTGTCAGCGGACCGCCCACGGTCGGCGAGGGCGCGCCCAGCGTGCGCCTCTACCGCCGCACGGGCCGCGGCGACACGAGCAACGAGCTCGCGCGCGCCGCGGTCGACGCGGGGGGAGTGTTCCGGTTCACGGGCCTCGCGGCGGGGGAGTACCTCGTGGCGGCCGAGGCGCCGGGCCATGCGCTGGCGACCGCGACCGCGGCCCTGGCCGCGGGCGAGCGCAGCGACCTGCGCCTCGAGCTGCCGCGCTCCGGGCGGCTCGCGGGCCTGGTGCTCGATCGCGCCGACCGTCCGGTCGAGGGCGCGCGGGTGGCGCTCGAGAACGATCGGCCGGGGCTCGGTTCGTCGGCCCGCGCCGCGAGCCGGCGCGAAGCCGTCAGCGGCCCCGACGGGCGCTTCGTGCTGCAGGGGCTCTCCGCCGGCACCAACCGCGTCGAGCTGCGCGCCCCGTGGGGCGAGCGGCGTCGGGAGAGCGTCGTGTTGGCGCGCTCCGACGAGGACGTCGAGCGCACCTTCCGCGTCAGCGCGCCGGCGACGCTGGAGGGGCGCGTGTTGGCCGAGGACGGCGCGCCGCAGGCCGAGGCGTGGGTCGAGCTCGCCTGGGGCAATTCGGTGCCCGGCCTGCTGGCTGGGCTCGAGCGGCCGCGCGTCGGCCGCTGGGGCGAGGCCGCGCGCGTGCGCGCGGACGCCGCGGGGCGCTTCCGCTTCGACGACCTGCCCTCCAGCGGGGGCGCGGTGCTCGTGGCCGTGCCCGCCGACGCGCGCGACGGCCGCGTGGGGCTCGAGACCGGCCTGCAGCTCGTCGCGGGCCAGGACCTGGTCGGGATCGAGCTCGTGCTGATCCCCGGGCTGCGCCTGGCGGGGGAAGTGTCCCTCGCCGACGGGCAGCCCCTGGTGGGCGCGCGGGTCGAGCTCGTGCCGCGCATTCCGGGCCGACGCCGCAGCGGACCCCTGAACGCGCACAGCGATCCCGCGGGGCGCTTCGTCTTCGAGTCCTTGCCGCCGGGCGAGTACCGCCTCGGCGTACGGCACGCCGACGCGCGCGCGACGTCGGAGACCCTGACCCTCGATGCCTCGCGCGAGGACCTGCGCATCGTGCTCGAGGGCACGCTGCGGCTCGCGGGCGAGATCCTCGACGAACACGGCCTCGCCGTGCCCTGGGCCGGCGTGCGCGCGGATCGCGTCGCGGGACCGGGGATCGTGCTGGTCGGCGACGGCCGCGAGCGGCGCTACGCGCGCGCGGACACCTACGGCCGATTCCAACTCACCGAGCTCGAGGTGGGCGAGTACGAGCTGCGGCCCTACGCCGAGGGCCACGTGGCCCCCGGAGCGCCGCTCGCGGTCTCCGTCCCCGCCGCGGCCGAGGTCAGCCTGCGCTTGGTGCGCGAGGACGGGCCCAAGCCCGCGACGGTGAGCGGGCGCGTCGAGTTGCTCGCCAGCCGCGCGGCGCCGACGGGCTTCGAGGTGCGCGGCGTGCGCGGGGCGCTGGTCGACTACGACGATGGGCGGTTCCGCGTCGAGGGGCTCTCCCCCGGCGTGCACCGGCTCGTGCTCGCGGCCAGCGGTTGCGTGCCGATCGCGACCGGGCCGCTCGAGCTCCCGGCCGGAGCGCGCCTCGACCTGGGCACCCTGCGCTTCGAGCCGGGTACGGCCCTGCGGATCGAGGTGCGCGATCCCGACGGCCGGCCGGTGGGCGGCGCGCGGGTGCTCCTGCGACCCCTGTCCGCCGCCGAGGGCGGGCGCGAGGGCGCCGAACCGATCCGTTTGGCGGAGACGCAACGCGGGCGCTACGAGGTGCTCGCGCCGCGGGCGACCTGGAGGCTCAGCGTCGAGGGTCGGGGATTCGCCACCCACGGCCGCCGCCTCGAGGTGCGCGAGCAGGATTCGCAGCGGCTCACGGTCGCGCTCGAGCGCGGTTAGGGCGAGCGACTCGTTCCATGGCCGCCCCCGAGACCTGCGGCGCCCCGGTGGGGGCGATCGACGTCGGCACCAACACGTTGTTGTTGCTCGTGGCGCGCGCCGGCCCGGACGGCGCGCTCGAGGTGCTGGCGGAGGAGAGCGTGAGCGCGCGGCTCGGCGAGGGTCTCGCCCGCACGGGGCGGCTCGACGGGGCCGCGCTCGAGCGCGGCCTCGCGGCCCTGCGCCGGTTCGCGGCCGCCCTCGAGCGCTGGGGCGTCGCGCGCGCGCGCACGCGGGCCGTCGGCACCGCGGTGCTGCGGCGCGCGTCGGACGCGGCGCGTTTCCTCGAGCGCGCGCGGCGCGAGCTCGGTCTCGAGGTCGAGGTGTTGTCCGAGCAGGAGGAGGCGCGGCTGGGGTACGCGGCCGTCGTGGCGGAAGGCGCCGGCGCGCACACGCCCGTGATCGACGTCGGTGGGGGCAGCACGGAGCTCGTGGGGGAGGGTGGCGCGCTGCGCCTCTCGGTCCCCGTCGGCGCGGTCGTGCTCTCCGAACGGTTCGCCCTCGGGGCCCGGACGCGCGCCCAGCGCGAGCGGGCGCTGGCGGACCTCGGGGCCGAGCTCGCCGAGACGTTCCGTGCCTTTCCCGCCGGCCTCGCCGCCGCGGCGGGGGCCGAGGTCTGCGTGCTCGGGGGCACTGCGCTCAACCTGGGCTGTCTCGTCCTGGATCGGCCGAGGTTCGACCACCGCGCGGCCGAGGGGCTCGCGCTCCCGGCCTCCGCGGCCCGCGAACAGGCGCTGCGGCTGACGCGGCTCGCGCCCCAGGCGCGCCTGGCCCTACCGATCGAGGCCGAGCGGGCCGCGATCCTGCCCGCGGGCCTGCTGTGCGTGGCGGCGGCCCTGGAGCGCCTGGGGGCGCGTTCGGCGCGCGTCAGCGGCAAGGGCCTGCGCTACGGCCTGGCCCGCGAGCTGCTGGCCGGGGACCGTCCCCATCCTGGGCGTGCCCCTCAAGATCCAGCCCGGCCCGGGCCGAAACTCCCCCGGCATTAGGAAGTCGCATCCGGGTCGGTCCCGCCGGGATCGTCGGGGCGATGGGGGACCGGGCGCGGGGCGCCGCCGACGGGAGCGACACATGGGGCAGAAGGTTCGACGGACGGGGAGCCCTCGGCGAGCAAGGGGTGGCTTCTCCTTGCTCGAGTTGGCGGTGGCCGTCGTGCTGCTGATCCTGGCCATCGGCGGGCTCTCGGGGGTGCTCGTGGCCGCCACGCGCCTCAACCAGGCGAACCGCGAGACGGCCCTGGCCCTCTCCGCCGCGCGCCAGGCGATCGAGGTGCTCCAGGCCGAACCCTTCGCGCAGGTCTTCGCGCGCTTCAACACCGACCCCGGCGACGATCCGGGGGCGCCGGGGAGCGCCCCGGGGAAGGACTTCGCCGTGCCGGGGCTGACGCCCTGGAACGGGGACCCGGACGGGTTCGTGGGCGAGTACCTCTTCCCGGTGGTCGCGGGCCCCGGCACCTCGGTGGAGCTGCGCGAGGACGTCGACGATCCGGCCCTGGGCATGCCGCGCGATCTCGACGGCGACGGCGTCGTCGGCGCGACCAACCTGTCCGGCGCGTACCGCCTGCTGCCCGTGCGCGTGCGCCTGCGCTGGCGCGGGGTGTCGGGCGAGCGCGAGCTGGCGGTCGAGACCTTCCTGGGGGGCCGTTGACCATGGTCCGCAGCCAACGGATCGCGGCGCGGCGCGCGCGCGCCGGCTTCACGCTGCTCGAGAGCCTGATCACGGTCGGGATCCTGGCCCTGATCCTGGGGGCCTTCTCGACCAGCCTGATGCGCGCCTCGGGCAGCGCGCGCACCGGCATGAGCGCGGGCGAACTCCAGGCGCGCACCCAACGCATCGTCGACCGCATCGCGCAGGAGCTGCTGGCGGCCGAGAACGCGAGCTTCTTCCCGCGTCCGCAGGCCCCCGCGAGTTCAGGCTTGCTCGAGTACCGCCGCCTGGAAGGCTTCGCGGGCGGAGCGCCCCAGTTCGGGCCCCTGCGCCGCATCGCGCGCGCGGTCTCGCCCAACGACCCGGTGAACGGCCTCGACGACGACGGCAACGGCGTGGTCGACGACGGGCGCGTCGTGTGGGTCGACGACGTCGGACAACCGGACGAACGGACGTTCGTCTGGACTTCGTGGGTCGCGCCGCTCGCCGCCGGCGAGCAGGCCTCGGGAGCGGACGACAACGCCAACGGCCTGATCGACGAGGCCGGCCTGTCGTTCTCCTTCCAGGGCGACGTGCTCACGATCCAGCTCACCCTCCAGCGGCCGGACGGCGAGGGCAGGATCCTCACCGCCACGGCGACCACTTCCGTGACATCGAGGAACTAGCACCATGCAAGCGGGCAGGAACAACCATCTACGGGCAAGTCGGGGCGAGCGAGGAGGGGTGCTCGTCGCGGCCCTCCTCACCATCGCGGTCCTGCTGGGGCTCTCGGGCGTCGTCATGCGCCTGGGCGTCGCCCAGCACAACGAGCGCCATTCGGTGCAGGACGACGTGCGCGCGCTGTACCTCGCCGAGTCGGCGCTGAACGAGACCCTGGCGCGTCTGGCGGGCGGCAACAGCACCGACCTGGGATCGCCCGAGGCGCCCCTGGCGCTCTCCGGCGGCGCCTACTGGGCCGACGTGACCGACAACGGGGACGGGACCTTCACGGTCGTGTCCGCCGGACGCTCGAACGGCCGCGCGCGGGCCGTCGAGGCCGTGCTCGCCCCGCTGGGCGGCGGGGTCTACTCGCACGCCCTGTTCGCGGGCAACAAGTCGGGTGATCCCATGTACCGCATGACCTTCGGCGGCGTGGGCAGCCAGGGCGACCAGATCCACGGCGACATCTTCAGCGGCGGGCACGTGGTGCGCAGCGGCGACGCGGCGATCCACGGCACGATCCGCGCGAACGGCTTGATCGTGGGGGACGAGGGCGAGACGGGAGTCACGCAGCCGATCCCGGACCTGGCGGGGATGAACTACGCGGCGACCGCCGACGTCGACGTCGCGGCGCTCTTCGCGGGCGCGACCTGGCGCAGCGACGATGCCGGCGGCAGCGCCTGGCAACTCCCGTCCACGAGCCCGGCGCACATCTTCCGCAAGAACCCGAGCGACCGCGCCAGCGAGATCAACTCCACGCAGAAGGACGACTTCTTCCTCGAGGACCCCTACACGACGGTCACGACGGACGTCAACCAGGACGGCTCGAACGCCTTCCGCGTGACGTTGCACAACAACGGCAACAACGCCGTCTACTACATCGATGGCAACCTCTGGTTGCACAACAAGAAGACCTACTCGCTCAAGGTCGTGGGACCGAACGGCCAGCCGGTGAAGGTCACCTTCGTCGTGAAGGGCAACATCTACTTCTCGGACAACCTGTTCTACGACGACCCGCAGCAGGACGGCTTGGCCTTCATCGCGATGGAGGACTCGGCCTACCCGGGCACGACGGGGAACATCTACTTCGGCGACCCGGAGTTCGGGACCCTGGGCCACATGTCGGGGTTCATGTACGCGGAGAACAACTTCTACGACACGAACCTGGACGCCACCGGGTCCTCGAACGTGCGCGTGCACGGCAACATGACCGCGGGCAACCACGTGGCCATCAACCGCGACTTCAACGGCCAGCACTCGCAGCTCGTGGTCGAATTCGACGATCGCATCGTCAGCGGTCAACTCGAGATGCCCGGTCTGCCGACCCAAGGCTCCGGCTCCGTCGACGGCTACACGGTGGTTTCCTGGCGCGAGATCGCCGCCCCGTGAGCCCCCAGCCCGGGGTCCTCCGCCCATGAACCAGCGACCCATCCCGGCCCGTCGGCCGGCGGACCCGGTCCGCCGGCCGCTGGCGCTCCTCGCCCTGGCGACGATCCTCTGCGGGGGGCCCGCCGCGACGGCGGGCCCCGGCGCGCAGCAGTCGGGCGTGGAGCGCGAGGCCGACGCCTTCCGCGAGCTGCGCCGGCGGCTGCTGGCCCACGCCCAGGCCCCCGAGCGAGCCTCGGAGGAGGGCCTGGCGCGCCAGCTCGCCGGGCTCGGCGAGGAGCTGATCCCGGTCGCGCTCGACTTGCTGCTCGGCTCGGAGGAACCCCCCGCCTGGCAACTCCGCGTGGCGGAGCTCGCCGGGCCAGAGGCCGAGGACGCGCTCCCGGCCGACGCGCTCCCGCTCGGGCCGCTCGAGCAGCGCATCCTGCTCCGCACCCTGGCGCAGCTCCCCGAGGAACGGGTGCTCTCCGCGGTGCGCGCGCGCCTCGCGGGGGCGGACATCGGCTCGCGGCGCGTGCTGGCCCAGGTGCTCGGGCGGATCGAGACGCCCGGGGGCTTGGCGACCCTGATCGACGTGCTCGAGGGCATCGCCCCCGAGCACGTGGCAAGGGTCTTCGTGCACGAGCCGTTCGAGGCCGCGCTCACCGACCTGCTCGTCGCCCGGCCGGCGCTGCACGCCAACCTGCGCGCGCGCCTCCTGGCCTTGGACGGGGCCTACTGGCCGCCCCTGGTGCGGGCGGTGGTCCAGGCGCGCCGCAGCGCGGGCTTCGAGCTCCTGGCCGGTCTCCTGGGCCGCGAGGAGCGGCTCGACGACCTGCTGCTCACGGGCCTGGCCGAGCTGGCCTTCGACGTGCGCGTCGACGTCGAGGACCGCACCCTCGACTGGCTCGCGCCCTTCCTCTCCGATCCCTCCTGGAGCCGCCGCCACGCCTGCGTGCGCATCTTCGGCTCGGGCGGGGGGATCCACGCCGCCGAGCTGCTGGCGGGGTTCCTCGGGGACGAACACCCGCTGGTGCGGCACGCGGCGCTCCAGCTCCTGCAGTCGGTCTCCGGTCGCCGCTTCACGGTCGAGGAGCGCGGGCGCTGGGAAGCGTGGATCGAGCAGGAACGGACCTGGGCGGAGGGCGAGGGCAGCGCAGCGCGCGCCGCGCTGCTCTCGGGCGAGGACGCCCAGGTGCTCGCCGCGTTGACGGCGCTGGAGCTGCACCCGATCTGGATCACGACCTGGACCGCCGACCTGGGCCGCGCCCTCGCTCGCAGCGAGGGGCCGGCGGTGCGCCGCGCGTTGGTCACGACCCTGGCGCGTTCGCGGGTCTCCCAGGCCCTGGCGCTGCTGGTCGGAGCCCTGGCCGACGAGGACCGGGGGGTGTCGGCCGCCGCCCGCGCGGCACTGCGCGACCGATTGGGCTTCGACCTGGGGGCCTCCGTGACCGAGTGGGAGCGCTGGCTCTGGAGCGGCGAAGGACCCTCGTGAGCCGGAGCTCGGCCTCCGCTACCTGAGTCCAGGCCTTACGGACGGGGGTCGGGCCCCAAACGAGGGGGCCGCCCACCGGACGAATCCGATCGGCGGCCCGAGGGAGAGAGGAGTCACCATCAAGCTTCCCGAGTGACCGCGCCGCTCGCAAAGCACGGCCACATCTTGATGGAAAGCGGAGGGTAGTGCCGCCGCCCGGGGGGCGCAAGCGCCGAGGCGGGGCGACGCACAAAAAAACCCGCTTTTCCGGTCCCACCCCGGAAGCGGCCCCCCGCGGTCCGGCTCGGCCGACCCCCGACCGCGCGTCGAGGCCGCGCCCCCGGTACCCTCGCGGGGTGCGCATCCCCGGCCTGGAGCTCTCCCTGGGTGACCCGGACGCCCTCCCCTGGCGCGCGACCCGCCATCCGGGCGTGGCCTGGTTGCCCCTCCATCCGCCGGACGGCTCCGCGGCGCAGGGCGCCACCCGGGGTGCGCGCGGCGAGTCGGCGGTCCTGATCCGCATGGACCCCGGCCGCGGCTACCCCGCGCACCGCCACCTGGGGGTGGAGGAGGTGCTGATCCTCTCGGGCGGGTATCGGGACGCGGGCGGAGACCATCCGGCCGGGTCCTACCTGCGCTACGAGCCCGGGAGCGAGCACGCCCCCGTGGCCCTGGGTGATCCGGGGCGCCCGCCGGGCCCCTCGAATCCGGCCTGCGTGTTGTTCGCGATCGCGCGGGCCGGGGTCCAAGACCTGTGAGGCCTTCCCCCGGGCGTGCGATTTCGCCCCGGCTGCGACGGTCACCCGGGTCGGGGGAGCGCATACTGGGCTTCGAGATGGACCTCCCCAGCCACGCGACGCGGCGCTACTTCGACTACAACGGCTCGACTCCCGTGCACCCGACGGTCGCCCGGGCGGCCAACGAGGCGCTGCTGACGACCTTCGGCAACGCCTCCGCCTCCCACGCCGCCGGGCTCGAGGCGCGGACGGCGATCGAACGGGCCCGGGCCCAGGTCGCCGAGGCCCTGGGGGCCCGGCCCTCGGAGGTGACCTTCACCTCGGGCGGGACCGAGGCGAACAACTGGGCCCTGGCGGGCGCCGCCGCCGGGCGCCGCGGGGGACACGTCGTGATCAGCGCGATCGAGCACAAGTCCGTGCTGCGCGCCGCCGAGCGACTCGAGGCCCAGGGCCTGCGCGTGACCCGCGTGCGGCCGCGGGCGACGGGCTCGGTGCACCTGCGCGACGTCGAGCTGGCGATCGAGCCCGACACGTTCCTGGTGTCGGTGATGCTGGCGAACAACGAGACCGGCGTCGTCCAGCCGGCGCGCGAGATCGCGCGCTCGTGCCGCGCGCGCGGGATCCTCTTCCACACCGACGCCGTGTGCGTGCTCGGCAAGCTGCCGATCGACGTGCGCGAGCTCGGCTGCGATCTGCTGTCGCTCTCCGCCCACAAGGTCTACGCGCCCAAGGGCGTCGGCGCCCTGTTCGTGCGGCACGGGGTCGCCCTCGAGCCCCTGATCGTGGGTTGCGGCCAGCAGGACGGTCGGCGCAGCGGCACCGAGAACACGGCCGGCGCGGTGGCCCTCGGCGCGGCCCTCGAGCTGTGGCGACGGGGCGCGCTCGAGCCCCAGGAGCCCTACGAGGCCCTGCGCCTGGCGCTCTGGCGGGGGATCCAGGAGCGTTGTCCCCAGGCGTGCCCGAACGGCGAGGGCGCGGTGCTGCCGAACACCCTCAACGTGTACTTCCCGGGCCACTCCGCGGCCGCGCTGCAGGCCGCCCTGGCCGGGGCCGGCTTCAGCGTCTCGGCCGGCGCCGCCGCCACCACGGGTGTGCCCTCCCACGTCCTCGTGGCGATGGGCTTCGACGAGGAACGCGCCCGGGGTAGCCTGCGCTTCAGCCTGGGCCGCCTGAGCGACGAGGCGGGGGTGCGCGAGCTGCTCGACGCCCTCGACGCCGTCCTCGCGGGGCAGGCGGCCCGAGTCCCCGCGGAGCTCCTCCGATGATCGACCCCACGCCCACCGCCCGCACCGCGGGAGGCCAATCGAACCTGCGGGTCGATCCCGCCGTCCCCGGACCGCTGGCCGTCCTGTGCGCGGCCCTCGACCAGGAGTTCGCCCGCGACCCCCGCGGCCGGGGTGCGGCCTCCCTGCTCGCCGCCTACGCCGCCGCCCACGGCGACTGGCGGCACTACGCCCATCCGCGCCGGGAGTGCTACACCCGCAACCTGGTGCGGCGCTCGGCTGCCTACGAGCTGCTCGTCCTGTGCTGGGGGGCGGGCCAGGAGAGCCCGATCCACAACCACATGGACCAGTGTTGTTGGATGGCGGTCCTCGAGGGGCGGATCGAGGAGGTGCTCTTCGAGCGCCCCGGGGATCGCCCGGGGCCCCTGGAGCAACGGGCCGCGCGGCGCTTCGAGTGTGGTCAGGCGGCCTACATCGACGACGGCATCGCCTTGCACCTGGTGCGGCCGGTCGACGGGGCTCCCGGGGTGAGCCTGCACCTCTATGCGCGGCCCTACGGCACGTGCCTGGTGTACGACCCGGCGAGCGGCGCGGTCTCCGAGCGCGTGCTCGCGTACGACTCGATCGCCGGCGTCCCCGTCGGCGAGGACTGAACGCCCGGGGCGCCCGCGCGCCCCGCCCCCAGGGGGGCGCCGCGCCCGGTCCACCGCTGCGGCGAGCGGTCGGCGGGCCGGGCGCGACAGGCGGAGGGCGCCGGTCCCCCCAGACCAGCGCCCCCCTTCTCTTTCAAGCGTTCCTCTCCCGAACGGGCTCCCCCTCGGCCGCTCCTGCCCCCCGGGGAGCGTCGGTCGGCCTCGGGTCGAGGGGCCCGCGGTCCGGGCCTCCAAGCCAGGAAACCCGGGTCGCCCCGGGTCCCTGGGTTCGGAGCGGCGATCGCCGCGTTCCCCTCTCAAGAGCAACAACGCAAACCGCGGGTCGGATGACCCCGAAATCTCGGAAAAACCCGCACGGGCTCGCCCCCGCCCGTGAAGCCCCGCGCGACGGGGGCGCCCAACTTGACCCTCCGCACCCCCAGGGCTAGAGTCCGCGCCCACTTCGCGGGCGGTGTAGCTCAGTTGGTTAGAGCAGCGGAATCATAATCCGCGTGTCGGGGGTTCGAATCCCTCCACCGCTACCACCCCCTCCGAAGGGTCGTCCGGGTGGCCGCGGCGCTGCGGCGGGGGCGACCGAGCGCTCCGCGTGGGTCCCCGGGAGAGTCCCGCGACGGCCCGTTCGCGGCCACGGCCCGGCCCGGCCGGCAGTCCCGTACCGAGGAGCCCCGTGACCCTACCGGCCAGCGAGTCCCGCACCGAGCCCGCCGATCCGACCCAGCTCGTCCACGACGCCGCCGAGCGCCTCGAGCGGGAGATCCACGCGCGCCAGGAGGCGCTCAAGGGGCTGCGCGGCCTGACGCGTTCGGGGGCCCTCGGCGACCTCGAGAAGTTCCGCAAGGCCCTGCCCAAGGTGCTGGGGTCCCTGCGCGCGCCCGGCCTGGGCCTCGAGGCGCTGGCCGCGGAGCTCGAGGGCTTGCCCGAGCGCCTGGCCGCCGAGGGCCGGCGCCGCTTCGGGCGCGAGCTGCGCGAGGCCTGCGAGTCGGCCGGCGTCGCGTTGCGGGTCGTGCGCAGCGAGGAGCCGATCGAGCTGCGCCTGGCGCCCCTGGCGGTCGAGGTCGACCACCGCAAGGGCCGCGCGCGCCTGTCCTTCGCCCGCAACCTGCTCGGCGAGTGCGCGGCCGACGCACGCGAGGTGCTGGCCGCCCACCGCAAGCTCGTCGCCTCCCTGGAGGGTCCCTTCGACCCGGCGGCCTACTTCGAGGCCTGCTGGCGCGCCTACCGCTCGGCCCTGGCCGTCGAAGGCAAGCGCATGCAGGACCGCGTCGAGCTGCTCGACTTCCTGCCGCGCCTGGCGCTCGAGCTGCAGGGCAAGAAGTTCCGCGTCGACCCGACCGCCGAGCACTTCGAGGCCTACCCGCGGGCGCGCTTCGCCTACGACGTGTTGCGTCTGCGGCGCGCCGGCGCCCTCGAGCAGCAGGGCCGCCGGATCCAGTTCGGCGTCGCGACGGGGACCTCGGCCAGCCAGAAGGAGCGCGTGGTCTACCTCGAGGACGAGGAAGGGCGCGGCGAGTACAAGTTGACGGTCTTCTTCCGCGTCGAGGAACCCACTTGAAGGACACCGGTGCGGCCCTCGCTCGGGCCATCGTGCAGCGCATGGGGGAGACCGGCCAGCCCCCCGAGCGGGGCTCCCTGCGGGTCAACGTGGGCACCGAGGCCGTGCTCGAGCTGCTGCGCACCGAGTACCTGGTGCCGATCCGCGAGAGCGGCCGGAACTCCTCGTTCAAGCTCGTGCAGGCGCCCTTCGGCGGCGGCAAGACCCACTTCCTGCACTGCCTGCGGGAGGTCGGCTGGCGCGAGGGGTTCGCCACCAGCCTGGTCGGCATCAGCCCCCAGGAGTGCCCCTTCGACGACACGGTCAGCATCTACCGCGAGGTCGCGCGGCGCATCGAGCTGCCGCCGGAGTCCGAGGACGAGGAGAGCGAGCCCGGCATCGACCTCGTGTTGCGGGCCCTGGTCGAGCGGCGCGCGGCCCAGTACGGCGTCGACGCGGTGCGCACCTGGCTGTCCGAGGAGTTCTCCCGCGCGCGCGTTGACAACCGGGCGGTGCGCCGCGCGGCGGAGGTCTTCATGACCGCCGTGCTCGAGCGCGACGCCGAGAAGGAGGACGTCGCGGCGGCCTTCCTGCGCGGCGAGGACGTGCGCCGCGAGGAGCTCGTGCCCCTGCGCATCCGCGAGCAGCTCGAGCCCAAGACGGCCTTCGCCTTCCTGCGCGCCCTCGTGCAGGTGTTGCGCGCCCTGGAGGTGCCCGGCCTGATCCTGCTCTTCGACGAGCTGGATCGCGTGATGAGCCTCTCGGTCAAGCGCCGCAAGGCGATCGGCGACAACCTGCGCGCGATGATCGACCACTGCGGGCAGGCGACGCTCCCGGCCCTCCTGTGGGTCTACGCCGTGCCGCCCGAGTTCCTGACCACGGTCGTGCCCGAGTATCCGGCCCTCGAGCAACGCCTGCGCGGCGCGGCCGAGTTCTCGGAGGCCAGCCCGCTCGGGCCCGTGATCGACCTCGACCACCTGCCCCTCCCGCCCGAGGAGCTCTTCCGGCGCATCGGCCTGCGCCTGCTCGAACTCTTCGAGGAGGCCTACGGCCGCGAACTCGACCACGGCTTGCAGGAGCGCAACCTGGCCCTGCTCGCCAAGGCCATGGCCGAGGACGCCCTCGAATCGGGCACGCGCCGCATCTTCGTCAAGCGCGCGGTCGAGCTGCTGCACGCGCAGCTCGTCCAGCCCCGCCTGCTCACCCGCGGCGACCTCGAAGCCGTCGTCGCCGCGCGCTACGAACTCGAGGGGGAAGAGCTGTTGTGAGCGAGGCGCTGGCTCCCGACGACGAGGTCCTGCACCCCGTCCACGGGGCCGGGCGCGTGCTCGGCCTGCGACCCGGGCGACGGGTGCGCGTGCGCTTCGACCGCCAGCCGCACCTGCCGCGCACGGTGCGCGAGGACGAGGTGCGGCCCGTGCCCGCGGCGGCCCGCGACATCCTGGAGCAGATGGGCCTGGGTCCCGACGGTCGGCCGCTGGTCGTGCCGCCCCTCGAGGCCGCGGCCGTCGCCGAGCGCGAGCGGCTCGCCGCCGCGCCCCAACCCGCGCCGCGCCCGCGCCGCGCGCGGCCGGCCTACATCGACACCGCCCCCGCGCCCCCCCGCGAGCGGCCCGTGCACGTCCCGGCCGACCCCGCGCGGCGCGCTTCCTATCGCCAAGCCCTCGAGGCCCTGCGCTGCGGCGTCGTGCCCGCCGAGCACGCCAGCGACTACACCGTGGGCCGCGAGCGGGAGCTGGATCACATCGCCGCCCTGCTCGACGCCGGCCGCGGCCTGCGCGTCGTGTGGGGGGACTACGGGACGGGCAAGACGCACCTCCTGGAGGTCGCCGAGCAGATGGCGCTCGAGGCGAACTTCCTCGTCTCGCGCGTCACCCTCGATCCGGCCGAGGTGCCGCCCAGCCACCCCCAGCGCCTGTACCGCGCCCTGGCCGAGCACCTGCGCACCCCGGGCGAGCTCGAGCCCGGCCTCGAGCCCCTGATCCGACGCCTGGCGCACAGCGACGACCACCGCCTGCCCTCGGGGGCGCGCGCCAGCCGCTTCCTCTCGCCCTACGCCTACGCCGCGTGGCTGGAGGACCCCCGCACCCTCGACTGGGCCCACGACTACGCCCACGGCTACGGCGTCGATCCGCACGAGGGCCGCTACCGCCTGGATCGCTGCGGTTGGCCGGGCCTGCCGCCCCTGACCCTCAGCGACTACCGCACCTACGGGCGCGTGTACGTCAACCTGGTCGGCAACCTCGCTTGCTGGGCGCGCGACGCGGGTTTTGCGGGCCTGGTCGTGCTGTTCGACGAGGTCGAGTTCGTCGGCGCCTGCGACCGCGAGCACCTCGAGTTCGCGCGCGAGGTGCTCTCGCACTACGCCGCGGCGGTGCTCGAGCGCGCCGAGCTGGGCTTCGACCCCGAGCAGGATCTCTACCGCGGCGGGCACGAGGTGCACCGCAGCCTGCCCCTGCGCTACGAGCCCGACCAACCCCTGTCGGTGGTCTTCGCGCTGACGCCCGAGCCCGCGATCGAGGAGCTCCTGCACCGCATGTTGCCCGAGCGCACCCGCGACCTGTGGCTCGACGAGCTCGAGCCCGCCCACGGGCCCGAGCTCGTGCGCCGCATCGCGGCCCTGTTCGAGGCCGCCTACCCGGACGCGTCGCCGGACGCGCAGGCCCTCGAGCGACTCGGGGATCGGGTGGGCACGATGCTCGCCGAGGGTCAGGGCAACGCACGCCGCGTCGTGCAACGCATCGTGCACCACCTCGACGCCGAGCGCCTGGGACGCACCCCGCCCGTTCCCGCGGCGCGCCCGGGGGCCGTCGGGTGAGCGCGGGGACCGGGCCCGGAACCCAGGGCCTGCGCGCGCTCTTGCCGCGCACCTACACGGCCTTCCTGGGTCGCTTTGCGCGCCCCAGCGAGGTGCAGCTCGCGGCCGTGCCCGAGGTGCTCGGGGGGCGCGACGTGTTGCTCTGCGCGCCGACCGCCTCGGGCAAGACCGAGGCCTACGCCGCGCCGGCCGTCGAGCGCCTGGGCGCGGCGCGCGCCGAGCGCCCGGCGCTGGTCGTGGTGAGCCCCACGCGCGCCCTGGCCAACGACCTCAAGCGCCGCCTCGAGGGTCCGATGCACGGCGTCGGGGTCCGCTTCGGACGCTACACCGGCGAACACAAGGAGCGCATCGACGGCGCGTTGCCCGAGGTGCTCGTGACGACGCCCGAGGCCCTCGACTCGCTCCTCGCGCGGCGCGCGGCGCTCCTGGCGGGGGTGCGCTGCGTGGTGCTGGACGAGATCCACGTGCTCGACGGCACGCCGCGCGGCGACCAGGTGCGCGTGTTGCTCGAGCGCCTCGAGCGCGGCGCCGAACGTCGACCGCAGCGCATCGCCGCCAGCGCGACCGTGGAGCGGCCCAACGAGCTCGCCGCGCGCTACCTCGCCGACGCGGCCGTGGTGGACGTCGCCGGTGCGCGCCAGATCCGGGCCCGTTTCTTTGCCGGCACGAGCCCCGAGGACCTGGCCCGGCACCTGGGCGAGCTCGCCCGGGCCGGGCTGCGCAAGGTGCTCGTGTTCGTGAACCGCCGGCGCGACGTGGACCTCTTGGCCGCCGCCCTGCCCGGGCGCACGCCCTTCGGCGCGGCGGTGTTCGCGCACCACGGCTCGCTCTCGCGCGCCGCGCGCGAGGGGACCGAGCGGCGCTTCCACGACGCGCCCGCGGCCGTGGCCGTCGCGACGCTCACGTTGGAGCTGGGCATCGACATCGGCACGGTCGACTACGTGTTGCTCGCCGGGCCGCCGCCGGGCGTGCCGAGCCTCCTGCAGCGCCTGGGCCGCGGCGGCCGGCGCGGCGACACCAGCCGCGTGGGTTGCGCCTTCGCGAGCGCCGGCGAGGAACACGTGTTCCGCAGCCTGCTGCGCTGCGCCAAGGAACGCCGCCTGTGCGCGCCGCCCTACGCCTTCCGCCCCGGGGTGCTCGTACAGCAGGCGATCGTGCTCGCCGGCGGCCGCGGACACGTCGGCGCGGCGGACCTCGTGGGCGTGTTGCCGCCCGAGCTGCGGCCCCAGCTCTCGCTCGGCGAGGCGCGCGCATTGCTCGACGGGCTCGTTTCGGCGGGTCTCTTCGAGGCGCCGCGCGCCGGCCGTTACGTGCTCGGCCCCGAACAAGAGCGCCTGTACGACCTCGGCAAGCGCCACTCGAACTTCTCGGTGCCGCCGGGCATCGAACTCGTGGATCGGCTCACCGGCGACGTCCTGGGTTCCCTCGACGGCCGCCGGCTCAGCTCGCGCACGAACATCGGCGGGCGCGGGGTGAAGGCCGTGCGCGAGGCCGACGGACGCATCCTGGTCGACGCGGCCGCGGGCGGGGAACCGGGGAGCTACACCTCCGACGCCGCGCCCCTGGTGAGCGCGCGCTTCGCCCGCGAGGTCTGCGCCGATCTGGGCGCGGGCCGGGACGAGTGGCTCCAGGCGCGGGTCGACGACGTGTGGGTGCTCGCCCACGGCCTGGGCACGCTCGGGGGCCTGTTCCTCAGCGAACACCTCGCGCGTCGCCAGGGTGGGGGAGCGGTGGCCGCCGCCGGCCCCTACACCCTGCACCTCGCGCGCGAGCTGCGCAGCCTGCCCCCGGCGGGCGCGGACGACCTCGAGGCCTTCGTGCGCCGCCGCGCCCACGAACTCGCACGCCTGGCCGGGATGGGGCCCTTCCACGCGCTCCTGCCCGAAGAGCTCGCCCGTCGCGCGCTGCACGCGACCCTGGGAGCGGACGAGTTGCTCGAGCGCCTGGCGACCGCCGCCCTACGCCGCGTCGAGCCGGCGCAGTCCGAGCTCCCGACCTGGCGCAGCCTCTGATGGGCCGAGAAAGAATCAAGCGGACCCGGAACGGACCCAGAGCAGACCATCCAGACGGACCCTCAGAACGCCCTTTGGACGGCCGGCAAGCCGGCCGTACCGAGAGCGCTCGAATGCTTCTCACACTCTGATGGGCCGGGGGTCAACGGTTCAGCGCGCGCTGCCCCCGGCGAGCTTGGTGCTGGCCTGCGCGAGGACGTGGTGGGCGACCTGGTTGCTGCCGTAGCCGGCGGGGAGCTGCACGAAGGGCTTCTTCGCCGCCTCGGCCACGCGGCGCAGCTCTCCGAAGGCGTGGTCGCTCCAGCGCACGGCGACGATCACCAGGTCCACGTCGGGGTGCGTGATCTGTTCGATCAAGGGGTCGATCGAGCGGTGCGGGCGGGTCGAGCGCCAGCGCAGCTCGGCCAGGCCCAGGTCGCGCACCAGGCGCTGCTCCTCGTCCACGCGCCGCTCGCCGCCGACCAGCACCACGACCTTGCCCGCCAGCAGCTTGCGCGCGGCGAGCACCTCGGGCGAGGGCGTCGGGCTGGTCGGCGCGGCCGGCGTCGCCGCCTGCGAGCGCGCGGCCACCAGGTCGTCCACGGCTTGCAACACGCGCTGCGCCCCGGCGGGCACGGCCAGGTCCTCGGGCAACTCGTCGAGGTGCGCCAGGAGCGGCTCGCAGACCTCGCGGCTGGTGGGTGGGCGGCGTCCTTCGACCCACAGGTCGAGGGTGCGCAGCACGTCCGTCCACGTCGCGCGGCGCTCGCCGGGATCCCCGGCGCGCGTGAGGCGCGAGACCTGGTAGTGGAGCTTGTCCACCAGGCGCTTGCGCTCGCGCTTGTCGTCCTCCTCGCGTCGCAGGCGCTCGCCCAGGGCGTCGAGCCGTTCCCGGCGCGCGAGCCAGTCGGCGGGCTCGGCCGGATCCTCGCGGCGCAGGTGGCGCGGCACGTAGATCGAGTGCCGATAGCCGAGCTCCTTGACCCAGATGTACAGGTCGAGCTGATCGGGGTCGTCGAAGACGTCGACCTCGATCAGCGCGGCGCGCAGGGCCGATTGCACCTCCGCGGCGAGGAACAGCAGCTCCTCGGGCGGCGCCACCGCGCCGGTGATCCAGGTGCGGGTCGAGAGCACGACCTCGACCACCTGGGCCAGGTTCTCGTAGGCTTCGGCGCACAGCTCGAGCGCGGGGTCCTCGGGGCTGGGGCGCGCGCGATCGAGCGGCCAGGGCAAGAACCCGCCCAGCTCGCGCGCGCGGGCGAGCAGCGCCTCGCGCTCGCGCTCGACGAGCTCGGGGTCGTCGTGGCGGCGCAGCGCGAAGTGGCACGCCTCGGCCTTGAGCCGCGAGCGATCGCGGGTGCGCTCGAGCACCCAGGGCCAATCCTCCTCCGCCCGCGGCCCGGGTCCCGGACCGGCGCCATTGCCGGCGCGGGGCCGCGTGGGCACGCGCGCCTTGGTCGGCTCCTCGGGCAGGATCACGCGGCCCTCGAGGTTGATCGGCACGCGCGGGTCCAGGGTCCCCTCGGCCATGCGCGCGGCGACGACCACCGTCTTGCCGCCGATCGAGAGCGGGCGTGCCTCGACGCGCGGCGGTTCCGGTTGCGCGCCCGGCTCGCCGCGCGCCGGCGCGGCGACGGGCGCGGCGCTCGGCTCCGGAGTCGGTGCCGGCGCGCGCGTCGCCAACTCGGCCGTGAGCCAACGGGCGAGCTCGCCGAGCGCTTCCCGACGCTCTCCGCGCTCACCGCACTGCGCGAGCAGCCCCTCGAGCAGGTCGCGGGCGGCGCGCAGGAAAGGGTCGCTGTTCGGCGCGGACATACCCGCCATGGTAGCCCCCGCGCGCCGTCCGCCAGTCGCGCGATCCGCACCCCCGTTCGCCTGGGGCCAGGGTGCGAACGGCGCGGCGCCCCGAACGGGGTGGGGCCCGGCGGCGACGGTTCACCCGGCCGGGTTCACTCTCCGGGGGCGAACCGTTCGTGCCCCTGCTCCTCGAGCTCGCCGAGCTCGGACCACAGTTTCTGCGCGCGCTCGACGTCGCCGTCGAGGACCGCCAACTCGAGTTCGAGGGCGCGTTGCAGGAACACGGTCAGCGCGCGCCGGTAGGCGCGCAGCAGCGCGTCGCGCTCGGCCTCGGGCACGGACTTGGCCATGGGCGGGGCGAGGCGCCGCGCGTCGAGCACGGCGAGCTGGAGCGCCTCGAGCTCGGTCAGCGCGCTCGGCCGCTGCGCGGCGTCGCGCACCGAGCGGCGCAGCACGCGCATGGACGACTCCATGCGCTTCATCGCCTGCGCCAGGGCCTCTTCGGCGGGCGCGTCCGACTGGGCGCCGGCCGGGCGCGGTGCGGCGAGGACGGGCAGGAGCAGCAGCAGCGCCAGGGCGCCGGCGAAGGGGATCTGCTTGGGCATGGTGTGGCGCGGGCGCATCACAGGGCGCGCGTCAGGCCGGGGGTGGGGATCGCGTAGCGACCGTCGGGGTCGGGCAGGCTGGGCGGGTCGGCGTCGAAGGCGTAGGCGCTGGGGACGAGGGCCAGCTCGGAGTTCAGCGCCTCCTCCCACCCCACGACCTTGCCCGAGTAGGTCGCCATGCGACCCATCACGGCGGTCAGGGTGGAGTAGGCGCCGTTCTCGGCCTCCATGTGCGGCGCGCCGCTGCGGATGGCGGCGAAGAGCACGTCGTGCTCGACCTGGAAGGGATCGGGTTCCTCGCCGCGGAAGCGCCAGCTCGCCGACTCGCCGCCGCGCCCGTCGATGCGGCCGGCGGAGAGGTCGGCCGTGCCCGCGCTGCCGTGGGCGTGCTCGCTGACGCTCGACCAGGTGCCCTCCATGTGGCGGCACTGGGACAGCATGCGCGCGCCGCTGGCGTAGGTGTACTCGACCATGTGATGGTCGTAGATCTCGCCGTGGTCGGGGCCCGTGCGCACCTGACGGCCGCCCTGGCCCTGGGCGCGGACGGGGTAGCCGTCCATCACCCAGTTGCACACGTCGAGGTTGTGGATGTGCTGCTCGACGATGTGGTCGCCGCACAGCCAGTTGAAGTAGTACCAGTTGCGCATCTGGTACTCCATCTCGCTCCAGCCCGCCCGGCGCGGGTGGACCCAGACGCCGCCCGAGTTCCAGTAACAGCGCAGCAGGAGCGGTTCGCCGATGGCGCCGGCGCGGATGCGCCGGACGCCCTCCTGGTAGCGGGCCTGGTGGTGTCGCTGCAGGCCGACGCCGACCTTGAGGTCGCGCGCGCGGGCCACTTCGGCCGCGGCGAGCACCGCGCGCACGCCCGGGCCGTCGACGGCCACGGGTTTCTCCATGAAGACGTGCTTGCCGCGCGCGACGGCGTACTCGAAGTGCTGCGGGCGGAAGCCGGGCGGCGTGGTCAGGATCACGACGTCGACCGCGCCGTCCAGGGCGTCGATGGCCTGCCGGTAGGCGTCGAAGCCGACGAAGCGACGTTCGGCGGGCACCTGCACGCGCTCGCCGCGGTGCTCGCGCAACCACGCGAGGCAACCCTCCAGGCGATCGGAGAAGGCGTCGGCCACGGCCACGAGCTCGACCGCGCCCGCGGTGGCCAGGGCCTGGGCCGCGGCGCCCGTGCCGCGCCCTCCGCAGCCGACCAGGGCCACGCGCAGCGTGCGGTCGCCCGCGGCACCGCCGTCGCGCGCGAAGGCGGTGCCGGTGAGCAACGAGGCGCCCGCGAGGGCGGCCGAGCCGCCCAGGAAGGTGCGCCGGGAAAGGGGGGACGGGCGGGGATCGGGGACTCGGGTCATGGCGGGCGGGTGAAGGAGACGGAGGGAGGGGACGGGTTCAGCGCGCGCCGGTGCGCTGGCGGGCCTCGATGCGGCGCACCTCGTCGAGGTCGGCCTCCCACCAACGGGCGGCCTCCTCGGCGGAGGGCTCGCGCAGCGGGCGCACGACGCGGAAACCGACGAAGGGCGCGTCGGTCAGGTACCAGATGCTCTTGGGGAGCTGGGGGTCCTGCACCTTCCAGCCGCTCCTCGAGCGCCCGCGGGCCGCGCTGCGCAGGCGCGGCGCGTCGTCGTCCCACGAGCCGCCGCGCACGACGCGCGGGTACTCGGCCGTGGGCCACACGATGGGGTCGCGGCGCAACGCGCCGGGCTCGACCGGGTAGCCCTCGGGCGAGAAGCCATCGAGCACCCACTCGGCCACGTTGCCGTGCAGGTCGAACAGGCCGAAGGCGTTGGGCGCCTTGGCGCCCAGGGCGTGGTAGCGGTCGTCGGCGTTGTCGTAGTACCAGGCGTGCTCGCCGAGCCGCGCCGCGTCGGCGCCGAAGGAGTAGGCCGTCTCGCTGCCCGCGCGGCAGGCGTACTCCCACTCGGCCTCGGTCGGCAGGCGGTAGTAACGGCCGGTCTTCATGCTCAGCCACTTGGTGTACTGGCGCGCGGCGAACTGCGTCATCGAGATCGCCGGGCGCCCCTCGACGCCCATGCCGAAGTCCATCGGCACGTAGGGCGGCGTGGGGCGCGTCACCGCGTCGGCCCAGGCGTCCTGCGCCACCTTCGACTCCGGCTCGCGGCGGCGCAGCTCGGCTTCGAGGCGCTGCATGAACGGGCCGTACTCTTCCCAACTCACCTCGCAGGCGCCGATCCAGAAGGGCGAGAGCTCGACCTCGTGGCGCGGGCCCTCGCAGGCCTCGCGGCCGGGCTCGTCCTCGGGGCTGCCCATCCAGAAGCGACCGCCGGCCAGGGGCAGCATGCGGAAGCTCGCCGGGCTGCCGGGGATCCGCTCGACGTAGGGGCGCATCGCCTCGCGCGAGTCGGCCGCCGCGTCGGGCACCTCGAGCGGCGGGGGCATGCCCGGCGGCGCGCTGGGATAGATCGAGTCGTCCGCCGCGGCGCCCAGGAGCAGGGCGAGCGAGGCGGCCGCGAAGGCGGCGCGCGGGGAGCGCTGGGGGTGGGGACGCGGGCGCATGTGGGGGGGCGGCGGGGGGCGGGCTCCGAATCTATCCAGGTCCCCCGGGCCGCGGAGGGCCCATCCGGCGAGAATCCGTCCCCGCCGCGACGCGCGCTCCGCCGGCCCCTCCCATGTCCCCGCCCCCGCCCCCGCCCACTCCGCGCCGGGCAACCCCTCGCCTCGCCGCGGCGCTGCTCGGCGCGGCGTGCGCCGTGGCCGGCTGCCGCGCGCTCCCGGGCCCGCCGCCCAGCGCGCTGGAGCGCTTCGCCTTCGAGCACGAGGCGATGGGCACCCGCTGGCGGATCGTGGCCTACGCGCCGGAGCGCGCGGCCCTCGTGCCGGCGGCGTGCGCGGCCTTCGAACGCGTCGACGCGCTCGAGCGCGCGCTCTCGGACTGGAACCCGGGCAGCGAGTTGCGCCGGCTCGACGCCCACAGCGACGCGGGTGCGCCGAGCGCACCGATCCCCGTCTCCCTGGACCTGTTCCGCGTGCTCGAACGCGCGCTCGAGCTCGCGCGCCTCACCGAGGGCGCCTTCGATCCCACCGTCGGACCCTACGTGCGCCTGTGGCGCCGGGCGGCGCGCCAGGGCGAGTTGCCCACGCCAGCGCAGCTCGAGCGCGCCCGGCGGTCGGTCGGCTGGCGCGCGCTCGAGCTCGATCCCGCGGCGCGCACGGTGTCGCTCCTGCGGCCCGACATGCGCCTCGACCTGGGCGGCATCGCCAAGGGCGACGCGGCGCAGGAGGCGCTCGGTGTGCTGCGCGCCCACGGGTTCTCCCGCGCCTACGTCGACGGCGGGGGCGATCTCGCGCTGGGCGAGCCGCCGCCGGGGGAGCGGGGGTGGCGCGTGGCGCTCGAGCCCTTCGGGCACGCGGCCCCCGAACCCCCGCGGGCCGGGGAGCGCCGCGTGGTGTCGCTGGCGAACGTCGCCGTGGCGACCTCGGGCGACGCGCGCCGCTCGATCGAGCTCGGGGGCCGCCGTTACAGCCACCTGGTCGACCCGCGCACGGGCCTGGGATTGACGGGGAGCCTCGCCGTGACCGTCGTGGCGCCCGACGGAGCCCAGGCGGATGCCCTGGCCTCGGCGGTGTCGGTGCTCGGCCCCACGCGCGGACTCGCCCTGCTCGAGCGCTTGGAGGGGGTCGAGGGCCGCGTCGTGACCCTGGTGGACGGCGAGCCGTTCCCTTGCGACACCTCGGGCCTGGGGCGGATGATGGCCCCCGCCCGCGGGGGCTCCGCCCCGGGGTCCGCGCCGTCCGATCCCGTCCAGCCCGAGGAACGACCATGAATACGTCCGATCGCCGCCCCGCGCCGCCCTCCCGCCGCGACCTCCTGCGCGCCGGCTCGGGGCTGGCCATCGCGGGCGCCGCCCTGCCCTTGGTGCACGCGGCGCGGCGCACCCCCGACCACGCGGACACCCTGCGCGTGGGCCTGGTGGGCTGCGGTGGGCGCGGGACCGGCGCGGCCCTGGAGGCCCTGCGCGCGGATCCGCAGGCGAAGCTCGTGGCGCTGGGCGACGTCTTCGCCGACCACCTCGAACGCAGCCTGACGACGCTCCTGGCCCAGGCCGACGTCGCGGCGCGCGTCGAGGTCGAGCCCGAGCGGCGCTTCGTGGGCTTCGACGCCTACAAGGACGTGATCGAGAGCTGCGACGTCGTGCTGCTCGCCAGCACGCCGCACTTCCGGCCCGCGCACGTCGAGTACGCCGTCGAGCGCGGACGGCACCTGTTCGTCGAGAAGCCGGTCGCCACCGACGTCGTCGGGCTGCGCCGCGTGCGCGCCGCCTGCGAGCGCGCGCGGGAGAAGAACCTCTCGTTGGTGGCCGGCCTGTGCTACCGCTACGAGGAGAAGAAACGCGAGACCGTGCGTCGCGTGCACGAGGGCGCGATCGGCGAGATCGTGGCGCTCCAGAGCACCTACAACACCGGCGGCCTGTGGCACCGCGGCCGTCAAGAGGGCTGGAGCGACATGGAGTGGCAGATCCGCAACTGGCTCTACTTCAACTGGCTCAGCGGCGACCACATCACCGAGCAACACATCCACAGCCTCGACAAGCTGGCCTGGGTGATGGGCGGTTTTCCGACCGAGTGCACGGCGAGCGGCGGCCGCAGCGTGCGCACCGACGAGAAGTACGGCGACATCTACGACCACTTCAACACGGTCTTCGAGTGGCCCGGCGGCGTGCGCGGCTTCAGCTCCTGCCGCCAGTGGAGCGGCGCGTCGAGCGACGTCAGCGACCACGTCTTCGGCACGCGCGGCACGGCGCGCCTGATGTCCCACCGCATCGAAGGCCAGAACCCCTGGCGTTGGCGCGGCGAGGGCCCCGACGACATGTACCAGAACGAACAGAACGCGCTGTTCCGCTCGATCCGCGCCAACGAGCCCATCGACGACTCCGAGCACATGATCGGCAGCACGCTGATGGCGATCATGGCGCGCATGTCGGCCTACACCGGCCAGCGCATCACCTTGGAGCAGGCCTGGAGCTCCGAGGAGGACCTCTCGCCGCCCGCCTACGAGTGGGGACCCCTCCCGGTCGGCGAGGTGCCGCGCCCGGGCATCACGCGCTTCGTCTGACTCCGAACCGAGCTCGAGGCTCCCCGACGCGTCGCCCGCCGCGGCGCGCCGCGGGAAGCTGGAGAGCGGATCGGCTGGGCGGATTCCCGCGGGCCGGCTAGCCTGGGCGCAGGGGGAGGGGGGATTCGCCTCTCCGCCTGGCGCACGTTCGAACCAGGGCTTTCGAGCACCGCTCCCGGAACAGGAGGCTCCGCGATGTCGTTCCCTTCCAGGTCGCTTCCCATCGCCGCGTCCGTCCTCGCGCTCGCACCGCTGCTCGCCGCCCAGTCGGGCGCGGGGTGCGAGTTGGCCTGGCTGCCGACCCTCGGGGGGGGCCCGGGGGTCGCAGGGGTCGTGGAGTCCCTCGCGGTCCACGACGACGGCTCGGGTTCGGCCCTGTACGTCGGCGGCGCGTTCCCCGCGGCCGGCGGCACGGCGGCCGGCAACATCGCGCGCTGGGACGGGCTGAACTGGTCGGCCCTGGGCGCGTTGAACGGGGCGGTGCAGGCCTTGGTCTCCCACGACGACGGATCGGGCCCGGCTCTCTACGCGGGCGGCTGGTTCAACCAGGCGGACGGCTTGGGCGTCGGTCACGTCGCACGTTGGAACGGCAACGCGTGGTCGGGCCTCGGCAACGGATTGAACGGAGTCGTGCTGGCGCTGGCCGTGCACGACGAGGGCAGCGGGCCGGCCCTCTATGCGGGCGGTCTGTTCAACTCGGCCGCCGGCGTCCCGGTCGCGAACATCGCGCGCTGGGACGGCTCCGCCTGGCATGCCCTGGGAAGCGGCGTCAGCGACGCGGTGTATGCCCTGCTCTCCCACGACGATGGCAGCGGGGCGGCGCTCTACGTGGGCGGCGTGTTCTCCGACGCGGGCGGAGCGCCGGCCCAGGGCATCGCGCGTTGGCGGGGCGGAGCCTGGAGCCCGGTCGGCGGCGCCGTGAACGGACACGTGCGCGCCCTCGAGGTGTTCGACTCCGGCAGCGGTCCCGAGCTCTATGCCGGCGGCAACTTCACCCAGGCCGGCGGCCTGCCGGCGAACCGCATCGCGCGCTGGGACGGCGCGGCTTGGTCGCCGCTAGGGGCGGGCGCCAGCGATCAGGTCTGGGCGCTTTCGGCCCACGTCGACGAGCTGGGCCCTGCTCTCTATGTCGGCGGCAACTTCAATACGGTGGACGGCATCCACAGCCCCCAGTTGGCGCGCTGGAGCGGGAGTTCCTGGTCATGGGCCACTCCCGGCCAGCTCAACGACCCGTTGAAGGTCCTCGAAGTCTTCGATGACGGCAGTGGGGAAGTCCTGGTGATGGGCGGCCACTTCGCGCACCTGAGCTGGGTGCCGGTGCGGGGTCTGATCCAGCGTCGCGCGGGCGTCTGGTCCGGTCTCGGCCGGGGCCCGGACGGCGCTGTGTCGCAACTGTGCGCCGCCGATCTGGGCAGCGGTCTCGAGCTGTTCGTGAGCGGGAACTTCAAGAACATCGGCGGGATCTCCGCACCAGATCTCGCGCGCTGGAACGGGAGCACCTGGGTGGGGGTGGCGACCCCAGCCTGGGTTCATGCTCGTGACCTCCTCGCCTTCGACGACGGCAGCGGTTCGAGCCTCTTCGCCGCCGGGTGGCTGAGCGCACCCGGAAGCTACGGCATCGCGCGCTTCGACGGAGCGGCCTGGCATCCGGTCGGAGGCGGCCTGGACAACGTGGGGTGCGCCCTCGAGGTCTACGACGATGGCACGGGCGCGGACCTCTACGTGGGCGGGATCTTCTCCCAGGCCGGCGGAGGGAACGCCGCGCGCATCGCCCGTTGGGACGGGGCGAACTGGTCGGCCCTGGGGGTGGGGATCGGGATCGAGGGTGTGGTCGAGCACCTCCTCGCCCACGACGATGGGAACGGCCCCTCGCTCTTCGCTGGGGGCACCTTCTGGTCGATCGGCGGAGCGCCCGTGAATCGCATCGCCCGCTGGGACGGGAGCGCATGGCGCTTCCTCGGCACGGGGCTCGAAGGGGGGACCGCACAGACGAGGGTGTCGGCCATGGCCGTGTTCGACGACGGCGGCGGCCCACAGCTCCACGTGACCGGACACTTCGCCCTCGCGGGTGGCGTGGCGGTGAACCACGTGGCGCGCTGGGACGGCAGCTCCTGGCACGCCCTGGGCGCGGGTTTGGACGGCAGCGGGACGGCGCTGTGCGTCTTCGATGACGGCCGCGGGCCGGCGCTCTTCGTCGGCGGCTACTTCTCCACGGCGGGAGGCATCCCCGCGCAGGGGATCGCCCGCTGGGACGGCACGGATTGGTCCGCGCTCGATGGCGGACTCTCGGCGTGGCCGAATGCGCTGCTCGTGCACGAGTTCGTTTCCGGCGAAGGGCCCAGCCTGCTCGTGGGTGGAGCGTTCGGGAGCGTGCCCGACACAGGGGATAGCTTCCTCGCCCGCTGGGGCTGTGCGGACGGTGGCTCTCCCGGCACGCCCTTCTGCTTTGGCGACGGCAGCGGGACGGCCTGTCCCTGCGGCAACGCGGGCGCGGCGGGCGAGGGCTGCGCGAACTCGACCGGCCAGGGCGCGCGACTCTCGGCCAGCGGTTCGGCCAGCATCGCCGCCGCCGACCTCGTCCTGCACGCGGCGGGTCTGCCCGCGGGCCAACCCGGGCTCTTCTTCCAGGGAACCCTGCGCGCGAACGGCGGCGCGGGCTTCGTGTTCGGAGACGGTCTGCGCTGCGCGGGCGGCGCGAACGTGCGTCTCCAGGTGCGCAGCGCGGACGGATCCGGGCAGGCGGCGACGAACCTGAACCTCGCGAACGCGGGCGCGGTCTCGGCGGGAGACACGCGCACCTACCAGAGTTGGTACCGCAACACGCTCGGCGGACCCTGCGGGTCGGGCTTCAACCTGACGAACGGCCTGGAACTGGTCTGGGCCCCCTGATCTTCTACGGATCCGATCCTGCACGTTGCGCGCGGGATTTGCGCCGTAGTCGATCCGGCGCCGCCGATCAGGCGGCGGGGCGGGGGAGGCCGCGTGTCGCGGCCGGATCGGGGGAGGTCCTCCTCCCCCGCAAGGGCAAGCAGCGCGGGCCCCGCGCTCCGCGTTGGGTTGCGGGTCTCACCCGCGCGGAGAGGCCCAGAAGAAATCGAGCGGACCCGGAGCAGACCCGCCAGACGGTCTTTCAGAAGGCTCTTTGGACGGCCGGCAAGCCGGCCGTCCCGGGAGGGCTCGAATTCTGCTCACGATCTGAGGGACTGCTAGCGCCGATCGACGGCCAGCGCGGTCCGGGCGGGGCCACCGTCAGCAGGGGAGGCGGCTGGAGCGGAGCGCGCATTCCGCTCCTGGGAACGGCGTGCGTGGGACGTTCCGGCCAGCTCCAGCCCCGGGCGGGGGGGCCCGAAGAGGGGGACGATGCGCAGTCTCTTCCTCGTCGGGTTCCCGCGCTGCGGCGCGGGGGTCCTGGCCCGTGGGCTGCGGCCCGCCGGATACGACCTGGGCCCGGAGCGCGCGCCGTGGGGGCCGGGCGCCGCGGCGGACGCCGTCGCGCCCACGGCCCTCGTGGCGCTGAACGAGGCCATCCTGGCCCGCGCCGGTGCGCCCGTCGCCCTGCGCCGCGGTTGGCGCTGGTGCGCGGGCCTCGAGCGGGACGCCCGCCCCGTCGCCGCCCCGGCCGAGCGCCAGGCCCTGGCCCAGCTCCTCTCCCGCGAGCCCTTCTGCCTGTGGGACGCGCGCCTCGCCTGGACCCTGCCCGAGCTGCGCCCCTTGGCGCGCGGAGCCGGCGCGGTGTGTCTCTTCCGCGATCCCCGCGAACAGGTCGCGGCCCTGCTCGAGGCCGGCCGCAGCGATCCGCTGCTGCGCGCGGCGGGGCTCGACGAGCGCACGTTGCTCGCGGAGTGGACGCGCACCTACCGACGCGTGCTCGAGCACCTGGCCCGCGAGGGCGAGTGGCTCTTCCTGCACCGCGACCAACTGCTGCGCACCTGCGGCCAGAGCCGCCTGGCGAGCTTCGCGGGCGCGACCTTCGATCCGCGGGCCTTGCAGACCGAGCTGCTGCGCGCCGCGCCCGAGGGTGCTCCCGGGGGCGAAGCGGGCGCGCTGTACGCCGAGCTGTGCGCGCGGGCCGGCTTCGAGCTTCCGAGCGCTCAGGCTTCGGGCGCCATGCGGCGCGAGAGCCCCGAGGTCGTCGCCGTCGTGCCGATCCGCGAAGGGGAGCAGGAGCGCGCGCGCCGGACCCTCGACTCCTTGCTCGCCCAGCGTTCGGTTGCCTGCGAGGTGCTCGCGATCGACCAAACCCTGGCGGGGGACTTCGCGCACGGGGCGACGCGCGTGGTGCGCGAACGTTCGCCGGCCCGCGGCCGGGCCTACGCCGCGGCCCTGGCCGCCAGCGACGCAGCCTGGGTCGCCTGGGCCGAGCCGGGCACGTGGTCGAGCCCGGGGCGCCTCGCCCGTTGCCTGCGCGCCGTGCGCGGCCGGGAGGACGTGGATCTTGTCACCTGCGACCTGCGCGTCGGCGGCGGGGCGGACTCGGCGCCGCGCCGCGTCGCCGTGGAGGGCCACCTGCCGCCCGGGGGCTGGTGCTCGGGCGTGATGGTGCGGCGCGCGGCCCTGGTCGGGATCGACCCGCGGGCCTTCGTGCCGGCCGAGCTCGAGCTGCTGCGCGCCCTGCGCGGGCGCGGTCGGACGCACCACGTCGCCGAGGCCCTGGTGACCCTCGAGGCCGGGCTCCAGGCGGAGCTCGACGAACGCACGCGGGTGGACGGCGCCCTGCTCGAGCTCGCCGCGCGCGAGCCGCTCGCCAGCCCCGAGCTCAGTGTGTTGCTCGCCTGCCACGACCGCCAGGACGTGATCGTGCGCTGCCTGGAGGGCTTCGCGCGCCAGCTCGTGCCGCCCGGCACGCTCGAGATCGTGGTCGTCGACGACGGGTCGCGGGACGCCTCTCCGGAGCTCGTCGAGGCGCTCGAGTTGGCCGTGCCGCTGAAACTCGTGCGCCAGAGCAACGCCGGCGCGGCGGCGGCGCGCAACAACGGCCTCGCGCACCTGCGCGGCCGCTACGCGCTGCTCGTCAACGACGACACCGTGCCGTTCCCGGACACGGTGGCCGCGCACCTCCTGGCCCTGCGCGAGCTGGACGACCCGCGCGCCTGCGTGCTCGGCACGTTCGAACAACCCCAGGCGGAGCTCGACAACGCCCTCGTGCGCATGCTCGAGCGCACCACCTACGTCTTCGGCTACCCCGATCACAAGCCGGGGGCGGTCGTGGGGGGCGCCCACTTCTACACCTGCAACGTCAGCCTCCCGACGGCGGCCCTGCGCGAGCTGGGCGGGTTCGACACGAGCTTCCCCTGCTACGCCGAGGACACCGAGTTCGGCCTGCGCCTCGAGCGCGCCGGCTACCGCGTGCACTACCGGCCCGAGGCGCGCGCCCACCACCACCACGTGCCGCGCTTCGAAGGCCTGCGCTGGCGCCAACAGGCGGTGGCGAAGGCCCACGCGCGGCTCTTCGCCAAGCACCCGCGCCAGACCTTCGGCTCCCTGGCGGGCCTCTCGCGCGCGGCGGTCGCCCGCGTCGAGCGCCAGGTCGGGCCTTTCATCGGCGAGATCGAAGCCGCGGCCCGCACCCTGGCGCAGGTCGACCTCGTGGCCCTCGAGCGCGTCGGCGGAGCGTTCGCGGGCACCGCGCGCGGCATCGAGCACAGCCTCGAGACGATCTTCGCGCGCCTCAACGACTACTGGTGGCGGGTGGGCAGCGACCGGGGCCTGGCCGAGCTGGGCGTCTCGGGTTTCCCCGAGTTGGTCGCGCGCCGGCCGCTCGAGCTCCAGCCGGACCTCGGCGGCCAGGCGTTGTTGCGCGCCGACGCGGGCGGCGAGTGGATCGCCACCCTGGACGCCTGGCTCGAGGACACGCCCTCCGACGCGCGTCCGAGCCTGCTCGTCGCCGTGCAGGGCGCGGACGCAGGTGAGCTGGGCCGCGTCGCGCGCACCCTGGCCCTGCGCGTGCTGCGCGAGGATCGCCGCGGTGCGGGCCTGTCAGCGGCGTTCACCCTGGCCCCCGACGACGGCGTGTTCGCGCGCCTGTTCGGCGCGGCCAAGGTCTGGCTCGCCAACCCCTCCGACGGGGACGGGCTGGATCCGGCCGCGGGAGCGCTGGGGCTCGCGACCTGGACGCGGGACGCGCGGCTCGTTGCGCCGTCTTCCTTCGGACCGCGCCTGGGTGCGTTCGTGGCCGCGCAGGACGAGCCGGCCTTCGGCGAGCTGTTCGAGTGCTGCGCCCCGCTCCAGGGTCGGGTCGGCGCGGCCCTCGTGCTCCTGCACCCCACGGACGGTGCGGCCCGCGCGGCTCTGGTGGCGAACGTGCTGCGCGCGGCCCTGGCCGGCGCCGAAGGGGCGCCCGAGGTCCTCACCGCCCCCTGCGACGGGGACGGCGCCGCGCGGACTCTGGCCTCGCTCGACGCGCTGCTCGAGCCGGGCGCCGCGTCGCCCCCCGATCCGTCGCGTCCGCCCAGCCTGCGCGAGCGCGCCGAGCTCGCGACCTGGCTCGCCGAGCTCGACGCCCTCGCCGAGCGCCTGCCCTTCGTCCTCGTCCGGGAGCCCCAACATGCGTGATTGCCTCGTCCTCGGCTCCGGCCGCAGTGGAACCAGCATGGTCGCCGGTGCGCTCGCGCGGGCCGGCTACTTCATGGGCGCGGAGCTCTTCCGCCCGCGGATCTCGAACCCCAAGGGTTTCTTCGAGGACTCGGAGGTCAACGGGCTCAACGAGGCCCTGCTCGCCGGCGCCCTAGGGCCCAAGAGCCGCTTCGGCGAAGGACAACGGTGGTTGGCCCGGCCCGATCGGGACCATCCGTTCGCCTTCGAGGGCCAGCTCGCGGAGCGCGCGCGCGCGCTCCTCGCGCGGCGGCCCTTCTGCTTCAAGGACCCGCGCCTGTGCTTCACCCTGCCGGCCTGGCGCGCGCTGGCGCCCGATGCGCGCCTCGTGTGCGTCTTCCGCGACCCGGCCCTGACCGCCGCCAGCCTGCTCGAGGAGCTGCGCCGCGCTCCCTATCTCGCGGGCCTGGAGTTCGGGGTGGAGGACGCCTTCGAGCTCTGGCGCGCCCAATACGAGTCCGTGCTCGCACAACGCGCGACCGGCGGCGAGTGGCTCTTCCTGCACTACGACCAGATGCTCGACGCCGAGGGGCCCGAGCGCCTGGGCGCGTTCCTGGGCGCGACGGTCGACCGCGAGTTCGCGGACGCGCATCTGCGGCGCGCAGTCTCGGCCCTCGAAGCCCCGCCCGCCCTGCGCGAGCTCCACGGGCAACTGTGCGACCTGGCCGAACACCGACCCGCGCCAAGCGCGCGCACCGGGAACTCCGCGTCGAGCGCCACCCCTCGGGTCAGCGTCGCGGCCCGGGTCGGCGACGCCGATCGGACGCGCGTGCCGGAGCTGCTCGAGGACGTGCGCGGCCAGCGCGGGATCGAAGCCGAGCTGATCCTGGTCGACGTGACGGCCGCGGGCGATCTCGAGTGCGCGGATGCGCGCATCGTGCGCGTTCCGCCCGAATGCCGCGGCCGCGGGTGGCAAGCCGCCGCCGAGCTCGCCCAGGGCGAGTTCCTGGCCCTCGCCGTGCCCGGTTGCCGCTGGCTCCCGGCGCACCTCGCGCGGGCCCTCGACGCCCTCGAGGCCGCGCCCCAGGCCGAGCTGAGCGTCACCGACCTCTACCTCGTGGACGAACACGGCCAGTTCGTGGGTCGCTCGAGCCCCGCCGCCATGGGCGCTGCGCCCGGGCCGTTCTTCGAGGCCGGCCTGGTGCTGCGGCGCACGGCGGCGGCCAAGTTCGATCGGCGCGCCTTCGTGCCCGCCGAACGCGCGCTGCACGCCCGACTCCTCGAGGAGGGGCGCGTCGTTTCCGTGATCGAGCCAGGCCTGACCGTCGAGCGCGCGCGCCACGACGGGGCCTTCGAACGTTCGCGCGAGGACGCCGCCCTGGTCGCCCTGCAGCGCCGGCCCGCGCCGGAGCGCCCCGAACTCTCGGTCTCGATCTGCACCTTCCGCCGCCACGCGGTGCTCGTCGAGTGCATCGAGGCCTTCGCGCGCCAGCTCGTCGTGCCCGGCACCTTCGAGCTGGTGGTCGTCGACGACGGCTCGGACGACGGCACCGCCGCCTGGCTCGACGGGCTCGAGCTGGCCGTCCCGCTGCGCGTCGTGCACCAACCCAACGCGGGCCTCGCGGCCGCGCGCAACGCGGGCCTCGAGCTCGCCCGCGGACGCAGCGTGCTCTTCGTCAACGACGACACCCTGCCCTTCCCCGACTGCGTCGAGCGACACCTCGTCGCCCACGCGACGCACCCTGGGCAGGCGCTGGCGGTGCTCGGCAGCTTCGAACAACCGCCGGCGGAGCTCGGGAACGCGCTGATGCGCCACCTCGAGCGCTCGAGCCTGGTCTTCGCCTACGACGGGCTGACCCCCGGCGAGCTCTACGCGGGCCAGTACTTCTGGACCTGCAACGTGAGCGTGGACCTCGAGCTCGTGCGCCGCGTCGGCGGCTTCGACCCCTCGTTCCGCCACTACGGCTGCGAGGACACCGACCTCGGCCTGCGTCTCGAGGACCTCGGCGTGCGCGTGCTGTACGAGCCGCGGGCCCGCGCGCTGCACCGCCACCGCATGGACTTCGACTACCTGCGCTGCCGCCAGCGCCAGGTGGCGCGGGCCTACGTGCGGCTGGCGAGGAAACACCCGGACGTGCTGCGGCGCTGGGGCAACGATCGCCTGGAGGGAGCCTGGCTCGCCGAACGACTCGAGCCCCTCGAGGGATCGCTGCGCGAGCTCGAGGACGCCGCGCGGGTGCTCTCGCGCATCGACCTCGCCGCCCTCGAGAACCTCGGTGAACCCCACGCGGCCCTGGCCAAGGAGGTCTCGGAACGGCTGGCCGAGTTGCTCGCGCGCCTCGACACCGTCTGGTGGTGGCGCGGGTATCTCGACGGCATGGCCGAACACGGCCTGGCGGGCTTCGGAGAGCTGGCCGCGGCCAGCGGATCCCATCCGTTCCCCGCGGACACCGAGGCCGCCCGCGCGCCGCGCCTCCTGGCCTTCCCGCGTTGGGACGACGACGCGTCGCTCGCGCGCCTGATGGAGCTCGCCGCCCCCGCGGCGGGCTTCGCCACGCTCGTCCTGCGCTTCGATCCCGAGCGCGATGGGGAGCGAGAAGGGGCCCTCGGGCGCTTGAGCCGCGCGTACGAGGAACGGCTCGCGCCGGGCACGACGCTCGACGTGTTGCTCGAGGAAGCGAACCTCGACCGCACGGCCGCGCGGCGCCTGGGCCGCGGCGTCGAGGGGCTGCTCGTCGTCGGCGGCGAGGACGCGCAAGCGCTGTCGCTGGTCGCCGCCGAGCGCCTCGCCGATCCCGCGGCGGTGGCGGCCTGGCGTCGGCGCTTCGAGGCCCCGCGCGATCTCCCGCCGCACCCGGATGGGCGCTACGCCGAGCTCCCCGAGCTCTCGATCGTGGTGCCGACCCGCGACCGGCCGGCGGAGCTCGCCCAGCTCCTCGAGCGCCTCGGCGCCCAGGACCTCGAGCCCGCGCGCTTCGAGGTGCTCGTGGTCGACGACGGCTCGCGCGAACCGCTCGCGCGCCAACTCGCGGGCCGCACCTATCCCTTCGAGCTGATTCTGCTGCACCAAGCGCCCGCGGGGCCCGGGGCGGCGCGCAATCTGGCCCTCGGGCGGGCGCGGGGCGAGATCGTGCTCTTCCTGAACGACGATGCGGTGCCCGCGACGGACCTCGCGCGGCGCCACCTCGAGGCGCAGCGGCGCTCGAGCGGAACCCTGGCCGTGCTGGGCACCTTCCAACTGCTCTCGCGCCACGTCGCCGACAGCCTGGCTTGGCACGTCGAGACGAGCACGGCCCTCTTCGCCCAGCCGCGCATGCAGGCCGGCGTGCTCTACGAGGGCTCGGCCTTCTGCACCGGCAACCTCTCGGTGCCGCGCGCCGCGTTGAGGGCCGCGGGCGGCTTCGACGAAGCTCTGCCCTTCGCGGGCGGGGAAGACACGGAGCTCGGGCTGCGGCTGATGCGCGGCCAGGGCCTGCGCGTGCTCTACGATCCGCGCATCCGCTGCGGCCACGATCACGCCCTGGACCTCGCGAGCCTGCTGCGTCGCCACCAGGTGCTCGGCTGGGTCGCCCATCGCATCCAGGAGCGCCACACAGGCGCCGCCCTGGTCCCCGGTTGGCCCCTCGCGGCGCCCGACTGGGCCGAGCTCGAGGCCGAGGATCGCGAGGGCCAGGTGGCCTTCGACCTGCTGCGCGAGCGGGTGGATTCCCTCCTGCGCGCCGAACGCCGCGCAGGCCGCGGCCCGCAGCAACGCGCGGCCCTGAGCGAGGCCTTCGAGAGCCTCCAGGACCACGCCTTCCGCCGCGGCCTGCTGCGCGCCCACGCCGGCCTCCCCGCCCTCGAGGACGCACCCCTGCCCGTCCCCCTCGCCGGCATCGCATTGCCCTGACCCCGTGGCCCTTCGCCGGCTCCGCGCCGCGGCGGGCGGTGGCAGTGCAGCCCGCGCGAGGCGCGGCCGATCGTTGCAGCCATGCTTGTTCGGCTCGCGTCGGCCTGGTTCCATGGCGGCTGTCTTCCACGGATCGACGGATCCGGCGCAAGCGCAGCCATGACGATTGCAGGCCGGCGGATCGGGACTGGGATCCTCTTGCTGATCGTGGGGGTCAGCTCGTTCCTGGCGCTCTGGCTCGCGGGCACGTTCGGGGCGAGTGTCGGAACTGGGTCGATCGATGCGCAACCGCGGGCCGGGGCCACTTGGGAGGGGGCCCGGGAGATCGAGTCGGGGCGTACGCCTGGGAACGTGGACTCCGTGCCGCTGGCTCACTTCCGGGGCGCGCAGGAAACCGACGACCCGCGGACCGACGGGCTCCGCGTGCGTGTGCGCGGGTCCGACGGGGAACTCCTCCCTGGGGCGATCGTGCAGGTCTTTCCCCGCCGGGACTCGGGTGAGACGGCGCCGACGATCGTGACCGATTCCGCGGGCGAGTGCCGCGTCCCGCGCGCGGACTTGGGACGGATCGTCGTCTCCGCGCCGCTCCACGCGACCGCTTCGCTCGCCCCGCCGCCCGAGTCCGTTTCGCTGCTCGAAGTCGCGCTCGGGCCGGGCGAGGTCCTGGTCGGCGTGACGCGGGACGCGCGCACCGCACAGCCCGTGCGGGCGCGGATCGTGGCCTGGCCGACCGGGCAGGTTCCTCCACCGCCGAACCTGGTGGGGCGGGGGATGCGGGGGGACAGGAACGTGGCCTACGTCGAGTCGAACGAGGACGGGGCCTTTCGAATCGAGGGCCTGCACCCGGGGATGCTCTACTCCGTCATGGCCGCGACGCCCGCGACCGGGGAGCGCTCCGTGCTCGTGCTTCCGAAGCCGATCGCGCATCGATCTCCCGGACCCGAAGCCTTGGATCTCTGGCTCGTTCCTCTGTTCGGACTGGAGGTGCGCATCAGGGAGGAGTCGGGGGTGGGTCTCGCGACGGGCGCCAAGCTCCAGGCCCAGGCCATCTTGCCGATACAACCCCACGCGATCGCCGGGGGGCAGTACGTGTTTCAACCGTCTTTCGCCCTCGAACTCGCGGGGCTTCCCGACGCTCCGCGTTATGGCGACAGCGGGCGCGACGTCTACCTCTTCACGACCCTCGAGGACCGGACCGCGATCGGCCCACTCCCCTGGAAGTCCAAGCACACGGGCTGCAACTCCTTGGAGGCGGAGTTCTGGGCCCCGCCGGTCACGGATCGCCTGCACGTCGAGGAATTGGACCTGGTCTGCCCCGGCCCGTTGGGATCCCTGAGGATCGACGTGCAGCCCTCTCCGGGGCTGGACTCCCACGGTCAGGACTCCCAAACGCCCGATGGGACGCTCCCATTCTCCGGGACGCTGTATCTCGAGGGACAGGCCGGCCGTTACGTGTTCGACGTCTCGTCGCTACCGCTCCATGTCCAGGGAGTCCCCTACGGGACGTACAAAATCTGGTACGGCTCACGGGCGAGCCCGCTTCTGATTCCGAGCCCCGGGCAGCCCGACGAGTTCGTCCTGATCGGACCTGACGAGGCACGTTGGGAACTCGACCTGTCTGCAACGGCCCGCCTACGAATCGAGATCGTCCGACCCGATGGCAGCCTGTACGCGGGCCGCATCTCCCTCACGGTCTTCGAGGGCGAATCGATCGGTCCGGGCTGGGAAGGCCACATGGGCTACCACTTCTTGGATGGTCCCCCGCATGAGCTGTGGCCCCTGCGGCCCACCCCGCTCTCCCTGCTCCTCAAGTCTCCGCTCCCGGCCGAAGCGGGCTTCACTACCGTGCACGTTGAGCCCGCGCAGGTGGGCCGCGTGCGCATCCAGTTGAAGTGAGCGCGCGGCCGCCCACCGCGAATCCGTCCCCCCGGGCTCAGCGCTTTGGAGCCTCGGAGGTCGAGGACGACCGCAGAGCCCCGGAGGACGCAGACAACAGAGGGGTCAGAGGTGGAGAGGGCGGAAGGGGGCAGCGTCAGCGGGTCGAGATGCGGGAGAAGTCGGCGACGCGCAGGAAGACGCGCGAGACGCCCAGGAGCAGGCCGATGCGGCGGGCGCGCAGGACCGGGTCGGGGTCCTCGACCAGGACGTGCTCGAAGAGGGCGGCGACCGGGGCTTCGAGCTCGAGTGCGCGCTCGAGCGCGGCGCGGTAGTCGAGCGCTTCGTCGGCGGCCGCCACCGCGCCCTCCACGCGCGTCAGGGCGTCGAACAGGGTCTGTTCGACGGGCGTCGCGAGGTCGGCGCGGGTGGGCATGGGCGCCTGCTTGTCGCGCGTGATGTTCAGCACGCGCTTGAAGGTGCCCAGGATGGGCGCGAAGCGTTCGTCGCCGACGAAGCTGCGCAGGGCCGCGAGCTTGGCCTCGATGCGCACCGGATCGGGCGCGCTGACGCACAGCACGGCCTCGACCACGTCGGCCGAGAGCCCGGAGGCGACCGCCGCGGCCTGCTGGCGCGCGAGCACGAACTGGGCGAGCTGCTGGGCCAAGCTCTCGCGCTCGCGCAGCCCGTGGGCCGCCTCGCCGCGTTCCTTCGTCCAGGCCGCGAAGCCCTCGCGGTTGGCCAGGGCGCGCGCGTGGAAGTGCACGGCGGCGCGGCCGAAGAGCTCGGCGAGGTCCACCCGCAACCCACGCTCGACCAGGATGTTCACCAGGCCCAGGGCCGCACGCCGCAGACCCTGCGGATCGCCGCCGCCCTTGGGCACCAGGCCGATGCCGAAGCAGCCCACCAGGGTGTCGATGCGTTCGGCGAGCGCGAGGGCCGCGCCCTCGGCGCTCGAGGGCAGGGCATCGCCGGCGAAGCGCGGCAGGTAGTGCTCCTCGATCGCGAGCGAGACGCGCTCGGGCTCGCCGCCGTGTTGGGCGTAGAGCCGGCCCATGTGGCCCTGCAGCTCGGGGAACTCGCCGACCATCGCCGTGGCGAGGTCGCTCTTCGCCAGACGCCCGGCGCGCAGCACGAGGTCCGGGTCGGCGCCGACCGCCGAGGCGAGCTCCGCGCCCAGCTCGGCGGTCCGGTGCGCCTTCTCGAGCATCGTGCCCAGGCCCCGGATCCACTGCATCTTCGCCAACTGGCCGTCGTGCGCCGCGAGCGGCTGCTTCTTGTCCTCGGCGAAGAAGAACCGCGCGTCGTCGAAGCGCGCGCGCAGGACCCGCGCGTTGCCCTCGGCGACCAGCCGTTCGTCGGCCCAGGGGTTGTTCGAGATCAGCGCGAAGCGGTTGGTGAGCCGGCCGCCCTGGTAGAGCGGGAAGTAGCGTTGGTGCACGCGCATGGACTCGACCAGGAGGCGCGGCGGGAGCGCGAGCAGCTCGGGGTCGAAGGTTGCCAGCACGGGCACCGGCCACTCGACGAGGTGGGTGACCTCCTCGAGCAGGGCCTCCTCGGCGATGGGATCCGCGCCCTGGGCCTGGGCGAGCTCACCCAACAGACCGCGGATACGTTCCTTGCGCACCTCGAGGTCGGGCTCGACCTGGCGCGCGCGTAGGCCGGCGAGCCACTCGCGCGAATCGCGGAACTCGAACTCCGTGTCCTGCGCGAGGCGGTGCCCCAGGGTCCGGTTGCCGAGCGCGAGCCCGGCGGCGCGGCCGACGATCGGCTCGCCGGCGTACAGCGCGTTGACCCGGTGCAGGGGGCGGCCGAAACGCACGCCGCCGCGGCCCCACTCCATCGACCGCGCGAAGGGCACGGCGCGCACCAGGGCGTCGAGGCCGCCCGCGAGCAACGCCACGGTGCGCTCGCCGCCTTCCTGCACGCGCACCGCGACGACCTCGCCCTTGGGCGTCGCGACGCGTTCGAGGGCCGAGGGCTCGAGCCCGCGGCCGCGCGCGAAGCCGATGCCGGCCGGGGTGGGGCGGCCCTGGGCGTCGAAGGCGCGTTCGGCCGGGGGGCCCGTGACCAGGCGCTCGGAGAGCGGCCGGGACTCGGCCACGTCCTCGAGCACGATCGCCAGTCGGCGCGGCGTGGCGTAGCGGCGCGTCGCGCCGCCCACCAGGCCGGCGAGCAGCTCGACCAGGCCCTTCTCGAGCCCCTCGAGGGCCGGGAGCACGGCCTCGGCGGGCAGTTCCTCGCACACGAGCTCGACGAAGACCTCGCTGCTCATCGGGCGGCCTCGCTCGCGCCGGTGCGCGCGCCGTTCCAGACCTCGGCGCAGCGGCAGGCGGCCTCGCGGATGCGGCGGATGTACTGCGCGCGCTCGGCGACCGAGATCGCGCCCCGCGCGTCGAGCAGGTTGAAGGCGTGGCTGGTCTGGATGGCGTGGTCGTAGGCCGGCAGGGCCAGCCCCAGGTCGCACAGGCGCACGCACTCGTCGAAGTGCCGCTGGAAGAGCGTGAAGAGCGTTTCGACGTCGCTGGCCTCGAAGTTGTAGCGCGACTGCTGCACCTCGTTCTCGAGGAACACGTCGCCGTAGGAGACGCCCGGGGCCCAGGACAGGTCGTACACGCGGTCGACCCCTTGCAGGTACATGGCCAGGCGCTCGAGGCCGTAGGTCAGCTCGACCGAGATCGGCATGCACTCGATCCCGCCCACCTGCTGGAAGTAGGTGTATTGGGTGACCTCCATGCCGTCCATCCAGACTTCCCAGCCCAGGCCCCAGGCGCCCAGGGTCGGGCTCTCCCAGTCGTCCTTGACGAAGCGCACGTCGTGCGCGCGTTGGGAGAGGCCGAGCGCCTCGAGGCTGCCGAGGTAGAGCTCCTGCGAGTCGGCGGGCGAGGGCTTGAGGATCACCTGGTACTGGTAGTAGTGACCCAGGCGATTGGGGTTCTCGCCGTAGCGCGCGTCGCCCGGCCGGCGGCAGGGCTGCACGTAGGCGCAGCGCCAGTCGTTCGGGCCCAACGCGCGCAGGAAGGTCGCTGGGTGGAACGTGCCGGCGCCCATGAAGGCGTCGTGGGGCTGCAGGAGCAGGCAGCCGCGCTCGCTCCAGTAACGGTCGAGGGCGAGGATCAGGTCCTGGAAGTGCATCGTCGGAGTCCGCGGGAGTCGCAGGGGGCGCGGATTGTCCTCTCCGACGTGGCCCGGACCAACCCCGGAGCCCGGGCGGAGCGCGGGTTTTGGGTCCGCGTTCGGCTCCGGCCGAGCACCGCGGGTCAGGGCGCGAGCGGCCGCGCCTTGTACGCGCCGGCGCCGGTGACGGCCTCCACCAAGCTCTCGGCGCGGGTCGCCTCGTCGCAGGTCACCCGGGCCCGCAGGCTCGTGTGGTCGACCTCGGCCGAGCGTACCCCAGGCACCTGGGCCAGGGCGGCGCGCACGTTGCTCGCGCAGCCCTCGCAGTCCAGGCCCTCGAGCTCGAGCACCACCACGCGTGCCGGTTCGGGCACGAACTCCGGGTTGCAGGCCGGGGCGAGGGCCAGGGCGAGGGCCAACAAGAAGGCGAGCGTTGCGTTGCGCTGGGGCATGGGAACCTGGGGGGATGGGGCTCGGGATCGGGCCGCCCGTCGTCGGCTCAAGGCTGCCCGGGGACGGCCGCGGCGCGTCGGCGTTCGTGGCGCTCGAGGGCACCGAAGCCCACGAGCGCCAGCACGGCCAGGAGGCCCAGGAACCAGAAGGGCGAGGCCCCGGTGGCCGTGACCCAGGTCATCTTGCCCAGGTCGGCCAGCGGATGCACGTTGGCCACGACCCAGGCGTGGGTCTCGGCGTAGAGCCCGGCTCCGACGAGCATCCCGAAGAGCCCCGCCAAGGCGTCCCGCGAGCCGTCGCCCAGGGCGGCCACGCCGGTCCCCGGGCAGTAGCCCAGGGTCGCCATGCCCGCGCCGAAGATCACGCCGCCCACGGCGTTGGCGACCAGGTAGGCCGCCTTGACGTGCAGGCCCGCGATCCAGCCGAGCTGCAACATGGCATAGATGCCGACGCCGCTCACGATCACGGCGCTCAGCATGACCTTGAGCACGGTGAAGTCGCGCAGCAGGAACTGCCCCAGGATCGTGTCCGCGCGGGTCACGTGGGCCTTCTGCAGCAGGAACCCGAACACGAGTCCGGTCAGAGCGCCCAGCAGGAGCACCTGGGGCGAAGCGAACAGCGGTGCATCGAACATGGTGTTCCTCACGCTCCCTTGCGGGTCTGGGGGTGGGGGCCGTAGATCAGCCTCGCGGTCGCGATGCCGGCGGCGAACAGGCAGGCGATGAAGGTCCAGGAGGACACCGCGAGCTGCAGGCCGCCGGAGATGCCGTGGCCCGAGGTGCAGCCATCGGCCATGCGCGCGCCGTAGAGCAACAACACGCCGCCCAAGAAGGCGCCCACGTTCCGCCGGCCGCGGGCAGGGCCGAAGCGCGCGCTCCAGATCGAGGGCACGTACTCGCGCCGCGTCGATCCCGCCAGCCGCGCGGCCAAGAAGGCTCCCAGCGGCAGCATCAGGACCAGCGCGACCTGCCAGTCGACGAGCGGGCGGCCGACGACGTGTTGGGCGAGGTAGCCGTTCGCGCGCACGTGGCTCTCGCTGACCAGACCCTCGAGGGCACCGATGACGCGCACGAAGCTCGTCGAGGTGCCCAGCGCCTGGCCCATGGTCAGGAAGGTGATCCAGGAGAGCACGCCGATGCCGGCGCCCACGACGTAGGGAGACCAACGCGGACTTCGGAGTGGGTTCGACATGGGGATCGACTCGGAGCGTTGCGAGGTGCGGCCGAACGGCCCCGCGGGCGCGCGGCCGTGGAGAGCCCATGGTTCGGGATGCGCGGGGTCCCCGCCGATACGGCCGCGGCCGTAGGGCTCCCACACAACGGACGTAGGAATCCGCCCGCGATTCGCCCCTGCGGGGCTCCGGCGCGGCGCCCGCGCCTCTCCGTCAGCGGCCGAGGTCGGCGAAGAGCTGCGCCAGGGCGCGGTCTCCGGCGTGGAAGAAACAATCGCCGTCGCCGAGCAACACCGCGCGCACGTCGAGCTCGCGCAGCGGGAGCAAGGATTCGATCGCGGCCCCGCGGTCGCTGAGCTTCTCGTCCGGCAGCAGCCGCAGCGCCCCGGAGAGGTGGCAGCGCACGAGGTCGCCGAAGACCAGGGCGCGGGCGGCCACGAGGTAGAAGGCGGCTTCGTAGGCCGACTTGCCGCCGCGCAGGGCGAAGACCCGCAGCTCGTCCGCCAGGCCCCCGGGAAGGTCCGCGCCGTCCGTGTACCAGTGGTCGACCTGCGCCGCGTCGCGGCCGAAGCGCGGGCGCTCCTCCGCCGGCGCCAACACACGCGCCCCCAGGGTGGCGCGCAGGGCCGGGGCCGCGCGCAGGTGGTCGAAGTTCGTCAGCAGGATCCAGCTCGCGCCGCCCTCCCGCCGCAGGGCCTCGACCTCGGGCGCATCGAGCTCCAAGGGGTCGATCAACGCGTTGCCCGTGGGGCGCACCCACAGGAAGCCGTTGAAGTCGATGCCGCGTTCGGGCTGGGGCCGGCTCCAGTAGGCGAGGCCCGGCAGGCTGGTCTTCTTGAGCATCGCGCCATCCTACCCAGCCGGCGCCTTCCGACGGTCGAGCGGCGGGCGTACCCTGGCGCCCTGCGGCGCCCGCGCACCCCCGATGGAACGAGAACCCACCGCAGCGCGAGCCTCGCGCGGGAAACCGCCGCGCGCGGCCGACCCGCCCGGTGGGCGGCCGCGCGCGCGCGATCTGGCGCCGATCCTGCTGGTCGCCGCGGCCCTCGCCATCTGGACCTGGGTCCGCATCGACGGCTACGCCCTGGCCGACTCGATCGAGTACCTCGAACATGCCCAGGCCCTGGTGCGCGGGGAACGGGTGCTCGACTCGAGCGACATCCGCGGCATCGGCTTCGCGCTCGTGCTCGCGCCCCCCTTCCTGATCGCGGAGTGGCTGGGCCTCGAGGACCTGCGCTGGATCCTGCCCTTCGCGCGCCTGGCGCAGCTCGCCTTCACCCTGCTGCTCGTCGTCACGGTGGCGCGCATCGGTGGCGTCCTCGCCGGCCGCGGCGGGGGGCTGGCGGCGGGTTGGATCGCCGCGACGAGCCCCGTGCTGGTGAGTTTCTCGGTCGAGCCGGTGGCGGACGTGCTCGCGACCCTGCTCGTCGCCCGGGCGCTGCTGTGCGCCCTCGAGCCGGGCGGGGCGCGGCGCAATCTGGCCCAGGGCCTGTGGTCGGGCGCGGCCCTGCTCGTCGCCTTCAAGTCCCTGCTCGTCGTCGGGCCGTTGGCCGCGCTGGTCCTCGTGCGGGACCTGCGACGGCGTCGACGCGCGGCCCTGGCCCTGGTGCTGGGGCTCGCCCTGGGCGTGTTGGTGCAGGTCGCGCTCGATCGCCTGCGCTACGGCGAGTGGGGGCGCAGCCTGGCCTTCTACCTGGGCTCCAACGGCTACCTGATCGGCGCGCGCCTCGCGGGCGAGCTGGGATTCGTGGAGCTGGCGCGGCGCCTGTACGAGCTGGGCGTGGAGGTCCATACCGGGGAGGCGCACTCGGCCTCCGCGGCCGTGATGGGGGACGTGCGCCAGCGTTCGCCGGTGGCCTTCTACCTCTACGAAGCCACGCGCTTCGTCGGCCTGCCGGGGCTGGTGCTGCTGTTCGTCGGCACGTTGACGGCCCTCGCGCGCCCGAGCTGGTCGCGCCTCCAACCGCTGCTGCTGGTGGTGCTGGCCGCGGTGCTCACGACCTACAAGGGCAGCAAGGACTTCCGTCTGTGGTTGCCGCTGCTGCCGGCGGTGGCGGCCCTGTGCGCGCTCGGCTTCCGGGCCTGCGCCGGGCCCGCGGGGCCGCGTGCTGCGCGCTGGCGTTGGGTCGTGGCGGCCGCGTTCGTGTGGGCCAACGGATTCGCGGCGCTGGCGCGGCTCGCGCCCGGCCCGCCCCAGCGCCACGCGGGATACTGGGCGGCGCTCGAGCACGTGCAGCGCGCGGCCGAGCGCGAGGGTCGGCCCCTGCGCGTGGGCTCGGCCTGGCACTGGGCCGTGTTCCTGCGCGAGGGGCCGCCGCTCGAGCTGGTCAAGCTCCCGCACCATCTCGAGGCCTGGGAACACTACGACGCGCCGCGCCGCGCGCGGGATCTCGAGGTGCTCGACACCCTCGATCGGTTCGTCACGCACCTCGCGGTGCTGAGCGAACGGCCGACCCTGCTGGCGGCCTTCGGCGAGCGCTTCGAGGTCGAGGCGCTCTTCTTCGATCCCCTGCGCTACCGCGACCTGGGGCCGATCCTGGTGTTCGCGCGCCGCGCTCCGGGGGCGGCGCCGGCCTCCGAGCGCGTGCTCTTCGAACGGGTCGCCGACGCGGACCCCGCGCTGCTCTCGGCCCGCCCGGGCGCGGGGACGGCCTGGGACTTCCTCGAGCCGGGCGCGCCGGGGCGCCTGCGCCTGGTGGGCTTCGAGGTCGAGACCTTGCCGGGCGGGCACTCCTGGTTGACGTTGACCTGGTGGGTCGCCGGGGCGCTCGCCGACGACGTGCTCGTGCTGACGCGCATCGAGACCGATCCGCCGGGTGCCGTCGAGGAGCAACTGCACACGCCGCTGTGGGGCATGGCGCCGAGCTCCGCCTGGCCGGCGGGCACGCTCCTGCGCGAGGGGCGGCCGCTCGTCGCCGCGGCGCGCCCCTTCGATCCCGCGACGCCCTGGACGCCGCTCGGCGGGCCGGGCGCGGGCCCGGACCTCTCGGCCGAGCTGCTGCTCGCCGTCTTCGCGCCCCCGACGCCGGGCACGGGCTCGCCCAAGGTCTACGCGCCGGCCCGCGCCGGCGCCGAGCAGCCGCTCGACCCGAGCGATCCGCAGGACGCCGCGGCGCTCGACGAGCGCGGGCGCCTGCGGGCCGGACGTTTTTCCTTGATCCGGCTCGGACCGGCGGGCGAAGGTTCCGCTCCCTGACCCCGCACGCCTCCCACCTGGATCGACCGATGAAACGCACCCTCGCGCCCCTCGCCCTGCTGTCCCTGTGCGCCGTCGCGGGGGCCTGGATCACCCGGACCCAGGACACGGACGGGACGCGCCGCATCGTGGTCGGCTACACCGACACGCCGCAGTTGCCCGGCTCGAAGTGGCGCGTGCACGACCCCGACCGCCCGCGGCCGTCCGTGGTGCTGCCGGGGACGTGGGGGACGCAGGACCGCCCGGGCGAGCCGCCCTCCGACGCGTTGGTGTTGTTCGACGGGACCTCGCTCGCGAGCTGGCAGGCCGCCGGCAAGCCCGGCGAGAAGGCCGGTTGGGAGCTGCGCGAGGGTGCCATGGTGGTCAACGGCACGGGCTCGATCGAGACGCGCATGCAGTTCGGCGACGTGCAACTGCACCTGGAGTGGCGCACGCCCGCCGAGCGTCAGGGCGACTCCCAGGCGCGCGGCAACAGCGGCGTGTTCCTGATGGGGCGCTACGAGGTCCAGATCCTCGACTCCTTCGAGAACCTCACCTACGCCGACGGTCAGGCGGCGGCCCTCTACGGCCAGCTCCCGCCGCTGGTCAACGTCTGCCGCGCGCCGGGGGAGTGGCAGAGCTACGACATCGTGTTCAGCGCGCCGCGCTTCGAGGAGGGCGAACTCGTGCGCCCCGCGCGGGTGACCGTGTTCCACAACGGCGTGCTCGTGCACTACGACCGCGCCTTCCTCGGCGCCACCACCCACCGCGCCGTGGCGCGCTACGCCGAGCACGGGCCGGTGGGCCCGATCCAGTTGCAGGACCACGGCGCGCCGGTCGAGTTCCGCAACATCTGGGTGCGTCCCTTCGAGCACCCCTCCTGGCGCGGCGAGTGAGCTGCCTGGGAGCGATCGCACCTACGGCTGCTCACCTGCCCCTCCCACGGGCGCCCGAGGCGACCGTCCTGCGGAGCTGGCAGCCCGTCCACGTCTCGGACGGACGCGCACCCGGGTGCTTCACGTCCGCGGGTCGGCCCGGTGGGCCACGGTGGCCAGCAGCTCGGCGTGCGGGAGCGGGGGCTCGCCCTGCGCCCCGACCACGGCCGGCGTCCCGCCGCGGGCCAGCTCGGCCAGGGCGCGGATCCACCGCGGGTGGTCGTTGAGCGCCGGCGCGACGCGCAGCTCGCGGCCACCGGCGCGCTGGAACTCGGCGGCGAGCTCGACCGCCAGGCCGTGCAGCGTCTCGATCCCGTCGGTCGTGACGCCGGCGGGGAGCACGGACACCCGCGGACACTTCGCGGCGAGCGCGACGACGACCGCGTGCAGGTTCGGCTCGCCGCCGCCCGGCGCTTCGCCGTCGCCGAAGCCCAGGTGCCAATCGCCCGCCGCCAAGCCGAGTCGCCGCGCGAGCGCCGCGGCGGTCGCGCGGCACTGGTCGGCATAGGGATCGACCTCCAGCACCGGGGGACGATCGGGGAAGGCGAACACGACCGGTTCGCCGTGCGTTCCCAGGCCGTGTCCGCGGGCGTGCTCGACCCAGGCATCGAGGAGGCCCGCGTGTCGGTAGAGATGGGTCTCGATGCGCAGGGCCGGCTGCAGGCGGCGGCGCGCGAGCAGGCGATGCAACTCGGCCAGCCGCGCGCCGCTGGCCGCGACGGAGTACTGGGGCAGGAGCGGGAGGACCCGTATCTCCTCGCAGCCCGCGGCCAGCAGGCCCTCGACGGCTTCGCGCAGGCCCCCGCCGTCCCGCGGCCCGGCCACCGCCACGCGCCACGCCGGCCCGAGGGAGGCCGTCAGCGCGCGCGCGACCAGGAAGTCGGCGCGGGCGCGCGGGCCGCCTTCGCTGGTCCAGACCCGTCGGTACTCGCGGGCCAGCTTGCGCGCCCTCCAGGGCGCCACGGCGTACCGGCGCCAGAGGGCGCTGGCCAACGAGCGCCGCGGCTGGGAGAGCCGGTCGCCGAGCACGCGCTGCAGGTGCCGGCGCACGGAGCGCGCTCGGGGGGCCTCGGGTTCCTCGGCGTCCAGCAGGAGGACCCCGATCGGGGCCGTCGCGCGCGCGTCGGGCTCCTTCGCCCCCGCGGGCTCGGGCGCGGCGCGCCGCGGGAGGAGGAAGGCCAGGGCGAGCCCCAGGGCGGGGACGCAGGCGAACCACGCGAGTTGCGTCAGGAGCGCGGCGAGCGCGCCCGGCCAGGGCATGCCCGGAGCGGCGGTCAGCGCGAGCGCCAGGGGCGCGAGGAGCGTCGGCCGGGCCAGGGCCCGGAGGACCCCGCGCAGGGAGAGCGCCATCGTCGCGAGCGTGCGGGCGCGCCGCCGCGCGAAGCGCCAGAGCAAGGCGCTGACGAGGAGGCCGCCGAGGGCGCCGCCCGCGACGGAGAGGGCGCTCCCGAGGATGTCACCCGCGCTGGCGAACGGCGCGTCGTCCGCGAAGCCGCGCGACGCGCGGGCGCCGAGGGCCAGGCCCGCGACCAGCCACGCGCAGCCGGTGAGTTGCGCCACGTTGCGGGCCATCGTCTTGGGGGCGCGTCCGACGCCCGGGCCCACGGTAGCGGGGAGCCTGGGCGCGGACAACCGGGCGCGCGGCGAGGGCTGCGCGGCGCGCTGGGGCGGGCACGGGCTTTGCCATGCGGCGGCGACCGAGCAGCGATCCGCGTGCCGCTCGGGCGCCGCCGTGCAATCGGCGGAAGCGCGCCACGCCGAGCGCCGCGCGACGCTCGAGCGCGGCGCTCTTTTTTTGCTTGCCAAGATCGCGCGCCGCGGTGAAACAGGTCGATGGCGGGCCGGGCGCGCCGGCGCGACGACGCGCGCGCCGCGGGTTCTCCCGTCCCATCCCCAACCCATCCACGCGAGAAGAGGTCTTCGATGTCGTTGCTCGACGCCAGCAGCGCGGAGCCCTGGGAGCGCTCCCTCCCCGTCTCCGATGTCGAACTCGAGGGCTTCGGGCTCGAGCCCGACCCCACGTCCCGTGAATCCCTCGAGGAGGACTCCGATCTCCTCGCCCTCGACGACGACGACGAGGGTCTGCTCGATGACGACGACGAGGAGGACGAAGACGAGGACGAGGACGAGGAGGACGACGAGGAAGCGGAGGACGACGACCCGTTCTATCGCTTGGGCGAGGACGGGGGGATCGACCTCGAGGAAGAGGAGTTCTGAACTCCCGCGGGTCCTTGGCGCCGGATCCAAGCGTTCGCCCCGTGCCCCGGGAATAGGGGCGCGTTCGCCGGCTTGGTAGCCTCGGGGGCGTGACGGCCCCGCGAGCGGCCCGATCGCCGCCCCGTGCGACCGACCCCCGCCCAACTCTCCGCCCTGCGGCGCCGCGATCCGCGTCTGGGCGCGCTCCTCGGGCGCATTGCGCCGTTTCCGGATCTGCCCGATGCTCAGGAACGGCGCCGCACCCACTTCGAGTCGCTGGCGCGCGCGATCGTGCACCAGCAGCTCGCCGGCCCGGCGGCGGCGACGATCTGGTCGCGCGTGTGTGGGCTTGGCGGCGCGCGGCGCTTGCCGGGCCCGGCACGGTTCCTCGAGCTGGACGAGGAGCGACTCGCCGCCGCCGGGCTCTCGCGCAACAAGCGCCTCGCCCTGCGCGACCTCGCCGAGCGCCTGGCGCGGGGCGATCTGCGCCTGCGGTCCGCGCGGCGCCTGACGGACGACGAGGTCGTGCGCCGTCTGGTCGAGGTGCGCGGGATCGGGGTCTGGAGCGCGCAGATGTTCCTGCTCTTCCGTCTGGGCCGCCTGGACGTCCTGCCCGCGACGGACCTCGGCGTGCAGGAGGGCCTGCGCCTGCTCGACGGGCTGGACGAACGTCCGACGCCGGCCGAGGTGCTGGAGCGCGCCGATCGTTGGCGGCCCCTGGCGAGCGTCGGGAGCTGGGCCATGTGGCGCCTGGTCGAGCTCGAGCGCAGCCGTGGGGGAGCGCGCTGATGGGCGCCGCCGCCCGCCTGCGCGCCGTGCACGCCGAGGCGCGCCGTTTCCTCGCGGGCATCGAGGAGCACGCGCTCTTCTCGCACGCGGCCGCGACCGGGTTCTTCCTGTTCTTCGCCATCGCCCCGGCGGTGCTGGCGCTGGTCGCGCTGGCCGGCTTCGTGCCCTTCGAGGCCTGGTTCTCCGTGCTCGCGCACGAGGGGCGCGCTTGGCTCCTCGAGCGCATCCACGAGGGGCTCGACCCCCGCACCGGGGCCGTCGCGGCGCGCCTGGCCGACAACGCCCTGGCGCCCTGGTTCGAACGCCTCGAGGCGGCGCGCGACGTGACGCTCTCGCACCAGCTCCAAGGTCTGCTCGAGCAACACCTGCCGCCGAGCGCGGCCCTGGCCCTGGGGCAGTTCGTGGGCGACGTGCTCGACAGCCCCCGGCCCGGCCTCCTGACCTTCGGCTTCGTGGCGCTGCTGTGGTCCGCCAGCGGCGCCACGCGCTCGGCCATGCGCGCGCTGAACGCCATCTACGAGGTGCGCCGCCACGCCTTCCTGCGCCGCGCCCTGGTCTCCCTGGGGCTCACGCTCGCGATCCTCCTGGGCTCGAGCTTCACGCTCACGGCCCTGCCCCTGGGCAACGCGGTCGCCCAGGGCGTCGTCGACTTCTTCGAGCTCCCCGCCTGGGTGCGCGCCGTGTGGGGCCTCGTCAACTGGCTCGCGGGCCTGGCCTTCATGCTGGCGGTGGTCTGCGTGCTCCTGTGCTTCGGGCCCAACGCGCGCCAGCGCCTGCGCTGGGTCCTGCCCGGCGCGGCGTTGACCGTCGCGCTGTGGGTGGCCCTGGGCGTGGGGCTGCGCCTGTGGACGACGATGGGTTGGGAGCGCACCAACGCGACCTACGGCACCCTGGCCAGCGTGATCGTGTTGCTTCTGTGGTGCTACCTCGTGAGCGCGACCCTGCTCCTGGGCGCGGAGGTCAACGCGTGGTGGATCGCGCGCCGCGGCCACGCGCAGCGCGCGGTGGCGGGCTTGGCGCTGGTCTACGCGCGGCGTTGGCCGAACCTGGTCGCGCTCCCGGCCCGGCCACCGCGGCGCTGGTGGAGCCTGCTGCGCCGCCGCGGGCGCCGCGCGGGCGCCGAGCACCCGCCGAGCGCGAGCGTCGAGCAGGGCGCACCGCCGGGCGGGAGCGGTTAGACTGCGCGCCTCTTCCGGGGGCGGCGCCCGTCGGCGCCTGAGATGCACCCCTCGAACCTGATCCGGGTCATACCGGCGTAGGAAAGGAAAGACCATGAGTGCGAACGTCGGCCGCGTTGCGGCCCCCGCGGCCCCGCCGCGCCCGGTGACCCTGGCGGACTGTTTCCCTTCGTCCGAGAAGATCTACCGCGAGGTGCGGCACGCGGGCCGCACCCTGCGCGTCCCCGAGCGCCGCATCCATCTCTCGGGCGAGCCCCACGAGCTGTGCGTGTACGACACCTCGGGCCCCGAGGGTCACGACGTGCGCGACGGGCTGCCCGCGCTGCGCGCGGAGTGGATCGAGCGGCGCGCGCCCCTGGCCCAGGGCAACTGGAGCCAGATGCACTTCGCGCGGCGCGGGATCGTGACCGAGGAGATGGCCTTCGCGGCCGCGCGCGAGGGCGTGGATCCCGAGTTCGTGCGCAGCGAGCTGGCCCGCGGGCGCGCGATCCTGCCCGCCAACCGCCGGCACCTCGAGCTCGAGCCGATGGTGATCGGCAAGAACTTCAAGGTGAAGATCAACTCCAACATCGGCAACAGCGCCATCGGCTCGTCGATCGAGGAGGAGGTGGAGAAGCTGCGCTGGTCGATCCTGTGGGGGGCCGACACGGTCATGGACCTCTCGACCGGCAAGGACATCCACCGCACGCGCGAGGCGATCCTGCGCAATTCGCCCGTGCCGATCGGCACGGTGCCGATCTACCAGGCCCTCGAACGCGTCGGCGGCAAGATCGAGAAGCTCGACATCGACCTGTTCCTGGAGGTCCTGCGCGAGCAGGCCGAGCAGGGCGTCGACTACTTCACGATCCACGCCGGGGTGCTGCTGCGCTACGTGCCCCTGACCCAGCGGCGGTTGACGGGCATCGTCTCGCGCGGCGGATCGATCCTGGCCAAGTGGTGCCTGATGCACCACGAGGAGAACTTCCTCTACACGCATTTCGATCGCATCTGCGAGCTGATGAAGGAGTACGACGTGTCCTTCAGCCTGGGCGACGGCCTGCGGCCGGGCAGCATCCACGACGCCAACGACGAGGCCCAGTTCGCCGAGCTCGAGACCCTCGGCGAGCTCACCCGGCGCGCCTGGGAGCACGACGTGCAGGTCATGATCGAGGGCCCCGGCCACGTGCCGCTGCACAAGATCCGCGAGAACGTCGAGCGCGAGATGGAGGTCTGCCACGAGGCGCCCTTCTACACCCTCGGACCGCTCACGACCGACATCGCGCCGGGCTACGACCACATCACCTCGGCCATCGGCGCGGCGGCGATCGGCTGGTGGGGGACGGCGATGCTGTGCTACGTCACCCCCAAGGAGCACCTGGGCCTGCCCGACCGCGAGGACGTCAAGCAGGGCGTCATCGCCTACAAGATCGCGGCCCACGCCGCGGACCTGGCGCGGGGCAACGAACGCGCCAAGGAGCGCGACGACGCGCTCAGCCGGGCGCGCTTCGAGTTCCGCTGGGAGGACCAGTTCAACCTGGCCCTCGACCCCCTGACGGCGCGCGCCTACCACGACGCGACGCTCCCGGCCGAGGGCGCCAAGACGGCCCACTTCTGCTCGATGTGCGGCCCGCACTTCTGCTCGATGCGGATCACCGAGGACGTGCGCGCGTTCGCCGAGGAGCAGGGCCTCGACGAGCAGGCCGCCCTGGCGGCCGGCCTCGAGCAGAAGGCGCGCGAGTTCGCCGCCGGCGGCGGGGAACTCTACCGCGGAGCGTGATCGTCCCCGTCGGCCGGACACCGCCCCCCGCGCCACCCCGGGCGCGGGGGCGCGGCCCGCGGGGCGAGCGTCAAGCCAGCTCGAGCTGCAGGCGGTCGACGAGGGCACCCAGGCGGCGGCGGGCGGTCGTCTCCGACCAGCCGCGCTCCTGGGCGATGGCGGCGAAGGAGCGGCCCGCGCCGAAGCGTTCCTCGAGCAGTTGGCGCTCGGCGAGCGGGAGCGCGCCGAGCGCGCAGCCGAAGCTCTCGTGCTCCTCCGCGCGCAGCAGCAGGGCCAGGGGCGAAGCGCCGCTCTCGCGTTCGTCGAGCGGTTCGTGGTCGAGCACCGCGCCCGCCTCGCGCTCCGGATCGCGACGCTGGCGCCGGTGGTGGCGCACCTGGTCGGCGACCGTGTTCTGCAACACGCGCAGCACCCAGCCCAAGACGCTCGTCGAGCCGCGCGGCTCGAAGCGTTCGCCCTGGTGCAGCACGTGCAGGTAGGCCTCCTGCACCAGGTCCTCCGGATCGAGGCGCACGCCCAGGTCCCGCGGCAGGCGGCGCGCGGCGAGCGCGACGAGGCGCGCGTGCAGCGGCCCCAACACGGCGCCCCACGCGTCGCTCTCGCCGTGCAGCGCCCGCTCGAGGGTGGCGGGCGCCGGGGCGAGGGCGGGCTGCAGGGGCAGCGGCGTGCGCGGCCTCCCCGGGGCGCGTCGCGGCGGGGCGGGCGCGCAGGGCGCCACCCGCTGGGCGGCGGAGGGGCGGGGGTTCCAGCCGCGGACGACGAGCTCGCAGGGGCGGGAGCTCAGGCGGTCGGCGAGGGCTCCGGGGAGCGCTCCGGGGGGGGACAGGTCCGTGCGCGCGCGCTGGGGGGCGCGCGGGGACCCGGGGGCGCGGGGGGACATGGCGGGAGGGCGCTGGGGTGGGGGGATCGCCCGGATCGGGGGAAGGAACAGGGCGTGCATACCAACTCGGGGCGAGCGGGTACGAAGGAATCTTTCGTCACCCCGGTCCGGGGTCCCTCCATCCGGCGCCGGTGGGGGCCGGCCGCTGTCCCAGGCGAGGGAACGGGATCAGCGCGGAGCAGCCCGCCCCGTGGCGACGAGGTCGAAGATCGAGCGCGCGGCCGGGCCCTCGAAGCGCCGGGTGCGCGCGTCGAGACGCAGCTCGAGCGCGCCGAAGGGACCCTCGAGGACCAGGTGCCGGCAGGATCCGCGGGCGAGGGGCTCGAGCGCTGCGCCCAGGCCCGCCTCGAGCGCCCCGAAGGACCGGACCTGGGCGGCGGGGTCGGGCCCGCGCCAGGCGGGATCGACGGGCAGGGGCGCGGGGTCGCCGGCGGCGAGCGCGCGGCGGTGGCCGATCTCCCAGGCGTCGCCCGCGTGCAGCAACGAGAGGCGCGCGTCGCGCACCTCGCCCCGCTCCTCGCGCGCGCCGCGGGTGTCGAGGACCAGCACCCGTCCGGGTCCGGCCACCGTGACGCGGCCGGCGGCGTAGTCGAGCACCAGCGCGACCTCGCCCTCCATCCGAAAGCCCAGGCCGATGCGCGTCTCGGCGAGCTCGCGCAGCAGCGCCAGCGCGTGCTCGCCGGCCCTGGGCTCGACCTCGAGCAGGCCCGGCGGACCGAGCCCCAGCCCGACCACGGGGAGGAACGGCCGTCGCTCGCGCGGATTGCGGGGGATCGTCTCCCGGGTCGCGCGCTCGACGAGCGTCGCGCCGGCGAGGTAGGCCGCCCCGCCGCCCAGCCCCACCACGTCGGCGCCCGCGCGCACCGCCTGCACGAGGCCGCGGGAGAGGTGCGTCGCGTGCTCCCGCGGCCGCAGGAGCTCGTCCCAGGTCGCGAAGTCCCCGCCGCGCACGAGCAGCGTGCCCGCGGCCGCGAGGCGCGCCTCCAGCTCGCGCCCATCGAGCGGGATCGGCGACCCGGGGCGCAGGGTGATCCGGTTCGTCGCGGCGGGGAGGTCGGGCGCGTCGGAGGGGTTCTCCGCGTCCGCGCCGATGCGCAGCTCGAGCGGCTCGCCGCGCAGGCCCTCGAGCAACGCGCGCAGGGCGGGATCCCGCGGCTCGGCGACCGAGACCAGGACCAGGCGCCCGGGGCGCGCCTCGGCGGGCGGCGGCGCGGGCGTGTCGAGCGCGAGCAGCGCCAGGGCGAGTCCCACGGCGCCGATCACGACCCGCGCTCCGCCGTGGCCCCGATCCAGCGCTCGATCACGCCGCGCAGCACCTCGAGCGGCAACGGCCCGTGGCGCAGGAGCTCGTCGTGGAAGGCCGCGAGTCCGAAGCGTTCCCCGAGGCGCTCCTCGGCCTCGGCCCGCAGCCGCTGGATCTCGATCCGCCCGAGCATGTAGGCGAGCGCTTGACCGGGCCAGGCGATGTAACGATCGACCTCGTTCTCGACGTTGGCGCGGCTGAGCAGGGTGTTGTCGAGCATGTACTCGATCGCCGCGTCCCGCGACCAACCGAAGGCGTGCAGGCCCGTGTCGACCACCAGGCGGCACGCGCGCCAGGCTTGGTAGGAGAGCATGCCCAGGCGCTCGAGGTCGTTCGCGTAGAGGCCGAGCTCGTCGGCCAGCAGCTCGGTGTAGAGCGCCCAGCCCTCGACGTAGGCGGTGAAGCCCGCGTGGCGGCGGAAGAGCGGCAGCTCGGTCAGCTCCTGGGCCAGGGCGATCTGCAGGTGATGTCCGGGCACGGCCTCGTGGTAGGCGAGGGCCGCGGCTTCGTAACGCGGGCGGGTGTGGGGCTCGTGGGTGTTGACGTAGTAGCGGCCGACCCGCGAGCCGTCCGCGGCGGGCGGCATGTAGTAGGCGGTGGTGCTGCCGGGGGCCTCGTGGGCGGGGATGACGTGGATCTCGCAGGGGGTGCGCGGCAAGCGGCCGAACACGGCGGGCACGGCGGCCTCGGCCTTGGCGAGGTAGGCGCGCGCGTCGGCGACGATCGCTTCGCCGCTGTCGTAGTGCAGGGCGGGGTCCGTGCGCAGGCGCTCGGCGAGCTCGGCGAAGTTCGACGTGCCCAGGGCCTCGCGCCCGAGCTGCTCCATGCGCGCGCGGATCGCGGCGACTTCGCCCAGGCCGATCGAGTGGATCGCGGCGGGCTCCAGGTCGAGGGTCGTGTGCACGCGGGCGAGCCGCGCGTAGTGCGCGGCGCCGCCCGCGAGGTGCACGAGGCCGGCGTGCTCGTCGGAGCGCGCGGCCGGCAGCACCTCGTCGACGAGGAACGCGCGGTAACGCTCGAGCGCGGGGCGGACCTCGCGCTCGACGATCTTCCACTGCCAGCGCAGGACGAGGTTCGCCACGAGATCGTCCTCACTGCCGAGCCACGTGCGATCGCCGCCCAGCAACGGATCCTCCGCGACCGGCACCGCGAGGGCATCCTCGATCTGCCCGATCACCGTCGTGACGGCGGCGTGGCTCGCGACGCGTCCGGCATCGAGCCCGCGGCGCAAGTTGGCGACTTGCTGATCGAGGTGCGCGGCGATGCCGTTCCAGCGCTCGAGCATCTGTCGACGCTCGTCCCGCGTGCGCATGGGTTGGAAGTCGCCGAGCGAGAGCAGCGTCACCTGCGGGCCACCGAGCGGATCGACCTCGAACGTCTCGGGCCGATACCCTTGCTCGCGGGCGTCGACGGCTTGGGTCAACTCCTCGCGCAGCAGCTCGCGCGTCAATCGGTCCGCCTGCGAGAGCTCTCCCGACGGAGCGGCATCGACGCGAGCGAGGAGCGCCTTCAACTCGCCGTCGCGGCGTTCGAAGGCCTCGGGCGTGAGATCGGTCAGGAAGCCGTGATATCGAGCGTCGCCCAGCCGTGTCGACCAGACGGGATACTCGCGCATGCGGTGCTCCCAGAGCGCGGTCGCGACGGCGGCGAGCTCGGGGTCGTCGATGCCGCGCGCGGCGTCGCTCCACGGCGAAGGCTGATCGTCGACGGGGCGCGGGGGCTCGATGCTGTCGAAGCCGATGTCGATCCGACACCCGCCGGACCCTGCTTCGGGAACGCGACCGCCGGGCGGGGCCAGAGCCTCTGTCAAGGAATCCGGTTGGCGCTCGGGTTGGGTCATCGCGGCAGATTCGTGGCGATCAGGGTCCTGGGGCATGCAGACCGGCTCCGGCGAGGTCTTGCACGCGAACGTTGCGCCGAGCGTCGACACGATGCACGCCGCGCGAACCGTGCGAGGGAGCGAGATCATGGGGAACTCCGCAAATCGAGGATGCGCTGCAGCGCCGTCAGCACGAGCGCGTGGCGGATTTCGCCGGCGAGGATCGCGCGGCGCACCTCGTCGAGCGCGAGCGTCGTGACCTCGATGTCCTCGCCGCCGTCGAGCTCCTGGGGATGGGTGAGCGCCGCGTCCTCCGCGAGCCAGTGGTGGCAGAGGTTGTCCTGGAAGGCGGGGTTGGGCTCGACGGCGCCCAGGTAGGTCCAGCGTTCGGCGGTGTAGCCCGTCTCCTCGCGCAGCTCGCGGTGCGCCGCGGCCGCGTGCTCCTCGCCGCGGTCGACCATGCCGCCGGGGATCTCGGTCGTGACGCTGCGCGTGCCGAAGCGGTACTGGCGGACCACGATCAAGCGGCGCTCGGCCGTCAGCGCGACGACGTTGACCCAGGCGGGCGTCTCGAGCACCAAACGCTCCATGTCCTGCTGCGTGCGCGGGTTGCGCAGGCGATCCCAGCGAGGCTTGAAGAGGATCATGTGCGGCTCGTGCCGGCTCTCGAACCACTCCCAGGCGCGCACGGAGCTCGGGGCCGCGCCGCTGGGGGAGTCCGCGCTCGAGCGAACGGAGGAGGAGGCGGGGTCGGAGCTCTTCACGGGCCGCGAGTCTAGCTCTCCCTGCCCCTGGATCCTCGGCCTCACGCCGGAGGCCGGCGTAGCGCTACGATCCTCCGATGGTCACCCCCCGACCGGACCTCGACGACCCCCGCCAGCGCCTGCGCGCCCACGGGGCGCTGCTCGTCGTGCAGGTCTTCTTCGGGTTGTTCCCGCTCTTCGGGACGCTCTCGATGCGCGAGTTCTCGCCCTGGGCCCTCGCCTGTTGGAGGGTGGGCGTGGGGGCAGCGGCGATCGGCGCCCTGGCCTTCGCGGTCCACGGGCGCGACTTCTGGCCCAAACGCGCCGACCTGCCGTTGCTCGCGCTGTGCGGGTGGCTGGGCGTGGCGGCCAACCAGGCGCTCTTCCTGGTGGGCCTCGAGCGCTCGAGCGCGACCCACGCGGGCCTGGTGATGTGCCTGATCCCGGTCTTCACCTTCCTGGTCGCCCTCGGGCTGCGCCAGGAGCGGCTCGAGCCGCGGCGCGCGGTCGGGGTCGCCCTGGCCCTGCTCGCGGCCGTCGGCTGGTTCCTGTGGGAAGAGCCGTTGGTGGCCCGCCGCCACCTCCTCGGCGATCTGCTGATGGTCGCCAACACGCTCTGCTACGCCTTCTACCTGGTGCTCTCGCGCCCCCTGGTGCGGCGCATCCCGCCGCTGGTCGTGTTGGCCTGGATCTACCTGGCGAGCGCGCTGCTGCTGCCCTTCGCGTTGCCCTTCGTCGAGCTCGTGCCCGCGGGCGTCAGCGCCCGCGGCTGGCTCTCGTTGGCCTATGTGCTCGTCTTCCCGACCTTCCTCGCCTACCTGCTCAACCTGTACGCCCTGGCGCGCGTGCGGGCCTCGACGACGGCGGTCTACGTCTACATCCAGCCGCTGATCGCCGCCACCAGCGGCGCGCTCGTGCTCGGCGAGCGGCCGACCCCGGCCCTGGCCCTCGCGGCCGCCGGCATCTTCGCCGGCATCTGGCTCGTGGCGCGCCGGCCGGCTCCGCGCGCGACGCCGGCGGTGGGGGCGGGAAGAGAAGCCTGATACGCTCCCGGCCCATGCAGCCGCCCGAGGTCCCGCCCAGCGACACGATCCGGTTCCGCGTGCGCCGCCGCACGCGTTGGTCCGACGAGGACAACCAGGGCGTGCTCAACAACGCGGTCTACCTGACCCTGCTCGAGGAGGCGCGCCACGCCTACTTCGGCGAGCTGGGCCTGCTCGATCGCAATCGCTTCCCGTTCCTGCTGGCGCAGACGAACGTGCGTTTCCTGCGCCCGGGCGTGGGCGGCGCGGAGGTCGAGATCGAGGTGCGCACCACGCACCTGGGGACGACCTCCATCGAGCAGGTCTACCGCGTGCGACCCCTGGGCCCCGACGGCGCGCCGGGCGAGGCCTGGTGCGAAGCCCAGGCGCGGCTCGTCTCCTGGGACCTCGAGCGCGGCGCCAAGGCGCCGACGGGCGAGCTCCTGCGCCGACGCGTGGAGGCCTTCGAGGGGCTGGGTCCGTGAGCGGCTCGGCGCGCCTGGGCGCGTCGGCCCTGGTGCTCGTCACCGCGCTGTGGGGCATCACCTTCCCGCTCGTCGGCGGCGCCGTGAGCGGGCGCGGCGCGGGCGCGATCGTGCTCTTCCTGGCCCTGCGCTTCGGCCTGGCGACCCTGGCCTTCCTACCCATCGCCCGTCCGCTGCTGCGCGCGGCGCGCGGACGGGGCTGGACGCCCTGGCGCGACGCCGCGTTCGTGGGCGCGCTGCTCTTCGGCGGCTTCGCCCTGCAGACCTTCGGCCTGGTGCTCACGAGCCCGGCGCGCAGCGCCTTCCTGACCATGGCCGCGGTGCTCTTCGTGCCCTTCCTGGCGGCGCTCGAGCACCGCCGCCGGCCCTCGCGGGCCCACGTCCTGGGTTGCGTGGGCGCGCTCCTGGGCCTCGCCATCGTGATGTCACCGGGCGGCGAGTTCCGGCCGAATCTCGGCGACTGGCTGACGCTGGGCTGCGCGTTGCTCTTCGCCCTGCACATCGTGGCCCTCGAGCGCGTGACGCGCCGCTCGCCCGCCCTGCCGATCGCCGTGGGGCAGATTTCGACCGTGGCCCTGCTGGCCCTCTTGGCCCTGCCCTTCGTGGGCCTGGAGTGGCCCGACCCCTGGCCCGGCCTGTGGCCGGCGGTGGGGGTGACGGGCGTGTTGTGCACGACCGTCGCTCTGGGCCTGATGGTCTTCGGGCAGGCGCGGGTGCCCGCGGAGGTCGCGGCGGTGATCTTCGCCCTCGAACCCATCTGGGCCACGCTCTTCGAGGCCCTGCACCTGGGGACGAGCCTGGGCCCGGGCCAGTGGGCCGCCGGCCTGCTGGTGTAGATCTCGGTGGCCTGGGCCTCGCGGGCCCCCGTCCCGGGGCCCCCCAGGGCAATCGAGAGCGCCCCGGAGGCCTGAGGGCGGGCGCTCCGAGGCCGGCGATGGGCCGGTCGTAAGCATCCACCTGACCATTCGTTCAGGGAACTACACAGGCCATACGCACAGCGGACCGTGGGGGAAACCGTCCCCGTCCCGCAGGGTAGGTAGGATGGTAGTGGGGGCGCTGGCCGGATCCGGACCCGGTCGGCGCCCCGACCCTCTCTCCCCCCTCCCCCCCGCGCAGGCATTCCCACCATGCATTGGCACCCCCTGGGGGCGGCTCTGGTGCTGCTCTCGACCTCCCTGGCCGGCGCCCAGGATCTCCAACCGCGCCACGGCGAGCCCCTGCCCGGCCTCTCCCCCGCGGAGCTGGCGCGCTTCGAGGCCGGCCGCCTCTCCTTCTCCCAGCTCCTGACCGAGAGCGAGGGCCTGGGCCCGATCTTCAACGCGGTCTCGTGCGCCGCCTGCCACTTCGAGCCCGTCCCCGGCGGCTCGAGCAACCGCACGGTGACGCGCTTCGGCAAGGCCGCGGCCGGGGGCAACCCCTTCGATCCGCTGGCCACCCTGGGAGGCACGCTGCTGCAGCAGAACGCGCTCTCGCCGAGCTGTCAGGAGATCGTGCCGCCCGAGGCCGACGTGATCGCCGACCGCCAGACGCCGCACACCTTCGGCGCGGGCCTGGTCGAGGCCATCGTGGACGCGGACATCCTGCAGAACGAAGCCAGCCAGCCCCTGGGCCTCAATGGCTGGGCGCACTGGGTCCAGCCGGTCGAGGACCCGCTCGGGCCGCCGCGCCTGGCGCGCTTCGGTTGGAAGGGCGGCGTCGCGACCGTGACGACCTTCTCGGCCGACGCGTCGCTGAACGAGATGGGTCTGACGAGCGTGTTCTTCCCCAATGAGAACGCGCCCAACGGCGACCTCGCCCTGCTCGCCCTGTGCGACTCGGTGGCCGACCCCGAGGACGTGCCCATCGGCGGCATCACGCGCGTCGAGCTCTTCACCGACTTCCAGCGCCTGCTCGCGCCTCCGCCCCAGACGCCCCGCACGGGCATGACCGGCGAGATGCTCTTCACTCAGATCGGCTGCGCGGGCTGCCACGTGCCGAGCTACACCACCGGCCCCGCGCCCGAGGCGGCGCTCTCGGGCGTCCAGATCCGGCCCTACTCGGACTTCCTGATCCACGACATGGGCACGCTCGGCGACGGCATCGCCGACGGCCCGGTCGCGGAGACCGAGTTCATGACCCGTGCCCTCTGGGGCCTGCGCGCCCGCGGCGCCTTCCTGCACGACGGCCGCGCCACGGGCGGCACCTTCCAGCAGAACGTGACCCAGGCGATCGCCGAGCACGCCGGGACGGCCCAGGCTGCGCGCGACGCCTTCTTCGCCCTGACGGTTCCCGAGCGCGACCAGGTGCTGCGCTTCCTGGGCTCCCTGGGCCAGGTCGAGTTCGACTTCGAGCACGACAACGACCGCGACGAGTTCGACTGGTTCTTCATCGAGCCCTGGATGACCGGCCCCGTGCCCACGTTCACGCCCGACGACCCGGCCGCGATCGCGGACGTGGACCAGGACGGCGACTTCGACCTGGTGGACTTCGCATCGCTGCAGCGCGGCTGGACCGGTGACCTGTGATCGACCTTCGCACCATGCGCACCCCCCTCGTCTCCCGGATCCTGGTCGCCGCCCTCGCCGCGGCCGCCCCCGCCTCGGCCAGCGACCTGTCCCTCTCGGTGCAGGTCTCCGGCCAGAACAGCGTGAGCGCCTTGCCCGGCGAGGTCCTCGTCTACAGCGTCGTCGCCGAGCTCAGCGACAACGCGAACGAGGGCCTGGCCCTGTTCTGCTTCGATCTCGCCTTCGACGGCGGGGACCTGGTCCCCGCGCAGCTCCCCCTCGCGGGCCCGCTGCTCGAGTTCTCCTTCCCGCGCGGCGTCACCAACCCGGCTGGGTTCGGCGGGACCCCCGTGGGGGGCGACCTGTTGCAAGTGGGGGGCGCCCAGAACACGATCAAGAACGTGTTCGCCCCCCAGCCGACCGGCAACGTGGTGACGGGAGTCGCCGCGAACGGCGCGCCGATCGTGCTCGTCCAGGGCACGCTCACCGCGCCGACCCAGCCGGGCAGCTACACGCTCTCGGCGCACAACCTCGTCGCCAACGTGATCCGCCAGGGCCAGACCGGAAGCGGTTCCCATTGGATCGTCGAGGCCGCGGGCGCGGGCGCGATCACGAACCTCGCGCTCGACGTCGTGGACTGCACGCCGAGCGTCTACTGCACGGCCAAGGTCAACTCCCAGGGCTGCACGCCGTCGATCGGCTTCGTCGGCGCGGCTTCGCTCTCGGACCCCGCCGGCCTCCTCGTCACCTGCGACGACGTCCTCAACCGCCAGTTCGGGCAGTGGTTCTACGGGCTGACGCCCTCGAACATGCCCTTCGCCGGCGGCATCCGTTGCGTGGCGCAACCCTTCGCGCGCGCGCCGGTCGTGCCCACCCTGGGCGACCCCTTCCCGACCCAGAACTGCTCCGGCAGCCTCTCCTTCAGCGTCACGCCGGCCTTCCTCAGCGGCCAGGGCTTCTTGCCCGGGCAGCAGGTCCACGGCCAGTGGTGGTATCGAGATCCCCAACACCTGGATGGAACCGGGATCGGGCTCTCGAACGCGATCCAGTTCATCGTCTGCCCCTGAGGCCTCCTCCGAGGTCCGCTCCCCCCTCCAGCAACGAGACACTTCATGCGAAACGTCACCGCACCCAGCGCCCGTGACCTCTGCCGGCCCCTCCTGTGGGCCACCGGCCTCGTCACCCTGAGCTCCCTCGGCTCGGCCCAGTTCAACGTCGAGTGGGTCGGCTTCGAACGCCAGAACCACCGCCTCGTGTCCGCGCCCGAACTCGGGCTCAACGACGTCCAGGAGAAGGACTACTACGTCGGCGACCTCAACAACGACGGCTGGGACGACCTGGTCGTCGTCCGCAAGCAGCCCTGGACCTCGGCCGGCCGTTTCCCGAACGTCCTGTTCATGAACGAGGGCGGCATCCTGGTCGATCGCACCGCCCTGTACGCCAGCGCCTCCACGACCCCCGGGGACCTGGGCTTCCTGACCCCCACCAACGACCGCGACGTCGTGTTCGCGGACGTGGACGGCGACGGCTGGCTGGACGTCATCACCGCCCCGACGATCAGCGACGGCCTGCCCAAGCACATCAGCCACCCGCGGGTCTACATGAACCTCGGGAACGACGGCAGCGGCAACTGGCTCGGCCTGCGCTACGAGGAGCACCGCATCCCGCAGTTCTTCGCCGGCGCCACGCCCTGCCCGCCGCGCTTCTGCGGCGTCGCCGCCGGTGACGTGACCGGCAACGGCTTCCCCGATCTGTTCTTCGCCGACTACGACTTCGGCGGGACCTGCGACCTCAACGACCGCCTGTTGGTCAACGACGGTACGGGCGTGTTCGTCGACCAGACCTCGCTGCGCATGAACTCGGCCTGGTTGCAGTCGACCTTCGGCACCTCGGCCGAGATCGCCGACATGAACGGCAGCGGCCTGATGGACGTGGTCAAGAACTCGGGCCTCGGCGGCACGACCTCGGCCATCTACAACAACCCGAACAACCCGGGCGTCTTCAACGTCAACGACAACTTCTACACGGGCGCCGGCTACCACGTGACGGTCGGCGACCTCAACAACGACGGCCGACTCGACGCGGTGGTGGGCGACGACGGCGCCGACCGCTACCTGCTCAACCAGGGCACGGACACCTTCGGCCGCGTGATCTGGGGCCCGGCCCAGACCTACCAGTTCGTCTCGGGCTCCGACGACGGTTTCCCGGGCAACACGATCATCGCCGACCTCGACAACGACGGTTGGAACGACGTCCTGATCTGTGACGTCGACGTCGACATCTCCGGCTGCGACCGGCGGCTCAACATCTACCACAACCGCGGCGGCACCGTCGGCGGCTCGATCACCCTGCGCGAGGAGGCCGGATCGAGCGGCTGGCGCGGCGCGGTGGGCCTCATGCCCAGCGACCTCCAGGGCACCCACGACGTGGCCGTGATCGACATCAACAACGACGGCTACCTCGACCTCGTGATCGGGCGTTGCTCGGGCACGGCGGTGTGGATCAACACCCTGGGCCTCAACCAGGATGTCGGCCAGGCCTACTGCTTCTGCGACGGCAGCGGGGCGCCGGCGCCCTGTGCCAACACCGGGGCGGCCGGCCGCGGCTGCCGCAACTCGAGCGGCCAGGGCGCGGCCCTCGCCGGTTCGGGCACCCGCAGCGTGCTCGCCAACGACCTGGTCCTGACCGGCACGAACCTCCTGCCCGGCCAGCCCGGGCTGCTGTTCGCGGCCAACAACCAGGTCAACGGCGGCAACGGCAGCACCTTCGGGGACGGCCTGCGCTGCGCCGGCGGCAGCCTGATTCGCCTGGGCGTGAAGATGCCCAACGCCTCGGGCACCGCCAACTGGGGTCCGGGCCTGGGCACGGTCGGCGGCTGGGCGGCGGGTCAGACCCGACGCTTCCAGAGCTGGTACCGCGACCCGGTCGGCAGCCCCTGCGGCAGCGGCTTCAACTTGAGCAACGGCTACGAGGTGACCTTCACCCCGTGATCTGATCGCCGTGCGACCCGCCGGCCCCGGGCCGGTGGATCGGAGGGGCGGGTTCGCCGCGTGTGCGCTCCGAGCGCACACCCGGCGGACCCGCCCCGCTGTTCGGGGGGCACGGGGGGCCCCGCGCGCCTCAGCGTTCGGGCGCGGCGGAGGGGTCGGGCTCGAGGGGCGTGATCCAGCGGCGCGCGGGGCGCGTGTTCCACTCCGCGCGCCAGCGGCGGTGCGCCTCGGTGTCGGGGAAGGACTCGTCGGGGCCGTAGGGGTAACCGCTCATGCCGTGGAAGGGCAGCGGTTCGACCTCCAGGGCCTCGATCGTGTTGGGGTCGCGGTCCTTGGCCCAGCCGTCGAAGAAGACCAGCCAATCGCGCACGTGGCCCGGGGCGAGGGGCGGGAGCGCGCTGGCGTCGAAGACCACCTCGAGGGCGTCGCCGGCGCCGAAGATCACGTACCGGTCGTCGATCGTCGTGAGCAGCTCGAGGCACTCGCCCAGGCGCGTGTAGTTGCCGGGGTGTTGGTCCCAGCGGGCGAAGACCTCGACGCGGTCCCAGTCGAACAGCTCGGGTTGATCGTCGCGGCCGGTCTCGACCAGCTCGCTGAAGCCGCGCTCGTAGAGCCGCGCCCGCGCGGGCTCGAGCACGGTCTCGACGAAGGGCGCGTCGTCGCCGTCGATCGCCAGGGCGATGCGGTCCCAGTAGAGCTGCAGGGTGCACGAGAGGCGCAGGCGGCCGTGGCGCGCGAGCTCCTCCCCGAGGTGCGTGACGTCGACCACCATGGTCTTGGTCTTGCCCGCGGGGAACCCGATCGGTGGGCCCGTCCCGCGCCATCCGCCCTCGCCGTCGGGGACCTCGAGCAGGGGCGGCACGAACTCGACCCGCGGGTGGTGCGCCGCGGCCATGTTGGCGCTGGCGTCGCTCCAGTAGAACCAGCCGGCCATCACCAGGCGCAGCTTCGGGGCGGCCGCGATGCGTTCGGGATCGAAGGCGAGCTCGAGCGACCAGGGCCGCGCCAGCCCCGCGTACTGCAGAGGCTCCTTGACGAAGGGCACGGCGTGCACGCCGTCCTCGCGGGCGAGTTCGCTCGCCCAGTCCCGTCCGTCGCTGCCGACGGCCGAGAGGGGCGTCAGCACCTCGCGCACGGTGTGCACGTGGTGCGTTGGAAAGGGCGGGAAACAGAAACGCTCGTTGGGGAAGACCTCGACGCCCGCGGGCCGGTCGAGGGCGTGCAGCCGGATGCGGTCGAGGTAGGTGACCTCGCGCAGCTCCTCGGTGATCTGCAGCACGAGCTCGCCGTCCCGCGGCACGAGTTGATCGCCGCGCACGAGCACGTACTCGTCGTGGTCGGGGGGCACGAGCAGGCCCGGAGCGATCGGCAGGCCCAGGGGCGTGATGCCGAGCACGTCGGTGATGAACTCGAACGTCTCCCCGTTCCAGGTGTACAGGAAGGGGCACGAGCCGAACTGCTTGATCTGTTGCTCGTAGGGCGCGATGCCGGCCTGGATGTCATCGGCGGCGGCGCGGCCGACGACCGGCACGGCCAGGCGCGTGTCCACGCCGCCGTTCGGCCAGGCGATGCGCAACACGTCGAGCGTCGGGTCTTCCCCGGCCCCGATCCAGAGCGGCTCGCCGCGGTAGTAGAAGCGCTGGTAGCTCGCTCCGCGCCGCACGAAGAGGCGCGCGCCGAGGGCCGCGCGGCTGTCGCGTGTCCCGCGCAGCGCGACGAGGTGCGCTCGGTTGGGGCCCGGCGCGGCGTGGTGCAGCCGCACGCGGCCCGCGGCCAGGGCGGCGAAGCCGACGCGCCCCGCGCCGGAGAAGTCGCCGTACTGCGGGGCGTTCGTGGGGGCGAGTCCGTCGAAGTCGATGCGGCGCTCCTGGGGCAGGCCGAAGGCCAGGGCCGCGCCGCTCGACCAGGCGAGATCGAACGAGCCGTCGAGGTCGAGGTCGACGATCCGCGCGTCGGGCGGGGCGTTGATCGCGCTCGCGCGGCGCTCGAAGGAGAAATCCCCGCGGCCGTACCACACGACGGTCGGCGAACCAGGGACGACGAGGTCGGCGCGGCCGTCGCCGTCGATGTCGGCGACCAACGGACGTTGCCCGACCAGGAGGCCCGCGAGGGCCGAGCTGCGGTCGGCGAAGCGCCCCGCGCGTAGGGAGTCGCCCAGGTACACGCCCCCCGGGCCGCCGCACAGGAGGTCGACGTCGCTGTCGTCGTCGAAGTCCTCGACCAGGCACCAGGTGAAGGCGCGATCGTTCGGCAGGCCCGCCGCTTCGCTGGCATCGGTGAAGCGGCCGCCGGCCGCGGGCTCGTCGGCGCCGTCGTTGCGCAGGAGGCGCGCGCCGAAGGGGCCGACGACGAACAGGTCGAGGTCGCCCTCGTGGTCGAAGTCGACCGCGACCAGGTCGGCGGGGGGCGCGGGGAGCTCGAGCTCGAGGGCCGGCTCGGGGCTCCAGGTCCACTCGCCCGCGCGCAGGAAACGCAGGCGCGCGCCCTGGGCGACGACGAGGTCCCTGCGATCGTCGCCGTTGTCGAGCCCGATGGGGCGCACGAGCTCGACCGGCTCGTCGAAGACGGGCACGGCGCGCCAGGCGTCGCCCTCGCGGCGCGCGGCGACGAGCCCGCGCGGGGTGCGCGCGAGCAGCTCGAGGCGCCCGTCGCCGTCGAGGTCGCAGGCGAGGAGCTCGAGCAGTCCCCGAAACTCCTCGAGCTCGAGCGGCTGGACGGCGAAGGTCAGGCTCTCGAGCGGCCGTGCGCCGAGGTTGCCGCGCGGCGCGGGCGGCCGTGGACGGGCGAGGTTCCCCAGGCGCACGTCGTTCTGGAAGGGTGCCTCGAAGCCCTGGCGACGCAGCGCCTCGCTGCGCGCGATGAGCGGCTCGGCCTCCTGCGCGCGGCCGGTGACGAGCAGTAGGCGCTGGAGCTGGTAGACCGCCGAGACGTACCAGCCCTGGCCGTTCTCGAGGCCGACCTCCAGTACCGAGCGGAACAGCCCCTCGGCTTCGTCGAGCCGGTCGAGCTCGCGCAGCACGCCGGCCAGCTCGAGGCGCGTGGGCAGGTCCTTTGGGGCGACCTGGTGGGCCAGGCGCAGGTGTCCCTCGGCGGCCTCGAACTCGCCCTCTTCCTTGGCGAGCTGCCCCAGCAGGTAGCGCAGGCCCGGATTGCGCGGCTCGAGGGCTTCGAGGCGCGCGAGCAGGGCGCGCGTCGCCCCGGTTTCGCCCAGCAGGAACTCGAGGGCGGCCAGGCCCAACAGATCCTGCGCCGCGGCGTCCGCGCGGGCGGCGAGCGGCGCGAGCTCGGCCCGCGCTTCGCCCTCGCGGCCCTCGGAGAAGTGCGCCGCGGCGCGCTCGCGCACCAGCTCGTCGGCCCGCGGGTCCGCGACGGCGGTGGGGGCGGGTTTCTCGCGACAGGCGCCGAGGAGCGCGGCCACGAAGATCAGCGGGGCGATCAGGCGGAGGTCGGGGCGTCGCATGGCGCGATGGTAGGGGCCGGCGCGGCCGCCGTCAGCGACGATCGTCGGGCGGGATTCCCCGCCCGCGGACGCTACCCTGGGCGCCCTCCGAGCGGCGCTGGACGCGCTCCGCCGAGACCCACGGACGAAGCGATGGATGCACCCACGACCCACTCCCACGCCCACTCCCACGGCGCGGAGGGCCCCGCGCCGCGGGCGGTCCGGCCCGAGCCCCCGCGCCTTGGCGGCGTGCCGCCCGGCGAACGGCGCGCGATCGTCGTCGGCGCGAGCTCCGGCATCGGCGCGGCCCTCGTGCGGCGCCTGGTGGGGGAGGGCTATCGCGTCGGCGCCCTGGCGCGCCGCGGCGAGGAGCTCGAGGCCCTGCGCGCGGAGCTCGATTCGGTCGCGGCGCGCACCGGCGGCGCGGTCGTGCCGCGCGCGCACGACGTCGCGCGAGCGGCCGAGGTGCCCGCGCTCTTCGAGGAGCTGGTGCGCGAGCTGGGCGGGCTCGACCTCCTGATCTACGCCGCGGGGATCATGCCCCAGGGGCCGCCCGACGGCTACGACACCGAGCAGGACCTGGCCCAGATCGCGGTCAACCTCGGCGGCTGCGTGGCCTGGTGCAACGAGGCCGCGCGTCTGCTGGGCAGCCAGCGGCGCGGCACGATCGTCGGCATCTCCTCGATCGCCGGGGACCGCGGGCGCAAGGGCAACCCGGTCTACTGCACGACCAAGGCGGCCATGAACACCTACCTCGAGTCCCTGCGCAACCGGCTCGGGGAGCGCGGCGTGCACGTGTGCACGATCAAGCCCGGCTTCATCGACACGCCGATGACCGCCGGCCTCGACGGGCTCTTCTGGCTGATCTCGGCCGACACGGCCGCGGCGCGCATCCTGCGCGCGGCCCGCTGGCGCGTGAACACGCGCTACGTGCCGATGCGCTGGTGGCTGGTGGGCACCGCGCTGCGCCTGATCCCCTCGTTCCTCTTCCGCAGGCTGAACGTGTGAGCGCGACGCAGCGAGCGCCGCTCGGCGCCCCGGCGCGCGGGGAAGGGCCCGGCGCGCACTTCCCCGCGGTTGCGCGGGCCTACGAGTACGTCGAGGCCTGGGGCATGGCCGCGGGCGGGACCGCGCGGGTGCTGCGGCCGCGCACGCTCGAGGAGCTCACGGCCTGCTACGGCGCCGCGCGCGAGGCGGGCCAGGCCCTGGCCCTGCGCGGCTCGGGCTGCAGCTACGGCGACGCCAGCCTGCCGGGGGAAGGGCTGTGCCTGGACCTGCGGCGCATGAATCGCATCCTCGCCTGGGACCCCTCGAGCGGCATCGCCGAGGTCGAGCCGGGGGTCACGGTCGAGCAGCTCTGGAAACACATCCTGCCCGACGGGTGGTGGCCCAAGGTGGTCAGCGGGACGATGTTCCCGACCCTCGCCGGCGCGTTGGCCATGAACATCCATGGCAAGAACGACTACCTCGTGGGCACGCTCGGCGATCAGACCCTCGAGTTCGACCTCCTGCTCCCCGACGGGACCCTGCGCACATGCAATCGCGAGCGCGACGCGGACCTCTTCCACGCCGCCATCGGTGGCTTCGGCATGCTGGGCACCTTCACCCGGATCCGCCTGCGCACCCAGCGCGTGCACTCGGGCGACCTGTGGGTGAAGGGCGTCGCGACGCGCGACCTGGCGGAGATGATGGCCTACTTCGAGGCCGAGAAGGGGCGCGCCGATTACCTCGTCGGTTGGATCGATTGTTTCGGTGCCGAGGAGAACCTGGGCCGCGGCCTGATCCACCACGGTCGTTACCTCGCGCCGGGCGAGGACCCCACGCCCGAGCGCACCCTGCGCCTCGCGCACCAACAGCTCCCCGAGCGCATCCTGGGCCTGTTCCCCAAGTCCGAGGTCTGGCGCATCCTGCGCTGCGTCAACCATGACCCGGGCATGCGCCTGCTCAACTACGTCAAGTGCCAGGCCGGGCGGTTGGAGGGCATGCAAGGCTGGTATCGCCAGGCCCACGCGGCGTTCAACTTCTTGCTCGACTTCGTGCCCAACTGGAAGTGGGCCTATGGCCGCCGGCCGGGCTGCGGGCTGCTGCAGTACCAGGTGTTCCTGCCCCACGAAACGGCCCACGCGGGGCTCGTCGAGCTGCTCACCCGTTGCCAGGAGGCGGGCATCGTCTCCTACCTCGGCGTGCTCAAGCGCCACCGACCGGATCCCTTCTGGCTGACCCACGCGGTCGACGGCTGGAGCCTGGCGCTCGACTTCAAGGTCACGCCACGGACCCGCGAGCGGTTGTGGGCGCACCTGCACTCTCTGACCGACCGCGTGCTCGAGCTGGGCGGCAAGTTCTACTTCGCCAAGGACCTCGTCGTGCGCCCCGCCGACGCGCGGCGGTTCTTCCCCCCCGATCGCCTGGCGGCCTTCGCGGCGCTCAAGCGCGAGCTCGATCCCGAGAACCGCTTCGCCACCGAGCTCTCGCGGCGCGTGTTCGGCGACTTCGCCGGCTTCGACGCCGCCGGTGAGGCCGCGGCGGACGTCTAGCCGTCCCCGCGCTCCCAGCCCTCGCTCGGCAGGCCCCGCGCGGGAAGCCCCTGGGGAACGCGGCGTTCGGCGCCGGCGGCCGGCCCCAGGCGCCGGGGCGGCTCGGGCAGCGGGAAGGGGAAGACGTGGTGGGTTCCGGGCCCGCTGGCGATGCCGGTGAAGCTCGGCATCGAATGCAGCCCGATCGCGCCGTGGCAGGAGAAACAACTCGCGCCGCGCGGGAACAGGGTCGGGGGCCCCGGGCGCGCGAGGGGGTCCTCGCCGTGGGTGCCGAAGCTCGAGAGCAGGAGCTCATCGGGACTCACCGCGCGCAGGGCGCGTCGCCCGGCGAAGGCCGCGGCGCGGTCGAGCTCGAACTCCTCGCCGGTCTGGTACTCGGCCCAGAACTGCGGCGCGAAGGGGTCGGTCGCCGGTCCTTCGGGGTCGAGGGACCACACCAGCGCGTCGGTGCGCGGGAAGGTGCGCAGTTGCACGAGCTCCACGAGTTCGCTGGGCGCCGCCATGCCGGCCGCCGTGACGTGCACCGCGCGGCGCACGAGGGCCACGCGCGTGCCCGGCGGCGGTTGGAGCAGATCGGAAGGGAGGAAGATCCCATTCTGCGAGCGGGTCGAGAGGGGGTGCGCGCGGAGCTGCGCGAGGTACTCCTCGCCCGCCGCGCGGCCGCTGGGGAGGCGCAGGTGCACCTCGAAGGTCGAACGCGCGCCGAAGTGCGAAACGTGGGCGCTCGCCAGCGCTCGCTCCGGCCGATCGAGGTCCGCGAGCGCGATCCACGGCCCCCGCGCGTCCTGGGACAGCAGCAGCTCGCGCAACCCCTGCTCCTCGCGGGCCAACAACCCGCGCGCGGCGGCGTTGGCCGCGGCCAGCTCCTCCGGCTGCAGGGCCAGGACCCGCATGGCGCGCGCACTGCGATCCCGCAGACGCCGCGCGGACTCGGCGTCGCGGCCCTGGCCCAGGGCGCGCTCCGCCGCCCAGTCGTGGAGCGCCCACACGTCCCGCTGCAGGACCAGGCGCGCCAGCGGGGTCGCCGCGCGCCCTGCATCCGCTTCGCGCAGGGCCTGCGCGAGCTCCGCCGCCCGTTCGTCCTCGAGCGGCCAGGTGCTGCGCGGGAAGAGCAGCGGGTCGAGGACCGCCGTTCCGTGCAGCGACCCCACGCCATCCCGGCGGTGGAACAACGCGCGGTGCAGGCGATTGAACGGATGCTCGCGCTGCGTGGCGTACGGGCCAGAGGGCTCCGCCTGGGGCGGCTCTCCATCCGCCCACCAGGCGCACAGGCCGATCAGCAGGCCCGCGGAAACGCGCAGCACTCTCATCGCGCCCCAGCCTATCGCCCGCGCAGCGCTCAGTGCGTAACGGGCCGGTCACGGGGCCGTCGGCCCGGTTCCGCCGCCCACGGTCGGAACGGGTTGGGGGTCGATCAGGGCCCCGATGTGGCGCGCCTTGTCCATGTCCGCGAGCACCAGCAGGGCGTCGTCCGCGCGGATCTCGGTCTGGCCTCCCGGGACGACGAACTCGCCGCCGCGCGAGATCGCGATCACGAGGGATCCGTGGGGCAGGTCGAGCTCGGCCAGGCGCTTGCCGAGAACCGGCGAGGTGGCCGGGACGTGCAGCTCGACCACCCGCGTCGGGGAGCCGAACGGCTCCTGTTCCCCGCGCCGCGCGTCGATCACGAGCGCCTCGGCCTCGATCGCGCTGACTCCGCAGGCCAGCAGCATGGCGCGCGCCATCGCGTAGGCCAGCTCGACTTCGCCCTGCACGCAGCGCGTGCGCGGGAGCACGCTCAGGGCGTTGCGCAGCGAATCGTGGTGGACGCGGGCGATGACATCGATGCGCGGATTCAGGCGGCGCGCGTTGTCGATGGCCCGGCGCGCGGCCACCGGTTGCGGCGTGGTGACGAGCAGGACCCGCGCGTCCTGGATGCGCGCGCGCCGGAGCAGCTCCGGGTCCTCTCCGTCCCCGTGCAGGACGTGCACCCCCCGTTGCTGAAGGGTCGTCGCAGTGGTGAGGTCTTGCTCGATGACGACGAAAGGCAGCCGCCGGTGGTGCAGGAACCCGGCGAGCACGCTCCCGACGCTGCCGTGGCCGAGCAGCACGACGTGATCGCGGGACGGCTCCTCGTCCACCGCCGGGGACCGATCGCTGGGCCCGACGTCGAGCACGCGCGTCGCCGGCTCCTCGCTTGCGGGGGGCCGGTCGAAGGGATCCAGCAGGGCGGCGCGCACCTCGGCTTCGTCCGCGGGCCGGGCGAGGATCGTCACCTGGTCCCAGCCGAGCAGCCGCGTGTCGCTGGTCGGAGCCACGACCCCGTGGCCGCGCGTGACCAGGGTCAGGATCGCGCCCGGCGGCAGCGAGAGGTCCCGGATGCGGGGGCCGGGTCGACCGCGTGGATCGGGCAGGTCGACCACGATCAGGTCGAGGTCGCTGTGCGCCATCGTCACCAGTTCGAGCCCGTAGCGCGGTTGCGGCCGCGAGGGCACCGAGAGGCGCAGCCAGCGCGCCAGCGTTCCGAGGGTCGACCCCTGGATCGCGACCGAGAGGATCACGGCGAAGAACACCATGTTGAACACGTCCTGCCCGGCCGGCAGACCGGCGGCCATCGGGTAGGTCGCGAGCACGATCGGCACGGCCCCGCGCAGGCCCGCCCAGGACATGAAGTGGCGCTCCCGGGCGCTGAAGCCCATCCCGAGCGTCCCGATCCAGACCGCCGCCGGCCGGGCGACGAAGGTCAGCACTCCGAACAGGACGAGCCCGTCGATCCACAGGTCGCCCCACTGGCTCGGGAAGACCAACAGCCCCATCATCACGAACACGCCGATGTTCGCGATCATCGACAGGGCCGCCGAGAAGTTGCGCACGCCCTGCTGGTAGATGAAGCGCCGGTTCCCCATCACCAGGCCGGCCGTGAAGACCGCCAGCATGCCGCTGGCCCGCGCGAGCTCGGTCAGGCCGTAGGTCAGCAGCACCACGGCGATCAGCAGCACGTAGTAGTAGCCGCGGTCCTGCGGGTTGAGCCGGTCGAAGACCGCCAGCGCCAGGCGCGCCATCAACCAGCCCACGAGCGGCCCGGCGACGAACTTCCAGGCGAAGACCGGCAGGAGCATCCAGCCCAGGCTCGACTCGCTGGTCAGGCTCTCGACGACCACCAGGGTCATCAAGATCGCCATCGGGTCGTTGGCCGCGCTCTCGAGCTCGATCGTCGATGAGAGCCGCGAAGGGAGGGATTTGCGGCGCAGGATCGAGAAGGTCGCCGCGGCATCGGTCGAGGAGATCACCGCCGCGAGCAGCAGGGATACCTCGAAGGACCAGCCCAACCCCAGGCGCAGGACGTAGAAGGTCGCCCCCGCGGTCAGCGCGACGCCCAGGGTGGCCATCACGCCGGCGGGCAGGGCTACGGCCCGGAGCACGCTGCGCTTGGTCGCCAGACCGCCCTGGAAGAGGATGAAGATCAGGCTCGCGTTGGCGACCTCGTTGGCCAGCTCCACGTCCTCGAAGGGCCAGAGGCCGAGGACGTCGCCCCCCGCCAGCAGCCCGAGCCCGAGGGCGACGAGGATGACCGGCACGCCGAAGCGATCGAGCCAGACGGCCGCCAAGACCACACCCAGGAGCAGCAGGGGTCCGACGAGGTATAGAGTCTCCATGGAGCGTGTGCCGCGGTCTCGGCCCTAGCGTAGAAAGGCGACCGCCCTTCGCGTACGTCCTCTCTGGGCTTCGAGCCCGATCCGCGGCGCGCTCCGCCGGTCAGAACTCGGCGTAGCGGCGCGCGGCGGGCACGGAGACGAGCCGGTCCTCGTCGGGTAGCCAGGCGGAGAGGCGGCCGCCCCAGACGCAACCGGTGTCGAGGCCGACGGTGCGCGGGCGGCGCACGAGGCCGGCCTGGGACCAGTGGCCGAAGACGGCCGTGCGGGACTCACCGGCGCGTTGCTCCCAGAACTCGTACCAGGGCTGGAAGGGCGGAGGGGGCGGCGGGTCGCCCTCGCAGACGCACTGGCCACGTTCGTCGCAGAAACGCACGCGCGTCGCGAACTCGGTGCGGGGATCGGGGGCGCGCGGGTCGAGGCCGGTGAGCGCGGCGACCGGGTCGGGCCAGGTGGGGCTGAGCCCGGCGTGCACGAGCACGACGTCGGGCCAGGCGCGCACGAAGGGTCGCGCGGCGAGCCACTCACAGAGCTCGTCGCGGTCGTCGGCGGCCAGCACGGGCAGCAGCGTGTCGCGTTTGCCGAGCGCGCGCGTGCCCTCGACCACCCGCAGCAGGTGCTGGTCGTGGTTGCCGAGCACGCCGCCGGCATGCAGGTCGCGGCACAGGCGCAGCACGCCCAGCGAATCCGGCCCGCGGTTCACGAAGTCGCCGACCACGTGCAACTCGTCGGCGAGGGGCTCGAAGCGCAGCGCCTCGAGCAGCCGCTCGAGCTCCTCGCGGCAGCCCTGCACGTCCCCGACGAAGATCCTGCGGCGCGTGTCCATCGAGCCTCCCCCGTCCCGGTGCCCGGGCAGGTCCGCGCCAGGGTACTCCGGTCGCGGGGGACCCGCACGGCGGGACCGTCAGCGCCCGTCCTGGTCCTCGCCCGCGTACCCGACGGCCCGCAGCAGCTCGAGCGTCGCGGCGCCCGTGGCGCGCCGGCTGGGGACCAGGGGGGCCCAATGCGCGCGGTGGGCGCGCAGGCGTTCGAGCAGCGCCTCGACCCGTTCGGGGTCTTCCCGCGCGCGGTCGACGTGTTCGCCCGGATCGCGCGCGAGGTCGTAGAGCCGCGCGTCGCCCCGTGCGCCCAGGAGCGGCTCGCCGACGTGGGGCCGACCCTCGCTCGCCCAGTGCAGGCTGTCCGTCCGCGAACGCACACCCTCGATGGCCGTCATCTCGCTCGCGCCCCACAGACCCTTGCGCGTGCTGTAGAAGACGTCGCGCGCGGGAACCCGCTCCGGGCGCCCGAGGTCGAAGGCATCCGTCGCGGCGGGGAGCTCGGTTCCGCCCAGGCGCGCCAGGGTCGGCGCCACGTGGCGGTTCGAGACCGCTGTCGCGACGCGCACGCCGCGCGGGATGCCGGGGCCGGCCAGGACCAGCGGCACGCGCACCAACTCGGGGTGCAGGCTGTGCGCGTGGTCGTAGGTGCCGTGGTCGAGCAGCTCCTCGCCGTGGTCGCTGGTGTAGGCGACGACGGTCGTCTCCCCGAGCCCGAGCTCGTCCAGGAGATCGAGCAATGTCCCGAGCCAGTGGTCACCGCTGGCGACGCAGGCGTCGTAGACGTCGGAGATCCACGCCGCGGCCGCGTCCGGCGCCGCGCGATCGAGCGGGCCGCGGCTCGCCGGCGGCGCGAGCAGCCGCGCGCGCGTGGCGCCCAGCAGCCGTTCGTAGCCGTCGGCGGGGAACCCCGGCGGCGGCGCGAGCCCCAGGCGCGCGAGCTCGGCCGGCAGCGGGTTGTGCGGCGTGTGGGGATCGACGAGGTGCAGGTAGAGGAAGAACCGCGCTCCGGCGTGGGCCCGCACCCACTCGAGCACGGCGGGCATGACCTCCGCTCCGTCGGTGAAGCGGCGCGTGGCGTCGAAGCGCTCGAAGCCCTGTTGGAAGTTGCGCGCGGGGGTGACGAGCGGATTGGCGCTGAAGCCGCCGGTGGCGTAGCCGCGCTCCCCGAGCACCTCGGCCAGGGTCTGGAGCGGGTACCCCAGCCAACACTCCCGATGGCTCGTGACGCCGTGCCCCGCGGGCGGCAGGCCGGTGAGGATCGAAGCGGTCGCGGGCCAGGTCCAACTCGAGGTGGCGAAGGCCTGCTCGTAGAGCACGCCGCGCGCGGCCAGGCGCGCCAGGTGCGGCGTCGTCGGCCGCGCGTAGCCGTAGGCGCTCGTGCGATCGACGCGCTGGGTGTCCATCACGACCAGCACGAGGTTCGGCGCGTCCGCCCGCGCGCGGGCGCGGGGTTTCTGGGCCCGGCGCTCGAGGGTCAGGCCGCCGAAGCCCGCCAGGGCCTCGCCGGGCGCGAGGGACTCGAGGCCCTCGGCGCGCGTCGCGAGCGAGAGGCGCGCGCCGGCGGGGGCCTCGAGCCCCTGGTCCCCGCCGACCCAGGCCCACTCCGAGCCGTCGCCCGGCCCGGGCCGGCCGCGGCGCGCCTCGACGCGCAGGCTGCGCTCGTGAACCAGCCGGCCGTCGACGCGCAGCTCGAAGTGCAGCGTGGCTGCGCCGCCGGGCGGCAGGCGCCGCGCCAGGGAGACGTCGACCCCCGAGGCCGCGCGCAGGCGCAGCGCGCCGCGGTCCGCCGGCAGGACGAGCTCGACCCGCGCGGGCGGCGGCAGGACGAGCGCGGGCAGGTCTCCGCCGTCGGCGTAGGGGTCGATGGAGGTCGCCAGCGCGCCGCGCCGCGGCCCGTCGCCCGCGCGCGCCTCGCGCACCTCCCAGCCCACGCCGTCCTCGAGCAGGTCGAGCTCGAGCACGCGCACCTCGCCCGGCGGGGGCAGGGCGGGCGCGCAGGCCGCGGCGCCGGCCAGGGCGAGCAGCAGGGCCCACGCGCGGGCCTTCATCGCGGGGGATCCTCGCCGGCGCTCGGGTCGCGCGGGGACTCCGCGCCCCCCGCGCCGATGTAGCCGATGTCGCGCAGCATGCGCTCCGATCCGCTGCCCACGCCCAGGCGCACCGCGCGTCCCACCGAACGTGCCCGCGCATGGTGGGCGAGCATGCGCTCGACCAACGCGCGCCCCTCCGCGGGTCGCTCGCGGGCCAGGTCCCGGTGGTGCTGCGGGTCGCTCGGGAGATGGAAGAGCTTGAAGTCGCCGGACGGGTCGGTCGCGGGCGCGCCCCAGGGCCGGCCCTTGGGCGCGTAGTGCACCTCCCACTCGCCCTCGATCATGCCGTAGATCTCCATCTGCGCCCGTCCCTTCCACCAGCCCTGGTGGGTCGAGAAGAGGATCGGCTCGTCGGGGATCGCCGCGGGGTCGTAGAGCAACAGGGGGCCGAGCGGGCCGAAGGCGGGGTCGGGCGCGCCCGTCTCGCCGCTGCGCGTCGGCATCTCGGCGCCCGCGAAGGCGGCCAGGGTCGGCGCCAGGTGGCGGTTCGAGACGCGCACCGCGCTGCGCCCCACGGGGATGCCCGGCCCGGCGAGGATCAGGGGCGCGCGGGTGAGCTCGGGGTGCAACGAGACGCCGTGGGTCACGAGGCCATGGTCGAGGATCTCCTCGCCGTGGTCGCTGGTGAAGACCACGATCGTGCGTTCCTCGAGGCCCAGGTCCGCGAGCAGGCCGAGGATACGGCCGACGAACTGATCGGAGGTGAAGACCGCCGCGTCGTACTCACGGTTCATGTACTCGCGGTGCGCGGCGGGCACGAGCTCGTCGGTCAGGAGCTCGCCCAGAGGTCCGTGGCCCGTGCCGCGCAGCAACATCGAGTGGTAGTCGGCGATGCCCTGGGGCGGAAAACCCGGCGGCGGTTCGCCCAGGTCGAACAGCGCGCGGGCCTCGGGGCTGGGCTCGTAGCTCCAGTGCGGATCGACCAGGTGCAGGTAGAGGAAGAACCGATCGCGGCGGTGCATGCGCAGCCAGGCCGAGATGCGCTCCATCACCTGCGGGGTCTTGCGGAAGGTGGGCGCCGAATCGAACAGCTCGAAGCCTTGGTCGAAGTTCTTGTCGGGGACGATCAGCGGATTGCAGGTGAAGGCCGCGGTCGTGTACCCCCGCTCGCCCAGGACCTCGGCCAGGGTCGTGATCTTGCCGTCGAGGTAACACGAGCCGTCGCTCGTCACCTGGTGGGCCTCGGGCACGAGGCCGGTCAGGATCGAAGCCGTCGCCGGCCAGGTCCAGCTCGAGGTCGCGTAGGCCTCGTCGAAGACCAGCCCGCGCGCGCCCAGGGCATCCAGGTTGGGCGTGGTGGGCAACCCGTAGCCGTGGAGCGACATGCGGTCCGCGCGCAGGGTGTCCATCACGATCAGCAGCACGTTGGGCGTCTCGGGCGAGGACGTGGCGCGCGGGCGCTCGACCTCGCGCTCCAGCACCAGCTCGCCGAAACCCAGGCGCAGGGGCGCGCCTGCGTCCGGTCCGCGCTGCTCGATGCGCGTGCGCAGCACGATCTCGCCGCCCGCCGGTACGCGCACGCCGCGGCCGGGAAGGCGTTGCCAGGCGAGCTCGCCCTCGAAGTCCGGGCCGAGCACCAGTTCCTGGTCGAGCACGACCCGCCCGTCGACCTCGATCTCGAAGCCCACGCGGGTCGCGAGCCCCTCGCGCGCGAGCCGGCGCTGCGAGCGGTGGTCGACGCCCGCGGAGGCGCGCAGGAACAGGCCCTCAGCCTCGGCGGGCACGCGGATGCGCACCTCGGCCGGCGGGGGCATGACCAGGGCGGGCAGGTCGCCGCCATCGACGCGGTAGTCGAGAGAGGGCGTCACCACGCCGAGCATCACCGGCGCGTCGTCGCGTTGGCGCGCGGCGCGCCACAGCTCGGGCTCGAAGGCCAGCTCGTGCACCCGCACGCGCACCGTGCGCGTGGGCGGGAGGCGCGAGAAGGCCAGCGCGAAGCCCAGCGGCGCGAGCAGCGCGAGCGCCGCGCCGAAGACCAGGGCCGGAGCGGAGGCCAGGAGGCGCCGGGTCGTCTGCGCGCGCGCGAGCAGGACCAGCGACGTCGCGCCCAGGAGGGCCACGACCGCCAGCACCTGGAGCGCGAGCCGGCCGCGCTCGCTGCTCCAGTGCGGCACGTAGTAGGCCTCGTCCACCGGCCATCCACAGAGCACCGACAGCAGGAGCGTGCTCGCCAGGAGCGCGCCGAGGGCGCGCGCCCAGCCCCGCGAACGGGCCGCCCAGAAGCCCAGGGCCGCGGCCGCCGCGCCGAACGTCCAGGCATGGGCGGCGCCGCGCCCGAGGTCGTCGGCGATGCGCCACAGCACGACGCCGGCGTCCTCCCCGCGTTCGTGGTGGCCGATCACGAACAGGATCGCGACCCGGCCCAGGAGCAGGAGTCCAGCGGTGAAGAGCGCGAGGCCGAGCAGCGCTCGCCCGGAGCGGCTCATCGCGGGGGATCCTCCCCGTCCTCTTCCTCCGAGCCGATGTAGCCGGTGTCGATCAGCATCCTGCGGGCGCTCGCGCCGATGCCGACCGCGGGCGCGAGGCGCCGTTCGCGCTGCGCGCGCAGGTCCGCCTCGAGCGCGCGGCGCAGCTCGGCCGCGAGCTCGGCCTCGCCGGGGCCCACGTCCACGGTCTCGCCCGGGTCGGTCCAGGAGTCGTAGAGACGTTTCTCGCCGCCGCGCGGCGCCTGCTCGCGCGCCGTCCCGAAGGGCCGGCCGTAGGGATTCCAGTGCAGCGTGTAGCGCCCCTCGCGCAGGCCGTGGAGCGGCTCGTTCCGATTGCCGTTCCAGTGGCCCTTCTCGGTCGAGAAGGTCGCCCGCGCCGAGACCTCGGAGAGGTCGCCCAGCAGGTTGACCGGGTCGGGGATCTGACGCAGCTCGCCGGCGGCGACGCGCGCCAGGGTGGGGGCGAGGTGGCGGTTGGAGACCGGCCGCTTGACGCGCACGCCCGCGGGCACGCCGGGTCCGGCGACGATCAGGGGGATGCGCACGAGCTCACGGTGCAGGGTGTGGCCGTGGGCCAGGCAGCCGTGGTCGAACAGCTCCTCGCCGTGGTCGCTGGTGAAGACGACCAACGTGTTGCGATCCAGGCCCAGCCGTTCGAGGCGCTCGAGCACCAGCCCGAAGTAGTGGTCGCCGGTGCCGACGCTGGCGTCGTAGACGTCGTGGATCCACTGGCGGTGGGCCTCGGGCACGAGCTCGGGGCGCGGCTTGCCTTCGGCGTCGAGGTTTTCCGCGCGCAGCAGGATGGACGTGTAGTAGTCCATCCCGTCGACCTCCTGACCCTCGTGCACGGGGCGCGGGAAGTCGGCGGGCATCTCGCCGCCCAGGCGCGCGAGCTCGCTCTCCAGCGGCCGGTGCGGCGTGTGGGGATCGACGAGCTGCAGGTAGAGGAAGAAACGCACGTCCGCGTGCCGGTTGATCCACCCCAGGATGTCGTCGATCAGGCCGTCCGACATCTCCATGCGCGGCCAGGCGCGGAAGGACTCGAAGCCCTGATCGAAGAAGCGTTCGGGCGCGATCAGCGGATTGCCCGAGAAACCGCCCGTGGTCAGGCCGCGCGTCTGCAAGAGCTCGGGCAGGCTCTCGTTCGAGAGCGCCAACGTGCAGGACTGGTTCGAGGTGACGCCGTGTTGTTCGGGCTCGAGCCCGGTCAGGATCGAGGCCGTGGCGGGCCAGGTCCAGCTCGAGGTGGCGAAGGCTTCCTCGAAGAGCATCCCGCGCGCCGCCAGGCGGTCGGCGTGGGGCGTCGTGGGCTTGGCATAGCCGTAGCACGACAGGCGATCGGCGCGCAGAGTGTCCATCACCACCAGCACGATGTTCGGTCGTTCGCGCGTGGCGACGCTGCGCGGCGCGGCTTCGAGGCGCTCGAGGACCAACCCGCCGAAGCCGCACACGATCGGGTCGGGGGCGAACTCGCGCCCCTGCTCCTCGATCGAGGTGCTCAGACGCACGCGATCGCCGGGGACGAGCGTCAATCCCTCCGCGCCGCCCACGTGGCGCCAGACGCGATGTTCGTTCGCCATGCCGACGCGCACGTCGCGGCGTTCGTCGAACACGTCCGCGCCGTTGAGCTCGACGCGGAACCGCAGGGTGAACTGGCCGCCGCCCTGGGCGCGCACGGTGAAGTCGACGCCGGCCGCGGCCCGCAGGCGCACCGCGCCGTCCTCGGGCCGCACGCGGAACTCGGCCTGGGCCCCCGGCGGCAGGATCAGCGCCGGCTTGTCGGCCACGTCGTAGCGCGAGTCAATGGCCGGCGAGAGGGTGGCGACGCGCGCCGCGGCGACGGCCGCGGGGTCGCCGCCGAGCACCAGTGCCCCGGGCTCGACCAGCAGCTCGCGCACGACGCTGCGCAGGGGCATGGCGGGCACGCTGCGCGCCTCGAGCTGCACCCGGGCGAAGGGCAGGACCAGGCCGACGAGCGCGCAGGCGACGAGCGCCGCGCGCGAGCCCAGGAGGCGCGCCACGGCGAGCGAGCGCGCGCCCGCCCAGCCCAGCAGCACGAGCAGGACGGCGCCGCCGAGGGCCAGGCTGGCGAGGGTCGCGGGGTGCGCGAGGCGGGCGGAGGTGGCCCCGCCGCTCCACGGCGCGGGCACGTCCCGCGGATCGGCCCCGGGCCAACCCAAGAGGCCCAGGGAGAGCAACACGACGACCAGGGCGAAGGTCCCCAGGCGCGCTCCCAGGCCCCCGCGTCCCAGGCCGGCCGCGTGCACGGCGACCGCGGCCGCCACGCAACCCAGGACGAGGGCGTTGACGAACTCGGGCAGGAAGCGCGCCGCGACGCCGAAGGCCGCGACCTCGGGGTCGGCGCCCCGGCCCTGGACCGCGAGCTCGACCGCGATCGCGAGGCGCAGCAGGACCAACGCGCCCACGATCAGGCACCCGGGGGCGATCCAGGGGGCGACCGGCGTCGTGGGGCGGGGGCGCGGGGCGCGAGGACCGGTGGGCGCGGGGGGAGGGGAGGTCATCGAGCCTGGATCGGCAACGTGCGCGGGCGGGCCGGGCACCCTGGGGGGAGGGGGCGATTCTAAGCGCCGCGGGGCCGGGAAACCCCCCCGGGCGTCGGGGGTGTCGGGGGCTCCGGAGTGGGCGAGTCCGGGGCGCGCGCGGCCCGCCTCGGCGCGATCCGCGCGCGTGGCGTGGCGGTGCCCGCGGCCGGGGCCCACAATGCTCGGCTCCCGCTACCCGATGTCTCCGCGCTTCACCGCCCTCCTCCGGCCCCGCGGCCTGCTCGTGCTCGCGGCGATCCTCGTCATCGGCCTGGGCGCCTCGGCCGGGTTCTTCCGCTGGGCCGCGCGGGACGTCGCGCAGGGCGTGCTCGGCGAGCTCGCGGCCCGGCCGAGCGTGCCCGAGGAGCAGCTCGAGCTGTGGCTCGCCTTCGGGGAACCGCAGATCCACAACCGCCTGCTGGGCCTGCGGTACTCGAGCGCCCTGCCGGCCCTCGTGACCCACGTTCGCGCGCCGGACTCGCCCAGGGAGCCGCCGACGATCTTCGGCGTCGACCTCTCGGGCGGGAGGCCCGCGCGCATCGAGCGCAACGGCCTGCGGGTCGAGGTCACCCTCGGCGCGCCCCAGGCCCTGGCCCCCGGGCCGCTCACCGGCGAAGCGGCCGACCGCGTGCCGCGCGCGGCCGCAGGCGTCGGCCCGGGAGCGGGGCGCCCCTTCGCCCAGGGCGTCCTCGAGTGGGCCCTCGAGCCCCTGATCGAGGCCCTGCCGCGGGACATCGAGGGCGCTTCCCTCGTGGTCGTGCTCGCCGACGAGCCCTTCGGCCCCTTTGCCGCCGACCCCGGCCGTCCCGCCGTTACGCCCGGCCGGGGCGCCGCCACGCGCCTCATCGTCACCCTGGGCGTGCTCGTGGCGCTCTTCGTGGCCCTGGCCTTCGCGGCCCGGCGCGGCCGGCGCGCCTCGGCCGCCGAGGACCTCGCGGCCCTGGGACGGGTGGCCCGGCCTTGACCTGGCTGCGGCGGGCGGCCATCCTCTTCGCCCTCCCGGCTCCGGCGCCGACCCCCCTCCCTCCACGCAGGACCCCTCACATGGCCCACGCACGCATCAAGTCCGGCGGACCCACCCGCGGCCGCAAACGGGTTCGCCGCATCGGCATGGGCTCGGGCAAGACCATCGTGTCGCGCAAGAGCTCCAACGCCCGCAAGCAGCGCGCGCGCTGATCGACCCAGCGGCCCGCACCCCGGCGATCCACGGCGTCCGTCCCGCGCGCGCGGGGCGGACGCCGCTTCATTGGGCGCTGCTCCCGCGCGCGCGCGGTGCGGGCAGGAATAGGAGCAGCGCGCCCAGGCCCGCGGCCCAGGGCAGGGCCGGGTGGTCGAAGTGCGGGTTGCGCGCGGCGGTCACGAGCCAGCCGTTGTAGACGCCGTGCAGCGCCACCGCGACCCACACGCTGCGCGTGCGCAGCACGACCAGCGTGAGCAGGGCGCCCAACAAAGCGGTGGGGGCCAGGCGGTACAGGGACGCGTGGGCCAGGCCGAACAGCAGGGCTTGCCAGCCGACGCAGGCGGCGACCGACAGGTCGCGCCGTAGCCCCGAGAGCAGGCTGCCGCGGAAGAAGAGCTCCTCGCAGAGCGCCGGCGTGAGCGCCAGCAGCAGCACGCTCTCCAGGGGGCCGAGGGCCAGCAACTCGGCGGGGAAGAACTCTTGGCCCGGGCCCTGGGGCAGGGGCAGGAGCCGCATCTGCGCCTCGAGGAACAGACCCATCAGGCGCGCCAGGCCGGGCGCCACGAGCAGCGCGCCGACCAGGTGCGCGATGCTCGGCCGGCGCAGGCCGAGGATCCCCGTCACCGGCGCGTCGAGGCGCGGGCGCAGGGCGCAGGCCGCGCCGATCGCGAGCGGCAGCAGCACCAGCCACAGGCTCGCCGCGAGCCCCCACACCGGCGACTTGGCCTGCAGGAAGCCGCCCACGAGGTACAGGCCGATCACCGCCGTCCAGCCGAAGCGCAGGGCGTCGCGCGCGGCGAGGCGGCGGCGCGCGGCTTCTTCCTCGGGGGCACGGCCGGCGAGCAGCCGTTCGGCGTCGAGGCGCGTCGCGACCCGCGCGGCGAGGCCGGCGGCGAAGGCGCAGTGGGCGAGGAAGGTCAGCGCTCCCAGCGCCGGCGCGAGGTTGCCGACCAACGCGTCGCGCACGGCGAGCGTGGCGCCCAGGAGCGGCACCAGCGCGAGCAGAGCGTCGAGCTCGAGGTCGCCCATCGCCCCCAGGGCGACCGGCGGCATGGAGCACAGGATCAACGGCAGGACGTAGTGCTGGCCCTCGCGGAAGCTGCGCGCGCGCGCCGCGACCAGCGACAGGGCGCCCGCCAGCAGCAGCACCACCGGCACGAGCAGCGCGGACGCCAGGGCGAAGCGCGCCAGGCCGACGCTGGCTGGGTCGGAGTCCCCTCCGCCGAGCCCGGAGATCTCGCCCAGGCCCAGGGCCAACGAGCCCAGCACGCTGGCCACGTTGAGCCCCAGGGTCGCGACGCCCACCACGGCGACCGCCGCGAGCTTGCCCCAGGCGAGAGCGCGCGCCGGCACCGGCTGCACGAGCAGCGTCTCGAGCGTGCCGCCCTCGCGCTCGCCCGCGAAGGCCGCGAGGGCCGCGAAGGAAGCGCCCGAGAGCACGACCAAGACCGCCAGCAGGGGCAGCAGGCGACCCAGGGTCGAGCCCGTGCGATCCTGGGCGCTGGCGACGTCGTGCACCTCGAGGGCCACGCTCGCCCCGGGGTCGGCGCCCAGGTGCTGCGCGATGCGCTCGGCGCGGCCGGCCGCGGCGAGCTCCCCGAGCACCTCGCGCACGCGCTCGCGCGCGGCGCTGGCGCGCTCGCTGGCGCGATCGGCGTAGAGCAGGAGCCGTAGCGGGGTCCCGGGCAACGCTTCGAGCAGGGCGTGGCCGCGGCGCTCGACCTCGAGCTCGCGCCCCGCGAGCTCGGGCACCAGCGCGCCGACGTCGAGCGCTTGCCCATCGAGCAGCTCGCGGGCCGCCGTGCGCTCGGCGGCACCCGCCTCCCGCCGCGCGCCGCGCACCGGCGGTTCCTCGCCGCGCGCGGCGGAGAGGCGCGCCAGGGCCTCCGCATCGGCGCGCACGAGCTGCACGCGGCCGTGTTGCTCGAGGCCGGCGCGGATCGCCGCCGCGAGCTCGGCCGGCGCGGCGTCGAGGGCCAGGTGCACGCGCACCTCCTGGGCGTCGAGCGACTCGCGCGCGGTGCGGTCGAGCCAGCCCTGGCCGAGGAAGATCAACGGGTAGAGCAGGACCGGCAGCACCACGCCGGCGAACAGCGCGCGGCGGTCGCGCAGGATGCCGCGCAGCTCGGCGACGAGCACGCTGCGCGCCTGGCGCGCGTTCGAGCGCGGGTTCCCCAGGGCCCGCGGCGGCGCCGTCGCCCGCCCGCGGCCCTCCGCGG
>CAYMYN010000019.1:0-27328 GCA_964394665.1 uncultured Planctomycetaceae bacterium
GTGTGAGAAGAATTCGAGCACTCTCGGTACGGCCGGCTTGCCGGCCGTCCAAAAAACGTTCTGAGAGGCCGTCTGGATGGTCTGCTCCGGGTCCGCTCCGGGTCCGCTCGATTTGTTTCCGGCCTCTCAGAACTTCGGCAACGCGATAGGCGGGAAGTGCTGCTTCGCTTGCTGGCCCTGGGCCACCAGGAAGTTGCGCGAGGAGACGCGCACGACCGGGCTCTGCCCGGGCGGCGACTCGACGAAGGCGGTGCCCCAACCGTCGTACAGGAAGTCGTCGTCCATCGGCAGGAGTCCCGTCGCGACCAGGGTCTGGTACACGATCGGGTAGTTCGCCGGCAGGGGCTGGGTCGCCTGATAGAGCTGGTTGTAGAGCTGGATCGCGTTGTTCACGATCCGGATGCGCTCGAGGGTCAGCTCGCGCCGGATGGGGGTGACGTCCAGCTCGATCGAGATGTCGTCCTCCGTGCTCCAGACGTTGTCCTCGCCGCGGCTCTGGATCACGAGGCGGCTCTGCGAGCTCTGCACGCGGAAGGTGCGCGACCAGGCGTCCACCTCGTACCCGGTGAGCCCCGTGATCTGATCGGCGACCACCCCCGAGAGGTAGGGGCCGCTCCAACCGGGTGCGGCCTGCGTGCCCGGGTCGAGGAGCAGCTCGCGCAGTTGCGTCGGCAGCCGGCCCACGTCGCGGAAGAAGGCGCCCGAGGCCTGGGACAACTCGTGCAGGCGATCGCTGGTCGCCTTGCGCGCGCGGTGGGTCAGGACCTTGCTCGTCACCGGGACCGCCGCGCCCACCAGGACCGTCATGATCCCGATGGCGATGACCAGCTCGAGCAGGGTGAAGCCCCGCCGCGCGTGGTCTCGGCCCGGAATCGGCCTGGGACGGTCCTGCTTGGCCACTACAGGTTCTCGTAGAGGTTGAAGATCGGGAGCAGGGCAGCCAGCAGGATGTACCCCACGACGAGGGCCGAGATCAGCAGGATCGCCGGCTCGAGGAAGCCCAGGAAACGTTTGACCAGGCGCGGGATCTCCTCGTCGTAGTACTCCACCAGGCGTCCGAGGCTGGAGCCGAGATCGCCCGTCTGTTCACCCACGCTCACCAATTGGACCAGGAGCGGATCCGCGAAGGGTTCGCGCTCGAGCGACTCGGTGATCGTCATCCCGCGGCGCACCCCTTCAGCCGTTCTCTGGAATCCGGCCCGCAGGGCGGCGTTCCCGCAGGTCTGCCCGGCCACCTCGAGCACGGTGAAGACGTCGCACCCGGCGTTGAACAGGGTGCTGGCGGTCGAGGCGAAGCGGCTCGTCGCGATCTGGAGCGCCACGCGGCCCAGGCGCGGGATGCCCAGCACGCAGCGTCCCAGGAAGATGCGCCCGGCCGCGGAGCGCCGCGCCAGGAACAGGGCCGAGGCGGCGCCGACCAGCCCCAGGAGCAGCAGCAGCGCGTTGCCGCGCAGGAACTCCGAGAGCGCGATCACCGTGCGCGTCTGGGAGGGCAGGTCCTGGGCGCCCCCGGGGTAGAGCTTGAGGATGCGCGGCAGGACGAAGGTCAGCAGCGCCACGACCAGCGCCACGATGGCGAACCCGAGGAAGGCCGGGTAGGTCAGGGCCTGCAGCGTCGTGGCGCGCATGGCGCGGTTCCACTCCAGGTGCCGTGCCAGGCGCTTCAGGACGTGCTCGAGGGAGCCCGACGCCTCGCCGGCGCGCACCGAGGCGCGGTACACGAGCGGGAAACAGCGCGGATGGGCCTCGAGCGCCTCGGAGAGCGATTGGCCGTGCTCGAGGCCGAGCGTGACCTCCTCGAGCAGGGCCCGGCCCTGCTCGCTGGGCGCGCGTTTGGCCATCCCTTGCAGCGCTTGCAGCAGGGGCACGCCCGCGCCGGTCGTGACCGCGAGCTGGGTCGTGAAGGCGAGCAACTCGTCCGATCGCACCCGGTGCCGGCGGCGGGCATTCGCGCCGCCGTGGGCGGTCGCCTTGCACAGTTGCAGACCGTGACCTTCGAGCTCGCGATCGAGGGCGAGCTCGTCGTCCGCCCGCGAGCGTCCGGTCACCCGGCGCCCGTCGTGCGCGACCGCTTCGTAGGCGAAGGTCTTCACGGCTGCTCGTCGCTCAACGTTCGTCGGCGTCCAGGCGGTGGCTGCGGGCGACGCGCAGCACCTCGTCGACGGTCGTCACGCCGCGGCGCACCTTGGCCTTGCCGTCCTCGACCATCGGTCGGAAGCCGCCGGCCAGCGCCGCGCGCAGCAACGAGGTCATGTCGGTCCCCTGGCGAATCAGCTCGGCGGTCTCGTCGGAGGGCAGGAAGAGCTCATGGATCAACGTGCGGCCGTAGAACCCCGAGCGCGCGCAGAGCGTGCAGCCGCGGCCGACGCGCGCCTCGCCCGCGTCGCCCTCGAGCCAGGCGAGCTGGCGCGCATCGTGCGTGGCCGGCTCGGCGCAGCTCTCGCACACCTTGCGCACCAGACGTTGGGCCAGGACGCCGATCAGGGCGTCCTCGACCAGGAAGGGCTCGACGCCCATGTCCGAGAGGCGCGGGATGGCGCCGATGGCACCGTTGGTGTGCAGGGTGGAGAGCACCAGGTGCCCGGTCATCGAGGCCTTGATGGCCATGCCGGCAGTCTCCGGGTCGCGGATCTCGCCCACCAGGACGACGTCCGGGTCCTGCCGCAGGAGCGCGCGCAGGCCGGCATTGAAGTCGTAGCCGATCGACGGGTCGACCTGGCTCTGGCGGATCAACGGCATCGTGTACTCGACCGGGTCCTCGATCGTCGACACGTTGCGGCTCAGCGCGTCGACCTCGGCCAGGACCGCGTAGAGCGTGGTCGTCTTGCCCGATCCGGTCGGTCCTGTGACGAGGAACAGGCCGTGCGGCCGGGCCGCGATCGCGCGCAGCACGCCCTGGGTCGCGGGCGGGATGCCGAGCTGGCCCAGGCGTAGGGTGTTGGCGCTCGTGTCGAGGATGCGCAGCACCGCGTTCTCGCCCTGGGTGCAGGGCATGAGCGAGACGCGCAGGTCCACGCGCCGGCCGTCGACCGTGAGGCGCATGCGACCGTCCTGGGGTCGACGCCGCTCGGCGATGTCGAGGCGCGAGAGCACCTTGATGCGCGAGACGATCGCCTCGGTGGCGTCGCGCGGCAGGTTCTCGCCGGGGACCAACATGCCGTCGATGCGGTAGCGCACGCGGGTGATGTTCTCCTCCGGTTCGAGGTGCACGTCCGTCGCCCCGCGGCGGATGCCGTCCACCAGCAGGGCTTCGGTCACCCGTTCGACCGGGAAGTCGTCGCCGAAACGGCGGTTGGCGCCGGCCGTGTTCTGGAAGATCGCCGCCAGCTCGCCCTGGGCGGGACGCAGGTGCTGGCGCACCAGGCGGCCGAGGTCCTCCTCGGTGAGCACGCGCAGCTCGAGCGGGAAGGGGAAGCGCTGGCGAATCGCGCTCAGCTTCTCGGGGTCGCCCGGATCGACCATTGCGACCACCAGCGAGCCCTGCTCCATGCGCACGGGGAAGGCCTGGGTCTCGTGGACGAACTCGGGATCGAGGGCGGACAGCAGCACCTCGTCGGGCTCGACCTCGTCGGGGCGCACGCGCCGGATGCCGAGGTCCTCGGCGATCAGGTCGGCCATGGCGTCGGGGCGCACGAAGCCCAGCGAGATCAGGATCTCGCCCAGCGGCCGGTGCGCCCGCTTCTGCTCGTGCAGGGCCACGCCGAGCTGCTCGGCGCTGAGCAGACCGCGGGCGATCAGGCGGTCGCCCAGGCGGCCCTTGAGCAGTTGGCTCATCGCTCGCCCTCCGAGTCCGAGGGATAGGGCATGGGCAATGCCATCGAGCTCCAGCGCTCGCGGTAGCGCTGCTCGTAGGCCTCGCCCACGGCCGCGGCCTGGACCGGGTCGAGGATGCGCGGCGTCAGGAAGACGAGCAGCTCGCGGCGATCGTCGCGGTCGTTGCGGTTGCGAAAGAGGTGACCCACGAGCGGCAGGTGCATGAGCAGCGGCACGCCGTCGTGGGCGCGGCTGCGGCGGTTCTGCATCAGGCCGCCCATCACGATCGTCTGGCCGTCGGCGACCAGGAAACGCGAGGCCAGGCGACGCGTGTCGACCACCGGGATGTCGTTGAAGAAGTCGACGACCTCGGAGAGCTCCTGCTCGATCGCGATCTGCAGGACGCCGCCTTCCTGGATCACCGGCAACACCTTGAGCTTGATGCCGGCCTCCTTGAACTGCACTTCCTCGACGACCGTGGAGCCGACCCCGGCCGTCGTGCCCGACGTGGTGCTGGTCACGTTGACGTAGGGGACCTCTTCGACGAACTCGATCTCGGCCTGCGTGTTGCTGACCGTCAGCACGCGCGGCGAGCTGACCAGATCCAAGCTGACGTAGCGCCGCAGGAGGTCGATCGTGGCCTCGACGCCGTTCTTGGGGTCGTCGAGCACGAGCGAGAAGCGTGAGACGCTGTTGCCGAGGTTCTGCAGGATCGTCGCCGTGCGGCCGTCGTTCGTGACGGGGATGCTGGAGGTGACCCCCATGCGGAAGTTGTCCGTCAGGCTGACCTCGAAGATGCTGACCTCGACCAGCACCTGGCGCTTGAGCCGGTCGACCGAGTCGAGGAACTCGGCCACCAGCTCGATCTCGCGCTGCGGGCCGGAGAGCAGCACGACGTTCTGGTGCTCGTCGACCACGGCCACCGATCCGGGCGCCAGGCTCGCCACCTGCTCGCGCACGTCGGCGGCGCCGATCGAGCGCAGTTGGAAGCGACCCACGGCGCGCTGGGTCCCGTCGGCGCGTCGGACCCAGAAGACGCCCGGAGGATCCTCGGCCAGCTCGAGACCGTTGCGGCCCAGGATGGCCGTCAGCGCGTCGTCGAGGCGGACGCTCGGGAAGGACGCGTCGAGCGTCCCGCCGAGGGTCGCGTCGAGGTAGATGTTGACGCCCGCGAGTTCCGCCAGGTGGTGCAGCGCCTGGGTCAGCGGCACGCCGCGCAGCTCGAGCGAGTAGCGCTCCTCGCCGGCGACCCGCGGCCGCGGTGGGCGCGCGGAGCGCGGCGCGGCGGGCGCCGGGTCGGATGGGGGGGCCGGGGCGTGCTCGGCGACCCGGCCGCCGAGGACGGGGGACTCCGCCAGGTAGTTCACCGGCGCGTTCTCCGGCGCGCGCCGCTCGGACGCGACTCCGCCGCAGGCGCCGATCAGGACCAGGAACAGGCCCACGGCGACGGGGAGCGTCGCAGCGCGCGGGTGCGTGGAAGGCGCGGGGATCACGGCTGCTGGTCTCCGTCGTGGGGCGTGCCGGCGGCGCCGTCCGGGTGGGTGGGGAGGGGGGCGGTCGCCCCCGGGCGCGGCGCGGCAGCGACGGGCGGCAGCTCGAGGCGCAGGCTGCGATCGCCCGCGCGCAGCTCGACGTGACGGCGGGCGACGAGCGTGACGCGGAGCTCTCCGGGGACGAGCTCGTCCCCGGCGCGCACCAGCCGGGAGCCGAGGATGGCGACGCCTTGCTCGGGCCCGTGCAGGATCCCGCTCAAGGGATTCGAGGCGAGGAACAGGTCCAGCGCCTCGTCGGCGCGCGCGCGCCGCGCATCCCGGGCGTCGAAGAGCCCGGGCGTGCCGGTCGGCGCCGCGTCGGCGGGCTGCAGGCCGCCGAAGGCCTGCGCCAGACGCTCGAGCAGCTCCTCGCGCGGTTCCGGGGCGAAGTTGCGCCCCGCGAAGGGGAGCGGGATCGCTTCCGACTCGGTGGGGGCGGGCTCGGAGGCTTCGCTCCCCGCCGCGGGCGCGGGCGGCGACCCACCGACCAGGTCGATGGGCAGCGGCTCCGCCTCGGAGCCGGGGAGCGTTCCGAGGAAGACGCTCGACTCGGGGTCCAGATCGTCGATCGGACCGCCGGCGCTCTTCTGCCCGACGATCTGCGGGACCCACACGGCCAGCGAGCCGAGGAACAGCAGCGCGGCGAGGACTCGTTTCTTGTTCGTGCTCATGGGGGAGCTCGGGATCACCAGTCGCTGGCCACCAGGTCTTCGACCCCCGCCGCGCCGGGGACGGGCGGAGCGGGTGGGCCGCGGTGCAGGAGGCCCAGGTGCAGGATGGACTGGAAGGTGGACCGGCGCGTCGAGCCGCGCGCCATGGACAGCTCGAGGACCACGGCCGGGAAGCCGGCGGCGCGCACGTCGCCGACGAAGCGCGTCAGGGTCGCCGGGTCGGCCTCGGTCGAGATGCGCGCGTCTTGCAGGTACACCGTCTGGCCATCGATCTCGGCCGCCAGGTCGTGGGAGGCCCCGAGCTCGATCGCATCCAGGGCCAGGCCGCTGGTGGCGGCCGCCAGGCGCAGGACGGTGAAGACGTCGAGCGCTTCGAGGCGCGTCGGCAGGAGCCCGTCGAGGCGGGCCGCTTCGGCCCGCAGGCGTTCGGGGTCGGCGCCGCGGCGCAGCTCGGAGAGCCGCAGCGTCAGGTCGTGGAGTTGGGCCAGGTCGTGCTCCGCCAGGCCGTAGCGCAGGCGGGCCTCGCGCACCGAGAGCAGGGGGCCGCTGGTGACGCCCATCAGGCCCAGCAGGACCGCCACGGCCGGAACGACGAGCAGGGCGTAGGCGTTCGCCTGCCAGGAGCGCCCGCCCTGGATGCGTTCCTTCATCGCGGCACCTCGCGGCTCGCGCGCAGGCCGAACGCCAGGCGCGGGTCGGCCTCGCCCTGGACGCGCCGCGTCTCGGGCAGCGCCGCGGGTGGCGTGAGCTCGACGTCGCGGAAGTGGGGGCTGCCCTCGAGGGTCCGCCGCAGCTCCTCGAGCGCCAGGTAGCCGGTCAGCGGATCGGCGCTCGTCTCGCCCGTGGCGTCGATCGTGAGTCCGGTCGGCGTGGCGGTCAGCGCCAGGGTCGTGAGCTGTCCGCGGCCGGCGAAGGCGCGGGACAGGTCGAGCAGCATCTCCTCGAGCGGGACTCCCAGTCCGTCCAGCGCCTCCAGGCGCCGTCGCCTGCGCTCGACCCCCTCCCGCGCCCACTCGCGCGCCTGGGCCTCGCGGGACAGGGCGGGCAGGTCGTCGGTCAACTCGCGCACGAGGTCCCCGGCCTCCTGCCACCCGTGCCGGCGCTCCTCGATGTGCCCCACGCAGATCCGGCCCGCGACCACGGCGACCAGCCCGAGGGCGGTGGTCAACGCGACCAGGCTCGCGGGGCGGGGCGCGATGGGCACGCACAGGTCGAGCGTGAACGGTCCGCTGCGCAGCGCGGCCCCGAGCGCCTCGGCGCGGCCCACGCCGGGCGCCGCGTCGGCCGCGCCGGGGTGCTGCTCGACGCGCGTGCCGGGCAAGGCCGCGTAGAGCGCCGGGCCCAGCCCGCCCGCGTCCTCCGGCTCCGCGCCGACCAGCACGACCTCGGCGATCGACGCTCCACGGCTGTGCTTGCGCCAGAACAGGTCGAGACCGCGCAGCTCCTGGATCAGGGTCATGGCGAGCGGGCTGCCTGCCCCCAGACGGCCGGCGAGGATCGTCTGGTGCACGAGCGCGCCGCCCTGGATCAGGCTCAGCACCGCCGAGTCCGGCCCGAAGCCGACCACCACCCGTCCGCCCGTCTCCTGGGTCTCGAGGACCGCGCGCTGACCGAGGGCCACGAGCCGCGCGGGGAGGATGCGGCGGACGCGCAGCCCGCGTCGGCGCAGGTGCACCTCGAGCTGCGTCAGTTGCACCCGCTCCTGCGCGATGAGCAGCCACTTGTGGGTCCTCGCCTCCGCGGGCTTCGACTCGTCCGACTCGAGCCCCAGGTGCAGCGCGCCGAACACACAGGCCTTCTCCTTCGTGCCGCACAGGTTCGCCGCCTTGCGGCGCAGGGCCAGGCGCAGCTCGCGCTCCGCCAGGTCCGGCAGGGAGAGGACCCGCGCGTGGAGGAACTCGTCGGCCAGCACGAGCGTGCACTCGCGCCCGCGACGGCCGAGGCTGCGCACCAGCTCCGCGGCGGCCCGCGCGACGTCGCCGCAGGCGGAGCCCAGGAGCGGCGCCCGGCCGAGGATCGGCTCGCCTCCCGGCGCCTGCTCGAACCACTCGACGAAGCCCGGTGCGACGTACAGGACGGCGCGGGTGCGGCCGAGGGAGGCGCTCTTGGGGGAGGGCATGGGGCGGGGACGGCGGCTCACGGCCGGCGCAGGGGTGTCCCTGCATCGACCGGGCGGCCCGGGCCCTTGAGCGCGTGGGGCCGGGCGCCCTTCAAGGCCTGTGCGCGCGCGGGCCGATCACCCGATCACCCGGTCGCTCTCCCGGGCTTGCGCCGTGTCGTCCCGCTCCGGATTCAGCCTGCTCGAGCTCGTCCTGGTCGTGCTCCTGATCACGATCCTGGCCGGTTCCCTGGCCCCCAGCGTCACCGCGCGCCTCGCCCAGGCCCGAGACGCGCGGCGCATGGCCGATCTCCAGACCCTCGTCGGGGCGATCGAGCAGTACCAACTCCAGACCGGCCACTACCCCGTGGGGGATCCACGTCGCGGCGCGGACGGCTGGGACGTCTCGAACGACGGCGCGTTCCTGCCGGAGCTCGTGCGCGAGGGCTTCCTGCGCGAGGCGCTCTTCGACCCGCTCGACGACGGGCAACACTTCTACGCCTATCAGCGCTATCCCGCCGACGCCCACGGCTGCGTGGGCGGGCCGTTCTTCGTGCTCGGCATCAAGCGCCTCGAGACGGACAAGTACGAGTCCCACCGGCGCGGGCTCTTCAGTTGCAGCGGTCGCGACTGGAACCTGGAGTTCGCCTACGTGACCGGCGGCGGAACCCGGGCGCGCTGAGGCGCGACCCGCGTCCCCGCGCCCGACCCGATGCGACGGCGGCCCGCTCGGTGCGCCGGATCGGGCAAAGTTTGGGTTTTCTCGCACGCGGAGCGGCCATCCCACGTACTCGTGGCCAGAGAGAGGTCGAGGCCCTCCGGTCCCCCAGGGGATCGGGGGGCCGAGCCCTTTTCGGGGCCCAGCGGGCGCCGGCGCGGGGTGCGCGCGGCTCCCGCTCAGCGTTGGCGCGTGCCCAGGGTCACGACGCCCGATCCCTCGCGCGGGGCGTCCGACGAACGCGGGCGGCGCACCTCGATGCGTTCGGCGAGCTCGGGCCCGCCCAGCTCGACGAGCGCCTCCCAGGCGGCGGCCAGGCGCCGGTCCGCCAGCGCCGCCGCGGCCTCGCGGGTGCGCCGATCGCGGCGCCGCTCGGCCCCCGGGCGCAGGAGATCGAGCAACTCGTCGAGGGCGGCCTCGAGCCGCCCCAGGTCCTCGTCCAGGGCGGAGAGCTGCGCGGTGGCGGCCTGCGCCTGGGTGGCCCGACCCGCCGCCAGCTCGGCCCGCGCGCGCTCGGCGCCGTGGGCGCGCTGGGCGAGGAGCGCCGCGCGGCGCGCGCGCAGGCCCTCGGCCAACGCGCGCACGTCCTCAGGGGCGGGGTTGGCGAAGCGCTCGACCCGCGCCAGGTCCTCGGCGCCGAGTTGGCTGGCGAGCACCAGCACCAGGCGGCGCTCGCCGCGCAGGCGCGCCGCGAGGTCGGCGAGCGCAGCCCTGGACCGACCGTCGAGGAACGAGGTCGCCGGCTCGAACTCGAGGTCCGCCAACGGCTCGGCCGCGGCCTCGCCGCCCCCGAACAGCCCGCCGAGGCCGGCCACGCTCGTCACGCCGCCCAGCACGCGCAGCGGCGAGGAAGCGACCGCGTCGGCGATCACGCGGCTCAAGGTCCCGACCGCGGCGGCGGTCAGGCCGGCCACGGAGGGGCCCTCGGCGCCGATCCCGAAGCGCAGCGGCACGCGGTGTTCGCCGGCCGAGTTGCGCAGCAGGAACAGCACGGCCTCGAGGGGGGCGGGCAGGCTCAGGAGCCGCGCGATCGGGCCGTTCGGTGCCTCGGACAGGGCCAGGTCCGCGAAGGTGTTGTCGAGCGTGACGCGCACGCCGCGGGAGCCCGAGAGTCGAACGTCGAGGCGCGCGTCGTAGACCCCGTCGGTCAGCTCGACGCCCGCGCCCGCCGCGGGCCCGCGCAGGTTGGCGAGCTCGAAGCCGAACAGGTCGAGCTTGACCCAACCCTCGGGGGCCGGGACCAGGCTGAGGCTGCCGCTCGCCGCGAGCTCGCCGAAGGCCGGGCGGATCGAGGGTGGTCCGCCCCGCACGCGGCTGGCGAGGGGCACATCGCCCGCGGCGAGCGAGGCGCGGAAACGGATCGGCACGGGCTCGCTGAGCGCGCGCGTCGTGATCCCGGCGATCTCGAGGTCGAGGTCCACCAGCGGCAGGTGCAGCGCCGGTTCGACCGAGTCGTCGGTGAACTCGACGTCGAGGCCGTGGGCGATCAGGCGGTCGATGCGCACTTCGCCAGCGGGCGCCGTCGCGGGCGCGGGCGCGGACGGGGTCGGCGGAGCCTCGGCCGCGGGAGCCGGCGCGGGCTCCACCGGCGTCCCGGGCCGCAGCACGAGCCCGGCGAAGTGCAGGCCGTCGGCGGATCGCTTGGCCACCAGGCGCGGCTTCGCGACCTCGATCTCGCGCAGGTGCAGCTCGCCGCGCGCCGGCCGCAGCAGGGCCGCGTCGATGCGCAGGCTCTCCAGGCCCAGGGCCACGGGCGCGTCGGGCGTGGGCCGCAGGGCGACCTCGCTCAGGACGAGCTCGGCCCCAAAGCCCGCGTCGAGGTCGAACTCGAGCGGCGAGCGCCGGCGCGAGCGCAGCTCGGCCGCCAGCCGCGCATCGAACTCGCCCCGCTCGAGGCCCGCGCCGTCGAGGGTCGTCGCCAGCTCCGGCAGCAGCGCGACCAGCCCCGCGCCCGAGAGGCCGCCCAGGTGCAGGGCGAGCTCGAGCTCGGGCTCGAGGGCCAGGGGCGAGGCGACGAGGTCCATGCGGATCTCGCCCACCGCGGGCAACGCGTGGCCGACGAGGCGCAGCTCGAGGGGCGCCAGGGTCTCGGGCTCGGGGGAGAGCAGGAGCTGGGGCCGCGGACTCTCGAGCACCAGGCGCAGCTCGAGGGGTGGCGCATCCGGATGGGCCTCGTCGACGACGCGCAGGCGCTCGACGCCGACCGCGAGTCGCTCGAGCCACACTTCGGGCAGCGCCGGGCGCTCGGTGGGACGGGCCCCGGCCGGCGCGGGGGCCTGCGCCGCGGGGGAGGCGGCTTCGGGGCCGCCTGCCTCGGGGGCGGGTTGCGGCTCGGTCGGAGCGGGCACCGGGCCCGCGCCGAGCTCGATCCCGAGCAGCGCCAGGGAACCGTCGGCGCGCCGCCGCAGCTCGAGCTCGAGGCCCTCGAGCGCGACCTCGGCCAGGCGCACCACGCCGCCCTCGGGATCGAGGCGCGGTGCGTCCAGCACCAGGCGTGGGAGCCGCAACAGGGGGTCCTCGCCGCGTTCGGCGAGCTCGAGCCCTTCGACCCACAGGCGCGCGCGCCGGCCGCCTGGCTCGGCGCGGCCGGCCTCGGCCCCCAGGCGCGCCGCCAGGCGTCCGTCGCGCAGGGTGCTGCCGACCTCCGCCGGCAGGTACGCACCCAGCGCGCCCGCGCGCAGGCCCTCGAGCACCAGCCGCAGATCGCCCGCGAAGTCCTCGGGGTCGGGGCGCACCTCGCCCGTGAGCTCGAAGCGATCCAGGCTGCCCTCCAGGGTCGCGAAGAGCTCGAGTCGCGCCGACCCCGCACCGGGACCCAGCTCGAGGCCGCGCAGGGACAGGCGCCCGTCGAGCGCGGTGGCGAGCGGCGGGTCGAAGGATCGATCGCGCCAGCCCAGATGCGCGCCGACCACCAGCAGGTCGCCGATGCGCAGCTTCCCGGCGGGCGCGGCGTCCCCGCCCGCGGGCTCGCCCTCGCCGCCGGAAGGCGCCTGCGGCGCGGCCGGCTCCGGCCCCGCGGCCCGCGGCACCAGGCGCAGTCCCAGGAGCTCGAGGGCGCCCGTGCCGTCCCGCTCCGCCACGAGGCGCGGGTTCGCCACGACGATGCGCTCGATCGCGAGCCCCTGCGGGCCGCCCACGATGCCGCGCACGTCGAGGCTGTCGAGCCCCGCGCGCTCGACGCCGCCCGCGTGCAGCGCGACCTCGGAGAGGCGCACTTCGAGCGGACCGCCCGCCGCCACGGCGCCGAGCTCGAGCGCGAGCCGCAGCTCGCCGCCGCCCTGCGGCGTCGCGAAGGCGGGCTCGACGCCGAGGGGCGCGAGGTAGGGCGCGAGGGCGGCCAGGGTCAGGTCGGTGCCGCGCAGCTCGAGGGCGGCGCGCGGCGCCGGCGCGGGCACGAGAGAACCGCTGAGCTCGAACTCGCCCAGGTCCCCGGGCGCCCGCAGCCAGAGCGCGAGGCGCGCGGCCCGTGGATCGCGGCCCGCGGGCCCGCCGAGCTCGAGCCCGGTGAGCTCGAGGCCGAGGTCGGTGAGCGTGAGCTCGAGCGGCTCCCCGAGCGCCGCGTCGTGCCAATCGAGACGCGTCCCGCTCACGGCGAGCCGCTCGAGCACGAAGGGCGGCCCATCGCCCGCGGCGGCCGGCGCGGCGGCCTTCGAGCCATCCGCCGGAGCCGCTGCCCGCGCCGCGCCCGCTGGTGTCGCGGGGCTCGCCGTTCGGGGCCGGGTGCGCAGGCCCGCCAACGCCAGCTCGCCCGATGCCTCGCGGCGCGCGGCGAGGGCCAGGCCCTCGAGCGCGACCTCGCCCAGCCGCAGCGCACCGTCCGGCGCGAGGTGCGCGTCGCGCAGCGCCAGGGCGCCCAGCTCGAACAGCGTCCGCTCCCCGGCCCACAGGCGCAGCCGCTCGAGGGCGAACGCGCCGTCGAGGCTCCCATCGGGCGCCTCGACCAGGCGCGCGGCGAGGCTCGCGCGCAGCTCGGCGCGCTCGAAGGTCGTCTCGAGGCCCGCGCGGTGGAGCAGGGGCTCGAGGGCCGCCAATTCGATTCCCCGGCCCACCAACCCGAGGTCCAGCCCGCGGCGCGGGCCGCCCGGCCGCAGGGGACCGGCGAGGCGCAGGGACTCGAAGAGCCCCGGCGCGGCGAGGGTGAGGACGAACGAAGCCTCGGCCTCGGGGCGGGCGGGGTCGAGCACGAGCCCCGTGAGCTCGAGCCCGGGCCGCAGCTCGAGCGCCAGCGGCGGCTCGAAGGTGCGGTCGGTGAAGCGCAGGACGCCGTCCTCGAGGATGGCGCGCGCGAGCTCCAGGCCGGCCGCCGGCGCGGGGGATCCCTCCGCCGCAGGGCCGGTGTCCGCGCGCGGCGCGGGACTCCCGCCCGCCGGCGCGGAGGCTTCGCCCGCCGGCGCGCCGACGAGCGCCAGGCCCGCGAAGGCCAGCTCGCCGCCCGCGAGGCGTTCGGCCTCGACGCGCAGTCCCGCCGCGCGCAGGAGCTCGACGCGCGGGACGTCGGTCCCGAGCCCATCCGCGCGCAGCTCGAGCGCGCCCAGGGCCAGGGCGATCTCTCCGTCGGCGCGCAGGTCGAGGTCGCGCAGCTCGAGCGCGGCGCGCGGCGCGCCGCCGCGACCCTCCGCGTCCGTCCCCGCGAGGCTTGCCGAGAGCGCGAGTCCGAAGTCCCAGCGCTGCGCGTCGGGTCGCAGCCCGAGGGACGCCAACCAGGGCGCGATCGGCCGCGCGCGCAGGCCGCGGCCGGCGAGCAGGAACTCCGCGGCCAGCCCGCCCCCGTGTTCGGCGAGGGTGCCGGCGAGCGAGAGCCCGTCGCACACCTGCCGCGAGTGCAGGACGAGGTTCACTTCGCCGGGGCGATCGGGGCTGCCCAGGTGCGCGGCGCGCAGGTGCAGCTCGAGCTCGACGTCGATCGGCGGCTCGACCGCCGCGTCGCGCAGCACCACGCGCACCTGCTGCAGGCGCCCCTGCACGAGCTCGAACGGCAGGCGCGCCTCGCCGGGGCCGGCGTCCTCGTCGTCCGGCGCTTCGGGCTCATCGGTCCGCGCGTCGTCCCGCCCGTCCGAGGCCAGGGCCTCGAGCCAGGCGAGCCGGCCGTGGGCGTCGCGCTCGACGAGCAGGTGGAGGCCGTCGACCTCGGCCCGCACGACGCGCAGCCGTCCGCGGACCAGGGCCGGGAGGTCGAGGTCGAAGTCGAGGAGGTCGAGCTCGAGCAGCGGCGGCGCCGGAACTTCGTCCGCGCCGGCCGCGGGCCGCACCGCGAGCCCGCGCAGGTGCAGGGTGCCGCGCAGGAACGAGAGGCGCAGGTCCTCCAAGGTGACCTCGAGCCCGTGCGCGGCGCCGACGCGCGCCAACGCGAAGGGCACGGCGGGCACGAGCGCGAGCCGCAGGAGGACCGCCAGGGCCAGGAGCCACAGCGCGATCCGGCCCAGGCGCCGCAGGACGCGGCGCCGCCGCGGGGGCTGGACCGCGTTCACCGCTCCTCCTGCGCATCGAAGCGGGCGAGCGCCTCGCGGCGCGCGTCCTCGGGTCCCAGGGGATCGAAGTCGGGCGGAGCCGCGCCGCGGGACGCGAGCCAGTCGTAGGCCCGCACCCGCGCGGCGGGGGAGCGGTCGGAGAGGAAGATGCGATTCTCCTCGCGCAGCCAGGCTTCGAAGGCGGAGAGGTCCGCGCGCGTCGCGAGCACCTCCGCCAGGAGCGCCGGGAAGGCGCCGGCCTCGCCGGCGCGCGCGAACAACAACGCCGCGGCGGCGGGGTCGTCCCCGTCGCCCTGACGGCGCTCGACCAACGAGCGCAGGGCGGCCCGTTCGAGGGCCCAGGCGAGCGCCGCGCGCTCCGAGTCCGGCACCTCGGCGGCGGCCTCGATCACGGCCCGGGCGAGCGGCGCGAGGTGTTGCGGCCGCGCCGCGAGGCTGAGGTCGAGCAGCGCCGGGGCGCCGAGCTCCGCGGCGAGGTGCACCAGGCCCGCGCGCGGGTCCTGCGCGTCCCCGAGCGCGGCGAGCAGCGCGGCGAGGTGTGCGCCCGCCGGATCGCCGGCCTGGGCTCCGACGCGCGGGCGCGGCTCGCGCTCGCCGGCTGGGTCCGCCTCCGCGGGCCGGGCGCGCAGGGCCACGACCAACGCCTTCGCTTCGCCCCAGGGCAGGAGCCCGGGCAACACGAGCACGAGCCCGTCCTCGCCCTCGACCAGGGGCACGTCGAGCAGCACCACCTCGTCGTGCCCCAGCGGCGTGGGGCGTTCGCGGGACGCGCCCTCGCCCAGCTCCGGCAGGCGCGGCGCGCCGGCGCTCGGGAGGCGCAGGCCGACGCGCAGGTGCTCGCCCTCGGTCCCGACCAGCAGGCTGGCTCGCGCGCGGCGCGGCCCGGGCTGGGGCTCGGGCATCGGGGCGGTGCCGCGGTCGCGCACCCCGCCGGGCGGCCGCGGCGTGGACGGGGGCGGATCGGGGCTCGAGAGGCCGAGCTCGAGGTGCGTGCCGGCGCCGACCCGCGCATCGGCGGCGAAGAGCTCGACCACGCGCCGAGCGCCGGCGGTCCCGAGTTCCGCGCGCAGGCGCTGTGCCCCTTCCCCGCGCGCCAGGCCGGCGTGGGCTGTGGCGAAGGGCGCGGGTTGCACGGCGCGCGCGAGACCCTCGGCCGTCACCAGGCGCATGTGTTCGGCGAGGGGCGTCGTCCCGGCGAGGTCCGCGTCGCTCTCGAGCCCGAGCACTTCGAACTCGACGAGCCAGGGCGGAGCGTCGGCGGTCCTCGCGCTCGCCCCCAGGGGTGAGCCGGGCCGCAGGGTCAACTCGACCTCGAGGCCCGGCGGGGCGTCGAGCGGCGCCGGGCCCCGCGGGGCCGTGCTCCGGCAAGCTCCGAGGAGCGTCGCCAACAGGCCGGCGAGGATCGGGATCGGAGACGGCGGCCGCATGGCGAGGGGGGAACTCTCCGGCGGAGAGGGGCGAACAGGATACGCCCTCGCGCGGGCGGGGCGAGGTTCGCGCCGCCTCCCGCACCCGTCCCCGGCCCAGCGCTGGCACACCGCCCGCTGGCGACGGACGGTCGCGTAGGATGGCCGGCCCAGGGCGCGCCGATCGAGCCCGCCGGGAGGGTCCCCACCTGCTGCACGAGCGCCGCCACGCTTTCTTCGCCACCTGCGCCCCGGGCCTCGAGCCCCTGCTGCACGCCGAAGTGCGCGAGCTCGGCCTTTCGCGTTCCGAGCGCCAGGTCGGCGGCGTGCGCTTCCACGGGTCGTTGGCCGACGCCTGGCGCGCCAACCTCGCGTTGCGCACGGCGGTGCGCGTGTTGCTCGAGCTGGTGCGGCTGCCGGCGGGGGACGGGGACGAGCTGCACCGCGGCGCGCTCGAGGTGCCGTGGGAGGAGCTGATCCTGCCCGAGGGCACCCTCGCCGTGCGCGCCTCGGGCCACTCGGACACGCTGCGCAACACGATGTTCGTGGCCCAGCGCGTCAAGGACGCGATCGTCGACCGCCTGCGGGCGCGCACCGGCGCGCGCCCCGACGTCGAGCGCGAGCAGCCCGACCTGCTCGTGCACGCGCACCTGGTGGGCGAGCGCTGCACCCTGCTGGTCGACACCTCCGGAGCCTCGCTGCACAAACGCGGTTGGCGCGTGGCCCAGGGCCGCGCGCCGTTGGCGGAGACCCTGGCCGCGGCGGTCGTGCTCCACTCGCGCTGGGACGGCCGCGCGCCGCTCGTCGATCCCTTCTGCGGTTCGGCCACGATCCTGATCGAAGCCGCGTTGCTCGCCGCGCGCATCGCCCCCGGGCTCTTCCGCCCCGCGTTCGCCTTCGAAGGCCTGCCCGGGCACGACCCGGCGCGGTTCGCGGCGCTGCGCGGGGAGCTGCGCGACGCGGCCGCGCCGCCCCGGCGCTTGATGCTGCACGGCATCGAACAGGACCCCGAGATCCTGGCCCAGGCGCGCGCCAACCTCGAGGCCGCCGGTCTGGTGGATGCGGTCGTGCTCGAGCAGGGCGACGGGGCGCAGTACCCCTTCAAGCCCGGCTGGAACGCCTGGATCGCGACCAATCCGCCCTACGGCGAACGCGTCGGCGAACAACGCGCGCTCGTCCCGCTCTACCGCGAGTTCGGCGCGCGCCTGCGCCGCGGGTGCGCCGGCTACCACCTGGCCCTGCTCTCTGGAGCGCCCGAGCTCGCCGACGAGCTCGCCCTCGAGGTCCACGCCCGGATCCCGATCCAGAACGGGGGCTTGGAGTGCGAGCTCCTCTTGAGCGAGCTCGGCGGGAACGGGGAGCGCTTCAGCGCCGACGGCGCAGGATCAGCACGCAGTCGAGCTGCGAATCGTCGAGCTCGCGCGGCGCGCCGAGGTCGTAGGTGAAGTCGTAGGTCGCGACGTGCTCGAGGGCGGGCACGGAGGCGATCAGCCGCCGCGCCTGGGCCGCGTCGTAGGTGCGGAAGCGCCAGGTTGTCTCCGAGCGCAGCTCGCCCGCGGGCCGCTCCACGCGCAAGCGCGAACGCACCGTCTCCAGGCGCGTGCGCCGATCGGGGGGCCAGCTCTGGATGTTGCACACGATGCGTTCCCCGCCGCGCACCGCGACCCAGCGCTCGCGCACCCGGGCCCGTTCGTCGTAGTCCGAGAGGTGGAAGCCCAGGACGTAGATCCCGCCCGGCGCGAGGTGTTCCGCGACCCGCGTCAGGTGGGCCCGCGCGCTGCGTTCGTCGAGCAGGTACTTGAAGGTGCTGACCAGGCAGTGCGCGAGGTCGTAGCGCCCGGGCAAGCGGAAGTCGGCGAGATCGGCCTCGATCAGCCGCGGCCGGAGCACGAGGCTCGCGACCCGCCGCTGCGCGTAGCGCAGCATGGCTCGGCTGCGATCGAAGCCGCTCACGCGCCAGTCGCGGAGGGCGAGGGCCAGCACCAGCCGCCCCGAGCCGCAGGCGGGCTCCAGGGCGCGCCGGCCGCGGGAGGTGCCGTGGAGCTTGGCGACGCGCTCGAGGAAGTCCGCTTCCTGGCGTGTGCCGGAGTCGAAGACCGCGTCGTAGTAGCGCGGCGTCTCGTACCAGTCGAGCTCGCGCCAGGCGCGCGTCGCGGGGGCGCGCGGGCTCATGCGGCGCGGCTCTTCGCTCGCGCCCCGAGCAGGCCTTGGCGGGCGTCGCGCTCCTCGCGTGCTCGGCGGCGCTCTTCCTGGCGCCGCTCGCGCTCGAGGGCCTTCTCGCGCTCGGCCCGGGTGGCCTCGTCGAGGCGCGCGCGCACCGCCTTGGCGTCCCACGCGACGTCCTGGGCGTCCAGGCCCAGCTCCGCGCGCTCGAGGGCGTCGAAGGCGCACAGCAGGAGCGCGATCTGGCCCTCCACGCTGGGGTGGAGTTGATCCTCGAGCAACAGCCGCGCGAGGTCCTCGCCCGCCCAACGGTTCGCGCGCACGACGACCTCGCCGCCGTCCGCCAGCGCCCGATGGAACGCGTCCAGGGAGACGAGCACACGGTTCGGCCGCGCGGCGACCCACTCGGCGAGGCGCGCGTTGAGCCGCGCCAGGGTCGCGGGTTCGGGCACCTGCACCGTCCGCAGCATGGGGAAACCCAGGTGCGAGATGGCCCGCGTCGCGGCGCGCATGTCCGGGAAGTCGCCCACGAGCAGCGGCGCCTCGATCGGTTCGAGCAGGGCCAGGCCGCGCTCCAGGAGCTCGAGCCGGCCGTCCTCCGTCAGCGGCTCGCCGTAGCCGAACCAGAAGGGGAAGTCGAGGGCGACGACCAGGGTCGGCCGCCAGGCACGCGCGGCCTCCACCAGGGGCGGGGCGATGCGCTCGGGCGCCGAGAAGAGCCACGAGTCGGCGAAGGACTTGGCCGTGGCCCCCGGCGCCAGCAGGCCGGCGCGCGCGACGTCGGCGAAGTCGATGCGCGCGCGGTAGGTGCGCTCGAGGTCCCAGCCGGCCGAGAGGCTCGCTCCGAGGATCGCGACGCGCGCCGTGCGGGGCTCGGGGAGCGTCTCGGCGAGGGGCGCGGGGGACTGGGCCGGCGAAGGTGCGCCGAGCACCACGGACAGGAGCAGCGCGGCGAGCGGAGAGACCATGGCGATTGCGTGACCCGGGGGCCACGGGGCGGGTCGTTGCGGGAGCGGTCCTGTGGGACGAGGCCTGCGCCGCGGCGCGCGCCGGCCGGGCGCATGGTAGCAGTCAGGCACTCGGCGCGCGTGCGCTCCGAAATCGCTTCGGCGGCGCGGATCGAGCCGATCCGCGCCGCCGAGGCGCCGTGGCGCGCGCGAGGCGCGCGTCAGGGCAAAATCGTCCAGGTGGGATAGCCGGCGCCGTTCGACTCGAAGAGCGTCAGCGTGCCCGCCACCGGATCGTGGCTCCAGTTGGGCGTCGAGCGGCCCATGCGCAGCACGTTCTGCGGCGCGTTCGGGTAGCCGCGCAGCACGATCTCCTCGGCCAGGCCGTCGGAGACGCCGATCATCACCAAGAGCGGCTGGCCCGGGTCGAGGCCCGCGGCCAGCGTGTCGACCTTGAGCCGCGCCAGGTTCTGGCTCTGGTCCACGACCAGCCGGTTCTGGGCCGGATCCAGGTTGTAGCGGAAGGGCGTGAAGGCCCCGGGGGCGTCCTGGCGCACCTCGAAGAAGAGGAAGGTGTCGTCGCGGTCGGCCAGCAGCTTGCGCGTGCCGCTGGTGGGGATCGTGAGCGTCTGCTGGGCGAAGTCGTCCAGCATGCTCGTGACGTTCAGGGTGGCCCAGGTGTGCTGCGAGCTGCGCACGTTGAAGGCCAGGGTCGGGTGGCCGCCCTGCAGCAGCCAGCTCACCAGGGCGGCGTTCTGCACCAGGAGGTTCGCGAGCGGGTCCTGGGTCGCCGTCCAGGTGCGGGTCGCGACGTGCTTGAGGTTGCGCGCCATGTCGTTGGTCGGGTTGACGGCCAACGTGACGGGGTCGAGGTCGATGCTCGAGACGCGCTCGTACCCGAAGGGGTTGACGCTCGGGGGGCCCCCGAACATCAGCGGGTGGTGGAAGAGGCTCGGGTCGGCGCTGGTCCACCACAGGTGCGTCAGGGACACCGTGCCCGTGTGGTTCGTGACCGCGGCGAACATCGCGCGGGAGGGGTCGAGGTGCCGCGCGGCCTGGGAGAGAGCCCAGCCGCCGCCCATCGAGAAGCCCACCCCGTAGATGCGCTGGCGGTCGATCTGGACCGCGTTCAGCAACCAGTCGAGCACGTAGGCGACGTTCTGCTGGGCGTAGTCGATGCCGAAGTTGAACTGGTGCGCGCCCAGGGGCGCGACCACGAACCAACCCCGGGCGCGCGCCTCGGCGAACAGGTTCGTGTCCTGCAGGATCTCGTTCGGGGTGCCGCCGTAGCCGTGGTAGGCCACGACCAGGGGCGCAGGCAGGAGCGGCGCGTCGGGCACGCCGATGAGCACGGTCTCGGCCCAGCCCGTGCCCGGATCGTCGAAGCGCAGTTGGTAGACGCCCGGCGCCAGGACGCCGGTCACGGCCACCGCGGGGGCCAGCAGGGTGCTCCCCGTCGCGCCCACGACCGCCTCGAGGGTGTCGCCCTTGGGCAGCAGTTCACCGGCGATGCCGCGGGTGGGCGGCGGCGTCTGGGGGGCCCGCTGGGCGGAGGCGACCGTCGGCAGGGCCAGGAGGAGCGTTGCCAGGAGCAGGGGGTTGCGCATAGGCGGGCGGGCGGCGGGAGCCCGATGGGGGAGTCTACACCGCTCCCGGAGTCCGGGCGGAAATCGGGGAGATCTCAGGGTGAGGCGCGGACCAGCCCCGCCTCCCGGGCATAGGCCATGGGGGTGACGACGATGCGCGGTTCCGGCCAGGTCCAGTAGTACTCGAGGTTCACCTCCCGGGGTCCGAAGGTGCGCAGAACCGATCCGGGACGGTTGGAGGGCAGCCCTTCCAACTCGGGGATGGGCTTGGGCGGCAGCACGACCGCGAGCTCGACCTGCGCCGCGGGGTCGTGGGTCACGTTGGGACGCTCGCGGGGCGCGAATTGATCGAGGGCGGCCTGGACCCGCGGCGCGACGTAGATCGGGGTCCCACCCTGGGCGGCGAGCCAGCGGTCCAACTCGCGCACGAAGCGCCCGGCCCGGGGACCCGGTCCGCGGTCGCGGATCGTGCCCGCCGCGTGCGCCAACCAGGCGCCGTGGCCGGCGATCAGCAGCACCGCCAGCCCCAGGGCCAGGTGCCGCCCGAGGGCGCCGGGCAGGCGCGAGCCCAAGGCCCCGGTACCGCGCGCCGCGAGGAGCGCCACGAAGGGCAGCACGATCAGCAGGTTGCGCACGAACAGCACCACCATCGAGCCCATGTACGCGAGGTACAGGACCGGGAAGAGGAGCAGCACGAGGGCCATCCGGCGCGACTCGCTCCAGGTGGCCGCGGCGCCCACGAGCGCCAGGGCGAAGAGCAGCCAGGAGAGCGGTTCGAAGGGCGAGAAGGCCGCGCCGCCGAGGTAGCGCAGTTGGGCCCAGACGTGCGGCGCTCCGGCGGGAATGGTGAAGCCGTAGTGACCCCGCTCGCCGTAGTGCAGGGCCTCGAAGCGCACGTCGCGGAAGAAGGTGAAGGGCTGCAGCAGCGCGCCCGGCGTGGTCAGGAGGAAGGTCAGGGCGAAGATGCCCAGGGCGATCGGGATCGCGCGTGTGAGCCGCGGGCCGGCCGGCCCTGCTCCCGTGGGGCTGGGCGGCGCGCGCCGCGCCGCGACGGCCGCGGCGACGAGCCCCGCCAGCACCGAGACGAGCAAGAGGCCCGCGGTGTACTTGGTGCCCGTCGCCAGGCCCGCGGCGCAGGCCGCGGCGAAGAACCACGGCCGCGGCCGCGGCGAGCGCGCGGCGGCGACGAGCGCCAGCAGGCACAGCGCGGTGAACTGCGCGTTGAGCGCGTCGGGCGCGATCCAGCGCGCGTGGTAGGCGAACTCGAAGGAGAGCCCGAGCAGCGTCGCGGCGAGCAGCGCCTCCCCGACCCGACCGCGCCAACGCAGGCACGCCAGGTAGGTCCACAGCACGGCCAGGCTCGAGACCACGAGGAACACCCCGCGCACCCGCAGGCGGAACTCGGGCGACATCACGAACGGGTCCAGGCGTGCCTGCAGGTTCGCGAGCTGGCCCTGGTAGCGCGGGAGGTCGCCGAGGATCTCGGGCGAGAGCGCGGAGAGCCCGAGCCAGAAGGGGACCGAGGGGTAGTTGTAGAAGTCCGGCAGCAGGACTTCGCGCGCGATCGCCTGGCGCAGGGCGCGCATCGCGAGCCACTCGTCCCAGTGCCGGCCGAAGTCGAGGCCCGCGAAGCCCGTGGCGAGCAGGATCCCGAGCGGGATCGCGACCGGCAGGAGGCGCGCGAGGCGCTGGGTTCGGCGCGGGGGGGCGGGGTCCAAGGCGCTCAGCGTTGGAAGATCGGCAACAGGCGGTCGGGGAGCGCGAGCACCAGCACGTTGACGGCGGTCGCGTAGACCCGACCGTACTCGCGCTCGGGGCCGCTGGTCCAGGACCCGTCCCCGTCCTGGCTGAGCAGCAGGCGGCGGCGCTCGGCGGCGAACCAGGCCTCGAAGGCCGCCGGGTCCGCGTGCTGCCAAAGGGCCTGGGCGAGATACAGGCGCTCGTAGCAGGGGAAACGCGGCTCGCTCGCGTGTCCGTTGTCGCGCGCCGCCAGCTCGCGCTGCAGGTAGTCGAAACCCTGGGCCACGGCCGGCCCGGCGTACTCGCCGCCGGCCTGCAGGGTCGCCAGCGCGGCGGCGCTGATGGCGAGGGTCGTGACCTCGCTGCCGAGGGCGTAGCGGAAGGACCCGTCGGGCTTCTGCGTGCGATGCACGTAGTCGAGGGCGCGCGCGATGACCCGCGGATCGACGCGCACCCCGGCGTTGCGCGCGGCGCGTAGGGCCTGCACGAGCGTGATCGTGACCGAGTTCTCGTGCTCGACCACGCGCACCGGCTGGTACTCCCAGCCGCCCTCGCGGCCCTGGGAGCGCTCGATCAGGCCGACCGCCGCCGGCAGGGCGCGCTCGATGCGCCGGCCCAGGGCGGTGCGCGGCGAGACGGCGTAGGCCTCGGCGAGCGCCAGGGTCGCGAAGCCCTGGCCGTGGGTGCGCGAGAGCGCGTCGCCCTCGGCCGACACGTAGCCGTGGGTGGGCGAATCGGGATCGAGGTCGATGCGCTCGAGCAGGTACTCGATCGCGGCCCGCACGCGCGCGCCGTGGGGGCCGCGCTCGGGGGTGTTGCCCGCGGCGAGGAAGGCCAGGGCCGCGAGGGCGGTGACGGCCACCGGGGCGTGTTTCTCGGCCCCCACGGCCGGGAACCCACCGTGCGGGGTCTCGCGCTGGCGTTCGGCGAGCCAGGTGAGCGCGCGCTCGACGGCGAGCTGCGCGGCGGCCTGGGCCGGGTCGGCGTACTCGGTGCCGCGGGGCGGCGCGGGTCGTTCGGCGCTCGGCCGCTGGCCCGGCTCGAGGGGGCCGCGGCCGCCGCCGTCGGAGGGGCCGGGCGCGATCAACCCCAGGCCCAGCGCGAGCCCCGGGAGGATGTTCCGCGCGCGCGACACCGGCAGCTCCTAGCGGCGCCCGTCCGGGCGCTGGAGTCGGCGGTAGTAGGCGTCGATCCAGTCGCGGTACTGGGGCGGGAGGTCGTCGGACCCGCCGTGGCGGAAGACGTCGCGCACGTGCACCGGCAGGTCGCCCCAGCGGTCGGCGCCGTCGGGCCGCAGGCCGGGTCCCTCGGTGGCGCCGCGGGGCGGGTCTCCGGCGGGCCGGTTCTGCGGGTCGGGGGCTTCGCTCGGCCCGCCGGCCTGTGGCGTCCCGCCCCGTTCCGGCGAAGGTTCCTGGCCCGGCTGCTCACCCTGGGGCCGCTGGCCCTCGGAACCCGGCTCCTGACCCTCCTGGCCCTCGGGCCGCCCGCCCTGGCCCGGCCCCTCGGGGGTCTGTTCGCGCGCGGTGGACTGCGATCCCTGGGGGCGCGAGCCGCCGGGTTGTCCTTCCTGCTGCTGCTGGGACTGGCCCGAGCCCGAGCTCTGCTGCTGCGAGCCGAACTGTTGCGCGATCTCGATGATGCGGTCGATGTCCTGCAGGTTCTGGCGGCCGCCTTCGACCGAGCGCCGGATGAGCCGGTCGATGCCCGCCGCCTGGACCTCGCTCAAGCGCCGGGTGTCGCCCGCGCCGGCGTCGACGAGCAGGGCATCGATCTCGCGCAGGCGCCGCTCGACCTGGCGGAAGAGCTGCAGCATCTCGCGCTGCGCGTCCTGGGCCTCGCTGGATCCTTCGGCTCCGCCTTCGGGGCGCAGGGGCGGGGGCACGAGCTCGGGCCGCAGACGCGGGCGCGGCTCGGGCTGGGGCTCGGGTTCCTGCGCCGCGGCGAAGCCGCAGGTCAAGGCGCACGCCAGGGCGGCCAGGGCGGCGCGTCGCGGTCGGCTCCGTTCGCTCATCGCGGGGTCTCCTCGCCGGCGCCGTCTCCGTCCGCGAACGGATCGGGCAGGCCCAGGCGTTGACGGAACTGCTGGAAGAGATCGCTGGTGCGTTCGTGGCGGTGCGCCAGGCGCAGGATGTCCTCGAGCAACACGGCGTCGGGGCGCGCGCTGGGCTCGGCCAGCTCGGGATGGAGGACCAGCATCTCGTCGAGGGAATCGAGCACCTCGCGCTCGAGCCGGCGCAGGAGCTTGAGCTCGGCCACGTCCGGCACCAGGCGATTCTCGCCGGGCTGCTGCTGCTCCTCCTGGCCCTGCTGCTCCTGTTGCTCCTGCTGGCGGCGCTGCTTCTCCTCCTCGAGCGCCTCGGCCAGCCAGCGCAGGTTGTCCTCGACGTCCTGCTGGAGGGCCTGCACGCGCGCGCCGCTCTGGTACCCGCCGACCTCGCCCATGTCGCGCTCGATGCGCACCAGGTCCGACTCGATGTTGTTCAGGATCTCGGCGAAGACGTTGCTGCCCTCGCGCTCGATCGCGCCGCGCAGCTCCGCCGAGCGCTTGCCGAGCGCACCCTCCTCGCTGGCGATGCGCCGCAAGCGCAGCCGGAGGGCGCGGCTCGCGCGCCCACCCTGCTGGCCGGCATCGGCCTCGAGGGTCTCCGCCATCAACGCGCGGTGGCTGGCGAGCAACTGCGCAACCTCCTCGGCGATGCGGAAGAGCAGCTCCTCGTCGCGCAGGCGTTGGTACTGGTCCTCCTCCTCGGCCAGCTCGGCGGCCGCCTCCTCGATCGCGCGCTCGGCCTCCTGCTCGGCCTGTTCGGCCTGGGCCAGGTCGCCCTGCTCGAGCGCCTGGCGCGCGCGCTGCGCGGCCTGTTGGGCGCGCTGCAGCGAGGGCAGGGGACGGGCCTGGTCGCGCTCGTCGTAACGCTTCGCGAAGTCGTACAGGCGTTTCTCGATCTCGGCCTGGCGCTCGGCGAGTTCCTGGGCGCGCTCGCGCTCCTCCTCCGTGCGCGGCTCGACGCCCGCATCGGCCTCGCGCCCCGCGCGGGAGAGCTGCTCCAGGGCCTGGCGCTGTTCGCCCGCGGCGGAGAGGTTCTGGCCGCCGTCGAGCTCGGACGCGGCCTGCTCCATGTGCCGCTCGGCCTGCTCCAGGGCGCGTTGGACGGACTCCGCCGAGCGTTGCCCCAGGGCTCCCTCCGCGGCCGCGCGCGCCAGCTCCTCGATCTCGGCCGCGAGCTGGCGTTGGCTCTCGGCGAGTTGCGCCGCGCCCTGTTCCTGGGCCTGCGCGGCGCGCGCGCCGGCGAGCGCCTCCTGGGCCTGGTTCAGGGCCTCGAGGGCCTCGGCGGCGTTCTCCGCGGCGGCCTGGGCCGCGCCCTGGGAGGCCTGCTCCGACGCCTGGCGCATGGCCTGGGCTGCCTGCTCGAGGGCCGCGCGCGCCGCCTGGCCCTCGGGGCTGCGGCCGGGGCCCGGGCCGGCGAGGTTCTCGGCCAGGCGCTCGGAGCGCTCGGCCTGCGCGCGCTGCGTGCTCGCGGCGGTCTCGCCCACGAAGCGCTGCTCCTCGGCGGCCTGGCGCAGGGTCTCGAGGGCGCGGGCGGTCTCCTCGGCGGCGCGCGGGCCGCCCGCGGCCCGATCCGCTTGCTCCAGGGCTTCGCGGACCTCCTGGGCGGCCCGACCGGCGCCGGTCTCCCCGCGCTCGGCCAACGCCTCGAGGTCGCGGGCCGCCTGGGCGCGCTGCGCGCCGGCCTGGGCCGTGCGTTCGGCCGCGGCGGCCTCCAACTCGGCGGCGCGCGCCTGCATGGCCTCGGCCGCCGCGCGGCGCGCCTGCGGATCCATGCCCGCGGCGCGGGCTTCCTCGGCGGAGCGGGCCAGGGCCTGGGCGGTCGCGGCGGCGGTCGGATCGTTGCCCGTGCGGGCCGCCAGGTCCTCGCGTTCCGCTGCCTCCTCGAGGGTGCGCGTCAGCGCCTGGGCGGCGGCGGCTTCGTTCGCGCGGGGGAGGTCCCGGGCCGCGCGCCGCAGCTCGGCCGCCGCGCGCGCGAGCCGCGCCGCCTCGGCCTCCGCGCGCCGCGCCGCACCCAGGGGTTCCTGGGCGGCCTCGAGGGTGGGGCGTTCGGCCGGGGTCCAGCCCGCGAGCACCGCCAGGTCGGTGGCCTGGTCGCGGGCCAGGGCCGCCAGCTCGCGCTCGAGCGCCTCGAGCTCGAGGGCCCCCGAGCGCCGGCCGCTGGACTCGGTCTCGGCCAGCAGGGCCCGCTGCCGTGCGGCGGCCTCGCGCAGCGCTTCCTCGAGCGCGCGTTGGGCCTCGCTGCGCGCCGCTTCGCGCAGCGCGGCGGTGTCCTGGCGCAGTTGGCGCTCGGCGCTCGCCAGGTCGCCGAGCTCCCGGCGCAGCTCGGAGAGCTCGGCCAGGCGCTCCTCGAGGTCCTCGACGTCGGGGCGGTCGAGCAGGATCGAGAGCAGGCGCTCGAGCTCGGAGAGCACCGCCTGCTGGTTCTCGAGGGCCCGCACCGCCTGCCCCTGGGACAGGTCCTGCTGGGCGGACTGCATGACCTCCTCGAGGGTGCGGCGCGCAGTGGACTCGTTGCGCTCGGTGACGTGCCGCAGGCCGTCGCGCAGCAGGCGCGCGGCGTGGGCGCGGCCCTCGCTCTCGAAGCGCTGCGCGATCGACTCCATCGAGGTCGTGAGCTGCAGGAGCTGGCGACGCAAGAGAGCCTGCTCCTCGGAGAGCGCCGCGCGTTCTCGGCTCTGGACGCCGCCGTCGTCGGGGCGCGCGACCGACACGGCGAGCGGGGGCGCGACCAGCAGCAGGGCGAGGAGCACGGAGCGGCGCAGCATGGTCAGTTCTCCTTGGCGAAGCGCTTGGTGCGCTCGAGCAGGTTGCGCTGCCGATTGAGGATGTCGCGCGTGAGCGAGAGCACCGACTGGAAGTTGTCCCACTCGGCCAGGCGCTCGAGCAGCGCCTCGAGGCGCACCAGGGTCAGGGCCTGGTCCTCCTCGACCGCCGTCAGCAGGCGCCGCACCTCGGCCAGGGCGGTCGCGTCCTGGGCGGTGCGCAGGTTCTCCGCCGCCCGGCCCGCGGGTCGCTCGGCGGCGTCGACGGCCAGGCCCACGGCCACCACGAGCTTCTCGGCGATCCCCGTGCCGGGCCCGGTGGGCACGCGCGCGGCGAGGGCCGTCCACAACTCGGGGTGGAAGCCGCGGTCGGTGATGCGCGCCGCGCCGCGGTCGAGCTCGAGGAGCCACGGCGCGGCGCGTTCGTCGAGGCGCGC
>CAYMYN010000019.1:27338-96996 GCA_964394665.1 uncultured Planctomycetaceae bacterium
CCCTGCACGCGCCGCTGGCCGATCAGGAGCGCGCCGATCTCGCCCGGGCCGGCGGCCTCGGAGAGCTGGTCGCCCTCGAGGCTGGCCAGCAGCTCCTGGGTGCGCGAGCGGCGCTCGCGCTGCAGCTCGACGAGCTGCTGGGTGGAGAGGCGCGCGCGCGCCAGGCGGTCCTGGACGCGGCGCAGCAGCTCGTCCCCCGAGACGATGCGCACGCGCACCGCGGGCGCGCGGCCGGCCTGGGCCTCGGGCTCGCGGTTGTCCTGGGCGCGCACCTCGATCTCGAGCAGTTGACCCTCGATCGGCTCGCCGGAGCCGAAGAGCTCGCGCACCTCCAGGGTGCGGGCCGCGAAGCGACCCTGGCGTCGGCCGCGCTCGGGACTCTGGTCCTCGAGCGGCTCGGCGGCCAGCGCGACCGGCCCGCGGGGCGCTTCGCCGGGGCTCTCCACGGACCACTCGAGGCGCGCCACGCCGAAGTCGTCGAAGGCCCGCACGCGCAGGGGCAGGGCGCCGCCGACGACGGCCTCGACCTCGCCCCGCGCCGGCGCCAGGACCTCGACCTCCGGCGGGCGGTCGGCCACGACGTGGATCGCGAACAGGCCCGGGTCGGGGTTCGGCAAGCCGCGCGCGTCGACGAGCTCGAAGCGATACCGCAGGGTCTCCGCCGCCAGGGTCTCGAAGCCCAGGGCGCTGCTCGGCTCGTCGGAGCGCGGCGCGCCGTCCTGCTCGCGGGGCGGCCAGGGGACCTCCACGAGCGGCAGCTCGCGGTCCTCGGGCAGCACCCGCGCCAGCCCGCGGGCGTCGGGCGGATCGGGCAGCATGGCGACCCGCACCCGCGAGCCCGCCAGCACCTCGACGTCGGCGTCGCGCACCAGGCGCGCGGGGAGGCCGGTGTAGGCGGGGGGCTCGACGGTCACGGCCAGGGCCGACACGTCCGGGGGCTGGAGCACGGTCACGTACACGCGCGGGACCCGGTCGCGGTCGTCGCCCCCGGTGACGTGGAACTCGAGGTCCTCCTGGACCGAGCGCAGCAGGGTGCGGAAGACGCCCCCGCGTGCGGCGCCCAGGACCTCGCGCCGGCCGCTCCCGAAGTGCAGCGTGACCTCGTCGGGCACGACGCCCTCGGCGCGTACCACGACCGGCACGTCGCTGCCGCGGGCCAACAACACGTCGATGCGCCCCTCGCCCTCGTCGACCTGGGCCCGGCCGCCCGCGATCGGGACCTCGAGCACGAGGTTCGTGCGGCGCGGCCAGTCCGGTCCGCCGCCGAGCAGGCGTTGCAGGAAGATGCGGCCCTGCGCCGGCGCCAGGGCGAGCAGCAGGGCCGCGAGCAGGGTCGCGCCGAGCCCCGCCGAGAACGCGCGCCGCGGGCCGCGCGGATCGTCGACGCCCACGAGGTCGAGCTCGCCCGCGCGCACCTCGGCCGAAGCCAGCACGCGCCGCACGAGGGCCGCCTCGTCGGGTTGCGCGCTCGCCAGGCGCGCCTCGAGCTGCACGGCGCTGACCAGCAGCTCCGCGAGCTCGGGGTGCGCGCGCTCGACCAGCAGCGCCAAGCCCTCCGGGCCCGGGATGCGCCGCAGGGGCAGGAGCAGCTCGCGCCACAGCAGATAGGCGGGCAGCGCCACGAGCACCGCGGCGTGCAGCACCCGCACGGGCGCCGGCAGGTGGAGCCAGCGGTCGAGCAGGAACGCGATGCACAACCACCCGGCGGCGCCCAGGGCCACGCGCCCCAGGCCGTGGAGCAGCACGTGGGTGCGCAGGCGGCGGGCAAGGCGCTCGAGCAGGCGCTCCAGGCTGGGGGTGCGTTCCGGGCGGCTCGACACGGGGAGGGTCAGCGTTGGAAGATGGGCAGGAAGCGGTAGGGGATCTCGAGGATCAGCACCGCCACCGCGGTGCTGAAGGTCTCGCCCGGACCGGTCTCGTTGGGCCAGGAGCCGTCGGAGCGTTGGAGCTCGAGGAGCACCTGACGCAGGTCGCGGAAGTAGGGCTCCCAGTAGGGGCTGCCCATCGTGTACATGGCCTGCACCGCGTAGTAGTGGCCGTACCAGAAGAAGTAGTGGCCACGCGAGCGCACGCCGTAGCGGCTGTTGAAGGCCTGCGCGCTGGCTTGCAGGTGCTCGACGCCCAGGCGGATGGCGTCGTCCGAGTAGATGCCCAGGCCGTGCAGCGCGGTCACGCCCGCGGCGGTCAGGGAGAAGGACGAGCGCGAGTGCACGTCGCGCTGGTAGTGGAACGAGCCGATCTCGTTGCGGTAGTGCCAGGCGGGTTGGCCCAACCCGGCGTAGGTTTCGGCGGTCACGGCCGACTCGACCACGTAGCGCGCGGCCCGGTCGACCGTGCTGCGCGGCACGCGGATGCCGATGTTGCGCGCCGCGCGCAGGGCCATCACCTGGCAGACCACGATCGACATGTCCGACTCGACCGCGTAGGGCTCGTAGCGCCATCCGCCCTCGGCGTTCTGGCTCTTGACGATGAAGTCGACCGCCTTCTGCAGCTTGTTGCGCACGTCCTCGCGGTGCGTCATGCCGAAGACCTCGGCCAGGAACAGCGTCGCGAAGGCGTGGCTGTACATGCGCGTCGTGCTGGCCGTGATGTAGCCGTCCTCGTTCACCGCGCCGAGCACGAAGTCGAGGGCGCGCTCGACCACCCGGCCGTACTCACCCCGCCCGGGCAGGTGCCCGCCGGCGAGGAAGGCCATGGCGGCCAGGGAGGTGACCCCCACGTGGCCGCGATCGGCCATCGTGTAGTCGTAGTCCTCGTTGAGCTTGTAGCCGACGCGGGCGGTCCAACTGCCGTCCTCGTTCTGCCGCTGGGCGAGCCAGGCGAGCCCGTTCTCGACCGCCCGCGCCTGGGCAGGAGTGACGTCGATCGGCCCCACGTCGAGGGAACCACGCTGGGCGGCGCCGGGCAGGGCCAGGGCCAGGAGGGCCGCGCCCCACGAGAGGGCGCGCGAGGCCAGGGAGCTTCGCTCGTTCATCGCATCACCTTCATCAGCTGCTGTCCGGCGACGAAGAGCGCGTCGCCCAGGGGCACGAGCTCGAGGTCGTCGCTGCGGCCGAGCCGCGGGTCGAGGATCTGGGTCTCGCGCCGCCCACCATCGTGCCGGCCGAGCAGGATCAGGTTGGCCTGGTGGCTGACGGGCCGGCGCGAGGCGCGCTCGGCGACCACCAGAGCCACCACGTCCCGTCCGACCGCGGGCAGGGGCAAGGAGCCAGTGTACAGGTCGTCGAAGGGCGGCTCGTAGCGCCAGCGCTCCACCCCGAAGGGCAGGTGCACGGCCTCCAGGCGCAGGCCCCCGCCGCGCGAACCCGCGCCGCGCAGGAAGAGCAGCGGTTCGTCTAGGCGCAGGCGCCGGCGATCGCCCAGGTTCAGGCCCAAGGGCAGGTGGTCGTCGCCGAGCTCGACGTTGCCGAGCCGCGCCAGACCGCCGATGCGCGCGTCCAGCTCGGCGAGCACGCCCCGGCCCGGCGCGCCCGCCGGCGGCTTGAGCACCAGCACCGTGTGCGGGCCGCTCTGGAAGACGCCGTGCAACTGACGCCCGCCGCCCAGGCTGCGGTCGAAGTGCACCTCCCAGGCCAGCGTCCCCAGGTCGAGGTCGTAGGCGACGACGTGGTTGCGCGCGTCGCCGACCTCGATCAGGAACCAGGGCAGGATGACGCGCCCGTTCTCGATCCAGGCCGCGCGCGCGAGCAGGCGCTGGGGCGGATGGCGCAGGCTCACGCGCTGCACGGTGCGCCCGCTGAACAGGCAGTACACCGTCATGGTGCTGGCCGCGTAGGGCTGGGGCAGCAGCACCAGCCGACCCTCGCCGCAGATCGGCTGCTCGGAGTGTTCCTTGGCCTGGGTCTCGATGGTCCACAGCGGCACGCCGGAGGTGAGCTCGAAGCCGAAGATCACCAGGCGATCCCCCGCGCCCCGGCAGACGGCCGCCGCGACGCCGTCGCTGACGCGCACGCCCATGGGGGTGAGCCCGCCGGAGCTCCAGCTCCACGCGACGCGTCCGGTCTCGCGCTCGAGGGCCAGGAGGCCCTGCTCGGTCGAGACGACGACCAGGCCCGCACCCAGGCCGACCCACTCCTCCCAGGCCACCGGACCGACGGTCTGGGGCAGGGGCACGCTCCACAGCGGATCGCCGGGATTCGTCGCGCCGAAGGCGACCAGCGCGATGCCGCGCTCGAAGGTGCGCGTGCGCGCGTCGGAGCGGCCGAAGAGCAACACGCGCTGCGCGTCCTGCGCGTCGCTCGCCGGCGGGACCTCGCCGATCCGTTGGAAACGGCCGAGGAACTGCGCGACCTCGCGCGGGTGGGAGGACAGGTCGGGAGCCGGCGAACTCGGCCGCGCGAGGGGGTCCGGTAGGCGCGCGAGCAGCTCGCCCACGGTCCGCCCGCCGTGCTGGGCCTGGTCCGAAGCGCGATCGGCGCCGCTGAGGGCCAGGGTGGCGAGCACGCCGCGCGCCAGGGCCGGGTTCCCGACGCGTTCGGCGGCGGCGGCCAGGCCGAGCAACAGGCGCGCCTCGCGGGCGCTGGGGCGCGAGGGGATCCAGGGCTCGGGCAGCTCGGCCGCCAGCACGGCGGCGGTGCGCGCCAGGTCGCCGACCTCGACGGCCAGCTCGAGGATCCGATCGTGGGCCTGGCGCGAGGCCTCGGAGTGCGGGTAGAGCTGGGCGACGCGCTCCAGCGCGACCAGGTCGCCGCCCTGGGCGGCGCGTTCCAGGAGCTCGGCCGCGCGGCGCTCGAAGGGCGCGTGCGCGGCGCGTTCGCCGCTGGCGAGCAACTGACCGATGCGCTCCGCCGCCAGCGCGCCGACCCGTCCGCCGGGCAGGGGGGTCGCGGGCCATTCGCGCACCAGGCCGTGCAGGGCCTCGAGCTCCGCCGCGGCGTTGCCCCGGGCCGCGTGCAGCCGCGCGCGGGCCAGGGTCACGTACAGCCCGACCGGCAGGCGCCAGGCCTCCCCCGCGCCCGCCTCGCCGGGGACGAGGGCGCCCAGACCTCCGGCGCCGGGTTGGGCGGGCCGGACGGGCACGTCGAGGCCCGCGCAGGAGCTCTCCAGGCGCTCGAGCGCCGCGAGGCAGGCGTCGTCGTCGACGCCGGTCAGCATGGAGATCTCCTCCAGCAACGTGTCCCGCAGGCTGAGGGCGTCGGGCGCGAGGGCGCGCGCCTCGCGGAGGGCGCGCACGGCGCCCAGCACGTCGGCGAGGTCGGCGTGGATGCGGGCCTGGGCGCGCAGCACGCCGTGCAGGCCCGCGCGCGCCGGCCGCTCGACCGCCTCGACCTCGATCAGCGGCAGCAGCACGCCGCGGGCCTCGTCGAGGAAGGTCCGCGCCTGGTCCGAGCGGCCCTCGCGGCGCAGGGACTCGCCGCGCATGGCGAGCAGGCGCGCGTGGTCCAGGGCGGCGCCCGGCTCGACGCCCGCGCCGCGCCGCGCGGCGGCCGACGAGGCGAGCAGCCCGTTCCAGTCGAAGTACCCGTTCAGGTAGTGGCCGTCGAGCGTGAACAGCATCCCGCCGCCGACCAGCAGGTTGCCGCTGCGGCCCCCGCGCCAGGGGAGGGGCACGCGCGCCCGGGCCCCGGAGTGGCGGTGGATCTCGTGGCGCTGGGTGGGCGTCGCGACGAAGACGCGCTCGCGGGTCAGGACGGGCCAGCCCTGGGGCGCGTCGTTGTCGAAGTCGTCGTAGATCCAGGCCGTGCGCACGGGGCGCGAGTGCAGGAGCCCGTCGGGCGCCTCGAGCGCCAGCACGTGACCGCCGGACAGGAAGATCGTGCGTTCGTCCGCGCCCAGGAGCAGATCGATGCGCGAGATGCGGCCGCGGGCGAGCTGGTTGACCGAGGACTGCGAGAGGCTCCAGAGCATCGCTCCGCTCTCGAGGTCGAGGCCCACCAGGTCGTGGCTGTCGCTCGGCGTGGCGACCACCACGCCGCCGGCGACGACGGGCGGCGCGTTCTCCCAGGTCGTCGGGCGCTCGGTCGCGTTGTGCCCGCGGCGGCGGGGCAGGGGGACCTGGTCGTAGAGCGTGCCCCACAGGATGCGCCCGGAGAACAGGTCGAGTGAGGCCAACGCGCCGAGCTGCGTCAGCGCGATCACGCGGTCGCCCTCGACGCGCAGCGGGGGCGCGGCGAACTCGTACTCGTGGCGCGAGAACATGTTGAGCTCGCGCTGGCCGCTGATGACCGGCGTCGACCACAGGAGCTCGCCGCTCTCCAGCGCATAGCAGGCCACGTGGTAGTCGACCCGCCCGTCCAGGCGGTAGGCGGGCACCAGCACGCGCGAGCCGACGATCACCGGCGGACCGGCGACCATCGTGCGCTGGGCGAAGGTGCCCGACTCGCCGTCCCAGTTCGGCGGAGGCAGGTGGTTCCAGAGCGGGCGGCCGGTCGCCTCGTCGTAGGCGAACAGGCGGCGGTCGGGGATCCGGCGCAGGATCGAGATCGTGTTGAAGTCGCGGTGCTCGAGCTGGCTGATCGGGATCTGCAGCGGCGCGACGACCACGCCCGAGCCGACCGCGGGCGCGATCAACGTGCGGCGTTGGGCGATCCCGCGGAAGTACTCCTCGCGCTCCTTGCCCAGACGTTCCCAACCGGGCACCTGGCCGCTGCCCCAGAGCACCTCGCCGGTGAGGGCGTCGAAGGCGAGCAACTCGAGCGAGGTCGAGACGAACACGCGCCAGCCGGCGCGCACGGCGTGGAGGCGGAAGTTGCTGCGGAATCCGCCGCCGAAGGGGTGCGCGGGCAGGGCCGCCTGCCAACCGTCGGTCTCGGCGAAGGGCGCCGCCGCCGCGCCCTCCCCCGGCCCGGCCAGGCGCATCTGGCCGCCCGGCGGGCGGCGCTCGAGCTCGGGTCGGGCCAACTCGTGCTCGGGGTCGAGGCTCGCGGCGGCGAGCTCGAGCCGCAACCCCAGGCCCGCGAGGTCCCCGGCCTCGGCCGGCACCGCGGCGGCGCGCGCCGCCGCCCAGTCCGCGGGCTCGGTGAGCTGCAGGTCGCGCCGCTCCAGGCGCAGGCCCAGGGCCCGGCCCCAGGCGAGGCGCGCCTGGTCGAGGTTGCCGGCCTCGAGCTCGAGGTCGCCCAACGCCCACCAGGCGCGCTCGGCCGCGGCCGTGATCGGCCAGCGGGCCGCCACCTGGGCGAGGCTCGAGCGTTCGCCCGCGCCCAGGGCCTCGGCCAGGGCGCGCTCGGCGGCGGCGCCGAAACGCTCGCGATAGGCCAGCCGGCCCTCGGGGGGCAGCTCGAAGAGTTGGCGCTCGGCCCACAGGGCCGCGCCGGCGTGCACGTCCTGCTGGGAGGGGCGTCCCCGGGGCGCGGGCCGGGAAGGCCCCAGGAGGTCGCGCGCGTGGTCATCGATCAGGCGCTGCAGGTCGGCGGCGGCCTCGTTCCAGCGGCCGGCGGCGCGGTGCTCCTCCGCGCGCTGGGCCAGGGCCCGCGAGGCGCGGGTGTCGGGCAAGGAGAACGAGCGCGTCTCGACGTCCTCGTCGTCCTGGCCCGGGAGCACCAGGGGCGGGGCCCCGCGCTGGGGGGGCGCGCCGGCCGCCGCGGGGGCAGCCCCCAGGAGGACCCCGAGCAGGGCAGGGAGCAGGGGCAAGGTGGCGAACATGGGGGATCGGGGTCCCGGGCGCGGCCGCCCGAAGGACTCTACTAGATCAGCTCCAGGCGCTTGCGGAGGATCCACTCGGCCGAGAGCAGGCCCAGGGCCAGGAGCAGGGTGCCCCAGTGATCCCAGGCATCGTCCAGTTCGGACGAGATCGGCAGGCGGCGCTCCTCGCCTCCGGGGAACTCGGCCGAGAGGCTCGCCAGGCGCGCCAGGGGCACCGTCCGGCCACCCGAGAGGGTCGAGATCGACGCCAGGAGCTTGGGGTCCGGGGTCGGGTCGGCGTTCTCGCGGGAGGGCAGCTCGATCTCGAACTCGGTCGAGGCCGAGTCCTGGCCGGCGGCGTCGAGCCAGGCGCGGTACAGGCCGGGCCGGTCGACCTCGAAACTGGAGCGATACAGACCCGGCCGCCCGCCGACCAGGTCCAGGCGGCGGCGGACCTCGCTGCCCTCGGGCCCCTCGATGCGCAGGTCCCGGCTGGGCTCCTCGGAGGGCCGGAAGTCCTCGTCGAGCACGCGCGCCTCGAGCACCACGCGTTCGTCGATCGCGTAGGTGGTCTTGAGCGTGTCCAGGCGCACGCGCCGGTTGGCGCTCTTGAGCCTGCCCAGTGCCAGCCAACGCACCGCGTTGCGCCAGAAGCGCTCGTGGTAGCGGTCGCCGTAGCGGTAGCGCCACATCCAGGTCGAGTCGAGGGACAGGAACAGCGTCCGTCCCTGGGGGAAGTAGCCCACCACGAGCAGCGGGTGGCGGCCGTAGGCACCCTCGGCCTCGGGGTGGCGCAGCAGCACCTGGCTGCCGGGCTTGGCGCGCGCGATGGGGTAGTACCAGTAGAAGCCGCGCAGGCCCTCGGGCTCCTCCCACAGGCGCCGGTTCTGCTCCTCGTCGAGCTCGAGGCGCACGATCTGGTGCGGTTGGCCCGGCTCCTCGAGGCGCGGGCGCAGCTCGCGCGTGGTGTCGCCGCCGAAGGCCAGGGCGCCGGTCGGGTCGAGCACCACGGGCAGCAGCTCCTGCAGCGGGGTGTCGACGAAGGAGCGCGGGTTCTCGTACTCGCCGGCCTGCATCAGGAGGCCCCCGCCGCCCTCCACGAAGGCCCGCAGGGCTTGCAGGAACTCCTCGCAGCGCGCGGGGTCGGGCGAGATCGCGTAGGGGTTGACGTCGCCCAGAATGACGACGTCGTAGTTCTCGAGCAGCTCGCGCCGCGAGGTCGGGACCTCCAGCAGGGCCGGCACGCCGCGCGTGCTCTCCTGCACGAAGTCGGGCGTCGCCGAGAGCAGGTAGCACTGCACGAGGAGGTTCTCGTCCGCGCGCAGCAGGAGGTTCTTGAGGTAGCGGTACTCCCAGCGCGGATACCCGTCCACGTACAGCACGCGGATGCGCTCGGGCGTCACCTGCACGCTGAACTGCACGGCGTTGTCGTCGAGCAGCGTCTCGCCCTCGAGGGGCGGAACGAAGACGCGGAAGCGCCGCTCGCGGCGGCCCGGCTCGGGGCTCGCGGGGGGCGCGATCAGGACCGCGCGCCGGCCCTCGGGGTCGGGCGCGAGGCTCTCCTCGGCCAGGGGACGCGGGGACGGGTCGCGGGCCGAGGACAACTCCTCCAGCACGACGCGCGCGCGTTCGTCCCCGCGCAGCCCGCGGCCGACGACGCGCACCTGGACGGCGATCTCGTCCCCCTCGAGCGCGTTCGAGGGGCTCTCGACCAGCTCGAGCACGACGTTGCGCTCGGGGCGCGGATCGCCGACCACGACGGTGTGCACCGGCAGGCCCGCGGCGCCCGCCGAGCGCGCGGCGTCGAGGGGCGAGGTCCCGCCGGTGTCGCGCCCGTCGGAGAAGATCACGACGTCGGTCACGTGCCGGCCGCGCACCCCGGACAGGGCCCGGGTCAGGGCGTCGCCCAGGTGCGTCGAGTGGCCGCGCCCGGCGAGGTCGGCCAGGTCGGTGAGCGGGCTCACGTCCGAGTCGAAGCGGTAGGTGCGCACCTGGTACCCGCCCCGCTCGAGCAGCGGCGCGAGCTGTTGGCGATAGCCCGCCCGCGCGAGGTCGAGGCGCGCGGTCCCCTCCAGGGCGCCGGCGGCCAAACGCTGGAGGGCCGCGCGCCCTTCGCCGTCCTCGGCGTAGGCGTCCATGCGGCGCATGCTGGCCGAGTCGTCGAACAGCACCAGCACCTCGGCCGGTTCGGTGGTCTCGTTGCGCTGCACGAACACCGGCCGGAAGAGCACGACCAGCAACACGAGCAGGGCGGCGAAGCGCAGGGAGCCGAGCAGGAGCTTGGCGCGCAGGGAGAGCCCCTCGCGGGCGTAGCCGAGCACGCTGACCAGCGCCAGGGCGGGCAGCAGCACGAGCACCACGACCCACAACTCCGGCAGGTCGAGGAGCTGCAGGGTCTCGCGCATGCGGGTGCCGCCGAGCGGTTCGGGCGGGGCCGCGGCCTGGAGCAACGCGAGCGGGTTCATGCCATCCTCCGACGCAGTCCGAGCCAAGCGCCCCAGAGCGACTCAGCGACCAGCGCCAGCAGCGCCGCCAGCGCCAACCAGCGCCACAGCTCGCCGCGGGCGGCGCCCTCGCCGCCCTCCGGCGCGTCGGAGCTCGCCGACTCGAGCAGGCGCAGCGCGGGGTGCAGACCCTCGAGCTCGCCCTCCCAGAGGCGCTCGAGGTCGCCTTCGCGCGGGTCGAGCAGCACCGCGAAGCGCACGTCGCTCGCGCCCTCGATCGCCAGTCGGTAGAGCCCGGTGCGCGCGGTGTCGGCGCCGCGCACCGCCGGCAGTCGCCAGCGCCCGGGTCCGACCTCGAGCGGTTCGCCGCTCAACGTCCGGCGTTCGCCGCCCGGCAGCACGAGCTCGACCCCGCGCGGGTAGGTGGGCGTCTCGGCGACGAAGTCGGCCCCCGGACGCAGGGCCAGGGGTGCGCGATCGGCGCTGGCGACGTGGCGCAGGAGCTCGTGCACGAAGGGCACCAGGGTGCGCGGCGACTCGGGGAAACGCGTCCACGAGGGGTCCATCGTGCTGGTCCAGAGCACGACCTTGCCGCGGTCGAAGTCGCGCTCGATCAGCAGCGGGCTCGCGGCGGCGTCGTCCAGGCGCGCCAACACGCGCGCGTTCTCGAGCGGGCGCGCCGAGACGAACTCGTACACCGGCACCTCGCCGAACAACGCGCGCCAGCGTTCGTGGGCGAAGAACCGCAGGGCCGGGTGCTCGGCGTCGAAGTGGTTCGCGCGCCAATACCCGTCGCGGCGCCGGGCCACGGCGCGCGAGCTGCCGAGCTCGGCCGGCAGCAGGCCCGAGCCGTCGGGCCGGAACAGGCGCTGGTTGTAGTTGTCGGCCCGCACGCGGTCGCCCAGGCTCAGGACCAGGGCGGCTCCGGCGGCGACGCGGCGTTCGAGGGCCCGCGCGAGCTCGGGCGAGAGCGTCGCCACGTCCGCCAACCAGATCACGTCGAAGCTGGAGAGCTCGATCTCGCCCGCCTCGAGCGCGCCGGGCGAGACGACCCGCGGCACGAAGGGCGCGCCCGCGCCCAGGCCCGGCAACTCGTCGCCCCGGGGCGGCTCGAGCACGGCGGCCAGCAGGCCGACGGCGTCGCGCTCGATCTCGGGGGCCGGGTCGCCGTTGACGAGCAGCACGCGCACCGGCTCGGGGCAGCGCACGATGGCGACGCGTTCGTCGTCGACCGACAGGCGATCGCCCTCGAGGCGCGCGACCAACCCGTGGTCGCCGGCCGTGCGGAAGGCGGTGGTGAAGAGCACCTCGGCCGAACCGCGGGCCGGGACGTCGGCGGTCTCGACCGGCCGGCGTTGCCCTTCGACCTCGAGGCTGACGCGCAGGCCCGAACGGGGCGCGTCGCCGAAGTTCGTGAGCGTGACCCGCAGCTCGACCGGCGCGCCGGGGCCGAGCACGGGTCCCAGGGCCTCGAGGGACGTGATGCCGACGTTGGGCGGCAGGGCCTGGGCGGCGCCGAGGTCCTCGACCAGCACGCGCACCGAGAGTTCGGCCAGGGCGTCCAGCACCTCGCGCAGGACCGGCTCGCCCGCGGCGTCCTCGGGCGCCTTCCCGAGGTCCGCGCCGGCCACGAAGGCGCGCCGTTGCAGGTCCGAGAGCAGGCGCACCTCGATCGAGCTCTCGCCCGTCCCGGCGGACTCCTCGCGGGCGAAGCCCAGCACCTCGCCCAGGGCCGCGGCCAGGTCGAGGGCCTCGTGCGTCGGCTCGTCGAGCGTGTCGAGGACCGCCAGCGCCTTCTGCGGATCGGTCCACGAGAGCAGGCGCGGGTAGTCGCCGGCCAGCAACAGGCGCGCGCGGTCGCCGCGGCCGGCGTCGAGCTCGAGCAACAGACGCCGCGCGCGGTCGACGATGCGCTCGAAGACGCTGTCGATGTCCTCGCGGTAGCCGGTCGAGGCCGAGCCGTCGAGCACCAGCACCAGGTCGCGCCGGCTCTCGGCCAGGCCCGCGAGCGGGCTGTGGGCCCCGATGAAGGGCCGCGCGATCGCGAAGGCGAGCAACGCCACCGCCGCCATGCGCAGCAGCAGGAGCAGCAGGTTCTCCATCTGCACGCGACGGCGCGTCTTGCGCACGGCGGCGAAGACGAAGCGCATCGCGGCCCACGGCAGCGGCTTGTGCCGCTGGCGGTTCAAGAGGTGGATGAGCAGCGGGACCGCCGCCAGCAAGGCGCCCAACGCCAGGGCCGGATGGAGGAAGCCTTCGAAGGGCATGGTCAGCGCCGGCCTCCCCGGGCCCGGGCGCTGCGCCGCGCCAGGTAGGTCGAGAGCACCGTGTCGACTCCCTGGTCGGTGGAGACCTGCAGCAGGTCGACGTCCAACGAACGCGCCTGGCGCGCGAGCTCGGCGTTGTGCGCGGCGAACTCCTCGAGGTAGGCCGCGCGGATGGCCTTGGGGTCGACCTTGCGCGTGCCCAGGCCCTCGAGCCCGTCGAGGCGCAGCAGCCCCTCGAAGCGGAAGTCGAGCTCGCGCGGATCGAGGATCTGGAAGAGCACCGGCTCGTGCCCGGCGTGCACCAGGCGCCGCAGGCCGTCGACGATCTTGGACGTCTCGTCGAAGAAGTCCGAGAAGACCAGCACGACCCCGCGCCGCGAGAGGCGCGAGCAGAGCCAGGTGAGCACCTCGCCGATGCGCGTCGGCCCGCCGGGCTCGGCAGCCTCGAGTGCGTCGAGGATGGCCTTGAGCTGCGGCGCGCCGTTGCCGGGCGGGACCTTCTTGCGGTCCTTCTCGTCGAACAGCACCAGGCCCGCGGTGTCGCGTTGATCGAGGATCAGGTGCGCCAGGGCCGCCGCGCACCAGCGCGCGTAGTCGAGCTTGGTGTAGGGCAGGGTCCCGAAGGCCATCGATTCGCTGGCGTCGACCAGGATGTGGCAGGGCAGGTTCGTCTCCTCGACGAACTCCTTGACCACCAGGCGGTCGCTCTTGGCGAACACCTTCCAGTCGATGCGGCGCACCTCGTCGCCCGGCACGTACTCGCGGTGCTGGGCGAACTCGACCGAGCTGCCGCGGTGCGGCGAGCGGTGATGACCGGCCATGAAGCCCTCGACCACCGTGCGCGCCACGAGCGCCAGCCCGGAGAGCTTGTCGAGGACCGCGGGGTCGAGGGAACGGGGGGGCTTGGCCAAGGTGAGCTCGAAGTCCCCGGGCCTCACTGCGCGGCGCGCACGCCGGGCACGCCGGCGCCGACGCCCGCTCCGGGCCGCACCTCGTCCAGGAGGCGGTCGACGATGTGGTCGCTGGTGATGCCCTCGGCCGCCGCCGAGAAGTTGGTCACGATGCGGTGGCGCAGCACGGGGTGGGCCACCTTGCGCACGTCCTCGACCGCCACGTGGTCGCGGCCGGCGAGCGCCGCGCAGGCCTTGGCGCCCAGGATCAGGAACTGGCTCGCGCGCGGACCGGCGCCCCAGGTGACCCAGTCCTTGAGGAAGGGCAGCGGCTCGGCCGAGCGCACGCGCGTGCCGCGCGTCAGAGCCAGGGCGTAGTCGTAGACGTGATCCGCGACCGGGATGGCGCGCACCGCGCGCTGCAGGGCGAAGAGCTCCTCGGCGCCCAGCACCCGTTCGGGGGTGGCCATGTCGCCGGTCGTCGTGCGGCGCAGGATCTCGCGCTCCTCGTCGTGGCTGGGATACCCGACCTGCACCATGAACATGAAGCGGTCGAGCTGGGCCTCGGGCAGGGGGTAGGTGCCCTCCTGCTCGATCGGGTTCTGCGTGGCGAGCACGAAGAACGGATCGGGCAGGGCGTGGGTCTTGCCCGCCGAGCTGACCTGGCGCTCGACCATGGCCTCGAGCAGCGCGGCCTGGGTCTTGGGCGGCGTGCGGTTGATCTCGTCCGCCAGCACCACGTTGGCGAACAGCGGGCCGGGCTCGAAGCGGAAGCTGCGCGCGGCGGTCTCCGGATCGATGAACAGCAACTCGGTGCCGGTGATGTCGCTGGGCATCAGGTCCGGCGTGAACTGGATGCGGTTGAAGCGCAGGTCCAGGGTGCGCGCCAGGCTCGAGATCAGCAGCGTCTTGGCCAGGCCCGGGACGCCCACGAGCAGGCAGTGGCCGCGGGTCAGGATGGCGATCAGGAGCTGGTCGATGACCTCGTCCTGCCCGACGATCACCCGGTGCAGCTCGGCCCCCAGGGTGGCGTGGACCTGGCGCAGGCGTTCCAACGAGGCTTCGATCATCGACGGGGGCTCCGGGGAGGGGCTGGGGGGAGGGTGAGGGGTGCGTGGGATCCGCAACCCCTGCGCGCGGAACGCACCCTACAGTACGGACGCCCGCGGAGGCGGGGTGAGGCGCGTAGCGGCAAAACTTGCGTGGCGGGCGTCCATCCTGGGATGGACGGGGGTCTCAATCGAGCCCGACTTCGATCAGCTCGCCCCCTCCCAGGAGGCGCACCTGCCCGGCCGCGAGGACGAGCCCCGTGCCGCCCGTGGCGTCGAGCTCGAGCGGGACGAGGTCCAGCAGGCGCAAGTCGGCGCGGCGGTCGAACAGGTACAGGCCCCGGTCGCTCGCCACGAGCACCCGGCCCTCGCTCGTCAGCGCGCCGCCCAGGAAGCGTTCGTCGGGGCGCAGCAGAACGGAGCGCAGGCGCTCACCCGTGGCGAGGTCGCGTTCCTCCAGCGCGCGGCGCGGACCCAGGGCCGAGAGCAGCAGCGCGCGCCGTGCGCGCCCCGCGACGAGCTCCTCGGCCTGCCCGATGGGTTCGGGCGGCGCGGTGAGCAGGGCCTGCCCCTCGAGATCGGGGAGCGCGCGCAGCAGGTAGAGGTGTCCCCCGTCCCCGGGGGCCCAGAAGAGCTCGCGCGTCCCGGGGTCGTAGGGGGCGGGCGTGCCGACGCGCCAGCCGGGCTCGCCCGCGCGTCGGCGCCGGTTCAGGAAGGTCCAGGCGATGCGCCCGTCGGCGGGCTCGACCAGGGCCGCCAGCCCCAGGCCCGTGCCGACGAAGATGCGCTCGCCGGCCTGGGCCACGGGCTCGGCGGGGGAGCGCAGGGGCGGGGTCGAGCCGTGGCGGTCGGCGGCCTCGGGGCGCACCTCGACCCCCTGGCCGAGGAAACGCGCCCAGCGCAGCTCGCCGCCCGCCGCCTCCAGGGCCAGGAGCCAGGCCTCGGCCTGGTGGACCTCGGCGGAATCGGGGGTCTGGGCGGAGAGGGCGAAGCGCCGCGCCTGCACGTAGAGCGCGTCCCCCAGGAGCAGCGGGCCGGGTTGGAACTCCCACAGGCCCTCGCCGAGGAGCTCGGCCAGGGGGCGGCCCGCGGTCTCGGGGACCGCGTGGCCGAAGGACCCCAGGGCCCAGGCCAGGGCGGGCAGGCCCACCCCCTCCGGCGGCCGCACGGCGAGCAGGGCGTTGCCCCGGCCGGTCAGCGGCTCGGCCCGCCCCACGGTCAGGATCAGGTTGGGGCCGGAGACCCGCGGCAGGTTCGGCCAGCGCGGGCCCAGGCGCGGGCCGGCGGGCGGGGGCTCCAGGCCATGGGCGCGCAGCAGCCCCGTGGGCTCGAAGGAGCGGCTCGGCCGGTCCCCTCCCCGCAGCCAGACCAGGTCCGGGCCGACGACGGCCACGCCGCCGCCGGGGAGGGGGGCGAGGCCGAGCTCGACGGCGGCGCTCCCCGGGCGCGCCCCCCGCACCCGCGGCTGGGGCAGGCGTTGGGCCGGCCCGGGGACCAGGCGCCCGGCGCCGTCGAGGGCCGCGGCGGGGGAGCTCGCGGGGGGGGACAACAGGCCGGCGGCCAGGGCGCGGCGGCGCTCGAGGGCGGCCAGCACCTCCCCATCCCCCGCGAGGGTGGCATGGGCGCCCGCCCGCTCGAGCCAGTTGGCGGCCTCCGGGCCGTGGCCGGCCTCGAGGGCCTGGTCGGCGCGCACCAGGGCCGCGCGCGCCGCGCCGGCGGTGCCGGGCAGACCGCGCTCGAGGGCCCCCAGGCGCTCGGGGTCGCGGCCCGCGGCCGCCAGGCGCTCGCGGGCCAGGGGCCCCAGGCGCTCGCCCCAGGCCGCCCGCACCGCCGGGCCCTGCCCGGTGAGGCGCCGCAGCACGCCGTAGGGCACGGCCTCGGTGCGCCGGGCGGCCTCGCCGCCGGGGTCGCGGCGGTCCGCGCTCGGCAGGTCTTGGAAACGCGCCAGGTCGAGGGGCACCGTGGCCCCCGGTCCGGCGCCCTCGCAGGCCGCGCGCCAGGCCTCGAGCGCGGCGGCGAGGCGCGTGGGGTCGGGGCCCGCCGCGCTCCCCGATTCGGCGAGCAGCGCCGCGAGAAGGGCGTCCCCGCGCGCGAGCTCGGCCGCAGCGGACTCGTCGATCGCCACGTAGGCGTCGTTGCGCAGGGGGCCCTCCTGGGCGCGGACCCCACCCACCGAGCACAGGAGCGCGACGAGCAGGGCGCGGAGGGGGATCGGGACCATGGCCGCGCAGGGTAGCGGCCTGCGCGCCGGGGCGCGGCCGGGGTCAGCGGTTCTCGCGGGCGGCGCGCCGCAGACGCTCCTGGTAGATCGGGTCGTCCTGGGCCTCGTGCAGCGCCTCGAGCCCTTCCAGGCGCTGCAGGAGCTGGGTCCGACGCGCCTCGAGCGCGGCCTGGTGGGCCTCCAGCCGCCGCTCCTCCTTGCGCGCGGGGGCGAGCCCGCGGGTGCCGAACTGCGCCAACACGATCAGGGGCACCCAGACCGGCATCCAGTACGCGACGACCTCCAGCGCGCGCAGGGCCAGGCGGCGCTCGAGGCGCTCCCCGCCGGAGGCGGGGGCCAGCCCACGCCCGGCCGCGGCAGCGGACGCTCGAGGATCGGGTTTCTCGGCCATGGGGACAGCTCGGCGGCCCGCGAGTCTGACCCATCGGCGCGCCGCGCGCCAGATGGGGCCGGTCGGGGCGCAGCGGGGCGCGCCCCGGCGCGGCGATCAGCGCTCGAACAGGCGGCCGGCGTAGAGGGCGCTGTCGCCGAGCAGCTCCTCGATGCGCAGGAGCTGGTTGTACTTGGCCACCCGGTCGCTGCGGCAGGGGGCGCCGGTCTTGATCTGGCCCGCGTTGAGGCCCACCGCGAGGTCGGCGATGAAGGTGTCCTCGGTCTCGCCCGAGCGGTGCGAGACGACGCAGGTGTAGGCGTTGCGGCGCGCCAGGGCCATCGTCTCGAGGGTCTCGGTCAGCGTCCCGATCTGGTTGACCTTGATCAGGATCGAGTTGGCGATGTGCTCCTCGATGCCGCGCGCGAGGCGCTCGGGATTGGTCACGAACAGGTCGTCGCCCACGAGCTGCACCCGTTCGCCGAGCTCGTCGGTGATCTGGCGCCAACCGAGCCAATCGTCCTCCGCCAGCCCGTCCTCGATGCTGAAGATCGGGTAGCGATCGACCAGGCCGCGGTAGTACTCGATCATCTGCGCGCTGGAGTGCGCGCGGCCCTCGAGCACGTAGCGTCCGTCGCGGTGGAACTCGGTGGCGGCCGCGTCCAAGGCCAGCTTGACGTCCTCGCCCGGCGCGAGCCCGGTCTTCTCGATCGCGGTCAAGAGCAGCTCGAGGGCTTCCTCGTTGGAGGCGAGGTTGGGCGCGAAACCGCCCTCGTCGCCCACGGCGGTCGCCAGGCCGCGCTCGCGGCACACGCGCTTGAGCGCATGGTAGATCTCGGCGCCCATGCGCAGGCCGTCGGCGAAGCTCGTGGCCCCGAAGGGCATGATCATGAACTCCTGGATGTCGACGTTGTTGTCGGCGTGCTGACCGCCGTTGAGCACGTTCAGCATCGGCACGGGCAGGATCTGCGCGGCCGCGCCGCCGAGGTAGCGGAACAGGGGCAACCCGGCGTCCTCGGCGGCGGCGCGCGCCACGGCCAGCGACGCGCCCAGGATCGCGTTGGCGCCCAGGCGGCTCTTGGTCGGCGTCCCGTCCAGGCGCAGCATCACCCGGTCGACACCGCCCTGGTCCGAGGCGTCCAGGCCCACCAGGGTGTCGGCCAGCTCGCCGTTGACGCTCTCGACCGCCTTCAGCACGCCCTTGCCGTCGTAGCGTCCCTCGTCGTCGCGTAGCTCGTGGGCCTCGTGGGCCCCGGTGCTGGCGCCCGAGGGCACCGCCGCGCGCCCGAAGGCGCCGTTCTCGAGCAGGACGTCGACCTCGACCGTGGGGTTGCCGCGGGAGTCGAGGATCTCCCGCCCGAGGACTTGCGCGATGTCGCTCATGGTGGCGCGATCCTACCCCGGCGCTGGGGTGGGTACCACGCGCGGACTCGCGGGCGCCGAACGCGATCGGGGCCGGCCGTCGAGCGCCGCGGCGCCGGCTGGTATCCTCCCGCCCCCGCCCGGACCGGGTGTGCCCCCGACCCTTCGCACCCCGCCCCGGGGTCGCGGGCCGTCGCCGGGGTCGCGCGGCCGCAGCGGAGCATCCCGCGATGAAGAGCATCTCGATGCTCCCCAACCTCCTGACCCTGGCGAACTCCGCCTGTGGGTTGCTGGCGATCTCCAAGGGGATCGACGCCCTGGCCTACCGCGACGTCTCGCCCGGGCTCTTCTACCAGCGCATGGAGAGCGCCTGCTTCCTGATCTTCCTCGGGATGGTGTTCGACTCCCTGGACGGGATGGTGGCGCGCCTCACCAAGAGCTTCAGCGACTTCGGGGCGCAGCTCGACTCGCTCTCCGACGCCCTGACCTTCGGCGTGGCGCCGGCGCTCCTGGCGAAGATCCTGCTCGAGCACGAGGGGCCCCAGCTCGGCTGGCTCGCCAACCCGCGCGTGCACTTCGCGGCCGCCGCGTGTTTCGCCCTGATGGCCATCCTGCGCCTGGCGCGCTTCAACCTGGAGACCGAGCACGAGGCGGACTCGCACGCCGACTTCAAGGGCCTGCCCTCGCCCGCGGCCGCGGGGGCAGTCACGGCCAGCATCTGGTTGTTCCTCGTGCTGCGCGCACCGGAGCTCGAGCGCGCCGACGGCCTGCCGACGCCCTTCGGGCGTCTGATGGGCTGGATGGTGAGCGTCGACTGGCAGCCGGCCCTGGCCTGGATGCCGCTGATGTTGACCGTGTTGCTGCCGTTGCTCGGGCTGCTGATGGTCAGCCGCGTGCGCTACGTGCACCTGACCTCCTTCCTGACCCGCGACCGCAGCACCTTCTTCACGCTGGTGGCGCTCGTCTTCGGCGCCACGGCGCTCTACCTCGCGCCCGTGCCCTTCGTCTTCGTCGGCATCCACGCCTTCGTGCTGCACGGCGTGGGGCGTTACTTCGCGCGGCGCTGGCGGCACCGCTGGCGAAGCTCCACCGCGCCCGGGGCCGGGGGGCGCCCTGCGGCGTGAGCCGAGCGCACGTCACGTCGGGCCAGCGCGTGCTGTGCGCCGTGGCCCTGGGCTCGAACCTGGGGGATCGCGCGGCGCACCTCGACCGGGCCGTGGCCGAGCTCGCCGCCCACCCGCGGGTGGCGCTGACGGCGGTCTCGCCGTGGATCGAGACCGAGCCGGTCGGCGGGCCGCCCGGGCAAGGGGCCTACCTCAACGGAGCGCTGCTGCTCGAGACGGACCTCGGCCCGGACGAGCTGCTCGACTTCCTGCTGGAGCTCGAGTCGCGGGCGGGGCGCGAGCGTGTCCCGGGTCTGCGCGACGCCCCGCGCACCTTGGACCTCGATCTCCTGCTCTACGGCCAGCGCGAGATCGAGCTGCGGCACCTCGCCGTCCCGCACCCGCGCCTCGAGGAGCGCCTGTTCGTGCTCGAACCCCTGGCCCACATCGCCCCCGATCTGGTGCTGCCGCGCTCGGGGCGCAGCGTGCGCGAGCGCCTGGAGGAGCTGCGCCGGCTCGAGGCCCTCGACGGTGGGGGGGGCGCGCCTTGATCCTGTCCCTCGACGACCCGCGCGCGGCCGCCGAGTGGTGCCGCGCCCAGCGCGCCGCCGGGCACACCCTGGGCTTCGTGCCGACCATGGGCGCCCTGCACGCGGGGCACCTCGAGCTCGTGCGCCGGGCCCTTTCCGAGACCCAACGGGTGTGCGTCAGCGTGTTCGTGAACCCGCTGCAGTTCGACGATCCGCGCGACCTCGAGCGCTACCCGCGCGACTTCGCGCGCGACACGCGGCTGCTCGGGGACGCGGGCTGCCCGATGGTCTTCACCGGCACCCTGGCGCAGTTCTTCCCCGGCGAGCTCGACGCGCGCGGCGGGTTGGCGCCGTCGCGCCGCGTCGACCCCGGCCCCTTCGCCGAGGGGCTCGAGGGCGAGCGCCGCCCGGGCCACTTCGCCGGGGTGGCGACGATCGTCCAGCGCCTGTTCGAGACCGTCGAGCCCGACGCGGCCTTCTTCGGCGCCAAGGACTTCCAGCAGTGCCTGGTCGTGCGCGACCTCGCCCGCCGCCGCGGCGCGCCGCGCGTCGTCGTCTGTCCGACGGTGCGCGAACCCAGCGGGCTCGCGCGCTCGTCCCGCAACGCGCTGCTCGACCCGGCCCTCGCGCCCCGCGCGCCGCGCCTGTTCGCCGCTCTTTGCGCGGGCGAAGCGGCCTGGGCCGAGGGTCTGCGCGACGCGGGCGAGTTGCGCGCGCGCATGCTGGCGCACCTCGAGGGCTCGGGGCTCGAGCTCGAGTACCTCGAGCTGCGCGACCCCTTGGCCTGGACCGCGGTCTCGCCCCGCGGGCCCCTGGTGCGCGCGGTGGCGCTCGCGGCGGCGCGCCTGGGCGGCGTGCGTCTGATCGACAACCACGCCCTCGACGCGGCCTCCGACCTCACGCGCCGGGTGGAGCCCGCGCCGTGCTGAGCGGGCTCGGGGCGGGTTGGTCGCGGGCGCTCGCGCCGGCCAAGTTGAACCCCTGGCTCGAGGTGCTCGGCCGGCGCGCGGACGGCTACCACGAGCTCGAGACCGTGATGGTCGCGCTGGACCTCGCCGACGGCGTGGCGGCGCGGGCCGGAGGGAGTGGGACGGTCGAGCTGCGCCTCGTCGGACCGGCGGCCAGCGCCGACGTGCCCTGCGACGGGCGCAACCTCGCCTGGCGCGGCGCGGCGATCGCGCTCGAGCTGGCGCGCGGGGAGGGGCTCGGCGGCCCCGAACTCGGCCTCGAGCTGGTGCTCGACAAACACGTCCCCAGCCAGGCGGGCCTGGGCGGGGCGAGCTCCGACGCCGCGGCCGCCCTGCTCGCCGGCGCGGCCGCCCTGGGGCTCGACCTGGGCCCGCCGGAGGCGCCCTCGCCCTCCGGCCGCCGCGCCCGCGCGGCCCTGGCCGCGCTCGGCTCGGACTGCGCCTTCTTCCTCGAGGCGGCGAGCGGCGCGGCGCTCTGCACCGGCCGCGGGGAGCGCGTGACGCCGCTCCTGGGCCCCGAGCCGCCCTGGTGCGTGGCCCTGATCGTGCCGTCGGTCGCCTGCCCGACCGGCGCCGTCTACGCGGCCCTCGTTCCCCCCGGGGCCGCGGCGCGGCGCCCGCCGCCGAGCCTCTCGGGCGGGCGGCTGCCCGGGGCCGGGGAGTTCGGGGACAGGCCGCTCTTCAATCGCCTCGAAGCCGCCGCCCTGCGCGCCGTGCCCGAGCTCGGACCCTGGCGCGACCTCTTGGAGGGCGCGGCCCCGGGGTCGTTCCACCTCTCGGGCAGCGGCTCGAGCTTCTTCGCGCTCCTCCCCGACGTCGCCGCCGCCCGCGCGCTCCTGGAGCGCGTCCTGGCGACCGCCCGCGGCCAGAGCCTCGCCGTTCGGGGGACCTGGGTGGCGCGCACGGTCGACGCCGCGGCCCGCCTGGTCGAGCCGGACTGACGCGACCCGCCACGGTCCGCGAACGGGGACTCCTTCGCAGCCCGCCGGGATCGCAGTACCCTCCGCTCCGTGGATCGTCCCCTGTCGGAGCCAGGGGGCGACAACTCCGCCGGATGATCTGCCCCGTCGGACGATCGACCTGCGGAGTCGTCGGGGAGGACCTGGTGCTGAACATCACGGAGATCCGCATCAAGCTCGTCCCGGGGGACCGGGACAAGCTGCGCGCCTTCGCCAGCATCACCCTGGACGGCTGCCTCGTCATCCGCGACATCAAGATCATCGACGGCGGCGATCGGCTCTTCGTGGCCATGCCCAGCCGCAAGCTGTGCGACCGTTGCGCGCGCTGCGGCGGCAAGAACCACATCCGGGCGCGGTACTGCAACGAGTGCGGCGCGCGGCTGCGGGCCGAACGCAGCGTGCAGGACGAACGCGGCCGCCCGCGGCTCTACGCCGACGTCACACACCCGATCCACCAAGAGTCCCGCGACCAGATCCAGAACGCGATCCTGGCGGCCTACCAGGAGGAGCTCGAGCGCTCCAAGCAGGAAGGCTACGTCCCCCGCGCCGCCATCGACGACCACGAGGACTTCGAGTACGACCTCGAGCGCTGATCGCGGCCCCTGCGTGCGGCCGGGGCGCGGGGGTGGTACACCCTGCGGCCATGGCGATCGTCGTCTCGCACCTGGGCTCGGACTTCGACGAGTTGTGCAAGCGGGCCCTGCGGCAGGTGCCGCTCTCGGACCTCGTCGAGCTGCGCCTCGATCGGATCGGGAACCCGGGCGAGGCGCGCCTGGCGGCCTTCGTGCGGGCCTGCAAGAAGCCGGTGATCGTCACCCTGCACGGGCCCGAGGCGTTTGGCGACTTCGCGGGCGACGTGGACGAGCGGCTCGAGATCCTGCGCCTGGCGGCGCGGGCCGGGGCGCGCTTCGTGGACGTGGATTGGCGCCTGTCCCTGGAGCTGGGCGAGCTGGAGGGGCGCTGCGTGCGCATCGTCTCGCGCCACGAGACCGAGGGCACGCCGACGGACCTCGAGGCCTTGCACGAGGAGGTGCGCGCGGTGCTGTACGAGGGCGACGTCACGAAGATCGTGACCCACGCCGCGAGCACCGAGGACGGCCTGCGGCTCCTGAACCACCTGCGCGGCCAGCCCGGGCTGGTCGCCTTCTGCTCCGGGGAGGCGGGACGCTTCACGCGCGTCCTGGCGCCGATCTTCGGCTCGGCGTTCACCTACTGCGCGCCCGCCGACCTGCCGGGCCTGGGGGGCGGCGAGCCGACCGCGCCGGGTCAGATGCGGGTCAACGACTTCCTGGCCCTGCTGCCGCCCGGCGGGCTCTCGCCCGAGACCGCGGTCTTCGGCGTCGTCGGCAGCCACGTGCGCCACTCCTTCTCGCCGCGCGTGCAGGGCATGGCGCTCAAGGCGGCCAAGCTCGACGCGGTGTATCTGCCCTTCGAGACCGACGACCTGGACGCCTTCCTCGACCTGGCGACCGACGAGTGCCTGCGCGGGCTCTCGGTCACCATGCCCCACAAGGGCGCGGCCCTGCGGCGCGCGCGCAGCGCCGAGCGCGGCGCGCAGGCGACCGGCGCGGCCAACACCCTGGTGCGCGAGTCCCACGGCTGGCGGGCCCTCAACACCGACGTGCCGGCGGTGCGCGAGACCCTCGAGCGGGCCCTCGAGTTGCACGGGCGCACCCCGGGCCGGCCGGCCTCGCTGGTCGGCGCGCGGGTCGTGGTGCTCGGAGCGGGGGGCGCGGCGGCGGCGGTGCTGCAGGCCGCGCGCGAGGGCGGGGCGAGCGTCTCCGTCGCGGCCCGCGATCCGGGGCGCGCGCGGGAACTCGCGGGACGGCTCGCGGCCCAGGCCCTCGGGTGGGAGCGTCTCGCCACGGCCGAGTGGGACGTGCTCGTGAACACGACCCCGGTCGGTTCCCTGGCCGCGCCGGACGCGAGCCCGATCCCGCCCGAGTGGATCGTCCCGGGGAGCGTGGTGCTCGACGCGGTCTACCACCCCTTGAAGACCCCGCTGCTCGCCGCGGCCCTCGCGCGCGGCTGCACGGCCGTCCCGGGCGGCGAGTGGTTCGTGCGCCAGGCCCGGGACCAGTTCCGCCTCTTCACCGGCCAGGAGCCCGACGAGGCCCTGATGCGCGCGGCCTTCGAGCACGCCCTCGGGGACGGGGCGTGAGCGCGCCGCCCCGGGTGGCCCTGATCGGCCTGCGCGGCAGCGGCAAGTCGAGCGTCGGCCGCGCCCTGGCCGAGCTGCTCGGCGCGCCCTTCGTGGACCTCGACCGGGAGCTCGACGCGGGCGCGGGCCCGGGCGCCGAGCCGGCGGGGGAGCTTCTGGCGCGCCTCGGGGAGGCCGTCTTCCGGCGGCTGGAGCTCGAGGCCCTCGAGCGCGTCGCGGCCCGCGCCGGGGCCCAGGTGCTCGCCACCGGCGGCGGCGTGATCGAGACCCGGCCGGCCGTCGAGCTGCTCGGCCGGGCCTACACGTGTGTCTGGCTGCGCGCGCCCCAGGTCGAGCTCGAGCGCCGCATCGCCGGCGATGCGACGCTGCGCCCGCGTTTGGAAGGGAAATCCCTGGCCGAGGAGCTCGAACGGCTCGCGACGCGTCGCGGGCCTTGCTATCAGGAGCTGGCGCGCGTCGTAGTCGACACGCAGGGCCGTGCGCCGCTCGAGATCGCCCGCCACGTCGCGGAGCTCCTGGGGCGCCGACCATGAGTCCGGCCCAGCGGCCGGTCGATGGAGCGCCCGACGTGGGCGGCGTCGCGGACGGTGATCGAGGGACGGCCGAGGGATCGGGATCGGGCGGGTGATGGTCGGATCGAACGCAAGCTGGGGTAGACGGGGACGGGGTCCCTCCGGGGGGGCGTCGCGCCGAGACCCGCGCCTGCCGTGGGGCGCCCTGGCGCTGGGCCTGCTGCTGGGCCTGCTGCCGGGCGCGGCGCAGCCCGCGGCGGCGGCCCAGGCGGATCCCGCCCAGCCGCGGCCCGAGCTCGAGCAGGAGCATGGGCCCGAGCAGGAGCATGGGCCCGAACCCCAGGCCGGGGCGGCGCAGGCGGAGCCGATCTCGCTCGCCGAGGCCTACCGCGCCCTGGTCGAGCTGCGCGAGCCCGAGCTCGGCCGGCGCGCCGCGGCCCTGCTCGCCGAGGCGCCGCTCGCGGCCCGCGACGGCCTGCTGCTGCGCGCCGGGGCCGACCTGCCGCCGGGCGCGACCGCCGCCCAACGGGCCCAACACGCCACGCTCGCCGGCGAGGGTCTGGCCCTCGTGCGGGCCCAGCTCGAGGGCGAGGCCGCCGAGGCCTGGCGCGCCCACCTCGCCGCCCGACTCGAGGATCCGGCGACCCTCGACCTCCTGTGGAGCTCGATCGCGCGCGTGGCGGGGGAGCTGCGCCGCTACGAGTTGGCGCCCACCCTCGCGGCGGCTCTCGCCAGCCACAGGCCGCAACGCGAGGTCGCCGCCCGCGCCGCCCTGCAGCGCCTGTTCGTGCGCGCCTTCGCCACCCGCGAGGACTTCGAGGCCTACGCGCCGCACTTCGACCAGGCCTGCCCCGGGGAGGTCTTCTACAACGACCTCGTCGAGCGCGACCGCAGCGCCCGCGACCGACTGATCGAGATCTTCGAGTTCGACTCCGCCCGCGCCCTGACCCACGTCTCCGATCCCGACGCGCGCCTGCGGGCCGCCGCGGCGCGCTCGGTAGCGCGGGCGGTCGCCGCGCGCCGCATCGAGGCCGCACCCGCGATCGGAGCGCTCGCCGCGCGCCTCGAACGCGAGCGCGAACCCCAGGCCTTCCACGCCGAGCTCGAGGCCCTGCTCGAGCTGCTCGCGGGCTCGACCGCCAGCGCCCCCGAGGTGACGCGCCTGCGCGAGCTGCTGCTCGCGCGCCTCGCGGACCCGCACCACTACCTCGCCGCGTCCGTGGCCCACGGCCTCTCGCGCCTGCCGTGGACGAGCGGCGTCGACGGGAGCGAGTCCGACCTCGCCCGCGGACTGGGCGGCGTCGCGCGCCTGGCGGTCGAGCTCGCTCCGCCCGAGCGCATCGTGCAGCCCGAGGCCCTGGTCGCGGTGCTGCAGGCGGCGCGCGCGCTCTTCGTGCGCTGCCAGGAGACCGGCGGGGCCTGCGCGGCCGAGGCGGAGTGGGTGCGCGCCGCGTGCCTGGCACGCCTCGAGGATGGGGGCGAGGCGCGTTCGGTGCGCCTGGTCGCGGCCCAGCTCCTGGCGCGCCTCGCGCAGCCGGCGGACATCCCGCGCCTGGCGGCCGTGTTGGAGGCGGCCCAGGCCAGCTCGCCCGACCTGCGGCTCAGCCTGCTCGGCACCCTGGCCGTCCTCGGGCGGCGGGTGGAGCCGCACGAGCCCCATGGGGCACAGGTTCTGGCGGCCCTCGAGGGCCAGCTCGACTCGTCCGTCGCCGACCTGCGGGGGCGGGCCCTGGGCCTGTTGCTCGAGGAGGGGCTCGAGAGCTACGCCGCGCGCGCGGACCTGGGGCGCATGGTGCGGCGGCTCGAGGGCGAGAGCTCGGGCGAGGTCGCCGGTCAGTTGCTCGCCTTCCTCGCGCGCCACGGCGGGCCGGGCGAACTGGCCGCGATCCTCGCGAGCCCCGCGATCGAGCGCCTGGCCCTCGACTCGGCGCGCCGCGGGCGCCTGATCGAGACCCTCGCGCGCCTCGCCCGCGGCGACGGCGAGCGGCTGTTGGCGGTGGTGGAGCGTCTGCTCGCCATCGAGGACCGCGACTCGCGCCTGCGCCGGCTGCAGCAGGGCCTCGAGCTGATCGCCGGCCTCGACGAGGAGGCCGCCGCGGCGCTCGGCGTGCAGCGACACGATCAGGTGCTCGCCTGGGCGCGCGAGCTGCGCGGCGCGACCGGCGCGCGACTCGAGCTCTCGGGCGCCGGCGAACGGTTCCTGCGTCGGCTCTTCGCCGTGCACGCCGAGCGGGCCTCGCCCCTCGAAGCCCAGGACGGCCGCGCGCTCCACGGCCGGGCCCTGTTGCTCGCCGACCTCTTCGCCCTCGATCCCCAGGCGGCGCCGCGCGAACGGGTGCTCGAAGCCTTCGACCGCGCCCTGCGCCAGGCGGACACCCCCGGCGGCGCGCCCCTCGAGCGGGTGCTGCGCGACCGCGCGCGCTTCCGCCACGGGGCGGCGGACCTCGCCGGCGCGCGCCGCGACTACCGCCGGGCCCTCGATCTGCAGCGCGCTGCCCTGCGCGAGACGGGCGAGCCCTTGCACGCGGGCGCCGAGCTGCAGGCCGCGGCGGCGCGGGCCCTGGAGCGGGGCGATCTCGACCTGGGGGATCTGCGCCGCGCGGTGGAGCTGCTGCGCCTGCCGCAGACCGAGGGCAGCCTCACCCCGGACCTGGCCCTCGACCCCCCCATGACGGCCCTCGGCCTGGGCCTGGCGCTGGTGGCGTTGCCCCTGTGGCGCTTCGAGTCGCCGCCGGTGCGGGTCTCGGACCTCGAGCTGCTGGTGGAGTTGGCGCTCGGCTCCGGCGAGGGCGACGCCGCGGTGCGCGCGTTGCTCGCCGGTCTGCCGCCCGTCCCGGAGACGGCCCCCGAGAACGGCACGCCTTTGCCCGCCGCTCCGGACAGCGACGCGGCGGTCTGGAACGGCCTGCTCGCCGACCGCGCGCTGCACGCGCGCCTGTGGAGCGCGGCCCAGCGCCTGCTCGCCCCGGCGCCCACCGAGGGCGCCGCGCCCCAGGCCGAACCCCCAGGCGGGCGCCCTCCGGCCCCCGCGCCGGAGTCCGGCGGCGCCCCCGCGCGCCCCGCGCCGCCCCGCGACGCGCTGCTGCGCCGCTGAAACCGCACCCGGCCCTTGATCGCGGCGCCAGAACCCCCATCATGTGCGCCTTCCAAGGTCGCGGGGTGGAGCAGCCAGGCAGCTCGTCGGGCTCATAACCCGGAGGTCGCAGGTTCGAATCCTGCCCCCGCTACCACTTCCAAGAGAGGACTGGGCCCTGGCCGGGCTCGGTCCTCTTTTCTTTGGCCCGAGAACGCGGGTGAGGTCGCCGGTGTGTAGCGGACCCCGATGCGCACCTCTGGAGAGGACCGGCCAGACTGGCACCCGGCGATGGCCGGCGAAGACGCGCGTGTTCCCCGCCTCGTCAAGGACCAGCTTGCTCCCATCGGCCTGGAATCGAAGGACAAAGAGGAACGCACCGCCGTCCTCGCGCGGGCTCTCGTAGCGGAGGTCGTAGCCGAATGGGGGAGAGCCGCCGTTCCAGTAGCCGCCCTCGACGCGGGAGAGCATCCCGCGGATCGTCACCTTGGCGAGGTCCTTGGACTCTTCGCGCGCCTGCCACTGCTTGACGGGCCGCAGCAGGTCGTCGGCCGCGTCGCCGGAGAAGTTCTCGCCGACGTACAGCACCTCGACGCCGTGGGTGAGGAGGAGGTGCAGGTAGTACCCGGCCTCGTCGCCGTCCGAGCCGGCCGACGTGCTTGACGTCGTAGACGATGACGTACGAGAACGGCCGGCGCTCCTGCTGGGCCGGGCCGACCATCTCCTGGAAGGCCGGGCGCCGGACGGCGCTCGTCCCGCTGATCGCGTCGTCGACGAAGAACCGGGCGAGCTCGAGGTCGTGCCCGGCGGCGTAGCGCTCGATGGCCATCCTCTGGTCGGGGATGGACCGCTCCAGGCGGTCGGTCGAGCGGCGAAGGTAACCGACGGCCACCTGGGGCCCGGGCCGGCCGTTGGGCGCCTGTGGGCGTCGATTTGGCATGGCGAGGTGGGTGGGACACCCCATGGAGGCTCAGGTCGGGCGGTCCAGCCAGGGGAACCTGGGCCTTCTTTGCGTCGTGGAGCGGACATAAAGCCCAATGTCACAACGGGTTGTGCCGGAGCTGAAGGCCCCGGCCGGCGCGCCGCCTGGCCCCCCGGGGGGACCGGGCCTTGGGTGGCAGGCCAGGCGGGCTCAAGAGCCGTCCAGCACTTGACGATTCGTGTCGTTATGGGGAGGATTCTTACCCATAACGGCATGCAGCATAAAGCAGGCACGGACGGGTTCTTCACCCGGCGGCCGGTCTTCTCGCTCGAGGAGGCTACCCGCGAGCTCGCACCCCCGGGCGGCCGGGCAGGGACCGTTGCGCGCCTCAAACACCACGTCGCCTCCGGCCGGCTCAGGGTGCTCGCCCGGGGGGTCTACGCCGTCGTTCCACGGGGCACGGCACCCGAAGCACTGCGCCCGGACCCCTTCCTCGTGGCGGCGGCTGCGCGGCCCGACGCGGTCTTCTCGCACCATGCCGCCCTCGAACTGCTCGGCGCGGCGCACTCGGTCTGGAAGGAGTGCACGGCCTACGCCTCGAGGCGGCGCCGCCCGATCGAGCTGAACGGCACGACCGTGCGCTTCCTCGACGTGCCCGGGGCGATGGAGGCACGCTCCGGCCGCCAGCTCGGTACCCGCAAGATCGAACGGCTGGGGCGCGTGCTCGAGACCACCGGGCCCGAGCGCACCCTGGTGGAGGGGTTCCGGCGCCCGCGACTCGCCGGCGGGCTCGAGGAGCTCGTGCAGTCGGCCGCGGGGTTCACGACGCTCGACCTCGATCTCCTCGGGGAGGTGCTCGAACGCTACGGCGTCGCCAACCTCTGGGCCGCGACCGGCTGGTTCCTCGAGCGGACGCGCGAGGCCTTCCACGTTCCGGACACGGTGCTCGAGCGCCACGAGCGAAAGGTGCCCCGCTCGGCCCAGTACCTCGACCGCGGGCGGCGCGGGGGGGGCCTCCACCGACGCTGGAACTTGATCGTGCCCGCCGCGCTCGAGCGCCTCGGAGGGCCCGATGAGAGTTAGCCTCGCCTACCTCGAGCGGTGTTCGACGGAAACGGGCTTCGGCGTCGCCGGTCTGGAGAAGGTCGTCCGTCTCTGCGCCATGGCCGGGGAGATCGGGCGGCATCCCCTGCTCTCGAAGGCGCTCGCCCTCAAGGGCGGGACGGCGCTGAATCTCGCGTTCGGCCCACCGGAACGCCTGTCGGTCGACCTCGACTTCAATTACGTCGGCGCACTGGAGCGCGAGCGAATGCTCGAGGAGCGACCCCGCGTCGAGGGTGCTCTCGACGATCTCGCGCAGAGGGCCGGCTACCGCCTCCAGCGCTCTGTGGAGGCCTTCGCCGGCCGCAAGCTGTTCCTGCACTACCGTTCGGTTCTTGGCCCCGAGGAGCGGATCGAGGTAGACGTCAACTACCTGATGCGCCAGCCCCTCGGCGAGCCGTACGTCGCCGAACTCTGGCAGCCGGGTGAGCTCGATCGACCTCGGCTCACGATCGTCGGGGACGAGGAACTCGTCATCGGGAAGCTCTGTGCGCTCCTGGATCGTTGCGCGGCGCGCGACGTGTGGGACGTGGCGAACTTCCGTGCGCGAGCTGCCGCGGCACTCGACCTGCCGAGCTTCCGTCGGCGCTTCCTGGCCCTCGCCGGCGCGCTGGATCACGCGCCCGACACGTACACGGAAGGGTGGCTCGCCGAGCGAACGAAGCAGCGCGAGGTCGACGAGCAACTCGTCCCCATGCTCGCCACGGGCGCGAAGGTCCAAGCCTCCGAACTGGTCGCTGCAGCCTGGTCCCGGCTGGCGCCCCTGCTCGCCCTGACGGCAGAGGAGCGACGATTCGTCGAGAAGCTCCACCGAGGTGACCTGGACCCCTCTCTCCTGTTCCCGGACGATGCGGAGGAGGCCGCGCGGATCCACGCTCATCCCGCGCTGCGATGGAAGGCCCAGAATGCCCGTTCCCACCACGACCGCTCATGACGGCCCAGTCTGAACGCAGACAGGGCGCGGTAGGGCCCGGCAACGGAGTTTACCCGCGGGTGAAGGAGGGCCATTTGGTGAACCATGGCGCGCCGCTCGAAGGCGATGATCTCGACTCCGGCGGACTCGAGCAGGGGGATCCAGTGATCGTCGGGAGTGCGCCATGAAGTTCCTTCGGCCCTCCGAAGTTGCGGGCTGGGTTCAGTCCGAGCTTCTCGACGCCCAGCGTCAGCGGCCGATCGTCGCGGTGACGACGAGCCCGGCCACGGGTCGCTACTGGATCGAGCCGAGCCTGCTCGAGGCCACGCTCGGCGAGTGGGCGGACGTGGTGGCGTTCGAGACTGGCGACGCGACCTGGGAGCTCGCCGATGCGCTGCCGGACCGTCTGGATGTGTACGGCGGCGCGATGCGGGTGTGGTGGCCCGACCTCACGCGCGATTCGGATCCCTACGACCACAAGCTCTATCTGCTCCGGTCGGAGGAGGAGGCGCAGCGCGGGTTGGCGGTCCTCGAGAGCGAGCTGCGACGCAGGGTACCCCCCCCGAGGAGCCCCGAGAGCCGCGGCTTGGTCAGCACGCGACCCGCGGCAGCCCGGCCGCCGGAGAAGTCGGAAACCGTGACGATGGTAGTGGCCTCGACCGCGGACGAGATCCTCGTGGAGGACGCGGACGGGGTCCGAGGGCGAGTCGTCGATGCGGACTTCCCCCTGGAGGCCGTAGCGGTGTGCCTCCAGGTGGGCCAGGAGATCGCCGTGTCGAGGCCGACGAACTGGCCGTTGGACCGAGGCGTTGCTCCTTGTTCGCTTTGCGGGAAGCTACCGCCCCCGTGGACCCTCGTCGGTGAGGCGCTCCGAAACGGGGACGTGGTCCAGGGGCGCGTTGTTGCGATCAGGGAGAGATACGCGCTGGTGGAACTGGTCCCGGGGGCGAAGGGGATCGTCGGCCTCGCAGAGATCGATCACACCTACGTTCACGACATCGGTGACTTCCTGTCGACCGACGAGCTCGTTCCGGTCCAGATCCTCGACCTCGACGCTGCCGGCGGGCGGGCCCAGCTCTCCGTGAAGGCGGCGCGGATTGCCCACGGTGCGCCCAGACCTCTCCCGTCCCTCGTACCTCGAGGCAAGCCGTTCGAATGGCCGGCTTTCCTCGAGCGGACGGGCGTTGCGTTCCGGGAGCAACGCGACGAGCGGGAGAAGCGCATCGACGAGCTCGAACAAGAGCTCGAAGCTGCGAACGAGGATCGTGCGGCGCTCCGCCGGTCACTGACCGACTTGCGCCGCGAGTACAAGAGCCTCGAGGACCGGTTCGACGACCTGGAGCGCCGTGCCTCCGGCGAGCTCGATCCGCTATCTGACGAGCGCGCGTTCCTCAGGGCCGTGCGCGTCGCCTACGCGCGCGTCGTCGGCGAAGGAGAGAGACTGGAGAGGCCGCTCCTGGCGATGCGGGTCGGACCCGAGTTCCTGGCGAGAGCGCGTGCGCTCCAAGGCCTCAGCGTCGAGAAGATTGTCGAGGTCGCCGTGCAAGTCGCTTGCGAGAGGGCCCACGAGATCGATGGGCGCGAGGTGCATCCCCTGGGTGAATCCACAGGTGGGTCGAAGCAGCGCACCCGTACCCGTGACGGTGCCAAGGCCTGGCGCTGCGCGCTCCAGATCAAGACCCCCTCCGCGCGGCGGCTGCACTGGTGGCTAATCCCAGGTCCGGAGGGGGCGACCATCGAGTTCGCCTCGGTTGCCGTGCACGACGACTTCGGCATCCCCGAGTAGCGCCCGGGCCCGTGGCGGCTGCGGGACCTCTCCTCTGGAGCCCATGAGGCCCCCGCTACCACCCACCACACGGGGATCGCCGCCCAAGCCTGGGCAGCGGTCCCCGTTCGTTGGTGCCCCAGGATCGACGCGGCGGTCAGGGCACGGCCGGGGCGGAGGTGTCGCGGACGAGGAGCGCGGGGTACAGCAGGGGGCGATCGCGGACCGTCGTTGCGCCGACGTCGGTGTCGGCCAGGGTCTGGGCGAGGATCGAGGTGAAGCGATCCTCGAGCGCGGCCGCGGGGTCGGTGATGGCCGGGTCGGCGAGCAGGAGGTCGTACTCCTCGCGCAGCTCGGCGCGACGGCGGATGCTCGTCCAGCGGCCCTGGCGGAAGGCGAAGGCCTCCGCGCCCATGAGGCCCGAGCCGGACGCGGGCACGTCGACGTGCTCGGCGAAGGCGTGCGCCGAGCGCACCAGGGCCAGCAGCCGCGCGGCCCAGAAGGCCCGCTCGATGCCGGCCGCGCAGCACTGCAGGGCCAGCTCGGCGAACTTGAAGTACTCGCTGCCATCCGGGGCGCCGTGGCTGGCGAGCAGCTGGTGCAGGAAGGGGTCGTGGTGGAAGACGGCCGCGGCGTCGAGCGAGAACTGCTCGAAGGCCCAGGGGAAGAGGTCCTCACCCGCCGGAGTGAGGTGCGCAGTGTGCAGATCGATGAACAGGCGCGAGACCAGGCCCAGGTCGGCGCGTTGCTGGTTGCTGGGGGGGGCGAATTGCGGCGTGCGCGGGGCCGGGCGCGCGGGGTCGCTGGCCGTGGGTCCGCGGCCGAAGTCGGCCCGGATCTCGATGCGTTGGAAGAGCATGGAGCTCACGCGGCCCATGGCCTGGCCGTCCGCCGACGGAATGCGCGCCGGGTCGGTGCGTTCGTCCAGCTCGAGCCAGAACAGGCGCACGCGGTGCTCGATCTCGACCGCGCGCCGGCGCTCGGCCAAGAGGTCCACCTGCGCGGCGGTGCTGGCCAGCGCCTGCCACTCGGCCGGGGTGCGCGTCTCGACGTGGACCGAGTACTGCTCGAGCTCCCGTTCCCAGAGGTACCCGAAGGTCCCCAGGCTGTCGCCCGGATCCTCGAGCCACACCGGGACGAGCGCGGGCGTGGACTCTCCGGTCTTGTCGGAGATCCAGATCACGCGCGCCAGGAGCGGCACCTCGCCCCGACTCGTGACCTCGAGCTGCACCTCGAACTCGGCGCTCACCGTGCCCGGGGCCCAGTGGAACTCGAGACGGGAGTCCTCGGGCAGACCCGCGAACTCGTGCGCTCCGATGCGCAGCACCACGCTCTCGAAGCGCGTGCGGGTGCCGGCGAAGATCAGCGCCAGGCCCTGGGACACGCCGGCTCCTGCCGCAAGCGCTCGCCAACGACGCGACAGGCTGCGCTCGCCGTGCTGCATCACACGGTTCCCACGCTGAAGTACATCGCCGTGCCGTCCTCCAGCGTGGCCTTGTAGATGATCGAGCGCGCGTTGGCGTTGTTGCTCCACAACGAGGGGTTCTGGGGGTCGATCTCGTGGTACTGCTCGGGCTTCCAACCGGAGGTCACGCCGTACACCTCGGGGTCGAGCTGCAGGCCCTTCAGCACCGCGGACGTGTGGATGCTGGCGAGGTCGCGGTCGCGGTCGTCGGTCTGGACGAAGGAGGTCGGCTGCGCGAGCTGGAGTTTCTCGCAGAAGAAAGCCAACGCGGGCGGGATCGGGTTGTTGACGCCGTTGCCGGCGCTGGGACGGACACGCAGGGACTTGGTCGTGACGGCCATGGGAGGTCTCCTCGATTCCGGGGAACGTCAGGGCGCCGCGCTCCGTGCGCAGCGGAAACCCGTCTTGAAGTTGACGTAGCTGGGCTCGATGCCCATCCAGCCGAAGGTGGCCAGGGTGTGGCCCTTGGTGCCGCCGTCCCAGGCGTGGCCGGCGATCAGCCGGAAGCCCGGACGGGGTTCGAAGCGCTGCTCGACGCGTTGGGACAAGGGGCTCTCGGTCCACTCCTGAACGTTGCCGAACAGGTGGAAGACGCCCGAGCCGGTGCGCGCCTCGGGGTGCGAGTCCACGGGCGCCGCGTTGGCGAGGTAGGTCGGCAAACCCTGCGAGTTGGGTTCGTTCGTCAGCGGCCGCGAGGAGTTGCCGCGCAGCTCGCCGAGGGTCGCGCCCGGCCAGGGGTAGGGCCGGTTCTCGGCCCCGCGCGCCGCGAAGGTCCACTCGGGGAAGGAGGGCAGGCGCTTGCCGCGCCACTCGGCGTAGGCGCGCGCGTCGAGCCAGCTCACGTTCACAACCGGCAGGGCATCGTGTTCGCCGGGGACGATCGAATCCCAATGCAGGGGCGGGGGATGGGCGCTGGCTTGGAGGAACTGGCGGTAGTCGGCGTTCGAGACCTCGAAGGCGTCGAGCCAAAAACCCTCGATCTCGAGGTCGAGCCCATTGAGGGGGTTCAAGGGTGCGTTGGGCTCGCGCAGGGCCAGGGAACCGCCGCGGATCCAGACCATGCCTTCGAACCCTTGGTCGGCCGCGCGCGCGCGCGCCTCGACCTCGAGCACGCGGGCCGCTTGGGCCTCGCGCGTCAATTCGAGCAGGTCGCCGCGATCGGCTTGCAGAACGAGCCGCAGGTAGCCCGGCTGGGTCCGCACGCCGCGCAGGGGCAAACGACCCAGGCCGCGAGCCGGGCCCGCGCGGCCGGTGACCGGGTCGATGGCGCGCGCCCAGGCGCTGCCGGCGAGCGGGGCTCCGGTTTCATCCACGAGGCGTGCGTGGAGCGGGGTCGTGTCGCGCTGCGCCTGGCGGGCGGCGGCCAGGCGCTCGCCCACGACGAGGCCCAGCGCGAGCACCACGAGCAGGAGGAGCGGCACGCGGCGGCGGCGCACGAAGCGTCGCGCGAGGGCGCTCCAGGCGGGCGGCTTGGCGGCGACGGCCTCGTGGCGCAGGAAGCGCCGCAGGTCCTCGGCCAGGGCCGCGGCGTCGGCGTAGCGCGCGCCGACGTCCTTGGCCATGGCGGTGGCGCAGATCAAGTCGAGGTCGCGCGGCACGCGCGGGTTGAGCTTGCGCAGCGACGCCGGGTCGCGCTGTTGGATCTGGCTGATGACGTCCGCCGAGCTCTTGCCCTCGAAGGGCCGGCGCAGGGTGGCGAGCTCGTACAGCACGACGCCCAGCGAGTAGACGTCCGTGCGGTGGTCGACCCGCGCCGAGCGCACGCGCGCCTGCTCGGGGCTCATGTAGTGCGGCGTGCCGCGCACTTCGCCGCTGCGCGTGACGCTGCCCAGCGAGTCGTCGCGCACCAGGCCGAAGTCGACGAGCTGCGCCTGGCCGTCGGGTTGCAGGAGCAGGTTGCCCGGCTTCACGTCGCGGTGCACCAGGCCCTGCGTGTGGGCGTAGTGGAGAGCATCGGCGACCTCGGCGCACAGGCGTGCGATCGCCGGGACGTACTCGACCGTGCCGAAACGCGGTAGGAGCGGGCACTCCTCGGACAGGATGCCCCGCGCGCGCTGCAGCTTGATCTCGCGCGCGAGGTCGTGGCCGGGGACTCGCTCCATGGCGAACCAGTGCGTCTTGCCCGCCTGGCCATCGGTCAGGACGCGCACGATGCCCGGGTGGCTGAGGCGCGCCGCCGCGCGGGCCTCGCGGTGGAAGCGTTCGACCTCGGCGGGGGTCGTGGTCAGGGTCTCGACGAAGACCTTGACCGCCACCTCGCGTTCGAGGGACGCCTGGCGCGCCAGGTAGACCACGCCCATGCCGCCGCGGCCGAGCTCGCGCAGGATCTCGAACTCGCCCAGATGATGGCTCTCGGGCAAGTCCGGGGAGTGGCCCGGGGTCTCGAGGTTGCTGGGCGGCTCGAGGAAATCCGGGTCGACGGCGAACTCGCGCTCCAAGAGCCGCTCCACCGCGTCCCGCAGGCCCGGATCGCCGGCACAGACCCGGTCGAGGAACGGACCGCGTTCCGCGGGCTCGAGCTCGAGGGCCTGGCCCACGAGTTCGCGCACCCGTTGCCAGTCGAGCTCAGCCATTCTCGAGCTCCGCTTGAAGTTGGAGGCGCGCGGCGGCCCACCAGCGGCGCGCTTGGCGTTCGGAGATCCCAAGCAACTCGGCGGTCTCCTCCATCGAGTGCCCGCCGAAGAATCGCAGCTCGATCAGCCGCACCGCCTGGGGGTCGCGCGCCTCGAGGCGTCGGAGCGCCTCCTCGAGCTCCATCAGCCCGCCCGAGCGGGATTCGTAGGCGTCGACCAGGGCCTCGAGTTCGGTGCGCTCGCCACCGTGCCGGCGCTTGTCCGCGGCCTTGGCGCGCGCGTGGTCGACGAGCACCTGGCGCATCACGCGCGACGCCAGGCGCAGGAAGTGGCGCCTATCGGCCCAGGGGCGGGAGGCGCCGCGGCACAGGCGCAGGTAGGCCTCGTGCACGAGCGCCGTCGGCTGCAGGGTGTGCTCGGGGCGCTGGTGCTGCATGTGCCCGCGGGCCAGGTCGCGCAGCTCCCCGTAGAGCAGGGGCAAGAGCTCCGCCTCGGCCCGCGCGTCGCCGCAGTGCAGGCGTCGGAAGAGGCCCTCCAGGGGGTCGGGGTCGGCGCTCAGGGCAGGATCCTCGCGCGGTGCATGGAGCGGGGGCGGAAGGGGCTCGGCGACGGGCATCTCTGCCCTCGAAACGGCGAACGGGCGCGGAAGCGGACAGTGGGCCGCGGAAAATCACCCCGGGCCTGCGGCCAGGGTCGGCGCGCGCCGTCCGCAGGGCCGCGACGGACGCGCACCCGCTCCCCTCTCTCCCGGTCGATCGGCCGGGGGCGTCCCCCCGTCCCCGGCAGCAGTATGCGGCTCTCGCGCGGATCGGGGAAGGCGGGCCGCGCCGCCCCAGCCCTGCCGTCCCGGGCGTGCGACCGAGCTCCGGTGGGGGTAGTTTCGGGCCCCATGGGGCCCTTCGAGCGCGTGGGACCGGGATCGGGGCGGACCCGCGGGCCGGGGCGGCGAGGGCGCTGGGCGGCCGGGCTGGTCGCCGGCCTGCTGGCCTTCGGCGCGCCCGCGCGGGCCGACGACGGGGGAGCGCCCACGCCCCTCGCGGCCGCGTTGCGGGCGCGGGTCGAGCGCGCGATCGCGGCCGGAGAGCTGCCCGGCGCGGTGGTCGTGGCGGGCGTCGTGGAGGGCGCGGGCGAACGGCGTCTGGCGTTCGAGGTCGTCGGCCAGCGGGCGCTCGAGCCCGAGGCGGAGGCCCTCGACGCGGACACGCTCTTCGACCTCGCCTCGCTCACCAAGCCCCTGGCCACGGCCTGCGCGGTGGCGCTGCTCGTCGAGCGTGGCGCGCTCGCGCTGGACGAGCCGGTCGCGACCTACCTGCCCGCCTTCGCCGCCGCCGGCAAGGGCCGCATCCGCGTGCGCGACCTGCTGCTGCACCGCGGCGGACTGGCGCCCGCCGACGGGCTCGAGAACTACCGCGAGGGACCCGGACCGGCGCTCGAACGCATCCTCGCCGCCGCGCCGCGCGGCGAGCCCGGGGCGAGCTTCGTGTACAGCGACCTGGGCTACATCGTGCTCGGCGAGCTGGTGCGCGCCGTCGACGGCCGGGACCTCGATGCGTTCTGGCGCGCGGAGTTCGCAGCGCCCCTGGGGCTCGCGACGGCGGGCTTCCGTCCCGCGCCCGAGCTCGCGCCGCGCTGCGCGCCCACCGAACGGACGACCCCCGGGGGAGCCTTCCTGCGCGGCGTGGTGCACGACCCGCGGGCGCGGGCCCTGGGCGGCGTCGCGGGGCACGCGGGGCTCTTCGCGACCGCAGAGGAGGTCGCGCGCTGGTGCCGGATGGTGCTCGGCGGCGGGGTCCTGGACGGCCGGCGCGTGTTGGCGCGCGGCAGCGTGGAGGCCATGCTCGCGCCGAGCTGGTTGCCCGACGGCAGCGGTGGGCGCACGCTGGCCTTCGACGTCGACACGCCCTACGCCTCGGCCCGCGGGAGCCGTTTCCCGCGCGGTCGCTCGCTGGGGCACACGGGCTTCACCGGCACCTCGCTGTGGCTCGACCCGGGGAGCGGGGCCTATCTCGTGATCCTCGCCAGCCGCCTGCACCCTTCCGGCGAGGGGCGCGTGCTCGAGCTGCGCCGCGACCTGGCGACCCTCGTGGGCGAGGCGCTGCTCGGTCCGCGCGGCGCCGAGATCCGATCCCGCGCGGGTGAGACGCCGGCGGACGCAGGGCGCAAGAGCGCGGCCGCGGAGCGCGCCAGCGTGCGCTGCGGCGTCGACGTGCTGGCGGCGGAGGACTTCGCGCGCCTGCGCGGCCGACGCGTGGCGCTGCTCACCAACCGCACCGGCGTCGATCGCTCGGGGCGGCGCACGATCGATCTCCTGCACGCCGCCGAGGGCGTCGAGCTCGTGCGCATCCTCTCCCCCGAGCACGGGCTGGCCGCGGACCAGGAGGGCGCGGTCGACCACGGCCGCGACGCGGCCACGGGCCTCGCGGTCCACAGCCTCTACGGCGCCACCCGGCGCCCGACCGACGGGATGCTGGCGGACCTCGACGCGGTGCTCTTCGACGTGCAGGACGCCGGCGTGCGCATCTACACCTACGCGACGACCCTGGGCTACCTGATGGAGGAGTGCGGCCGGCGCGGCGTGCGCGTCGTCGTGCTCGACCGGCCCAACCCGCTGGGGGGCCTGGTCGTCGACGGCCCGCGGGCCGACCCCGAGCGCCTGGCGTTCATCTCCTACCGCCCGATCCCCTTCGTGCACGGCCTGACGGTGGGGGAGCTGGCGCGCCTCTTCCGCGGTCGCTACGGCGTCGCCTGCGAGCTCGACGTCGTGCCCCTCGAAGGCTGGTCGCGGGGGATGTCCTTCGCGGACACGGACCTCGGGTGGATCGCGCCCTCGCCGAACCTGCGCACGCCGACCCAAGCGATCCTCTACTCCGCCTTGGGCCTGCTCGAGGCGGCCAACGTCTCGGTCGGGCGCGGCACGCCGGCTCCCTTCGAGCGCCTGGGCGCGCCCTGGATCGACGGCGAGCTCCTGGCGGCGGCCCTCGAGGGCGCCGGCCTCCCGGGCGTGCGCTTCACGCCCCTCGCCTTCACGCCCGACGAGGCCACCTTCGCTGGCGAGCGCTGCTCCGGCATCGCCCTGACCCTCACCGACCCGCGCGCCTTCGAGGGCCCGCGCACGGGCTTCACCATCGCTTGGTGGCTCGAGCGCCTCTTCGCCGACGAGTTCGAGGTCGCGCGCCTGCTCGACCGCGCCCGTTCGTTCGAGGCCTGGCGCGCGCTGCGCCTGGCCACCGATCCGGCCGCCCTCCCGTCCGTCTGGGCCGCCGACGTGGCGAGTTTCCGCGCCGAGCGCGCCCCGTTCCTCCTGTACGAGTGATTCGCCCCGGCCCCGGCCGCCCCTCCGGCGTATGGCCCGCGTATGGCCTGCGACGGGGCGGCCAGAGGCGGGGCTGCCCTGGCGGCGAGTGCGTTCGCCTGGCAGGATGCCCTTCCCACACGGGCGACCCCCGCACCGGAGATCCTTCATGAACCTGACCCGAACCCTGTTGGCGCCGGCCCTGCTCGTCGCCCTGTCCCTGGCCGCACCGGCCCAGGACGTCGGCTCGAGCATCGGCACGCTCGAGCTCAGCGACTTCGCGCAGACCGAGGCCAAGTCCTACGACGACTTCGTCGGCCGCGCGGTCCTGCTCGAGTTCTTCGCGTACTGGTGAGGCCCCTGCGGAACGGCGGTCCCCAAGGCGAACGAACTCCACCGGGAGTACGAGAGCAAGGGGCTGTCGATCATCGGCGTGACCGGTGAAGGCAAGGGTGACACCGAGAAATGGATCGAGAGCAAAGGGGCCAAGTACCCCTACGCCTACGACAAGGGCGGCAAGATCCAGAGCTTCTTCGGCGTGAGCGGCATCCCGCACGCCGTGCTGATCGACGCCACCGGCACGGTGGTGTGGAAGGGGCATCCGAGCAGCCTGCCCACGGACGTGCTCGAGAAGAGCCTCGCGGGGGCGCTCACCGAGCCCCTGTGGGCCTGGCCCGACTCGGCGCGCAAGGTGCGCCAGGCGGTGCAGAAGCGCCAGTTCTCCAAGGCCATCGAGGAGGCCCGCGCCCTGGGCGAGGGTGGATCCGCGATCGCCACGGCCCTCGAGAGCCTGGTCCAGGGTCGTCTGGCGGGCCTCAAGGCCGCGGCCGAGAGCGGGGATTGGTTCTCCGTCGAAGAACGCGGCAAGAGCATGGAGAAGGAGTTCTCCGGCCTGCCCGCGGTCGACGAGATCAAGGTCCTGCTCGCGCGCCTCAAGGACGATCGGCAGGCGCAGGCCGTGCTGACCGCGCAGAAGGAGGTCCGGCGCCTGATGGGAGGCCGGATCAAGAAGGGCGACATCCCGCGCATCGAGAAACGCCTGGGCGAGATCGTCGCCCAGTTCCCCGCCACCGGGGCGGCTCGGGACGCGGAGCGCGCGCTGACCGACCTGAAGAAGTGACGGGCGGTCCCGGACCGTCCGCCCCCGCCCAAGTCGAGCGACCCGGGCCTCCGCCATGGCGGGGGTCCGGGTCGCGTCCGTGGTGCGCTCGGTGCGCGCGGCTCACATCACGCCGAGCTGAAGCTTGGCGGCTTCGGACATCATGTCCGGGCTCCACGGCGGGTCCCAGGTGAGGTCGACCTGCACTTCGCGCACCCCCTCGAGCTTCTGGAGCTTGGCCTGCACCTCGCCCGGCAACGAACCGGCGGCGGGGCAGGTGGGCGAGGTCAGGGTCATCGAGACCCTCAGGCGGTCGCCGGGATCCTCGATCCGGATCTCGTAGATCAGGCCGAGTTGGTAGATGTCGACCGGGATCTCCGGGTCGTACACGGTCTGCACCGCCTTCACGGCGCGCTCGTGCAGCGAGTCGGCGGAGCCCGGCGCGTCCGCGCTCTGGTCCGCGGCGGGGCGCGGCTCCGGTGCGTCGTGGTCGAGGGATTGCATGGATCGGGCCTCCGTGGGGTTCATTCGGTGCTGACCGTGCCGCCGCGCTCGAGGGCGGCCTCGAGGGTGCGCCAGGCGAGCATGGCGCACTTGACGCGCGCGGGGAAACGTTGGACGCCGGCGAAGATCTCGAGCTTGCCGAGCTCGGGCGCGTCCGGCGCGGCGGGTTCGCCGGTGACGAGGGCGTGGAAGGCTCCGAACATGCGCAGCGCCTCGTCCACGCCCTTGCCCTTGACGAGGTCGGTCATGACCGAGGCGCTGGCGGTCGAGATCGCGCAGCCATCGCCCTGGAAACGCACGTCGTCGATGCGGCCCTCGTGCACCTCGAGCGCGAGGTGCAGCTTGTCGCCGCACAGCGGGTTGTACCCGTCGGCGACGTGGCTGGGGTTCGCGAGCGCGCCGTAGTTCCGCGGCGCCTTGCTGTGGTGGAGGATGACCTCCTGGTAGAGCTCGTCGATCTCGCTCATGGGCCGAAGATCTTGCGCACCGAGCGCAGCCCTTCCAAGAGGGCGTCGAGCTCCTCGAAGGTGTTGTAGAGGCCCAGGGACGCGCGTGCCGTGGCGGCCACGCCGAAGCGCTCCATCACCGGTTGGGCGCAGTGGTGGCCGGTGCGGATCGCGATGCCCTCCTGGTCGAGGATCGTGCCCACGTCGTGCGGGTGCACGCCGGCGAGGCGGAAGGAGAGCACGGCGGCCTTCTCGGGCGCGGTGCCGATCAGGACCACGTCGGGTTCGGCCCGCAGCATACGCGTCCCGTGCTCGAGCAGGGCGTGCTCGTGGGCCGCGATGCGCTCGAGCCCCACGCCCTCCAGGTACTCCACCGCCGCGCCCAGGCCCACCGCGCCCGCGATGTGCGGCGTGCCGGCCTCGAACTTGAACGGCAGCTCGTTGTAGAGCGTCTCGCTGAAGGTGACCGAGCGGATCATGTCGCCTCCGCCCTGGTAGGGGGGCATCGCCTCGAGCAGCTCCTCGCGGCCGTAGAGCACGCCGATGCCGGTGGGGCCGTACAGCTTGTGCCCCGAGACCACGTAGAAGTCGGCCCCCAGGGCCTGGACGTCGACGCGAGCGTGGGGCGCGGCCTGGGCACCGTCGACGAGCACCACCGCGCCGACCGCGTGGGCCGCCGCGGCCATCTCGGCCACCGGGTTGACCGTGCCCAGGGCGTTGGAGACGTGGGCGATCGCCACGATGCGCGTGCGTTCGCCGAGCAGACTCCGGTACTCCTCCTGGATCACCGCGCCCGAGTCGTCGATCGGGGCCACCTTCAGCACGGCCCCCGTCTGCCCGCACAGGATCTGCCAGGGGACGATGTTGGAGTGGTGCTCGAGGTGCGTGATCAGGATCTCGTCGCCGGCGCGCAGGCGCTCGCGGCCGTAGCTCTGGGCCACCAGGTTGATGCCCTCGGTCGCGCCGCGCACGAAGACGATCTCCGAGCGCTTCGCGGCGCCCAGGAAGCGCTGCAGGCGCGTGCGAGCGCCCTCGAAGGCGTCCGTGGCGCGCATGCTGAGGGTGTGCACGCCGCGGTGGATGTTGGCGCAGTCGCGCTCGTAGATGCCGGCCAGGGCGTCGAGCACCGCCCGCGGCTTGAGGGTCGTGGCGGCGTTGTCGAGGTAGACCAGGGGCTTGGCATGGACCTCCTGGTGCAGGGCCGGGAAGTCGGCCCGCAGGGCGTCGACGTCGTAAGGCGTGGGGTCCGCGGCGGCGCCGGCTCGGGTGCGGACCGTCATCGCACCCGCTCCCGCGCCGCGTCGCCGTCGCCCACGAGGAAGCGCTCGAGCTCGCTCTCCACGCGTTCGCGCAGGGCCGTCCACGGGAGGTGCTGCACGACCTCGGCCGCGAAGCCGTGGGCCAGGACGCCGCGGGCGAAGGTCTCGTCCAGGCCACGCGAGCGCAGGTAGAAGAGCGCGTCGGCGTCCAGTTGGCCGATCGTCGCGCCGTGGGTGCACTGCACGTCGTCGGCGAAGATCTCGAGCTGGGGGCGCGTGTCGGCGCGCGCCTCGCGCGAGAGCAGCAGATTGCGGTTCGACTGCCGCGCCAGGGCCTTCTGGGCGCCCGGCCGCACGATGACCCGCCCGTGGAAGCTGCCGCGGCCGCGGCCGTCGAGCAAGCCGCGGTACTCCTGGCGGCTGGTGGCGTGGGGGACCTGATGGTCGACCAGGAGGTCGCAGTCGGCGTGGCCTTCGCCCCGGGCCGTGTAGAGCCCGCGCAGGGTGCACTCGGCGCCCTCGCCGGCGAGCTCGACCGTCATGCGCTCGCGCGTCAGGGCCCCGCCGAAGGCGTACGAGCCCGACTCGAGCGACGCGCCGCGCTCCAGGCGCGCGCGCGTAGTCGCCAGGTGCAGACCGGCCCGTGCGCCCAGCGCCAGGCGGTGGTGCTCGAGGCGCGCGCCGGGGCCCAGCACGAGCTCGGCGAGGGGCAGCGCCAGGCTCGCGCCGCTCCCCAGGTGGACGTAGGTCTCGAGCACGCTCGCCGCGGCGCCCTCCGCGAGCACGATGCGGCTGCGCGGAGCGACGAGCGCGTCCGGGCGAGCGGCCGCCACGGCGTGCACGATCTGGATCGGGGTCCCGAGGGTGACGCCGCGCGGGACGTACAGGGCGGCGCCCTCCTGCAGGAGCGACCCCGCGAGGGCCTCGACGCCGTCGACCACCGGACCCAGGCCGAGGTCGCTGGACGCATCCGCCGCGAGGGCCGCGTCGAGCAGGCCGAGCCCGATCCGGTCCGCGCCGGGGCTCGAGAGCGTCGGGTCGAAGTGTCCGTCGACGAACACGAGCCGCAGCACCTCCGCGCCGCCGACGAAGGCGCGTCGCAGGGCGTCACGGTCGGGGGCCTCGGGCGGGCTGGGGGCGAGCTCGTAGCGGCCGCGGGCCAGGGGCGCGAGGCTCGCGTAGCGCCAGTCCTCGTGCCGCCGATCGGGCAGCCCCAGTCGTTGGTACGCGGCGCGCGAGCGCTCGAGGAGCGCCGCGCGGGGGGCCGGCGCGCCGCGCTGGAGACGCTCGGAGAGCGCGACGAAGTCGGTCGCGGTCGCCGTCGTGCCGGCGGGGGTGGGGTGGACGGGATAGGTGGTGACCATCGGGGCGCGCTCCATGCCGGGCTCAGCTGCGGGCGGCCGCCGCGGGTTCGCCGGTCAGCCAGCCATAGCCCTTCTGCTCGAGCTCGAGGGCCAGCTCCTTGCCGCCCGAGCGCACGATGCGCCCGGCCGAGAGCACGTGCACGCGATCGGGCACGAGGTAGTCGAGCAGGCGCTGGTAGTGGGTCACGACCAGCACGGCGTGGTGCTCCTGCTTGAGCGTGTTGACCCCCTCGGCCACCAGGCGCAGGGCGTCGATGTCGAGCCCCGAGTCGGTCTCGTCGAGGATCGCGAGGTCGGGCTCGAGCACGGCCATCTGCAGGATCTCGTTGCGCTTCTTCTCGCCGCCCGAGAAGCCCTGGTTGACCGGCCGCTGCAGCAGCTCGGCCGGCATCTCCAGCTCGGCCATGCGCTTCTTCACCAGGGTCAGGAACTCCATCGCGTCGAGCTCCTGCTGTCCGCGGTGCTTGCGCACGGCGTTGAGGGCGGCCCGCAGGAAGTAGGAGTTGTTCACGCCCGGGATCTCGACCGGGTACTGGAAGGCGAGGAAGACGCCCTCGCGGGCGCGCACCTCGGGCTCCAGCGCCAGGAGGTCCTGGCCCTTGTAGAGCACCTGGCCGTCGGTGATCTCGTAGCCCGAGCGGCCCGCGAGCACGTGCGCGAGGGTGCTCTTGCCCGAGCCGTTGGGGCCCATGATGGCGTGCACCTCGCCGGGCAATAGCTCGAGGTCGATGCCCTTGAGGATCGGCTTGCCGTCGACCGAGGCGTGCAGGTTCTGGATGCGCAGGATGGGTTCCACGTCGGCTCTTCCTTCGGATTCCGGATCGGGGTGCGTGCGGTGCGGTGGGGTGGGGTTCAGCCCACCGAGCCTTCCAGGGAGACGCCCAGGAGCTTCCGGGCCTCGACCGCGAACTCCATCGGGAGCTCGCTCAGGACCTCCTTGCAGAAGCCGCTCACGATCATCGAGACGGCGTCCTCGGCGGAGAGGCCCCGCTGGCGGCAGTAGAAGAGCTGGTCCTCGCCGATCTTCGAGGTCGAGGCCTCGTGCTCCATCTGTGCCGTGGGGTTGGCGACCTCGATGTAGGGCACGGTGTGCGCGCCGCAGCGCTCGCCCATCAGCAGCGAGTCGCACTGCGAGTAGTTGCGCGCGTTCTCGGCGCCCTTGCCGATTTTCACCAGGCCGCGGTAGGTGTTCTGCCCGTGGCCGGCCGAGATGCCCTTGGAGATGATCGTGCTGCGGGTGTTCTTGCCCACGTGGATCATCTTCGTGCCCGTGTCGGCCTGCTGGAAGTTGTTGGTCAGCGCGACCGAGTAGAACTCACCCACCGAGTCGTCGCCCAGCAGCAGGCAGCTCGGGTACTTCCAGGTGATCGCCGAACCGGTCTCGACCTGGGTCCAGGAGATGTGCGAGCGCCGGCCCTGGCAGGCGCCGCGCTTGGTGACGAAGTTGTAGATGCCCCCGCGGCCTTCCTTGTCGCCGGGGTACCAGTTCTGCACCGTCGAGTACTTGATCTTGGCATCGTCGAGGGCAACCAGCTCGACCACCGCGGCGTGCAGTTGGTTCTCGTCGCGCATCGGCGCGGTGCAGCCCTCGAGATAGCTGACGTAGCTGCCCTCGTCGGCCACGATCAGCGTGCGCTCGAACTGCCCGGTGTTGGCGGCGTTGATGCGGAAGTAGGTCGAGAGCTCCATCGGGCAGCGCACGCCCTTGGGGATGTAGACGAACGACCCGTCGCTGAAGACCGCCGAGTTGAGGGTCGCGTAGTAGTTGTCCGTGTAGGGCACGACCGAGCCCAGCCACTTCTTCACCAGCTCGGGGTGTTCGCGCACGGCCTCCGAGAAGGAGCAGAAGAGGATCCCGAGCTCGCCCAGCTTGGCCTTGAAGGTCGTCGCCACCGACACCGAGTCGAAGACCGCGTCGACCGCGACGCCGGCGAGCATCTTCTGCTCCAGCAACGGGATCCCGAGCTTCTCGTAGGTGGCGAGCAGCTCGGGATCGACCTGGTCCAGGCTGTCGAGCTGCTTCTTCTGCTTGGGCGCCGAGTAGTAGACGATCGACTGGTAGTCGATGGGCGGGTGCTGCACGTAGGCCCACTGCGGGACCTCCATCGTCTGCCAGTGCCGGAACGCCTTCAGGCGCCACTCGAGCAACCACTCGGGCTCCTGCTTCTTGGAGGAGATCAGGCGCACGACCGACTCGTCGAGCCCGGCCGGGATGGCGTCGGCCTCGATGTCGGTCACGAAGCCGTGCTCGTACTCCTTGGAGACGAGGTCCTGGATGCCCTGGTTCTGCGTGCTGGAGCTCATGTCGATCTGGATGGGCGCGTCAGGCGCGCACCGGCACGGTCCGTTCGGGACCCTTGGGACGGGGCAGCGGTCGGCCGTTGGAGACGATCTGCGTCAGGGTGACGTCCTCGAGGGCTTGGCGGATGACGGCGTTGAGGCGCACCACCGGGCCGCGCACGGGGCAGCGCTCCTCGAAGTCGCAGGAGCGCTCGCTGCCGGGGCTGCAGTCGGTCAGGCCGATGGGGCCCTCGAGCACCTGCACGATGCCGGCGATCGTGATCTCGTCGGGGGGAAGGGCCAGGGCGTACCCGCCCAGGGCGCCGCGGCGCGACTCGAGCAGGCCGCCCCGCGCGAGGGTCTTCAGCACCTTGCCCACCATGGGGGCCGGCAGGCCGGTGGCCTGGGCGAGGCTGCGGGCGCTGGGGTGCTCGGGCAGGGGGGGCGGGGCGGAGGCGGGATGCGCGCCCTCGGTCGACCCGACCTCCGCGCCGGGGTGCTGGGCGCGGGCGATCTGGGCCAACAGCACCAGCGCGTAGTCGACTTCGCGGGAGAGGCGGATCATCGGGGTCGGGCAAACGGGACCATCGCGGTCCCATATCGGCGAAGTCTGACCCCGGGCGGGGGATCCTTCAACCAAAATCTCTAGCCCGCGGAAGGTTCGTGTCCGCCCTGGATGGGCGCCTGGGGGTCGACAGGGGGGGTCGCCTTGGTGACCCGCCGCCCCGGGGCTACCGTGCGGGACCCTCGCATGGGCCCCCTCGACGCCCGCGGGAGAGCGCTGCGCAGCCTGCGGCTCTCCGTCACCGACCGCTGCAACCTGCGCTGTGCGTACTGCATGCCCGAGGAGAGCTACGCCTGGCTGCCCCGGGCGGACCTGCTTTCCTTCGAGGAGCTCGCCGTCCTGGTCGAGGCCTTCTGCGACGCCGGGGTCGACCGGGTGCGCCTCACGGGGGGCGAGCCGCTCCTGCGCCGCGACCTCGGACGCCTGATCGAGCTGCTGGCCGCCAATCCGCGTTTGGTGGACCTGGCCCTGACGACCAACGGCCTGCTGCTCGCCGATCAGGCCGCGGGCCTGCGCTCCGCGGGCCTGCGGCGCCTGACGGTCAGCCTCGACACCCTCGACCCGGCGCGCTTCGAGGCCCTCACACGCCGGCCCGACCACGCCCGCGTGCTGGCCGGCATCGACGCGGCGCGCGCGGCGGGCTTCGAGCAGCTCAAGCTCGACACCGTCGTGCTGCGCGGCCGCAACGACGACGAGTTGGTCCCGCTACTCGAATACGCGCGCTCGATCGACGCCGAGCTGCGCTTCATCGAGTACATGGACGTCGGCGGTGCGACCGGCTGGAGCGCGGCGGACGTCGTCCCGCAGGCCGAGCTGCTCGCGCTGCTGACCGAGCACTACGGCGCGCCGACGCCCCTCGCGGGCCGCGGCAGCGCACCCGCCGAACGGTTCCGTCTGCCCGACGGCCTGGTGTTCGGGATCATCGCCTCGACCACCGCGCCCTTCTGCGGCGCCTGCGACCGCAGTCGGCTCACGGCCGACGGCATGTGGTACACCTGCCTCTACGCGCGCACCGGCCGCGATCTGCGCGCTCCGCTGCGAGCGGGTGCGACACGCGCCGAGCTCGCAGACCTCGTCGCCGGACGCTGGAGCGAACGCACCGACCGGGGTGCCGAGGAGCGCCTGCTCGCTGCGGGGCGCGCGCCACTGGCCGACATCGACGAGCTGCGCTCCAACCCGCACCTCGAGATGCACAAGCGCGGCGGTTGAGCGCGTGCTCCGAGCTCGCTCAGCGCCGCAGGAAGCGTCGCACGAGCTCGACGACCTCGTCCGCGCAGCCCCAGGAGAGCGTGACGCCCGCGCCGCCGTGGCCGTAGTCGTGCACCAGGAGCTTGTCGCCACGCCGCTCGGCCTCGAGCCGCACCGTCGTGCGTCCGGGCCGCAGGCCGACCTTGACCTCGAGCACCTCGCGGCGCGCCAGGCTCGGGTCGAGGGCCGCGCAGCGCGCGAGGATGGCCCGCGTCTGCTCGGGGTCGACGGCCAGGTCCTCGACGCCCTCCTCGGCGACTCCGCCCAGGATCACGTCCCGCGAGCGCGGCACGACGTAGGTCAGCCCGGCGGGGTCGCGATCGTCGACCAACGCGCGTTCGGCGCCTTCCCGGGCCACCCGCAGGATCTGGCCGCGGATGGCGAACATCTCCGGGTCGCCGGCGAGCTCCCGCGCGCCGAGGCCGGTGGCGTTCACGACGACGTCGCAGGCCTCGAGGGCCTCTTCGAGGCTCTGGGCCTCGCGCTCGACGTAGCGCCCTCCGAGCGCGACGAAGCGCCGGCGCAGCCAGGCCAGGTAGAGCGGCATCTCGATCACCGGCAGGCGCCAGGCGATGCCGCGCCGCTCGCCCGCCGGCAGCTCCTCGGACCGCGCGTCCCGCACCGCGGGGCCCCCGGGCGTGGTCCAGGGGACCTCCTGGGCGCTGGGCCCGAACTCGAATCCCTCGAGGATGCGCACGCCGCTCGCGGGTTCCTCGGCCAGCTCGACGAAGCGCCGCCACGCGGCCGCCCCCCAGGCCCGCACCCGCTCCACCGGCCGCGCGTGGTAGGGGTACCACAGGGCCGCCGCGACCCCCGACACGCAGCGTTCGGCGCGCTCGCGCGCCCACAGCTCGACCCCGAACCCCTCCTCGCGCAGCCGCACCCCCGCGGAGAGCCCGATCACCCCGCCGCCGACGACGAGCACGCGAGGGGAGGGGCGGGTCATGGGGCGCAGAGTCTAGCGCCGCCTCGGAGCGTCCCGACGCGGGTGATAGGCTTGTGGATGGCGCGCCCTCCACCGCCCCCTGATCCTGCCCCCCCAGGGCGCCGCAGTGGCAACCAGAAGGAACTCTCAAATCCAGTCCAGGCGCCTGTAGGCGCAGGCCGAAACCTGCCCCGGGACCGTCCGGACGCCGGGGCAAGGGCGTCGGGACCTCGCGGCCGCTGGGGGAGCTCGGCCGGGCCCCGATCCCGATCTCCAGCACCGGGCAGGACCCATGACCCTCCACTCCCGCGCGCCGCGTACCCGGCGCGCCGTCCGTAACGGCCAGACGGCCCTGGTCGCCTTCGCGCTGGCCAGCCTCGCCGCCGCCCAACAGAGCGACCCCACCGTCGGCCTCGTCCGCGCCGGCCGCCTGTGGACCCACGCCAGCGGTGGGACGGGCAACGTCGGCCGCGTCGTCGCGATCGGGAATCACGGCGCCCAGATCCTGACCAACAAGATGGGCTTCGCGCCGGCGACGCAACTCTACTCCGCCACCGCCACGGACCCGGGCGCGCCCAGTTGGCAGGACAACTACGCCTATCACGCCGAGAGCGGCAGCGTCGCACTCGCGCGCACGGGCGACCGGGCGGTCGCGTTCCACATCTACCGGACCGACTTCTACTCGGTGAAGCAACCCGAGCTGCGGGTGTATCGCGACGGATTGCAGCTGGAGCGCACGCTCCCATTCCCGTTCGTGGTGGCCGGTGGAAAGGGGAGTGCCCTGGTCTCCGAGTCAGGAGACGTGGTCGCCGCGTGGTGTCATCCGGCGCCTGGCGGTCGGAGCGGGCTGATCACCTGGCGCCCTGCCGCCACCGCCGAGCACTCCTACATGGAACTCGAGTTGTACGGCGATCCCAAGGTCGTACGGATCAGTCGGGACGGGTCCACCGTGCTGTGCATGAGCCAGATGCGGACGGTGATCGTGGACGCGCACAACGGTGTCCTGTTGCACGAGCACACGAACTTCTCCGGCTATCCGATGGCGGGAGCTCTCAGCGAGGACGGCCGGCTCGTCGTCAAGTACACCAGTGGCGGGGCTCTGGAGCGGTTTCGGCGTCAGGGGACAGGGTATGTGGCGCTGCCGGACGTTCCACTTGGAGGCGGCGGCACCCTGAAGGACCTGCGTCTCTCCCACGATGGCCGCCGGTTGTTCGCGGCGTTCGACCTACCGCTCGAGGGAGCGCCCTTGCCCTCACGGGTCGCGGCGCGGGTCTTCGACCTGGGGGCGACGCCGAGCCAGCTCGAGTTCGAGTACGTCGTGGTCGGCGACGGGCAGTACTCGCTGCGTGCAGTCGATCTCGAACTCGCCGCGCAGGAGACTCACTTCGCCCTGGCGACGAGCGGGGATCAGAGCGGCCAGGCCCCGGAGCTGCTGGTCTTCGCCCGGGATGGGAGCGGGCGCTGGAGCTTGGTGTTCGAGGGTAGAGTCCAGGGCTCGGCCTTGGACGTCGACCTATCGGCGGACGGCCGTCGGGTCGTGTTGGCCGCCCGCGAGGGTCACCAAGACGCGCTGATCCAGGGTTCCCGCATCGATGTGTTCGACCTGGCTGAGCGCGACCTGATCCCCCGTGGGACGGCCCGCTCCACGGGCTCCGTGGAAGTGCACCTGCGGGCCGATCCCGGAGCCGTCGTGAACGTCCTGCGCTCCCGAATCCTGGCCGATCCGCCGCTGGTGATCCCGGGCGCTGGGACACTCTACCTCGCGCCGGGAAGCTACGCCTTCGCGGGGCAGGGAGTGGCGGACGACCGGGGTCTGGTCGCGATCGAGGTCGCGGTCCCGCCCGGATACCAGCCCGGGGACGAGCTGTTCTTCCAGGGCGTGGTGCGCAGCCAGCGACGCCTGACCGCGGACTACGGTCGCCTGCGGGTCATGCCCTGAAGGCTCGGTCGCCTCTCCACCCCCACGCGATCCCCCGCCCTCGATCGTCGATGGTCAGGGGATCGCGCTGTGCCTTTCAGTCGAACAGAGGGCCCGAGCGCAGCAGCGCACCCCCGAATTGAGTGCAATGCTCCCACGGCAGGTCGGCCACGAAGCGCCCGTCAGGCGTGCGCTCGATCAGGACAGCCAAGAAGGCCGGATCGGAGATGCTCACCAGGTCCGAGACCGCCACGCCTCCGTCGAGCCGGATCCAGCCCGACTCCCACGGGGACTCGTCGGGAGATCCGTCGAAGATCTCGTTCCGCGCGTGGTTGGTGGTCTTCAGGAAGGCATTGGAGAAGATGCCGGAGATCGACAGCAGGGGCGTGCGTTCCCAGCAGCGGAAGGTGTACTCCGTGCTGAAGACCTCCTCGTTGTCGTTGTAGACGAGGAAGTCGATCGTCGTCGAGAAGGCCCGACCGGTCAGGCCGATCAGGATCAGCTCGCTGTGGAACCCGCCGCCCTGGCCCATGAAGCGCGGGATCAGGATCTGGTCCGGGGCCAACTCGTACTCCAGGTTGTCGAGGTCCCGCACCCCGTCCCCGTCTAGGTCGGTGAGGGGCAGCCCGCACGCCGAGTCGAGTTGACTCGGGTCTCCGATGCCCCGGTAACCGAAGGGGTTGACGCTGAACGAGAGGCTCTCGATGCCGTCGACCACAAGGAGTTGCCCAACGAGGGTGTTCGAGACCACGGGTTGCTCGCTCAGCGGGCAGCGGGCGTAGACGTAGACGTAGCCGCGCTCCGGATCAGGCGCATGGGCGTTCGTGATCAGGGTCAGGGTGTCCTTGGGGGTCAGGAGCTCCGCCCGATTGAAGGGGGAACAGTCCGACTCCTCGCGGTAGACGAAGTGGACCTGGATGTCGCCCTGTCCCAGCCCGGACCATCCGGTCTGGGTCACCGAGATCACCGTCACCGTGCCGAGGCGGTTGTCGAACATCGGGTAGAGCAGGAGCGAGGCCGGCCGGCGGTGGTTCACGACCGTCGGGCACTCCTCGGTGATGGTCACCTTGGCCAAGGCTTCGCAGCCGAACGTGTCCCAGATCCGGTAGGTAAAGGAGTCGGTACCGGGGAAGTTGGAGTTCGGGGTGTAGAGAAAGCGGCCGTCGGGTTGGCGTTCGGCCGTGCCGTGGGAGGGGTCGCTGTGCTTCTCGGGCGCCCACGGATCCAGCGGGAACGTGGTGGCGTCGTCGTTCGCCAACACGTCGATCCAGATCGGGTCGCTGCTGCCCGGTTGCTTGACGACGAAGTCCGGTCGAGCGATCGGATTGCAGTGGATCGTGATCTCGATCGGCGTGCAGTCCGAGTGGCAGCCCGCTCCGTCGGTGACGCGGTAGTAGAGCACCTCGGTCACGTCGCAGGGCCCAGGATCCGGCAGGTAGTGCAGGACCGAACCCTCGAGCCAGGCCGAGCCGTATTGGGACGCTGGCGGATTGCAGAGCGAGACCGACTTCGGGGGTCCGGCCTCCCTGCCCCCGCTCCGACCCTCCAGTAGATCGAGCTCGAGGGAATCGCCCTGGCAGATGGCCCGCTGCACGATAGGGACCTTGGGCCGCGGCAGCACCTGCACCTGAACGGTGGCCGTCGATAGGCAGCAAGCATCGTCCCGAACCGAGTACTGAAACTCCGCCACTCCCTCGAAGCCATCGGCGGGTACGAACAGGATGCAGTAGCCACTTCCCAGGCCCGCGGAGCAGCCGCTCACCACGCTGGCCGTGCCCACGCTCGGGTTCAGCGAGCCGACGATCTGCAGGGTACTCGGGACGATCGGCCGATCCCCCGGCAGATCGTTGCCGAGCACGTGGACAAAGATGCTGTCGCCACTGCAGGTCGATGCCAGATCGTCCGTGGCGGTGGGGGCAGCGAGGACCAAGATCTCGACCAGGGCCTCGTTCGAGCGGCACCCAAGGTCATCCGCGACGCTGTAGAGGAAGGACGCGATCCCCTGGAAGCCAGGTGCGGGGACGAACAGGACATCGTGGTCGCCCGTGCACGTGTCGTAGGGGAGCGTGCATGCGGGGTGCGGACCCTCGCATCGATCCTGAGACTGGCAGCATGCGGGCCGCGTGTCACAGGTCAGGACCACCATGCCTGCGCCCTGGGGCTGCACCGCGCCCGTCGTGATCGAAGTGCAGTCCAAGATGCGCCCCGGGGCAGCGGCGTCGTTGTGCAGCAAGCTCACCGAGACCGGCGTGTTCTCGCAAGTCTGGGCCGAGTCGCCTTCCGCCACTGGAGGTGGGCTCGGGCAGTAGAAGTACGTGGCCTCCAACACCAGGCTGATCTTCGCCTGGTGGGCATGCGCCAACAACCCACAGCCCGTGTCGAGGTCGAATGCGACAATGTTAGCGAAATCGAAGTAGGTGGAGTCGAAGCCCTCCAGTACGGGTTGCATCCAAATGCTGATGTCGGCGGGATCTTCGATGCATGCGGTGACCTGCTGGAAAGACTGGTGGGGAACGCGGAAGCTGTATCCGGATTCACAAGCGCAGGGATCCGCGCACGAGTCGCACTCTAGGTCGGTGCACGGGTCGAAGGGTGGGCTGTGCGGAGGGTCGAGAATGGACACTCCATCGAACACGCCCAAGATGGGAAGGTCTTCTCCAAATGCCAGCAGGTCCATGGCGAACAGGTTGTTCGACGGGCTGATTAGTTCGTAAGTGGTCGCCAGGGTCCAACTGCCGGGAACGAACGGGTGGCAGGGGCAGGGTTTTTCCGAATCCAGATTCTCGGCGATGACGTACACATCCTCGATGGAGACCGTCGCGGTGATCTCGATCCGCCGAACTTTGTCTGCCAGCGCCAGGGGCGGTGCCCCCAGCTCGAGGGTCTGGATGAAGCCGCCGACCGCGGGCCCGAAGGTGACCTGCTGCGCAACGAACTCAGCGTGATCGCATTCTCCGCACAGATTCGTCGTGTCGCAGGACTGATACGAATGGGCTGGAGTGGTCAGGGCGAGCAAGGCGGACGGTAGGAGGATCAAGAGGCGCCGGACGAGAGCGGAGTGGATCATGGAGGAAAATGCCGGATGGAGACCCTTGGAAATGAGCAGCGGGGGTTCCGGGGAGTTGGGACCCTGCCAGCGCCTGGCGTGGGTCGGGAGAGCGGGCGAAGGTGGGCGCGGGGCCGGCGCAGATGCGCTCGGCCCGGCGCGGATGGGCGCCCTGCGAGCGCCACGATGCTCCCAACCACCCCTCCATGCTCTGCGGTACATCCCCCGTGCCGCCCGGAGGAGTGCGGGGGCCGGGCCCACCGCGCCCCACGCGGTGGCCCGCCAACGCCTCCCCTCGAGCGTCCGACCGAGGCTAGGAGAAGGAGGGTGTGCGCGGCCAGGAATGGCTGGAAAATCTGGGCTGTTCTTCGACGGGGGGGGACGGACGCGGAGGGCGGAGGGAATGGGAAGTCGTAGGACCGCCCGTCGAGGGCCGAGCTCGCGGCGCTGGTGCGCGGTTCGGATTCCAGATCCAGGTGGGCCTGCGGCAAGGGCTTGCGAGTAGTTCGCATTCGCCCGCGGTGGCGGCCTGGCGGAGTTATCCACAGTGGGCCGGACGGCAATCCGATCACCCGGGAGAGCGCGATGGTCGTGAGCCGCGGTCCCATGTGCGGGAATCCCTGCCAGCCGCCGGGCACTCACGACGTGACGGAAGGTGCGGATTGTCCAAGTCGGCCCGGGGTGTTGGAGTGGCTCCGCTGCGGGGTCGGGATTCTCGAGCGAAGGCACGCGCGGCACCGTGAACGGAGAAGCCCCGGTCGAGGCGGGGCTTCCTGGCGGGCTTCGGGGCCCGGGGCTGGGAGCGGCGGGTCAGTCCGGGTCGTAGGCCAGGGAGGGGGAGAGCCAGCGTTCGGCTTCGCGGCGGTTCATGCCGCTGCGGCGGGCGTAGTCCTCGACCTGGTCGCGCTCGATGCGGCCCAGGGTGAAGTACTGGGCGGCGGGGTGGCCGAGGTAGAGGCCGCTGACGCTGGCGGCGGGCCACATGGCCAGGGACTCGGTCAGCTCGAGGCCGACCTCCGGGGCGCGCAGGAGCTCGAAGAGGGTGCGCTTGGGAGTGTGGTCGGGGCAGGCCGGGTAGCCGAAGGCCGGGCGGATGCCGCGGAAGCGTTCGGCCAGCAGCTCCTCGAGGGGCAGGGGGGCGCGCTGGTGGCCCCACTCCAGGCGCACCCGTTGGTGCAGCAGCTCCGCGAAGGCCTCGGCCAGGCGATCGGCCAGGGCCTTCACCAGGATCGCGGAGTAGTCGTCGAGCTCGCGCTCGAACTCGCGCGCCAACTCGTCGGCCCCCAGGCCCGCGGTGAGCGCGAAGGCCCCCACGTGGTCGGGGAGCCCGCTCTCGAGGGGCGCGACGAAGTCGGCCAGGCAGCGGTTCGGGGTGCCTCCGTCGTGGGTCGTCTGTTGGCGCAGCATGGGGAAACGGGCCGCGATCTCGGTACGCGAGGGATCGGTGAACAGCAGCAGGTCGTCCCCGTCGGAGGCCGCGGGCCAATAGCCGTAGACCCCACGCGCCCTCAGGCGCCCGCCCTGGATCAGGCGCTCGAGCAACTCGCGGCCCTGCTCGAACAGTTCGCGCGCGGCGGCACCCTGCTCGGGGTCGTCGAGGATGCGCGGGTACTTGCCCTTGAGCTCCCAGGCCGCGAAGAAGAAGGTCCAGTCGATGAAGGGCACGAGCTCGGCCAGGGAGATCGAGTCGAGCACGCGCCGACCCAGGAAGGGCGGGGTGCAGAGGTCCGCGGGGGCCCAATCGATGCGCGTGCGGTTGGCGCGCGCGGCTTCGAGGCTCACCAGAGGCTTCTGTTGCTTGTCGCGGAACAGCTCGCGCAGGCGCTCCTGCTCCCCACGGGTCTCGGCGCCGAAACTCTGGCGGCGCTCGGCGTCGAGCAGGCTCGCCACGACGTTCACCGAGCGCGAGGCGTCGTGCACGTGCACGACCGGCCCGTCGTACACGGGGGCGATCTTGACCGCGGTGTGTTGGCGGCTGGTGGTCGCGCCGCCGATCAGGAGCGGCAGCGCGAGGCCCTGGCGCTGCATCTCGCGCGCGACGCCGACCATCTCGTCCAGCGAGGGCGTGATCAGCCCCGAGAGCCCGATCATGTCGGCACCCTCGACCTTGGCCGTCTCCAGGATCTTGGCCGTGGGCACCATCACGCCCAGGTCGATCACCCGGTAGTTGTTGCAGCCCAGCACCACGCCCACGATGTTCTTGCCGATGTCGTGCACGTCGCCCTTGACCGTGGCCATCACGATCTTGCCGGCCGGGGCGCGGTCCTCGGCCTTCTCGGCGGCCATGAAGGGCTCGAGGTAGGCCACGGCCTTCTTCATGGCGCGCGCGCTCTTCACGACCTGCGGCAGGAACATCTTCCCGGCGCCGAACAGGTCACCGACGATGCGCATGCCGTTCATCAGCGGCCCTTCGATCACGTCCAGCGGACGGCCGAGCTCGCGGCGCGCCTCCTCGGCGTCGTCCACGATGTGATCGACGACCCCGTGCACGAGCGCGTAGGCCAGGCGCTCGGCGACCGGGGCCTCGCGCCAGGAGAGGTCGGCCGTCTCGCGCCGGCCCTTGTGCTTGACCTCCTCGGCGAAGGAGACCAGGCGCTCGGTGGCGTCCGGACGGCGGTCGAAGATCAGGTCCTCGACGCGCTCGAGCAGGGCCGGCGGGACGTTCTCGTAGAGCTCGAGCTGGCCGGCGTTGACGATGCCGAAGTCCATGCCGGCCCGAATGGCGTGATAGAGGAACGCCGAGTGGATCGCCTCGCGCACCGCGTCGTTGCCGCGGAAGGCGAACGAGAGGTTCGAGACGCCGCCGCTGACGTGGCTGCCGGGGCAGCGCTCGCGGATCAGGCTCGTGGCCTCGATGAAGTTCAGGCCGTAGCGCGCGTGTTCCTCGATCCCGGTCCCGATGGCGAGGATGTTGGGGTCGAAGAGGATGTCCTCGGGCGGGAAGTCCACCTGGTCGACGAGCAGGCGATAGGCGCGCTCGCAGATCGAGACCTTGCGCTCGGTCGTGTCGGCCTGGCCGACCTCGTCGAAGGCCATCACGACCACACCGGCGCCGAAACGGCGGATGGTGCGCGCCTTCTCGAGGAAATCCTGCTCGCCCTCCTTGAGGGAGATCGAGTTGACGATGCCCTTGCCCTGCAAGCAGCGCAGGCCGGCCTCGATCACGGACCACTTCGAGCTGTCGATCATGATCGGCACCCGCGCGATCTCGGGCTCGGTGGCGATCAGGTTGAGGAAGGTCGTCATGCACTGCTCGGAGTCGAGCAGGCCGGCGTCCATGTTGACGTCGAGCACGTTCGCGCCGCCGCGCACCTGGTCGAGCGCGACCTCGAGGGCGTCGTCGAAGCGCCGCTCCTCGATCAGGCGCCGGAAACGCGCCGAGCCGGTCACGTTGGTGCGCTCGCCGACCATCTGGAAGTTCGAGTCGGGGCGCACGGCCAGCACCTCGAGGCCGCTGAAACGCGTCACGCCGCGCTCGGGCTCGGGGAGCGGGCGCGGGGGGAGGCCGGCGACCGCCTCGCGGATCCGCGCGACGTGCTCGGGCGTCGTCCCGCAGCAACCCCCGACGAGGTTCAAGAGGCCCGAGGTCGCGAACTCGCGCAGCAGGCGGCCGGTGGTCTCGGGCGCCTCGTCGTACTCGCCGAAGGCATTCGGCAGGCCGGCGTTGGGGTAGCAGGTGACGTAGGTCGGCGCGAGGGCCGCCAGCTCGGCCACGTAGGGCCGCATCTCGGTCGCCCCGAGCGAGCAGTTGACGCCCACCGAGAAGGGCCGCACGTGGGAGATCGAGACCAGGAAGGCCTCCACGGTCTGGCCCGAGAGCGTGCGCCCGCTGGCGTCGGTGATGGCGACCGAGACCAGGATCGGCAGATCCAGGTCGCGCTCCTCGAGGACCCTCTGGATCGCGACCAGCGCGGCTTTTGCGTTGAGCGTGTCGAAGACCGTCTCGACGAGCAGCATGTCCACCCCGCCGTCGACCAAGCCCCGGGCCTGCTCGGCGTAGGCCGCCTCCAACTCGTCGAAGGTGATCGCGCGGTAGGCCGGTTCGTCCACCCGCGGCGAGAGCGACAGCGTGCGGTTGGTGGGCCCCAGGGCGCCGGCCACGAAGCGCGGTCGATCGGGAGTGCGCTCGCTCCAGGCGTCGGCGGCGCGGCGCGCGATGCGCGCGGCCTCGAGATTCAGCTCGTAGGCCAGGCCCTCGAGCCCGTAGTCGGCCTGCGCGATCGAGGTCGAGCCGAAGGAGTTCGTCTCGAGGATGTCGGCGCCCGCGGCCAGGAACCGTTCGTGGATCGCGGCGATGTGCTCGGGCTGGGTGAGGCACAGGACCTCGTTGTCGCCCTGCAGGGGCCTACCGTGGTGCGCGAAGCGCGCTCCGCGGAACTCGGCCTCGCTGAGCCCCAGGCTCTGGATCATCGTGCCCATCGCGCCGTCGAGCACGAGGATGCGCTCGGCGAGCAGGGCCTCGAGGCGCGCGCGCACGCCGTGGCGGTGCTGCTCGGCGGTCGAGGGCGGTGAGGCGGGACGCGGGGTGGTCGTGGAGCCGGGTTCGCTCACGGGGCAGAGGTCCTGGTCTTGCGCTGGGGGGTGGGGGAGGGCGGCGTGGCGCCCGGCGCGGGGGCCGCGGGCGCGCTGCCGGTCGCGATCAAGGTCATGAAGTGCGGAGGCTGGGGGTCGCGCGCGGCGCGCTGCACGCGCACGCCCTCGAGGCCGCAGGCCCGCAGCAGCTCCTCGAGCTCGGGCTCGGTGAAGCCCAGGTGACGGTGCGCGAGTTTCTCGCGCACCCACTCCTCGCCGTGGGCGAGCAGGTCGATCACCAGCAGCCGTCCGCCGGGCGCGAGCACGCGCCGCGCTTCGCGCAGGGCGCGTTCGGGCGACTCGGCGTGGTGCAGGGCCTGGGACAGGATGACCGCGTCGAACGCCCGTTCGGGCAACGGCAGCGCGTCGATCGCCGCCTCGACGAGGTCGATGTTCGTGAGCCCCTGGCGTCGCGCGCGTTGTTCGAGCTGCGCCAACATGCGGGGCGAGATGTCGACCGCGGTGACGCGCTCGGCCACCTCGGCCAGCATCATCGTCAGGAGGCCGTCGCCGATGCCGAGGTCGGCGTAGCGCCCGCGCGGCAGGAGTTGGATCAGCGCCCGCGCCAGGCCCTCCCAGGTGCGTCCGGGGAGGATCTCCTCGCCGAAGGCCGCGGCCACGCGATCGAAGTAGGAGCGCGACTCCTCGCGCCGACGCCGCACCAGGGCATCGAGCCCGGCGCGATCGGCCTCGAACTCGGATGCGTCCTCGCTCTCCGCCAACACGCGCGCCAGCAGGTCCGCGGGGGGGCCGGGTTGGATCGCGTAGAAGCTGCGCCGCCCCGCGCGCCGGTCGGCGACCAGGCCGACCTCCTTGAGCAGGTTGAGGTGGGTCGAGATCCGGCTCTGGCCCATGTTCAGGATCTCCATCAGATCGCTGCAGGTGAGCTCCTCCCGGCCGAGCAGGGCGAGGATCCGCAGGCGCGTCTCGTCGGCCAGGGCCTTGAGCAGCCGGGAGGCGGTGGGCAGAGCGATCATTCGATCAAGATATATCGATCGGTGATGTGGGGAAGGATGAACTTGGCCCCTCACGGAAGGTTTATGGGTTCCGGGCGGGGCCACGGCGGGTCGGGCGGGCGGTGAGCGCGGCCCGCGGAACGGCTACCCTGGAAAGCCCGCGGGCCCTCGACGCGCCCGCGGACCCCCGCACCCCGCCCCATGGACCCGGCCCGCCCCGACTTCTTCGACCTCCACGCCCAGGGCCTGGTGCGCGTGGCGGCCGGTGTCCCGCGCGTGCACCTGGGCGACCCGGCCGCCAACGCGGTCGAGCTCGGCGCCCTCTGGCGCCGGGCCCGGGAGGCCGGGGCCAGCCTGCTGGTCACACCCGAGCTCTCGGTCTCGGGTTACTCGCTCGAGGACCTCTTCGGGCAGCGCGCCCTGCTGGCGGCCGTGGAGGAGGCCCTGGCCACCCTGGCGGCCGCGACCCGCGGCGAGGGCGGCCTGTTGATCGTAGGCGCGCCCCTCGCGCGCGGCGGACGGCTGTTCAACTGCGCGGTGGTGCTCGGCGCGGGCGCGGTGCTGGGCGTGGTGCCCAAGAGCTACCTGCCCAACCAGCGCGAGTTCTACGAGAAGCGCCGCTTCGCCGCGGCCCGCGACGCGCGCGGGGGCGAGCTCGAGCTCCTGGGCGCGCGCGTGCCCTTCGGCGCCGACCTTTTGTTCCGCTGCACCGACCTCCCGAACTTCGAGCTCGGGGTCGAGATCTGCGAGGACCTGTGGGTCCCGATCCCGCCCTCGACCCGCGCGGCCCTGGCGGGGGCCAGCGTGCTCGCGAACCTCTCGGCCTCCAACGTCACGATCGGCAAGGCCGACTGGCGCCGCACCCTGTGCCAGGCGCAGTCGGGCAAGTGCGTGGCCGCCTACCTGCTCGCCAGCGCGGGGCAGGGGGAGTCGACCACCGACCTCGCCTGGGACGGCCAGGCGCTGGTCTACGAGAACGCGCGGCTGCTGGCCGAGGCGCCGCGTTTCTCGGAGCGAGCCGAGCTCGTCCTGGCCGACGTCGACCTCGAGCGCCTGACGGCCGACCGCATGCGCCAGACGAGCCTGTGGGACAGCGCCGCCGACGAAGGCGAACGTCTGGCGAGTTTCCGCCGCGTGCCCTTCGCCTCCGAGCCCCGGCGCGCGCCCCTGGCGCTCGGGCGCCGCGTCGACCCGACGCCCTTCGTGCCCTCCGACCCGGCGGAGCGCGACGAACGCTGCGCCGAGGTGTATTCGATCCAGACCGTGGCGCTCGCCCAGCGCCTGGCCGCCACGGGCATCGAGCGCCTGGTGATCGGCGTCTCCGGCGGCCTCGACTCGACCCAGGCCCTGCTCGTCGCGGCCCTCGCGATGGACCGGTTGCAGCGGCCGCGTCGCAATGTGCTCGCCTACACCATGCCGGGCTTCGCGACCTCGCGCGCGACCCTGGCCAACGCCGAGCGCCTGATGGCGGCCCTGGGCGTGAGCGCCCAGGTGCTCGACATCCGGCCCGCGTGCGAGCAGATGCTGCGCGACATCGGCCATCCCTTCGCGAACGGCGAACCGCTCTACGACCGCACCTTCGAGAACGTGCAGGCCGGTGAGCGCACCAGCCACCTCTTCCGTCTGGCCAATCGCCACGGCGCGCTCGTGCTGGGCACCGGGGACCTCTCCGAGCTGGCGCTCGGCTGGTGCACCTACGGCGTGGGCGACCAGATGAGCCACTACGCCGTCAACGCCTCGGTGCCCAAGACCCTGATCCGCCACCTCATCGCCTGGGCCGCGGACAGCGCCGCGGCCGGCCCGGAGGTCGTGCCCGTGCTGCGCGAGGTGCTCGCCACGGCGGTCAGCCCCGAGCTCGTGCCCGGCGGCGACGGCGAGGGGCCCGCGCAGCTCACCGAGGAGCTCATCGGCCCCTACGAGCTGCACGATTTCTTCCTCTACCACGCCACGCGCTTCGGCTTCGGCCCGGCCAAGATCCTGTTCCTCGCGGTCCAGGCCTTCGAGGGCCGGCGCGAGCTGGCCGAGATCCTGCGCTGGCTGCGCGTCTTCGTGGAGCGGTTCTTCTCCAGCAGCCAGTTCAAGCGCTCCGCCCTGCCCGATGGGCCCAAGGTCGGCTCGGGCGGCTCGCTCTCGCCGCGCGGCGACTGGCGCGCGCCGTCGGACGGCTCGGCGGCGGCCTGGCTGGCGGAGCTGGACGCGGCCGAGGGCTGGATCGCGCGTTCGCGCGCCCCGCGGCCGACCTGACCGACCGCGACCGCACGGGAGCAACGTGAAGTTCGTCGACTACTACGAGGTCCTCGGCGTGGCCCGCGACGCCGACGCGGAGGGGATCAAGAAGGCCTTCAAGAAGTTGGCCTTGAAGTGGCACCCCGACCGCCATGCCGAGGGCGAGCGGGCCACGGCCGAAGCGCGCTTCAAGCAGGTGAACGAGGCCTACGAGGTGCTCTCGGACCCCGAGAAGCGCAAGCGCTACGACCGGTTCGGGCAGAACTGGGAGCACGGCCAGGAGTTCACGCCGCCCGGCGGGGGGCGCACGATGGGCCGCGAGGAGTTCGAGAACCTCTTCGGCGGACGCCGCGGCGGCGGGGGCTTCTCGGACTTCTTCTCGAGCCTCTTCGGCGACCTGTACGCCGACCAGGCGCGCGGCCCGCGGCGCCACGCGCGCTACGCGCAGCGCGGCGCGGACGTGCGCGCCGAGCTTCCGCTGCCCCTGGCCGAGGCGTTGCGCGGCGGCAAGCAGACCTTCGAGGTGCCCGCGCGCGTCGGTTGCCCGCAGTGCGGGAGCGTGGGTTTCGTCGGCGAGCACGTCTGCCCCTCGTGCGTGGGCCTGGGGCATCTGACCCAGCGCCGCCGCGTCGAGCTCAAGATCCCCGAGGACCTGCGCGACGGCCTGGTGCTGCGCCTGCGCGGGCTCGGCGAGGAGGCCGAGGAGGGCGGGGAACCCGGCGACCTGCATCTCACCCTGCGGCTCGTGCCGAGCGCCGACCATCGACTGCAGGGCGCCGACGTCGAGGCCGACGTGCCGGTCGCGCCCTGGGAGGCGATCTTCGGAGCCGAGGTCGAGGTGCGCACCGCCCGCGGTGTCGCGCGGGTCAAGATCCCGCCCGACACCCGCGCGGGCCAACGCCTGCGCCTGCGCGGCCAGGGCCTCTCCGACGGTCGCGGCGGACGGGGCGACTTCCACGCCGTCGTGCGCCTGGCGCTGCCCGAGCCGCTCGACGAGCGCCAACGGGAGCTGCTCGCCGAGCTCGCCCGCGGCGAGGCGCGCAGCGTGCATGGCGGCGCGCGCCTGGAGGCTCCGCGATGAACGCCCCGCGCCTGGTCGTGCGCGGCGAGACCTACGTCTCGCTCGAGGCCGCCGCGGAGTGCTACCAGCTCGAGCTGACCTTCGTGCACGAGGTGTATCGCGCCGGCTTGCTCGGCCCGGGGGAGCTGACCGAGCTCGGTCCGGCGATCCCAATCCCGATGCTCGAGCGCCTGGCGCGCATCGTGCACCTCACGCGCCACCTCGAGCTCGAGCTCGACCTCGTCGCGCTGTTCCTCGCAGGCGAGGACGCGCCGTGAGCGGCCGCGGCAGCCCCGAACCCCGGGTCCCATCGACGCCCGGAGCGCGGCCGCTCCGCGCGGCGTGACCCCACCCCCGGGCCCTGACCCCGCCGCCCCGATGCCGATCCCCGGTCCGCTCTGGCCGAACCTGGTCACCGCCCTGCGGATCGCGCTCGTCCCGGCCCTGTTGGCCTGCGCCGAAGCGGCGAATCGTGCCGCGGGAGGGGGCGCGGACGTCGAGCGCTGGCGCACGCTGGCCGCGGGCGCCTTCGTCCTCATCGGCCTGACCGATCTGCTCGACGGCTTCCTCGCGCGCCGTTTCGGTTGGACCAGCGAGCTCGGGGCGTTGCTGGACGCCCTGGCCGACAAGCTGGTGCAGGTCGCGGCCGTGACCTACCTGGCCCTGCGCGCCGGCGCGGCCTTCGAGCCCGTGCCGCTGTGGTTCCTGGCGCTCCTGATCGGGCGCGACGCCGTCCTGGCCACGGGCTGGACCCTGATCCGCCGCCGCCGCGGGCGCGTCGACGTCACCCACGAGCCGCACGGCAAGTGGAGCAGCAGCCTGCTGTTCGCCGCCCTGCTCTGGACCCTGCTCGGGCGCGGGGGCCCGCTGGCCCTGGCGCTCTTCGGCGCCTCCGCGCTGCTGGTCACGATCTCGACCCTCGCCTACGTGCGCCACGGCTTCGCGCAGTGGCGCGCGGGGGTCGAACCTCAGCGCTCCGACGTCCGCACGTAGAGGCGCACGATCCAACGGTCGGCCTGCTTGCCGAAGGCCAGGACGTCGTCGCGGCCGTCGCCGTCGAGGTCGAGCACCCTCAGGGTCGCGTCGGGCACGTAGGGGAAGGGCGCGCGGGCGAGCGGTTCGCGCTCGAGGCACGCGCGGCGCAGGGCGAGGCCCAGGCCGAAGGTCTGGCGGTGGAGTTCGCCCAGGTCGAAGACCAGCTCGGCGCCGTCGCCGCGGCGATCGAGCTCGCGCAGGGCCAGCGCCTCGAGCAGGGCTTCGAACTCGACCCGCTCGTCGACCAGGCCCTCGAGCTCCCTTGGATCGGGCGCGCAGTCGGCGTAGATCACCAGCTCCTCCTCGACGAGGTCCACCACGTCGTCGGTGACGCCGTCGGCGCCGAAGGCGATCGGCCGCGCCGGGATGGTGAGTTGCAGCTCGACCCGCAGGGAGAGGTCCTCGGCCTGCTCGAGGAAGCTCAACAGGCGCGGGATCAGGAGGCCCAGGGTCCCGCGGCGCGTGGGCCGACGGCTGAACACGCCCTCCTCGTTGCCGTAGGTGAAGACCTCGAAGTCGATGCGCCCCGGCAGGACGAGGTAGCGCAGGGCGCGGCCCAGGGAGATGCGCTCGCCGCGCAGGAGCTGCAGGTCGGGCCGCCCGTCGCCGACCACGTCGCGCAGGTAGAAGCCCAGGATCTTGCCGCTGGCGAGCAGGAGTTGGTCGGGCTGTTCCCGCGGGCCGCTGCGGGCCCCGCCGCGGTAGACGCGGAAGCGATTGCCGACGGCGACGACCAGGTCGTGGGGCGCCTCGCCGTCGAGGTCCGCCACGCGCCAGTCGACGAGGTCGGGCACGTTGTCGAGCAGGTCCTCGAGGTTCAGGCGGCCGGCCTTGGGCAATTCCGCGCGCAGGGCCTCGAGGTCGAGCACCCAGGTCGGTTCGGCGGGCAGGACGGGCTCCCGGTCCGCCCGCGCGAGGTGGAAGGCGACCCGTTCGGGGGTCTGGGAAACGAGGTCGAGCAGCCCATCGCCGTCGATGTCCTCGATCCGGAACCAGGGGATCTCGACCCCGCGCGAGAGCCGCCCGTCGAGGCGCTCGGGGTCGCCGACGCCCAGGCGCACCGCCGCGCGGTACGCGACCTCGAGGGGCGCCGCGAACGTGCCCGGCGTCCGTTGCAGGAAGATGCGGTGCGAGCGCGGCCCCGGCAGGACGAGGTCGACGCGCCCGTCGCCGTCGACGTCGCGCGCGAATCGCACCGCGCTGGCTCCGCGCGGGAGCCACGAGCGCTCGCGCAGCACGCTGCGCCCCGCGCCGAACTCCCCGTCGTCGCCCAGGGCGAAGCTCGTCACGCCGCTCTCCACCGCCAACACGAGCACCTCGCAGCGCCCGTCCCCGTCGAGGTCCGCCAGGTCCCAGGCCGTGCGCCCCTCGGGCCAGGCGAGCGAGGCCGAAGGCTCGGCCTCGAACGAACCGTCCCCGCGTTGGCGCCGCACGCGGACCCCGGCGGCGTCCGCGGCCAGGAGGTCCAGCCGGCCGTCGCCGTCCAGGTCGCGCAGCGCCAGGCGCACGCCTTCGACGGGGAACTCGAGCTGGCTCAGCGCGAAGTCCGCCCCGTCGCCGGGGGCGGGGCACACGAGCAGCAGCGCCCACGCGAGGGGACCCATCAGCGTCGCCCTCCCCGGCGCACCGAGAGGAAGACCGAGAGCCGTTCCTCCCCGGCCGAGACGAGGTCGCCCAGGCCGTCGCCGTTGAGGTCGCGCACCACCAGCGAGCCGATCGAACCCCGGGCCTCGAAGCTGCGCCAGGGGCGCTCGTCGAGCTCCCAGCGCGTGCCGCGCAGGAAACCCGAGCGCTGGCGCAGGCGCCGCACGCTGACGCTTCCGGCGAGGTCGACCGCGCACAGGTCCGCGATCCCGTCGCCGTCGCAGTCGAGCACCCACTGGTAGTTGGCGATGGCCGCGGCGGCCCCCGACTCGTCGAAGGTCTGTTCGTAGCGCACGGCCGCCTGGCGCGCGAAGCCGCCCTTCTCGCCGAAGAAGACCAGGTGGGTCAACGTGAAGCGCGGCCCGGTCACGGTCTCGAGCAGGCTCGGCATGCTGAAGGTGCGCACCACGAGGTCCGGCCGCCCGTCCCCGTCGATGTCGCGCACGTCGGCCGTCACGCGCGCGGCCTCGAAGCGCAGCACCTGGTTCGGCCGCGGCGGGAGCAGGGTGCGTCCGTCGTTCAGCGACACGAAGAGCTGCACCGCCACGTTGGCCAGGCCCTTCGAGTCGGGCCGCGCGGACACCAGGAGGTCGAGGTCTCCGTCGCCGTCGAGGTCGTGGAAGGCGAAGGTGAGTTCGGGCTCGCCGCTCTTCAGGTAGTCCGGGAGCGGCTCGCTGCGCGTGGGCTCGGCCGCGGCCGAGAGGTGCACCTGGAGTCGTTCCCCGTCGAAGTCCACCAGGTCGCGCCGGCCCGTCCCCGAGAGGTCCACCAGCGCCGGCGCGCGGTAGCCGTGCGCGTCGACCAGCAACACGTCGGAGGCCGCCAGCAGGAAGGGGCCCGCGCCGCGCCCGCCGCCCGGACCGTCGTCCTCGCCGTCCCCCGGACCGGCGTTGCGGGCCCGAGCCCGGCGCGGGAACTGCGCGACCCGCGAGTACGCCGCCGCGCCGGGATCGGGCGCCCACAGGGACAACGCGCCGCGCTCGGCGAGCAGCAGTCCGTCGCGCCCGTCGCTCCCCAGGCCCGGCAGGACGTAGCGCCAGCGCGGCAGGGCGCCGGGGTCAGCGAGGTCGTGCAGGAGTTCGGTGCGCGCCAGGGCGAACGCGTTGTCCCGGTAGCCCTCGCGCAACAGCGAGTACGAGAAGGCGCCGCCGGGGGTCAGCAGCAGGAGCTCGCGGCCGGCGTCCGCGCGCAGCTCGGCCGCGCCCCAGGCCACGACGTCCTCGAGCATCGGCACCACGCGCCGCGGCACGGGGTCGACGCGTTCGGCCTCGACGGCGTGTATGCGCAGCTCGCGCGCGCCGCGGCGCTGGACGGCGAGCACGAGGTCCATCCCGCCCCCCGGCAGCCCGCGCACCGCCTCCCAGGAGAGCAGGCGTCCGTCGAGCTCGAGGGACGCGTCGACGTGCAGGGTCTCCGGCTCGCCGCCCAGCGACGCCAGCAGGACGAGCAGCGCGATCTTCATCCGGCGAGCTCTCCGACGCCGCTCGAGAAGCGCAGGAACCGCAGGACGCTCCAGTGGCGTTCGGCGCCGAGGCGCTCGTACCGCACCAGCCACACGAACCACAGGTTCACGAGCGTCGCCCGCCGGCTGCGCCCGTCCGCCTCGGCCGAGTAGTGGAACAGGATCGGGATCCGGGCGCGGGTCACGCGCCGCGGCGGGTCGTACAGGCGCACCCCCGAGCTGTGATCCTCGCCCGCGGCGCCCGCGCGCCAGCGCACTTCGACCCGCGAGCCGGGGGGACGGGCGCCGAGCCGCCGCACGAGGTCGCGGTCCGAGCGCACCGGCTCGCCGTCGAGGGCCAGCACCACCGCCCCGGGCTCGATGCCGGCCCTGGGGAAGGGGCCCCGCGGGTCGCTGGTGACCAGCACCACGCCGCCGTGACCGGCGAGCCAACCGGCGCGGCTGCGCAGGGGGTCGAGGCGTTGGCGCAGCCGGGCCTGGTCGAGATGCGCCACCCGTTCGCCGAGCACCAGACGCAGGGCGAAGACCGAGTCGCCGCGGCGCACCTCGAGCGCGACCTCGGCCTGGGCGGGCGCGGCCGCGAGCAGGGCGGCCAAGTCTTCCGGGTCGTTCACCCGCTCGCCGTCCAGGCGCAGCAACACGTCGCCGGGGGCGAAACCGGCCCGCGCGGCGGGCGAGTCCGCCACCACGCCCACGACGCGCACGCCGGGCTCGAAGACCAGGTCGTCGAGGCTGCCGCCGTCGTTCTCGCGCACCTCGAGGCCGAGGAAGGCGCCCGCCTCGGGCACGCCGGCGCGCGCGAACTCCAGCACCTCGGGGTAGGGGACGGGCAGGGCGCGCTCGGGGGCGGTGCTGCACGCCGCGGCGAGCAGAACCAGGAGCAGTGCGGGGACGGGCGGCTTCACGGCGGCGGAGTGTACGCTGCGCTGAGCTTCAGAGCCGCCGGCGCGCGAGCACGGCCAGGGCCGCCGCGAGCAGCGCCGCGGCCTGGGGCAGGGGCACGATCAGGGCCGCGCGCAGAGCCTCGTCGGTCGGCGGCGCGTCGGAGAAGCCGCGCAGCAGCTCGCCCAAGCCGCGGAAGGCCGAGCCGTCGAGCAGGGTCGGCGCGTGGGCGGCGAAGATCCACTCCGCGTGGGCCCCGAGCAGGTCGCCCTTGAGCAGGTCGAAGCCGAGCCACAGACCCAACGCGGCCGCGACCGCGCCGGCCGCCGTGGGCGCGACGCTCCCAACCGCCAGGCCCAGCATCCAGGTGGCGAGCAGGGCCGGCCAGACCGCCAGGGCGGCGAGGCGCAGCTCCCCGAAGGCCTCCCGCGCCTCGAGCAGGGTGTAGCCCTCGTCCACGAGCGGCCCGAAGGGCGCCAGGGCCCCCGCGGCGGCCAGGGCTCCGAGCCCGCTCGCGGTCCACAGCGCCAGAACCCCGATCGGCCCGAGCAACGCGCGCCCCAGGAGCAACGCGCCGCGGCTCGCGCTGCGCGTGAGGGCCAGGCGCGCCAGGCCCGACTCGAGGTCGGCCGCCAGGGCGCGCGCTCCGCCCGCCACCAACACGAGGGCGGCGAGCACCAGGCCCACCCGCCAGCCGTCGGCCAGGGCGGGCCAGGCGGCGCCGGAGACCAGGCTCGGCCGCGCGCGGGCGAGGTCGTGGGCGCTCTGCGCCGAACGCGCGGCGGCGGCCAGGGCGACGAGCGCGACCAGGCTCCAGGCGACGCGCGAGTGCGCCAGGCGCCAGAGCTCGGCGCGCAGCACGATCCAAGTGCCGCGCGCGAGCTCGGCGAGCGGCGCGCGCGGCCGCGGCGAGGGATCGGCGGCCGTCACGCGCGCTCCTGCGCCGCGCGCGCGACGAGCGCATCGAAGACCTCGGCCAGGTTCGCCCGCGCCGGCCGCAGGCCTTGCACCCCCACGCCGGCGGCGCACAGCGCGGCGTTCAGCGCCGCGGGCCCCTGGGCGCCGGTCTCGATCGCGAGCTCGTTCGCGCGCGCCCCGTCCGCGACGGCGCAGCCGCGCTCCGCGGCCACGCGCCGCGCGCGCTCGACGTCGTCCACCTCGAAGACGTGCCGCGCGCCGCCACCGCACAGGTCCTCGAGGGTGCCGCTGCTGGCCACGCGTCCGGCGAGCAACACGGCGGCGTGGGTGAGCAGCGGCTCGACGTCGAGCAACTGGTGGCTCGAGACGAGCACCGTCAGCCCCCCGCGCGCGAGCTCGGCGACCAGGCGCAGGATCTCGCGCACGCCCAGGGGATCGAGGCCCGACAGCGGTTCGTCGAGCACGAGCAGGCGCGGCGCGCCGGCCAGGGCCATGGCGATCGCCAGGCGTTTCTGTTGCCCGAGGGAGAGGCGTCCCGCGCGGCGCTCGGCGAGGGACGAGAGCCCCACGCGCTCGAGGGCCTCGGCCTCCGAGCGTCCGCCCGCGCGCGCGCCCCGCAGCCGGCGCGCGTACTCGAGGTTGTGGCGCAGCGAGAGGTGGCCGAGCAGGTGCGGCCGGTCGAAGACGACGCGGACCGCGCCGCGCGTGCGGTGCAGGGCGTCTGAGCGCTCGCCGAGGATGCGGATCGA
>CAYMYN010000020.1:0-54881 GCA_964394665.1 uncultured Planctomycetaceae bacterium
GAGATCCGCGCCGTGGCCGAATCCCTGCACGCGATGCTGGCCCAGATCCGCCGCGGGTGGGTCAGGAGACGTGGCGCGGGACGGGGTGGCGCACGGCGAGCACGGGGCCGCGGGCCTCGCGCAGCACCGTCCAGGCCACGTTGCCCGGGAGGGTGCCCAGGCCCGTCTGGCCGCGGGTGCCGACCAGGGTCAGGCGGCTCGCTTCCTGGCGCTCGAGGATCGCGCTGCGCGGGTCCTCGTCCACCAACTCGAGCGTGATGTCGACGCCCTGCCAGTCGAACTCCGCGAGCATCCCCTCGGCCCGCGCGTGGGTGCGGGCGCGCAGTCGTTGGATCACCGGCTCGGGCAGGGCGAGGGCCTCGGCGAGCTCGTGCAGGTGCGCGATGCCGGTGGGCACGAGCGCGTGCAGGACGCTCACCGGCAGGTCCAGGCGCTGGGCAAGGCTGCGCGCGGCGACGAGCGTCGCGTGGCCCTCGCGCGAGAGGTCGACCGCGCACAGGATCGAGCGCGGTGCTCGATAGGGCACGGGCTGGAGCCAGATCGAAGCCCGGCAGCCGACGAGCACGCGCCGCGCCGTGCGGCCGAGGTCGACCAGCCCGCGCCGCGCGTGGGGGCCGAGGAAGAGCCACGCCCCCGGGCCCTCGCCGGCGGCCTCGGACAACACGCGCCCCGCCGGGCCCGGCACCAACGCGAGGCGCGCGGCGAGGCTCCCCGGATCGAGGTCGTGGCGCGCCTCGACCTCGGCCAGCAGCGGCTCGAGGCGCGCGCGCGCGCGGCCCTCGGCGGCGCGCTGCAACTCCGCCAGCAACTCCTCGTCGCCGGCGAGCCAGCCCACCTCGAGGTTCTCGAGGGCGTGCAGCAGCTCGAGCCGCGCGCCCAGGCGCCGCGCCAGATCGAGCGCGGCCTCGAGCGCCGGTTCGCCGAGCCCGTGCTCGTCGAGGCCCACCAGCGCGCGGCGAAGGGGAACGTCCGAGGCGTCCGCGTCCATGCCCATCCTGTACCCCAGGCCGGGTCCCGACCGCCAGCTCCCGGTCCGATCCCGGCGGCGGGCCCCCGCGGCGGATCCGCTCCTTCCCCGCGCGGAGGGAGCGGATCCGCGCCCGCTGGCCTTCAGAAGAGCTCGAAGCGCGCCGCTTCGGAGGCAGCCAGGCCCTGGGGGGCGGCGGGATCGAGCACCAGCCACTGGGCGTGGAAGGTGCGGCCGGCGAGCAGGGGGTCGGGGGGCAGGGCGAGCACGAGGGAACCGAAGCCTCCGCCGGGGCCGGTGCCTTCGAGGGTCGCGCGCTCCAGGCGATGGCCGCCGACCAGGGAGACGTGCAGGAAGACGCCGCGCCGGAACGTGCCGGCGGGATCGCCGTTCGTGCCCAGCAACACGAAGGAGGGCGCGCCGCCGCGGGCGCGCTGCACCGCCAGGGTCAGCTCGGGGTTGCCGAGCTTGGGCGGCTCGAGGGCCACGAGGTCCGGGACGAAGCCTCCGCTGCCCGGAGTACCCGCGCCGAGGGCGGTGGGCACGCGCGCGCCCTCCGAGTAGAGGGTCGGGCGGTCGAAGGGGAACTGCTCCAGCTCCACGCGCGGATCGAGCAGGGCCTCGCGCAGGAAGGTCACGAGGAGGGCGCGTTTGGGCGCCGACAGGTTCAGGGGCACGATGCGCGGGTCCTTGTTGGGGGCGTCGAAGTCGCCGCCGCGGTCGTAGAAGTCGACCACGTCCTCGAGCGTCGCGGCGCTGCCATCGTGGAAGTAGGGACCGCGCAGGGACACGTTGCGCAGACCCGGCGTGCGCATCTGGCCGCGGTGGCCCGGGATGCCGGTGACCTCGAAGCGGCCCAGGTCCTCGGGCGGCGGACGCACGCCGATGTAGTGGAAGAGATCGTCGCTGAAGGTCGGGCCCTGGTGGCACGAGGCGCAGCCGTTGGCGGGGTCGAAGAAGATCAGACGGCCGGCGTCCTGCTCGGGGGTCAACGCACCGGGCACGCCCTGCACGAACGCGTCCCAGGGAGTCTGGGCGGAGACCAGCGTGCGCTGGTAGGTCGCCAGGGCCATGGCGAAGCGCGCGGGCGTCACCTCGGGCGTGCCGAAGGCCTCGGCGAAGAGCTGCGGGTAGGAGCGGTTGCCGATCCACTGCGCCAGCGGGGCGGGCACGTCGCTCGCGAGCGCCAGCGGTCTCGACTCGATCACGCGCTCGACCAGATCGAAGAGGTCGCGGCCCAGGTGCGACATCTCGGCCGTGCTCAGGGGCGGACCGAGGGCTTGGTTCTCGAGGGCCGCGGCGAACGGCAGCAGGAGCTGGCCGGTCCAGGGGTCGAAGAACTCGTTCTCGGCGCGGCCGTCCCAGAAGAGCTGGGGCGAGAAGGCGGCGTTGATCATCGAGGGCGCCTTGCGGCGCGTGACCTGCGGGTCGAGGCCGAACTCGGGCGAGGCCTCGTAGGTCGAATCGGGCCGCGACCGGGGCACGCCGGGCGAGCCGACCGCGTCGTCGTCGGTGCCGAAGAGCCCGTCGAGCCCGGGGTGCACGCGGGCCGACGGGCCCTGGGAGCGCGGGTCGCTGCCGCCGGCGGCCGGGATGTGGCAGGTGCCGCAGGCCACCGTGCGGGTCGAGGAGAGCTGCTCGTCCCAGAAGAGCGCCTTGCCCAGGCGCGCCTTGGCGGGGGTGATCGGGTTGCCGGGCGGTACCGGCGGTTGGGGAAAGATCTGAGCGGCGGAGGGCGGAGCGAGGACCAGGGGCGCGGCGGCGAAGGTCGCCGCGAGCCAGACGCGGGTCAGGAGAGGTCGCTTCATGGGGCTCGGCGGGGTGGCAGAGGGGGGTTGCGGTCCCGGCGATCCAACACAGGACCCAGGGCTCCGGTTTCGCGGCCCGGGCTCTTTTTTCTGGCCCCGCGCCACGAGCTCCGGGCGAGCCCGCCGCTCGAAGTCTATCCCGGGTCCGCCGGGCGCCCAGGCGGCGAATCGTCGCGCTCGGGAAGGGTCAGCTCGCGGGCCGCTCGGCGGCCCAGGCGCACAGGCGCCGGCTGACCTCCGGCAGGGAGTCGGGCGTCAGGGAGATCGAGTCGATGCCGAGCTCGGCCAGGAAGCGCGCGAACTCGGGGTGGTCGCTGGGCGCCTGGCCGCAGATGCCGACCGGCGTGCCGACCGCATGGGCGCGGCGCACCAGGTCCTCGATCGAGCGCAGCACGGCGGGGTCGCGCTCGTCGAACAGGTGGGCCAGGAGCTCCGAGTCGCGATCCAGGCCCAGGGTGAGCTGGGTCAGGTCGTTCGAGCCGATCGAGAACCCGTCGAAGCGCGCGGCGAACTCCTCGGCCAGGATCACGTTGCTCGGGATCTCGGCCATGACCCACACCTCGAGGCCCGCCCGCCCGCGCTCCAGCCCCTCCTCGGCGAGCACGCCCAGCACGCGGTCGGCTTCGGCCAGCGTGCGGCAGAAGGGCACCATCACGGCCACGTTGGAGAGGCCCATGTCCTCGCGCACGCGGCGGATCGCGCGGCACTCGAGGGCGAAGGCCTCGCGGTAACGCGGGTCGTAGTAACGCGAGGCTCCGCGCAGACCGATCATCGGGTTGGCCTCCAGGGGCTCGAAGGCCCGGCCGCCGAGCAGGTTCGCGTACTCGTTCGACTTGAAGTCCGAGAAGCGCACCAGCACCGGGCGCGGATGGAACGCGGCGGCGATCAGCGCCACCCCGGAGGCCATCTGCTCGACGAAGAACTCCGGCGGCGAGCTCGCTCCCCGTGCCCGCTCGAGCACGGCCCGGCGCAGCTCCTCGTCCGCCACACGCTCGGGGTGGAGCAGGGCCATCGGGTGCACGCCGATCCAGTCGCCCACCAGGAACTCGATGCGCAGGAGCCCCACGCCCGCGCAAGGCAGGTGCGCCAGGGAGAAGGCCTGTCCGGGGTCGGCCAGGTTGATCCGCAGCGGTACGGGCGAGGGGGGCAGGCTCGCGGGGTCGAGCTCCTCGCGTTCGAAGGCCAGCTCGCCGCGGTAGACCCGGCCCTCGTCGCCCTCGGCGCAGGAGACCGTGACCGCGCTCCCGTCGGGGATGCGCGCCGTGCCTTCGCCGCTGCCGACGACGCACGGGATGCCGAGCTCGCGCGAGACGATGGCCGCGTGGCAGGTGCGGCCTCCGCGGTCGGTGACGACGGCCGCGGCGCGGCGCAGGATGGGTTCCCAGTCGGGGTCGGTGCTCGAGGTGACCAAGACCTCGCCGGCGCCGAAACGCGCCAGCTCGGCGGCGGAGCGGATCACGCGCGCGGGGCCGGTGCCGATGCGCGTGCCGACGCTCTTGCCGGTGGCGAGCAGCTCGCCGCGCTCGGCCAGGCGGAAGCGCTCGAAGCGCCGGCCCGCGCGCTGGGAGTGCACGGTCTCGGGCCGCGCCTGCACGACGAACAGCTCTCCGCTGCGCCCGTCCTTCGCCCACTCGATGTCCATCGGCGTGTCGGCGCCGCGGCGCGCGCCGTAGTGCGCCTCGATCGCGACCGCCCAGCGCGCCAGCTCGAGCACCTCGTCGGGTTCGAGCACGAACCGCTCGCGCTCGGCCAGGGGCACCTGTTCCTCGCGCACCTCGCCCGAGCGTTCCCCGGCGTAGACGCGCCGCAGGGCCTTCGTCCCGCGCACGCGCCGCAGCACGGGCGCGAAGCCGGCGCGCAGGGTGGGCTTGTGGACCCAGAACTCGTCCGGGTCGACCAGGCCCTGCACCACGCTCTCGCCCAGCCCGTAGGCCCCCGTGACGAGCACGACGTCGCGGAAGCCGCTCTCGGTGTCGAGGGTGAAGATCACGCCCGCCGAGCCCAGGTCGGCGCGCACCATGCGCTGCACGCCGACCGAGAGCCGCACGCTCGCGTGGGGGATGCCGTGCCCGGCGCGGTAGGCGAGCGCCCGGTCGGTGTAGAGCGAGGCCAGGCAGACGCGGATGGCGCGCTCGAGGCTCGGCCAGCCGCGCACGCCGAGCACGCTCTCGTGTTGGCCGGCGAAGGAGGCCTGGGGCAGGTCCTCCGCGGTGGCGCTGGAGCGCACGGCGACGTCGAGCTGCGCGTCGCCGGCGCGCTCCGCCAGGGCCAGGTACGCCGCCCGCGCGGGTTCGGCGACCTCGGCCGGCAGGGGCGCGTCCCCGACCAGGCTGCGCAGCTTCGCGCCCACTACGGCCAGCGCCGCGACGTCGCGCACGTCCAGGTCCGCGAGCAGACGCCGGATCTCGGGGCCGATCCCGGCGCGCTCGACGTGCGCCGTGAAGGCCGCGGTGGTGAGGGCGAAGCCCTCCGGGACGCGCACGCCGAGGGGGGCCAGCGCGCGGGTGAGCTCGCCCAACGAGGCGTTCTTGCCGCCCACCGACTCGAGGTGCTCCAGCCCGAGCGAGTCGAAGGGCAGGACATAGGGCTCGTCGCGGCGCGCCATGGCATCCCCCCAGATCCCTATCCCAACCGGCCCAGGCTGTCGGGGGAGGTGCGCTCGAGCAAGCCGCCGAGCTCCCAGAACTCCTCGACCAAGAGGCCCAGGATGTCGTGCAGGGTCACGATGCCCACCAGCGCGCCCGCGTCGTCGACGACCGGCAGGCGGCGCACGCCCCGCGAGCGCATGCGCGCGAGGGCCTCCTCGACGCTGAGGTCGACGCGGATCGTGATCGGGTCGGGGGTCCACACGTCGCGCACGCGGGTCGCTCCGGGGTCCTTGGCCGCGCCGAGCACGCGCAGCGCGAGGTCGCGGTCGGTCAGGATGCCGATCGGCCGGTTCTCGCCATCGACGGCGACCAGCGCGCCGACGTTGCGCGCGTCCATGCGATGGGCGGCGACGTGCACGCTCTCCGTGGCCTCGACGAGGTCGACGGCGCGCTTGGCGATGCGGGCCAGGGTCATCGCGGGTTCTCCATGGGGTGACGACGGCTGCGTTCAGCCCTGGGCTTCGCGGGCCGCCTCGAGGACGAGCGGATCGCGCAGCGCCTCGAGGCAGTGATCGAGCAGGTCGGTGAGGGTCAGGATGCCGACCAGCCGGTCGTCGTCGACCACCGGCACCGCCCCGATGCGGCGGGCGAGCATCAGCTCGGCCGCGTACGAGAGCGGCTTCTCCGGCTCGATCATCGACACGTCGCTCGACATGATCTCGCCGAGCGGCGTGTCCGGCCCGCGGTTCGTGCCCTGGGCCCGGCGCAGGTCGCGGTCGGAGACCATGCCGACCACCCGTTCGTCCTGTACGACCGGCAGGTGGCGCACGTCCATGGCGCGCAGCAGCTCGCCGGCCTCGCCCAGCGTCGTGTCGCTGGTCACGCTCCGCGCGTGGCGGGCCATGCGCGCCATGACCGGCGGGTCCACCGACCGGTCCTGGCGAGCGCTGCGGCAGGCGTCGGCGAAGGCGCGCACGAGGTCGGTCTCGGTCAGGATGCCGACCAGCTCACCGTGCTCGAGCACCGGCAGGCAGCCGATCTTGCCCGCCACCAGCTCGACCGCCGCCGAGACCACCGTGTCGTCGGGGCCGAGGGTGCGCACCTTGGGCTGGACGATCTCGCGCAGGGTGCGCGAGCGCTGGTCGGTGCTGCGGTCCTGATAGAGCTCGCGCACGCGGGCCGGCAGCCAGCCCGTCGCGGCCAGCAGGTCGGGGTCGGACACGACGCCGACCAGGCGGCCGGCTTCGACCACGGGGAGGTGCCGCAGGCCGTGCTCGTCCATCAACTGCATCGCTTCGTCGAGCGAGGCGTCGGGGGCGAGGGTGAAGGGCTTGCGGGTCATCAGGGTGCTCACGCGCATCGGTCACCTCCCGGGTCGGGTTCGTGGGGTACGTGGGGCGCCGGTCTCGAACGGCCATTGTGCCCCGAGCGGCGGCGGAGCCGCGCGGGCCGCTCTCCGTAGCCCACGCCCGAAGGCGGCGTAGGTCGCGCGTCAGCGCCCGTCGGATGGCGGGGCGCAGCACTCGGGCAGCGCGCCGCGCGCGAGCGGCTCGCCGACGGGCAGGCCCCCGCGCAGGCCGGTGTAGAGTCCGAAGGCCACGAGCAGCGGGCCGGCGAGGCGCGCCGCCCACACCCGCCGGCGCGCGCCCAGGAAGCGCCACCCCAGGGCCGCCGCGACCAGGGCGGGCGCGGTCGCCAGGCCGAAGACGAACAGGCCCAGGCCCGCGACGGCGGGGTTCGTCGTGGCGGCGAGCACCAGCGCCGCCCAGGACAGGCCGCAGGGCAAGAACCCCGTGGAGAGCCCGAGCCCCAGGGCGCCGGCGTAGCCCGGCAGCGACGCCAACGAGCGCAGGCCGCGGGCGAGGGGCGCGAGCAGGCGTTCGAGGGCCGCGGGGCGCAGTCGGGCGGGCGGCGCGAAGCCCATCGACGCGAGGCCGAAGAGCACGAGCATCCCGCCCGCCATCCAGGCCAGGATCCCGCGCAGGCTCTCCAGGGCGCGCGCGCGCGTCCCCGGGTCGTCGCCGACGAGGCCCGCGCCGCCGTGCGCCAGCAGACCGCCGGCCAGCGCGGCCGACACTCCGAGCAAGGCGTAGGTCGTGGCCTTGCCGAGCAAGTAGGCGAGTTGGCGCAGGGCCGCGCTGGCCGTCGGGTCGCGGCGCGCGGAGACCGCGGCCGCGAAGCCGCCGCACATGCCGGCGCAGTGGGCCGCGCCCGCCAGGCCCAGGCCGAGGAAGGGCCAGAGCTCCGCGGCGAGGTTCACGGCGACTCCTCGCGCGCCGCGCGCGCCGCACCGCCCTGGGCTCCCCCGCGCGCCTTGGCCAGGCGTGACTTCGGCGCGAGCCCCGCCTCGGGCACCGGCCGCACGCCGTTGCGATGCTCGCGCGCGCCCTCGCCCAGGAACCCCAGGCGCAGCGGCAGGGGCGCGTCGCGCCGCGCGTTGGCGCCCTCGCAGGCGATCACGCAGTCGCCGCAGCGCAGGCAATTGGCGAAGTTGCTCATGTTCTCGCCATACAGCCCCAGGCCGCCGCGGTAGGGGCCGCCGGCCATGGCTCGCGGCTCGAGGTCCACGGGACAGACCTTGGCGCACGCGCCGCAATCGGTGCAGCTCTCGGGGTGCGCGAACTCGATGCCGTTCACGCTCTGGTGCCCGAGCGCGGCGAAGTAGACCCCCGAGGGGCACCACTCGCGGCAGAAGCGCAGGCCCAGCCACTGGCAGACGCCGAACAGGCCCAGGGCCATCGAGAGCAGGAAGGCCGCCGAGACGCCGATCGCCAGGGGCGAGCCGTCGCGGAAGACGCGCCAGTCCACCCAGAAGCTGAAGGTGATCGCGGCGAGCAGGGTGCAGCTCGCCAACACGAAGAGCGGCGCGAGGATCTGGTGCGTGCCCTTGCGGGTCGTGAAGCGCGCCCATTCGGCGACCCGCGCCAGGGAACCCACCGGGCAGACGAAGCCGCACAGGTAGCGGCCCAGGAGGCGCGTCGCCAGGATGATCGCGATGTTGACCGCCAGGAAGGGGAACGCGAAGGCCCGCAGGACCTCGATCAGCGCGCGTTGCTCGCCCAGGTAGACGTGGCGGCCGCCCCACAGGTCGAAGCGGATCACGTCCAGGAGCGGGAGCGAGGCGATGCCGAGCGTGCAGCCGATCCCGATCACCCAGCGCACCAGCGCGTAGGGGTGGATGCCCCGGCGCTTGTGCAGGATTCCGTACAGGATCTTGTCGCGCAGCTCGCCGACGGGCATCGGGCCGCTCCGGAATCAGAGGAGCCAGTCGCGGGCCGGGCCACGCACGACGAGCACCGGGACCTCGGCGTGCTTGAGCACCGTGTAGGCGACGCTGCCGAGCACGGCCCGGGCGAGGCCCGTGCGGCCGTGGCTGCCGAGCACCACGAGGTCGAAGTCCCCCGCGCGTTCGCGGATGGCGGCCGTGGGCTCGCCCTCGACGAAGAGCACCTCGTGCTCGACGCCGCGCCAGTCGACCCCGGCCAGCACCTGGCGATAACGCGCCTCGATCGAGCTGCGCAGGGCCTCCTCGTCGAAGCCGGGGGCGAGCACGGGATAGCCGAGGTTCGTCGGCGCGTAGAGCAGGGCCGGGGCCTGGTGGCAGTGCAGCACGCTCAGCCGCGCCCCGAGGCGGCTCGCCAGGGCGAGCGCGCGCCGCAGGGCCTCGAGGCTCGGTTCCGAGAGGTCGACGGGGACCAGGAGACGTTCGGGGGAGACGAACTCGACCGGTTGCATCCACAGGTCGCAGGGAGCCTCCGCCAACACGCCGCGGGCCGTGCCGCCGAAGTCGAACAACCCGCGCCGGCGGTGCGGCCCGAGCACGATCAGGGCCGAGGAGCGTTCGCGCGCGCGCTCGACCAGCACCTGGGCGGGCGTGCCGCGCACGACGTGCAGGGACTCGGCGGCCGTGTGCGCGACGACGCCCGCCGCGTCGAAGAGTTCCTGCACGTGTTCCTCGAGCTCGCTGCGGCGCGCGGCGAGGGCTTCGCGTTCCGCCGCGTCGGGAGCGAGGGGCGCGAACTCGAGCCAGTCCCGCGGCGGGAGCTCGAGGGCGTGCACGAGCTCGAGGCGCGCGGGCAAGCGCCGCGCGAGCTCGAGCGCGGCTCGCAGGGCGCCGTCGGCGAGCCCCGTGGCGTCGACGCCGGCCAGGATGTGCAGCAGGTCGGGGGCGGTCATGGCGGGTCCACGGCCTGGCGCGGGCCGAGCTGCGCGCCGGGGGCATGGCTAGGGGCCAAAGCGTACGCTCACGGCCGCGTGAGAGCCGTGGGGCGCAGTGCGTAGACCCCGCCCCGGCCGCGGGGAGGCTCCGGCTCTGGCGCAGGGTCCTCGCCGCCGTGGGCCGCGCGCAGGAGGCGCGAGGAGGAGAGCACGACCACCAGGCTCGAGACCACCATGGCCGAGGCGGCGAAGATCGGGGTCAGCTTGCCGCTGGCAGCGAGCGGCAGGCCGAAGGCGTTGTAGGCGAAGGCCCAGGCGAGGTTCGCGCGCGCGGTGCGCACCGCGGAGCGCGCGAGGTCGAGCAGGGCCGGCAGCTCGGCGAGGATCCCGGCCGCTCCGCCGCGCAGCAGGTTCACGTCGGCCGCGTCCAGGCTGCGGGGCGAGCCGCTGCCCAGGGCGATGCCCACGTCGGCGCTGGCCAGGGCCGCGGCGTCGTTGAGCCCGTCGCCGACGAAGACCGTGCCGACCCGGCCGAGTTCCTCGATGCGGCGCACCTTGTCGCCCGGCAACAACTCGGCCTCGACCTCGAGCCCGAGCTCGCGGCCGAGCGCCGTGGCCGGCCCGCGCGCGTCGCCGGTCAACATGCGCGGCTCGAGGCCGCGGCGCGCGAGCTCGGCCACGACGGCCGCCGCCTCGGGGCGCAGGCGGGACGTCAGGCGGAAGAGGGCCACGAACTCGCCCTCGCGCACCAGGCGCACCGCGGCGCTCTCCGCGTCGGCCAGGGCCGGCGCGCGCTCGAGGGTGCACAGCGCGCCGTCGACCCGCCCTTCGACGCCCAGGCCGCTGCGCACGCGAAAATCCTGGGCGGGTTCGGGCAACGCGCCCAGGGCCTCGCTTGCTGCGCGGCGCAGGGCGCGGCCGATGGGGTGCTCGCTCGAGATCTCGAGCGCGCCGGCCAGGGCCAGGGCCTGCTCGCGCGTCCAGCCGGGTCGGGGCTCGACCCCGGCGAGCTCGATCTCACCGTCGGTCAGGGTGCCGGTCTTGTCGAACCACACGCGCCGCGCGCGGGCCAGACGCTCGAGCACGTCGGCGCCCTTGACCAGCACGCCCCGCCGCCAGGCCGCGCCGAGGGCCGACCAGAACGCGAGCGGCGTCGCGATGCCCAGGGAGCAGGGGCAGGAGATCAGGAGCACCGACAGCGCCACCATCAAGGCCCGCTCGGGGCCAGCGTGGATCCAATGCACGGCGCCCGCAGCGATCGCGATCGCGATCGCCGTCGGGAGCAAGACGCGCGCGGCGCGGTCGGCCAGGCGCAGTTGGCGGCCGGCGCTCTCCAGCGCGTGGCGCAGGAGGCGCTCGATCTCGGCCCGCACCCGCGCATCGCCGACGGCCTCGGCGCGCAGCTCGAGGGCGCCATCGAGGGGCACCGTCCCCGCCAACACCCGATCGCCCGGCGCGGCGGCCCGCGGCTCGGCCTCGCCCGTCAGGGAGGAGGCGTCGACGAAGGCCCGGCCCGCCAGCACCAGGCCGTCGACCGGGACGACCTCGCCCGGACGCACGCGCAGGCGATCCCCGACGCGCACGGCCTCGGGCGGCACGCTGTGCTCCCTACCTTCGGCGCCCACCAGCACGTTCACCGGACCGACGTGTTCCTCGGCCAGGCCGCGCAGGGTGGAGCGAGCGCGTTCCTTGGCGCGCGCGTCGAGCCAGCGGCCCAGACCCACGAGCACCAGCACCATCGTCGCGGTCTCGAAGTAGACCTCGCCGTCGCCGGCGAAGGTCTTCCAGACCGACAGCGCGAAGGCCGCGCCCGCGCCGACCAGGATCAGCGCGTCGGCCGAGAGCCAGCGCCGCGTGCGCACGACGCTCTCGAGCAGCGGCAGGCCCACCAGGTGCACGACGACCGCCGAGAGCGCCAGCGCCGCCATGCGGTAGATGCCGCGCAGGGCGGCGGCCGCTTCGCCGGAGAAGGCCTCTGGGTCGGCCCCGTGGAGGTGCTCGGAGTACAGCGCCAGGGAGAAGACCATCACCCCCATGGCGAGGAAGGCGCTGATCAGGATGCGCCCGAGGAGACGATCGGGCCCGCCCTCCTCGAGGCTGCCGCCCAGGTACCAGGCGAGCGCGCAGCCGGTGCAGCAGAAGGCCTCCGCGGCGGATTCCGGCGCGGCGCCCTGCGCGGACCGACGCGCGCCCGCGGCCGGCAGGCCGCAGCGCGCGCAGGTCCGCGGGGACGGCGGGGATTCGTGCGCGGCGGCGTTCACCGCTCGAGCACGTGTCGCTCGACCTCGCCCGGGTCCTCGGCGCTCGCGGCCCAGGCCCCGGCCTCGGGGCGCTCGAAGTAGTCGGGCACCTGGTAGGCGAGGGTGTACCAGGTGAAGAAGACGAGGAAGGAGAGATAGAGCAGCAGCAGCACCAGCGGCACGCCGCCCTCGCCGTAGGCGTAGGTCTGGCGACGCGCGTCGCTCTGCTCGGGATCGGGGGCCGGCGGAGTCTGGAGGTCGGCCAGCGGAGCGGGGCCGGGATCGGCTTCAGCCATGGTGGGGCTCCTGGTGGGCCTGGGATCGGGGCTTGCGGCCGGGCTTCTTGGGCGCGCTGTCCAGCACCTGGTCGAGCGCCAGGTGCTCCTGCTCGGCGTACCGTTCGAACATCTCGTACTTGGGCTGCTCGACGTCGCGGAACTGGCCCGAGAGGTAGGCCCAGGCGAGCAGGAACAGGAACCCGGCCGCGACGAACCCGTACTGCAGCATCGGGTCGAAGGCGAAGCCCGCCAGCTCGTCGCGCTTCACGGTCTCGAAGAACTGGAACAGCTTGTAGACGAAGATGCAGCCGGCGGTCGTGCAGGCCAGGATCATGAACACGTGCACCGGCCCGAAGACCGAGCGCCGCGCGGCGCGGGTGGGTTGGGAGGCGTTCATCGATCCGCTCCCCGTTCGACCGGCCCCGGGACGAAGCTGCCCAGCCACTGGACGTAGGTGACGAGCGCGAAGCCCTCCTTCTTCGGCGTGCCGTCGGCCTCGAAGAAGAACGCGTAGCTGGGCATGACCGAGTCGGGGACGACGTTCTTGGGCTCCATGAAGTGCGCGATGTGCCAGTCGTTGGTGCGCTTGCCGTGCTGACGCGTGAGGTCCGGGCCGACGCGGCGCGTGCCCCACAGGTGCGGCTGGCTGAGCGCGTTCTGGTACTCCTGGGCCGTGGAGACCGGCCCCCAGCGTTGTTCCTCGTGGGAGACGGGCCGCACGTACTGGCTGTGGCAGTGCCAGCAGGCCTGGCCGACGTAGAGGTCGCGGCCGAGCTGCAGGGCTTGCGCGTAGCCCTTGGAATCGGGCGCGCCGAAGGCGGCCTCGAAGGCCTCGGGATAGCGGCGTTGGAGCTCGGTGAACTCCTGGCTCGGATGGCGCGCGAGGTCCTCCAGGCGGTGGTAGTCCATGCCGTGGTAGGAGCCGAGCGTCATCCAGGGGAAGATCATGCTGAGCAGGAAGGCCACCGCGAAGCAGCCCAGCCCGGCGACGAAGATCAGCGAGTAGAAGCGTTCCATGTCAGGGCTCCGGTCAGCGGACTTCGGCCGGGACGTAGTGGGCTTCCTCGACGTAGGGCTTCTTGCCCCGCGCGGTCGCCCACATGTTGTAGATGGCGCAGAAGGAGCCCGCGAGGATCAGGCCGCCCGCGAACGTGCGCACCCACCAGAAGGGGACCGAGGCCGCCAGGATGTCGACCCAGGGGTTCAGCTCGCGCTGCATGAAGCCGTGCACCAGGCCGGCGATCGTGAGGTCGAGGAACATGATCCCGATCCCGAAGGTCGCCAGCCAGAAGTGCCAGGAACGCAGGGAGTTCGAGGCCCACTCGCGCTTGGTGATGCGCGGCCAGAGCCAGTCGATCATGCCGAACATCCAGAAGCTGAAGGTGCCGAACATGATCATGTGCGCGTGGCCGACGACCCAGTCGGTGAAGTGGATCACCTTCTGGAACATCCAGGTCACCTGGAAGGCGCACTGGAAGCAGGTGATGAGGTACATCACCGCCCCGGCGTAGAACCAGCGGATCGGCAGGCTGGTGCGCAGGGCGCCGACCTTGCCGCGCAGGGTCATGAAGAAGTTCGCCACGACGGTGATCACCACCACCTCGATCGCGATCGTGGTCGTGATGGCGCCGAACTCGACGTAGTCGGGGATCGGGCTCAGCAGGAAGTGGTGCACTCCGCCCAGGGGATAGAAGAACGCCAGGGCCCAGAACCCGATCACCGACAACGAATGGCTCCAGATCGGCTTGCGCAGGATCAGGGGCACGAAGAAGTACATCAGACCCCAGCCCATGGGCGTCACGTACAGGCCCACCAGGTCGTGGATGAACAGGCCCGTCACGGCCGCGCCCGCCGCTCCGGGCAGGATCCACTCGGGGATCACGTTGCCCATCAGGTAGGTGAGGGCCAGCCACACCAGGCCCGCGGTGAAGTACCACAGGCTGACGTAGTACTTCTGGTGCCGCGCGCGGAAGAGCGGGACCATCAACTGCCCGATCAGCAGCACCGCGCCGAAGACCACCAGGGCGTCGACCGGGACCCAGTTGGGCTCGAGCGTGCCGGGCCGGAAGCCGGTCGGCGTCTCGCCCCACTCGATGGCCTGGGCCTTCCCGAGCAGGAAGCCGGTGAAGGTGAAGAACAGGATCGCCTGCCAGGCCCAGAAGATGAACCAGCCCACGCCGACGGACCAGATGCGCTGGCCGGTCAGGCGCGGCACCGCGTAGTAGAGCGCCGCGGTGAAGCCGTTGAACAGGAACCCGTAGGCCACCATGTTCGTGTGGATGAAGCGCAGGTGCCCGGGCGCCAGCAGCCGGCTCCCCTGGAAGGGGTAGTAGCCGAGGAACTGCAGCGAGTAGAGGAAGCCCGCGGCCAGGCTGAGGGCCAGGGCGACCACGGCCGCTCCCAGGTGCCACTTCACCAGGCCGTAGGCGACCAGGGTGCCCGACTCGGGCGGCATCACGCGCGACTCGGGGGCGAGGGTGACGGCGCTCATCGCGGAGACTCCTCGGCGTCTCCGCCGGCGGCGAGGTGTTGGACGTAGTGCACCAGGTGCCAGATCTCCTCGCCGTCCAGGGGACCGAGGAAGGCGCCCATCGGCGTGCCGTTGATGCCGGTTGCGATCGTGACCCACAGGTCCTTGCCGGTCTCGCCGGCGCGGAACAGGCCCGAGGACAGGTCGCGCGGGCGGATGGGGTAGCCCCACTGGTCGTCGTACTCCTCCGCGGTGGGCCCGTCGCCGCGGCCGGTGGGGCCGTGGCAGGTGAAGCAGGTCGCGCGCTCGGGTTCGCGGAACAGCTCGCGCCCGCGGTCGATGCTGGCCTGCGTGCGTTCGGGTTCGGCAACGGTCGGATAGACCGGGCGCATGCGGTCCTCGTCCCAGCGCGCGCGCACGATCTCGACCGTGGCCGCGGGGTCGGGCAGGCGCTCCTCGTTCCAGGCGTAGTCGAGCAGCATCTGCTCGTACTCGCCCTTCATCGCCAGGTAGCGCACGTACTCGATGATCTCCCAGCGCAGGGCCTCGGGCAGCAGCTCGTGCTCGGGCATCGAGGAGCCCGCGAGCCCGCGCGTCACGACCTGGAAGAGGTCCGCGCGCAGCGGCCGCAGGCCGTTGTCGGTCGAGGTGAACTTGAACACCCCGTGGCGGAAGTTGCGCGGACGGGGATCGAGGTAGCGCGCGGCGGGGCCCGCGCCGTCGCCATCGAGGCCGTGGCATCCGGCGCAGTGGCGGATGTACTGGCGCTCGCCCGAGACGAGTTGTTCGACGCGCAGGATGCCGCTCGCGGCGAGCCACTCCGAGCGTCGGTCGAAGTAGCGCGCGCTGGCCTCGCGCACGAGCTCCGCCAGGCTCCCCTCGAGACCGAAGTCCTCCTCGGCGGCGACGCGGTCGAAGTCGGCCACGTCCTCCCAGAAGGGGACGTCGGTTTCGGGGTTGCGCGTCGGGTCGGGCCGGCCCCAGTCCGGGGCGTCCTTCGTGCGCAGGAAGGGCGCGGCCAGGATCGCCAGGGCCAGGGCCCACAGGAGCGCCCCGATCAGGACCTGGCCGTGGCGGGAAGGAGCCCGTGGGCTCGACGGGCGGGGGATCCCGCGGAGGGGGGGACGCATCATCCGGGCGAGGGATTTCGTGCCGGGGAGGGAGCGGCGGGAGCACCGGCGCTCCAGCCGCGGGATCGCGCATCGAACGAGGTCCCGCGCGGGGCCCGATCGCTTCGCAGCGGGCGCGAGGGTACGGCCGCCCCACCTTCCCTCAACCCGGCGAGCGGCGTAGGGGGCCCGCGCCGGAGTGCGTAGCGCTCAGCGCGTGCAGACCGTCGCCAGCACGTCGACGACGAAGTCGAAGGCGCGCCGCAGGCGCCCGCGCGGCGGCCGGACCGGGATCGACGGGGCCGATCGATCGGGCTCGCGACGGGTCGCGGGCAACGGGTCGGCGAGCAGCGGCGCCGCCCGACCCGCGGCGCGCACGAAGTCCACCACGCGTTCGATCTCGCCGTGGTCGAGCCACACTCCGTGGGCCCGGCACAGGTCGACGACGATGCCCGAGCGCCCGGCGTAGTTGCGCCGCACCATCCGATCGCCGCACTGCGGGCAGGGCAGGTAACGCGCCTCGTCGCGCACGACGCGCTGCGGCGGAGCTTGACCGGGGAGCGGCACCGCGAGCTCGCGCGCCGCACGCCAGGCCAAGGAGTCGAGGGTGTCGGGCTCGAGCCACAGGCCCGCGCAGGCCGCGCACTCGATCACCGCGCCGCCGTCCAGGGCCCGCGAACGCAGCTCGCCCTCGCAGCGCGGGCAGGCGCCGCCCGCCGGGAGCGCCGCCAGCGCCTGGGGCGCGATCCCCTGGCCGCACTCCATGCAGAAGCGCGCGTCGACGCGCGCGCGGGCGAAACAACCCGGGCAGACCGAGCCGAGCTGGCGTTCCTCGAGGGTGATCTCGGCCCGACAGAAGTCGCAGGCCCGGGCCTCCTCGCGCAGGTTCGCGCCGCAGGCCGAGCAGCGCAGGGCGCGCGGCGCGTGGGGCGTACGGTGCTGGGCCTGGAAGACCTGCTCGCAGGCGCAGCGCACGGCCTGGCCCGGGGCGAGGTGCGTGACGTCGTACTGCCGCGCGCAGTTCGGGCAGGCGTCGAGCAGGCGCAGGGGGGCGGGGGAGAGCGTCATCGGGTCGCCTTCCCTTCGACCCCGGTCGCCCCCGGCCTTCAGTTCGCCCGGCGCGGCTGGGCGTGGACGGCGCCCCGGCGGGCCGTACCGTGGCGGCGTGGAGCCCCCTCCGCAGCCCCCGCCCCGACCCGGCGCGCCGTCCGCCGGCCGCCGCCGCGCGCCCGTGCACGCCGCCCCCGTGCTGGCCTGCCTGCCCGGGCTCCTGCCGAGCGGCGCCGGCCCGGCCGATCCGCTGGCCCTGGCGGCCTGGTTGGCCCTGGTGGCACCGGCCGTCGGGGCCCTGGCGGGGAGCGCCGCCGTCCGACGGGGGGCGCGGGGCGCCGCGGGCCTGCTGACCCCGTTCGTGTGGCTGGCGGTGCTCGCCCTCCTCGCGCGGGACGGCGCGCGCCTTCCCGACCCCGGGGGGGCGGGCCTGGGAATCGGGGGCCTGTTCTTCCTGGGTGCGGGCCTGGGCGCGCTGCGGCCGGAGCGCGCCGCGCCCTGCGCCGCCCTGCTCGCACTCCTCGCCCTCCTGCTCGCCCTGCTGCCGACCGCGGGGGGCGTGTTGGCCGAACCCTGGCCCCCGACCTGGGCCGCGCGGCTGCTCGAGCTCTCGCCGCTCACCTTCGTGCTCGAGCGCGGTGGGCTCGACTGGATGCGGCACCCCTGGGTCTACGAACCCGCCGGTGCGGCGAGCATCGGCCCCGACCTGCGCGTCGCCGCGCGCGGCGCGCTTGCTCCCGGCCTGTGCGCCGTGGTGGGATGCGCGCTCCTCGTGGCGTCCTGGGCGCTACGCCGGAAGTCGTCTCCCGCCTGAGCACGGAGCAAGCACGATGGCCCTGCGCAAGTACTTCTGCACCTTCCCCCAGGAGCTGATCTCGGAACCGATCATCAGCCACTCGTTGGGCGAGAAGTTCGGCGTCATCCCCAACATCCGCGCCGCCAGCATCACCGACACGGTGGCCCTGGTGGCGGTGGAGATCGAGGGCGACGACGAGAGCATCCGGCGCTCGGTCGAGTACCTGCGCGAGCGCGGCGTGAAGGTCGAGGACATCACCGAGGGCGACGGCAAGTCCCGTCCGTGAACGAGCTCCGCACCCGGCCGCGCCGCGCGCCGCGCGGGTTGCTCCCCGCGCTGCTGCTCGCGCCGCTGCTCGCGATCGGTTGTCGCTCCGGCGCGGGGGGCGAGCCCGACCGGCGCCCGTCCCTGCGCGGGGCGGTGGTCTGCGAGCACCCGCTCGCGACGGCGGTGGGGCTCGGAGTGCTCGAGCAGGGTGGCAACGCGGCCGACGCGGCCATCGCCACGGCCCTGGCCCTGGCGGTCGTGTTCCCCGAGGCCGGCAACCTGGGTGGCGGGGGCTTCGCGTTGTGGGTGCCCGCCGCTGGCGAGGCCCTGGCGCTGGACTTCCGCGAGACCGCTCCCGCGGCCGCCCGGCCCGAGCACTACCTGGACGGCGAGGGCCGCGTGGTGCCCGCGCGCTCCCTCGAGGGGCCGTTGGCGGTGGGCGTGCCGGGCTCGCCCCTCGGGCTCTGGCGCCTGTACGAGGCCGCGGCCTCGCGCCGCTTCAGCTTCCAGGCCCTGGCCGCGCCCGCGATCCGTCTGGCCCGCGAGGGCTTCGCGGTCGATCCCTGGCTGGCGCGCGCCCTGCGCGAGGAGGGCCTCGAGCGGCGCATGAACGGGCCGGCCCGGGCGCTCTTCTATCCGGGTGGTCGGCCGCTCGCCGAGGGCGAGCTGTTGGTGCAGCCCGACCTCGCGCGCACGCTCGAGCGCCTCGCCGAGCGCTCCGGCGCCGAGGGCTTCTATCGCGGCGACGTGGCCAGCGCGATCGTGCGCACCCTCACGGCCGCCGAGGTGCCCGGGGCCGAGGGCTCGCTCGAGGGCCGCATGACCCTCGAGGACCTGCGGCGCTACGACACCGTCCCGCGCCGGCCCCTGCGCGGTTGGTTCCGCGGCTACGAGCTGTTCGTGATGCCCCCGCCCTCCTCGGGGGGCATCGTCGTGCTGCAGGCCCTGGCCGTCCTCGAGGGCCTGCCCCTCGATGCCGAGGTCGAGTCGGCCGGCGGAACGGGCCAGGAGCCGACGGCGCGCCTGCTCCACTGGTGGGCCGAGGCCCTGCGGCGCGCCTTCGCCGACCGCGCCGAGCACATGGGGGACCCCGACTTCCACGCCGTCCCGACCGAGGCCCTGCTCGCGCCGCGTTGGATCGCCGCGCGCCGGGTGTCGATCGGCGAGCGGGCCGACCTCGGGGTCGCGCCCTACGCGCCCGACCCGCCCGCGGAGGGACGCCACACGACCCACCTCTCGACCCTCGACGCGCAGGGCAACGCGGTCAGCCTGACGACCACGCTCAACGACGGCTTCGGCAGCGGGCTCCTGGTGGAGGGCGCCGGGTTCTTGCTCAACAACGAGCTCGACGACTTCGCGATCCAGGCCGGCGCGCCCAACCTCTATGGCCTCGTGGGCGGACGCGCCAACGCGCTCGAGCCCCTCAAACGGCCGCTCTCCTCGATGACGCCCACGGTCGTGCGCGACTCCCGCGGCCGGGTGGTGCTCGTTCTGGGCAGCCCGGGCGGGCCGCGCATCATCAGCGCGGTGTTCCAGACCTTGCTGCGCGTGCTGCTGCTCGAGCAGCCCCTCGAGCGCGCCGTCGCCGCGCCGCGCCTGCACCAACAGTGGCGCCCGGCGACGACGCGCCTCGAGCCGGGTCTTTCGGGCCAGGTGGCAGAGGACCTGCGCGAACGCGGTCACGACGTGCTGCTCGTCGAGGACGGCCGCTTCGGCAGCGTGCAGGCGATCTCGATCGGGCCCGGGGGCGAGGTGCGCGCCTTCAGCGATCCGCGCCGCGGCGGCGCCGCCGGCCTGGTCGGCGCGGGCGTGGCCGAGCCCGCGTTGCCGCGCTGAAGGGCGCGCGGACGTGGAGCGCCCACGGGCAGGCCACGATGCGCAGCGCGCCGTGCTGCAGGCCAGCACGGCGCGCTGAGCGTGGATCCCCGGGGACCGGGGATCAGATGTCGTCCAGGGAGTCCAGGTCGTCCGGGGGAGGCTTGGGAGCGCCGCCGGCGGCGTCCCCGGCCTGGTCGGTCTGCTTGGTGAACGTGCGCCAGTAGGCCTCGTCGGTGCGCGCCCGCGCCCAGACCTTGGCCCAGGACTCGACCACCCGTTTGTTGAAGTAGACGTCCCCGGGCTCGGTCGAGTAGCGCCACTCGAAGTTGCTGCCGTTGGAGATCGTGCGCAGCATGCGCTGGGCGATGTCGCCGTCGCGGTAGCCCTGCTCGGTGGAGTAGTCGAGCTTCGTCATGGCGTTGACGATGGCGGCGAAGGCCGGCTTGCCGAGGCCCTCGAGCTCGCGTTGGGCGCGCGTGCCGGCCACCCCCGATTCCGAATCGAGGGCCGTGGCGACCAGGTTCTGGATGCGGCTCCACTCGTCGGAGGCCGTGCCCGCGGGGGCCCCGAAGGTCTCGATCGCGCCCAGGTCGACCGTGGCCGGATCGACGTTGGCCCGCGTGCGACGCGCCGGCGGCGCGGCCGCGGCGGTCTCGGCGGGCGGGGTCCCGCCATCCGCCTCGGCTCCCTCGGCCGTGTCCCGGTCGGCCGCGACGGGCTCGCCCGCCCCCGCGCGCTCCGCGGCCGGGGCGGAATCCGTGTTGGCCGGCGTCTGGGCCTGGGCCGCGGGCGTGCCGGCCTGCACCGCCGCAGTGCCTTCGGTGGTCGGAGCCTCCTCGGCGTCGCCCATGAAGTAGAACCACGCGCCCGCACCGGCGGCGGCGACCAGCACCAGGCCCACCGAGGTGAGCATCAGGGCCGGGCTCTGCTTCTCGCGCTTGCGACCGCGCCCCCGTCCACGCTCCCCGACCTCCTCGGGATCGTCGCCCTTCTGCGCGCCCCGTCGCCGCCCCGCCGCCGCGCCGCGTTTGGCTCCCGCGGAGGCGGCGTTCTTCGCACCCACGTTCAGCTTGCCGGTGGGCGGCTCCGCGATGGCGCGCGCCTTGGGGGCGGCCGCGACCTGCAGGGGTTTCCCGGTGGACGCCGTCCGGCCCTGGGCCGCCGCGCGGGGGGGGATGGCGGAGCCCGCCGAGCCGGCCTGGGCCGCCGGTGCCTTCGCCGCCGGGGTCTGCGCCGCGCGTTCGGCGAGCAGCCGTTCCTTCATGCTCGGGCCCTCGCGTTTGGGCGGCGCCGGAGTCGGGGCGGCGCGCGGCGCGGGCGCCGCCGGCTTCGGCGGAGCGCTGCGGGCCGGGACGGGCGGCGCCGGTCGGGTCTCGGCCTGAGCGTCGCGCACCGGGCCGACCTCGACCACGCCGCCGCAGACTTTGCACTTGGCCTTGTCGGCCGCGAAGGTCCCGGGGACCTTGAAGCTCGCTCCACACGAGGAGCAGAGTCCGACTCTGTACTGCATGGGTGTCTCTTGGGGGCCCGGCCCGGGGACGGGGGCCGGGCGCGGGCGCTGTGGAGAGGGAGTATCGGGGGTCAGTTGGAGTCCGCCGCCTTCTTGCGGGCGGCTTCACGCATGGCCTCTTCGTGGGCGCGGCGGTAGCGCTCCTGCTCGCGGGCCTCAGCCTCGTCCTTGGGCGCCAGGGCCGCCTCGAGCAGGTCCGGACCCTCGACGGGGCCCTCGAAGCGACGGTACTTGCGGTCGTACCAGCTGAACCACTGGCGCAGGCCGCTCTCCTGGCGCTCCTTCGTGGCGCCCAGGGCCTCGTGGGGCTTCCAGGTCGTCACGAACTCGGTGATGTCCGTCAGGGCTCCGATCACGAGCGCCACCCGGGCCGCGTCCTCGTCGGTGTTCAGGCCGCGCTCGATCTCCTGGTACAGGCGCGTGAGCAAGGGCGCGATCGCATCCTTGCCGATCTCGGTCAGCTCGCGGCGCACGTGCACCTGGTCCCGCCGGTCGAGGTCCGTCAGGCGCGCGATCAGGCCGTCGATGCGCTGGCGTTCCTCGGGGGTGACGTGGGCCTCGTAGGGGATCGGTCGCGGCTCCGCTTCGTAGACCACCGAGCCGTCGGTGAGCTCGCGGCGTTGGGCGCGCGGGGCGCGCGCGGCGCGCTCGGCGCGTTGTTCCTCGGGCGAGATCCAGCGTTCCCAGGAGTAGGCCTTCCAGCGCCCGCCGTCGCGCAGCAGGCGCCATTCGACCCAGCGCAGCGCCACCCCGGCCTGTTCGTCCCGCGGCGCGACCTGCACGCGCACCGTCGCGTGGTGATCGTTCTCGGCGATCACCGCGCCCTCGAAGGGACGCCAGGCGCCGATCAAGTTGTCGTCGCCGTCGGCCTGCAGCGCGGCCAAGAGGTCGAGCTGGAACACGGTGCGCTCGGGGGCCGGGAGGTCCTCGAAGGCCCCGGCGTCCGGCGCGCGGTCCGCGGGCAGTTCGGGGGCCGCACCCTCGGCGGCGGCCGCGCGGGCCTGCTGGACGGCCCAGGCCCGGGCCAGGTCGATGTTGCGGCCGAGCTCGAACTCCTTGCGGCCAAAGGCGTCGTCGTGGATGCGGCGCACGAGCTGCACCGGCTCGCTGTTCCAGCCCGTCGAGTCCCGCGGCGCGGCGGGCGGCTCGACCTTGGGCGCCTCGGCGACCGGCGGCGGCGGCGGCTCGGGGTCGCCCTTCATCAGGAACACGAGCACCAGCAGCAGCACCACGATGCCGGTTCCGACCGCGATCGGCGTCGAGCTGCTGCGCGTGCGTGGGCGAGCCGCGCCGCTCCCGCCCGCGCGGGCCACGTAGACGAAGGAACACTGCGGGCAGCGGACCTTCGCGCCCTCCTTGCTATCGGGGAGCTTGGCGCGGGTGTGGCAGGAGGGGCATTCGATCAGCATGAGAGATCCCGTGCGGGCGCGGGCGGGCGGCGGAGGCCGGGCTCGTCGCGGCGGCCGGGCCGCGCGCGCGATCCTGGGCCGACTCCGATCCAGGCGGCCGGGCGAGGATAGGGCCCCCCCCGGCGGGGCGCAAGGCGAGCGCGCAGCGTGGGGGACCGGGCCCATCCCGTCCCGGTTCGAGTCTCGCGCGGCGCGTCTCGATGCGGTCCCGGCCGGGTACGATCGCGCCGTGGCAGCGCGCGCAGAGCGGAGCGACGGGGCGGGCGTGGGCCGCTTCGAGCTCGAGTGTCCCTTCCGGCCTTCGGGCGACCAGCCCGCCGCCATCGAGGCCCTGGCGCAAGGCGTCGCGGAGGGCGCGGCGCACCAGACCCTGCTCGGCATCACGGGCTCGGGCAAGACCTTCACCATGGCCGCGGTGATCGAGCGCGTCAACCGGCCGACGCTCGTGCTCTCGCCCAACAAGACCCTGGCGGCGCAGCTCTACTCGGAGTTCAAGGAGCTCTTCCCGCGCAACGCGGTCGAGTACTTCGTCTCGTACTACGACTACTACCAGCCCGAGGCCTACGTCCCGAGTTCCGACACCTACATCGAGAAGGACGCCAGCCGCAACGAGAACATCGAGCGCCTGCGCAACAGCGCCACGCGCTCGTTGCTCGAGCGCCGGGACGTGCTGATCGTGGCCTCGGTGTCGTGCATCTACGGCCTGGGCTCGCCCAGCAACTACGTCGAGATGGCCCTGCCCCTCGAGGTCGGCCAGGAGTTCGAGCGCGACGCGCTCCTGCGGCGCCTGACGCAGATGCAGTACGCGCGCAACAACCTCGACTTCCGCCGCGGGACCTTCCGCGCGCGCGGGGACGTGATCGAGATCTTCCCGGCCTACGAGGACGAGGAGGTCGTGCGCCTGGAGCTGTTCGGCGACGAGATCGAGCGCCTGTCGATCGTCAACCCCCTGCGCGGCGAGGTGCTGCGCGAGGTGCGCGGCACGACGCTCTACCCGGCCACCCACTACGTCACCCCCGAGGACCGCCTGAAGGCCGCGGCGACCGGGATCGCGGACGAGCTCGAGGTGCGCCTGCTCGAGCTGCGGCGCGCGGACAAGCTCGTCGAGGCCCAGCGGCTCGAGCAACGCACGCGCCGCGACCTCGACCTGTTGCGCGAGATGGGCGTGTGTCCGGGGATCGAGAACTACTCGCGCTACATGGACGGCCGCGCGCCCGGCGAGGCCCCGTTCACCCTGCTCAACTACTTCGCCGAGGACTGGATCGTCTTCGTCGACGAGAGCCACGTCGCCGTGCCCCAGGTGGGCGCGATGTACAAGGGCGACCGCTCGCGCAAGGAGACCCTCGTCGAGCACGGCTTTCGGCTGCCCAGCGCCCTCGACAACCGCCCCCTGCGCTTCGAGGAGTGGGAGCGGCTCGTGCGTCAGGCGGTGTACGTCTCGGCCACGCCCGCCAAGTACGAGCTCGAGCGCTCCCGCGGACGCGTCGTCGAGCAGATCGTGCGCCCGACGGGCCTGCTCGACCCCTCGATCGAGCTGCGCCCCGCGCGCTCGCAGGTCGACGACCTGCTGGCCGAGATCCGGCGCACCGTGGCGGCCGGCTGGCGGGTGCTGGTGACGACGCTGACCAAGCGCTCGGCCGAGGACCTCACGCACTACTACTCCGAGGTCGGCGTGCGCGTGCGCTACCTGCACTCGGAGATCGACGCCCTCGAGCGCTCGGCCATCCTGCGCGACCTGCGCCTGGGTGCCTTCGACGTGTTGGTGGGCATCAACCTGCTGCGCGAGGGCCTGGACCTGCCCGAGGTCGCGCTGGTGGCCGTGCTCGACGCCGACAAGGAGGGCTTCCTGCGCTCGGAGACCAGCCTGATCCAGACCTGCGGCCGCGCCGCGCGCAACGTCGAGGGCCGCGTGATCCTGTACGCGGACCAGGAGACGGACTCGATCCGCGCGACGCGCGCGGTGGTGGAGGGGCGGCGCGCCAAGCAGGAGCTCTACAACACCGCCCACGGCATCGAGCCCAAGACGATCCTCAAGCCCGTGCGCGCGGGGATCGAGGCGCTCTACGAGATGGACTACGTCGAGCTCGCGCCCCCCCGGGACGCCACCGGCCGCGTGGCCGAGGACCCGGCCGCGGCCTGGCCGATCGAGCGCCTGCGCGGCGAGCTCGCCCGCCTGCGCGCGGACATGCAACACGCCGCCTCGGAGCTGCGCTTCGAGGAGGCCGCCAAGCTGCGCGACCGGCTGAAGCAACTCGAGGCGCTCGAACTGGCGCGTTAGGAGCGGCGCGGGAGTAGCCGGAGCTCGGGCGCGATCGCGCGCGCAACGCCCGCCGCTGGCCCCAGCGCCGCGCGGTTCAGGGCAGGAAGCTGAGCTCGATGCCGTGGGAGAGGTTGAAGCCGCTGCCGCAGGGGGAGCCGAGCGGGTCGCGGTACCAGACCTGCATGCGCACCGTCTGACCCGGGGCATAGCCGGCCTGCGTCGCGAGGCCCGGGCCCCAGCCCGCCGTGCCGCCGGCGTCGGGTGTGCGCACGCCGAGCCGCACCAGGCCGCCGCCGGCGCAGCGCAGGCCGTCCCCGTAGACGATGCCGTTGCCGCCGTTGACCGCGTTGTTCGCGCCGAAGAGCAGGACCGGCTGGCCGGGGAGCAGGTTGGAGGCTCCGACGAGGAGGTCGTCGGCGCTGACGCTCGCGCTGCCGCTCGGAGCGAGGCTCGCGCCGGCGCCGCTGGAGTTGGCGCAACCCTCGCCCGTCCCGCCGAAGTTCCCGCAGGGGCAGGGGGTGGAGCTGCCGTCGCCGAAGCAGTAGCCGCGGGTGGTCGGAGCGCAGGCGCTGATGCTCGCCACCGTGATGCAGCCGCCCTGCATGCAGAAGGTGCCGCAGCCGGGATCGGCATCGCCGACGACGCGCACGCGATCGCCGACGGTGAAGCTCCCGTAGTCGTCGAGCAGCCAGGTCGTGTTGTTGTCGTCGCGGAAGATCAACGTGCAGGTCACGCCCTGGATCACCTCGCCGCACGAGTCGTAGGGAACCTGGGCCTGGGCGGAGGGAGCGGCGGCGGCCCCCAGGAGGAGCAGGGAGACGATGCGGCGCGTGCGGGTCGAACGGGTCCGGGTCGATCGCGGGTCCATGGCGGAAGCTCCTGTGCGTGGGTTCGGGGAACCTCGGGGCGCCGAGGGCTCAGAGTGTGAGAAGAATTCGAACACTCTCGGTACGGCCGGCTTGCCGGCCGTCCAAAAGGCGTTCTGAGAGGCCGTCTGGATGGTCTGCTCCGGGTCCGCTCCGGGTCCGCTCGATTCCTTCTCGGCCTCTCGGAGGTCCGGCTGCGGGCCTCGGGGTCCGCTGGGCAGCCCCGAGCACGAGCCTACGGGCACGGCGCGTGAATGGGATCACCGGCGCGGGAAAGGGCAACGGGTCCCCTCCCAGCGGGGCCGCCGCGCCTCCCGCCGGTTGGCCGCCGGGCCCGCGAGCCCTATACGTGGCGCCGTGCAAGGCCCCGCTTGGTCGCTCGAGGACGTCCCGCGCCGGCCGGGGGTCTACCTGTTCCGCGACGCCGCGGAGCGCGTGCTGTACGTCGGCAAGGCGCGCGATCTGCGCGCGCGGCTGGCGAGCTACCGCCGTCCGGGCGGCGACGGGCGGCTGCTGGTGGGCTTCCTCGAGCACCAGGCCCGGCGCGTCGAGACCGTCGTCACGCGCACCGAGCAGGAGGCGCTGCTGCTCGAGGACCAGCTCATCAAGCAGCACCAGCCGCCGCACAACATCCGCCTCAAGGACGACAAGTCCTTCCTGATGCTGCGTCTGGAGCGCGCCAAACGCTTCCCGCGCCTCGAGCTGGTGCGCGCCCACTCCCCGGGTGCCGGCGCGGGCGGCGGCCGGACGCGCTACTTCGGGCCCTACGCCTCGGCGCGCGCCCTGCGGCGCACGCTCGGCGATCTGCATCGCCTGGTGCCCCTGCGCGATTGCCCGGACTCGGTGCTCGAGAACCGCACGCGGCCGTGCCTCAAGTACCAGCTCGGCCAGTGCTCGGCGCCCTGCGTGGGCTACGTCGACGAGGTCCAGTACGCCGAGCTCGTCGAGCGCGCCTGCACCATCCTGGGCGGCGACGTGAGCGAGCTCGAGCAGGACCTCGAGCGGCGCATGCGCGCGGCGGCCGAGGCGCTCGAGTTCGAGCGCGCGGCCCAGTGGCGCGATCGGTTGGCGGCCCTGCGCCGCACGGTCGAGGGCCAGGGCGTGCGTCCCCGGGACAAGGTCGCGCGGGACGCGCTGGGGCTGGCGCGCGGCGCGGGTCAGAGCGTCGTGCAGCGGCTCGTGTTCCGGGAGGGGCGCCTGATCGAGAGCCGGGCGCACCGGTTCCGCAGCGAATTGCCGGACGAGGAGCTCCTGCACGGCGTGCTCACCGCGCTCTACGGCGCCGGCCGGAGCGAGCTCCCCAGCGAACTCGTCCTGCCCTGCGAGCCGGCCGACCGCGAGCTGCTCGTGGAGGTGCTCGGCGGCGGGGTGAAGCTCGTCGTGCCCGGCGAGGGCGAGCGCCGCCGGGCGCTCGAGCTCGCCAGCGAGAACGCGCGCAGCGAACTCGCGCGCGTGGAGAAGACCCGCGAAGGGGCCGACGAGGCCCTCGAGGCGCTCGCCGATCTGCTCGACCTGCCCGAGCGGCCCGAGACCATCGACTGCTTCGACGTCTCGAACCTGCAGGGGACGCACGTCGTCGCCAGCCGGGTCCGGTTCCGGCGCGGCATCCCCGATCGCTCGGGTTATCGGCGCTTCAAGCTGCGCGGCGTCGAGGGCCAGGACGACTTCGCCGCCATGCGCGAGGTCGTCGGCCGCAGCCTGCGGCGCGGGGCGGACGAGGGCGATCTGCCGGACCTGGTGGTGATCGACGGCGGGGCGGCGCAGCTCGCCAAGGCGCTCGAGGCGCGCGAGGAGGCGGGCGCCTTCGACGTGCCGATCGTGGCCCTGGCCAAGGCGCGCGCCGAACGCAGCGTGGGGGAGCGGCGCAAGGGCGCCAGCGAGGAACGCCTGTTCCTGCCCGGCGTCGCCGAGGCGCTCGCGCTCGCGCGACACTCCGCGGCGCGGCACCTGCTCGAGCGCGTGCGCGACGAGGCCCACCGCTTCGCCATCACCTACCACCGCAAGGAACGGGGCCGCATCCAGAGCCGACTCGACTCGATCCCGGGCGTCGGGGCGGCGCGGCGGCGGGCACTCTTGACGCGTTTCGGCAGCGTGGCGGGCGTGAAGGCGGCCAGCGTCGAGGAGCTGGCCGCGTTGCCGGGCATCGGCCCCGACCTGGCGCGGGTGATCGAGCGACACTTGCGCGGCTGAGCGGGGCCCCGCCGATCGGGGGCCGGATCGGCAGCGGATTCGGGTTCCGCGGCGCCGATCCTGTGCCAGGCTCCCATCGGCGCCGTCCCGCGCCGCGCTCGGATCCCGCCCGGAACTCGCCAGGGGTCCGGGCCCGACGTACCCTGACTCCCTTCCGCGTGCCCTCCGGAGGATCGAACCGATGCCCAAGCTCCTGTCCCTCCTCGGCCTGTTCCTGTTCGCGCTCCTGGGCCTGGCCGCGAGCCAGCAGACCCTCGAGAAGATCCCGGTCGTCGACTTCCAGCGCGAGACGGAACTCGACCCGGCCGGCCTCAAGCAGTTCAAGGCCTTCGACGTCAAGTGCGAGGCCTGCCGCGGCCTGCGCGATTGGACTTGCCAGGGCTGCGACAAGCTCGACCTGCCGAACTGCCCGGAGTGCAAGGGGACCAAGAAGGCGCCCTGCCGGGTCTGCGCGGGCCGGGGCAAGACGCACGACCCGTTGCTCGAGCACACCTGCACGTACTGCCGGGGCTCCGCTTGGTACGACTGCGCGCAGTGCGGGGGCATGGGGTACTTCTTCGAGAACAGCGCGGGCGGCGAGCGCCTCCAGAAGCCCTGCGGAGCCTGCAAGAAGGTCGGGCGCTACGCCTGCAACCCGTGCGGTGGCAAACGGGTCGTGGACACGGTGCGCATCAAGCGCAAGGCGCCCAGCGAAGCCTCGGCGGCCGACCTGCGCGCGACGCAGGCCGAGCTGCAGGCCTGGATGGCGCAACTCGAGGCCTTCGAACCCCTCGATCGGGCGGCCAAGAGCTCGAAGGCCCTCGAGGGGCTGTTGGCCCGGCCCGGCCGCACCCTCGCGCCGCTGAAGGACATGCTGGCGCTCCTGGAGGAGGTGCAGAAGGGCCTCACGCGCGCCGGGGCGGGTTACCAGAACTACGAGGAGCGTCAGAACTTCCAGTTCCTGCTCTTCCGCGACCGCTCGATCCACCTCCTGCGGCACAACCTGCGCGCGCTCGAGCTGTGCATCGAGCGCGCCGACTTCAACGAGACCGTCGCCAAGAACAAGTAGCGTCCATGCGTGACTCGAGCGCCCGCCGCACGGTCTGGAACCGTGCGTGGCTGTCCGTCCTCGCGGTCGGGGTCCTGTGCCCCGTCGCCTCCGCGCGTCCCCAAGACTCCCTGGAGGAGGTGGCCGAGGCCGTCTCGCCCGCGATCGTCACCGTCTCGGTCCTGTTCGAGAAGCGCGGCAGCGGCGCGGGCGGGCGCGAGCCCGACGTCGTGAACGTGGTGCGCCCCGCCTCGGGCGTGATCGTCGATCCGGCGGGCCTGGTGGTGACCAACTGGCACCTGGTGAGGGAGCTCGTGGGCCCGGACGGCCAGCCCGACCCCGAGTACCAGGGGTTGGTCACGCTGACCAACGGCCGCCAGCACCGGGCCAGCGTGTTGGCCTACGACGAGCGCGCGGACCTCGCGCTGCTCGAGGTGCGGGCGGGCGCCCAGCGCCTGAAGGCCCTGCCCCTGGCCGATCCGGCGGAACTGCCGGCGGGCTCGCGGGTCCTGGCCCTGGGCTTCGCCGACGGCCGGGCACCCCAGGCCTTCGCCGGCGTGCTCGTGTTCCCGAGTGGCCCGACGCGCCTGCGCGAGCACGAGCTCTCCGCCGCGGAGACCCTGTTGACCGACGCGCCCTTCCACTCCTCGCTGGACGGCGGGCCGCTGGTCGACCTGGCCGGCCGCGTGCTCGGCATCCACAACAGCTCGCACGTCTCCGCGCGCAACGAGAACTTCCGCGAGGAGGAGGACGAGGAGTCGAAGAAGCCCGACGAGAGTTATGCGGTGATCGTCTCCGCCAGCGCCGTGCGCGCGGCGTTCGGGGACTACCTCGCCTCGGGGGGCGGCCCGGCCGCGCCGGTGCAAGGCGCGCACCCTTCGCCGGCCCAGGCTCCGATCGCGGCCATCGAGCCCGCGCTCGTCAGCGTGTGGACCGGGGAGGGACCGCACCCCGAGCAGCCCGACCCGCGCGACCCGCACGCGCAGCGGCCGCCGGCGCAGCTCGCCTCGGGGGTCGCGATCTCCGCCGACGGCCTGGTGTGGACCGCGGCCGAGATCTTCGGGGCCGAGACGCGCCGCGCCAGCGTGCGCACCGCCGACGGCCAGGTCTATCCCGCCGAGCTCGTGCGCGCGCGCCGGGAACGCAAGGTCGCCCTCCTGCGCGTCGAGCTGCCCGCGGGCGTGAGCCTGGCGCCGGCGCGGCTGGCCGACTCGCGCGGGGCGCTGGCGGGGGAGTTCGCGGCGGTCGTCGCGCGGCCCGTCGCGCGCCCGATCGCCAGCGTGGGGGTGCTCTCGGCCCTCGAGCGGGCGGGCTTCGTGCAGGTGGCGAGCTGGGTGCACCGCGGGCACCTGGGCGGCGCCCTGGTGGACCGCGAGGGGCGCCTCGTGGGCATCGCCACCGACCAGCCCCTGCTCACGGGCGAGATCAAGAGCACCAGTTTCCTGGGCTTCGCCGCGCCGCTGGCGACCCTCTTCGAGGCCTTCGCGGACGAGCTCGCCGCGGGCGGCCTGGCCGCGCCGCCCGCGGACGACGCGGCCGGGGTCGAGGCGCGCCGCACGGCCGCCGCGCGCGTCGTCGAGCGCACGCGCAGCTCGCTCGTGAACGTGCTGGTCAGCAAGGCGCAGCCGCGCCCCTCGAGCGGCTTCAATCCGTTCGACGAGCCCGAGCCGACCTTCGGCTTGTCGAGCCAGGGCTCGGGGGTCGTGATCGATCCCAGCGGGTTGGCGCTGACCAACTGGCACGTCGTCTCGGCCGCCCTCGAGGGCGGCGTGCCGCGCTCCGATCACCGCGTCGAGGTCACCCTGCCGACCGGCGAGCGTTACGTCGCGAACGTGCTCAGCACCTCGCGCGACGACGACCTGGCCCTGATCGCGCTGCAGCTCGAGCCCGGGCGCACCCTCGAGCCGGTGGAGCTCGGGGACTCGGACGCGTTGGCGGTGGGCCAGCCGGTGATCGCGATCGGCAACCCGCTGGGGCTCGCGAACTCGGTCAGCGTGGGCATCGTGAGCTGCCGGTCGCTGGACGTGCGCATCCAGGGTCGCCTGCGCGAGTACAAGGGCATGGTGATGGTCGACGCGGCCATCAACCCGGGGAACAGCGGCGGCGCCCTGCTGGACGAAGGGGCGCGCCTGGTGGGCATCAACAGCGCCGGTCGGGTGGGCGCCGGCATGGCGATCCCGGTCAACAAGGCGCGCGAGGTCTTCGCCGACAAGCTGCTCGCCGCGGAGAACCTGCGCAGCAGCTTCCTCGGCTTCGAGGTCTCCGAGGAGCGCGGCGCGCTGGTCGTGCGCGCGGTCGACGAGCTGGGTCCGGCCGGTCGGGTGGGCGTCGAGCCGGGGGACGAGTTGCTCGCCATCGACGAGCGCGCGGGCCTGAGCCGCATCGCCCTGGCCCAGGTCCTGCTCGAGGCGCGCCCCGGCACGCCCCTACGCCTGCGCCTGGGCCGCGGCGGCGAGGTGCTCGAGCGGGTCGTGATCCCGATCCCGTACGCGGCCTGGCTCGCCTTCCGCCAGAGCGGCGCCCTGGTCGAGCCCCTCGACTACGCGCGCGAGGTCGAGCTCGTGCACGCCGCCTCGATCGCCCTGCACCGGGCCTACACCGGCTCGGAGAGCGGCCAGCCCGCGCGCCTGATGGGCGGTGCGCTGCGGATCGTGGGCGTGCGGCCGGTGGAGCTGCACCGCGACCACCCGCTGCGGGTCGGCGACCTCCTGCTGGGGGTCACCACGGTCACCCGCGGCGAGACCAGCGACAGCCACGACCTCCTGCGCCTCGAGTCCCTCGACGATCTGGCCGAGGCCCTCGAACCGCGCGCGACCAAGGAGGGCGAGCGCTGCGAGGTCTGGATCTACCGCGAGGGCGAAGTGCTCACCGCCGACCTCCTGGTGCGCCGCCCGCCGCCGCGCTGACCCGGGCCCACTCGACGCCCAATGGATCGGGCCGCGACCCACGCGGGTCGCGGCCCGGTTCGAAAGGGACCGAGGGGTGGGTTCAGGTGTTGAACTTGGTCGGAATGCGCGTCGTGCCGCGGTCGTGCTCGAAGGTCCACACGGCCTCGACCTCGACGCCGCGGCGCAGGGGCTCGAGGGGGTAGAAGACCACCATGCCCGGCGCCGAGCTGCGGCGGTTCGAGCCGCCGTCGGCGACGTGGATCAGGCCCTCGACCTCCTTGCCCTGGATCGTCACGCGGCAGCGGTAGGACTCGCGGTTGCCCATCAGCCCGCCGGTGCCGAACTGGTGCAGGCTGATCGGGTAGCCGAGCAGCTCCTTGCCGGCGTGGCCGTGGCGCGCGAGCAAGGCCTCGACCTCGGGGCCAAGATCCGCCACGCGCACCGAGTTCGGCACGGCTTCGCGGCTGCCGCCCGGGAAGGAGACGTGTCCGCCGCGGCCCTCCGGGGGCCGGCCGACGCCGCGGATGACGTCCATCACGAGCACGCTGCCGTCGTTGTAGAGGCCGATCGTGCGCAGGCGGCTGTTGAGGATCGCGTCGCGGTAGCCGGGCCAGTCGAGCCAGCGCTTGAAGACGTCGCGGGGCTTGTCGGCGTTGACCTCGACGATCGCCATCTCGGCGAACATCGCCCCCAGGTGCGAACCGCCCGGGAGGTCGATGTTCTGGGTCTGCTCCTTGGCCGCGCCGCGCTCGGCGACGTTGGCGATCAGGTACTCGGCGTGCTCGCGGCAACGGGTCGAGAAGTCCGAGCTCCAGGTGACCTCGGTCTGGCGCTGGAGCTTGCGCGCCTCGTTGAAGGCCGTGAGCCACTTCTTGACGTCGCGGCTGACCGCCGTGAGGGGCTCGGTGTTGTTGCGGATGGCGCGCAGGACGGGCGTGGCCTCGGTCCAGAAGTCCTTCCACTCCTTCTCGAGCTGGGCCACCGAGAGCCCGTCGTTCTGCTCGGTGAACTTCTTGTCGACCTCGATCGGGTGGCGCTGGTCGGCGAGGCGGTCCAGGCTGCCGAGCAGGGTCGGGTCGCGGCGCACGACGTAGTCGCAGAACGACCAGGCCTTGATGCGCGCGTCGTCGGTGAACTTGGCCGCGTCGATCAGCGGGAGCTGGGCGGCGGGCACGCCGTCGGAGAGCTTCCAGGCCGCCTCGAGCGCCAGGTCCTTCCAGGTGTCCATGTTCGGGGAGTAGCGGTCGACGTCCTCCTCCCCGGTCGTCGTGCGCAACTGCTCCTGGCGGTCGACGATGAAGGCGCGGTTGTTGTTGAACATCATGCCCACGATCGTGTGGCCGATGCCCTCGCGCAGACCCGGCGTCCGCAAGCCCGAGTAGGCCTGGGCGACGTTGCGGACCGAGCCGTCGAACACGCCCTGCTCGTTGAGGGGAGCGGAGAGCTCCAGGGCGGTCTGGCCCTGGACCAGGTTCGAGCCGCGCGTGTTCTCCAGGCGGAACTTGAGCGACTCGGGGTCCATCAGGCTCGCGTTCGCGCTCAGCACCTGCTTGTAGGTGTCGCCGTCCTGGAAGAAGGCCCAGTCCCGGATCCAGCGCCGCGGGTCGGAGTTGAAGCCCTCGTAGCCCTCGGTCACGACCTGCATCACGCGGATCGCGCGTTCCCCGTAGCGCGCCGCCTCCATCAGGAGCTCGAGCTCGAAGTCGCCGCGCACCGTGAAGTGCTCGGACTTGACGCTCCTGTAGGTCACGCGCGCCGCGTCCAAGAAGGGCTGGCGGTCGGTGTCGGGCAGCGCCTCGACGGGGTAGTCCTTGCGGGCCTCCTCGGCCACGATGCGCTCGATCTTCTTGGAACGCTCGTAGAGCACCTGCTCGATGTCCGTGCCGGTGAGCCCCGCCACGGGCTTGTGCTCCAGGGCCGCCTGGGCCTCGGCGTTGCCCGGCGTGAAGAAGAGCACCTTCTCGAAGTGCCGCAGGGCCATGTCGGTGCGGCCGGCCTTGCCGTACTGCTCGGCGATCTTCTGGTGCTCGGAGGCCAACTTGGCCGCCACCGTCTGCCAGTCCTTCTGGAGTTGCTCGGCCTTGCGCGCGTCGGGGTTGTCGTCCTTGGGGTAGGTGAAGTCCGGCGAGACGGCCCAGGAGTCGCCGACCTTGACGTAGCCCAGGGCCTTGCGCGCGGGGCCGTGCTCGGAGTCGTACTCGCTCAGGAGCATCAGCCACATGCGCCGCGCCACCTTCGGGAAGCCGGCCTTGAAGGCGCTGTCGGCGTAGTCGTGCAGGGTCTTCGCTTGGCGCTCCTTGAGCCGGTCTTCCTCGCGGGACTGGGCCGAGGCGAACGGGACGAGGGTCAGGCAGAACAGCGCGAGGAGCATCCAGCGGAGCATCGGGGTCTCTCCTGGTGGGGAAGGGAAGGGCGCGGTGGGGCGGTCCGGGGGCGCGGGGGCGGCCATTCTCCCCCAGCCCGAGGGCCTTGGCCAGCCTTTGCCGCGCGGGCGCGGGCCGCGGCGCGTGTACGCGAGGGGCGCGCCGACGCGAGCCCGAGCAGGCCGAGGAAGGCGCGCCTCACCCGCCCCGGGGGAGCGGGCCCGCGGGCAGCGGGGCCAGGAACGCGCGCAGGACGCTGGGTCAGGTCCTCGAGCGCGAGAAGCTTGGCCCTCACGTCCATTCGCGTCGGATGGAGCAGATGGAGGGAGCACACGCCGCGGGCCGTGCACAGCAGGTGCAACGAGAGCGAGGAGAGGAGTCGAACCCGGCGCGGGTGCGGACCTCCGCGAGCAGCGCAGCCGCCCCGTGTGTGAGAGGATCTCGCACGCGCTGCGCGACGGCCGTCCCTGGCGGCCGTGCCAAGGGCAGCGGGGAGGACGGATGCGCGGCCATCTCCCGGCCTCCCGGAGGGTGACGGGGGCGATGCGGAGCTTCTTCCTGCGGGGACGGCGCCTGCGGTTCGGAACGACCGCGGGACACCGCCCGGAGCGCGCTCGGACTCGAACCGAAGGCGGGTCCAGGAACCAGGTGGGCTCAGGATGGTCCGGTGAAGCGCCGGCGCGGACCGCGCTGGGTCGCCTCGATCGCCGCCAGGCCGGCCCGCGCGGCGGCGGCGGTGTCGGGGTGCGGGTCGAGGTCCAGGGCGTCCAGGAAGTGTTGCCAGGCGGGCACCGGCGCGCCCAGGGCCTCGAGATGCACGAGGCCCGCGGCCACGTGGGCCTCCGCGGCCCCCGGCTCGCGGGGATGGAAGCGCAGTTGGCGCCGGAAGACCTGCAGGGCCGCCCGAGGATGGCCGGCGGCGGCGAGGTAGCGGCCCAGGAGCAACGAGTCGGCCGGCGCCAGGCGGCACGCCAGCTCGTCCCCGTTGGCCGCCTCGAAGTAGAGCCGCGCGGCCTGCTCGAGGTCCCCGCCGCGCAGAGCCTGGGCGAGCTGCGACTCGGGCAGGTCGCGCCGGCGCTCGGCGCGCGGCGCGGCGAACTCCGCTGGGCGGCGCGCGCGCTCGCGGGTCCGTGCCCATTGCGCCCAGACCAGGCCGGCCAGGAAGCCGCCCAGGTGCGCGCCGTGGGCCACGCCGCCGCCCTCGCCCCGCGCGATCAGGAACGGCAGCAGGTTGTCGATCAGCAGGTAGAAGCCGAGCACCAGCCGGGCCGGCACCAGGATCACGTCGACCAGGAAGGGGAACAGCGCGACCAGCAGCTTCACCTGGTTGTGGGGGAACCACAGGAAGTAGAAGCCGAGCACGCCCGAGATGGCCCCCGAGGCGCCGACCAGGGGCAGGGGCGAGGCGGGCGCGAAGGCGGCGTGGAAGAGGGTCGCCGCGGCGCCCGTGGCGAGGTACGCGAGCAGGAACCGGACGCGGCCCAGGCGCAGCTCGACGTTGTCGCCGTAGATCCACAGGAAGAGCATGTTCCCGGCGAGGTGCAGCAGCCCACCGTGCAGGAACATCGAGGAGAGCAGCGTCGCGAACGAGGGATCGGCGGGGCGATACCCGTGGCGGAACACGAACAGGTCGTAGGCGCTGACCTGGCTCAGGATGGCCTGGGTCGGGACGTTCGCCGGCACGCGGCCGCGCACGACCTCGAGGTACAGCGCCAGGGTCGGATCGCCCGGGTCCGCGCCGCGCAGCGAGAGCGGCAGCGTCACCAGCGCGTAGACGGCGACGTTGAGCGCGAGCAGCGCCCAGGTGACGGGCGCCGCGCCGCGCGGGTTGGGGGTGTCGCCCAGGGGCAGGAACATGGGGCCCTCTCCTGGCCGCGCCCGCGCGCGGCTCAGCCGCGGGGATGGTACAGGCGGTGGAGGCCGCGCACGTGGTCCGCGTCCAGGTGCGTGTAGACCTCGGTCGTGCGGATCGAGGCGTGCCCGAGCATCTCCTGCACGCTGCGCAGGTCCGCCCCGCCGGCGAGCAGGTGGGTCGCGAAGGAATGGCGCAGGGCGTGCGGCGAGATCTCCGGCGACAGACCCGCGCGCAGGGCCGCGGCCTTCACCCGCCGCCAGGCGTCGGAGCGCGAGAGGAAGACCTCCGAGCGCGCGCGCGCGTTGGGCAGGCGCGGGCGCCCGCCGCCGATCCAGTCCTCGAGGGCGCGGCGGGCGCGCTCGCCCAGGGGCACGACGCGCATGCGCTCGCCCTTGCCCAGGAGGCGCAGGACGCGCAGCTCGGGGGAGAGGTGCTCGAGGCGCAGCCCGCAGGCCTCGGAGACCCGCGCGCCGGTCGCGTACAGCACCTCGAGCAGGGCGCGGTCGCGTCGGTCGCGCCAGGACTCTCCGCCGGGAGCCGCGAGCAGGCGCTCGACGTCCTCCACGTCCAGGGCATGGGGTAGGGCCCGGCGCAGCACCGGCGCGCTGAGCAGGGCGCTGGGGTCGCGCTCGAGCCGGCCCTCGCCCACCCGGTGCCGCAGCAGCATGCGGATCGCGACCAGACCGCGGGCGATCGAGGCCTCGGCCCGCCCGGCCGCGCGCTGCGCCGCCAGGTGGTCGACGATCAGGCCGGCGTCGATGTCCGGGTAGTCCCCGTGTCCCAGGCGGGCCGCCCGGCCCAGGAAACGGCGCAGGTCGGACTCGTACGCGGCCAGGGTGTTGCGCGCCAGGCCGGCCTCCACGCGCAGGGCCTCGAGGAAGTCCGCGAGCCCGTCCGCCAGCGGGAGGGGGAGTTCCTCGGGCGGGAGCCCGGCCCCGGTGGCGGGCGGGGAATCGGGCTCGGGACGCGCGCGCACGGCGCCGAGGGTCGCCCGGAGCGAGGCCCGGCGCAAGGCGCGTCGAGCGCTTGTGACCCCGATGGACCCTCCCTATACTCCTCGCCCCTCGCGCGCCCCCCTGGAGCGCGACGGGCCGCGCGGACCCTCGAGTACAGAGCCCGATGTCCGGAAAGAAACTCACGCCCAAGGACCTGGAGCAGTTCAAGGACCAACTCGAGCAACTGCTCGGGGTCCTGAACGGGGACATCGACAAGCTCCAGAGCGAGGCCCTCGGGAACGAGCACGGCCCGCGCTCGAGCGAGGAGGGCGAGGGCTACTTCCAGGAGTTCAGCCTGGAGCTGCTCGAGCGCGACGGCAACACGCAGGCCGAGATCGTCGAGGCCCTGGACCGGATCGCGGGCGGCCGATTCGGCATCTGCGAGGGCTGCGAGGTCTGGATCCGCAAGGAGCGCCTCAAGGCCGTGCCCTACGCTCGCAACTGCATCGACTGCCAGCGCAAGGAGGAGACCGGCTACTAGGGGCCGGGGCGCGCGCGCTCCCGGCCGAGGGTCGTGGGCGGAGCGCGCGTCCGATCCCGGGTAGCCGGCGCGGTCCGTTGGACGAGCCCCGACTCCCCAGCCAGGTCGGGCCGGCCGCCGCGCCCGAGGGTCCCGGCCAGGTCGCCGCGGGCGCGCCGCCGCAGCCCACGTCGGCCGAGCCCCAGCCGCCTGGCGAGGAGCGTCCGGGAGCGCGCGCCCTGCTCCTGCGCTTCGGCGTCGCGGCCCTGCTCGTGGTCGCGGACCTGTGGAGCAAGGCCTACGTCTTCGCCTGGATGGGCAGCGGGCCCGAGGGCCTGGTGCGCGACGCCCACGGCCACCTGCGTTTCCCCCTGGTGGGGGACTGGTTCGCCTGGATGCTGTCGCGCAACCCGGGGGCGGCCTTCGGCGGCTTCGCCTCGGTGCCGCGGCTGCTCGTGGGCGGGCGCATCCTGGCGGTGCTGTTCCTCGTCTGGCTGCTCCTGCGCACGCCGCCCGGGCGGCGCACCTTCGGGGCGGCCCTGGTCCTGGTGCTGGGGGGGGCCCTCGGCAACCTGTGGGACAACCTGTTCGAGCCGCGCCCCCCGGGTCGGCCCTTCGGCGAGGTGCGCGACTTCATCGACGTCTACTTCCGCTTCGACTGGACGGTGCCGCTGCTCGGCCGGCGCTGGGAGGTCGACTGGCACTTCCCGACCTTCAACGTGGCCGACTCGTGCATCACGGTCGGCGCGATCCTGCTGCTCCTTTCGGGACTCTTCCGCGAAGGGGAGGATCGGACCCCGGCGCGGGGTTCGGGCTCCGCGCGCCCCTGAGCCCGCCCCGGGTTCCGTTGCCCACCCCCCGCGCAGGCAGTAGATTCCGGCCATGGCGGATCTCGCCGTGCGGATCGGTCCCCTCGCGCTGCGCAACCCGCTGCTCTCCGCATCGGGCACGTACGGGCACGGCCTGGAGATGCGCCATTTCTGTCCGCCCTCGGCCGTCGGCGGCTTGGTGAGCAAGACGGTCACGCTGCGCCCGCGGGGCGGCAACCGCGCGCCGCGCATCTGCGAGACCGAGGCCGGCTTCCTGAACTCGATCGGCCTCGAGAACCGCGGCCTCGAGGCCTACCTCGCCGACGTGCTCCCGAGCGTGGCGGACGCCGACACGCGGATCGTGACCAACATCGGGGGCGAGGCGGTGCACGAGTTCGTCGAGCTCGCCCGGCGCCTGGACGGGCGGCCCGAGGTCGACGCGCTCGAGATCAACCTCTCCTGCCCGAACGTCGACGGGGGCCGGCTCGTGTTCTCGACCGACCCGCGGGCGGCGGCCGAGGTCGTGGCCGGCGTGCGGGCGGTGACCACCAAGCCCCTGTTCGCCAAGCTCTCGCCCAACGTCTCGCGCATCGGCGAGATCGCGCGCGCCGTCGAGGACGCGGGCGCCGACGCGATCACCGCCGTCAACACGCTCCTGGGCATGAGCGTCGACTGGCGCTCGCGCCGCCCGGGCCTGGCGACGATCCAGGGCGGCTACTCCGGCGTGGGCGTCAAGCCCGTGGCGCTGCGCTGCGCCTGGGAGTGCGCGAAGTCCGTGCGGATCCCGGTCATCGGCTGCGGCGGGATCGCGAGCGCCGAGGACGCCCTCGAGTTCCTGGTGGTGGGCTGCACCGCCGTGCAGGTGGGCACCGCGTCCTTCGGCGAGCCGGACCTCCTGGCGCGGCTCGGCGCGCGCATGGAGGAGCTGCTCGACGCCGCCGGCGTCGACGCCGCGCGGGACCTCGTCGGCAGCCTCGACACGGGCGCCCCGGTGGGCGTCGCGACCTGAGGCCGGAGGGGCCGCCGACCGCCGCGGGCACGATGCACCTCGCCGAGCTCTCCCCCGACCTCGTCCGCCGCGCGGCGCGGATCTACATGGAGCTGGCCTGGCCCCAGGGCTCGGCGCGTCCGATGTTCGACCCCCTGCGCCTGGCGGGCGCGAGCACCATGGCGGAGATCTTCGCCCTGTGCGAGACGCGGCCCGTCGGACTGCAGCCGGTCCAGGCGCACTTCGCGCTGCGCCTGGGCAACGAACGCTACCCGTTCATGAAGCTCGTGCTGCACGAGTACCTGCTCGAGCACGAGTTCTTCTTCGTCGTCGACACGCACGACGACTTCGAGCTCGCGGCGGACAACCCCGACTACGGTGCCTGGCAGGGGATTCGCCGGCACAACGACGAGCTCAAGCGCGCCATCGAGGACGCCTGGGAGGCGGCCGGGGTCCCGACCCACCGCGAGATGCTGCGTCTGGTGGAGCGTCGGCTGGCGCGGCTGGGGATCGAGCGCGTCGGACAGGGCGAGCGGCTGCTGGTGGTCGACGACGACCTGGCGGTGGCCAAGGTGCTGCAGGCCCTGCTCGACGCCCGCGGATACCGGGTCGAGGTGGCCCACGACGGCCGGCAGGTGCTCGACCGCCTGGCGCGCGACCCGTTGCCGGACCTGGTGGTGCTCGACTACGCGATGCCCGAACTCGACGGCCAGGAGGTCCTGGAACGCATGCGCGCCGATCCGCGCCTGGCGGCGCTGCCGGTGATCCTGGCCACGGCCTCGGACATCACCCTGGGACAGGTGCGGCGCGTCAGCGGCCTGCTGCGCAAGCCGTACCCGCTCGAGATGCTGCTCGCCATGGTCGAGCGGCTGCTCGCGAGCGCTCGCCCGGGCGCGCCCGGAGCGGGCTGAAGGGGGCCGGCGGCGCGCCCCTCGCCGGCGGCGGGGCAAAGATTCCGCGCCGGCGCTGTCCCCGGGACCCCCGGACACCATAATGCTCGGCTCCGCGCCCCGGCGGACCCCATCGGGGCAGGCACACATGGACTGGGACACCCTCACCGACAAACTGTCGCTCGTCGGCGACCGCTTCGGGCGCAGCCTCAAGCGCGTCTTCGGCTCTCGCAACGAACGCGTCGTGCGTCTGATCGAGCCCCTGGTGGCCGAGATCAACCGCCTCGAGTCCTGGGCCAAGGGCCTCGACGCCGCCGCCTTCCCCGCCCAGACGCAGCAGCTCAAGGCCGCCGTCGAGGCCGGCGAGGTGACCCTGGAGGATGTCCTGCCCAAGGCCTTCGCCCTGGTGCGCGAGGCCTCCGTGCGCACCCTGGGGATGCGCCACTTCGACGTGCAGCTCGTGGGCGGGATCATGCTCCACCGCGGGTCGATCACCGAGATGATGACCGGCGAGGGCAAGACCCTGGTCGCCACCCTGCCCCTGTACCTCAACGCGCTCACGGGCAAGAGCTGCTACCTGGTCACGGTCAACGACTACCTGGCCCGCCGGGACGCGGCCTGGATGGCCCCGATCTACCGCTACCTGGGGCTCGAGGTGGGTGCGATCCAGTCCAACATGGACCCCTGGACGCGCCGGCCGATCTACGAGTGCGCGATCGTCTACGGCACGAACAGCGAGTTCGGCTTCGACTACCTGCGCGACAACATGAAGACGCGCTTGGAGGACCAGGTCCAGCGCCACCTGTACTACGCGATCGTCGACGAGGTCGACTCGATCCTGATCGACGAGGCGCGCACGCCGCTGATCATCTCGGGTCCGGCGGAGGAGGGCAGCGGCAAGTATCAGCTCGCCGACAAGATCGCGCGCACGCTGAAGCGTGACGAACACTACGAGGTCAAGGAGAAGGAGCGCAGCGCGTCCCTGCTCGAGGCCGGGATCGAGGTGGCCGAGCAGATGGTCGGCGTGGACTCGTTCTACACGCCGGGCAACGAGGACTGGCCGCACTTCATCGAGAACGCCATCCGGGCCCACGAGCTGTACAAGATCGACGAGCAGTACGTGGTCGAGGTCTCGGCCGATCCGCGCAGCTCCGGCGAGGGTCCGGAGGTCATCATCGTGGACGAGTTCACGGGCCGGAAGATGCCCGGCCGGCGCTGGTCCGACGGTCTGCACCAGGCGGTCGAGGTCAAGGAGGGGCTGACCCCGCGCCAGGAGAACCAGACCCTGGCCACGATCACCCTCCAGAACTACTTCCGCATGTTCGAGAAGCTGGCCGGCATGACCGGCACGGCGCTCACCGAGGCGGGCGAGTTCCACAAGATCTACCACCTCGACACGATCGCGGTCCCGACCAACATGCCGGTGCGCCGCGACGACCAGAACGACGTCGTCTACCGCACCGAGAAGGAGAAGTGGACGGCGATCTGCGAGGAGATCGAGGGCGTGCACGCGAACGGGCAGCCGATCCTGGTCGGCACGACCTCGATCGAGAAGTCCGAGCTCCTGGCCGGCCTGCTCCAGCGGCGCGGCATCCGCTTCGAGGTGCTGAACGCCAAGAACCACGAGCGCGAGGCGCACATCGTCGCGCGCGCCGGCGAGAAGGGCGCCGTGACCGTCGCCACGAACATGGCCGGCCGCGGCACGGACATCAAGCTGGGCGGCAACTTCGAGTACCGGCTCAACGAACGCTTGGCCCAGGCCGGCCTCGCGCTGGGCGACCTCGAGCGCCTGGAGGAGATCGACCGCATCCGCGAGGAGGTCCGCGCCCAGTGCGAGCGCGACGAGGCCGAGGTGCTCTCCCTCGGCGGTCTCTACGTGCTCGGGACCGAGCGCCACGAGGCGCGCCGCATCGACAACCAGCTCCGCGGCCGCTCCGGCCGCCAGGGCAACGTCGGGCGCTCGCGCTTCTACCTCTCGCTGCAGGATCCGCTGATGCGGATCTTCTACCGCGACTGGGTCACGAACTTCATGGAGCGCCTCGGCATGAGCGAGGGCCAGGAGATCGAGTCCAAGATGGTCTCGCGCGCCATCGCGCGGGCCCAGAAGAAGGTCGAGGACCGCAACTTCGAGATCCGCAAGTCGCTGCTCGAGTACGACGAGGTCATGGACAGCCAGCGCAAGGAGATCTACTCCACGCGCCAGGAGGTCCTCGAGGGCCTGGAGCTCAAGGAGAAGGTCTTCCTGATGTTCGTGCGCGTGATCGAGCGCGCGTGCGAGACCTACCGCGAGGACGCCGAGGGTTTCCAGGGCTGGTTCCTGCGCACCTTCGGCGAGGAGCTCGACCCGGGCCTGGCGGCCCAGGCGGTCGCCAAGGGCGGCGACCCGCAGGAAGTGCTGGACCTGCTCGAGAAGGTCTACGAGGGACGCGAGACGGCCGTGGGCGGCGAGATGATGCGCAAGATCGAGCGCTACATCCTGCTCAACGCCATCGACGGCAAGTGGAAGGACCACCTGCACGCCATGGACGCGCTGAAGGCCGGCATCGGCCTGCGCGGGTACGGCCAGTCCGATCCCAAGATCGAGTACAAGAAGGAGGGCTACACGCTCTTCCTCAAGCTCTTCGAGGCCATCGAGGACGAGGTCGCGATGCTCATCCTGCGCATCCGACTGGCGAGCGAGGAACGCGCGGCGGCGGCCGGCGAGGGCGAGGCCGCCGGCGGCGGCGAGGGCGAAGCCCTACAGCCCAAGGGCATGGTGCGCGCCCCCGCGGCCAGGGCGCCCGTGCGCCGGCCCCCGCCGGCCGCGGCCATCCCGGCCAGCCATGCCTTCGACCTCATGCGCCGCCGCCAGGCCATGGCGCGCGCCATGGAGGCCCAGCGACCGGCCGCGGCGGGCGCAGCCCCCGAGCCGGCGGAGGCCGCGGCGCCGGCGGAGGCCGAGGCTCCCCCCGCGCGGGCGGAGCGCGCTCCCGAGCGGGCCGTGACCGAGCGCGGGCCCGGGCCCCGGACCGAGGAGCGCGGCGCGCCCAACGCGCCCTCCGCGCCCGCCGGCGACCTGCCCAAGGTCGGCCGCAACGACCCCTGCCCCTGCGGGAGCGGCCAGAAGTTCAAGAAGTGCCACGGCAAGTGAAGGCGGCTGGCCGGGCCTTCGCGGACGAGGTCGCCGCGCTGCCGCCGCCCATCACCGCCGATCCCTTCGGCGGCCCGGCGCGCGCCCTGCTGCACGGGTTCTACGACCTCGTGTGGTGGCTCGCGATCGTCCTCGCCGCGCCCTGGTGGAGCGTGCGCTGCCTGCTCGACCGGGAGTTCCGCTCGATGGCGGCCGCGCGCTTGACCCTGGGGCCGTTCCCCGGCCCCGCGGCGGAGGGCCGGCGGCGCGTCCTGGTCCACGGCGTCTCGGTGGGCGAGGTGCTCGGCGCGCGCGCCCTGGTGGCGCGCCTGGAGGCCTGCGAGCCGGGCTACGAGGTCGTGATCAGCACCACGACCTCGACCGGCGCGGCCGTCGCGCGGCGGGCCTACCCGGGCCGGACCGTGGTGCGCTTCCCGCTCGACCTCTCGTTCCTCGTGCGCCGTTTCCTGCGCCGCATCGACCCCGCGTGCGTGGTGCTGGTCGAGCTCGAGGTCTGGCCCAACTTCCTGCGCAGCGCCAATCGCCTCGGCGTCCCGGTCGCGGTCGTCAACGGGCGCATCACGGACAAGAGTTTCGGGAGCTACCTCGTCTTCCGACGCCTGCTGCCGCAGTTCGGGCGCATCTCGCTCTTCTGCGTCCAGGACGACGCCTACGCGGCCCGTTTCCGCGAGCTCTCGCGTGAGCCCAGCCGCATCCTCATCACGGGCAACATCAAGGCCGACTCCCTGGTGGTCGGCCGACGCCGACCCTCCGAGGAACTGGCGCAGCTCCTGGGCGCCGCGCCGGGCCAGGCCCTGCTGGTGGCCGGCAGCACCCACGAGCCCGAGGAACGCCTGGTCGCCGAGGCCTGGCGCGCGGCGGCCCCGGCGGCGCGCCTGGTGCTCGTCCCGCGCCACCCCGAGCGCGCGCCGGCGGTGCTCGAGGCCCTGGCCCAACTGGGGATCGGCGCGCAGCGGCTGACGGCCCTGCGCGCCGGGACCGAGCTCCCCGATCCGGCGCGGCCCGCGGTGGTCGACACGGTGGGGGACCTGGAGGGCGTCTATGCCCTGGCGGACCTCGTGTTCGTGGGCGGCAGCCTGGTGCCCCACGGGGGCCAGAACATGCTCGAGCCGGCCGCCCAGGGTCGGCCGGTGCTGTATGGGCCCCACGTGCACAACTTCGTGCAGGAGGCGGCCCTGCTCGAGGGCGCGGGCGCGGCGCTGCGCCTGGCGGGCGTCGAGGAGCTCGCCCCGGCCCTGGAGCGACTCCTGGCCGATGCCGCGGGGCGCGAGCGCATGGCCGCCGCCGGCATGCGCGCCGCGAGCGCCCAGCAGGGGGCCACGGACCTCACCTTCGAGGCCCTCGCGCACGCCTGCCTGGGGCCGGCCTGAGGCCGCCGGGGGGCCGCGGCGTGGCCCCCAGCGGGAGTGCCGGGTATCCTCCTCGCTCGCCGCCGCGGCTGAAGTCCCGGCCCGCATCCGCCCGAAGGGTGGGCAGGCCCCCCGGCCGGGCGCGCTCCGCGCCCGCCTCGACGCGGCCGGTCCAGTCCCTGGCTCCCCCCGGCACCCCCCAGCGCCGCCCGATGGGCCGCGCCGGGCGCCGCCTTCCCCCGCAGACCATCCAGCGAGCATCCATGGCGCGTCAGCTCTTCACCTCCGAATCCGTCTCGATGGGCCACCCCGACAAGGTGGCCGACCAGGTCTCCGACGCGATCCTCGACGCGCTCCTCGCCCAGGACCCCCAGAGCCGGGTCGCCTGCGAGACGATGGTCACCACCGGCGTCGCGATCATCGCCGGTGAGATCACCACCAAGGCCCGCATCGACTACCAGGACGTCGTGCGCGCGACCCTCAAGGAGATCGGCTACACCGACGACGCCTTCGGCATCAACGGCGACACCTGTGCCGTGTTGGTCGCCATCGACCGCCAGTCGCCCGACATCAGCCAGGGCGTCAGCGAGGGCGAGGGCCTGCACAAGGAGCAGGGCGCCGGCGACCAGGGGATGATGTTCGGCTACGCCTGCGACGAGACGCCGGTGCTGATGCCCTTCGCGATCCACTACTCGCACTTGCTCGTGGCGCGCTTGGCGGAGCTGCGCCAGAGCGGCGAGGTCTCCTGGTTGCGTCCCGACAGCAAGAGCCAGATCACGGTCGAGTACGAGGGCAACGTCCCGGTGCGCGTGCACACGGTCGTGATCTCGACCCAGCACGCTCCCGAGGTCAGCCACGAGGAGATCGAGCGCACGGTCAAGGAGAAGGTCGTGCAGCACGTGATCCCGGCCAAGTACCTGGACGCGAAGACGATCTACCACATCAACCCGACCGGGCGCTTCGTGATCGGCGGGCCCCACGGCGACTGCGGCCTCACCGGGCGCAAGATCATCGTCGACACGTATGGGGGCATGGGCCGTCACGGCGGGGGCGCGTTCTCGGGCAAGGACCCGAGCAAGGTCGACCGCTCGGCGGCCTACGCCGCGCGTTGGGTGGCCAAGAACGTCGTCGCGGCCAAGCTCGCCGAGCGCTGCGAGGTGCAGCTCTCCTACGCGATCGGCGTCGCCAAGCCGCTCTCGGTCCGCGTCGAGACCTTCGGGACGGGGAAGGTGTCCGACGAGGCCATCGGCAAGGCGATCGAGAAGGTATTCGACCTCTCCCCCGCGGCCATCATCCGCGACCTCGAGCTCAAGCGCCCGATCTACCGCCAGACCGCGTACCACGGGCACTTCGGCCGCGAGGGCTTCCCGTGGGAGGCGACCAACCGCGTCGCGGCCCTGACCGAGGCCGTGGCCGCCCACGCGCGCTGATCCGTGCGCCGACCTCTCCCGGCCCCGCGCCGGACCCACGGGTCCGGCGCGGGGCCGTCCCTTTGCCAGGGGAAGGTCGGGCGGGCCGCGCTCCGTGACTCCCCGCGACGGATGGGTTAGAACCCACGCCCATCGGGGGCGCGGGGCTCCTCCCCGCGCCCGATCGCCCGCGGGCGTGGACCGCGCCGTCCCGCCCCCGACCGCTCCCCGAACCCGAGCCTGCCCATGTCCCTCTCTCTTCCCCGGAGCTCCGCCCGCGCGGCGGGCTTCACGCTGATCGAGCTCCTGGCCGTGATCCTGATCATCGGGATCCTGATGACCTTCCTGGTGCCCAAGATCACCTCGTCGGTGCGCCAGGCGAACGTCACGGCCTGCCAGGCGAACATGGGCGAGATCTACAAGCACCTGCTGATCTACGACACCAAGTTCGGGGACCTGCCCAAGCGCGGTGGGGCGGCCTTCCTGGCCACGCTCGTGCACAGCGGGGTGATGGAGAACACCGAGAACAACGTCAAGCGCCTGACCTGCCCGGGGGTCAAGCCCTCGGCCCTGGGCACCGCGGACATGAAGCCCGAGGAGTGGTTCGCGGACCTCGAGCGCGTCGACGGCAGCTACACGGCCTACGCCGCCCGCGACATGCAGCGCCACCCCCTGCGCCAGTTCCCCGGCAGCGGCAAGGAGCCCCTGGTGGCCGACGACAACGACGGCGGCGCGAACCACCCCGACGGCAGCACCGTGGTGCTCTACGCCGACGGCAGCGTGCGGGCCTTCGAGCAGTACACGCTCGAGCTCGACAACGTGCTCGAGAAGGGCGAGCTCCTGATCGTGGGGCCGGACTCGCAGGTCGAGGAGCTGCGCAAGCTGAGCCTCAACTGACGGGAGCCCAGGCCCACACGGTTCGGGCCCCTCGGTCGCGTTCACGGCGCGCGGTGGCCGGCCTGGCGCGCAGGGATTTCCCACACGTCGGGAACGGCCGCTGGCCGATCGAGGCAGGCCCGGCGCGCTCCGGGCTTCGACGCTGGCCCTGGACACACGTGTCCCGGTCGGAGAAGCTCCCGCGCCCCGGCCGCCGCCCGCGATGAAGCCCACCGCCCTCGTCCGCGCCCTCCGGCCCCACCAGTGGGTCAAGAACGTCTTCGTCCTGGCGGCGCTCTTCTTCTCCGCCGGCGAGCAGGGCTCCCTGGGCGCCGACCTGGGCGCGGTGGGCCGCACGCTGCTGGCCCTGCTGGCCTTCTGCCTGGGCTCGAGCGCGATCTACCTCGTCAACGACGTGCTCGACGTCGAGAGCGACCGCGCCCACCCGACCAAGCGCAAGCGCCCGATCGCCGCCGGCGAAGTCTCGATCCGCGCCGCGTTGGTCCTGTCCGCCGCGTGCGTGACCGGGGCCCTGGCCCTGGGCTGGTTCGCCGGGGGTCGCCCGCCGGGCGTGGCGGCGGTGGTGCTGGGCTACATGCTGCTCAACCTCGCCTACAGCCTGCGGCTCAAGCACGTCGTGCTCCTGGACGCCTTCTGCATCGCGGGCGGGTTCATCCTGCGCGTGCTGGCGGGGGGCTTGGCCGCCGGCGCGCAGGTCTCGCACTGGTTGTTCCTGTGCACGCTGTTCCTGGCGCTGTTCCTGGCCCTTGCCAAGCGACGCGCCGAGAGCGACCTCCTGGGCGATGCCCGCGCCGGGCACCGCGCGACGCTCGGAGAGTACGACCGCGGCTTCCTCGACCAGATGGTGACCGTGCTCGCGGCCACGACGATCCTGTGCTACGCGATGTACACCGTCGACGAGGGCACGATCCGCCGCTTCGGCAGCGACCGTCTGATCTGGACCGTGCCCTTCGTGGTCTTCGGCCTGGGCCGCTACATGCTGCTCGTCCAGACCCAGCGCGGCGGCGGCAGCCCGACCCGCATCCTGCTCGGCGCCGACGGGCCGTTCCTCGTGAACGCCCTGCTGTGGGTGCTCGCCACCGGCCTGATCGTGTTCCACGTGATCTGACGCGCTCAACGCCGCGCGCCGATGAGGTGCGGGAGCTCGCGCGTGAGCAGCTCGATCCGCCCACGCAGGCGCGCCTCGACCTCGGCGCGGGTGGGGGCGGGGTAGGTGTCGGAGCGGCCGAGCTCGATCCAGGTCGCGTGCGCGGCGCGCGCGGCGTCGTCGCTGCGGGCGGCGAGCCATTGGCCGAGGGCGCCCTCGGCGGCGTCCCGGTCGGCGGCGGGATCGGTGAGGCAGCGCAGGAGGAAGGGCACCGCGCCCTCGCCCACGCCCATCTCGACCAACGCCTCGGCGGCGGCCTGGCGCAGATCGACGGGCTCGCCCGCGTCGGTCACCAGTTGCTCGAGCCGCGTCCGCGCTGGGCCCGCGGCGAGCCGGCCCAGGGCGCGCGCGCTGGCCACGCGCAGCTCGTGGTCGCCCTCGGCCCGTAGGTGCGGGAGCAGGGCCGCCGCGGCGGGGGACCAGGCGAGCTCGCCCAGGGCGCGCGCGGCCTGGGGGGCGAGGCTCGGGTCGGCCAGGGCCGCGAGCAACGCGGGCCCGGCCTCGACGGCGCGCGGCCCCATGCGCTCGAGGCACTGGGCGACGTGCACCCGCAGCCACACGTCGTCCTCCTCCAGGGCCGCCGCGAGCAGGGGCACCGCCCAGCCCTCGAGGCGCGCGAGCACGTAGCGCGCGTCGTCCACGCCCCGCAGTTGGAAGTGTTCCCCCGAGAGCATCGCGATCCGCCGCCAGGTCTCGAGCCGGAGCGCGGGGGAGGGCTCGACCCGCGGCAGGCGTGCGTCCAGGTCGGCGAGCTCGCGCACCTGGTGCAGGGCCTCGCCGTCGCCGAAGCCCAGCTCGTGGGCCAGGCGCTCGAGCTCCGCGCCGGCGAGGCTGCGCGCGGCCTCCGGCGTGCCCGGATCGTCGCGCAGCTCGCGCAGCAGCGGCACGCCGGCGAGACTCCCCAGGCGCGCGAGCCCGCGGCACAGCCACACGCGCACCTCGGGGTCGGTCTCGTACTTGAGGCGCAGCACGAAGTCGGGCAGCAGCGCGTCGACGCCGCTCGCGCCGAGCTGCCAGGCGGCGTGGCTGCGCAGCCAGGCTTCGGGGGCCGAGCTGGCGAGCTCGAGCAGGAAGCGCGCGGCGCGCTCTCCGCCGGCGCGCGCCAGGAGCTCGACCGCGGCGGCGCGCTCGGGGGCCCCGAGCGAGTCCGCGCGCAGGAGCTCGAGCAGGGGACCGACGGCCGCCTCGCCGGCGAGGCCGACTTCCTCGAGGGGCAACTCGCGCTCGCGCGGCCCGGCGCGGGCCAACATCTCGATCAGCCCGCGGGCGTGATCGGGTTCGAGCGTCGCGGGCCCCGCGTCCGCCGCGCCCGCCGCGCGTTCGGCCGCCAGCTCGCGCTCGAGCTCGTGGATCGCCGGCGCCACCACCGCGCGGTGCCGGGGGGCCGGTGGAGCCTGGGGCTCGGCGCATCCCAGCGCGAACGCGAGCAGCAGGGCCAGGGTGCGGGGGATCGGATGCTTCACGGTCGCAGGGCGAGGCGCCGCACGAGCACCGCGTCGACCTCGGCCTCGGGGTCGGGGCGCTCGGGGTTCGCGTAGAAGGGCGAGCGCTTGTAGAAGAGCGCCACCTCGACCGCGCCCTCCGCCTCGGGGCCGTGTTCGCCCGGATCGAGGGCGATGCGCCGCAGCTCGTGCGCGTCGAGCAAGCTGCGCACGAGGTCGACCTCGTGCCGGTAGGGATCGCGCAGCCGGTGCAGGTGGCGCCAGGGCCCGGGCGTCGCGCCCTCGGCCGCGAGTGGCCTCCAGAACAGGTCCGCGGCCCGCGAGCGTTCGTCCGTGGGGAAGGCGTGGCCGGCGCCCACGTTCTCGAGCTCGAGCATCCAGCCCCGCTCGGCCCGCGCGCCGCGCAGGGCGACGGCCGCCTGCAGGTTCTCGAGCGAGCGCCCGCCGGGCATGGTGTGGTCGCGGCCTGCGCTCTGCGCCCGCGGCGGCATGTGGCAGTCGAGGCACCCCGTGCCCGCATCGGCCCAGCGCGAGGCGCGCCACTGGTCGACGGTCTGGTGCTGGTTGTGGCAGCCGGCGCAGAACTCGGGGCTCGAGAGCTCCGGCGTCGCCACCGGCCGGCAGGGCGCCGCGGGGTCCGTGCGCGTGCCGGCGATGCGCCCATCGGGCAACAGGTGGCAGGCGATGCAGTCGACGCCTTCGTGGCGGCGCGCGGCGCGCGGCAAGACGCGATTGCCGATGCCGGTCTCGAACACCGGCCGCGGCGCGTGGCAGTCGATGCAGTCGGTGTTCTTGAAGTCGTTCGAGAGCTTGCGCACCTCCGGCCCGGTCCAGGCGTTGGCGTGCTCGGAGGCCGCCCACTCGGCGAAGACCTCGGCGTGGCAGCTCTGGCACTGCTGGGAGCTGGTGAAGACCAGCGGCGAGCCCTCCGCCTGCGGGGCGCGGAAGACGAGCACCAGCGCCCAGGCGCCGATGCCCAACAACACGAGGGCCAGCAGCGGTCGGGCGGCCGCGAGGCCCGCGCGGTTCGCGCCCGCGCTCACGGCCGTGCCTCCCCGCCCACGCCCGGGCCGTCGACGATGCGACCCTGCGCCAGGCGCAGCACCGCGCTGGCGTAGGGGCCCGCTTCGTCCGGATCGTGGGTGACGTGGATCACGCTCAGGCCGAGCTCGCGCTGGAGCTCGTCGATGCGCGCCAGCATGGCGCCGCGCAGCTCGGCATCCAAGGGGCCCAGGGGCTCGTCGAGCAGGAGCAGGCGCGGCTCGCCGGCCAGGGCGCGCGCCAGGGCCAGGCGCTGGGCCTCGCCGCCCGAGAGCGTGCCGGGGCGGCGCTCGGCGCAGGCCCCGAGCTCGACCCGCTCGAGCAATGCCTGGGCCCGGCGGCGGCGTTCGGCGCGCGGCAGGCCGCGGCGGGCGAGCACGAACTCGAGCGCGCCGCGCGCGGAGAAGTGCGGCCAGTGGGCGCCGCCCTGGAACACGAGCCCCACGCCGCGCCGCGCCGGCTCCACCAGGCAGCGCGGGCCTTCGCTCACCGTTCGGCCGAACAGCTCGAGCGTGCCCGCGCTCGGCCGGGCGAGCCCCGACAGGGCGCGCAGCAGGGTCGTCTTGCCCGAGCCCGAACGGCCCACGAGCAGGACGTGCGCGCCCTCGGGCACCTCGAGGTCGAGCCCCGAGAGGATCGGCGCGCCGCCGGCCCGGACGACGAGCCCGCGCGCGCGCACGGCGGGGGCGCTCACGCGCGCACCTCCGCGCGCGGGCCGCGCAGCAGGGCCCACACCAGGCCCGGGAGCAGCAGGAAGAAGGCGATCAGCAGGCACAGCGCGCCGACGAAGTCGTCCGCGCCGAAGTGGATCTGGTTGTAGGCCTTGAACATGGCGGTGCCGTTGGCGGCCGGGACCAGGATCGCCGCGTCGAGCTCGCGCAGGGCGAGCACGAAGACCAGGATCCAGGCTCCGACCCAGGTGGAGCGCAGGGGCGGCGCGACGATGCGCGCCAGACGCGCCGCCGGCCCGCTCCCGGCGAGCAGGGCGGCCTCCTCGGCCTGGGGCTCGAGGGACGCGACCGCGTTCGAAGCGAGCAGGGTGGGGAAGACCAGGTAGCGCCCCAGCATCAGGGCCACGACCATCGCGCCGGACTCGTAGAAGCGGAAGAAGCCCAGGAACTCGCGGTTCCAGAGCACGATGTTGCCGATCCCGAACAGGATCGCGGGCACGGCCAGGGGCAGGACGAGCAGGGCTTCGAGGCGTCGCCAACGGGCCGAGCGCTCCAGGGCGTGGCCCAGGACGAGCGCGATGGGCAGGGCCGCGCAGGCCGCGCCGGCGGCCGAGATCAGGCTGCGGGCGATCTCCGTGCGCGAGAGTTCGAGCGCGCGGCCGAAGGCCCCGGGCAGGGTCGCGAGCCCAAAACCCTCCGCCGCCGAGGTGCCGCCGCCGGCCATGAACACGAGGTAGCCCAGGGTGACGCCCGCGCCCGCGCCGAGCGCCAGCAGGCAGAAGGCGAAGGCCGGCCAGCGCAGGCGACCGAGGGCGATCCGCTGGGGGGCTCGGAAGGTGCCCACCAGGGTCGCCAGCGCGCCGCGTCGGCGCAGGGCGAGGGCCGGCACGAGGGTCACGAGCGTCAGGGCGACGAGCGGCAGGGAACGCGCGATGGCCAGCCCCGGCGACTCGCCCGAGCGCCAGGTGAAGAAGACCTCGTCCGCGTAGACGTTGAACTTGGGGCCGACCGCCGAGACGTAGTCGGGCACCGAGAAGTCGTTGATGGCGAAGACGAAGGCCAAGCACGCGCCGACCGCGACGCCGGGCAGGAGCAGGGGCAGCTCCATGCGCAGCAGCGCGCCGCGGCCGCCGACGAGCAGGGCCGCTTCCTCCAGGCGCGCGTCGATGCGCTCGGCGGCGCGCGCGGTGAACAGCGCCACCAACGGGAAGGTCGCCAGGCCCAGGATCAGGGTCGCGGCGAGGGCGCCGCGCAGCTCGCTGGTGCCCGTCCAGGCGATGGCCGCGAAGAGCGGCGGCAGGACGATCGGCACCAGGCCCAGGGGCCGCAACCAACGCGCCCCGGGCAGGTCGGTGCGCGCCGTCAGGTAGCCGTAGGGCGCGCCGACCAGGGCCGCGATCGCGGCCGCGCCCAGGCCCAGGAGCGCGGTGCGCCCGAGCAGGTCGAGGGTGCGCGGCGTGAAGAGCTCGAAGAGGTCCGCCCCCGAGATGCGCGGCAGCAGGACCGCCACCGGCGCCAGCCCCAGGACGACGAAGACCAGGGCGCACAGGGCGAGCAGCGGGCGGCTCAATCGAGGAACTGCTCCTTGAGCTCCGCCGTGCGCGCCGCGAGCTCACGGCCGACGGCGTCGTAGTCGACGCGCATGGGTTTCAGGCGTTCGAGCGGCAGCACGTGCGGCCGTCCGGCGAGCGATCGATGCAGCGGGATCTGGGCCGCGCGCGAGTCGGCCAGCAGCTCCTCGACCTCGGGCGAGAGCAGGAAGTCGATCAGACGCTTGGCCGGCTCGGGGTTCGGGGCGTCCTTCAGCAACATCACCGTGTTCGGGATGAAGAGCACGCCCATGCCGTCTTCGTCGCAATCGGGGAAGACGATCTCGACCGGGTCGCCGGCCAGGCGGCGCACGTGGAAGTCGTCCGTGTCGGTCCAGCCGAAGGCCAAGCGGCCCGCGCCGACCAGCCGCGCCAGCGGGCCGTTGCCCGGCGGCAGGGAGACGTCTCCGGCGCGGATCGCCGCGAGGTAGCGGCGCGCCTCGGCCTCGCCCAGGACCGTGAAGAGCGCGGTCATGTGCGTCAGGGTCGTGCCCGCCAGGGGCTGGGCCAGGGCCGTGCGTCCGCGCCAGCGCGGGTCGACGAGGTCCCATGAACCCGTGAGCTGCGCCGGCTCGACCTCGTTCGTGTTCACGATGTAGCAGCGCGCGCGCGCTGCGAACCCGGTCCAGCGCCGCTCGGCGTCGCGGAACTCCTCGGGGATGTCCGCGGCGGAGGGGGAGTCGTAGGGCGCGAGCAGGCCCTTGTCGGCGAGCGCCACGCTGTGCGCGAACTCGTTGTTCCAGAAGACGTCGCAGCGCGGGCGGCGGCGGGCCTCCTCCTCGATGCGCTGCACCAGTCCCACGGTCTTGTGGGCCTCGATGTCGAACTCGGCCCGCACCTTGAGGCCCGTGCGGCGCTCGAACTCGCGCAGGATCGGCTCGGAGTGCACCTGGTCGTGCGCGACGTAGACGACCAGGTCGGGCTGTGCGCCACAGGCGGCGAACACGAGCAGCGGCAACAACGAGCGCAGGAGAGGGATCATCGACGGGCGTGGGCGGCGGTCGGACGGGATCGAAGGCCGACTCTAGCCCTTGCGCCGCCGGGTACCTACAGGCCGCCAGCCCTCGGCGGGCGGCGCCGCGCTTGACCCCCGCGCGCGGTGGGGCGTACCTTGGACCCCGAACGTCCCCGCCCGACCGGAGCGCCGGGGGAGGGTCGGCGCGACGGCCAACGGGGCCCGGCGTCGCCCCTCCGCGGGGTGCCACGGATCCGCACACCCCCAGAGGATCGATGCAACTCAGCCAGCGCATGTCGATGCTCGGCACCGAGACGGCCTTCGAGGTCCTGGCCAAGGCCAAGGCGCTCGAGGCCCAGGGCCGCGACATCGTGCACCTGCACATCGGCGCGCCCGATTTCCGCACCCCCGAGAACGTGGTCGAGGCCGGGCGCAAGGCGCTCAAGGACGGCCACCACGCCTACACCCCGGCGCGCGGCATCCCGCAGTTGCGCGAGGCCGTGGCCGACGACCTGCGCCAGCGCCGCGGCGTGTCGGTCGATCCCAAGCAGGTGCTGATCGTGCCCGGCGGCAAGCCGACGATGTTCTTCGCCATGCTCATGTTCGGTGAGCCGGGCGCGGAGATCCTCTACCCCAACCCCGGCTTCCCGATCTACGAGTCGATGATCCGCTTCAGCGGCGCGACGCCGGTGCCGATCGAGCTGCGCGAGAGCCAGGGCTTCTCCTTCAGCGCCGAGGCGGTGCTGAGGAAGATCACGCCGCGCACGCGGCTCCTGATCCTCAACTCGCCCGCCAACCCGACCGGCGGCGTCGTGCCGCGGCGCGAGATCGACGCCCTGGTGAAGGGCCTCGCGGCCCACCCGCAGGTGGTGGTGCTCTCGGACGAGATCTACTCGCGCCTCCTGTACGACGGCGAAGAGCACACCTGCCTGCTCGAGTACGAGTCGCTGCGCGAGCGCACGATCCTGCTCGACGGTTGGAGCAAGACCTACGCCATGACCGGCTGGCGCCTGGGCTACGGCGTGTGGCCGAGCGCGCTCGTCGACCACGCCGAGCGCCTGCAGATCAACAGCGTGTCGTGCACGAGCGCGGTGGCCCAGTGGGCCGGGCTCGAGGCCCTCAGGGGGCCCCAGGAATCCGTCGAGCGCATGCTGCGCGCGTTCGACGAGCGCCGCCGCATCATGGTCGAGGA
>CAYMYN010000020.1:54891-76599 GCA_964394665.1 uncultured Planctomycetaceae bacterium
ATCCCCGGCTTCTCGTGCATCCTGCCCAAGGGCGCCTTCTACGCCTTCGCCAACATCACCGGCACGGGCCTCAAGTCGAAGGAGCTCGAGGAGCGCCTGCTGTACGAGGCCGGCGTGGCCACGATCTCGGGTACGAGCTTCGGCGCCCTGGGCGAGGGCTACCTGCGCTTCAGCTACGCCAACAGCGTCGACAACATCCGCGAGGGCCTGCGCCGGGTGCGCGAGTGCCTGCAACCGGTGTGAGCGTCTCCGACTTCCGCAGCGACACCGTCACCCGACCCACGGCCGCCATGCGGCGCGCCATGGCCGAGGCGGAGGTCGGGGACGACGTGCTCGACGGCGACCCGACCGTGCGCCGCCTCGAGCAGGCCGCCGCGCGCTGGCTGGGCAAGGAGGCGGCGCTCTTCGTGCCCTCGGGCACGATGGCGAACCAGGTCGCGATCGGCTGCTGGACGCGGCCCGGCGACGAGCTCGTCGCCGAGCGCGGGGCGCACCTGTTGTGCTACGAGGCCGGTGCGACCGGGTACCTGCACGGCGTGCAGGCCGTGACCCTCGAGGGCGAGCGCGGGGCCCTCGACCCCCTGGCCGTGCGGCGCGCGATCCGGCCCGACTTCGTGCACTCGCCGCGCACGGCCCTGGTGTGCGTCGAGCAGACCCACATGGGCTCGGGCGGCCGCGTGGTGCCGCTCGAGAACCTCGTCGCCGTGCGCGCCGCCGCGCGCGAGCGGGAGATCCCGGTGCACCTCGACGGGGCGCGCCTGGCGAACGCGGCGGTGGCCTCCGGCGTCGACGCCGCGCGTTTCGCGGCCCAGGCCGACTCGGTCTCGTTGTGCTTCTCGAAGGGTCTGGGGGCGCCGGTGGGCTCGGTGGTGGCGGGGGACGGCGAGTTCCGCGAGCGGGCCGTCCTGGTGCGCAAGCGCCTGGGGGGCTGGATGCGCCAGGCCGGCATCGTGGCCGCCGGCGCGCTGCACGCCCTCGAGCGGCACGTCGAGCGCCTGGCCGAGGACCACGCCCTGGCGAAGGAACTCGCCGAGCGCCTGCACGCGATCGAGGGCCTCCACGCGCCGCCCGCCGAGGTCGAGACGAACCTGGTCCTGGTGCGCGTCGAGCGCGCCGGTTGGGACGGCCCGCGCCTGGTCGCGGCCCTCGCCGAGCAGGGCGTACGGGTCTCGGCCCTGGCCCCGGACACCCTGCGTTTCGTGACCCACCTCGACGTCGGCCCCGCCGACGCCGAACGCGCGGCGGACGCCCTGGCGCGCATCCTCGCTTGAGGGCCCCGGCGCCCCGCGCGCTCCCGACCCCGGCCGACCCAGCCCGCGTCGAGGCCCGCGATCGGTGTCGATCGGCGCGCGGGAAGGCGGGCTGGCGGAGGACTCGGGGGGAACGGGGCGATATCCTCTGCGGCCGTCCCCGCCCCCGCGCGCACGAGCCCCTGCCGATGAGCATCTTCAAGGCCTACGACATCCGCGGTCTGGTCCCCTCGGAGCTCGACGCGCCCCGGGCGCGGCGCATCGGGAGGGCCTTCGCCGACTTCCTGGGGGCCCGGCGTCTGCTGGTGGGGCGCGACATGCGCAGCCATTCGCCCGAGCTCGCCGCGGCGGTCTGCGAGGGCATCCGCGACGCGGGCTGCGACGTGGTCGACATCGGTCTGGCGTCGACGCCCATGACCTACTACGGCATCGGCTCGGACCCGGCCCTCGACGGCGGCCTGTGCGTCACGGCCAGCCACAACCCGGGGCAGTACAACGGCATGAAGCTCTGCGGTCGGGGCGCGACGCCGATCTCGGGCGCCACCGGCATCCGCGAGATCGAGGCGCTCGTCGCCGCCCCCGCGCCCCCCGCCGCCGCGCGCCGCGGTGCCCACGAACAGCGCGAGCTGCTGGCCGCCTACGCCGACCACGTGGCCTCGTTCGCGCGCCTGGGCGGGCCGATCGAGGTGGCGATCGACGCCGCCAACGGCATGGCGGGCTACACCCTGCCCGCGATCCTCGAGCGCCTGCCCCTGGTGCGCGCCACGACGCTGTTGATGGAGCCCGACGGCACCTTCCCGGTGCACGAGGCGAACCCGCTCAAGGAGGAGAACCTCGACCTGGTGCGCGAGCGCGTGCGCTCGAGCGGCGCGCGCCTGGGCGTGGGCTTCGACGGCGACGCCGACCGCTGCTGCTTCGTCGACGAGACCGGCCGCACCGTGTCCGCCGACCTGATGACCGCCCTGCTCGCCGGGCCGTTCCTGCGCTCGCACCCCGGCCGGCCGATCGTCTACGACCTGCGCAGCTCGTGGGTCGTCAAGGAGGTCGTGCGCGCCGGCGGCGGCGAGGCGATCCGCGATCGCGTCGGGCACTCGTTCATCAAGGCCACGATGCGCGCGCGCAACGCGATCTTCGGCGGCGAGCTCTCGGGGCACTTCTACTTCGCCGAGAACTTCACCACCGACTCGGGCGTCCTGGCCCTGGTCTCGGCCCTCAACCTGCTCTCGGCCCCCGAGCACCGGGGCCAGAGCTTCTCGAGCCTCGTCGCGGGGCTGCGCCGCTACCACGCGACCGGCGAGATCAACTTCCACGTGGCCGACAAGGACGCGGCCATCGCGCGCTTGAGGTCGACCTTCGCCGACGGCCGCCAGGACGAGCTCGACGGCATCACGGTCGAGTACGGGGATCTGGACTCGCCCGACTGGTGGTGGTTCAACGTGCGGGCCTCGAACACCGAACCCCTGTTGCGCCTCAACCTCGAGGCCCGCACGGCTGCTCTGCGCGACGCCAAGCGCGCCCAGCTCGTGGCCCTGCTGGGCGAGCCGGAGGCCTGAGGCCCGGGCGCGAGTCCAAGCCCATGCTGCGCCACCTGCTCCTGGCCCTGCCGCCGCTCCTCGCGCCGCTTCTCCCGGGCGCGCAGGAGCCGAAGGCCCCGCCCGCCGAGCGCGCGGAGCTTCCCTGGGCCGAGCTCGTGGCGCGCGACGCGACCCTGGGCTTCAGCGCGCGCAGCGCGGCCCAGGCCCGGCGCGAGCTGAGCGCGGGCGGTCTCGTTCCGGCCGAGCGGGCGCCGGCCCTCCTGGCCCTGGGGCTGGGCGGCGCCCTGCGCGAGCTGGCGCTGCTCGAGTCGAGCGCCCTCGAGGGCGCGCTCGAGGAGCGTTGCGCGGCCGTGCTCGCCCTGGGCGAGCTGGGGGGCGGCATGCGCGGGCGGCTCCTGCACCTGCTGGACGACCCCGAGCCGGCGGTGGCCGGCTGCGCGCTCCTGGCCGCGTTGCGCCTCGACCCGGTGGCGATGCGCGGGCGGGTCGACCGCATCGCCGGGGACCCGGAGCACCCGCTGGCCGACGAGGCGCGGCGCGTGCTGCTCTTCTCGATCGACCCCGCGAGCGCGCCGCCCTCGCTGGCCGGCCGGCGGTTGCTCGAGCTGCGCTACCAGGCCGCGCGCCGCTACGGCCTGGTCGAGGGCCAACCCTTCGAGCTGCTGCTCCTGCGCCGGCTGCTGGCCGACGGGCACTTCCTCGACTCGGTGGTGTTGCTGGCCGCGGCCGAGCTCGACGCGCCGATCGTGGCCGACCAACTCCTCGCGACTCTGCTCGAGCGGGGCGGCGAGGTCAGCCTGCGGGCGGCGGTGCGCGGCATCCCCGGCTCCCTCGGGGAGCTCGTGCGCCACGGTCTGTGGACGCCGGACGGGGCCGAATGGGAGACGATCCTCACCGAGCTCTCCCGCGAACGCACGCCGAGCGGGGCCCTGATCCTGCTGAGGATCGCGCAGGAGCGTTTCCCCGGGCGCCTGGCGGTGACCGAGCTCCTGGCGCGGCTGGACGCGGCCGAGGACCTGGCTGCCCTGCGCGCGGGGCAGGCGCAGCGTCCGCCTTCGGAACAGATCGAGGTCGCGGCGGTCTGGGGCGCGTCCTCCGATCCCCTGGCCATCGAGGGGCTCGAGGAGCTCGCCCGCTCCTCCGATCCGGCCGTGCGCGCGGCGGCGCTCGTGCAGGGCGCGCGCCTGCGCCTCCCCGGCGCCGTGAAGGGGGTGCGCGAGGTGTTCGCCGATCCGGAGCACCTCGAGCGGCCCCACATGCTGCGCGTGGCGTTCGCCGCGGCCCACGATCCGCGCCTGCACGGCTTGCTCGAGGAGCTCCTGGGAGAGGCCGATCCGGGGCCCGCGCGGCGCGAGCTCGCCGCCGTGCTGGCCGAGCAGGGACGGCCGGATGCGGTGCGCGTCCTGCTCGAGGAGCTCGCCGCGGATCCGCCCGCGGGGCCGGAGCTCGCGCGCGCCCTGCGCGCCCTGGCGCGCCGGCCGACCCTCGAGGTGCGCGACGAGCTCGTGCGCCGTTTCCCGCTCGAGGACGACGTCGAGGCCAACGTGGAGCTGTGTCTGGGCCTGGTGCGCGCGCGCGACGCCAGCGTGCTGTCCGTGCTGCGCGCGGCCCTCTGGAGCGACCCCTTCGAGCGCAGCCTGTTGGCCGCGGCGCTCGTGCGGCAGGTCGGCGGCGCGCACGCCCTGCGGCTCGAGCTCGACCGCGTCCCGGCCCGCGCCAACTCGCGCGACCTGCGGCGCGTGGGCTTCGCGATGGGGCTGATGGGCGGGATCGAGGAGGCCGAGTGGCTCGCCGCGCGGCGCGGCGGCGGCTCGGGCGACCCGGCGGTGCAGGGCGCCTACCTCGGCGCCCTCGCCGCGCGCACCCTGTGAGGCCCGAGTCGGAGCGCGACCCCATGTCGGCCGGACCCTGGAAGCCCTGCGGGCTCGTGACGCTCCTGACCGACTTCGGGCTCGCCGATCCGTTCGTGGGCGTGATGAAGGGCGTGTTGCTCGGGCGCGCGCCGGCGGCGCGCATCGTCGACCTGTGCCACGGCGTGCCGCCCCAGGCGGTGGCGGTCGCCGCGTGGCACCTGGCCGGTTCCCGCGCCTACTTCCCGCCCGGCACGGTGCACGTCGCGGTCGTCGATCCGGGGGTCGGCTCGCAGCGCCGGATCCTGGTCGCCCTCGACCGCGGGCAAGCGTTCCTGGCGCCGGACAACGGGCTGCTCGGGCCGGTGCTCTCGGCCGCGGCCGACGTGCGCGCGCTCGACGTGCCGCGCTTCGCCTTGCCCGGCCGGGCCCGCACCTTCGACGGCCGGGACGTGTTCGCGCCCGCGGCGGCGGCCCTCGCCGCGGGGCTCGATCCGCGCGCGGCGGGGGAGCGCTGCGGCGACTGGCAGCGCCTGGACCTGGGCACGGCCCGCGCCCACCCCGGGGGCGGGCTCGAGGTCGGGGTGCTGTGCGCGGACCGCTTCGGGAACCTGGTCACGGCCTTCGATCCGCGGGACCTCCCGGGTTGGCCCATGGATTGGACCGTCACGGCGGGCGGGCGGGAGCTCTCCGTGCTCGGCACCTACGCCGAGGCCGCGCCGGGCTCGGCCCTGGCTCTGGTAGGCTCGTTGGGCACCCTGGAGGTGGCCGTGCGCGACGGCGACGCCGCGCGGGAGCTGGGCCTGGGCCCGGGCGGGCGCCTGGTGCTGAGGAGACACACGTCATGATGGACCGCAAGGTGGCGTTGCTCGGCGTGCCCATGGACCTGGGCGGCGGCCGGCGGGGGGTCGACATGGGCCCCAGCGCCCTGCGCATCGCCGGCATCGAGACGCGCGTGCGGGCCCTCGGCCTGGCCTTCGAGGACCGGGGCAACGTGCCGGTGGAGGAGCCCGAGTCCCTCGATCCCCGCAATCCGCGGGCGCGGTTCCTGCGCGAGATCTCGGCCGCCTGCGCGGAAGTGCGGGGTCGCGTCGAGCAGATCCTCGCCGACGGTGCCTTCCCGCTGGTGGTGGGGGGGGACCACTCGATCGCCGCCGGCACGATCGCCGGCCTTTCCTCGTTCCACCACGCCCGCGGCGAGCGCCTGGGCCTGATCTGGTTCGACGCCCACGGCGACATGAACACCCCCGAGACCAGCCCCTCGGGCAACATCCACGGCATGCCCCTGGCCGCCGTCCTGGGCCACGGGCCGGAGGAGCTGACGCGCCTGGGCTCCAGGTTCCCGATGGTGGACGTCGAGAACGCGGTGCTCGTCGGCGTGCGCTCCCTCGACCGGCGCGAGCGCGAGCTGATCCACGAGTCGGGCATCCAGACCTTCACCATGCGCGACATCGACGTGCAGGGCATCCACCGCGTGATGCAGCAGGCGATCGCGATCGCCACCCGAGGCACGGCGGGCTTCCACCTCTCGTTCGACCTCGACGGCACGGACCCCGGGGCCGCGCCGGGGGTCGGCACGCCGGTGCGCGGGGGCACCACCTACCGCGAGTCCCACGTCGTCATGGAGCACGCCGCCGAGAGCGGCAAGCTGCTGGGGCTCGAGCTGACCGAGATCAACCCGATCCTCGACACCCGCAACCAGACGGCCGAGTTCGCCGTCGAGCTCGCCCTGTCGGCGCTCGGCCAGTCGGTGCTCTAGCCCCCAGGCGTCCCCCGTGCTCGACCTGCTCCGATCCCTGGTCCGCAACCGGCGCCTCTTGCGCGACTTCGTCGTGCGCGACCTCAAGGCGCGCTACGTGGGCTCGAGCATGGGTTTCTTCTGGTCGGTGGTCTTCCCGATCATCAACCTGGCGATCTACTCCTTCGTCTTCCGCGTCATCCTCAAGATGCGTTGGGGGGACGCCATGCCGGCCGAGGAGGTGGTGCTCCTCATGTTCGCCGGCATCCTCGTCTGGGTGTCGTTCGCCGAGAGCGTGTCGCGCATCACGAACTCGCTGGTCGAGAACGGCAATCTCATCCAGAAGATCGTCTTCCCCTCCGAGATCCTCGGGCCCTACCTCACGATCTCGTCGGTCGTGAACATGACGCTCGGCTTGCCGGTGCTGCTGGTCGGCGTGCTCTGGTTCGGCTACGTGAGCCCGCGGGCGGAGGGCGTCGCCGACGCGCGCACCGCGCTGACGAGCGTCGAGGTCGCCGGGCCCGTGCCTGACACCCCGATCTTCGAGCAGGACGAGCCGAGCTCCCAGCAGCTCCTGCGCGAGGAGCTGCGCCAGGTCAAGGAGCGCGCCGCGCACCTCGAGGCCCTCCTGCTCAGCGACCGCAAGCCCGTCGTGGCCGAGATCGAGGACCGGGACCTGGGCTTCGGTCTCGGTCTCCTGGCCCTGCCGCTCCTGATGTTGCTGCAGGGCACCTTCGCGGTCGGCCTCGGCTACCTGCTCTCGACCCTCAACCTCTTCCTGCGCGACACCTACCACCTCGTCGGGGTGCTGCTGACGGTCTGGATGTTCGCGACGCCGATCTTCTACCCGGCGTTCCTCGTGCAGAAGGAGGGCTTCGGTTGGCTGCTCCAGATCAACCCGATGTACTGGCTGATCGAGGCCTACCGCGACGTGTTGCTGTACGGCCAATTCCCGCCGCTGCTCGACCTCGCGCTCTTCGCGAGCATCGCGTGCCTGGTCCTCCTCCTCGGCGCCGCCTTCTTCCGCGCGCAGAAGAAGCGTTTCCCGGACCTCCTCTGACCGGCATGGCCGAGACCGTGACCCCGCCCGGATCCAGCGCCGTCTCGAAGACCGGGACGAGCGCGATCGTCGTCAAGGGCGCCTCGAAGGCGTACCAGATCTACGACAAGCCCATCCACCGGCTGTGGGACCTCGTCCTGCCGGGGAAGAAACGCTGCCGCGAGTTCTGGGCCCTGCGCGAGGTCTACCTCGACATCCCCAAGGGCAGCACGGTCGGCATCATCGGCGAGAACGGGGCCGGGAAGAGCACGCTCCTCAAGCTCCTCACGGGCATCTGCGAGCCCACCACGGGCGAGGTGCACGTCGAGGGCCGCATCGCGTCGCTGCTCGAGCTCGGTGCGGGGTTCCACCCCGAGTTCAGCGGCCGCGAGAACGTCTTCCTCAACTGCTCGATCCTCGGGATGGGCGACGAGGAGATCCGCGCCAAGTTCGACTCGATCGTGGCCTTCAGCGAGCTCGGCGAGTTCATCGACCGGCCGGTCAAGACCTACAGCTCGGGGATGTACGTGCGGCTCGGCTTCTCGGTGGCCTCCAGCGTCGACCCCGACATCCTGCTGATCGACGAGGCGCTGTCGGTGGGGGACGAACACTTCAAGGGCAAGTGCCTGCGACGCCTCAACGAGTTCGCCGAGCAGGGCAAGACGACCGTCTTCGTCTCCCACGACCTGGGCGCGGTGAAGAGCATGTGCCAGTGGGTGGTGCTGCTCGACCAGGGCCGCGTGCTCGAGCAGGGCCCGGCCGAGAAGGTCGCCGACGAGTACTTGAAGCGCGCCCACGCCCGCGGCAACGAACGGCTCTCGATGCTCGACCGGCAGCAGAGCGAGTACCCGCGCTGGGGCAGCGGCGAGGTCGAGGTGACGCGCGTCGAGATGCTCGACGCGGACGGGCGCGCGAGCCACGTCTTCGAGAGCGGCCGGCCCTTTCGCGTGCGTCTCGCCTACCGGGCCCAGCGCGCGGCGCGCCGGCCGGTGTTCGGCCTGGGGCTCTACCGCTCGGACGGCACCTACGTCAACGGCTCGAACCACCACTGGCGCCACGAACCGATCGAGCTCACGGACCTCGCGCCGGGCGAGGAGGGCACGGTCGAGCTCGCCTTCGAGGCCCTGCCCCTGCTCGCCGGCCAGTACTACCTGACGAGTTTCCTCTACGACCACTCCGTGCCCGCGCCGACGGCCATCGACCACCGCGAACACGTGCTGACCTTCGAGGTGCTCGACCCGCGCCACCACCAGCACGGCCTGCTCTACCTGCCGACGCTCTGGAGCGTCGAGCGACGTTTCCCCGACGGCCGCACCGAGCGGAGGGATTCGCGCTCGTGACGGCGCCCGCCCGCGGGGAAGAGGGGCTCGGGCTGCCCTTCGACCAGTACCAACGCTACCGCCTGGTGAGCGACGTGCTCGCCGCGGTGCGCGGGAGCGGGGAGCGGCTGCGGATCCTGGACGTCGGTGGGCGCACCGCGCTGCTGCGGACCTTCCTGCCGGACGACGACGTCGAGCTGGTCGACGTCGAGGCCTCCGATGCGCCGGGTCTCGTGTTGGGCGACGGCAGCCGGTTGCCGTTCCAGGATCGATCGTTCGACGCGGTCGTGACTTTCGACACCCTCGAGCACGTCCCGCCGGCGCGGCGCGACGACTTCGTGCGCGAGTGTCGGCGCGTCGCGCGCCGCTGGGTGGTGATCGCCGGGCCCTACCAGAGCCCCGAGGTGGCGCGCGCCGAGCGCCTGCTGCGCGAGTTCCTCGCCACCAAGCTGGGGGAACGCCACCGCTACCTCGAGGAGCACCACGAGCACGGTCTGCCGGACCGCGCGCGGGTCGAGGGCCTGCTCGGCGAGCTGGGCGGACGCGTGACGAGCCTGGGCCACGGCAACCTCGAGCGTTGGTTGCCGCTCATGGGCCTCGCGCTCTACCTCGACCGCGACGCGCCCCTGCGCGCCGTGGCGCGGGACTTCTTCCGCTTCTACAACCGCGTCCTGTACGCGTCCGACTCCACGGCGCCGGTCTATCGCCACGCGGTCGTGGCGGCCTTCGACGGCGCGCCGTTGCCCGATCCCGCGGCCGTGGTGCCGCCGCGCCAAGCCCCCGCCGGCGCGGACGTGCCCCTCGATCACCTGTGGCGCGAGGTGCTGGCCTTCGACGCCCAGCGCGACGTCGTGCGCGCCGAGTGGGACCGGCTGGAGACGGTGCTCGCCGGGCACCGGGCGACGATCGAGCGCCTGCGCGCGGATGCGGCGCAACTCGAAGCGGGCCGCGCCGAGCTGCAGGAGGAACTCCTGCGCGAACGCGCCGAGGGCGGCGCCGCGCGTGGGGCGCTCGAGCACGACCTCGCCGAGCACCGCGCCAGCCTGGAGGCGCTCGGTGCCGAGCTCGCGGCCAGCGCGGCCGAACTCGCGCGCCTGCGGGAGGACCTGGCGCGGGAACGGCGCGAGGGCGAGTTGGCGCGCGCCGCCCTCGCGGCGGACCTCGCCGCGCACCGCGCGAGCCTCGCCGAGCGCGAGGACGGCTTGGCGGCGGCGAGCGCGGAGCTCGAGCGCCTGCGCGCCGACCTCGAGCGCGAGCGGCGCGAGGGCGGGGCCGCGCGCGAGGCGCTGAGCGCGGACCTCGAGGGGCACCGGGCCCTGCTCGCGGCGCGCGACGAAGAGCTCGCCGCGGCCCGGGGACACGCCGACGCCCTGGGGGCCGGGCTCGCGCGGGAACGCGCCGCCGCGGCGGAGGCGATCGAGGCCCTGGCGTCGGACCTCGCCGGTCACCGCCAGAGCCTGGCCGCGGCGCAGGCGGAGCTCGCGGAGCTGCGCGCGGCCTTCGAGGCCGAGCGTCGCGCGATGGCCGCCGTGCAGGGCGAGCTGGCGGGCGAGCTCGAGGCGCACCGCGCCGTCCGACGCGAACTCGAGAGCGAGCTCGGAGCCCATCGCACCGCGCAGGGCGAGCTGCTCGCCGAGCTCGAGCGCCTGCACGGGATCGCGCGCTCGATCCAGGAGGATCTGCTGCGCACCCAGGGCGAGCTGGCGACCGAACGGGCCCTCGTGGCCCACCTGCGCGGCGAGCTGCGCGACCGCTGGAAGAACCTCAAGCGCGCCTTCGCGCGCAAGAAGTTCGACTCCTGACCCCGGGGGAGGCCCGGGGCGCGCGCCCCCTTGCGGCGGAGGGCGTCAGGCGCGAGGCTCTTCGCCCCCGCGCCCCCCGCGCGGGCATGCCGCGTCGACGTCCCGATCGAGCGGAGCGAGGCCACCATGGTGCTGCGGAAGATCGCCAAGACCCTGCGCGGACGCGCGACCCCCGAACAACTCGTGCTGGCCTGCGTGCTGGGCTCGATGCTGGGCTTCGTGCCGGGCCTCGAGCGCGGCCTGGGCCTGACCCTGGTGTTGACGCTGTTGTTGGTGATCTCCAACGCCAACATCGGTCTGGCGCTGCTCTCCTTCCTGCTGGCCAAGCCGATCGGGTTGTTGGCCTTGCCGCTCTCGTTCCGCGCCGGGCGTTTCCTGCTCGACGGGCCCACCAGCGGCCTGTTCCAGAAGGCGATCAACGCGCCCGTGCTGGCGCTCCTGGGCCTGGACTACTACGCCACGACCGGCGGCCTGCTGACGGGGCTGGCGTTCGGCCTGTTGCTGGGCGTCGGGGTAGCCCTCGCCGTGCAACGGTTCCGGCGCAGCATGGCGCGCCTCGAGGAAGGCTCGGACGCCTACCGGCGCTTCACCGCGCGGCGCAGCGTGAAGGTGCTCACCTTCGTGTTGATGGGTTCGGGGCGCGGCAAGAAGAGCTGGGACGAGATCGCCGCGCGGCACAGCCGTGTGCCCCTGCGCTGGAGCGGCGTGGCGCTCGCCGCCCTGGCCGTGGCCGGGCTGTGGGCCCTGCAGGGCACCCTGGCCGGCCCGCTGACGCGCAACGCGCTGGTCGGTGGGCTCGAGCGGGCCAACGGCGCGACCGTGGACCTCGCCGCGGCGGAGCTCGATCTGGCCGGCGGGCGACTGACCCTGCGCGGGCTGGCGCTGGCCGATCCGGACGCCCTCGACACCGACCTCCTGCGCGCGGACGAGCTCGAGGGCGTGTTCTCGACCCGCGACCTGCTGCGCAAACGTCTGCGCATCGAGCGCCTGGTCGTCGACGGCGCGCGACACGCCGCGCCCCGCGCGCGGCCCGGCGTGCGGGTGGGCCCAGAGAAACCCGCGCCGCCGGCACCCGAACCGCGCGCCGGGGAGACGACGATCGAGGACTGGATCGCCGAGGCCGAGGTGTGGAAGGAGCGCCTGGCCAAGGCCCGCGAGTGGCTCGAGCGGCTCGAGCGCGAGGCCCCGCCGGATTCGCCCCAGGCACCGGAGACCCTCGAGCAGCGCCTCGAGCGCGAGGCGCTCGAGAAGGGGCTGGCGGGCGTGCGCGCCTCGCACCTGGTGGAGGACGTGCCGCTCTTCTCGATCGGAGAGCTGCGCATCGGGGGCCTCGGCTCGAGCCGCCTGCCGGGCGAGGTGCTGAGCGTGCGGGCCGTGAACCTCTCCACGGAACCCTGGCTGCTGGCGGACGCGCCGCGCCTCGAGCTGAGCTCCCAGAGCGGCCGCATCGAGGTGCTCCTGGGCCTCGACCAGGCGAGCGCCGATCCGGAGCAGAACCGCCTGCGCCTGGCGGTCCGCGACCTGGATGGCGACGCGGTCGGGCGCGCGCTGCGCCTGGGTTCGGCGACGCCGTTCCAGGGCGGCCAGATCGACCTCACCCTGGACGGATCCTGGAGCGCGGGCGGCGTGGGGCGCATCGACCTGCCCCTGGCGGTCGCGCTGCGGGGGACGACCCTGACCCTGCCCGGTCTCGCGCCGACCCGGGTCGAACGCTTCGAGGTGCCGATCGGCCTACGCGGCCCCCTCGACCGCCTGGCGGTGCGCTTCGACGCGAGCGCCGTGGCGGACGCCCTGATGGCGGCCGGCAAGGACGAGCTGGCGCGCCGCGTGCGCGGCCAGGCCGAGGAGCTGCTCGACCGCGGGCGCGACGAAGCCCGCGAGCGGCTCGAGAAGGAGCTCGAGGGGCGCCTGCCCGAAGGCCTGCGCGAGGAGGCCGAACAACGCACCAAGGGCCTGCTCAAGGGTCTGGGTGGCACCCGGAAGTCGGACGGCTGAGCGCGCCGCCCCGCTCCGCACCGGCCCGCGCGGAGCGGGCACCCCTGGGGCTCCCCGCGACGCTAGCCTAGAGGTGACGGTCCCAGCGGGTTCCTCGGCGCGGCCCGACCCATCCCCAGCGATTCGGAGCGAACCAGAGCCTTGAGATCCCCCGAGATCGACGTCCACGCCTTCGCCGACCGGCTCGGCGAGTGGCACTCCTCGAATGGACCGGACGCGGACGTCGTGATGTCCTGCCGCATGCGGCTGGCGCGCAACGTCGAGGGGTTTCCCTTCGTCGCCAAGCTGCCCCCCGAGCGCGCGGTCGAGTTGTGCGAGCTGCTGCGCGGCCACCTGTTGGAGGCGCGCCTGGGCGGCGAGCCGCGCTGGGTCGAGATGAACGAGGCGCCGCTCGTCCTGCGCCTGTTGCTGCGCGAGCGCCATCTCATCAGCCGCGACCTCGCGCCCTCCGAGGAGGCGCGCACCCCGCTGCCCGGGCGCGCGGTCGCCTTCGGGCGCGACGAGACCATCTCGGTGATGGTCATCGAGGAGGACCACCTGCGGCTGCAGGCGTTGGCGGCGGGCTTCGACCTCGACCGCGTGTGGACCAAGGCCCGCGACCTCGACCTCTTCCTCGAGTCGCGCGTCCCCTATGCCTACACGAACGAGCTGGGTTACCTCACCGGCTGCCCGACCAACGTCGGCACGGGCATGCGCGCCTCGGTGATGCTGCACCTGCCGGCCCTGGGGATGGTGCGCAGCGAGCTCGAGAAGGTCTTCACCGCCGCGCAGCGCACGGGGCTCGCGGTGCGCGGGCTCTACGGCGAGGGCAGCCGCGCCGCCGGCGACTTCTACCAGGTCTCGAACCAGGTCACCCTGGGGCGCACCGAGGCGCAGCTCATCGAGGACCTGCGCGCGCTCGTGCCGGTGATCGTCGACTTCGAGCGCCAGGTGCGCCGCACCTTGCTCGAGCGCCAGCGGGCCGCGTTGTCGGACCGCGTCAGCCGCTCCTACGGCATGCTGCGCACCGCGCGCTCGATGCCGACCGAGCTGGCCCTGGCGCACCTCTCGAACGTGCGCCTCGGGCACCACCTGGGGCTCTACAAGGACACGCCCCTCGACCTGCTGAATCACCTGGGGGTCCAGGTCCAGAAGGGCCACGTGCAGGCCCTCGAGGCGCGGGCCGAGGTCGACGGACTGATCGAACCCTCGCGCCGAGATCAACTGCGGGCGGGCTACCTGCGACGGCGTCTGGCGGGCGCCTGATCGGGGTCCGCCTGGGAGGGGCCCCGCGCCTTCAAAGGCGCCGCCCCGGCGGTCGATGAACGGGGACGAGGTCCCCATGTCCCGCCGCACCCCGCTCCGCGTCGATCTCTTGCTCCTGGCCCTGCTGGGCGCCGCCGGCCCGCTCGCCGCGCGCGGCGCCGCGCAGGATGGGCCGCGCCTGCGGGTGGAGTACGGCCAGGCCCTGGCCCTCGGGCCGGAGGGCGCGCGGCGACACTTCGCCGGCGAGGGCGAGTCCCTGCTGCTCGGGGTGCACGAGCTCGAGGTGCCGCCGGGTGCGCGGGCTTCGGTGCGGTGGCCGGGGCGGGCGAGCGTGGGCCTCGAGGGGCCGGCGGGGATCTCCTTCGGGCCGGGCGCCGAGGCGGGGACGTTGCGTTGGACCCTGCGCGGCGGCGGCGCCTTCGAGCTCGAGGTGCGCCGCGGGGGGGTGTCGAGCGAGCTGGCCCCGGGTTGGAACGCGGCCCTCGGGGTCGGGGCCTGGCGCCTGGTCGGTCTTCCGGACGGGTCCGCGCGCCTGCTCCACCGCGCCGGCGCGCCCCTGCACCTCGACTGGACCGGCCGGCGCGGGGAGGTCGTGCCGCCGATCGAGCTGCGCGCCGGGGACGAGCTGCGCCTCGGCCCGTCCGCGCCGGGCGGGCTGCGCGCGGAGGCATCGCGCCCCCGGGGCGCATGGTCGGGGTCCGGGTCGTGGCCCTTCGGTGCGCGGGCTGGGCCTGCGCCGCAGGCCGCTCCGCCCGCGCCGCTCCCCGCGCCCGTCCGCCCCGCGCCCGTCCGCCCCGCGCCCGTCCGCCCCACGCCGCGGGGGGCGATCGGGGGTCCGTTCGCCTGGCCCTGGGCGGATGGCGCGCGGGGGACGGGGACGGACACGCTCGAGCGGGCCGCGGCGGAGGAGGGCGCGGGCGCCGAGCTCGACGCCGCCGATCGCCCCCCGCTCGGGAGCCCGGCCGCGGAAGTCGCGCCCGCCGATCCCGCAGCGGGCGTCCTGCCCCCGACCCCGGCCCCGGAGCACGGCGCGGAGCCCGCCGAGGAGCCCGGCGCGAACCCCCGACCTTGGCGCGGCCTGGCCTCCGAGCAGCTCGCGAGCTGGGGCCCGCTGCGCTACGAGCCCTCGCCCTTCCTGCGCGTCGAGCCGCGCCCGGGCGGCGGCGTCTGGCTGTTGCTCGACCCCGCGGCGCCCACGGATGCGTGGGTCTTCGCGCCGCGCCGCGACTACCGCCTCGCGCCCGGGGCGGCGGTGTGGCTCGACGGGGACGGCGAGCAACGGGCGCGCGCGGGTCGCGTCGGCGCCTTCGAGCCGGGCCCGCGGGCCGACTGAGAGGCCGAGAACAAATCGAGCAGACCCGGAACGGCCCCAGAGCAGACCATCCAGACGGCCCCTCAGAACGCCCTTTGGACGGCCTGCAAGCCGGCCGTACCGAGAGTGCTCGAATTCTTCTCACACTCTGAGACGCAGGTCAGGGCTCTTCGTCTTCGTCCGGCGGCGGCTGGATGCCGCCCTGGATGTAGGCGGTGATGGCCTCGACCTCGTGTTTCTTGTCCTCGAGGTCCGCGCGCAGGATGTGGCGCAGGGAGAGCAGGCCGACGGGTTTGCCGCCCTCGACCACCGGCACGTGGCGGATGTGGCGCACCTGCATGGCGCGCAGCACCTCGCTCGAGCGTTGTTCGGGGGTGACGGTCAGGACGTCGCGCGTCATCACCTCCCCCAGGGTCGTGCGGTGCGCGTCGCGACCGGCGTTCAGGACGCGGATCATCACGTCCCGCTCGGTGAAGATGCCCGCCAGCGAGCGCGGCCCGTCGTGCACCAGCACGGCGCCGACCCGCGCGGCCTCCATGGCGCGCGTGGCCTCGATGACCGTGGCGCTCACGGACAGCGTGAGCACCGGCTCCATGGGCAACAGTTGTCCGACTCGGTACATGCGGGAGCGCTCCTTGGGTGGGGGCCGCGGTCCGTCTCCCCGGCTGCCGCGTCCGCGTTCCCTGGATATCCGCCCGGGCCGTCCCCTGGCAAGGATTCTCCCGCACGGGGCCCCTGGGGGGCTCCGGGCTCAGCGTCGGACGCTGGGAGCGAGGGCCAGGATCTCCGCCAGCGCGCCGGCGAGGTCGTCGGCCATCAGATCCGGCTCGACCCCCAGGGCGCCGTCGGAGAGCGCCAACCCGGTGCGCACGCCCGCCGAGCGACAACCCGCCCGCCAGGCCGCGGCCAGCTCGAGGGTCGAGTCGCCCACGACCCAACTGTGCTCGAGCACGATGCCGTCGTGCTGCATCGCGTGGTACATCGCGCCGGTCCCCGGGAGTTGGTAGACCGAGTCGCGCTTGTGGCGACCCTGGCCGTGCACGAGGTCGTCCGGGCAGGTGTAGTTGCGCGTGAGCGGCGCGCCCTGGCCGGCGAGGTGGCGCTCGAAGGCCGACTCGAAGGCTTCCCAGGCGGCGTCGCTGATCTTGCCCGTGGCGACGTCCGGCTCGTTGCCGATCAGGTAGAGCTGCCAGCCCGCGGCGCGGGCGCGGAACAGGGCCTGGAGCGCGCGGGGCGTGAAGCGCGCGTCGGCGAACTTCGCGCAGGGCCCGCGCTGGGGCAACTCGAGCAACGTGCCCCAGCGATCGAGGAAGATCCCCCGGCGGGGGGTCTCGGTGCCGGGGAGGGGGGCCAGGGGCTCGTGCAGGAACGGGGACGTCATCGGTGCGACTCGGGGTGGGGGGACGGGCCGCACCCGTTGTCGACCCCGGGCGGCTGGACTTGAGCGCCGCGTCGGTCTTTGTCCGCCGTCCCGCGCCCGGGTAGGGTGCGAGCCCGCTCGCGCGGTCCGGGCTCGATGACGAGTCCGCGAGCTGGCTTGAGCGCGGCCACCCGCGCGGTCGAAAGAAGGACGCTCCCCACCTCCGCACCCCCCTTGACCCCGAGTCTGCGCATCGCCCTGGTGGTGAACCCCTTCACCCTGCGTCGGAAGGGGGGACGCCACGCGCCCGAGCTGGCCCGCGAGCTGCTCGGTCGGGGCCACGTGATCCGCACCTACGGCGACCCGGCGGGCACCATCCCGCACTCGGGGGATCCGCCCGAGGGCGAGACCAGCGCCGCCGGCATCGTCGGCTTCGGCCCCGACCTCGTGTTGGCGTACGACGCCCTTTCGCCCGCGGCCTTCGCCGCGGCGCGCGCGGCGCGCAAGGCGGGGGTGCCGTTGGTGCTCGTCGAGCCCGGCCCCGCGGCGGAGGAGAAGAGCCTGCCCCGCTTCCTGCGCCGCACCGGCGAACGGGTCTTCGGGCCGATCGTGCGCTCGACCGCCACGCGCGTCATCGCCCTCGACCCGGTGGCGAACGAGCAGGTGCTGGAAGAGGGCTTCGCCCGCGAACGCGTGCTCGAGATCCCCGCCGGCGTCGACCTGACGCGCTACCGGCCGGGCCTGCTCTCGAGCCTCATCTCGCGCCACCGCATCAACGGCCGCATCCTGCTCTACGTCGGGCGCATCGCGCCCCAACGCGGCCTCGAGACCCTGGTCGAGGCCTTCGCGCGCACGGTGGGGCAGCGCTCGGACTGGACCCTGGCGTTGACCGGCGAGGGCTCCGAGGGCGGGCGCCTGCGCGCGCACGCCGACCGCCTGGGGGTCGGCTCGAGCACGCGCCTGCTGGGCCGCGTGCGTAGCGAGGAGTTGCCCGGCCTGATGGGGGGCAGCACGGCCCTCGCGGTGCCCGCCGTCGACGTCTCCGTGCGCGGGCGCATGATCCAGCGCGGCATGGCCTGCGGCCTGCCGATCCTGGCCTCCGACCTGCCGCGCCTGCGCAGCCTGGTCGGCGGGGACGAGGGTGCGGGCATCCTGCTGCCGCCCGGGGACGCGGAGGGCTGGGCGCGGGGCATCGCGCGGCTCGCGGGTTCGCCGCAATTGCGCCAACGGCTGGGCAAGCGCGCCCGGGAACTCGCCGAGCAGCGCTTCGGCTGGCCGCTCGTGGCGGCGCGCATCGAGGCGGTGTTCCTCGAGGCGCTCGAGGAACGGGGCTCGCGGCGCGCCGCGGAGTGATCCCCGCTGCCCGCCCGTGCGGCCCGCGCGCGGGCTTCAGGAGGCCCCGTCGGTGGCCTTCTTCAGCTCTTCCTTCAGGTAGGCCATGTCGGCCGCGTACTGCTTGATCGAGGCGCGCGTCTCGGCGTCGAGGTCCTCGAAGGCGGCGCGCACCTTGACGCCGTCCGGGCGCTCCTCGACCTCGCTGACGGTCGCGACCGCCTCGCAGAAGCCGCGCTGCAGCAGCGGCAGGCGGAACTTGAGCCGCCAGTCGGTGCCGATGGCCAGGAACTGCGCCATCTCGAAGGGCGAGAGGTCGGCGGTCCCGCCGCTCCAGGTGAAGCGCACGCTGGCCTCGTCCAGGCCCGCCATCCGACCCAGGCCGGTCCAGCGGCTGCCGAAGGCGTGGCCGTGCAGCGGGTTGGTCGGCCCGCGGCCGGTGTCGGGGATGAAGTGTTCGGTGCGCTTGGGATCGACCGGCGAGAAGATCACCGTCGAGGCGTCCTCCTCGAAGACCCGCTCGAGCTCCGCCGGGGGGGCGGGGGCCCCGCCCAGCAGCGCCGAGGCGGCGGCTTCGTCGGTCTCGAAGATCGGCACGACCCGGTCCAGGCCGACCTTCTCGAGGATGTCGCGGCAGAACTTCGAGGGCCGCGAGATGACCAGCTTGCCGCCCTCCCGCTCGAGCAGGCGCGCGGCCTTGATCATGGCGCCCAGGGCGGTGGAGTTGATGAACTTCACCAGGCGCAGGTTGAGCACCGCGCGCGTCACCCCGGCCTTGAGCAGCCCGTCGATCTCCTCCTGCAGGAGCGGCACGTAGTAGGTGTCGAACTCGCCTCGAAGGTGCAGGACGGCGTAGCTCTCGCGGGGCTCGACGGTGATGTGCATGCGCGTTCCTTGACCGGGGCGTCGGGGGTGGTTCGGCCCCCCGGCGCGGAGGGGCGCTAGAGTGGGCGCCCAGCGCGTGGGAGGCAAGGATTTTTGCGCCCGCCGGGGGCCTGCGACTGGCGTAGACTCGGGCCCGCCATGTTCTTCCGGAAGAAGCGCGCCGAACCGCCCCTCCCTCCGCCTCCGTCGGGGGCCGCCGCCCCGGGTGCGGGCGGCGCCGCCAACCCGGGGACCGACACCCAGTTCCTGACCGGCGACGCCCGGCGCGACAGCGCCTCGGTCGAGGGCCTGCTCGACGAGATCGCCCGCATCTCCGAGCGCGTGGCGCGCGTCAGCGGGCCCGGGGACCTCGAGGACCTGCTGGCCTACATCGTCGACGCCTCGGTGCAGCGCACGGGCGCCGAGCGTGGCCTGCTGGTCCTGGCCGCGCCCGACGGGGGCCTCGAGGTGCGCCTGGCGCGCCAACGCGATGGCCAGACCCTGGGCAAGGACGCGCGCTTCTCGACCAGCGCGGTCAAGCGCGTGCTCGAGACGGGTCAGCCCATCAAGGACGTCTTCAACTCCTCGGCCGAGGCCATGGACCTGGGGGCCAGCGTCTACGACCTCAAGCTGCGCGCCCTGATGGCCGCGCCGCTCTCGACCGGCGCGCCGGTCGTCGGCCAGCGTGGCCGGGGCGTGCTGTACGTCGACTCCAAGGCCGCCACGCGCGAGTTCACGGCCCAGGACCTCTCGTTCTTCAGCGCGCTCTCGCGCCAGATCGCCGTGGCCCTCGAGTCGGCGCGCCTGCACATCGACTCGATCGAGAAGGTGCGGCTCGAGCAGTCGCTGGAGCTCGCCGGCGCGATCCAGGGCGGCCTGATGCCGCGCATCCCCTCGAACGTCCCGGGCTTCGACCTGTTCGGCTGGTACGAGTCCGCCGAGCGCACCAGCGGCGACTTCTTCGACTTCGTCAAGGTGCGCGACGGATCCATGGGCGTGGTGGTGGGGGACGTCACCGGCCACGGCATCGGCCCGGCCCTGATCACCGCCTCGGCCCAGGCCAGCTTGCGCAGCTTGCTGCGCCTGGCCGCGGATCCGGGCGAGGCGATGACGATGCTCAACCAGGACCTCGCCGAGCGCTCCGACGAGGGCATGTTCGTGACGCTCTTCCTCGGGCTCCTGTACCCCGACGGCAGCCTACGGCGCGTCAACGCGGGTCACACGCCGCCTCTGCTCTACCGCGCCGCGAGCGGCGAGGTGCAGGAGCTACGCGGCGACGGGCCGGCGCTCTCGATGATGCCCGACTTCGAGTACGCCAGCGGCGAGCCCCTGGTGCTCTCGCCGGGCGACGTGCTCCTGTGCTTCACCGACGGCCTGACCGAGGCGCGCTCGAAGTCCGACCCGGACGACCTGCTCGGGGACGACAGGCTGCGCGCGATCTTCGTCGAGGCGGCTCGCGCCGGTCGGAGCGCGCGCGAGATCACCGAGGGCCTGGTGCGCGCGGTGCTGGAGTTCTCCGGCGGCCTGCGCGAGGACGACATGACCATCGTGGCCGTGCGCCGCGTCGAAGCATGAACGGCGGCGAGTCGCGGGGAGCGAGCATCCTGGTGCGCGGGGCCCGCAGCTATCCGCCGGGCCCGCATGCGCACGGCGTCGACGTCTTCGTGCGCGAGGGGCGCATCGAGGCCGTGGGCGAGGGGCTCGGCGCGCCGCCGGGGACGCCCGTGCTCGAGGCCCACGGCCTGACCGTGATCCCGGGCCTGGTCGACGTGCACGTGCACTTCCGCGACCCGGGCCTGGCGCACAAGGAAGGTTGGGACCACGGCTCGCGCGGCGCCCTGCACGGCGGCGTGACGGCGGTGGTCGAGGTGCAGAACAACGCGCCGCTCTCGACCAGCCGGGCGCTCCTCGCCGAGCGCATCGAGCACGTGCGGCGCAGCTCGCGGGTCGACTTCGGGTGTCTGGCGAACCTGTTGCCCGCATCGGTCCCCGAGCTCGGCGCGATGGCGCCGCTCACGCCGGCCTTCAAGTGCTTCCTCGGCGGCTCGACCGGCGTGGGCGGCGAGGCGGATCGCGGCACGCTGCGCCTGCTGTTCGAGGCCGCGGCCGACGCCGGGCGCATGATCGTCGCGCACTGCGAGGACGAGGACCTGCTCAAGGCCGGCAAGCGCGCCCACCCGGACGCCACCGCCGCCGAGCACCACCTGGTGCGCTCGGCCCAGGCCGAGATCGAGAGCGTGCGCACCTCGATCGAGCTGGTGCGCGAGACGGGCGCCGAGCTGCACGTCTTCCACCTCTCGACCGCCGAGGGCGCGCGCCTGGTCGCCGGCGCCCAGGCGGACGGCCTGGCCGTCTCCGCCAGCACCGCGCCCCACTACCTCTTGCTGTCCTGCGAGGACGCGCCGCGCCTGGGCAACCTCTCGAAGGTCAATCCCTCGATCAAGGCGCCGGCCGACGCGCGCGGGTTGCTCGCGGCGCTGCGCGCGGGCGCGATCGACGCGATCGGGACCGACCACGCGCCGCACAGCGTCGAGGAGAAGGCCCGCGCCTACGCCCACGCGCCCTCCGGGATGCCCTCGGTCGACCTGCTCTGGCCGTTGACCTGGGAGCTCGTGCGCCGCGGCTCGCTCGACGCCCAGACGGCGCTCGAGAGCGTCACCCTGCGCGCCGCGCGCACCCTGCACCTGCCGTACAAGGGGCGCCTGGCGCCGGGCTTCGACGGCGACCTGGTGCTCTTCGACCCCGACACGCCGCGCGCGGTGCGCGGAGCCGAGCTGCCCTCGCGCTCCCGTTGGTCCGCCTACGAGGGCCTCGAGCTGTGCGGCTTCCCTGAGTTCGTCGTGCGCCGCGGCGAGCTGTGTTTCCAGCGCGGCGAGTTCCTGGTCGAGGCCGGCGGCCGGCCCCTCGACCTCGAGCCGCCGCGTCCGCGGGGGACCTGATCTTGGCCCGCGCGCCCGGGCGAGCGGCCCGCGCGGCGGCGGGCGAGTTGCCCGCGCCGGGGGTGCGCCTCGGAGCGGACTACCTGCGGCGCGCCGCAGAGGACGTCAAGACCCAGCTCACCACGGCG
>CAYMYN010000020.1:76609-96053 GCA_964394665.1 uncultured Planctomycetaceae bacterium
CGCGACGCTCTCGGCGGCCCGCGAGCGACGCGAGGGCGCCGGGCGCGGCTCCCTCGCGGGCGGCGGCGAGGAGTTCGTCGGGTTCCGGCCCTACCGCCCGGGCGAGGACCTGCGGCGGCTCGACTGGAGCCTGTATGCGCGCCTCGATCGGCCCTTCGTGCGCGTGACGCGCCGCGAAGCGGGCGAACGGTGGGCGATCCTGCTCGACGCGAGCGCCTCGATGGGCGCCGGTCCGCCCGGCAAGCTGCAGCGCGCCGCCGAGGTGGCCGGGGCCCTGGCCCTGCTCGGCGCGCGCCTGGGGGCCGACGTGACCCTGCTCGCGAGCGACGCCGGGGAACGCGATCGCTTCGAGCTCGCGCGCCGCGGCGATCCGCGCGGCCTGGTGCGGTTCCTGGACGGCCTACGGGCCAGCGGCAGCGGGGGCGCGCGCGACCTGCTCCGGCATCCGCGCCGCTTCGACGCGGCCGGCCGCGTGTTCCTCGTGGGCGACCTGGCGGGCCTCGAGCCGCGGGCCTTCCTCGAACTCGCGCGCCGCGGTCGCGAGCTCGTCGCCCTGCAGGTGCTCGCGCCCTTCGAGCTCGAGCCCGACCTCGCCGGCGGCGAGGCCGTCGAGTGGTGGGATCCCGAGGACGATGCGCGCCTCGCGCTGCGCCTCGAGCGCGCGACGGTGGAGGCGTATCTCGCGCGCCTCGAGGAGTCTCTCGAGCGCTGGCGCCAGGCCGCCGCGCGCCACGGGGCGCGCTTCGGCTGCTCGAGCAGCGCTTCGCCCTTCGAGGCCATCGTGACCCGGGCCCTAGCAGCCCGTTGAACCGGTCCCGTCCTGGGGCGCGGCCGGAACCAGCCCCGCGCCGCCCCACGACGCCAGGCGTCTGAGCCGGTCTCGGGACGACCCCGAGGGCCGCGGCAAGCGTCGCGGGTCCAGTCCCGGGCCGCCGAGCCGGTTCTCCCGAGTTCGTGGAACCCCGGATCGGCGGCCGACGCCAAACTGGGCGAGCGCGTGCCCCGACGCGCCCTCCACCCGCCCTCCTCCAGCCTCGAGGTTTCCGTTGCGCACACCTCTGACCCTCTCCGCGTTCGTCCTCGGCGCCCTCCCGCTCGGGGCGCTGCCCCAGTCCCAGGCGATCCCGATCCCCGTCCCCGTCCAAGAGGGGCCGGTCTTCCACGTCGCCAGCCAGACCTGGACGCCCCGCGCCCAGTCGGCCGCCCTGCTCACGGGCAAGGTGCTGTACGACAACGCCTGCTCCATCAACTTCTACATCGCGGTCCCGGTTGCAGGCTCGGCGATCGACGAGGGGCGCCTGCCCACGCCCCAGGACCCGGTGCTCCCCGGCAAGGGCCTCTCCTATCGGATCGACGGCTTCGACATCGCCTACTGCACCAACAACGGTCCGACGACCTCCCTGGCCGTCGCGCACTACGAGTGCTACGGCGCGGGCACCCTGGTCAGCCCGCCGAGTTGCTACGACCAGACCACGAACACGACCCTCGCCAGCGCGATCCTGTTGCCGAACGCGCCGGGTCGGGTCTCGGGTTCGTTCCAGTGCTGGATCATCACCGTCGACCTGCGCAACTCGCCGCTGGCCTTCGACCTCGCGGCCTCGTGCAACGGGACCTTCGACAACGACCCCGCCCTCGACAACTTCGCCTGGGAGTTCGTCAATCCCGGCAGCCTGCCGCCGATCCAGCAGGGCCCGATCCTGAGCGGGGACCCGTTCAACTGTCCGATCGGAGCCGGAACCGGCTGGGGCGGGCCCGGCAGTGGCACGGGGCTGGGGACGTTGGACGGCGTCTCCGTCTACCAGGGAGGCCCGGCCTTCGATCCCAACTCCTTCTTCCTCGGCTGCATCACGGTGCCCGTGCCCGTGACCTCGCTCTACCATCGATTGCGCGGTGACGTCACGCCGAACGTGTGCGGGACGCCCTACTGCGACGGCAACGGGAGCGCGACGCCCTGTCCGGTGGGCAACGACAACGACGGCTCCAACGGGATCGCGGGCTGTGCCAACAGCGCCGGTCCGGGCGGAGCGACCCTGCGGGCGTCGGTCGGCGCGTGCACGCCGGCGACCGGCCTCGTCGGCGGGAGCCTGCCGCCTGGCCAACCCGGGCTCTACTTCCGCGCCAACAACGCCGTCGGCGGGGGCAGCGGCGCGCCCTTCGGCAACGGCCTGCGCTGCGCGGGCGGCGGCGTGGTCCGGCTCCAGGTGCGGGTCGCGGACGCCGGCGGCAACTCGAACACGACCGTCCCCATCGACGGCCTCCCCGGCAACGTCCTGCGCTACCAGCTCTGGTACCGCGACCCGGCGGGCGGCGGTTCGGGCTTCAACTTCACCAACGGCGTCGAGATCGCCTGGTAACTCGAGAGATCCGGCCCCGCCCCATGGGGAGGGAGAGCACCCCGTCCGCGCCGCGAGCGCGGGCGGGGTGCGTCCGTTCGCGGGCGGTCGCAGTGGGCTGCTACCATCCGGACGTGTCGTGCGGGGCGTTCAGCGACGGGGGCGAGGAGTGAGCGACTGGCCCATCGAGCTCGCGCGCCCCTGGGCGCTCGGCCTCCTGTTGGCGCCGCTCGTCCTGCTGCTGCTCGCACGCCGGCCCGGTCGGCCGCGGCCGATCGCGACGGGCACGCTCGAGATCTGGCGCGCGGTCGCGGCGCAGCACGCACCGGCGCGCGGCGCGCGGCCGCGCATCCCACCCTCGGTGTGGTGGTTGGCGGCCGCGCTCGCGCTGGGGAGCCTGGCGCTGTCGGGTCCCTCGGCGCGCAGCGTGCCGCCCGCGCGCGTCTGGACCTTCGTCGTCGACGGCAGCCCCTCGATGTTCCTCGCCGCGGGCCGCGAGCGCTTCGACGCACCCTTCGACGCCGAGGGCCTGCTCGACCCGACCCGACGCGCCGGGCCGACGCGCCTCGAGCTGGCCCTGGGGCGCGCGGCGGAGCTCGCCCGCGAGCTCGAGGCGCGCGGGGATCGCGTGCGTTGGTCCGCGCCGGGGGTGGGGGCGGAACGGGTCTTCGAGGGCGCGCGGGTTCCGGGCGAACTCGCCCGCGCCCCGGCCTCCGCCGGCGGGGAGCCCGACTGGGCGCGCCGCGACCGCGCGGGCTGCGTGTGGGTCACCGACCGCGAGCCCGACGCGCCGCGCACGCGGGCGGGGCTCGTCGCCAGCGGCGGACCGGCGGTACCCGGGCCGATCGCGGCCCTGGGCACGACGCGCCTGGACTGGGATGGCGAGGGCTGGGTCGAGGTTCCGGGCGCAGCGCCGCGGCTCGCCCTGCGCGTCGACCCGCGCCTGCCGGCGGAGCTGCGCGAGCTCGGCGCGTTCTACGCCGATTCGCGCGGGCTCGAGCTCGGGGGCGCGGGCCCGCTGGCCCTCGTCATCGAGGCCCACGGCGAGGGACCCGACGTCCCGGTCGCCGCCGCGCGCGAGGGCTTCGGGCTCGTCGGGCGTGCGGCGGCGAGCGGCGTGCCGCCCGGGAGCGAAGCGTCCGAAGCCTGGCTGCGGTCGGGCTCGCCCGAGGAGCTCGTGCTGGTCGCCTCCGAGCCCGGCCGCGTCCGCGTCGCGCTGCGCGCGCTCGAACGCTTCAGCGGCGATCCCGCCGCGTTTCCCGTGGCCTTCGCGGCGCTGCTCGACCGCGGCGCGCTCGCGCCGCCCGGCGTCGTGGCCCTCGGCGAGCGCCGGTCCGCGGGTCCCGCGCGTTTCGACCCGCCCGCCGCGCCGCCGCCGGAGCAGGGCCCGGGGGACGAGCCCCCTTGGATCGCCGTCCTGATCGCGGCCGCGCTCGCGCTGGCCCTGGTGGCGAGCGGCGTGCGAGCGCGCGAGGGCCGGCCGTTGGGCGCGCGGGGCTCCCGGTCGGCGCGCGGCCCTCAGCTCGCGGGGGACCGGGCGGGCGCGGCGCCGTAGAGGCGCTCCACCTCGGCCCGGAACCGCGCGCCGTGCTCGGCGTGGAAGGCGACCAGGAGCGGATCGGGCGCCTCGGGTTCGCCCGCCGTGCGCACGTGGGCCGCGGCGACCCCGTCGACGCCGAGCGCGGGATCTTCGCGGCGCGCGACGGTCCACAACGCCTGCAGGGCCGCGCCCAGGGCGGCGGACTCGGGCTCGGCGCAGCGCTCGAGGGGTGCATCGAGGGCCGCGGCGAGGATCCGGCGCCACAGCGCGTTGTGCGCCCCGCCGCCGACGACGCGCACCCGCTCGAGGCGTAGGCCGAGCCCGGTCATGCGGCCCGCGCCCAGGGCCAGGTTGGCCGCGATGCCCTCCAGCGCCGCGCGGAAGAGCGCGCCGGGGCGCAGGTTCCCGGGGCGCAGGCCCAGGAGCGTGCCGCTCGCCTGGGGCAGATCGGGCACGCGTTCGCCGACGAGGTAGGGGACGAGGAGCAGCCCTTCGCTGCCCGCGGGGACTTCTGCGGCGAGGCGCGTCAGCTCGGCGAGGCCGAGCCCGAAGGCCGCGGCGAGCTCCTCGAGCACGCCGGTGGCGTTCATCACGCACAGCAGGGGCAACCAGGCGCCGGTCGAGTCGCAGAAGGGCGCGATCGCGCCCGAGGGATCGACGACCGGCGTCGCGGAGCGCGTGAAGATCGTGGCCGAGGTCCCCAGGCTCAACACGGCGATGCCCTCGCGCGTGGCGCCGGCGCCGATCGCGCTCAGCATGTTGTCGCCGCCGCCGCTGGCCAAAGGAACGCCGACGAACTCGGGGGGCAGGCCCAGGAGGCGTGCGCCGCGCCCGTCGAGGGTGCCCGCGACCTCGCCCGCGGTCATCAGCGGCGGCAGGAGGTCGGCGAAGCCCGGGCCGAGCAGCTCGAGCGCCGCCGGATCGTAGGTCCGCGTGCGCGGATCGAACCAACCCGTGCCCGAGGCGTCGCCGCACTCGGCCGCGGCCCGGCCCGAGAGCCGCAGGTTCACGTACTCGTGGGGCAGCAGCACGCTGCGCACGGCGGCCCAGCGCGCGGGTTCGCGGCGGCGCATCCAGAGCACTTTGGGCGCGGTGAAGCCGGCGGGCAAGCCGCGGCCCAGGGCGCGCGAGAGCTCGGCGGCTTCCTCCGCGCACTCGGTGTCGCACCACAGCTTGGCCGGCCGCACGACGTCCCCGGCGGCGTCGAGCACCACCAACCCGTGTTGTTGGCCGCTGACGCCGATCCCGCGCAGCTCGCCGGGGCGCGGCTCGAGGGCGGCCCACAGCTCGCGCGCCACCTCGCCCACGGCCGCGATCCAGGTCGCGGGGTGTTGTTCGGCCGCGCGCGGCCCGAGCCCCTCGAGCAGGCCGTAGCGCGCTCCGGCGCGCGCGACCACGCCCGCCCGCGGGTCGAGCACCAGGCCCTTGGTGCCCTGGGTCCCGACGTCGAGGCCCAGGTACAGCTCGCGCGCGGTCACCGGCCGCGCACCCCGAGCAGGTGTTCGATCGCCAACTGGTCGAGCCGCTCCCGGAAGAGGCCCACGCGGCCCAGGGCCTCGACGTCGATCGCCGCGGCGCGCAGGGCCCGCGCGTGGTCCGCGCTGTAACGCGCCATCAGGGGCTCGAGCGCGGCGTCGCGGCGCTCGGCGAGCAGGTCCCGCACCTCGGGATCGGCGTCGAAGGCCCGCGCGCGTTCGGCCAGGATCTTGTAGGTGCGCATGCAGCCGCGGGCGAACTCCCACACGCCCTCTTCGTCCTCGGTGCGATAGGCGTGGGCGTCGAAGTGCAGCGGGCCCGTGTAGGGCTCGCCGCCGCCCGTGCCCTCGAGCAGCCGCACGAGCAGGAAGGCCTGCTTCTGGTCCTCGCTGCCGAAGCGCAGGTCCTGGTCGTAGCGGCCGATCTTCTGGCCGTTGAGGTCGATGTGGAAGAGTTTGCCGCACTCCATCGCCTGCGCGACGGCGTGCGCCATCGAGAGGCCGGCCATCGTCTCGTGGGCCACCTCGGGGTTCACGCCCACCATCCCCTCGTGTTCGAGGGTCGTGATGAAGTGCAGCATGTGCCCGGTGGTGGGGAAGTAGATGTCGCCGCGCGGCTCGTTGGGCTTGGCCTCCAGGGCGAAGCGCAGGTCGTAGCCCTGGTCCTTCACGTAGGCGCACAGGAAGTCGAGCGCCTCGCGCATGCGCGCGATCGCCGTGCGCGGATCGCGGGCGGCGTCGGCTTCGCTGCCCTCGCGCCCGCCCCAGAAGACGTAGGTGCGCGCGCCCAGCTCGACGCCCAGGTCGATCGCGTCCATGGTCTTGCGCAGCGCGAAGGCCCGCACCCGCGGGTCGTCGGCGCTGAAGGCGCCGTCCTTGAAGATCGGTTGCGAGAAGAGGTTGGTGGTCGCCATCGGCACGACCATCCCGTGGTCCAGGAGGGCGCGCTTGAAGTCCGCCACGATGCGCTCGCGTTCGCGGGGGGAGCTGCCGAAGGGCACCAAGTCCTCGTCGTGCAGGTTGACGCCGCTCGCGCCGCACTCGGCGAGCTTGCGCACGATGTGCACCGGATCCAGCGCGGCGCGCACCGGCCCCCCGAAGGGGTCGCGCCCGGGGTTGCCGACGGTCCACAGGCCGAAGCTGAAGCGATCCGCGCGGGTCGGTTGGTAGGGGTCCATGGGCGTGCGGGCTGCGTCGGGGGTGGATCGGGAGGGTCGGCTCAGGTCGAGCGGTGCGCCGGGTCGGGGACGGCGCCGTGGCGGCGGGCGAAGAGCAGGGTAGCGACGAGGCCCACGCCGACCGCGAACCACAGGGTCGCCAGGCGGATCAGGAGCGTGGCCGAGGCGGCCGCCGCCGCGGCCTGGGCGGGCGGCAGGCCGCGGCGCGTGAACTCGCCGCCCAGCAGCGCGCCCATGGAGGCTTCGGTGACGCCCAGCCCGCCGGGGAAGATCACGAGCACCGCGCCCGCGACCGCCGCCAGCGCGAAGGTGTAGGTGCAGAAGGAGAGCTCGAGGAAGCCGGGCACGAAGTGCGAGGCCACCAACCAGAAGGCGACGCACTCGAGGCCCCAGCCCACGGTCGCGAGCAGGGTCGGCGTCGCCAGCTCGCGCGGCCGCAGGAGCACGCGCGTCGAGTCGAGGGCGCCCTCGAGCCGCGGCGCGAGGCGCCCCACGAGCGGCGCCCGCGCGACGAGCGCCAGGGCCAGGCGTCCGACGCGTTCCGAGCTCGCCAGGGCCAGCAGCAGCGCGCACAGTCCCAGGGTGGCCCAGAACACCCAACCCAGCTCGGGCCGGCTCGCGAGCCCGCCCACGGCCAACAGCACGAGGAAACCGAGCAGGTCGGTGAAGCGCTCGGCCAGCACGATCGGCGCGCTGCGATGGATCGGCGTGCCGGCCACCTGGCGCACGAGCAGGGACTTGAAGGCCTCGCCCAGCTTGCCCGGGGTGACGGTCAGCGCCAGCCCCGCGAGGTAGATCTGGAACGAGGTCCCGCGGGTGAGCTCGATGCCCAAGAGGGCGCGGTAGCGCTCCCAACGCGGGAACCGCACCACGTAGTTGAGGAAGGAGAGCGCCATCGCCGCCGGCAGCAGCAGCGGCGGGAAGTCGCGGAGCGCCGCGCGCACGTCGTCGATCCCGGCCCACAGCACGTAGCCCAGGTAGACCAACGCGCCCAGCGCCACGCCCAGGACGATGCGCGAGATCAGGCTGCGGGGCAGGGCGTCGCTCACGCTCGCTCCCCTAGACCCGCTCGCCGGCCGCGGGGGAGGGCCGCTGCTCGACCCGTTCGCCGAGCACGAAGAGCGCCAGCACGAGCACCGCCGCCCCCAAGCCCAGGCCGAAGAACGGGCTCCAGCCCAGCACGGTGCACGGCAGGTAGCCGACCGCCATCGCGACCACCATCGTCAAGAGCGCGTAGGGGACCTGCGTGCGCACGTGGTCGACGTGGTCGGAGGCCGTCGCCACCGACGAGAGCACGGTCGTGTCCGAGAGCGGCGAGCAGTGGTCGCCGAAGATCGAGCCCTCGAGCACGGCCCCGATCGAGATCACCATCAGGAGGTGCCCGCCGAGCTCGATCTGATTGCCCAGGGTGTAGGAGAGGCCGACGACCAGCGGCAGCAGGATCGCCATCGTGCTCCACGAGGAGCCCGTCGCGAAGGACACCGCGCCCGCCAGGGCGAAGAGCATCAGGGGCAGCAGGGCGGGGTTCAGCACGTCGCCCAACGAGACGGTCAGGAACTGCGCCGTGCCCAGGGACTTCGAGGCCGCGCCGATCATCCAGGCGAGGTACAGGATCAGGATCGCGATGCCCATCGAGCGCAGGGTGTTCCAGGCGGCGTGCAGGATCTCGCCGCGCAGGCCCGCGGCCAGCGAGAAGAGGATGCCCAGCACGAGCCCGGTCGTGGAGCCGTAGAGCAGCGCTCCGTAGCTGTCGCTCTCGCCCAGGAGCTGGGACACGCCGCGCAGCAGGCCGCGTTGCCCGAAGCCCTCGGCCCCCCCCGATCCCTGCCATCCGGTGGCGAGCATCCACCCGATCGTCACGCCGATGAAGGCCAGCAGCGGCACCACGGCCCGCACGGCCCGCGGCTCGACGCCCTCGGCGGCCTGCATGGCGGTCGCGCGCTCGCCGACCATCGGCTTGGCGCCGTCGCGCACGAGCTTGCCCTCGCGGCGCGCGCGGCGCTCGGCCGTCAGCATCGGCCCGAAGTCGCGCCCGCTGACGACCACCGCGCCGACGAAGAAGAGCGTCAGCAGGCAGTAGAAACGATAGGGCAGGGTCTCGATGAAGACCTCGTAGCCGCGATCGGGGGTCAGGCCCGCGGCGGGGAGCTGGGCGCTGAAGGTCGAAACCTCGTAGGCGATCCAGGTGCTGAAGATCGAGATGCCCGCCACCGGCGCGGCCGTGCTGTCGACGATGTAGGCGAGTTTCTCGCGCGCGACGCGGAAGCGATCCGAGAGCGGGCGCATGGTCGAGCCGACCAGGATCGTGTTGGCGTAGTCGTCGAAGAAGACCACCAGCCCCATCAGCCAGCCCGCGATCTGCGTGCGCCGCGCGCTCTTCGCCAGGCGCGCCACGTGGTCCATCACGCCGCGCAGGCCGCCGTTGCGGGTCACGATCCCGACCATCGCCAGCATGGCGACCACGAAGCCGATGATCTTGAGCCGGTCCTGGTCGCGGAACTCGCCCCAGAAGAAGACCCCGAACACGTCCGCCAGGCCCCCGGCGACGGTCGCCACGGGCCCCGCGCCGCTCCCCAGGCGCAGCAGCACCGCCGCCATCAGGACCCCCGAGAAGAGCGCCAGCACCGGCCGCTTGAGTGCCAGGGCCAGCAGGATCGCGACCAGCGGCGGCCAGATCGAGCGCTTGAGCGGCATGCTCCAGTCGCTGACGAAGGTGTGCCGCGTGCCGTCGGGCAACGACACGGCGAGATCGAGCTCGCCGGGCGCGCTCAGGAGGCGCAGGTTCAGGCCCCCGGGCCGGGGCCACTCGGCGCCGGCGATCTCGAGCTCGAGCCCCTCGCTGGCGGCCCAGGTGCGCAGGCCGCGCACCAGGGCGCCGCGCAGCTCGCCGTGGATCAGGAAGGCGCTGGTCTCCTCCTCGGCCGTGATCACCTCGGCCGGGATCTCGGCGCCCAGGCCGCGCGTCTCGTAACGCGCGCCGTAGATCGTCAGCCGACCCGCGCTGGGACGGCGCTCGAGGCTGCCGTCCTCGAGCTGCACCTCCTTCCAGGCCGTGGCCTCGAAGGCCGGGGACGCGAGCGCCACCGAGATCGGCGTCGGGGGGCTCTCTCCCTCGGCGGCGCGGTCGCTCACCGTCCACAGGTCCGCCGCGCGCTGCACCGCGAGGCGATGGGGATCCGCCTCGGGCATCAGCGCCACCAGGACGAGGATCACGACCACGACCACTCCGCTCAGGATCCGAGCCATGGCGGCGGATCCTAAGGACAGGCGCCCCCCGGTGCGATGCTCGACCGGACCCCGGCGGGGGCGCCGGTGGCGGGGGAGCGGCGGCGCTTCCAGCGCACCGGCGCCGCTGCTAGGCTCCCGGTCCCGCGCCCATCCCCGCCATGCCGCTGCTCTCCGAGGACTCCCTGACCGCCGATCTGCCCTGGGCGATGATCGGGGTCGTGTTGGTCGCGGCCCTCCTGGGGCTGGTGTGGTTGGTGCTGGCCCAACTGCGCGCCCTCGAGCAGCGCTTGGCCAAGCTCGATCGGCTCGAGGACCTGCGCACCCTGCTCGCGCGCCTGGTCGAATCCGGGGCGGGCCTCGACCTGCGGCGCATCGAGCACGTCCTGATCGACCTGCGCGACGCCCAGCGGCGCCTCGAGCCGCGGCTGCTCGACCTGGCCGAGAAGGGCGGCGCGCGGGCCGCCGTCGAGCCCGGCGAGGGTGGCCGACCCGCCGGTGCCGCGCCCCTCGCCGAACGGGCGGTCAATCGCCTGTTGGCCCTGGGCTACGAACGCGTCCAGGTGGTGAGCGGGCCGGCGGAGCTGGCCGAGCTCGACCAGTCGGACGGCGACGGCGAGATCCGGGTCGAGGCCCGCCGCGACGGCGCCGTCCACAAGGGCCGGGTGCTGGTGCGCGGGGGGGCCGTGACCGGCGCCGAGTTGCGCTCGGTGCACTCGATGTTCCCCTGAAGCCCGCGCCGCGAATCCGCGCCCACCGGCCCCTTCCCGCTCCTCCCCCGCGCTTCATGAGCACCCCGACGACCACCATCGAGCGCCTCGCCGACCACGTCGGCCAGACCGTCACCCTGCGCGGCTGGCTCTACCACAAGGCCTCGAAGGGCAAGCTGCACTTCCTGCAGCTCCGCGACGGCTCGGGCATCTGCCAGTGCGTGGCCCTGTCGAAGGACCTCGCGCCCGAGCTCTTCGACGCCCTGGGGCGCCTCGGCCAGGAATCGAGCCTGACCATCACCGGCGCGGTCAAGGCCGACGCCCGCGCGCCGGGCGGCTACGAGCTCAGCGTCAGCGACGCGCGCATCCTGCAGGAGGTCAGCGACTACCCGATCACGCCCAAGGAGCACGGCGTCGACTTCCTCCTGAACCACCGCCACCTGTGGCTGCGCTCGCGCCGGCCCTGGGCGGTGATGCGCATCCGCAGCGCGGTGGTCCACTCCCTGCGGCGCTTCTTCGAGGGCCGGGACTTCGCCTGCGTCGACTCGCCGGTGTTCACGCCCAACGCCTGCGAGGGCACCTCGACCCTGTTCGAGGTGCCGTACTTCGATCGCAAGGCCTTCCTGACCCAGTCGGGCCAGCTCTACGCCGAGGCTTCGGCCATGGCCCTGGGCAAGGTCTACTGTTTCGGTCCCACGTTCCGGGCCGAGAAGTCCAAGACGCGCCGGCACCTGACCGAGTTCTGGATGCTGGAGCCCGAGATCGCCTACGCGACCCTCGAGGACGTGATGCAGCTCGCCGAGGACATGCTCTGCCACGTGGTGGGCGAGATCCTCGCGACGCGCCGCACCGAGCTCGAGGTGCTGGAGCGCGACCTGACCAAGCTCGAGGCGATCGTGCCGCCCTTCCCGCGCATGAGCTACGAGGAGGCCTCGGCGATCCTGGTCGCGCACCCCGAGAGCACCTTCACCCCCGGCGACGACTTCGGCGCGCCCGACGAGACGATCCTCTCCGGCCTGCACGATCGGCCGCTGATGATCCACCGCTATCCGCAGCAGGTGAAGGCCTTCTACATGAAGCGCGACCCCGCGGACGACAGCAAGGCGCTGTGCGTGGACGTGATCGCGCCGGAGGGCGTGGGCGAGATCATCGGCGGCAGCCAGCGCGAGGACGACCTCGAGGTGCTGCTCGGGCGCATCCACCACCACGGCTTGCCCGAGGAGGCCTTCGCCTGGTACCTCGACCTGCGGCGCTACGGCTCGGTGCCCCACGCGGGGTTTGGCCTGGGCCTCGAGCGCACGGTGGCCTGGATCTGCGGCCTGGAGCACGTGCGCGAGACGAGCCCCTTCCCGCGCCTGATGTACCGCCTCGAGCCCTGATCCGGGGTCCGGGCTCAGGCCCACTCGTCGAGGCGCAGCTCGACGAGCTCCTCGATGCGGCGCGCGCAGCGGGCGTACTCCTCGAGGCTGCCGCCGAAGGGATCGGGGACGTCCGCGCCTTCGGGGTCGAGCAGGGTCACGTGCGCGTCCTTGCCCGGCGGCAGCAGGAGGCGCAGGGCCTCGCGGTGCGAGGCGGTCAGGCAGTAGACGCGGTCCTGGGCCAGGATGTCCTCGAGGATCGCGGGGCTCGAGCGGTGGGGGGCGAGGTCGATGCCGCGTTCGGCGAGCGCGCTCACCGCGTGCGGCGAGGCGGCCGAGCCCGCGGCCGCGAAGACGCCCATCGAGCGCAGGCCGAAGCCGAACTCCCAAAGGCGCGCGGGCTGCACGCCCAGGCGCCGTGCCAGGTGCGCGCGGGCCAGGCCCTCGGCCATCGGGCTGCGGCAGGTGTTGCCCGTGCAGACGAAGGCGATGCGCAGGCCGCCGATGGCGCGCAGTTGTTCCAGGGTGTGCAGGCCCGTGCGCAGGAGCTCGAAGTGGCCCGGGCCCACGCGCAGCACGCTCGAACCTTCGCCCAGGCGCGCCGGGCCGCCGTCGGCGACCAGGGCCAGCTCGCCCGTGAACTCCGCTTCGACCGCCGCGGCCTCGCCCAGGGGCGCGCCGCCGTGGCGATTGGCGCTCGAGAGCACGACCGGGAAGTCGAGCTCGTTCAAGACCCCGGCCGTGCCGGCGTGGGCCGGCAGACGCACGCCGGTCCAGCCGCCCTCGGCGATGCGCTCGAGCCCCGCGGGCACGCCGGGCAGGACCAGGGTCAGGGGCCCGGGCCAGTAGCGCCGCGCCAGGCGCAGGGCGAGGGGCGAGACGCGCCCGAAGCGCTCGAGGGCGGCGTGCGTGCCGACGTGCCAGGTGAGCGCCATGCTCGGTGGCCGGCCCTTGACCTCGCGCAGGCGCGCCAGGCCCCCTTCGTGGTCCGCCCGCGCGGCGATGCCGTAGACCGTCTCGGTCGGTAGGGCGACCAACTCGCCGGCCGCGAGCAGGACGCGGACGCGCTCGATCGAGGCGGGGTCGGGGGCGGTGTCGGGGAGGACGAGGCGCTCGGGACGGGGGGGCATGGGGGGGCGCCCGGACGGGCGATGGGTGCGGGGATGCCGGGCGCGGCCGTTGGTAGCCTATCCGCCCCCTGCTCCCAACCCAAGCCACGCGGCGCGTCGGCGGGCGCAGCCGAGGACGCCCACGAGCCATGTCCAGCGAACCGCGCGATCCCAAGCTCCCGCCCACGGTCGAGTCCGCGCGCGCGCAGGTGGCCTTCCTCTCGCGCCTGGCCGGCGGCCTCGCCCACGAGATCAAGAACCCGCTCTCGACCATGGCCATCAACCTGACCTTGCTCGAGGAGGAGTGGAAGCGCGCCGCCCAGGCCCGCAGCCCCCAGCACCCCGAGCTCTCGCCCCGCGAACAGCGCTGCATGAAACGCGTGGCGACCCTCAAGCGCGAGGTCCAGCGGCTGGAGGTGATCCTGGACGAGTTCCTGCGCTACGCCCGCGGGGGCGAGGTCAACCGCGCGCCCAAGGACCTCGTGGGCAGCGTTCGCGAGGTGCTCGAGTTCGTCGAGCCCGAGGACGAGCTGGCCGGCATCCGCCATCACGTCGATCTGCCGAGCTCGCTGCCGCTGGTGATGCTCGACGACGGGGCGTTCCGCCAGGCGCTCCTGAATCTCTTGGTCAACGCGCGCCAGGCCATGCCCTCCGGCGGCGAGCTGCTGGTGCGGCTCGCGCGCGAGGGAAACTTCGCCGTGTTGACCGTCACCGACACCGGCGTGGGAATGGACGAGGAGGCCCTGCGGCGCTGCTTCGAGGTGTATTGGTCGACGAAGAAGAACGGCACGGGTCTGGGCCTGGCGACCACGCGGCGCATCGTCGAGGAGCACGGCGGCACGATCGACGTGATCTCCGAGCTCGGCCGCGGCACGAGCTTCCGCGTCGTGCTGCCGCTCCTGGTCGAGATCCCCTCCCAGGCGCGGCGCAGCGAGCTGGTGCGCGAGTCGCCCTCCGGGGCCGAGGTGGTCGACGTGGAACTCGACCCCGAGCCCGAACTCGAACCGCGGCCCGAGCCGCGGCCCGGTGAACGGGGTCCCGGCCGGGGGGCCGCGCGATGAAGGCCGAGCGGGCGATCCGCGTGCTCGTCATCGACGACGACGAGGGGCACGCCGAGGCGTTGGCCGACGGCCTCGAGCTCGACGGCCACCTGTGCAAGATGGCGCTCTCGGGGCAAGAGGGCATCGAGCGCCTCGGGGAAGAGACCTTCGACGCCATCCTGACCGACCTGGTGATGCGCGATCGGGACGGGATGGAGGTGCTCAAGGAGGCGCGCCGCCTGCAGCCCGAGGCCGTGATCCTGATGATCACCGGCCACGCCTCGGTCGAGTCGGCGGTCGAGGCCATGCAGCTCGGCGCGGCGGACTACCTGACCAAACCCGTCAGCCTCTCGGCGCTGCGCACCAAGTTGCCGCGCCTGGTGGAGGCCGCGCGCGATCGGCGCGCCAACGTCGAGCTGCGCCGCCAGCTCGACAAGCGTTTCGGCTTCGAGGCGATCGTCGGCAGCTCGCCCCAGATGCAGCGCGTCTTCGACGTGCTGCGCCAGGTGGCAGGCACCAACGCGACGGTGCTGATCCTGGGCGAGAGCGGCACGGGCAAGGAGCTCGTCGCCCAGGCGATCCACCAGAACAGCCCGCGCAAGGACCGCAACTTCGTGGCCGTCAATTGCGCGGCCCTCTCCGAGGGTCTGATCGAGTCCGAGCTGTTCGGGCACGTCAAGGGCGCCTTCACCGGCGCAGTCGCCACCAAGGAGGGCCGCATCGTGTATGCGGACGGCGGCACGTTGTTCCTCGACGAAGTGGGGGACATGCCGCTCGACACCCAGGCGAAGCTCCTGCGCGTGCTCGAGACCCGCGAGGTCGTGCCCGTGGGCGGCAACGCGGCGCGCAAGGTCGACGTGCGCCTGGTGGCGGCGACCAACCGCGACCTCGCCGAGCGCGTGGCCGAGGGCCGCTTCCGCGAGGACCTCCTGTTCCGCCTGCAGGTCATCACGGTGCAGCTCCCGGCCCTGCGCGAGCGCCAGGGCGACTTGCCGCTCCTGATCGACCACTACGTGCAGCACTTCGCCCGCGAGCACGGCCGCACCGTGCGCGGCATCTCGCCCGAGGCGCGCGCCGCGCTCATGCGCTACCCCTGGCCGGGCAACGTGCGCGAGCTGCGCAATGCGCTCGAGAACATGGTGCTGCTGGCCCGCGGCGACGTGCTGGAGGTCGCCGACGTGCCCCCGCAGGTGGCGGTGGGCGGCGAGCTCGAGCCGCGGCGCGAGGGGGGTTTCTCGCTCGCGGGCCGCTCCTTGGCCGAGGTCGAGCGCGAGCTGATCGTGCAGAACCTGGCGCTGATGGAGGGCAACCGCGAGAAGACCGCCAAGCTGCTCGGGATCGGCGAGCGCACCCTGTACCGCAAGCTGAAGGAGTACGGCCTCTCGTGAGCCGCTCCACCGCCACCCGTCACGGACCCGATCCCACCGACCCCCGACCCGGAGACGCGCCTTGCCCGAGTCCGAACCCCTCGACCTGATCCGCAGCAACCGCGAGTGGGCCGCCCGCCGGCGGCGCGAGGATCCCGAGTTCTTCGCGCGCCTGGCCCGCCAACAGGCGCCCCGATACCTGTGGATCGGGTGCTCCGACAGCCGCGTGCCGGCCAACGAGATCGTGGGCCGTGACCCGGGCGAGATGTTCGTGCACCGCAACGTGGCCAACGTGGTCGTGCACACCGACCTCAATTCCCTCTCGGTGCTGCAGTTCGCGGTGGAGGTGCTGGAGGTGCGGCACGTCATCGTCTGCGGCCACTACGGCTGCGGCGGCGTGCGCGCCGCCTGGCGCGGGGTGCCCGTGGGTCTGGTCGACAACTGGTTGCGCCACATCCAGGACGTGGCCGCGCCCTACCGCGAGGTGCTCGCGGGCCTGGCCTCGGAGGAACACAGCGTGGCGCGCCTGTGCGAGCTCAACGTGCTGGCGCAGGTCGAGCACGTGGCCCGCACGACGGTCGTGCAGGACGCCTGGCGACGCGGCCGGGCGCTGAGCGTGCGGGGCTGGGTCTACGGCCTCGCGGATGGGTTGCTGAAGGACCTGGGGCTGTGCCTCGAGGGCGGCGAGGATCCCGAGGTCGAGCTCCAGCGGGCGAGCCTGCGGCTGCTCGAAGGCGGCTGAAGCGGGCCGGGCGTGCCTGCCAAAACGGCGCCCGACCCCGTCGGGTGCCCGCCGCAGGCTGCCGATCCGGCAGCGACCGGCCCGGCCATCGATCCCTAAATCCTTATCGGACAGTGCTTTGCGTCGCGCCAGCCCGGCACGGCGTTTGACTCCAGGGGCGTCCGAACGCAGCCCCCGGCGCATCCCTGGAGAACCCATGAGCAAGTCCAAGATCATCGGCATCGACCTCGGCACCACCAACTCGGTGGTGTCGGTGATGGAGGGCGGCGAGCCCGTCGTCATCACCAACCCCGAGGGCGCCCGCACGACCCCTTCGGTGGTGGCCTTCGCCAAGGACGGCGGCCGCCTGGTGGGGGCCCCCGCCAAGCGCCAGGCCATCACCAATCCCAAGCGCACCCTCTTCTCGATCAAGCGCTTCATGGGCCGGCGGCATGCCGAGGTGCACTCCGAGGAGAAGCTCGTGCCCTACGAGCTGGTGGGGGGTGCCGAGGAACTCGTCAAGGTCAAGATCGACGAGCGCCAGTTCACGCCGCCGGAGATCAGCGCCATGGTGCTCCAGCACCTCAAGGAGGCCGCCGAGGCCTACCTGGGCGAGAAGGTCGACCGCGCGGTGATCACCGTCCCGGCCTACTTCAACGACGCGCAGCGCCAGGCGACCAAGGACGCCGGCACGATCGCGGGCCTCAAGGTCGAGCGCATCATCAACGAGCCGACCGCCGCGACCCTGGCCTACGGCCTCGACAAGAAGAAGGCCGGCCGCGTGGCGGTCTACGACCTGGGCGGCGGCACGTTCGACATCTCGATCCTCGAGATCGGCGACGGCGTGTTCGAGGTGCTCTCGACGAACGGCGACACGCACCTGGGCGGCGACGACTTCGACGAGGTCCTGATCCAGTGGGCCGCGGAGGAGTTCCGCAAGGAGAGCGGCATCGACGTGCGCAAGGACCCGATGGCCCTGCAGCGCCTGAAGGAGGCCTGCGAGAAGGCCAAGATCGAGCTCTCCTCGGCCGCGCAGACCGACCTCAACCTGCCCTTCATCACGGCCGACGCCTCGGGGCCCAAGCACCTCTCGCTGACGCTCTCGCGGGCCAAGTTCGAGCAGCTCGCCGGGCACCTGATCGAGCGCACCCGCGGGCCGGTGAAGCAGGCGCTCTCGGACGCGGGCCTGGACTCCTCCAAGATCGACGACGTGATCCTGGTCGGAGGTTCGACGCGCATCCCCGCCGTGCAGAAGCTCGTCAAGGAGCTCTTCGGCCGCGAGCCCAACAAGTCGGTCAACCCCGACGAGGTCGTGGCGGTCGGCGCCGCGGTCCAGGGCGGCATCCTGGCCGGTGAGGTCTCGGACGTCGTGCTGCTCGACGTGACCCCGCTCTCGCTGGGCATCGAGACCATGGGCGGCGTCTTCACCAAGCTGGTCGAGAAGAACACCACCATCCCGACCTCCAAGAGCCAGACCTTCACGACCGCCTCGGACAACCAGCCCAGCGTGGACGTCAAGGTCTTCCAGGGCGAGCGCGAGTTCGCCCGGGACAACCGCCTGCTCGGCAATTTCGTGCTCGACGGCATCGCGCCGGCGCGCCGCGGCACGCCGCAGATCGAGGTCAGCTTCGATCTCGACGCCAACGGCATCCTGAACGTGCGCGCCAAGGACAAGGGCACGGGCAAGGAGCAGACGATCCGCATCGAGTCCTCGAGCGGCCTCACCAACGAGGAGATCGAGCGCATGAAGCGCGAGGCCGAGGCCAACGCGCAGACCGACAAGGAGAAGCGCAAGCTGATCGACCTCAAGAACCAGGCGGACCAGGTGCTGTACGAGTCGGAGAAGCAGCTCGCCGAGCACGGCGACAAGCTCTCCGCGGACGACCGCACGGCCATCGACGGAGCGCGCGAGACCCTGAAGCAGGCCGCCGCGGGCGAGGACGCGGGCGCGATCGAACGCGCGCTCGGCGACTTCGCGCAGAAGGCCCAGAAGCTGGGCGAGGCGGTCTACGCCAAGCAACAGGCGGAGTCCGGCGCGGGGTCCCAGGCCGGGGCCCAGGGCGGTGCCGGCGGCGGCGCCGACGAGCCGGTGGACGCGGACTTCGAGGTCAAGGCCTGAGCTGCGGGTCATTCCCAGGCGCGGCGGGCGCCCGGCCGAAGGGTCGGGCGCCCGCCGTGTTTCGGAGTCGGGCGCGCGCGCACTCCGCTCGCGCGGGACGCCACGAGCCGGAGGCGCGGAAGTTCGGTGACCCACGCGCCCGCCGCGGGGTACGGGCGGCGGGCGCGCGGACGGGCGCCGTTTGAGCCCCGGCGCCCCCCCCGATACCCTCCCCGCCCCGTGATCCAGGTCTCCCATCTCACCCGGCGCTTCGGCTCGTTGCTGGCCGTCGACGACGTCTCCTTCGAGATCGCGCGCGGCGAGGTCGTGGGGTTCCTCGGCCCCAATGGCGCGGGGAAGACGACCACCATGCGCATCCTCTCGGGCTACCTGCCCGCGACCTCGGGCGCGGTGCGGGTGGCCGGGCACGACGTGCTGCGCCGCTCGATGGAGGTCCGCCGCCGCATCGGCTACCTGCCCGAGGCCGTGCCGCTCTATCGCGAGCTGCGGGTGGTCGAGATGCTCGAGTTCCAGGGCCGCTTGCACGCCATCCCGCGCGCCGAGCGCCGCCGGCGCATCGGGGACGTGTTGGAGCGCGTCGGCCTCGCCGATCGCGCGCGCCAACAGGTGGGGGCCCTCTCCCGCGGCCTGCGCCAGCGCGCGGGTCTGGCGGTGGCCCTGCTCCCGGACCCGGACGTGCTGATCCTGGACGAGCCCACGAGCGGCCTCGACCCGGTGCAGCGCATCGAGGTGCGGGCCCTGATCCAGGCCCTCGGCGCGCGCCACACGGTGCTGCTCTCCTCGCACATCCTGCCCGAGATCGAGGCCGTCTGCCCGCGCGTGATCGTGCTGCACAAGGGCCGGCTGGCGGCCGACGGCACGCCCGAGGAACTCGTGCGCCAACTCGGCGGCGAGAGCGCGCTGCGCCTCGAGGTCGAGGTCGGCGCGGCGATCGAGGCGGCGCGCGCACGCCTGGCGGCCCTGCCCGGCGTGCGGCGCGTGGAGCTGGCCCCCGCCCGGCCCGGCGATCCCTTCCGTGCCTTCGAGCTCGCCTGCTCGGAGGACCGGCGCGCGGAGGTGGGCGAACTGGTGCGCGCCGCCGGTTGGCCGCTGCGCGAGCTCTCCTGGCGCCGCCCGACCCTCGAGCGGCTCTTCGCGCGCATCGCGCTGGAGCTCGAGGACGGCGACCCGACCCCCGTCCGGAACTCGGACCCGCTCGACCGCGGCGAGGTCGTGCTCTGATGCGCGGCGTGTGGACCCTCTACCGGCGCGAGCTCGCCGGCCTGTTCT
>CAYMYN010000021.1:0-15965 GCA_964394665.1 uncultured Planctomycetaceae bacterium
CCCGACTTCGGAGCTTGCGACGCGCTGCGTTTCGCGCGCGTCGGCGCACGCGCCGCCGCGACCTTCGGCGTCGGGTCTGTTCGAGCCCGCGGCGCCGCGGCAGGATCGGTCCCGTCGCGTCCGGAGCGCCCACGGCGTCGTGGGAGCTTCGGCGCGGATCCCGCAACGCGTTCCGCGCGTGGAGAGGGGAGAGGTCTGCCCTCACCCGGCCCGCGCGGCCCGCTTCCCACGCGTCCACGCCCGACCCGGAGAGTCCTGCCTTGAGCCCCACCGCGACCCTCGCTCCCCGCGCCCTCACCACCCCCCGCGCCGTCCCCGCCCGCTCCCTGGCGACGGGCCCGTCCCCCGCGCCGTCCCCCGGCCCCTCGTGGGCTTCCATCGCCCGCGCGGCCCGCATGGGCCTGGCGAACGGTGAACGGGCGCGCGTCGAGCTCCTGCGCCGGCGCAACTCGCCCGGCGAATGAGAGGTGCTTCCCCGACGACCCGCGGCGCCCCGCGCGCCGCGGGTCGAGCGCTGGAGCGATCCGATGCACGCGCGACCGGCATCCTTCCTGTGCGGGGTCGAGCTCGAGTGCCAGGCCTACTTCGACGAGTGCCCGGGCGAGCTGACCCCGCGCCGCGCGTTGGAGCGGCTCCTGGACGAGCACTACCACAGCGCGCCGGCCCTGCGCGGGCGCAACGGGTTCTTCAACGCCTACGGGCGCGCCTACCTCGACTGGGGCCACTACGAGCTCGCCAGCGCCGAGTGCGCTTCGCCCTACGACGTGCCCGGCGTGCTCGAGCGCCAGGAGATCCTGCTCGGCGGCGCGCTGGCGCGGCTGCGGCGCACGGGCGTGTGCCTGCGCCTGTCGAACAACAACCACTCGGGGCTGCTCGATCCCGGCTCGCCGACCTGGGGAGCGCACGAGAGCTACCTCGTGCGCCGCGACCCGGCGACCTTCGGCCCCTCGATCCTGCCCTTCCTCGCCACGCGCCTGTACGCCGGGGCCGGCGGGGTGCGGGCGCGGGACGGCGCCTACCTCGCCTGCGTGCGCGCGGAGTTCCTGCGCGCCGACGAGGGCGGGCTGACGGTCGAGCTGCGCGCGCTGCACAGCACCTGCCGCCAGGAGTCGCTGATGGGCGAGCGCCGCGGGGCGTGGCGCTACCACCTGATCCACGGCGACGGGTTGCGCTCGCACTTCGGCCTGGCCCTGACCCTGGGCGCGACGCTGCTCGCCCTGCGCGCCATCGAGCACGACGCGCAGCTCCCCGAGCGGGTTGCGGCAGCGGGGTATCGCGTCGGCGGCGGGCGCACGGCCCACCTCGACACCCTGCTGCGGCTCAACGTGCTCGCGCCCCCCGGCCACGGCCCGCGGGCGAATCCCCTCGCGATCGCCGTGCAGCGCGCCTACCTCGAGGCGAGCGAGGCCTGGGCCGACGCGCAGCGCGCGTTGCCGGCCTGGGTGCCCACCTTGCTCGCCGACTGGCGCGCCACGCTCGACGCGTTGCGCGGGACGGATCTCGATTGGCTGCGCGCGCGGCTCGACGCCTTCGCCAAGCACGCGCTGGTCGAGGCCACCCTGGCCCAGGAGGGGGTCTCCTGGTCGCGCCTGGCCCGCGACAGCGGGGCCCAGGCCCAGATCGCGCTCCTGGTCCACGACTACCACGACCTGGGGCGCCCCGACGGCCTCTTCCGGCGCCTCGAGTCCGCGGGCCTGGTGGCGCACCGCGTCGCGCCGTCCCTCGAGCCGGGGGGCGAGCCCGAGCCCTTCGTGCCCGAGCTCGGGACCCGCGCGAGCGCCCGCGCGCGGCGCATCCGCGAGCGGGCCCACGACCCGCGGTTGGTGTGCGACTGGGCCGGCATCGAGGAGCCGACCCTGCGGCGCAGCTCCTGCCTGGCGGATCCCTTCGCGCGCGACTTCGAGCCGCCCGCGGAGTTCGCCGCCAGCGCCGCCCCGCGCCGCTCGGCGCGCCGCGCGGTACTCCGCCCCCGGCCCCCGGGCCCATCGCCCGCCGCGGGCCGGGGCGAGCTGCCCTTCCCCCCTCCGCCGCCGCCCCTTCCCCCGTAGAATCCCGCGCCCGTTTCCCCGCCCCGCCCCTCCATGCCCGAGCTCCCCGAGGTCGAGACCGTCGTGCGCCAGCTCCGGCCGCGGCTCGTGGGGCGGACCCTCGTCGGGGCCGCGGCGAGCTGGCGTCGCACGGTGGGGGACCTCGCTCCCGCGGAGCTGCGTCGGCGCCTGGTGGGCAAACGCATCGCCGCGGTGACGCGCCGCGCGAAGTACGTCGTCGTCGACCTCGAGCGCGCAGGCAAGCCCGCGGGCCACCTGGTCGGTCACCTGCGCATGAGCGGCCGGCTCTTCGTCGAGCCCGCGGGCGCGCCGTCCCAGCCCCACGAGCGGGTGCGCCTGGCGCTCGACGACGGGCACGAGCTGCTCTTCGTCGACGTGCGCAAGTTCGGGCGCCTCTTGGCCGTGGACGCGCTCGAGGAGCTGCTCGGCGAGCTCGGCCCCGAACCCCTGGGCCCGGACTTCGACGCGGCCTGGTTGCACGGCGCCCTGCGCGCGCGGCGCCGGGCGCTGAAACCCCTGCTGCTCGACCAGACCTTCCTGGCGGGCCTGGGCAACATCTACGTCGACGAGGCCCTCTTCCGCGCCGGCCTGCATCCCCTGCGGCGCTCCGACCGCCTGGACGCGCGCGCCGCCGAGCGGCTCGCGGCCGCGATCCGCGCCGTGCTCGCCGAGGCCATCCGCCGCGAGGGCTCGAGCTTCGACACCTTCTACCGCACGCCCGAGGGCCGACCGGGGAGCTACCAGGACCAGTTCCAGGTGTATGGCCGCGACGGGAAGCCCTGCCGCGCCTGCGGCACGCCGATCCGGCGCTCGGTCGTCTCCCAACGCGGCACCCACGTCTGTCCCCGTTGCCAACCCGCTCCGCGCCTCCGACCCCTGGCCCGCTGACCCGCACCCATCCCCACTCCAACCGATGATCGAGCTCATGCAACTCAAGCGCGGCGTCTGCATCGTCCACAAGGACGCGCCGATGATCGTGGTCGACGTGTCCTTCAGTGCGCCCACCGCGCGCGGCGCCTCCACGGTCGCCAAGACCAAGCTGCGCAACCTGCTCACGGGCCAGACGCTCGTCGAGTCCTTCCGCAGCGGGGACAAGTGGAACGAGGCGGACCTCGAGCAGCGGCCGTGCAGCTATCTCTACTCGGACGGCACGCGCTGGCACTTCATGGACCAGCAGAGCTACGAGCAGTTCGACCTCTCCGCGGAGGACCTGGGCGAGTCCGTCGGGTACCTGACGGACGGGCTCGAGGGCCTGCGCGCGATGTACGTCCAGGGCCAGCTCGTCAACGTGCAGCTCCCGATGGTCGTCGAGCTCGAGGTGACCGACACGATCCCGCCGATCAAGGGCGCGACCGCCGCGGCCCAGCTCAAGAGCGCGACCGTCGAGACCGGGCTCGAGGTCCAGGTGCCGGCCTACATCGTGATCGGCGAGCGCATCCGCGTGGACACCCGCGACGGCCACTTCGTGGAGCGGGCCAAGGGATGAAGCGCCCGGGGATCGCGCTCGGCCTGGCGCTTGTGCTCGGCGCGGGCTGCGGCGGCGGGACCGGCGCCGCCGCGCCGCCGGCCGAGCCCGCCGCGAGGCCCGCGGTCGCCCTCTGCCCGCCCTGCCGGATGGAGGATCGGCCGCACTTCGAGCGCATCGAGGTCGAAGGCCTGCGCTTCGCGATCTGCAACCCGCGCTGCGGGGAGATCGTGCGCCAGGACCCGCGGCGCTTCGCCGCCGACGCTTTGCCCTGAGGGCGGAGTCCGCTAGCGCGGCGCCCCGGCCTCGAGGCGCTTGCGCCACAGGGGCTCGATCTCGGCCACCCCCGGCCACTGCTCGGCGCACATCGACAGGTAGAGCGTCACGTCGTCGGGGGCGAACTTGCCGTCGAGTTCCTCGATCGCGGCGGCGACCTTGTCGCCCGCGGGCACCTGGGCGAGGTCCTCGACCATGCCCTCCTCGTGGGGCACGTCGGTGGCGTCGAGGAAGCCGGTGATGAGCCCCTTGTGGTGCTTCATCAGGTAGGTGCCGAACAGCTCGTAGCACAGCTCGGCGTTGGCGGCGCGCTCGAGGATCGAGCGTGCCCGTTTGGCCCGTTGGGCCATGGGCAGCTTCTTGATCGCCTGCGGCCGGAACTTGAGGGCCTTGGCGACCTCGCCGTCGAGGGGCCCGTACCCGTCGCGTTCGAGGGAGCGGTAGATGTCGAGGAATCGTTCCTCGCCGAGGCGCTTGAGCTGCTCGATGACCTGCATGGTGGGGAGGAGGTTCGGGACGTGCCAGGGCTCGCGCGGCGCCGGCGAGCCTCCAGAGGCGAAGCAGTCTAGCAGCCCGTTGGAAAAGTCCCGTCGCGAGGCGGCGCCTGCCGTGTGCTGGCAAGGAGGGCGACGGAGGGACGGCGGAGGCGGCCTGCTTGGCCGTCGAGCACGGCCCAACGAGCCCGACGCAGCCAGCGCGCGGCACGCGCCGCCGCAGTAGGGAGTTTTTCAACGGGCTGCTAGCGGACCCGAGGTTGCCAGCCGCGCCCGCGGGCCCCAAGATCGCGCCCCGGATTTCCCCATGAGCGAAGGCACTCCCCGAGCCCGCGCGCCCCACGGGCGGGATCCCGAGCCGACCGCGGCCGATCCCTGGCGCTTCCCCGGCCGCGTCGCCCGCACCGAGGCCACGTACACGGTGCTGGCCACCACCTTCGCGGTGGTCCTGGTGCTGACCAACGTCATCGGCACCAAGCTCTTCCTGCTCTTCCCCGAGGGCGGCCCGAGCTGGTTCAACGGTGGTCGGCCGGTGACCCTGACGGCCGGCATCGTCACCTACCCCCTGACCTTCCTCTTGACCGACATCGTCAGCGAGATCTGGGGCCGCAGGCGGGCGAACCTGATGGTGCTCCTGGGCTTCGCCATGAGCCTCCTGATGCTCGGCGTGCTCCAGCTCGGCGTCGCCCTCCCGCCGAGCGAGTTCTGGACCCAGCCGAAGTTCCGCTACGACGACGCCGCGTCCATGCAGCAGGCCTACACGGCCGTCTTCCACAACCCGCGCCTGCTGCTGTTCGCCTCGATGCTGGCCTACCTCGTGGCCCAGCTCTTCGACGTGCGCCTCTACCACTTCTGGTGGAAGGTGACGAAGGGCCGCTGGATGTTCGTGCGCAACAACGGCTCGACCGCGATCAGCCAGCTCGTCGACACCCTGATCGTCAACGGCATCTTCCTGCGCTGGGGCTTCGGCCTCGAGTGGAACACGATCGGCGAGATCATCCTGTGGGTCTACGTCTGCAAGATGATCCTGGCCCTCTTCGACACGCCCTTCATCTACCTGGGCCGCTACCTGCTCCTGCGCTTCTTCGGCCTAGAACACCACCCCGCGCCCCAACACGCCCCGCTGCAGTGACCCCCGGGCCCTGTCCCGCGCAGACGGTGGGACTCAGCGGGTGTGGGACAGCCAGTTGAGCGCGTTGCCAGGCCCCTCCGTGCACGCGATCGAGAGTAGGACGGCGAACGGCACTGCGAACAGGGTGAGGAGTGCGCGCGAGCGGGCCGAGCGGAGCGGATTCGTCGTGTGGAGCGGCAAGAAGAAGAGGATGGAGGCGAGGGCGGCAAGGCCGAGCGCGTCCAGCCACATCACGTGCAGAGGGAACTCGCTCGCGTGGACGTTGGCGGTCCAACCCTCGGAGAAGGAGAAGGGGAACAGGCGCGGCCACTCGCCCGCGGCGTGCCCCGCGCGTGCGATCAAGGCGGCGTAGGCCACGAGCCAGAGCAGCGGCCAAGGTGCGAGCAGCGCGCGTGCCCTGTCGAGGAGCCGGCGCACGGGGGACCGCCCGTCGAAGCGCCCGTTGGCGAGGATCAACCACAGGGTCCCCCACACCAGCCCGAGGAGGGTGAGGTAGGCAGCCGCGAGCAGGAGGTCATTCCAATCCATGACTCCGGGTCAAGGTACCTCACTCCCCTCGTTCCGCCGACCACCCACCGCAGGGGTCGTTTCCCGGGCGCGCGGGAGAGTGAGCGGTCCCCGCGGTCGGCAGAGCCTGTGCCCCACCCGAGCCACGATCGCGCTTGCCGTCGGGGCGCTCATCGACGGTGCACCCACGCTGGCGCGGTCACCGGTGCCGGGAAATCCTGCGGGCGCGGGAGGAGTTCGTGCGGATCTTCTTCGGTGATCCCCCCGATCCCGCTTCGGTCGAGGGGCTACGACGCTACTTCCTCGCCTTCGCCGTCCTGGCGAGGCGCTGAGGGGCGGCCCGTCGCTCGTTCAGCCCAGGAGCAGGCCCGCGCACGCGCTGGTTGCGTTGGCGGCGAGGGCGATCCCGATTGCGCGGGGCCAGGGCAGATTGGCCACGACACGGAGCGCGAGGGCTTCGGAGGCGCACACCGCCAGCTCGACGGCGAGCCAGGATCCCCAGGCGGCGCCCACGCTCGAGCTCGCGATGGGATGGGTGACGAGGTTCGCAAAGAGCAGGGTGAAGAGGACCTCCCCGCGCCGTGCTCGGGGCGCGAGCAGCGCCGCGAGCGGGAGCTCGATCGCCAGGGTGAGCGCGAGGGCGAAGGAGGGGATCGCCACGCGTTCCAGCGCTACGCTGCCTTCCGAGGCCTGCGGCGCACCAGCCATCCAAGCCCCAGCAGCCCGGCGATGGGCAGCAGGACGTACCAGGCGATCAGGCCGCGATCGCGCTCGCGCTCGGTGTCGACGACCTCGAGTTCCAGCACGCCGTCGGCGATCGACCGGATGCGGAGGCGCGTCGTGAGCGATTCCAGCGTCGAGCTCAGCGGGACGCTCGCGACCTGGGCGAGGGGGATCGGGCCGCTGGCGCGGGCGATGCGCGCCAGCGCGGGGCCGTGGGGCGGGTCGTAGCCCTCGGGGCACTCCGCGCCGGGCTCGATCGCGTAGAGGCGCGTGCCGTACTTCGAGGAGAACGTGAAGGGCACGCCGGGCTCGATGCGCGTGAAGCCGCCGAAGCCGCGCACCGGGGCGGCGACGAAGTCGTGCTCGGCGAAGTGCGGCGACGGTTCGAGCACCAGCTCGTGTCGTACGGGGCGCGTGCCCGGCAGGAGCACGTCCGCCGCGGCGGGCGCCGCGAGCGCGATCGAAGCCATGAAGGCGAGGCGGATGCGGGCACCCATGGGAAGCGCCGCGGGATCCGCGGGCGGGGGTGGAGTGTAGCGTGCGGCGGGCCGGGCGACCTCCGGGGGGCGTACGGGAGGCTCCCGGAGTCTCGGGGCGTGATTCCAGGTTGACGCTGGTGCCGAGTACGGTGAGGATCGGCGGCACACGGGGGGGGCGGAACATCGACCCTGTCGTGAGCCGGAACATGGCATCGAAGCTCCCCAGCCCGATCTCGCCCGCGGTGCTCGGCGCGGCGATTTGCCTTGCCGCGAGCGCCGCGGCCGGCGATGGGGATCCCACCGCCCATCCGGACGGGCCGCCCCTCGACGCCGAGGGCGTGGAGCATCTCCTGAATCGCTTTGCCTTCGGGGCGCCGCCTGCTGAGATCGAGGGTTGGGTCGGAAGGCGAGCGGGAGAGATCTTCGACGAGCTGCTCGAAGGCTCCCAGGCTCCCCCGCCGGCCGACTTGTTCTTGATCCGCTGGGAGGAGTACGGCGTCGATCGCAATGGCAACGAGCTCCTGACCCCGGAGCAGGCTGCCCTACCCATGGCCGAGCTGCGGGTCTTCCAGCGCGCCCTGCGCCAGGTCGACCGCACCCAATTCGAGGAGTACTTCGCGGACTGGATCGGGGACATGCTCGTGGGCCACGACTCGCTGCGCAATCGCCTGACCCTCTACTGGCACGGCCACTTCCCCACGAACGTGCGGGTGATCTTCCGCCGGCACGATCTGATCCGACAACATGAAACCTTGCGGCGCTACGCCCTGGGGAGCTTCCGAGATCTCTTGCACGCGATGGTGCGCGACCCCGCGTTGCTCGCCTACTTCGACAACGACGCGAGCGTGGCCGGACACCCGCACGAGAACCTCGCGCGCGAGTTGCTCGAGCTCTACACCCTGGGCGAGGGGCGCTACGACGAGCAGGACGTGCGCGAAGCCGCCCGCGCCCTGACCGGCTATCAGGGTGGTTCGGGCGAGTTCCACTTCGAGCGTTCGGTTCACGACAGCGGCGAGAAGACGATCTTCGGCCGCACCGGACGCTTCGATGGCGACGACCTCGTCGAGCTCATCCTGGCCCATCCCGGCTGCGCCGTGCACATCGCCGGTCGCCTGCTCGAGTGGTTCGAGGGCTGGCCGGCGGACAGGGCGCGCGTCGCGCACTACGCCCAGGTCCTAGTGGACGCGGAGTACGAGCTCACCCCCTGGTTGCGGCACCTGGCCGTGGATCCGGAGTTCTACCGGCCCGCGATCCTCGGGCAACGGGTGATGGCGCCGCTCGAATTGCTCGTCTCGGCCGCGCGACGTGCCGAGCTACGACCCGACCCGAACTTCGTGTTCTTCGGCGCGGCGCGCCTGGGACAACTCCTCTGCGGGCACCCGAGCGTGAAGGGCTGGAACGAAGGCGAGGAGTGGCTCACGACCGAGCTGTTCATGCACCGTAACCAGGTTCTTGGGCTACTGGTGGGCGCGCTCGAGGAGGCACCGGACGGGTCATTCGAACGCCTCGCTCCGGGCTACCTCGCCGAGCTCTCCAAGGAGACCCGCGCAGCGAACCTCGAGCCGCCCGCCTTCGCGCGCGGCCTGCGGGATCGACTCGGCCCAAGAGCCGACGATGGGTCGCTTCTCGAGTACTGCCTATCGGCCTGGTTGGCGCGCCCGCTCGACGCCGACACGCGGGCGCGGGCGACGCACTTCCTTGCCGGCCTGCGGGTGGAGGCGGCCCTTGGGGAGCGCCCTGTGCTCGAATCGCCCGCGGCGGACGCCCTGTTGCGCAGGTTGGCGCACTTCGCATTGTCCTTGCCCCTGGCCCAGCTCCATTGACGCCCGCATGAAGTCCAAGGCACTGGATCGACGGCAACTACTCTGCGCCGCCCTGGCAGGGGCTACGGCGCCGATCGTCTTCGCGCGGCGCGCGTCGGCCTCCCCGGGCGAACCCGAGCGGGAGCGGGTGCTGGTGCTCATCGAGCTCGACGGTGGGCTCGATTGCCTGAGCGCCCTCGTGCCCTACGAGGACGACCTCTATCACCGCGCCCGCCCGAGCCTCGCCGTCCCGCGCGCCGAGATCCTGCCCATCGAGGATGGGCTGGGTTTCCCGATCCAGATGGAGCCCCTGTACCGCGAGTACCAGGAGGGCCGCGTGGCGATCGTGCAGTCCGTGGGTCGGACGGGCGCGACGATGAGCCACTTCAAGGAACTCTCCGTGTGGCACGAGGCCTCGCCCAGCGGTTTGCCCGCCAACGAGGGTTGGCTCGGGCGCCTGCGCAATCAGCTCTGGGCCGAGGACCCGCGCCCCGAGCTCTTGACGCACATCGGCGTGGATCCGCCGCGCTCCCTGCGCTCCGCGCGCCACGCGCCGCTCGTCTTCCAGTCCGCCCAGAAGTTCCAGTGGCTCGACGGTAGGCAGGCCGCGGCCGGCGCGGATCGGATGGAGGCGATGGATCGCATGCAGGGCGCCGAGGGAGTCCCGCAGGGCATGCAGCCCCTCTCGCGGCTGGACCGATTGCGGCAGGCCGAGGAACTCTCGCGCTCCCTCTCCAACCGCGTTCGAGCACTGGCAGGGGCGTATCGGACCCAGGTGGAGTACCCCAAGGGTGAACTCGGGGAACAACTGCGCACGGTGGCCGCCCTGCTCGACGGGGGCTTCGGCGCACGGGTGTACTCCCTGCGGCAGCGGACGTACGACAAACACAGCAAGGGCTTCGGCTGCACGCGGCAGCTCTTCGGGGAGCTGTGCGTCGCGCTGGCCGCCTTCCTGCGCGACCTACGGGGCACGGGCGCCGAGCGCAGCGTGCTGGTGATGCTGTGGAGCGAATTCAGTCGCCGCGTCGCCGAGAACGCCTCGGGAGGCACCGACCACGGCGCGGCGGGGCCGGTGTGGTTCCTCGGCCCCCAGACGCTTCCGGGCCTGCACGGGGTGCGTCCGTCCCTGGATGACCTCGATGAGAACGGCAACCTGCGCCCGCATCTCGACTTCCGCGCCGTGTACGCGGCCGTGCTCGAGCGTTGGTTCGGCGTCGATTCCGCGTGGGTGCTCGGCCGCCGCTTCGAACCGCCTGAGGTGATTCGGGGTGGATCGCGGCGCTGATGAGCCGAGAACCCAGCGAAGGCACGGAACAACGGACACCCTGGGCACGACCGTCGTCGCGGAGGGCCGAAGGACTCGGCTCACACTCCGTGCGTCACGGTTCCCGCCCTGAAGCTCACGATCCACACCACCCGATCCTCCGCGCCCCGGTTCCAGGCTTCGTGCTCGAAGGTGTCGTCGAGGATCAGGCAGCGGCCGGCCACCCAGCGCCGCAGCTCGGTCCCGGCGCGCAACGCGACGTCGCCGTCGGGCACGACCAATCCCAGGTGGCAACGCAGCACGCCCGGCCGCTCGCCGCGGTGCGGAGCGAGGTGCGTGCCCGGACGGAAGAGCGAGAAGCAGGCGTTCACGAGGCCCGGCACGGCCGCGCAGGCGCGCGCCACGCGCGGACAGCGCTCGCGGTTCGCCGCGAACTCTCCTGGCTCGCCGAACAGCCCGAACTGCAACCAACCGCGCTCGTCGTAGGGCGCGCGCGCCGTGGTCAACGAGTCGGGGGCCTCGACGAAGTCCCCGGGCCCCAGCGCCCGCAGCTCCGCCAGGACGTCCCCGAAGGCGCGCTCGAGGGCGGGCACGAAGTCGAACGCGGCCGGGTCGGGGAAGGGGCCCACGGTCGGGGCTCGGCCGGGCTCAGCGGGCCGGGGATTCGGCGACGAAGGGGCCCAGAGCCAGGACGTCGAGGCGGCCGTCGAGGAAGGCGCGCACGGCGTCGGTGGGGGAGCAGACGATCGGCTCCTCGTGCATGTTGAAGCTGGTGTTGATCAGCGAGGGGTTCCCCGAGAGCTTCTCGTACTCGGCCACGATGTCGTAGTAGCCGGGGTTCTGGGCGCGCTCGATGAGCTGGGGGCGGGCCGTGCCGTCGATGTGCACGGCGGCGGGCGAAGTGCGCTTCATCTCGTCGGTGCAGTCGAAGGTGACGGTCATGAAGCGCGCGGCGTGCTCGGCGCCGGAGAGGCCCTGGTAACAACGGTGGCGGGCCTCCCACAGGGTCACGGGCGCGAAGGGCATGAACTCCGTGCGGCCCAGGCGCTTGTTCAGCCACTGGTTCACGTCCGCTTCCCGGGCGTGGTAGAGGATCGAACGATTCCCGAGCGCCCGCGGGCCGTATTCCATGCGGCCGGCGAAGCGCGCCACGACCTTGCCGCCGTGGATGCGCGCGGCGAGGTCGGCGGCCAGGTTCGCGGGGCGCGTGAAGGCGAGCCCGGCGGCGCGCAGGGCGGCCTCGCACTCGGCCTCGCTGAACTCGGGGCCCAGGTACACGTGCTCGAGCGGCGCGCCCACGCCGCCGGGCCAGGTCTGATGCAGCGCGAGGCCCGTGCCGCAGCCCCCGTCCCCCATGTTGGGGTAGACGAACAGCCCTTCGACGCCCTCCACTTCGTGGATGCGCTGGTTCATCTTGACGTTGGCCGTCACGCCGCCGGAGAGCACGACGTGCTTGCAGCCGGTGGCGTCGATCCAGTGCTTGACCAGGCGCGCGGCGACGCGCTCGAGCACGTGCTGGTAGGCGGCCGCGACGTCGACCATCGGGAACCGCACGGCGAGGTGGCGGGCGAAGAAGGAGTTGAGGTTCTGGTACAGCCGGAACTCGCCGCCGCGTTGCTCGACGCGCGCCAGCAACACCTCGCTCAGCACCGCCGGGTCGCCGTAGGCCGCCAAGCCCACGATCTTGCCCGCGTGGCGGTCGGGGTGGAACCCGAGCGCGCCGGTCACGGCCTCGTAGAAGGTGCCGAGCGAGTGCGGGAAGCGCAGAGCGTGCTTGCGCGTGAGCTTGCCGCCCTCGCCGACGCTGATCGAGCCCGCGAGCCCCGAGCCGTACCCGTCGAGGGTCACGACCAGCGCGCGGTCGAAACCCGAGGCGAGGTAGGCGTTGGCGGCGTGCGAGAGGTGGTGCTCGCTGCGCTCGAGCCTCTTGTCGAGCCCCAGCTCCTTCAGGCCCGCGAGGAGCTCCTCGCCCCAACGCCTGTGATCGGCGACCGCCGCCTCGCCCCAACGCGCCGACTCCTTCTCGGCCTGCTTGCGCGAGTGCCCCGAGATGCCCAGGTACCGATACCCCAGGCGCTTGGCGAGCGACTTGTGCATGCGCTGGTTGGGCTCGGCGAGCCCGTGCACGGGCGCGCTGCGCCGCGGCACGCGCGCGTCGGCCGCGGCCAGCAACGTGCCCAGCGGCTTGGCCTCGAAGTAGCGCAGGAAGGCGCGCTCCTCCTCGAGCGCGTTGTGGATGTGGCGCGCTTCCTGGTCGGGGGGCAAGAAGGGGTAATGGACCTTCTTGATCTCGCCCGCCGCAGTGCCCGTGGCCGCGAGGGCCGCGGCCAGGGCCTGACGCGGGAAACCGGCGTGTTGCTTCACGCGGCTGTAGCGCTCCTCGGCCGAGGCGAAGAGCACGCGGCCGTCCTCGACCAACGAAACGGTGGCGTCCTTGTCGAGGGGGGAGATTCCGAGGACCTTCAAGCGACGTCTCGCGGGCGGAGGGAGCGGAGATCCGCGAGCAAGGCCAGGGGCGTCGTGGGGACGCCGCCGAGCTCGCCGAGGAACCAGGAGAAGAACTCGCGCAGCTCGCCGAGGAACGCGTCGCGCTCCGCGGCGCTGCGCACGTAGGGCGTGCAGCCCGGGCGCAGGGACGGGCTGTGGAAGCTGAACGTGAAGGTGCGCAGCCCGCGGCCCAGGAGCGCGCGGGTCAGGCGGCGCAGGTGCTCGGAGCCATACCCCTCGGGCGTGAGCATCAGGCGCTCGAGGGCCCGCGCGCGGGAAAGGATCCCGGGCAGGCGCAACGACAGGAAGGGCGGGCGGTGCGCGAGGCGGTGGAGCGAGGGGCCCAGCGCCGCGAGCCAGCCGACGAAGGCGCCGGTGGTCGGGATGCCGAGCAGCGTCTCCTGCGGCCCGAACCAGTAGGGTTCCGGCCCCAGGCGCGCGTAGTCCGGGCCCCCGTCGCCGGAGTGGTCGAAGGCCGGGCAACCGGAGAGATCGACCTCGAAGCCCAGCCCGTGCAGCGCCTCGGCCGTGTGGGCCCCGAAGCCGTAGCGGCCGGCCTTGTAGACCGTGGGACGCACGCCGACGCGCGCCGCGATCTCCTCGGTCAGGCGCTCGAGCTTGGCGCGCTCGAGCTCCGCGGGCAGGTTCCCGGGGTAGGAGTTGTGGGCGTTCACCTCTTCCTCGTGGGGCGGCGAGACCCAGGGGTGCAGGTGCGCGCCGACGAGCGCGCGGCCCTCGGCGCACCAGGTCCGCAGGGGCTCGTAGCCGGCGGGTTGGGACGCGACCGGGAAGTCGATGGCCCAGGTGGGCACGATGCCGAGCCCGTCGAAGATCTCCTGGGCGCGGTACGCGTCGCGCATCGACTCGACCGAGGTGTTGCGCCGGTCGAAGGCCGGCCGCGCGTCCCAGTCGAACTCCTCCTCGGTGTCGATGACCACCAGGAGCCGCGGCCGCTCCGAGGCCGGCAGGGGCGCCGGCCGACGCAGGGCGGGATGGAAGGGCGGGGCGCTCATGGAGGGGAAGAGGATAGCGCCCGCGGCCCGCCGGCCGAGGTCCACTCGCGCGGCAGGGTCGGCGCCGACCCCACGCGGCGGGCGACCAGGGCCACGGGAGATGCTCAGGTGCGCGCGGCGACGCCGTCGACGCGCAGGACGCGCAGCTCGAAGGTCAGGCGGTGGCCGGCGAGGGGGTGGTTGGTGTCGAGCACGACGCCGGTCGGGTCGACCTCGCGCACCAGCGCCTCGAGCTCCTCGCTCTCTTCGCCCTCGCCGTCCTCGGGCTCGAGCACGACCGGGAGCACGTCGCCGACCTGGGGGCGCGTGCCCGGGGGCAGGGCGTCGAAGGGCACGGCGAAGACGGCCTCGAGGTCGATCTCGCCGAAGGCTTCTTCGGGCTCGAGCTCGACCGTGCGTTCCTCGCCCGGCGTGAGCCCGATCAGGCGCGCCTCGAGCGCCGGGAAGACGTCCCCCGCGCCGACCTCGAACTCCATCGGCCCGGCTTCGTCGCTGGACTCGACCTCGCGCCCGGTCTGGTCGAGCAGGCGGTAGGCGAGCTCGACCCGCGAGCCGCTCGCGATGCGCGGGAGCGCGCTCATCGCCCGCTCCGGGCGGCCGCGCCCTCGGTGGTCGGCGCCGGTTGGGGCGCGGCGGGCAGGGGCTCGCGCGAGAGGTAGGTGTAGCCCGCCAGGCCGCGCTCGAAGCGCCGCATGAGCAGCGCCGACTCCTCGAACGTGAGCCGGCCGGCCTCGAGCGACTCCTCGACCTGCCGGCGCATGTCGCGCAGCAGGTCGGTCTCGTAGAAGTCGACGTAGGAGAGGGCCTCCTGCACGCGGTCGCCGCGCACGACGCTCTTGATGCGCGCCCGACCCTGGGGATCGACGTCGACGTGCACGACGTTCGTGTCGCCGAACAGGTTGTGCATGTCGCCCAGGATCTCCTGATAGGCGCCGATCAGGAACACGCCCAGGTAGTAGGGCTCGCCCTCGCGCAGGGTGTGCAGCTCGAGCGTGTCCTTGACGTCGCGCAGGTCGATGAAGCGGTCGATCTTGCCGTCCGAGTCGCAGGTGATGTCGGCGATGATCGCGTGGCGCGTGGGCTGCTCGTTCAGGCGGTGGATCGGCAGCACGGGGAAGAGCTGCTTGATGGCCCACGAGTCGGGCACCGACTGGAAGAGCGAGAAGTTGAGGAAGTACGTGTCCGCCATGTCGCGCCGCAGGCTCGAGAGGTCGTCGGGCACGTAGTCCAGGCGCTGGGTGATGCGCAGGATCTTCTCGCAGGTGCGCCAGTAGTACTCCTCGACCCGCGCGCGGTCGGTCAGCGGGAGCTGGCCGACGTTGAACAGCACCATGGCCTGGTCGCGCATCTCGCGCGCGTCGTGGAAGGACTCCTGGAAGTTCTTGGTCGTGACGCCCGAGCAGACCTCGGCGATCTGGTGCACGATCTCGGCTTCTTCCTCGGTGGTCTCGGCCGGGATGCCCACGGTCGAGAAGTCCGAGACGCCCAGCACGTCGGCCACCAGCACCGCGTGGTGCGCCACTAGCGCGCGGCCGGACTCGGTCAGGATCGTGGGCGGCGTGAGCCCGTGCTCGTTGCAGGCCTCGTGCAGGTGCCAGACGACGTCGTTGGCGTACTCCTGCACCGAGTAGTTCATCGACGACTCGAAGTCCGTGCGCGAGCCGTCGTAGTCGACGCCCAGACCCCCGCCGGTGTCCATCCAGCGGATCGAGACGCCCATCTGGTGCAGGCCCACGAAGGTCTGCACGGCCTCGCGCAGGGCGGTCTTGAGCGAGCGGATGTTCGTGATCTGGCTGCCCAGGTGGAAGTGCAGGAGCTGCAGGCAGTCCAGCATGCCCTCCTCGCGCAGGCGCTCGACGACCGACACGATCTCGCGCGTCGTCAAGCCGAACTTCGAGCGATCGCCGCCCGACTCCTGCCAGCGGCCCGAGCCGCGTTGCCCGAGCTTGGTGCGCACCCCGATCACGGGCGTGATCCCGAGGTTGCGCGAGCTCTCGAGGATCGCGTCCAGCTCGCTGAACTTCTCGACCACCAGGATCGTCTCGCTGCCGAGCTGGCGCGAGAGCAGGGCCATCTCGATGTACTCGTGGTCCTTGTAGCCGTTGCAGATCACGAGCGGCCGCTCGTTCTGCTGCATGGTCATCACCGCCAGGAGCTCGGGCTTGCTGCCGGCCTCGAGCCCCAGGCCGTAGCGCCGGCCCTCCTCGAGCAACGACTCGACGACGTTGCGATCCTGGTTGACCTTGATCGGGTAGACGGGTCGGTACTCGCCCGG
>CAYMYN010000021.1:15975-26911 GCA_964394665.1 uncultured Planctomycetaceae bacterium
CCGGGTAGCCGTACTGCTCGCGCGCCTTGGCGAAGGCGTCGGCCAGCTCGCGCACCCGCGCCCGCAGCAACCCGTCGAAGCGCAGCAGGATGGGGGCCTGCACGCCGCGGCGGCGGATCTGCCCGATCAGCTCGAACAGGTCGATGCGCGCGGGATGGTCGCTTCCCTCGGGCGCCACCTGCATGTGGCCCTCGGCGTTGACGGAGAAGTAGCCCAGGCCCCAGTTGGGGACGTTGTAGAGGGCTTCGCTGTCGACGTGGGTCCACTTGCTCATGCGGAGACTCCGGGAAAATGGGCGGAGCAGTCTAGGTCGCGGCGCTCCCGGCCGCGAGCGGCGAGTCGGGCCAGCAGGCGATCGGGGTCGGTCTCGGCGAGCCACGATCGTCGGTCCTCGCCCAGGAGACCGCCAGCGCGGAAGTGGACCAGGAGCTGCTTGAGCCGCCCGAGGGCCCCGCGCGGGCCGGCCCCGCGTTCGCTCAACCGGCGGTGGTACTCGGCCAGGAAGGCCGCCGCCTCGGCCGGCGAGGCCGAGCGCCCCGAGAAGATCCAGGGGTCCGCCAGGGCCCCGTGGCCGACCATCACCAGGGCGCAGCCGGTCTCGGCCCGCATGCGCTCGAGGTCGGCGTGGCCCCCGATGCCCCCGTTGCCGCAGACCGGGATCCGCACGCTGGCCACGGCGCGGGCGATGCGGCTCCAGTCGACCTCGCGCCGGTAGTGTTCGGCCCGCGTGCGGCAGTGCACGGTCAGGAGCGCCGCGCCGCCGGCCTCGGCGGCCCGCGCCAGGTCCTCGACGTGTTCGGCGTCGTCGTAGCCGGCGCGGATCTTGGCCGTCAGCGGGACGCGCACCAGGGCCCGGCGCACCGTGGCCACCAGGGCCTCGAGGCGCGCCGGCTCGCGCAGCAGGGCCGAACCCGCGCAGCCGCGCAGGGCGCCCTTGGCCGGGCAGCCGAAGTTGAGGTCCACCAGCGGCGCGCCCTCCTCCTCGGCCCGCCGCGCGGTCTCGGCCAGGGCCGCGGGGTCGGCGCCCATGAGCTGCAGGCCGACCGGGGCCGCGAAGCGCTCCGTGCCCAGGTGGCGGCGCAGCACGCGGCGCGGCAGGGCGCGGCCGACGACGCGCACGAACTCGGTCGAGGCGCCGCCCAGGGCGTCGGGCGGATTGCGGGCCAGGAGCAGGCCACGGAAGAGCGGGTCGGTGACCCCCTCCATCGGCGCCAGGAGCCAGGGCCCGGTGAAGGGCAAGCCGGGGAGCAGGGGTGCGGGGGTGACGGGCGGCATGGGGCCGCCGCGATTCTACGCCCCCACGCCGGGACGCTACCCTGCCCCGATGCTCGACCTGGCCCTCGAACCGCGCGGCTGGGAGCGCTTCGCGCACATCCGGAGCCGCGCGGCCGCCGCGCGCCTGGTCGGCGTGGTGCGCCGTACCCCGCTGGTCGCCCTGCCCTCGGACGACGCGCGGATCGAGCTGCGCGGCAAGCTCGAGAACCGCCAGGAGGTCGGCGCCTTCAAGGCCCGCGGCGCGTGGAACCAGGTCGCGCAGCTCACGCCGGCCGAACGCGCGGCCGGCGTCGTGACGGTCAGCTCGGGCAACCACGGCGCCGCGGTCGCCTGGGCCGCGGCCCGGGCCGGCGTGCCGGCGACGATCGTGATGCCGCGCAACGCCTACCCGAACAAGATCGCCGCCTGCCGCGCCCACGGGGCCGAGGTGCTGCTCGGCGAGGGCCGCGAGCACGCCGAGGTGTTGTGCGCGGAGCGCGTCGCCGCGGGCCGGACGCTGATCCACCCCTACGACGCGGAGCGCACCGTCGAGGGCGCGGGCACGGTGGGCCTCGAGATCCTCGAGGACTGGCCCGAGGTCGAGGTCGTGGTCCTGCCGGTGGGCGGTGGGGGGCTGATCGCGGGCAGCTCGCTCGCCCTGCGCCAGGAGCGCGGCCGGGAGCTGGGCATCTACGGCGCCGAGCCCGCCGGCGCGCCCTCGATGGCGCGCGGCCTGCGCGCGGGCCGCCCGGTGTCGCTGGAGGAGATCACGACCCAGGTGCAGGGCCTGTGCCCGCCGGGTTCGGGCGCGCTGAACGTCGCGATCTGCGCCACGACCCTCGACGGCATCGCGCTGCTCGAGGACGACGTGATCTTCGCCGCCCAGGCGCGGCTCGTGCGCGGCGTGGGCGAGACCGTCGAGCCCGCGGGCGCGGCGGCGGCGGCCCTGGTGTGGAGTGGGCGCCTGCCGGGAGAGCTGCTCGCGGGGCGCGGGGCGCGCGATCCGCTGCGCGTGGCGGTGGTCGTCTCGGGCGGCAACCCGGATCCGGCGCAGCTCGCCGCCATCCGGGGGGACGCATGAGCCGGGGCGGCGGCGCGCGCCCGATCCTCGCCCTGGTGCTGGTGCTGGGGCTGGCGGTGCTGGGGCTGGCGGTCGGCGCGTGGTTCCTCGCGCGGCCCAGCGCCCCGGAGCGGCCCGAGCCGCCGAGCGCCCTCGTGGTCGTTCTCTGGCCCGGCCTGCGCGCGGGCGACCTGGGCGCGCTGGACGCTGCCCACAAGTCGACGCCGCACCTCGCATCCCTCGCTGGCACCGGCCTCGTCGCCGGGGCCTACGTGCCGAGCTCGGAGTCGAGCGCCGCGGCCCTGGCGACCCTGCTCACCGGGCTCGAGCCCACGGTGCACGGCCTGGGCTCGGTGCGCACGCCGGGCCGGCACGGCCTGCCGGACGGGATCCCCACCCTGGCCGAGGGGCTCGCGGCCCGCGGCTGGCGCACGCTCGCCGCGCTGCTGCCGGCGCACCTGGCGGCCGAGTGGACCGGCCTCGCACGCGGGTTCGACACCCGCTTCGGTGAGGATGCGGCCGATCCCCTCGAGCCCTTCCTGGCCGAGCTCGCGGCCGCGCTGCGCAGCGAGCGGAACGTCCTCGCCCTGCTGTGCGAGGCGCCGACCGCCGAGACGCCGGCGCCCCGCGGTCGCGCCGCCATCGAGGCCGTGCGGCGCGCGTTGGTCCCGTTCCGCGAACGCCCCGAGATCGCGCAGCGGCTCGCGCGGTTGGAGCTCAGTCCCGCGCTGAGTCCGGCGCCGGGGGCCGACGCGGCCCTGGGCGAGCTCGACGAGCTGCTCCTGCGCCGACGCGGCGATCCGGCGCGCGAAGCGCTGCTCGGGGCCTATCGCGCGGCGGCCCTGAGCGTGCTCGACGAACGCATGGGGCGCGTGGTGAATGAGCTCTCCCGCGCGCGGCCGCGGTCGTGGGCGGTGGTGGTGACGGGCCTGGGTGCGCCGACCCTGCGCGAGCTCGAAGCTCTCGCCGGCGAACACGCGGCCCTGCCCGAAGCGCTGCGCGTGCCCCTGGTCCTGGGCGGCGTCCCGGGGCTCGCGAGTGCGGCGCGCGCGGGCACGCTGCGCCGCGACCTCGACCTCGCGGCCTTGCTCGCACGCGCCGCCGAGGGACCCTTCGAGGGGGCGCCGATTCCCTGGCGCGCGTGGGACCCGGCGCCGCGATCGGACGCGGTGGTGCAGGGCGCGGAGCTCCTGAGCGCGGCCGTGTGGCTTGCGGACACGACGCCCGATCCCACCGCGCCGGGCGCGGGACGCCTGGTGCTCGACGATTCGGTTCAGGGTTTGCTCGAGGAACCGTGGGCCGCGCGCGCCCGCGAGCTTGCCCGTGGCGGCGGACGCTACGGCGTGCTCGAGTTCCATGCGCGCGGCCTCGCGGGCCGTGAGGCGCTGGTGCGCTCCCTTCATCCGCGCGCGCCACTGCGCCTGGGCGCGGACCCCGCCGGCAGTGCGCGCGTCGTGGTGCGCTTCGGCCTCCACGGGGACCGGCCGATCCACGTGCCCTGCGAGCGCCGCGCGACGCCGCTGCGCGTGCGCCTGCCGCTCGCGGACTTCGGGCGGATCTGGATCGGCGGGCGGCCGCTCCCGGAGGTCGACCTCCCGCTGCTCCCCAGCCCGGATGGTGCGCCCTGGCCGGCGGATCGGCCGGCGGTGGTGGCGGTGGACGAGCTCGGCGGCGGACGCCTCGCGGTGAGGGTCGACGTGCCCGCCGAAGCGTCGGTGCGCCTCGTGCTCGAGCTCCTCGGGCCCGATCCCTACGCCGAGCTCCCGCCCCTCGCCGGCGACGCGCCGCCGGCGTCGAGCGCCCACCCGCGGCGCCCCTCGGCGCGCGTGATCGAAGCCCGCGGCCCCTTCGACTTCGAAGTGTTGCCGCCCCTGCGCGCGAGCCTGGCCCTGGTCGCCTTCGTCGACGGCGTGCGAGTTCCCGCCAGCGAGCTGCGCTTCGGCGAGCGCGCCTTCGCCGGCGAACACATCGAACTCGCGTTCTCGGCCTTCGCGTGGAGCGACACCGCGTTGCTCGGGCCCGCCGATCCCACGCGCCTCGCCGAGCCCGGCCTGGCGCTCTCCCTCTCCGATCCGCCGCCGCGCGGCGCGTTGCGAGCCCTCACCCTGGCCCAGCGCGTCGCCGTCGAGCGCCTGCCCGAGCACGAATGAAACGCGTCGTCCTGGTGCGCCCCGAGGGCCCGCGCAACGTCGGCATGGTGCTGCGCATCGTCGAGAACTTCGGGCCCTGCGAGCTGGTGCTGGTGCGCCCCGAGCGGCGCAGCCTGCTCCAGCACCCCGACTTCGAGCAGATGAGCCACGGCGTCGAGGACGCCGCCGCGCGCCTGCGGGTGGTGGACACCCTGGCCGAGGCCCTGGCCGACGTGCACCTCGCGGTGGGCTTCACCGCCCGCGGCCGGGGCGAGGCGTCGCTCGAGGAGTGGCGCGCGGCGCGGGACTCGCTCGTCGCCCTCGGCGCCGACCCCGACTTCCACCTGGCGCTCGTCTTCGGCAACGAACGCACGGGCCTCGACGCGGCCGAGGCGCGCCTGTGCCAGCGCCTGGTGCACATCCGCACCTCCCCGCGCCACACGTCCCTCAACCTGGCGGTGGCCGTCGCGGTGGTGCTCGAGCCGCTCTTCTCGGGCGAGGCGCGCGTGCCCCTCGAGTCGGGCGGTCACCCCCTGCCCGGCGCGCACCGCGAGTTCCTGAAGGCCCACCTCACCGCCGTCCTCGCCGGGCGCATCGCCCGTGGCCCCGCCGCTCAACGGGACGTGGCCTCGATGATCGAGCGCGTCTTCTCCCGCGCCCAGCTCGAGACCCGCGACGCCCGCGCCCTGCACATGATCCTGCGCGCCCTCGGCAGCACCCTCGAGCCCAAGGACTTCGGCATCGAGCCCTGACGGACGGAGGGGGAAAGGGCGCGGCCCCGTCGGCGCGCTGGGCGCCGACGGGGCCGCGGGGGTCGCGAGCCGGCCGCGGGGGCCGGCCCGGTCGATCACGGGATCCAGGTGTTGATCTCGAGGCCGTTGGTGAAGTTGAAGCCGCCGCCGCAGGGGCCGACGGGGTCGCGGTACCAGAGCTGGTAGCGGCGCAGGTCGCCGGGGTTCACGCCGCCGACGCTCGAGACGTTGATGGTCGTGTTGGAGAGGCCGCTGGCGTTCGCGGTGCGGACCTGGAGGCGGACGATGCCGCCGCCGACGCAGCGCAGGCCGTCGCCGAAGGGGTTGCCCAGGCCGCCGTTGATGGCGTTCAGGCCCTGCAGGTAGAGGCCGGGCTGGCCGGGGGTGAGGCCCGAGCCGGTGAGGACCAAGTCGGCGGCGCCGATCGAGTTGCTGCCGGTGTAGCCCAGCTTGCCGCCGCCCGCGCCGGCGCTGTTGGCGCAGCCCGAGATGCCGGTCGAGCCGTCGTTCTGGTTGCCGCAGGGGCACAGCGCGCCGCTGCCGTCGCCGTTGCAGAACGCGGTGGCGAAACCGCCGCCGCTGTTGACCGTGCCGGTGAAGTAGACCGGGTAGTAGTTGGCGCCGTCGAAGTACTCGGAGATGCGCAGCGTACCGCTCGAGCCGATCGTGCCGCCGTTGGCGGAGACGTTGTTCTGCGCGTAGATGCGGAACTCGACCGTGCCGGTGAGACCGGTCAGGGTGCTGAGGTCGATCACCGAGTTGGTGAAGAAGGTGCCGGTGTTGACGATCGAGGCGATGTCGCTCGCGAAGCCGTCACCGCTGTAGCGCAGACCCAGGAAGCCGGGGCCGGTGTTGGAGGAGCGGGTGGCGATCCACAGCTCGTCGAGGTCGACGCTCGACCCCGAGTCGACCGTGAAGCCGAAGGTGAAGTAGTCGTCCGCGGCGAGGTCGTTCCAGCCGCTGGCGCTGATCGAGTTGCCGGCGGCGGTGGGGGTGATACCCGCGCCGCGCGCCATCAGGTCGCCGGTGACGCCGGCGGCGTTGTTGGTGGCGGCGGTGGAGACCTGGTCGCCGGTCTCGCCGAACAGGACCCACTCGGTAAGGGTGATTTGCGCGTTGGCGGCGCCAGCGAAGGCCGCGAGGGCGGCGGCGGAGAGGAGCGAGAGTCTCATGGTGAGGGTCTTCCCGGGATGGGCTCCCAGCGGGAGCCGAGGTGGGCGATGGGCCGGGCTCGAGGAGAGCGAGCCGGGTCCGCGGAGAGGTGGAGAACGGGTCGCCGGCGGCGGAGGACTCCGCAGCGGGTGACTCCGAGGCGGGGCGAGCGACCCGCGCTCGACCCCGGCTGGAGACCGTCCGGCCCGTTCGTTCCGGACGACTTCGACGGCGGAGAATGATCCGCGAAGGCGCCGGATGCCGCAAGGAGCGAGGCGTGCAGACGGCGTGAAGATCCGCCGGCTGCCCGGTCCCGACCTGAAGAACGCTCCCGTCTGGCTGGCAGATACGACCCCCGGGAAGGTTGGCGGGCCGGCCGGCGGCGCTGCCGCGGCCCGCGGTTGGCCGCCCGCGGGCGGGCCGCTACCCTCCCCGGTCCCATGGTCCGCCTCAATCGCATCTACACCCGCACCGGCGACGACGGCACGACGGCCCTGGGGGACGGCACGCGGCGCCCCAAGCACGATCGGCGCGTCGCGGCCTACGGCACGGTGGACGAGTTGAGCTCGGTGCTGGGCCTGCTCGTGGCCGACGGCCTGGCCGAGCCGACGCGGACCTGGATCCTCGAGATCCAGAACGACCTGTTCGACGTGGGCGCGGACCTGTGCGTGCCGGGCGAGGTCGCCGGCGCGCTGCGCATCACGCCGGCCTACACCCGACGCCTCGAGGAGCTGATCGACGGGGTCAACGCGGGGCTCGCGCCGCTCTCCTCGTTCGTGTTGCCCGGCGGCACGAAGGCCTCGGCTTGGCTGCACCTCGCGCGCACGGTCTGCCGGCGGGCCGAGCGGCTGGTGACCGAGGCGATCGAGCTCGAGGCGGCCCACGGCGCCGTGCCCGAGGCCGGCATCCAGCCCGAGGTCGTGCGCTACCTCAACCGGCTCTCGGACCTGTTGTTCGTGCTCGGGCGCGCGCAGAACGACGGCGGCGCGGGGGACGTGCTCTGGCGCCCGGGCCTGCGGCAAGCGGGCGGAACGACGTGATCGAGCTGCGTTGGCGCACCCCGGTCGAGTGGGTCCGGGCGGTCGAGGCCGAGCCGCTGGCGTTGCTCTCCGACCACGCGCACTGCGAGCTCGGCGCGGCGGCCAGCGCCCAGACGCTGATCGCGCGCAACCCCGGGCGCGACGAGTTGGTGGCGGGCCTGGCCGAGACCGCGCGCACCGAGCTCGAACACTTCGAGCGCGTCGTGTGCTTGCTGCACGGCCGCGGCGGCAGCCTGCGCCACCCCGAGCCCAGCCCCTACGCCGCGGGCCTGCTGCGCGCGGCGGCCGAACACGGCGCGGGGGGCGCCGAGCAGCGCCCGCTCCTCGATCGCCTGCTCGTCGCCGGCCTGATCGAGGCGCGCAGCCTCGAGCGCTTCCACCTGCTCGCGACGCACCTCGCCGACCGCGAGCTGGCCGCGCTCTACCGTGACCTCATGGCCAGCGAGGCCGCGCACCGCGCGCTCTTCCATCGGCTCGCGACGCGCTACCACGGCACCGAGGAGGTCGCGGCGCGTCTCGAGCAGCTCGCCGGACTCGAGGCCGAGCTGATCGCGCGCCTGCCCTTCGCCCACCGCGTGCACTCCGGTCCCCGGTGAACGCGCCCTCCCGAACGTCGCGCCCCGCGGTCAGCGGGTTCCCGGGGTGGAAGGGCTACCTCGGCGTGGGGCTCGTGCTGTTCCTCTTCGTGCTCGGGTTCCTCCTGCCGCGCCGCGGCTCGCCCCTGCTGGCGGACGGGCCGCCCGCGCCGCGGCTCGAGCTCGCGAGCCTCGCGTTGGGCCCGGATCCGGCGCGCGGGCCGTCGCCGGCGATCGAGCACGGGGCCCACGCGCGGCTGGAGCTCGCGCCCGACGGCGTGGGTGGCCTGGCCGTGTTCGAGCTCCCGGACTTCGGGCGCGCGGCGGAGCCGCCCCGTCTGCTGCACCTGGGGGCGCTGGAGGCCGGGCCCGTCTCGATCCCGCTCACCGCGCCCACGGCGGGGGAGTCGTTGTGCCTCGTCCTGGTGCTGTGCGGCGAGACGCCGGACGAGGGACGCGCGCGGGAGCTCCTGGCTCGCGTCCGCCAGAGCGGGCCCTGGATGGCGCCCGTGCTGTTGCGCGAGTTGCGCGCCGAGCCGCGCCTGGGGGGATCGGGCGAGCCGATCGCGCGGGCCTACGGCATCAGCGCGGCCCTGCGACCTCCGGAATGAGCGGCGGGACGCCCCGATCGGAGCGATCCCGTTAGTATCTCGCATTCCCGATGGTCTTCAGCGCGCCGGTCTTCCTGTTCCTGTTCCTGCCGTTCGTGCTGGCCATGCACGCGGCGCTCGGGGCCCGGGCGCGGAACGGGGTGCTGCTGGCGGCGAGCCTGGCCTTCTACGCCTGGGGCGAGGGCGCGCTCGTGCTGCTGCTGCTGGGCTCGGCGGCGGTGAACCACGGGCTCGGGCGCGCGGTCGAGCGCGCGCGCGCCGCGGGTCGACCCGATCGTTCGCGGCGCCTGGTGGCGGCGGCGATCGCCTTCGACATCGGGCTGCTCGTGTTCCTGAAGTACGCGCCCTGGTTGCTCGCGAGCCTCGCCCAGGGCTTCGACGCGTTGGGGCTGCCGGGCTGGCGCGTGCCGCGCCTCGAGGGCCTGCGCCTGCCGCTGGGAGTCTCGTTCTTCACCTTCCAGGCGCTCTCCTACGTGATCGACGTGCACCGCGGCACCGTGGGCGCGGCGCCGAGCCTGGGGCGCTTCACGACCTACCTGGCGTTCTTCCCGCAGCTCGTGGCGGGTCCCATCGTGCGCTACCGCGACGTCGACGGACAACTCGCGCGGCGCAGCGTCACCCTGGCGGGTTTCGCCTCCGGCGCGCGGCGCTTCGTCATCGGCCTGGCGAAGAAGGTGCTCGTGGCCGACGCCCTGCGGCCGCTGGTCGACGCGTCGTTCGCGCACGGAGCGCACGAGCTCACCCCGGACGCGGCCTGGCTCGCCGTGGTGGCCTTCGGGCTGCTGATCTACTTCGACTTCTCGGGCTACTCCGACATGGCCATCGGCCTAGGCCGGATGATGGGCATCGAGCTGCTCGAGAACTTCCGCCACCCCTACGTGGCGCGGTCGGTGCGCGAGTTCTGGCAGCGCTGGCACATCAGCCTCTCGACCTGGTTCCGCGACTACGTCTACGTCCCGCTCGGGGGCAATCGGGCCACGGCGCGGCGCACCTTCTTCAACATCCTGCTGGTCTTCGGGCTCGTGGGCCTGTGGCACGGGGCGAGCCTGACCTTCGTCGCCGCCGGGTTGTTGCACGGGCTCTTCCTGGGCCTCGAGCACCTGGGCCTCGACAAGCGGCTCGAACGCCTGCCGGCCCCGCTGCGCCACGCCTACCTGCTCGGACTCGTGCTCGTGAGCTGGGCCTTCTTCCGCGCCGACGACCTGGGACGCGGCGCGGCGCACGTGGGCGCGATGTTCGGGCTCGTGCAGGGGGAGGGGGCGCTCTACGGCGCGTGGCGCTACGTCGACGGGCACGTCGCGCTCGTGCTCGCGGCCGGGGTCGTGGGCTCGGTGCCGTGGCTGCCGCGCCTGGCGGCCCTGCGCGCGCGCTGGGCGACCGATCCGCGCCGCGTCCGGGCGGCCCGGGGCCTCGATCTGGTCGCCTTCGCGGGCTGGGCGTCGTTGCTCCTGGGCTCGGCCACGGCCCTGGCCTCGGGGACCTTCCAACCCTTCGTGTACTTCCGCTTCTAGACGCCCCATGACCGAACGGATCCGAGCCGAACGTCCCCTCGAGCGCGTCCTCGACGCGCTGGTGGCGACGACGTTCGCGCTCTTCCTCGGCCTGCCGGCGTTCGTCCAGGCCATCGAGGGCCCGCGGGTCGAGGCGCACCAGCTCGAGGCCCGCGTGCCCGAGCCGGCCCCCCGTCTGCCGCGCGACCTCGAGGGCCTGCGCGCGTTCACGCGCGGCTTCGACGGCTGGTTCGGGGATCGGTTCGGCCTGCGCGGATCCCTGCTGCGCCTGGGCGCGGCGACGCGTTGGTTCGTGGGCGGCTCGCCCTCGCCGTTGCTGGCCCGCGGGCGCGGCGACTGGGTGTTCTGGGACGGCGGGGGAGCGCTCGACGAGTGGCGCGGCGCCCGGCCGCTGCCGGCCGGGACGGCGCGCGCCTGGCGCGCGTTGCTCGAGGATCGACGCGCGTTCCTCGCCGAACGCGGGGTGCCCTACCTGGTCGTGTTCGTGCCGAGCAAGCCGCACCTGTACCCCGAGCACCTGCCGCGCGGCGTCGAGCGCCGCGGGCCGAGCCGGCTCGAGCAGGTTTTGGCGGAGCTCGCGGGATCGACGCTCGAGGTGCTCGACCTGCGGGCGGCGCTCGGCGCGGCGCGGGCCGCGGACGAGGGGGCGGACACGGCCTTCTACCGCCTGGGCATGCACTGGACCGCGCGCGGGGGGCAGGCGGCGGCCGAGGCCATCGTCGCCCGGCTCGGGCCGGGCGTGCCGGGCCTCGAGCCGCTGGCGCGCGCGGAGTTCGTCGGCCAGTGGATGGCGGGCGAGGGCGACTCCTGGGCGCGCCGCATGGGGCTCGAGCGCTGGATCGGGCAGGAGCG
>CAYMYN010000021.1:26921-93538 GCA_964394665.1 uncultured Planctomycetaceae bacterium
CCACGTCGGCGCCGCGAGCGCATCGGCCGTTCGGAGGAGGTCTGGACGGGGGGCCGCGGCCGCGCGCGGGGGCTGCTGCTGCACGATTCGTTCGGCGCGGCCCTGCAGCGGCCCCTGGCGGAGAGCTTCGGCGAGCTGCGCTGCCTGGAGAGCTACGACCTCGACCCCTCCCAGCTCACGGAACCCGCGCCCGACGTGGTGATCCAGCTCTTCGCGGAGGAGGCGCTGACGCGGTTCTCGCCCTTCTTCACGCCCTTCGGCGCGCCGCCGCCCCCGACCCCGCGCGCCGAGCTCGAGCGGCGCTTCGAGGCCTCGTCCGAGGTGTTGCTGCGCGTCGCGCTGCGCACCAACGACCCGCCGGTGCGCCCGCTCGGCGGCGTGTCGATCGTCGCGGGCCGCGACTGGGCGGGTGGCGGCCTGCGGGTCGTGATGGAGGACGAGGCCGGCGCGTTGCGGCTGCCGGGGCACCGCCCCTGGGACGGCCCGGCCCTGCTGCGCCTCTCGTACTTCGCGCCGCAGGCGAGCTTCCTCGACCTCGTCTCGGCAGCGGGGGGGGAGCTGCGCTACGATCCCGCCCGCGCCCGACGCTTCCCGGTGGAGCGCGGATCGAACGACCTCCTGATCGAGCTCGAGCCCGAGCTCCTCGCCGGTCGCCTGGTGATCCGCCCCGGCCTGCACGGGCGCCAATTCGTCTTCCAGCACATCGAGCTGCGCGGGATCGAGCGATGAGGGGCAGGCAGGAACTCCGGGACGTCTTGGCGGGGCGCGTCGCGCGCCGCATGCGGATCACGGGCAAGGTCCAGGGCGTGGGCTTCCGATACTTCGCGCGCACCCAGGCCGAGGCCCTGGGGGTCGAGGGCTGGGTGCGCAACCTGGACGACGGGCGCAGCCTCGAGGTCCACGTCGAGGGCCCACGGGCGAGCGTGCTGGAGGCGGTCGAGTGGATCGGCCGCGGCCCGGCCAGCGCGCGGGTCGAGTCCGTCGACGTCGCGGAGGTCGAGCCCGCGGGCGCGAGCAGCTTCGAGATCCGTGCTTGAGCGCTCCACCCGCGCCGCACGGGCCGGTTTCGTTGCGTCGCTCGGGCTCCTCCTCGGGGGCTGCGGCGCGTTGCGTCCCGCGCCGGATCCGACGCCGCGCGTGCGCGGGCCGCTGCCCTCGCGGGCCCACCAACCGCTGGCGCTGACGGTGATGGCCCTGCGACCGCGGCGCGCGGCGGTGCTGGAGCAGGGCGAGTGGACCCTCGACGCCCGCGCGGCCTACGCCAGCATCGAGGAGGCCGGCTCCGTGGGCGGCACCACGGCGGTCTTCGACGGCGAGCTCGCGCGCGGTTCGCTGGCCCTGCGCTACGGCCTGGGGGAGGGCACGGACGTCGAGGTCGAGCTGGGCCTGCTCGTCACCCACCGGGGCTTCCTCGACTCCTTCGTCGAGGCCTGGCACCGGACCTTCGGTCTGCCCGGCGGGGGCCGCGAGCAGCGCCCGGACGACCGGCACGAGATGCGCCTCGAGCGCGGCGGCGAGGTGCTGTACGAGCTCGAGGAGGGACGCCTGGGCGTGGGCGACGTGCCGATCGTGCTGACGCGACGCATCCTGGGCGGGGGGCCGGACGAACTCCTGCTCGCGGGGCGCGTGGGGGTCGAATTGCCCGTGGGCTCGGAATCCCGGGGTTTCGGCAACGGGGAGTTCGACCTGGGCGCCGGGCTCGTCGCCGAGCGCTCCGCGGGGCGCTGGACCCTCTTCGGCAACGCCGACCTCGTCCTGCCCGGCCAGCCGGACCGCTTCCGCGCCGCCGGCATCGAGCTCGAACGGCGGCTGAGCCTGGGCCTGGGGCTCGAGTGCCGCTGGAGCGAGCGCACCTCGCTGCTCGCCCAGGCGACCTGGATCAGCCGCCTGACGGGCAATCTCGAGCCCGAGGAGATCGCGCGCGAGATCTTCGACTTCGGCGTCGGGCTCGCGCGCGACGTCTCCCCCCGCTCGCGCTGGACCCTCTCGTTCCACGAGGACCTGGTCGCGGCGACCGGGTCGGACTTCAAGGTGCTCTTCGCCTGGACCTACGGGCGTTGATCCGATCTCAGCCCGCGGCCAGGCGCGGGTCCTCCTTGGGATTCCAGCCCCGCAGCAGCCGGCGCCAGAGGGGCTCGGGGCGCGGGCGGGCCTCGAACTGCGGGCAGTCGCCGCGCCGGTTGATCGCGAGGTGGTCGCCGGGGAGCTGCTGTTCCTGGAGGAAGCGCTCCTTCTGCTTCACCTTCATGTTGTCGGGGTGCCAGCAACCCTCCCAGCGCGCCTCGTAGGGTGCCCTGCGGAAGTGGATACAAGCCTTGCACTCGACCTTGGCCATGGCGTGACGGGGAACGGCGGCGCCGCGCGGAATCGGATGGAGGGAGGGTCGGGGAGCGGGGCGGGGCCGGCCCGCGCCCGGGATCGATCGGGCCGCGCAGGATACTCTCCCGGCGCGCGCAGATCCGCGCCCGCGAGGGCAGGCGGCGGGGAAACGGCTCCCGGGGATGCCCGGCTCCGCCGGGCCCCGGTACGATCGCCGCCCGTCCGTGGGGGAGGATGACGCCGCGCCCCGCGACCGAAGCCCAGCCCTCGCCCGCTCCGAGCCCGCGTGATCCCCCAGGTCCAATGCCAGGCCCTCCGTGTCCGCGGTGACGGTCGCGCGCCCCGGGAGGAAGTTGGGCCGTGAGCCCCCGGCGCATCGCCGCCCGGCTGGCCCTGGCGGGGCTCACCGTGCTGCCGTTCCTGGCGGTCGCGCTGTGCATCCAGCGCTACGGCGGACACCTACCGCTGGAGGACCAGTGGGACACGCCCGGGCGCATGTTCCAGTCGCAGCTCCAGGGGACGCTGCATTGGAAGCAGTTCTTCGTGCAGCACAACGAGGCCCGCAAGGCCTTCTCGAGCAGCGCCTGGATGCTGCTCGCGCTGAACGGTTGGAGCGTGCGGGTCGAGATGTTCACGACTGCGTTGCTCGCGGCCGTGTGCGTGGGCTTGTGCTACCTGCTGGGGCGGCGCGCCCTGCCGGGGGCGCCCCTCGCCCCGGCCATCCTGGCCGCCGGCGCGAGCGTGCTGCTCTTCAGCCCGATCGGGTTCACCGGGGACCCGCTGCCCTGGTTGTGGGGCGTGAACCTCGAGAACGTCATCGTGGTCGTCGCCCTGGTCGGCGGCGTGAGCGCGAACGTGCTCCTGCGCGCCTGGACCCCGCGCTACCTGATCGCGATCGCCTGCGCCCTGGCGGCGACCTACTCGTTCGCCAACGGGATGCTGCTGTGGGTGTTGCTCCACCCGCGCTGGGTGCTGGTGCGCCCGAGGGCGGAGCGCGCCGCGACGCGGCCCGCCCCGGCGCTCGACGTGCTCTACCTCTCGGTGTTCGCCCTCGTGGTGGGCACGTACTTCTACGGCTACTTCAAGCCGCCCAGCTTCCCGCCCTTCAGCGTCGCGCTGCAACGGCCCGACCAGGTGGCGCTGTTCTACCTGGCCTGGATCGGCGGGCCGCTCAGCCCGCGCCCGGGGAGCCCGGAGCTCGCATCGGCCGTCGGCGCCGTGGCCGTGTCGTTGTTCGCCGTGGGCCTGGTCACGATCCTGCGCCGCGGGTTGTGGGCGCGCGCCTACCCGTTCGTGGTCTTCGGGGCCTACGTGTTGGTCTCGGCCGGCGCGGTGTCCCTCGGGCGCTCGACCTTCGGTCTGGTCGGCGCGTTGGCCTCGCGCTACTACCTGCACGTCCTGGTCTTCTACCTGGGCCTGAACGGGGTGCTGCTGCTCGCCTGGAGCGCGCGCGGCGAGCCGCGCCGCGGCCCCCTCCCGCGCCTCGCCCTGGTGCTCGTCGCCCTGGTCCAACTCGGACTCGTGGCGCACAACTGGCGCGTGATCTTTCCGCGCGACCTCGAACACTTCCACGCCCGCAACGCCCGCGGCGAGGCCGCCCTGCGCTTCGTGCGCCTCGTGCCCGACAACCCCGACCTCCAGAATCTGCACGAGGGCATGCGTCGTTTGGTGCCCCGCTATCACCTGCTGCGGGAGGCGGGCGTGCTGAAGGCCGAGGAGATCCCGGGGCGCCAGCGCATGCCGGTCGGGGACGCGGCGCTCGCTCTGGGCGGGCCGTTCACCCTGCGGACCGGCAAGGACCAGGTGCGCCTGCAGGGTTCCCTGGCCCTGGGACCGGCCGCGCAGACTTTCAGCCACCTCGTGCTCGAGGCGCGCGCCGAGGTCGGGAACAAGTACGTCAGCGTGCTCCCGCTCTCCATCTTCCCGCGCGAGGCGGGGGGCGAGCGTCGCCGGGTCGACACCTGGATCCGGACCCAGAACTTCCCCGCGGACGCGGCCGAGCTGCGGCTCCTGGGCTACGACCCGCACGCGCGGCGGCTCGTGCCCCTCGAGCCGGTGCTGACGCTTCGCCCCGGGCGCGTGAAGGCCGCCGACGTCCTCCCGGTCGCGGGGCTCGAGCTGCGGCGCCAGGCCGGCGTGGGCGACTTCGACACCGTCTGCGACATCCTCCCCCGCGGGCGGGAGGAGTTCCCGATCCCCGCCGGCGCACCGCTCGAGTTCGTCGGCTGGGCGATCGATCCCCTGGGGCGGAGCACGGCGCGGCGCGCCTTCGTGCGCGCCGGCGGACGCCTCTTCCCGGCCCAGTACCACCTCCCGCGGCCGGACGTCGCGCGCAACCTCGGCGCACCCGAGCTGCTCGAGAGCGGCTTCTTCTGCATCCTCGACGAGGACCTCCTGGGGGACGACCGGGGCGGCCCCTTCCGCGTCGTGGTCGAGACCGCGGACGGGAGCTTCCTGGAGAGCCCGACCGGCCTGCGCCTGCGCCGGGTCGAGCGCGGCGGACCGCGGGAGGACTCCGGTGGTGGTTGAGGCGACTCGGATGGGCGAGCCCGCGCCCAGCGCGGTTCGGTCGGTCGCGATCATCGTGCCGGTGTTCGACGACTGGACCTCCTTCGCGCGCCTGGCGCAGGAGCTCGACCGCGTCGCGGCGCAGCACCCCGAGTGGAGTCTGCACGTGTGCGCCGTCGACGACGGATCGGAGGGCGACTACCACGCATCGGCCCTGGTGGAGGGGCGCTTCGAGCACCTGGGGTCCCTGCGGGTCGCCGAGCTGGTCTGCAACCTCGGCCACCAGCGGGCGATCGCGGTCGGCATCGCGACGGCGCTCCTGGATCCGCTCTACGAGGCCGTGATCGTCATGGACGGCGACGGCGAGGACGATCCGGCCTACGTGCCCGAGCTGCTCGCCGAGCACGCGCGCCATCCCGAGTCCGTGATCATGGCCGAGCGCGGCGAACGCTCCGAGGGCCCGCTCTTCCGCGCCTTCTACAAGCTCTACAAGGCGCTCTTCCGCGCCATGACCGGCCGGCGCATCGCCTTCGGCAACTACGGCCTGATCCCGCGGCGCGTGGCCGAGCGGCTCGTGTACCGGCCCGAGATCTGGAACAACCTGGCCGCGGCCATCATCCGCTCGCGCTTCCCCACGCGCAGCATCTGGACGCGCCGCGCGAGCCGTTACCACGGTCGCTCGAAGATGAACTTCGTGGCCCTGATCCTGCACGGCTTCAGCGCCATGTCGGTGCACAGCGACGTGCTCTTCGTGCGGCTCTTGTTGCTCTCCCTGGGTTTCGCCTCGCTCTCGGCCGCGGGCATCGTCGTCGTCAGCGTGATCCGGCTCACGACCGACCTCGCCATCCCGGGCTGGACGAGCACGATGGTCGCCGCGCTGACCCTGATGCTCGTGCAGTTCATCGCCCTCTCCGTGGTCGGTCTGTTCATGGTCCTGCAAGGGCGCGTGACGCCCACCGTCCTGCCCACCCTGGTCGCGCCGCTCTACCTGCGGGCCCTGCACACGCTGCACGCGCGATGAGCTCGAACGACTTCGTCTACGTCGGCAGCGAGCTCGACCTGTTCGCCCAGGCCGAGAACTGGAAGCGCTACTACGCGCGTTTCCTGCGGCGCTACGTCGCGGGCCGGGTGCTCGAGGTCGGCGCCGGCATCGGCGGCACGACGCGCACGCTGATGGACGCGAAGGCGACGGACTGGACGTGCCTCGAGCCCGACGCCCAGATGGCGGCGCAGATCGCGGCCCAGATCGAGCGCGGCGAGCTGCCCCCGATCTGCACGGCGCGCCAGGGCGCGCTGGGCGAGCTCGCTCCCGAGGAGCGCTTCGACACGATCCTCTACATCGACGTGCTCGAGCACATCGAGGACGACCGCGGCGAGGTCCAACGGGCCACGCAGCGCCTGGCGGCCGGTGGGCACCTGGTCGTGCTCGCCCCCGCGCACGGCTACCTCTTCAGCCCCTTCGACCAGGCCGTGGGGCACTTCCGGCGCTACGACCGGCCGGGGCTGCTGGCCCTGGGGACGGCGGAGCTCGAACCGGTGGCCGCGCGGTACTTCGACTCGGTGGGCATGCTCGCTTCGTTGGCGAACCGCACGTTGCTCAAGGCATCGAACCCCAGCCGCTCCCAGATCCGGCTGTGGGATCGGGTGATGGTGCCCTGCTCGCGCCTCCTCGACCCGCTGCTCGCCCACTCGTTGGGCAAGACCGTGGTCGTGGTCTGGCGCAAGCGGTAGGCGTCAGCGCAGCTCGATCTCGAGCGCGACGTCGCGGGCCTTCTCGCCGCTCCAGGTGAGCGTGGCGTTCCCCGTGCCGCGCACGATCCAGCGCACGCGCACTTCGCCGCGCGAGGGGATGCCGGCCTCGGAGACCAGGCGCTGCGGCTCGCGCTCGGCGAGCTCGATGCGTTCGGGCCGCCAGCGGTCGCGGCGGAACCCGCCGGCGAGCACTTCGAGGCCCTCGCCGCGCAAGGTGAACACGTCGGGTCGCCCGATGCGCTGCTCGGCGGCGCGCGCCGTGCGCGTCGGGATCGCGCGCGCGTTGCGGAACTGCACGTCGAGCGCCCACAGGCCAGCGCCGAGGTCCGTGATCTCCAGCGCCTCGACGTTCACCTGGGGCATGGCGCGCGCGTGGGCCACGCAGAAGAGGGCGTTGCGGTGCAGCAGCTCTTCCAGCATGAAGGTCGGCGGCACGCGGCCGACGTCCTTCTTGAAGCCGCCGATCTCGATCGCGCCGTACTGCGGGTGGTCGAAGGGCGTCCAGTCGACGAAACCCGCGCCGAGCAACAGCAGGTCGTCGAGTCGGTGCTGTTCGGCGCGCCCGCGGCGGCCGGCGGCGGCGTCGCCGGACAGTTGGCGATCGTTCCACAGCTCGTTGGTGAAGGAGAGGATGCCCAGGCCCTCGTAGGTCCAGGTGGCGAAGCCGCCGAAGACCGAGTAGAGGTCCTTCCAGATCACGAGGTAGCGGTAGAAGGGCAACATCGCCTCGCCATCGCGGCCCAGCTCGTCGAACACCGCCAGGTCGGCGCGCGGGTACTCGCCGAAGGCCTCGGCCCCCGGCCCGCGCAGGATCATGCCGCCCGAGTTGTGGAAGGACTGCACCGCGGCGACGTTGGGGTGCTCGTAGAGGAACCGCGCGACAGCCCGCGCCTCGGGCCAGAAGAGGGGGTAGGGGCCCGCGCCGCCCTGCACGTGCTCGGGGTACCACCACGACGGCCAGGCGCGGTTCATGTCGTAGTTGCCCGGGCCGTCCTCGTTCACCCGGCCGTCGCCGTCGAGGTCGCTGCCCTCCGTGCCGAGCAGGACCCAGTCGCCGCGGATGCCGCGGTCGTTCGGCGGCACGGGCACGAGCACCCGCGGGTCGTCGGGATCGAGGCGGTGCGTGCCGTCCCCCGGGACGTGCTTGCGCATCTGCGTGATGTGCCCGTCGCCGTCGAGATCGTCGGGCGGGTCCTCGTCGAAGCGTCCATCTCCGTCGTCGTCGAAGGGCAGGTAGCCCGTGCGCGAGGAGTGCGGCGAGTGGGCCGCGTGCAGCCAGGCGTCCCGCCCGTCGGGGTTGACGGTCGGCAAGAGGTAGAAGGAGACGTCGGCCAGCAGCTCGTCCACGCGCGGCGAGTGCCCGCGGTTCTCGAGCAGGTACCACGCGAGGTACAGCACGGCCTCGGAACCCTGCACCTCGTTGCCGTGCACGTTGGCGTCGATCCACATCGCGGGCTTCGCGTCGTGCGGGCCGCTCGCCGGGTCGTTGAGCGTGTACGCGCGCAGCTCGCGGCCCTGGACGCTCGTCCCGATCACCTCGTAGGAGAGCAGCTCGGGCCACTCGGCCATCAGGCGCTCGAAGTGCGCGTACAGCTCGTCGGTGTCGTAGAAACGGTTCCAGGGGATCTCGACCCGCGGGCGGTGCCCGGCGGCGAGGCCGGGGAAACCGGTGTGCGGGGGCGCGGGTTCCTGCGGCGCGGCGCCCTGGGCGGCGGTGGTCAAGAGGAGCAGGGCCAGGGCCGGGACGCTGCGCGAACTCATCGGGTCACCTCGGCCTGCACGGTCCCGCGGGCGAAGTCGCTGTCGAGGGCGAGGCCCAGGCCCTCCGGCGGGGACTGCACCAGCCAACGCAGCTCGCGTCGGGCGCCGACGCCCCCGAGCCCGCGCACCAACTCGAAGGGCGGGCCGGCCAGGATGCGGGCACCGGAGGGCAGCTCGGGGGAGATCCGCACCGGGCGCACCGTGCGCGCGCGGCGCGCGGCCGCGGTCTCGAGCGGCAGCAGGGCGTCGTTCCGCAGGGTGCCCGTGAGCTCGACCAGGCCCGGGGCCAGCTCGCGCGCGCGGACCTCGACGAGGCGCGGGCGCGGCAGCAGGGCGCCCAGGGAGACGAAGAAGTCGAAGTGCGCTTGGGCGAGCGGCGCGTGCTGGGCCGGCGGGGGTTCGAGCCGTGCGTAGGGGGCCCAGCCGCCGAGCTCGACCGGGCCGAGCTCGGGGTGCTCGAAGGGCGTCCAGTCGAGGAAGGCGCCCTCGACGCCCTGGGACTCGAGCCAGGCCAAACGCCGCGCGTCCGGTCCGGGCTTCGCGGCCGGCGTGGCCGGCGTCTCCGCGGCGTCCTCCGCGGGTCCTGCTTCCGCGCTCTCCTGCGCGCTGCGCGATCGCGGTCCGCGGCGCTCGGGCGTGCCCTTGGGCTCCTCGAGCGGGATCTCGAAGGGCGTGATCGCGAGCGTCACCAGGCCGCGGTGATGGTAGGCCCAGCCCTGGAAGGTGCCCGCGTCGTCCTCGGAGCCCTTGGCCTGGTTGCCGCTCGCCTCGCGGTAGCGCCGGCCGAGCTCGGCGAGCCACGGGCCGTCCTCCGCCAACACCTCGCGCGGCGGCAGTCGCCCGCGGCCCCGGCCGCCCTCGGGGGCGGTCTTGGGGTCCTTGACGAGGTTCATCAGCTCGCCGTAGGCGACGACCAGGGCGATCTCGGGGTGCGCGAGCACGAAGTCGCACAGGGCCTGCGTCTCGGGCTCGTCGGTGGCGAACAGGCCCGCGCGCGGCGTGTGCTCCTCGAAGGCGTGGGGGAAGTTGCGGTTGACCTCCGCGTCGAGCGGCGGATCCTCGCCGACCTCGCCATCGCCGTCGTCGTCGCGGCCCTCGGGCAGGAGCTTCCAGCGTCCGCGCTCGCCCTTGGCCCGCTCGGCCGGCACCAACACGCGCGCATCGGCGGGGTCGGGGATGAAGGTGCCCTCCTCGTCCAGGATGCGCATCCAAGCCACGATCCCGTCCCCGTCGAGGTCGGCCACGTCGTCCTCGCCACCCCGGCCGTCGCGATCCCGATCGACGCCGTGCCCGCTGCCGCGGCGCTCGCGGCGCGGCGTCTCGAAGCGTGCCTCGCAGGCGTCGAGGTTGGCGCGCGGCACGACGTAGATCGTCGTCGTCGCGAGCAGCTCCGCCCGCGCCCCGTCGAGCTCGCCGCCGCACAGCTCGCGGGCGTGGTGCAGGGCGAGGGAGCTCGTGTACGCGAAGGGCCCCTCGAGGCCGGCCACGAGCAGGATCGCCGGGCGCGCGCGCTCCCCATCGGGCGCGCCGATGCGCAGCACCTCGATCGGCCGCCCGGCGCGCGAGAGCCCGAGGGTCTCGAGGGCGCAGCGCTCCGGATGGGCCTGGGCCAGGGCGCGCAGCTCGCCCGAGAGCTCGGCGTGGGAGAGGGGTTGGAGCGACGCGTCCGCGGGTCGCTCCTGGGGGACGGCCAGCAGGGAGCCGGCGAGGAGGGCGAGGGTCGGGATCATGGTCGGAGCGCGGGGGCCGGCCCGGATCCTACTCCCCCGTCCCCCGTCCGTCCCGCCACGGGCCGGGTCAGTCTGGCGCGGCCATGGCGAGCGGGACCCCGACCTGGGCCTCGAAGGTCAGGCGATGTTCGTCGTCGGCCCGCGCGCTCTCGAGCAAGAGCTGGATCACGTTCAGGCGCATGTCCTGCGTTTCGACGACGCGACCGCCGTGCTCGAAGCGCCAGGTGGCGTCCTGGGCCGCGAACATGCGGTGGAAGATCGCCTGGGCCTGGCGGGCGAGCGCACCGGCGAGGTGGGCGGGGCTCACGAGCCCTTCGCGCACGAGGTAGCGACCGATCACCAGCCGCTCCGCGCTGGCGGCCTCGAGCGCCGGGTGGAGACGGGTCTCGCTGAGGGCCCGTTCGTCGATCAGGACCTGCCCCAGACGCTGATCCGTGCGCGGCAGGTCGCCCTGGGCGAAGACGACCGCGCCGTCCTGCAATTGGACCGTGAAGCTCTCGATCGGCGTCTGCACGCGCAGCACGCCGCTCTTGCGCAGGCCCGAGAGCCACGCGAGGAGGTCCGAGATCGGGACCACCGCCGAGTGGCCGGAGAGCAGCGTCGTGCGACGCCCCGGGGGGCCTGCGTTCGGGGTGGAGGTGGGTGCCGGGGTCCGCTCGTCCTGGCTCATGGGGTGCCTCACCGACCCCGATCGGAGCTTCCTGTCCCGGACTTGAGCGACGGGCGCCCCTCAGGAGAGGTTTCCGACGGCCGTGCCGGCGGCGCGGCGCGCGCGGGCGCCCTCCAGCGTCCACTCCGGATCGGTCTCGTAGCCCAGGCGCAGCAACAACCCGTTCCAGCGCGCCTTGAAGGCCGCGACCAGCGCTTCGTCGAAGTGGTTGACCCAGTCCCCGCCTTCGCCCTTGCGGTAGTGGCTGCGGGCGTCCTCCTGGCCCTTGCCTCGGCCGCCGGCGAGCTTCTCGAAGCGGTTGTCGTGCACGATCCCGAGCAGGCGCTCGGGCGGGAGCGAGTCGAAGGGCACGCGCAGGGGCTGCCAGCCCCCGGAGAGGCGGTGCGTGATGTTGAGCGTGGAGCGCACGAGGTAGGGCAGCCAGCGCGCCTTGTTGTAGTGCCGCTCGTCGAGCACGCCGAGAAACCGGAAGACCTCGAGGAAGCCGCGGTAGGGATCGCGGGTGAAGGTCTCCTGGCGCAGCTCGAGCACGTCCTCGCGCCCGTAGTCCCAAGCCTCCATCTGGGACAGGAACTGCGCGCTGAACTCGAGCTCGAGCAGGAGTCCGGCGGCCTTGTCCGCGCGCTGCAGCGCCTCGCGGTGCGGGACGAGCTCGGGCCAGGCGTGGGTCGGGTGGCTGCCGCGGTGCGAGAAGTAGGCCGAGACCAAGAGGTCGCGGGGGTCGCGCACCAAGTGGAAGCCGCGCAGGGGCGGCAGGCCCGCGAGCTGCCGCGCGTCGGCGTTGACGTAGCTGATCCAGTCCAGGCGCCGGGCTCGCACGTGGCCCGCCAGATCGCCGCCGAACTGGCGTGCGTCGTACAGATAGTCGAAGCGCCAGCCCGCCTCGACGCAGGCCGTCTCGGCGATGTTGTGCACCCAGGTCGAGGCGCACTTGTGGTGGCCGAAGAAGGCCAGGAGGGGCGGGCGAGCCATGGGCGGGGGCGGGGCGGGGTCCAACCCTATCGGCCGCCTCCGCGGCGGACCAGCAGGGCTGCGCGTTCGTTCAGGTCCCGCGCCCCGCGCCCGGCAGGACGTCCCGCGCCAGGCGCCTCAGGCCCGCGCGCCCCTCGCCGTCCAGACCCAGGGTCCACAACGCGCCCCACAGCAGGGCCAGGGCGAGACCCTTGAGCGCGAGCACGGGCAGCAGGTTGCCGGCCTCGAGGGGATCGCGCCAGGCATCGATCGCGCTCGCCAGGCCCGCCGCCAGCGTCAAGAGCAGGAAGATCCAGGCCCCGCGTCCGGGGTGGAACACGCGCCACCCCGCGCGACCGGCGAGGGCCAGGGCCCCCAGGGCGAAGGCGCCGAAGGTGACCAGGGTGGCGAAGGTCGGCGCCAGGTAGCCGTGCTGCGCGAAGCGCGGGATCCACCAGGTGTTGAGCCCGACGTTGAGCAACACGGCGAGGAGGTTGAGCCACAGGAGCGGCCAAGTGCGCTTGGCGGTCATCAGCGCGACCTGGCCCATCGCGTAGGCGCCGTAGCCGGCGTAGGCGAGCACGATCCAGGGCACGACGCGGTAGGCGTCGCGGTAGGCGTCGCTGCCCGCGAGGATGTCCACGCCCTGGCGCCCGAAGAGGGCCGCCGGCAGGTAGAGCGCCGCCAGGGCCACGAAGGCGAAGGTGCCGATGCGCTCGACCTCGCCGCGGCGGTGCTCCTCGGGCAGGCCGAACACGTGCGGCTGCCAGATCTGCATGAACGAGACCATCACCGCCGACTGCAGGAGCTGGCCCAGCTTGTACCCCAGGCCGTAGATGCCGACCCATTGCTGCGCGAGCGAGAGCGGCGTGCCGTCCTGACCCACGCCCACCAGCTCCTGGGGCCCCAGGTGTTGGAGCAACATGCGATCGGCCTGGTGCAGGAGGAGCTGCAGGATGCCGACCGGGATCAGCGGCAGGGAGAACTGGAACAGGGGACGGAACACGCGCCAGTCGAAGCGCGCTCCCAGGCGCGCGACCATCCAGACCAGCAGCCCCAGGGCGAAGAGCGCCTCGCCGATCAGCACGCTGAGCAAGAAGCCGTACACGCCCCAACCCAGGCCGAAGAGCATCCACAGCTTCAACGCGCCCTCGAAGACCGCCTTGGCGAGCTGGATCAGGGTGAAGGCCTTCGATCGCTTGAGGACCTGCAGGTACTGGAGCCCCGAACGCGTGCACAGCGAGAAGGGCACGATCAGGACGGCGATCGTGAAGGCGTCCACCAGGCCACCCGGCACCGGGGCACCCGCGGGGGCGGCGAAGAGCGCGCCGGCGAGGGGCGTGCGGAAGGCCAGCAACGCCAGCGTGACGAGCCCCGAGGCGCCCGCCAGCGCGATCGTGGTCGAGGTCACGACCGCGGCCCGGTCGCGGGCGTTCTTGTGGTCGAAGTAGAAACGCGTCAGCCCCGCCAGCAGGTTGACGCCCATGAGCTGCGGGACGAGCAGGATCAGCAGGTCGGCGACCTCCAGCAGCCCGTACTCGCCCGGGTCGTCCAGCTTCTTGGTGTAGAAGTGGATCAGGACGATCGCGAGCAGGCGCTGGATCACCGGCGCGAGGCTGTAGATCCACGAGTGCCGCAGGAGGCCGCGCACGCTCTCCGGCGGCGGTTCGTCCGGGAGGGTCTCCGTCGATCGGGCGGCGCGCATGGAGGGACTCGGGGGATCCTACGCCTGCCCCGTGGCCGCGACCTCGGCCAGCAGCGCCTCGAGGCGTTCGCTGGCGCGGTCCCAGGAGAACTGCGTCAGCGCCGTGCGCCGGCCCTCGCGGCCCAGGCGCGCGGCGAGCTCGGGGTCGGCGAGCACCCGCAGGCAGGCCGCGGCCAGCTCCTCGGGGCCCTCGGCCACGAGCACGTTCTCGCCGTCCCGCACGTCGAGCCCGCCGAGCGAGATCGGCGTCGCCACGACCGCCTTGCCCAGCGCCCAAGCCTGCAGGACCTTGTTCTTGAGGCCGGCGCCGCCGATCAGCGGGCAGACGAAGGCCGCCGCCGAGCGCACGTGGGGCCGCACGTCGTCGACGAAGCCGGTGACGGTGACGCCGCTGTCCGCGCGCGAGGGCGCCTCGAGGGCCCGCACCTCGGGGGTCGGGTCGCGCCCGACGATCTCGAGCTTCACCCCCGGCCGCTCGCGGCGGATGCGCGGCAGGACCTTCGAGCAGAAGAAGCGCATGCCTTCGACGTTGGGCAGGTGGCTCATCGTGCCCTCGAAGACCAGCACGTCGGGGCGCGGGGCCGTGCCGTCGGGCGCGAAGTGCTCGCAGTCGACGCCGTTGGGGATCACCACGGCCCGCAGCCCGGGCGCGAGGCGGCGCGTGATGCGCGCGTCCTGCTCCGAGACGAACAGGCAGCGCGCGGCGGCGCGGAAGTAGCGGCGCTCGAAGCGCACGACGCGCAGCAGGTTGACCGCGCGGCGCAGCGAGGGCGCGGCGACGAGGTCGAGCCAGGCCTCGCGGGCACCCTCGTCGATCACGTCCGCGAGCAGGGGAGTTCCGGCGAGCCGGGCGGCGTGCGGCAGCATGTTCCAGCCCACGCACCAGATCACGTCGGGCCGGAAGTCCCGCACCTCGGCCGCGATCGCCGCGCCGACGGCCGGGTCGCGGTCGTGCATCTCGTCCGGCGAGAACAGGCGCGCCGCGAGCCGCAGGGGCGGAGTGCGCGGGGGCGTGCGGACCGGCAGGCGCAGGATGCGCTCGAAGCAGGGCTCGAGGGCGGTCTCCATCGCGCCCACCTCGAGGGACACCAGGCGCAGGGTGTGTCGACGCGCCAGCCGCGGGGCGTAGGCGAGGACCCGCAGGTTGTAGCCGTCCTGGGCCGGGAGGGGCAGCTTCTGCGTCAGGACGAGGATGCGCATGGGGACGGTCTTCCCTCGGTCCCGAGCCGCGGGCGGCTGTAGGTACAGGCGCGCGGGGAGTGGATCAACCCCGCGGATCGGGACGCGCGCCCGGCGCGCCGGGGCTCAGGCGCCGCTGGCGCGCTCCCGCGCGGCGGGCAGGGGGCAGCTCGCGGCCACGAACTCGAGGATCTCGTCCGCGCGCGCCTCGGCGTCCGCCTCGCCGATCTCGATCAGGCGGCGCAGGTAGTCGGGCTGGAACATCACCAGGGAGAGCAGGTCCTGGCTCTTGGTCTCGCCGGTGCCCAGGCGCCGCGTGAGGAAGCGGAAGAACCCGGGCAGGCGCGCCTCGTACTCGTTGGCGAGCTGCCCCAGGTCCCGCGAGGGGCGCAGCACCAGGGCGCGGATCGGGTGTAGGTCGCCGCGCTCGGAGGGGGGCACGTGCTCGAGCAGGCGGTTCACGCGCTCGAGGTTCATCGCGTCCTGGTCGAGCATGTCGAGGAAGATCGCGTTCATCAGCACGCCCAGCACCTGCGCCGGGGGCGGATAGCCCTCGATCACCGGGCGCGCGGCCTCCTCGCCGTTGCGCGCGTAGCGCGTCGAGACGGCCAGCAGGTTGCGCGCCCCCAGGTGGATCGCCGGCGCGAGGGGCGCGTGCAGCCGGATCCCACCGTCGCCGTACCAGGCGTTGCCGATGCGGATGGCCGGGAAGATGCCCGGCAGGGCGGCGCTGGCCATGATGTGCTCGACGGTCAGGCGCGCCTGGATGCTGATGCGCTGCGGCCGTTGCCAGGCCTCGAAGTCGCGGCCTTGGCACCAGGTGACGGTCTGGCCGGTCCCGTAGCGCGTGGTCGCCAGCGCCACGGCGCGCAGCGTCCCGCGGGCGAGGTTGCGCTCGATCCCGGAGAGCTCGCCGTCGCCCGTGCCCAGGGCATGCAACAGGAACTCGCGCAGCGGGTGGGTGTCGACCAGGCCCTGCACCTTCGGGATCCGCTTGCGCCCGCCGAGCACGGTGAGCTGCAGACCCCAACGGCCCATGTGACCGAGCAGGGAGGGCGTGTCGACCCGGAAGACCTGCTCGACCGTGAGGTCCCTCCACAGGTTCGTCAGGTCCTCGACCTTCTGGGCGAAGGTGCCGGTGTGGTTGGCGAGGTGGGCGGCGTTGATGCCCCCGGCCGAGACCCCGGTCAGGATGGGCGCCGCGAGGGTCGGGCAGTGCCGGGCCAGGAAGCGCAGCACGCCGACCTGGTAGGCTCCGCGCGCGCCGCCCCCGCCGAAGATCAGCGCCAACTCGTTCGGATCGGAGGCCATGGTGGGGGAGCGCCGCGCGCGGCCGCGGCGGCGCGCGATGCTACCACCCTCGTCCCCCCGACCCGCGTCCGCCCGTGTCCCCATGACGTGCCTTCCTCCCGGCGGCCTGGCCGACGTCTGGTTCCAGCTCTGCCTGGGCGAAGTCCTGCGCCAGGAGCGACCGCCGCGGTTCGAGCAGGACGCCGCCCCTGCGGCCTTCGTCGCGCTGGACGGGTCGCCTTCCCCTCCCACCTGCGCCTGGGCCTTCGCCCGCGCGGCGCGCGCGTCCCCGTCCTTCGGCGCGACGCTGTATGCCGGCGCCCTGCGGCGCGAGCTGGCCCGCGAGCCGGCGCGCCTGGTCGGCGCCCCCGCCCTCGCGCTGTCGAGCCTGGGGCCCTCGGGTGCGAGCTTCGAGTTCGGTGTCGAGGACCCCGCCGCGGAGACGTCGATCCGCGCCGCGGCCGCCGCGCTCGCCCCCGGGGCCGCCGTCCGTTGCTGGGGACCGGGCGCGGAGCCCGACACGCGAACGGACGTCGACGCCCGTGGGTCCCGCGCCGCGCTGCGCATCCTCGAGCCGCTCGTCCCGGCCTCCGGCCTGTCCCCCGCGCAGACCGTTCCCTTCCTCACCCTCGCTCGCCGCGGGTGCCGCGTCCTGCAGGTCGTCGCCTACGGAGCGCCGCTCGCCCCCGTTCCCGAGGTGCTGCGCGCGGAGCTCGGCGCGGCCTTCCACGCGCTCGCCGCCGAGCTGCACGCGGCCGCGTTCTGGTGCGGCGAGCTGCGGCCGGCGGACCCCGATCCCCACGCTCCGGGCGTGGCCCTGCTGGCGGCCAACCTCTCGCCGGCCTCCTCCGCGACCTGTCGCGAGCTCGCCATCCGCCTCGCGCACGCGCTGGCGAGCGACGCCGAGGGCCGCGAACGCCACGGGACCCTGGTCTACCGGGAGACCTGAGCTCGCCGGATGCACCCCGTGGCCGCCCGGGAGCCCGCGCGGGCCGGGAACTCAGACGACGAGCTGGATCGAGGCGTGGCGGTCGCTGTCGATCACGACCTCGGCCCGGCCGAGGCCGCACTCGTCGCACAGGGCGCGCAGCTCGGCCGGCGTGAACGCGGCGTGCAGGCTGTCGGCGAAGAGCTTGCGTTGGTAGGGGCTCGCCCCGGCGGCGTGCAGCGCCACCAGCTCCTCGAGGCGCCCGAGGGTCGGGGGGCGAAACAGGTCGCGCACCAGCAGCACGCCCCCGGGTCGCAGCACACGGTGGGCTTCGCGCAGGAACGGCCGCGGGTCGGGGACGTGGTGCAGGATCGTGTTGGAGTAGACCGCGTCGAAGCTGCCGTCCTCGAAGGCGAGCTGCTTGGCGTCCATGTGGCGCAGCTCGATGCGCTCGCCCAGGCCGGCGCGGGCGACCTGTTCCTCGGCGAGCCGCAGCATGTGCCGGGCGAGGTCGATCCCGACCACGCGGGCGTCCTCGATGCGCTCGCAGACGAGCACCGGAATCTGCGCCGGCCCCGTGCCGAGGTCCAACATGCGGCCGCGGGCGCCCAACGCGACCAGGCGCTCGACGAAGGCCGCGTTGGCGGCCGAGTGGTCCATGGCCTGGTACTCCGCGGCTTCCTGCGCCGTGTCCATGGCCTCCGGTTCGAGGATGCGCTCGATCATCGGTGCGGATTCTAGGGGCCGGCGGGGTCGGAGCGCAGGGCCCGCACCAGCGCCTCGAGGTGCGCGGGGCCCGTGCCGCAGCAGCCTCCGACCAGCGCCAGGTCATGGCGCCGCACCAGGGGCACGAGGGCGGAGGCGAAGTCCGTGGGAGAGAGGTCGTAGCGCGCGCGCCCGGCCTCGAGGCGCGGCGCGCCGGCGTTGGGGTAGGCGCCGAGCGGGCCGGCGCCGAGACGCGCGAGCTCGGCCAACGGCTCGCGCAGGCCGGCCGGACCGTTCGTGCAGTTCAGCGCCACCAGGTCGACGCCGCGGCCCGTGAGGTACGCGCTCCATTCGGCGAGGCGCACCCCCGCGCCCGAGGGCTCGGGGAAGATGGAGACCACGATCGGCAAGCTGTTGGCGGCGTCGCTGAGTCCGCGCAGAGCGGCCTCCACCTGGCGCGGATCGCGGCAGGTCTCGATCAGGAAACCGTCGACACCGCCCTCGCGCAGCGCGTGCGCGAGCTCGGCGTAGTCCGCGGCGCGCCGTTCGAAGGCCGGCTCGCCCGGATCCAGCGCATGCCTCCCCGGTCCCAGGGAGCCGAGGACGAAACGCGGCGCCGCGGGTGTGCTCCAGGCGTCGGCGGCCCCGCGCGCCAGCCGCGCCGCCGCTCGCCCGAGCTCGGCCGCCCGTCCCCCCAGCCCGAACGGCTCGAGGTCCGCGCGCAGCCCGAGGAACGAGTGCGTCGTGACGAGGTCGCAGCCCGCGCGCAGGTAGGCACCGTGCAGGGCCCCCACCCGCTCGGGGTCCTGCTCCACGAGCAGCTCCAGGGGAGCGGGCGGGGGCGGTCCCTTGCGGAGCTCGGTCCCGATGCCTCCGTCGAGGATCATCCGTCGCCTCCCCAGGTGGTCTCGCAGGTTCCCCACGGCTCGAGTGTCCGTCCGCGCGGCTCCGCGCAGAAGGCCCGGGGTCCGATCTCCGCCGTGAGCGGAGCGCCTCGCTCGCCCCGCCGCCCCCTCAGGCCCGGCCCAGGCGCAGGACCAGGGCCCCGCCCCCGGAGCCGGTGCGCACCCCGCGCACGCCCAGGGCCTCGCCCTCGGCCTCGAGCAGGCGCTCGACGTGGCCGCGCAGGATCGGGCGCTGGTCGCGGTTGCCCAGGCCCCGCCCGGTGACCACCGTCAGCTCGGGCCAGCCGGCCACCCGGGCGGTGTGCAGCTCGCGCCGCAAGCGGGCCAGGGCCTGCTCGGGGCGCAGGCCGTGCAGATCGAGCTCGCGGGGCGAGGAGCGGGGGTTCTGGGGCTGGGCCATGGTCGATCCTGGGACGGGGTCCAGGGTAGCGCGGCCCACGGATCGCCGGATTCGGGGTTCACAGGGGCGGTCAAACGCCCGTAAGGGGGTGCCTGCCAGCCCCTGGGTGGGCTAGCATCGCACGTCCCGTCGAGCGCTCGGCGGGACTTCCGTAGCTACGACCGGTTCCCTCGAGGCGGCCCGCTCTCCGCGGGCCGATGGATTCCATGAAGAAGTTCGTTCTCGCTTTCGCCATCGCCTCCCTCGCCGTCGCCTGCAAGTCCAGCGACAGCACCCAGGTCTCCGACCCGGCCACCGCCGCCGGCCCGGCCTGCGCCACCGCCTGCGACATGGCCGCCAAGAAGGAGTGCTCCGACGCCATGAAGGCCGAGTGCTCCACCGAGGCCAAGAAGGAGTGCTCGGGCGAAGCCAAGCCCGAGTGCTCGAGCGCCAAGGTCTGCCCGATGACGGGCAAGTCCTACAACTGAGCTCGATCGTTCCGATCGGGGCCCGTGCCCTCCCTCGGGAGCGGCGCGGGCCCCGTTGCATTGGGCTCACGGAGGGCGTCAGTCGTCGTCCCAGTCGTCGTCCTGCGCATCGCCCAGGCGCTGGGAGTGGGGTGGGCGCACGGGCGGGTCCTCCCCCGCGATCGACCACAGCTCGAGCAGGAAGACGAGCGCCGTGTCGGGCGGCACGAGGCCGGGTACGCCGTAGTGACCGTAGGCCGCCTCCGGGGGCAGCAGCAGGCGGCGCTTGCCGCCGGCCTTCATGCCCGGGATCCCCTCGCGCCAGCCCAAGAGCGGCGCCTGGTCGATCCGGAAGGAGATCGGGAGGCCGCGGTCGAGGCTCGAATCGAAGCGCGTGCCGTCGGCGAGCCAACCGGTGTAGTCGATCGTTACCTCGTCCTCGGCCGTCGACGGCCGACCGACGCCCTCGACCACGTCCTCGTACTCGACGCCGCTGGCGAGCTCGACGCGCTCGTGCTCCACGTCCACCATCGGCCGGCGGAACAGGGCGCATCCCTGCAGCGGGAGGATCCAGAGGAGCAGGGCCAGCGGGTGGATTCGCACGGGGGTCACTCCGAGAGCACGGCGGCGATGCAGGCCACCATGACGATGTCCTCGGCGCTGCAACCGCGGGAGAGGTCCATGAACGGACGGGCCAGGCCCTGCACGAGCGGACCCAGGGCCGTCGCGCCGCCCATTCGCTCGACGAGCTTGTAACCGATGTTGCCCGAGTCGAGGTCGGGGAACACGAGCACGTTGGCGCGGCCCGCCAGGGGCGAGCGCGGAGCTTTCTTCTCGGCCACGGCGGGCACGATGGCGGCGTCGAGCTGCAGCTCGCCGTCGCTCGTCAGGTTCGGCGCGCGCTCCGCCAGCAGGCGCGCGGCGGCGCGCACCTTGTCCACCCGCGGGTGCTCGGCCGAGCCCTTGGTGGAGAAGGAGAGCAGCGCCACCTTGGGGGCCTCGCCCACCAGGCGTCGGTGCGACTCGGCCGAGGCCAGGGCGATGTCGACGAGTTGCTCGGCGTCGGGATCGGGCACGACCCCGCAGTCGGCGAAGGTGTAGGTCGCCCGGGGCAGCATCATCAGGAAGCTCGAGGACACCGTGCGCATGCCGCGCGCCGTGCCGAGCACCTGCAGGCCGGCCCGCAGGACGTCGGCGGTCGGGCAGTCGCTGCCCGCCACGCCGCCCGCGCAGTCCCCGCTCTGCACCAGGAAGGCGCCGAAGTAGAGCGGATCCTGCACGCGCTGGGCGGCCTGCTCCGCGTCCATGCCGCGGTGCTTGCGCTTGGCGTGGAGCTCCTCGGCGAAGCGCGCGCTGCGCGGGTCGTTCGCGGGCCGCACGATCTCGACCCCCGCGGGCGGCGAGCCCAGGCCGCGCGAGGCGACCAACACCGGCCGCGCGAGCCCCTCGCTGGCCAGGATCGCCGCGGCGCTCTGCACGCGCGGGTCGTGGGACTCGGGCAACACGATGCGCCGCTGGAGGCGGCGCGCCTTCTCGCGGATCTCGAGGCCCACGTTCAAGGCCGACCCTCCGGCGTGGCCGCCAACACGGCCTCGGGCACCTCGAGCTGGAGCCGCAGCAACGCGAGCCCGTGGGTCTTGCCCTGGGCGTCGGTGCGCAGCGAGGCCGAGCCGCCGCCGCCCAGGCTGTCCTCGAGCAGGAAGTTGAGCACGCGCAGGTTGTCGGCCTCGTAGCGCACGACGTCGCCGCGGTTGAGCGCGCGCAGATGGTCGCCGACGAGCTCGGGCGTAAGCGCCTCCTTGAGGAACGCGTAGGCCGCGTCGGAGCGCGCGATCACGCCGACGTTCGAGCCCTCGCCCTTGTCGCCCGAACGGGCGGCGGCGATGCGGGAGAGCAACACACGGGGCATCGTTCGAGTTCCTCCGCGCCTAGGCGCGGTGCACGCTGACGCGGGGGCGGACGGCGCCCTTCGAGATCAGGGCCGGCCAGAAGCCGATGATCTCGGTCGCCTTGGGTCGGCCGCCGGCGAAGCCGGTGACGCCGGGGGGGCCGCTGGTGACCAGGGGGACGAGCTCCGTACCGAAGCGTTCGACCTTGGCGCGGTCGGGTCCCTTGACGCCCATGCGCAGCACGACCTCGGTCGGCTCCTCCGCCCCGGGCAGCGGGATCCCGGCGTGGCACACGTTGGCGCCGACGAACTCGACCAGGCGCTCGTCCTCGGCGTAGTGGACGCCGTCGAGCGCCAGGCGCTGCCAGACGACCTCGGCGCACAGTCGGGCCTTGGCCAGGGCGTCGGGGCCGCAGATCGTGAGTTGACCCACGCTCTTCCAGCCCGCGCGGTAGCTGATCGAGACCTTGTACGTGTCGGTGGCGGGCAGACCGCGCACGCCCCGCACGCGCACGCGATCGGGGCTCTCCTGGGCGAGGGTGAAGCTGGTGAAGTCCGCCACCACGTCGGGCGTGATGTAGCGCGCCGGGTCGCCCATCTCGTAGGCGAGTTGGTGCACGACCGTGTCCACCGTCACCTTGCCGCCGGTGCGGGCGTGCTTGGTGACGACGAACTCGCCGTCGGCGCGCGCTTCCACGATCGGGTAGCCGATGCGCGCCAAGTCCTCGATGGTGCGCCAGTCGGTGTAGTTGCCGCCCGTGCACTGGGCGCCGCACTCGACGATGTGCCCGGCCACGGTGCCGGCCGCGAGCAGGTCGAACTGGTCCGCGCGCCAGCCGAACTCGTGGATCAGGGGCCCGATCACCAGGCCCGGGTCGGTCCCGCGGCCGGTGATGACGATCCGCGCGCCCTGACCCAGGGCCTCGGCGATGGGGAAGGCTCCCAGGTACACGTTGGCGCTGGTGACGCGGTCCTGGATCGTGCTCAGCGGCTCGCCGGTGTCCATGTTGACGAGCGACTCGCCGCTGGCCGCGAGGCGCTCGAGGTCCGGCAGGATGTCGTCGCCCTCGACCACCGCCACCGCCAGGTCCCGCGCGCCCTGACGGCGCGCCACCTCGAGCACGGCGTCCTTGCAGGCGTGCGGATTCACGCCGCCCGCGTTGGCGACCACCTTGATGTCCTTCTCGACGAGGCGCGGCAGGATGCGCTCGACGAGCCGCACGAAGTCCGTGGCGTACCCCTGGGAGGGGTCGCGGGCGCGGAGCTTCTGCAGGATGCTCATCGTCACCTCGGCCAGGTAGTCGAGGGTCAGGTAGTCGAGCGGTCCCTCCTCCACGAGCCGCACGGGCCCCAGGATGGAGTCACCCCAGAAGCCCTGCCCGTTCGCGACGAGCACCTTGTCCTTCGCAGGCATGTCTTGCGGTCCCTCGGGTGCGGCCGGCCGGTGGCCGGGCTCGGTTGCGAGGGGCGCATTCTATGCAGCCGGGGCGCTCCGTTCCCCTGCGCGGGTGCGCCTTCTCGCCGCCTGCTACCATCGCGCCGCGTGTCCCCGCTCGTGCTCGTCACCGGCTTCGGTCCGTTCCTGGACGTGAGCCACAACCCCAGCGGCGAGATCGCGCTGGCCCTGGCCCAGGCGCCGCCCGCGGGGATCGCGGTCGAGGCCCGCGTGCTGCCGGTCAGCTTCCACGGCGCGCCAGCGGGCCTGGAGGCCGCCCTGGAGGGCCTGCTGCCGCGGATCCCGGACGTGATGTTGGGGCTCGGGCTGCACCGCGAGAGCTGGCTGCGGCTCGAGTCGCGGGCACGGGCCACGATGGCGAGCCCCAAGCGCGATCTCGAGGGGCGGCTGGGCGTCGAGTTGGGGTCCCTGCCGGGGGGTGAGCTGCGCTCCGCGCTCGACCTCGCGGCCCTCGGCCAGGAGCTGCGCGCGGCGGGGGCGGACGACGTGCGGCTCTCGGACGACGCCGGCGGCTACGTCTGCGAACGCACCTACCGCGCCACCCTGGAGGCCGGCGCGCGCCTCGCCCGTCCGGCGCTCTTCCTGCACGTGCCGAGCGCGGAGCACGTCCCCGTCGCGCGCCAGACCGAGGTGCTGCGGGCCTGGCTCCCCGCGCTCGTGCGGCGCGCGCGAGCGTCCACTTGAGCGGGCTCAGCGCAGCTCGAGGAGCGGGCGCGCGTCGATCGAGGCGGGCTCGCCCGCGGCGAAGTCGCGGAAGGCACCCAGGAACTCCCACAGGTCCAGGCCCATGTAGGGGCTGCCCGCGGCGCGCGCGGTGCGCTCCAGGCGCGCCGTGCCCTGCTCCGCCAGGCGCGCGAGGCCGTTTGGCTGGCCCATCCGCACCTTGAGGGCGGCCGCCGCGCACTGGATCAGGCCCTGGAGGAAATCCGCCTGCACCGGATCGCTGCGTTTGGCCGGGTGCCACAGACCTTCCCAGCTCTCGTGCGCCTCCCACAGGAAGCCGTGGTTGTAGAGGTCGACCCCGTAGAGGTAGTCGGCGTCGTGCTCCCACTCGTCGGGCGGACGCGGCTCGGGCGGCGCCTGGCGTTCGTGGGCGAAGGAATGTCCGGCAGGATCCCCGGTGGGGTGGGGATCGCGTCCGGGCAGGAACGCGTAGGGCGGGAAGGGGCGCTCGGGCGCGTAGCGCCGCGGGGAGCTCACGGCAGCACCTCGAGCAATGGCCCGGTGATCCGCAGCGCGCCGTCCTTGACGAACACACCCACGTGACGCCGGGTGGGGAGGCGTTCGTCGAGCGCGTGGACGAGGGGCTCGCGGCCGTCGACGCGCACCTGGAGGCGGTTGCCGTCGTTCACGCGCACGGCGAACTCGACCGGCTCGTCGGGCGGGAGCGGAGGGTCGAGCTCCAACGTCGCCAGGCGGTCCGTGCGCGCGCCGCCCCCCGAGAGTCGCCGGATCTTCCACAGCGCGACGTGGCCGTCGTCGGTGAGCCCGACCAGCCAGGCTTCCCCGTCGCGCTCGGCGGCGATCACGAAGCCGTGCGCGGCGCCCAGGGTGACCTCGCCCAGGCGCTCGATGCGGCCGCGCAGCTCGTAGTCGAGCCCCGGCTCGAGGTCCGGGCTGATCATCGGCAGATAGCGCACGGCGTCGAGCAGGATGCGGTCCGGCTCGGGCTCGAAGCGCCGGGCTTCGGCCGTCACGACCGTGTACCACCCGTCCCGTCGCCGCGCCGTGAGCGGCTCGACGCGCCCGACCAGGAGGCCCGAGGCGTGCGCGGCCGCGCGCAGCTCGGCGGCCCGGGCTACGAGTTCCGCGTCCCCGAGCGCCGTCGCCGCGGCCGCGGCGAAGGTGTAGGCGCGCAGGGTCGGCGTCGGGTCCTGGGCGCGGTAGTCCTCGACCAGGCGCCGCGCGGCGCGGGCCAGACCCTGGATGCGCGAGCGCGCCGTGCGCAGGGCCCAGTTCGATGCGTCCAGACCGCGTAGGCGCCGCTCCAACGCGGCATACCGCTCCTCGTCGAGGTCGAACCGGCCCTGGTCGGCGAGGTCGAGGGTCTGTTCCAGGAGCGAGGCCGCGGAAGATCCGCGACCCAGGCGCGCGAGCAGCTCGGCCTGCTCGATCAGCAACTCGCCTTCGGGCCGCTCGACGCCGTCGAGCGCCGTGCGCACGTACTCGACGTGGCCGAGCGCGCGCTCGAGCAATTCGCTGGGCTTCAACGCGGGACGTCGTTGGGTGGCAGCCAGGTCCGCCGCGGCGACGTAGGCGCGCGCGCGTTCGAGCCGCAGCGCGCGGCGCTGTTCCTTCGGAGCCAGGTGCAGGGGGCGGATCTCCTCGAGGATCCAGCTCCGCCAGTCGCGTTCGAATTCCTCCAACGTGCGGTGGCCCAGGGGCGACTGGCGTCCCAGGAACACCTGGTCGAAGACCTCGCGCGAGTCGCGCGCACCCGAGAGGATCTCCTGGCGGTAGCGCACGTAGAGCGGTCGATAGACGTGCTGCAGGCTGTCCCGGTCCTCGTACTGCTGCAGGAAGTAGACCAGGCCCCAGCCCCAGGCGTAGTACGACGCGGGATAGGAACCCGGTTGGTTCCAACCCAGGACCGCCTCGAGCTTGGGCGTGTCCGCGCGCGGGTGCTGGAGCGCGACCACCAAGCTCTGCAGGCGGCCCAGCGCGGCGTCGGGCCAGAGCACGCGGTCGTCGGCCATGGCGACGGCACCCTCGAAGAAACTCGCCGTGCCCTCGTTGAACCACGAGGGGATGGATCCGCCGCGGGCCAGGAGGGTCGTGAACTGGTGGCTGGCCTCGTGGAAGAGCGTGGCGAGCATGCCGTCGAGGCTGCCGGAGCTCGAGCGCGTGTCGTAGCACACGACCTTGTTCTCGCCCGGCGACCACCAGCCCTGGGGCGCCGAGCCCCGACCACCGGCCCAATCGTCGGCCAACGAGTCCCAGTCGGGGTGGATGCGCACGGTGGCCTTGTCCGCCCGCGCCCGGGCCGCGTCGCCGTCGAAGAAGATCGCCACGTAGTAGGCGTGTACGGCGTCGAGGGTGCGCCCCAGGCGTTCCAGGACGTCCTGCTCGAGGTTGGCCTCGAAGCGGTAGTGCGCCGACTCGTGACGTCGCAGCGGTTGGGGTCCGGCCGCGGGCTCGGCCTCGCCCTTCGCGTCCAGGTCGACGCGCTCGAAGGCCGCGCGCACCCGTTCGTGCAGGGCGCTGGCGCGCTCCGCCTCGGGCCCCCGGGAGATCGCGAGCAGGCGCTCGAGCAGATCGAGCGCGCGCTCGCTGTGGCCGTGTTGGTGGAGGCGCTCGGCGGCCTCGAAAAGGCGCGCGCCGATGTCCTTCAGGATCCTCTCGCGCCGGGCCGTGAGCGGGTCGGCGCGTTGCAGGTCGGCCGTCACGCGGCGTGCGTCGCGCGTCGCTCCGAGGGCTTCGAACTGCTGCGCGGCGAGCGCCAGGTGGTGGGCGGCCGCGTCCGGGTTGCCGAGGGCGCGGTAGCACTCGGCGAGCAGGGCGTGGGCCTCTGGATCCGATGCGCCGCGCGCCAGGTGGGCGCGCACCAGGAGGCTCGCCTCACGGGCCTCGCCTCGCGCCAGGGCGCCGCGCGCTTCGCCCAGGGCATCCTTCGCCGTCGCCCGCTGCGACCACGGAGCGCCCGCGGACCCGGCGTGAGCGATCGGCGACGGCCCGATCAGGATCAGGAGCCAGAGCAACAACGGGTGACGCAGGTCCATCGATCGGAGCGCGGGAGACGCGGCGGGGGCCCCGATCCTGTTCGGATCGGGGCCCCCGCGCAACGGTCTGCATGGGTTCTGCCGGACGCCGCGAGGCGCTCGGCGCGGCGTCACTCGAAGCGGGCGGTCTGTCCCAGGGTGCCCGACATCTCCATGGTCATCTGCATGTTCATCGCCATGCCGCCGGCGTCGATCGACATGCCCATGTCCATCAACATGCCGAAGTCGCCCGACGACTCGAAGGAGCGGGCGATCCCGGCCTTGACGTTCCACAGGAGGAGACCTTCGCCCTGGTAGCGGATCTCGAGATCCATGTGCTCGAACTCCATACCGGCGGCTTCCTCGGGCAGGTTCTCCATGGCCTGCTCCATGATCTCGCTCATGTCGACCGCGTTCTTCACGTCGAAGCGGATGCGGATGGCGGCCAGCTCGAGGCCGTCCTCCTGGCGCAGCCCCTCGAAGGTGCCGGAGACCGTGCCGGTCATGCTGCCGCCGAACCAGTCGGAGAGGCTGCCCTGCGGGCCCATCATGGCCATCTGGCCCGCGTCGACGCCCTCGGGCACGAGCTTGAGGTTGCCGCCGGGCGCCATCAGGCCCACGAGCGCGCTCGGCTCGATGGTCCAGCGCTGGTCGGGCTTCACCGCGCCCTTGGGCAGGAAGGCGCGCAGGTCCATGTCCTCGAACAGGTCCTTCAGCAGGTCGGCCTTGCCTTCCTTGCCCTCGGGCCAGCGCGGCTTGCACTCGCCGCTCGTTTCGTCGAGGACGAAGAGCACCGTCTCGCCCTCGAGCTCGCTCGAGGCGGGGGTGTTCATGTCCTGACTCTGGGTCTGGCCCATCATGTCCATCTCCATGGTCATGTCCATGGTCTGGGCGAGCTCGATGAACTGGCGCTCGAGGCGCTGGACGCGGCCGTCCTTCAGGGCCAGGAACTCGTCCTCGACCACCGTCTTGACCTCGGTGGTCAGGGTCATGTTCATCCCCGGCACCACCGGCGGGGCCGAGCCGTTCACCTTCATGTCCATCGAGTCGAGGGTCATCTCGGCCTTGGTCACGAAGGAGCGCTGGACGGTGGTGCCCGGGGCCGGCTTGAACTCGATGCGGGTCTCGTCCGAACCGAGGGAGAGCAGGGCGGGGGCGAGGAGGGCCGGGATCAGGAGCAGACGGTGTTTCATGGCGATGGCGTCGTGGACCGTGGTCGTGGGGGAGTCGCGCCGAGCGGGCGTGAGCTTCCGAGTCCCCAGGATCGGGGGCGAAGAGGGTACGGTGCGGGGATCGGACCGGGCCCCGACAAAATCGAACCCGCCTCCGGCGGCCCCCCCGGGCCAGGTTCGGTCCGGGCGCTGTCCCGGTCCTCTGGGATGCGCCTGGCGGGAGAGGGGGCTTGGGAGACGGGCAAGGAGCGGGCCGAGTCTCGGCGCGGATCGGGTGCCCTACGCGCCCGTTACAGCGACATTTTCCAGCGCGCCGGGTGGGGGCCGTCGGTTCCCACTGGAGCGGCGCCGGGCCCCTCCGCAACGGCGACGGGCCCCTCCGCAACGGCGACGGGCCCCTCCGCAACGGCGACGGGCGCGGGTGAGAGGCTCCTCACCCGCGCCCGTGCCGGTCGGGGTGGGTGAGCGCCGCTCACCCACCCGTCCAATTCGATGTCAGTCGCAGAAGGTGACCCGCAGCCCGTCCGAGAGGCTGGCGCCGAAGGGGTCGACGGGGTCGCGGTACCACTTCTGGTAGTAGCGCGTCGCGCCGATCATGTCGGGGGTCACGGGCACGGCGACGTCCGAGATGCCCAGGATGTTGGTCTGGAAGACCGCCTGGCGCGTGATGGGCGCCGAGACGAGCCGCAAGCCGCCGTAGAAGGGCACGCTGGCCTGGCCGGTGCCCCAGTAGAGCAGGCCCGGCTGGCTCGGGATCGCGAGGTCCATCGTGATGCGGAAGTCGTTCAGCGTCACGCTGGGGGTCCCGAACCAGTCCAACTCGGCCTGCAGGCCCTGGGAGTTCACCTTGGCCGTGCCGTAGGCGAGGGGCGTGATGCACCCGCCGACCTGGCCGATGGTCACGACCTCCACGTCGTCGATCGTCCAGCCGCCGAAGCTCGTCGTGCCGTTGCTCTTCAGCGCGAACTCGATCTGGAGCTCGGCGCTGCCCGACGCGATGGTGGAGATGTCGTACTCCATCTGCGTCCAGGCCGTGTCGACGAGGTCCGCGCCGAGCGGGTTGGTCCAGATCGGCGTGCCGTTGATGCGCAGCGTCGCCTGGTCAGCGGTGCCGCGCTCCACGGTCAGCCAGCGCTTGAAGCGCAGCAAGGTCACGTCGGCCGAGTTGGTGGGGATCTGCGGTGAGCGAAGCCAGTTGTGTTGGTTGGTCTGGTACAGGCCGTTCCAACCGGTGGGCCCCAGGTCGTTGCCCCAGACGATGAAGCCGCTGGCCGCTTCGCCGGGGTCGCCACCCTTGGCGAACACGAGTCCGCGCTGGAAGTCGTCGTGCGAGTTGGAGGTGTCGCCGTAGGTGTTGTGCGTCCAGCCGGCGTCGCTCACCTCGAAGTCGTTGAAGTAGAGCACCTCGACCTCGCCCACGATGAACTTCAACGGCTCGGACACGCCGGCCAACGGGAAGGTCCCCGAGTTGCCCCCGTTGTCGTCCGCGGTGATGTAGTAGGAGACGATCGCCGGGGAGGCGATGCCGGGGATGGCCGCGGAGAAGACGTTGCCGCCCTGCGCGGACATGGCCAGGGTCTGGTACGAGCCGTTGCCCACGCGATACCGCAGGGTCGCGGTCACGATCGGCGGCGCGAAGTTCGGCAGGATCGTGGCGTTCACCACGTAGGGCCCGAACTCGTCCTCGGTGTTCGGCAACTGCGTGACGTTCTGGAAGGTGATGTACTCGAGGTCGACACCCGGGAATCCCTGGGTGCGGAAGGCGGCGTCGATGGCCTGGAAGTTCGGCGTTCCGTCGTTGATGTTGCCGTTGTTGTCGTCCAGCGTCAGCCACTGGGTCTCGATGACCGAGCGGATCTGGGTCTGGTTGTAGCTGTTCATCCAGGCCAGGAAGAGGGCATCGGCGATGGCCCCGCCCTGGGTCGTGCCGTGGTTCGTCTGGAGGTTGGCTCGCACCTTCCAGGCCGCGCCCATCCAGACCTCGCCGCTCGCGTGCACGCCGCCGTGGCAGCCGCCGCAGCAGTCGCCGCAGAACTGGCGCATGTTCAAGCCGGTGCGGATGATGCCGCCCGTGGTCGTGAAGTTGCGGCCGACGACCGGGTCGTTGTAGAGGTACATGGCGAACACGTCCGCGTTGCCCTCACCCATGCCGTCGCTGCCGTTGCCGGTGCCGTAGAGTACGTTGAGCCAGTGCCCCATCTCGTGCGCGATGACGCTCGAGTAGGCCGTGTTCACGCAGCCGCCGCCGGCGTTGTAGAAGTTGACCGAGTTGCCGTTGAAGAAGGCGTTGCAGGTCCCGCTGACGCCGCAGTTGGCGAGGGCCGCGAAGTCGGCCGTGCCGTCGGTCGGATTGACTGCGCGGATCCAGTTGCGCAGGCGGACCAGCTCGGTGTAGGCGTTGGCCTGGGCCGTGACCGTCGCGGTGGGCGAGGGGTTCATCAGCAGCTGGTTCGACGTGCCCGAGAGCGACTGCGCCAGCGAGTAGTTCCCGCCGCCGGAGTTGACGACGTTGGCGTAGGGGCCGACGAAGGTGAAGGTGCAGTTCAACGGCCCGTTGACGCCGGGATAGTTGAAGTTGCCGTTGGAGTCGGCATAGATCGTCCCGGCCGAGCTCTGCACGCGCACGAAGGGCATCGCCTCCTGGGCCGGCGGGTTGCTGGCGATGTCGGGCATCGTCCCGGGGGTCGCCATGACCGAGACCGTGCCGCCCACGTCGAAGTGGTGCACGCTGCTCTCCTGGCCCACGATCGCGCCGCTGTGGGCGTCGACGTGGTAGGTCGTGCCGGCCGGGGCGTGACCCGACTCGTACCACTGGACGTCGACCTCCCAGACGAGGTGCGGCAGGCGACGCCCGTCGTGGAGCACGCCCGCGATGCCCAGGGTCGCCTCGCTGATCTGGGTCGGACGCTGACCGACGCTCTCGACGAAGGCGGCGACCGCGGTGGCGGTCGCTCGGCGCGCGTCGAGGCTCGGCGTGACCGAGAAGTCCGCGATGTCCGGCAGGGCCGTGGTCTGCACCGAGAGCAAGCGGCCGGAGAGATCGAGCAACACGTTGAGCGAGCCGCCGAGCACCGGCACCCCGCGCACTTCCTGGCGGAAGCGCAGGGTCATCTTGTCCGTGCTACCGATCAGCCCCAGGGGCAGCATGCGAATGCGCTCGTCGACCAGGGTCGCGCTCTCGACCCCGTGCAGCCCGAAGGTCTCCTCGGCGAAGAGACGCGCGACGCCGAAGTACTCGGCGTCGCTGCGGGGCTCGAAGGCCGGGGCCGCGTTGCCCCCGTACAGGAACTCGACCCTGCCGGTCGAGCGGTCCAGCTCCATGCGCCAGGCGTCGCCATGACGGGCGCGCCAGCTCTCGAGTTCTTGGTAGCTGCGCAGGCCGTTCGCCGGTTCGTGGTGCGAGTGGTCCTGGGCCAGGAGGGGGGTGCCGGCCAGCAACAGGGCCAGGCCGGCGAAGCGACGGAGTTCCTTCATGTTCGGGTGCCTTCGCGAGGATGGGGCGCGAGGTCGGGGAGCGGGGGCCGGGAGGAGCCTCCTTGGACAGACTATCCCGAGAGGACGCAGCCCCGCGGATCGAGGTTCCGGAGGGACGGGGAACTCCAGGGTACGCCCTGAGTAAGGGCGCCCGCCCAGGGAGAGCCGCCCAGACCCCGACGGCGTGACCCGGGCCGCGGCACGGGGCCGCAGCCCAGCGGATCCCAGCCCCCGCGTCGGCTCCGAGCTCGCCCCTCCATTCGAGACGGTGGGTCAGAGCGCGATCGAGAGCAGCAGGAGACAGACGAGGGTGAACAGGACCAGGGTGGTCGCCGCTGGCACACCGGTGCGCTGCATGGGGGGGCACTCGCTCGGGGTGGCGGGGGATGGGGCCGCCACGTCGGCGGACCTCTCCATCCATCACTACCACGGGATCGGCTTCCGTGGGGATGGGCCATGGCCCTGGGCGGTCCAGGCGGCCGTCCCCGTGCCCGGTGCTGGGGGCCCAAGATGCAACTTCCTGAGTTCCGGCTGCATCCCCGGGTCGGTCCAGCGCCTCGGGGGGGTGGGGCAGGGTCCGCGTGGGCGCTGGGCGCAGGGGCCTGCCCGGACTTCACCCGCTGGCCCGGCGGGCGCGGTGGCTAAGCTCCGCAGCGTATGTCGCCGCCCGTTCCCGAAGAGCCGCAGCGCCCCCCGCTCCCCTCCCTCCCGGCGCCCTTCGGCGCCCCGCCCCGCGCGCCGTCCCCGCACACCAAGATCGTCGCCACCCTGGGGCCCGCCAGCGAGGACCGGATCGGCGAGCTGATCGACGCCGGCATGTCCGTGGCGCGGGTCAACTTCAGCCACGGGGACCTCGACCAGCACCGCCGGCGCGTCGAGCGAGTCCGCCGCGAGGCCGCTGGGCGCATGGTCGGCGTGGGCATCCTGGCCGACCTGCCGGGACCCAAGATGCGCCTGGCGCGCTTCGAGGGCGGGCAGCGCACCCTCGCCCCGCGCGAGATCGTGCGCGTGCGCCAGGGCGACGGCGTGGCCGAGGCGGGCGAGGTCCTGTTCGCCTTCGGCGGCTACCTCGACGCCGTGCAGCCGGGGCACCGCATGGTGCTGGCCGACGGGCAGGTCGAGCTGATCGTCGAGGAGGTGCGCGGCGACGAGGTCCTGGCGCGCGTGCGCCGCGGCGGGCTGCTGGGCGATCGCAAGGGGGTCCACCTTCCCGATTCGCCGATCTCCTATGAATTGCCCACCGCCGAGGATCGCCGCCACATCGAGTCGGCGCGCGAGCTGGGCGTCGACTACCTGGGCGTCTCCTTCGTCGCCCGCGCCGAGGAATTGGTCGAGATCCGCCGCTTGGCCCCCGAGCTCGCGCTGGTGGCCAAGATCGAGCGCAAGGCCGCGCTCTTCCGCCTGGACGCGATCCTGAAGGAGAGCGACGGCGTGATGGTCGCGCGCGGCGACCTGGGTGTCGAGGTCGAGCTCGAACAGGTGCCCATGCTGCAGAAGCGCTTGCTGTCCGACTCCCTGCGCCAGGGCAAGTTCACGATCACCGCGACCGAGATGCTCGAGTCGATGGTGCACTCGAGCCGCCCGACGCGCGCCGAGGTCAACGACGTCGCCAATGCCGTGTTCGACGGCACGGACGCGATCATGCTCTCGGCCGAGACGGCCGTCGGCCGCTATCCGGTCGAGGCGGTGGCTACCGCCGCGCGCATCGTGTCCGCGGTGGAGGTGAGCGACCGCTACCGCGATCTGCCGCGCGTCGACTTCCGCGAGCAGGAGCGCGACGTCGCCAACGCCATCGCGATGGCCGTCGTGCGCGCGGCCGAGGCCCTGCAGGTGAGTCGCATCGTCTGCTTCACCGAGACCGGGAACACCGTGCGCTTGATCTCGCGCTACCGCCCGCAAGCCGAAGTCGTCGCGCTCTCGCCCAACGTGCAGACGGTCAACAGCGCGTCGATCCTGGCCCATGTGCGTCCGATGCTCTTCCGCCGCGAGCGCAGCATCGAGGACATGCTCTTCATGGCCTCGAAGATGCTGGAGGAGCGCGGCATCTGCCGGCGCGGGGAGGAGATCCTCTTCGTGGCCGGGGTCCCGCCGGGCGTAGCGAAGAGCACCAACATGATCAAGCACCATCGCATCGGAGAGGACTTCCGCCTGCATTGAGCTCGCCCACCGGGAGCGTCGGGGCTGGCCTTTCGTGGCCCTGCCCCGTTGCAGGATCCCCGGCTCGGCGCATCATGGCGCGCCTCAGGACACCATGCTGAACACCTCGCGCTTCGACCTGGGACGCATCCGTGCCTTCCGTCGCCTGCTGGAGACGGACCGGCGCATGAAGGAGGACGTGGCCACCGGGGCCAAGGTCGTCTGCATCGCCAGCGGCAAGGGCGGGACGGGCAAGAGCGTCCTGGCCACCAACCTGGCCATCCTGCGCGCCCGGCGCGGCGAGCGGGTCCTGCTGGTCGACTTCGACGCCGGCCTGGCCAACGCGCACCTGCTCCTGGGCCTGGCCCCGGCCTACGACCTGGGCGACGTCGCCGAGGGTCGGGTGAGCGTGGACCAGGCCCTGGTCGAGGGTCCCGAAGGGCTCTCCCTGCTCTCGGGCGGAGTCGGCCGGGCCACCCTGGCGGATCCCACGCGGCGCGAGCTCGACCGCCTATTCAAGGCCCTGCGCCCGCTCGAGGAGCGCTTCGACCTGGTCCTGATCGACCACGGCGCCGGCATGGGGTACGCGACGGTCACGCACCTGGCCGCCACGAGCACCCTGATCCTGGTCACCAACCCCGAGGTCACGGCCCTCTCCGACGCCTACGCCCTCTACAAGCGCGCCCGGATGGTGAACGCGGACATCCGCACCGGCCTGGTGGTCAACCGGGCCCCCGACGAGGAACGCGCCCAGGCCGCCTGGTCGCGCTTCGAAGCCGCCTCCAAGCGCTTCCTCGGCCACGCGCCCGAGTTCATCACCTGGGTCCCGGCCGACGAACGCGTTCTGGCGAGCATCCAAGACCGCCACCCCGTCTGCCTCTCCTTCCCCGATTCCCCCGCCGCCCGCGCCCTCGAGTCCGTCTCCCGCTGGCCCCCGATCGACCTCGCCCGCACCCCCCGCGCCTTCTACGACAAGGCCCGCCGGGCGTTGAAGTAGCGCCCGGCCGCCCACCGACCTGAGTCGGATCGCGCTCGTCCCCTGGGGCGAAATTCGCCCGTGGGCTGCAACCGGACGGGTCGGCGCGCGGTCTCTGCGCTCGTCTCCGACCGCGATTGGGGTGTCCGTCCATCGCGCGGCCTCCCGTCGCCGCGGCATCCCAGGGGCGGCCGGGGCATGCAGGCGCCCTTGGCGTCATGGGAGGGATGGAGATGCTCAGGATGGCCTGGCTGGTCCTCGCGCTGTTGGCGGTTGCCATTCCATTGGGTGCGGTTGCCTGGAGTCAGTCTCCACGCCCGGGTACTCCGGTGCCCGGTGAGCAGGGTGGGGAGGACATGGAAGGGAAGTGCTGCCGCAAGCCTTACGCCCATCCGCCGGCGCCGGGTGGGGGCTGCATGACCCTGTGCGTCGCGCTCCCCGTCGGCGCCACCATGGACTGCAACACGGAACTGCGAGAGTGGTCGACTCTCGTGCAGGGCGCCTGTCTGCCGGGTGCGGGCGCTTGCTCGGCGGGCGGGAAACAACCGGTCACGCTGTTCCAGTATCGCTGCTTGGGACCGGTCGCTTGCACGGTCCAGAGCACGCGGCAAGCAGGCAAGCGCTGCAAGTGGTTCGAGACGGGACACACCCAGCGAGTGGAGGCGCCGACCTGCACGGGGGTGCTGTGTCCGTCTTGAAGGCCCAGCTCGCGGTAGTTCTCCTGGGGGCGAGCGGCCTCGTCGCCGTGAGTTCTCAGCGCCCGAGCGTGGACTCGTTCGAATCTCCCGGGGCGCAGTGGATCGAGTCAAGCGAATCCGCTTTGGCGGGAGTGCTTCTCGCCGCGACCTACGGTGTGAGTGCGCTCGAGATCGACTTTGCCCCCTCGTCGGTGGCTCTGGAAGGCCTCGAGTCGCTTCGCGGGCTCGCGGCGCGGGCCGAGGGATTGGACCTGGAGTCCCTCCAACTCGCCTCCGTGCAGGCACGTTTCGAGGAACTGGGTGAGAAGGTCCGAGCCTCGACCCGGCGCAGCGCTCGGATCACGCGGCAGGGAGGCACGCTCCTCGAGCGCCACTTCTTCGGCGGCCCGCCGGTCGATGCGCGCGATCTAGCCCACGAGTTGGCGATCCTGGGAACTCCTGACTTCCTCTGGCTCCACCTGGCGGACGAGCCCTCCCTCTTCGTTCAAGAGCAGGACGGCTCGTACTCCTTCCTGGAACTCTCGCACCTGATGTCCCCCCTGACCGTGCCCGGGGCGGCGGGTGAGGGGGCCTGGTTCGGGCCCAGGGGTGGGAGTTGGACGGCGCTCCCCCGTAGGTCCACGTTCGCGCTCAGTCCGCGGAGCCGGCTGGAGCAGGCCTATGTGCGGCGCTCCGCGCGGCGGATCGAGTTCTTGGGGTTCGATGGGGACTCTGGTCCCCTGCCTGTCCTGTACCTGCTGTACGAACCCGAGGAAGACGTCGGAGCCTGGATGTGGATCGAGTGGAACTCGGACGCCAGGTGGGGGATCGTGCCCCGGCGTGTCGCCGTCGATCGGGTTGGTCGAAACGGGAGCCGGCGGGCCGATTATCTGATTTGGGATTGGCGGCCGCTGGGCAAGGAACAGGGTCCCTTCCTGGAGGTGGATGCGGATACGATCGTGCGCGACCAGCGCTTCGAGCCCCTGCGGGTGTCGCGCGCGGGGGATCGGGAGATCCCAGGCATGGAGTCCTGCCTGAGGATCGTCCCACGGGCAGGTTCCAGGGACCGCGGAGGGGAAGGGAGATGAATGTCGGGCGGCTCCTGCTCGGGATCTTGGCGACGGTGGCGCTGGGCCTGGGGGTGTGGATGCTCCTCCCGGGAGACCGGGACCGCGCTCGACCCGCCGCGGGGCTGCGTCCGGACCTCGAGTCCACGCCGGTCCCCACCGGCCCCGAGGTGGCGCCCGGCGACCGGGGTGGAGCACGCACCGGGGCCCGAAGCGAGGCGAACTCGGAGCGCCGGGAGCCGATGGACCTGCGGCTGCGCGCGTTCTGGGCTCGAACCGGTCAGCCGGCCAGGGAAATCGAGATCCGGGTGCAGGGCCTCGACCCCGAGGGGCATTTTGGGCCGATGTGGAGCTTGGCATCGGATCGGGACGGGGAAGCACGCTTGCCCGGGCTCGCGCGCGGGGATCCGATTCGAGTCCAGGTGCGGGGAGGGCCGTGGGAGGAGTTCGTCCTCGACTCCGGAGGCGTCGAGACGGAGCTCGTTCTGCGTGTGCCGGAGGCCTATCCACTGCTCGTTCGCGTGCTGACCCCGGGTGGGACTCCGTGCCCCGGTGCCCGGGTGTTCGCTGTCTCGGCGGGTGCGGAGCCCTGGGACCTCACGGGGGGCCACGAGCTGGGTCTCACCGGTGAGGACGGCACCCTGAGTTTGGACGATGCCTTCGGCCTGATCGCGCTGGTGGCCACGGCCGAGTCCTACTCCGCGACTCCCACCCGTCCAATCGGGCCGGGGCGCCTCGGGCGGGTCCCCGTGGGGGCTGCGCTCCCCAGTCTCGAACTCCGTCTGGGCGAGGGCGGGGCCGGGATCGAGTTGATCGTGCTCGATCGGGCGGGACAGCCGGTGGCGGATGCCCGTGCCGTACTTTGGCCCTTCGACATGCCATCCGAGATCGACTCCCGGCCTCCACAAGCGAGCGCGGTCAGCGACGACCAGGGCCGGGCGAGCCTCGGCTCCCTGGCCCTCGGTCGATACTTCGCCGACGTCCACCACCTGCGGGCCGGTTCCTGGCGGGGATTGCTGGAGTCCGGGCCCGGGCTCGGGCGGCGCCACGAGATTCGCCTGACCGAACACGGGACGCTCGTGGTACGTCCCCGCGCGGCAGGGGGGCCCGTGCCCGAGGCAGCGGTGAGCCTGCGCCTCGAGGGGCGCGCGCTGCGCGGCCGGACCGGGCCGGACGGCGAGGCGCGACTGGCGCACGCAGCCGCCGGTCCCGCCACGCTGGTCGTGACCCATGCGGCTCTGGGACGGGCGGAAATCCAGGTGGAGATTCCGGCGGGCAGGGTGCTGGTCGTGGAGCCGGTGCTCGAGCGGCGCGGCACCCTGGCTGGCGTCGTGCGGGATTCGGAGGGGCGGCCCCGCGCCCACTGGCAGGTTCTCGCGATCCCCACGCTGTCGATGGAGGGCGAATCCAGCGTGCGCCAGGCCATGACCGACGGGGACGGGCGATTCCAGTTCGTGGGTTGCGCCTGGGTTTCCCACTTGCTCGAGGTTCGGCGGAACCCGACCCAGGCCCTGGCCAACGGGGATCTGGAGGGCGTGCGGCCCAATCGGGGGGACCTGGTGATCTTCGTCGAGGACGAACCCCGGGCGGCGAGCGTGCGGGGGCGGCTGGCCGGACACGGAGGCCTCGGAGCGGTGCGACTACGCTGGGAGCGGGTTGGGGCGGACGCCGCGGGGTACTGGCCCCTCGATCCGGAGGACGGTTCGTTCCTCAGCGGGCCGCTCGCGGGCGGTCGCTACACGCTCTCAGTCCGAACCGAGGAGCGCGACTACCCGCTGGGGGATGTGGTCGAGCTCCGACCGGGGGAGGTGCGCGACTTGGGCGTCCTCGCTGTGCCCGCGCCGACGACACTCGAGGTCGAGTGGGGCGGTACCGCCCCCTTCGATTCGGTCGAGATTCGCCTGATCTCCGCCGCGGACCCGACGACCTCGGTCGACGGGCCGCACCGGCTGCGCGGCGGCGAACGGCTCGAGCTGAACAACCTGCCCCCCGGCACTTACTGGCTGCTCGCGGAGAAGGGCTTCACGCGCGTCTCGAACCGTCGGATCGAGTTGGCCAGCGGTGCGCGGGAGGTCGTGCGGCTCGAACCGGACTCCGGGCATCCCGTGTCCTGGATGCTCGAGATCGGGGAACCGGTCGCGGCCGCCTACCGCATCCGCTTGCACGATCGGACCGGCACGCTGCGCGTGGAGGCCGGCTACCCCGCGCTCGCGGGCAGGACGTTTCTGCTGGCTGCCGTGCTTCCCACGGGGACCTACAGGGTCGAGGTCTGGGCCGGGGAGCGTCTGCTCGATCGTTTCGATGCGGACGTGCCGGAGTCACCGACTGGAGACGAGCCCCTCGGCACCTGGCTCCTGGGCGAACGTTGACCCCCTGGTCGTCACCCCTTGAACCCGATGACGCCGGGGGGTCCCATGCCCACGGCGATCTCCCCGCGCGAACGACCCTCCCGCAGGTGACCCATGGATGCCCTCGCTTTGCTGTGCACGTTGCATGCGGATGGACCCGCGACCTTGCAGAGGTTGCGGGGGGCGGGGCTGGGGAGCCTCGAGGCGCTCGGGGGGGTCGGGGCGGAGCGGCTGGGGGAGACGTTGGGGTTGCCGGCGGCGGCGGCGCGGCGGCTGCTCCGGGAGGCGCGGCACCTCGCCCAGCGGCTGGAGGCGGATCTGCTCGATCGAGACGAAGGAGCGCCTTCCCTGGCGGCGCTGGCGGGACGTCGGCCGGTCCAGGCCCGGAACCCGGGCTGGCAACGGGGCGAGTCCGGGCCCGCGACGGGCGAGGCCGAGGCCGGGGCCGAGACCCGAGGCGCGGCCGGGCAGCGGCGGGGCGGTGAGCGGGCGCTGGTCGCGCGCGTGCTCGAGACCTGGCGCGAGCTGGAGGATTCGCCCGTCGAGGCGCGGCCGGATGCGCCTGGGGATGGAGCTCCCGCGGTGGGAGCACACCCGCGGAGCGCGGCTCGCCCAAGAGAGCTCGGCGCGGCGCACTCCCCAGGGATCGATCCCTCAGGACAGGTCGATGCTTCGGGTCCGATCGGCGCGCCGCGGCGCGCGGGGCTGGCCCTGGTCGAGCTCGATCGGGGGGTCGCGGCGGAGCTGACCGCCCAGGGCATCGGGGACTCGAACGAGTTGCTGGGCCGCGATCTCGTGCAGCTCTCGCGCGCGAGCGGCATCGCCTACACGCGGCTGGCGCGGATCGCGTTCCTCGCGCGGCGGGCCGGGGTGGGCGAGGCGGCCGCGGCACGGGCGAGCGTCGCGCGCTTCTCGCCGGCGGAGTTCCCCGCGGCCGCACTCGGACCGCGCACGACCGCGTCCGGAGGCAGTGAGGGCGTCGGAGGACCCTTCGCGTAGGGGTCTTCCGGCAAGTCCCGCCGCTGCGGGCCTATGCTGGGTCGCAAGGATGGCGCGACTCGACCTGTGCATTCCCGCGGTGTTCGGCTTGGGCGTGGGCCTGGGCTCGCCGACCGCGATCTCGGCGCCAGCCGCAGAGCGACGAGCTGAGCCTAGCCAAGCGCAAGCTGAGCTCGCGCAACAGCCAGGGCAGTCCGTGCCCGCCCAGGCGGCCGAACGCGGGCCAGCTTGGGCCGAGCGGCTGCGCGTGGCGCGGGGCGAGGAGTGGATCGAGCTCGCGGCGGAGCTGGAGCAGGTCGAAGGGCACTTCTGGGTGGCCCGTGAACTCCTGCGACGCGAGCTCGCGCGACGCGTCCTGTCGGGTGCCGGCCGAGCGAACGAGTCGGAGGGTGATCTCGAGTCGTTTCTGGCCCGTGGAGCCACGTCGGCCGCCGAGCTCGAGGCCGCGCTACGCGGCGAAGGAGCGCGGGTCCGGGCGGCGTTCGAGGCCGACCTCACGCCGCGCGTCGCCGCGGCGGTGTTCTTCGAGAGCTCGAGCGAGATCGACGAGCTGCGCGCGGGCCTGGCCCTGCTGCGCGCGGCGGACGGCGGACCCCTGTGGTTGCGCGACGACGAACGAGCGAGCGTGGCGGCGCGCGTCGAGCTGGCGGCGGAGCTCCTGCGCGCGATGGCGCGGGACGGCGAGGCGCTGGCGAAGGCCGGTGCGCCCGGGGCGCGGCTCGACGGGCTCGAGCTGGGGGCCGAACAACTCCTGGCGGCGGCGGCGCTCGCCGAGGAGGGGGCGCGCCGCCGTCGGATCGGCGCCTGCTTCGCGGCCCTGGAGCGCGGCGCGGCGCGCGTGCTCGAGGGGCTCGAGACGCCGGCCCTGCGCGCTCAGCGCGAGCCGGAGCTGCGGCGGCGCGAAGCTGGGCGGGCGCGCGCCGAGGAGCTGCTCCGCGAGGTGCGCGGCCTCGCGCCCGACACCCCCGAAGGGCGGGAGGCACCCGAGGACCTCGCGTCGCTCCCGACCGAGCTGCGCCACGGGCTCGCGCGGCGCAGCGCCCTCGAGGCCCTGGCCCACGATCCGCTCGCCGCCGAGCCCGCCTACCACGTCGGCCGGGCGACCCAGGTCCTCGACGGCGAGCTCGAAGCGTCGGGCTGGTTCGAGCGCTTCCTCGCGTTGCGGGGCATCCGCCCACGCGACCCCAGATCCTGGAAGGACCGCCAGCTCGACGCGGCCGAGGAGTTCGCCCTGGCTCGGCTGCTCTCGGCGCTCGAGCCGCGCTGAGGGGAGGGGCGTTGCAGCCCGCGCCGAGCGACCGCCGTTCGCGGGTCGGGCATCGCGCGCGCGGCGAGCCCCCGCGCGCCGCCCCGGGCCGTCTCGATCCTGGACCGCGCCCGGACCCGGGGCACCCGGGATCCGGCCCTTCGCGCAGGGCCGTATACTGCCTGTCCGGATCGGGCGCCTGTGCAGAAGCCCGATCGCTCGCCCCTGCAACGCGGCGCGCGCGCTCCCCTTCGGCGGAGCTCGCCGCGCTCCGCGCGGCGACCCCCGAGCCGCCCGTCCCCGGAGCCCACGACCCTTGAGCCGGACCTTGACCGACCCCCGCGAGACCGCGCTGATCCCCGTCGCGGCCGATCGCCCGGGCGACGACCCCATCTTCGCCCTCAACGCCGAGGCGCTGCGGCGCGCGGCGCAGGGCGAGGACATCCTCAACGCGACCCTGGGCGCGCTGATGGACGACGGGGGGCACCTGTGCCTGATGCCCTCGGTGACGGAGGCCATCGGGCGCATCGACCCCGAGCAGGCCGCGGCCTACGCGCCGATCTCCGGCGACCCGGACTTCCGGCGCGCGGTGATCGCCGACGCCTTCGGCGACAGCGAGCTCGGCGAGCGCGCGATCGCGGTCGCGACCGCTGGCGCGACCGGCGCCCTGCTGCACGCGGTGACCTGTTTCCTCGAGCCCGGCCAGGCGTTGCTCACGACGAGCTACTTCTGGTCGCCCTACCGCATCATCGCCAACCACACCCAGCGCGCCCTGGAGGTCTTCGACATGTTCGACGCCCAGGGCGCCTTCGATGCGCGCGCCTTCGAGAAGGGTCTGGCGGCCCTGCTCGCGCGCCAGGGCCGGGCGCTGGTGATCTTCAACTTCCCCTGCCACAACCCGACCGGGTACTCCCTCGACGACGCGGAGTGGGAGCGCGTGGCCACGATCGTCGAACGCCACGCCGACCGCGGCCGGATCGCGTTCCTGATCGACTTCGCCTACGCGCACTTCGGCTCCCAGGCCTCGCGCGGCTGGGTGCGCCACGCCGAGCGCATCGCGCGCTCGGCGCAGCTCCTGGTGGCTTGGACGGCTTCGAAGGCCTTCGCGCAATACGGGGCGCGGGTCGGCGCGCTGATCGCCGTGCACGGGGAAGCCGACGAGCGCCGACGGCTGGCCAACGCCCTGGGCTACGCCTGCCGCGGGACCTGGTCGAACTGCAACCACCTGGGGCTGCTGGCCATCGCGCGGTTGCTCGAGGACCCCGAGCTGCGCCGGCGCAGCCAGCTCGAGCGCCGCGGGCTCGTCGACCTCCTGGCCGAGCGCGTCGCGGCCTTCAACGCCCACGCCTCCCGCGCGGGGCTGCGCTACCCGCGCTACGAGGGCGGCTTCTTCGTCTCGGTCTTCACGCCGGACACCGAGCGCACGGCCGCGCTCATGCGCGAGCGCGGCGTCTTCGTCGTGCCGATGAAGGGCGCGGTGCGCGCGGCCCTGTGCTCGACGCCGGCCGCGGCCGTGCCGCGCCTGGTCGAGGCCTTGGCCGAGGGCGTGCGCGCCGCGGAGGGCGCGTGAGCCGCGAGGTGGACCTCGAGCACGAGCACGAGCACGAGCTCGTGCCGCGGGGCAGCGGCCCGCGGCGGGCGTCGGCGCTGTTCGAGCTCGAGCATCGCTACGGCCCGCGCGTGCACCTGGTCTCGACGCCCTACCTGCGCAGCGCCCTGGCGCGGTTGAGCTCGCCCGGCACCGAGCTCGCCGACGTGTTGCGCATCCTGCGCACGGTCTACGAGACGCTGCTGATCCTGGCCTCGCGCGAGTTGCCCGAGGTGCGCACCGAGGTCCCGACCCGCATGGCCACCCGCCACCCCGAGGCGGGCCTGTGGCGCGGGAGCGTGCTCGACCCGGCCACGCAGGTCGTGATCGTGGACGTGATCCGCGCCGGCATCGTGCCCTCGCAGACCTGCTTCGAGCGCCTGCTCGACGTGCTGCCCAACGAGAACGTGCGCCTCGACCACCTGAACCTGGCGCGCGTCGCCGGGCCGTCGGGCCACGTCGATCACGTCGACCTCTCGGGCAGCAAGATCGGCGGCTCGGTCGAGGGCGCGTTGTTGCTGCTGCCCGATCCGATGGGCGCCACGGGCGCGACGACGGTGCGCGTGATCGAGCACTACCTCGCGCAGCACGGCCGCCCGTACAAGATCCTGTGCCTGCCGACCATCGCCACGCCTGAGTACCTGCGCCGTGTGCTGGGCGCGTTCCCCGAGCTGGTGGTCTACGCCGCGCGCCTCGACCGCGGCCTCTCGCCCGCCGACGTGCTCGAGACGCCGCCCGGCACGCACTGGGAGCGCGAGCGCGGCCTCGACGACCACGACTACATCGTCCCCGGGGCCGGCGGCCTGGGCGAGGTGCTCAACAACTCCTGGGTCTGACCCGCGACTCGACTCCGGCTCTCGCGCGGCCCGGCCCATGTCCCACCGCAACCGTGCGCAACGCGTCGGAGCCGTGGGCGACGGCATGGCCGGCTGGGCGACCGCCCGGCGCTCGGTCGCGGCGGGCCTCGACGTCACGCCCTACGACACGGGCCGCGACAGGAGCGGCGCCGGGCGGGTCGAGGGCGCGTATCCCTCCGGAATGGCTCTGGCCGAGACCCTCCTGGGCCGCGCTCGGAGCCGGGAGTGAGCGGGCCGCGGGCGTGCGATGGTCGCGAGGAACACCAAGACGACGGGATCCGGCGCGGCCGCGGTGCGGCTGGTGGAGGCCGTGCGTCGTTACGACTCCGGGTCCGGCGCGGTGCCCGCCCTGCGCGGCGTGAGCCTCGAGGTCGCGCGCGGGGAACGGGTGGCCCTGGTGGGGCCGTCGGGCTGCGGCAAATCGACTTTGCTGCACCTCGTCTCGGGCGTCGACCGCGCCGACTCGGGGGAGGTGTGGGTCTTCGGCCGCGAGTTGGGCGCCGCGCACGAACGGGAACTGGTCGAGCTGCGCCGGCGCGTGGTGGGGGTCGTGTTCCAGGGCTTCCACCTGATGCCGAACCTCACGGTCGAGGAGAACGTGGCCCTGCCCCTGGCCCTCGCCGGCCGGCGCGACCCGGCGCGCGTCGGCGCGTTGCTCGAGCGCGTGGGATTGGGCGCGCGCCGTCGGCACGTGCCCGCGGAGCTCTCCGGCGGCGAGCAGCAGCGCACCGCCATCGCGCGCGCCCTCGTGCACGCTCCGTCGCTGCTCGTCGCGGACGAGCCCACCGGCAACCTCGACAGCGAGACCGGCCAGCGCGTGCTCGAGCTGCTGTGGGAGCTCTCGGGCGAGGAGGGCACGACCCTGCTGCTGGTGACCCACGACCCCGAGCTCGCGCGGCGCGCCGAGCGCGTCGTCAGGCTGCGGGACGGCCTGCTCGAGAGCGGCGGATGATCCTCTCGGCCCTCGTGCTGCGGCCCGCGCGGCGCGCGCCCCTGCGCTTCCTGGCGACCGTGGCCGGCGTCGCCATCGGCGTCGCGTCGGTGGTGGCGACGGTGCTCGCCAGTCGGGCCGCGGTCGCGAGCCTGAGCGAGGGCGTCGAGGCGATCGCGGGGCCCGTGGCCCTCGAGGTGCGCCGCCCCGGGGGCGTCGACGAGGGCGCGCTGGGCCGGTTGGCGGAGTTCGGCGATCGCGTCCTGCTGGCGCCCGTGATCGAGGAGCTGGCCGAGCTACCGGCGCTGGGCGACCTGGTGCGCGTGTTGGGCATCGACCTCCTGCTCGACCCCGGAACGCGGGGCGTGCGGCCCCTGGGGCGCGAGGCCGGGCCGCGGGAGCTGCCGCGCGAGGCGTTGCTGGGGGCGGGGGTGCTGCTCCCCGCGGAGTTGGCGCGCGAGCTCGCTGCGGGCGAGGGCGACGCGCTGGAGCTGCTCGCGCGCACGCGGCGCGTCGAACTCATCCTAGCGGGCACCTTCGAACCCGAACGTTTCCCGAGCGCCTGGCGGCGCGTCGTCTTGATCGACGTGGCCCTGGCGCAGGAGCTCTTCGGGCGCCTGGGCTCCCTCGACCGCATCGAGGTCCTGCCGCGGCGCGCGCTCGAGGGCGGGCCGGGGCTCGACGCGGCGGAGCTCGCCGAGCTGCGCAGCGATCTGCAGGCGGCCCTCGGAGCCGGCTACGAGGTCGAGCCGCCCTCCGAGCGCCGCGCGCAAACCGCGCGCATGCTGGCGGCCCTGGACTTCAACCTGACCGCGTTGTCGGGCATCTCGATCCTGGTCGCGATCGTGCTCGTCGCGACGACCCTGGCCACCGCGGTCGTGCAGCGGCGCTACGAGCTGGCCCAGGCGCGCTCCTTGGGGGCTTCGCGCGCGCAGCTCGGCTTGGCGATCGCCGCCGAGGCGGCCGCGATCGGGCTCCTGGGCGGAGCGTTGGGCGCGCTCGGCGGTTGGCTCGGCGCGCGCGCCGCGCTGGCGGGCGTGCGCGGCACGGTGGCCGCGGTCGTGGAGGGCGCGCTCCCGGGCGAGGTGCGGCTGGGAGCCCTGCTCTTCGCCCTGGCCCTGGCGTTGGGCCTGGGCGCGGGGCTCGTGGCCGCGTTGCTGCCCCTGCGCGAGGTGCTCGCCACGCCGCCCCTGCAGGGACTGCGCGAGGGCCGACCGGCGCCCCTGGGCCGCCGCGGCCTCGCGCGGCGCGGGGCGGCGCTCGGGATCCTCCTGGGCGCCGCGGCGCTGCTGGCGAACCTGCCGGCGCTGGGGGATCGACCGGTGTTCGCCCTGGGCGCGGCGCTGGCGTTGCTCGCGAGCCTGGCCGTGCTCGCGGCACCCGCGATCGAGCTCGTGGGTCGGCTGCACGGGAACCTCGTCGGGCACGGGCGCGCGCCCTGGCTGCGCGTCGCGCAGGCGGCCCTCGCCGCGGGGCGCGAGCGCGGCGCCTGGGCGGCGACGGCGGTCGGCGTGGCGGTGGCCCTGGCGGTCTCGATGACGACCATGATCGGCTCGTTCCGCGCGACGGTCGAGGACTGGACGCGACAGGCGATGCGCGCCGACCTCTTCCTGCGCCCAGCGCCCTCGGCCGCCGGGCTCTCGAGCGGGCGGCTCGACCCGGAGATCGTGGCCGCGGCGCGCGAGCTCTTCGGCGCGGGCAACGTCGATGCCTACCACGCCGCGGACACGCGCGTGGAGGGTCTCGAGGTCGCGCTGGGGGGCGCCGAGCTGGCGGTCGTGGCGCGCGCGGGCGGCGTGCCCTTCGTCGACGGTCGGCCGCCGGGGGAGGTGTACGCCGAGGCGCTGGAGCGCGGCGGAGCGCTCGTCAACGAGCCCTTCGCGCGGCGTTTCGCCGTCGGGCGTGGCGCGCGCATCCGCCTCGAGACGCCCGGCGGGACCATCGAGCGCGAGGTCGTGGGCGTGTTCCTCGACTACTCCAGCCACACCGGCCGCGTCGTGCTCGACCGCGCGGACTTCCTCGGCCGGTACCCGGACGAGGGACCGCGCAACGCGGCGATCTTCCTCGGGGAGGACGCGAATCCCGCGGCGGCCCGCGCGCGGCTGCTGGAGCGGCTCGGCGGACGGTTCGCCCTCGAGGTCGTCGACAGCGGCGAGATCCGGCGCGAGATCCTGGCCATCTTCGACCGCACCTTCGCCGTGACGCGCGCCCTGCAGGCCGTGGCGCTGGTCGTCGCGCTGCTGGCGGTGTTGACGGTGCTCTTCGCCCTGGTCGACGAGCGCCGCGGGGAATTGGCGCTCGTGCGCGTGCTCGGGGGCTCCCGGGCCCAGGTACACGGCGTGGTGCTGGCCCAGGCGGGCCTCTTGGGGCTGGTCGGCGCGGCGGGGGGGCTGCTCGTGGGGCTGGTCGTGGGTTGGGTGCTGGTGAAGGTCGTGAACGTGCAGTCCTTCGGCTGGTCCCTGCGTTTCGAGCCGCCCTGGGCCAGCGTGCTCGGCGCGGCCGCGGCGGTGTTGCCGGCGGCGCTTGCCGCCGGGATCCTGCCCTCGTTGTTCGCCGCCCGGCGGACCCCCGTGGAGGTGCTCCGTGACGACGCGTAGGGACTTCGTGATCGGATTCTCGAGCCTGCCGTTGCTCAGCGCCCTGGCGCGGGCAGGCATGCGCGAGGGCGATGGCTGGCGGCGGGTCGCGGGGCCGCTCGAGCTCGAGTGGCCGCGCGATCACGGCGCGCACCTCGACGCGCGCACCGAGTGGTGGTACCTGACGGGCTTGGTCGCCGGCGCGGATGGGACGGAGCTCGGCTTCCAGCTCACGATCTTCCGCAGCGGCCTCGAGCCGGGTCGGCCGCCGGCGGGGGGCTCGGCCCTGCGTGCGCACCACGCCCTGGCCGCGCACCTGGCCATCGCCGACGTGCGCGCCGGGCGCGTGGTCTGCGCCGAGCGGGTGCGGCGCCTGGGGGCGGGCCTGGCCGAGGTCTCCGAGCAGGACCTCGACGCGCGCATCGAAGGGTGGAGCATCCGCCGCACCGGCCCCGGGCGCCTCGCCATCGCGGCCGCCGACCGCGTGCACGGCATCGGGCTCGACCTCGAGCTCGAGGCCCAGAAGCCCTTGGTGCTGCACGGGCTGCGCGGCTACTCGCGCAAGGGTTCGGATCCGGCCAACGCTTCGATCTACTCGAGCTGGACGCGCCTCTCGGCCCGCGGGCGGGTGCGCCACGCCGGTCGCGAGCACGGGGTCGCGGGCGGCGCCTGGTACGACCACGAGTGGGGCACGAGCCAACTCGGCGCCGGCGTCGTCGGCTGGGACTGGTTCAGCTTGCGGCTGAGCGACGGGCGCGAGCTGATGCTCTATCACCTGCGGCGCGCGGACGGCAGCGCCGAGCCCTTCTCCGCCGGCACCCTGGTGGAGCGCGACGGGACGCCCCGCGCGCTCACCCTGGCCGACTTCTCGATCGAAGCGCGCGGCACCTGGCGCAGCCCGCGCAGCGCCGGCGTGTACCCCGCGGCCTGGCGATTGCGCGTGCCCGCGGCGCGGATCGAACTCGAGGTGCGGCCATTGGTGGCGGACGCCGAGCTCGACACGCGCAGCTCGACGGGCGTCGTGTACTGGGAGGGCCCCGTGCGTGCCGAGGGCACCCTCCGCGCCGAGGGCTACGTCGAGCTCACGGGCTACGCCGGCGACCTGTCCGGACGCTTCTGATCGCGAGCAGCCGACCTGGGCAAGCGCGCGTTCCCCTTCGGCCCTCGACGCGCAAGCTCACCGCAACACGGGCGCGGGCCGCGATCCGGATCGGATCGCGGCCCGCGCCCTGTTCGCGTCCGGGACGGACGTCACTTCGGCAGCAGCACCGAGTCGATGACGTGGATCACGCCGTTGGCGGTGTCGAGGTCGACGCTCAGGAGGCGCGCGGAGCCGACGAAGGCCCCATCTCCGTCCTTGCGGATGCTCAGCTCCTTGCCGAGCAGGGTCGCGGCCTGGCCGGCCTTCAGCGCCTGATCGGAGTACACACGTCCGGAGACCACGTGGTACTTCAGGATGTCGGCCAGGGCGGCGCGGTTCTCGGGCTTCAGCAACGTCTCGACGGTGCCCTTGGGAAGCTTGGCGAAGGCCTCGTCCGTGGGCGCGAAGACCGTGAAGGGACCCTTGCCCAACAGGGTCTCGGTGAGACCGGCGGCCTCGACGGCGGCGAGCAACGTGCCGAAGGAGCCCGCGGCCTGGGCCTTCTGGACCAGGTTGCGGCTCTCGGGCAACACGACCGCGTCGATGACGTGGATGATGCCGTTGGTGCACTGGATGTCGGTCGTGACGACCTTGGCGCCGTTCACGCGCACCTCGCCCTCGACGACCCGGATGGAGAGGCGCTGGCCGTTGAGAGTCGTGGCGTTCTCGAGCTTCATCACGTCCTTGGCCGAGACCTTGCCCGCGACGACGTGGAAGGTGAGGACCGACTGCAACGCGCCCTTCTGCTCGGGCTTCAGCAGGTTCTCGACCGTGCCCTTGGGCAGGGCGGCGAAGGCGGCGTCGGTGGGGGCGAAGACGGTGAACGGGCCGGGGCCACGCAGCGCTTCGACCAGCTCCGCCGCACCGAGCGCGGCCGTGAGCGTCTGGAAGCTACCGGCGCCCAGCGCGGTGTCGACGATGTCCTTGCGCTCGGCGTTCACGGGCGCGGCCGCGAGAGCGCCGGAGGCCGAGCAACCATCCACGCCGGGCTGCGACGCGGGGAAGGAGAGGGCGAGGGCCGGAGCGGCGATCAGGGAGAGGAACAACTTCATCGGAGTGCCTTGGGTTCGCGAGTACGCGGGGCTGTGGTTCGAGGACGACCCTCGAGGGTCGGTCCGTTGCCCGAAACGGGCGGCGGCGCGGTGCATCGACCTGCGCCGGACAGGGGGGGATTCGCGCACCGCGACTCGCTGGATGCTCCCGCTCGCGTGACCACGACGCGACGCGTGTACGAGTTGCTCCGTTTCCAGCGTTGCGCGGAGCGGAACGTCCGGGGACGACGATGCGCGCTCCGCCGAGCCCGCCCCCGATCCGCGGGGTCGCGCGGCGCGCCGCGCTGGGATGGCTCGAGCGCGGGCCCGCGGGGGAGTCGTCCGGGAGCGTCGGCGGCCCGGCCCCGGGCCCTGGGGAGGGGTCCGGCCCGGCCCGGTGGGGTGGCCCGGGCGGATCCGCCCCCGGCGACCCGTTCCCAAGTCCTTGAGGGACAGGGGGTTTGGGGAGGGCCTCCGGCTTCTGACCAAAATGTGCAGAAAAAAACCTACACAGCGAGCCGGCGAGGGGCGAAGCTAGGGGCGTCGCGACGGTGGGTGCGGCGTCCGGGACCGCCCCGGAGAGCCCACTCGGCGCGGCGCACCTGGCCCACGACGGAGCCCTCCCATGAGCAGCAGCCAACTACTGGTCGAACCCACCTACCTGCAGCGCGTCGCGTCCGGCGAGACCGACGCCGTCGAGGCCTGCATCGACCGCTACGGGCCGCTCGTCTGGTCCCTGGCGCGGCGCAAGGTGGCCGACGCCGATCAGGCCGAGGACATCGTGCAGGAGACCTTCGTCGCGCTGTGGAAGAACGCGCACCTGTTCGACCCGAACATCTCGTCCGAGGCGAACTTCGTGGCCACGATCGCGCAGCGCAAGGTGATCGACTCCCTGCGCCGGCAGGCCCGCCGGCCCGAGGTCGTGGCCGTCGACTACGAGCGCGCGCCGGGTAGCACCGCCGACCAGGACCAGGTCGACGACCGCGACGAGCTCGCCCACGCCGCGCGCATCCTGCGGCGCCTCGGCCCCGACCAGCAGCGGATGCTGCGCCTGGCGATGCTCAAGGGCATGACCCACCGCGAGATCGCGCGCTTCACCGGCCTGCCGCTCTCCACCGTCAAGAGCCGCATCCGGCGCGGTCTGCACCGCTTCCGCGAGTTGCTCGAAGGCGGCGCCGGGCGCCCGAGCGGCAGCGGCGCGGAGGCCTGCGGAGCGCATTGAGCCACGGGCGCGGCGAGCCCACCGTCATGACGCGTTCCCCCGGCAAGTGGATCCTGCGCAGCGTCCTGGGCCTGGCGTTCCTGGCGTCGGGCCTGGGACTGGTGGCCTGTTCATCGATGGACAAGCAACGATTGGAGGATCGATTGCTCGAGCTCGAGGGCAAGCAGGCCCTGCGCGAGCACGGCCTATTGGTCCTCGAGTCGCGGGCGGACCTCGGCTGGGGACCGATCCCGGCGCGCTTCACCTACCAGCGTTTCGAGCGCGCCGGGATCGCGCCCGAGCCGGGCCCTCCGCTCGTGTTGGTGCACGGCACGCCGGGCTCGCTCCTCGACTGGGGCGCCCTGCTCGGCGAACTCCTGGCGCGCGGACTCGACCGGCCGCGCCCGATCTACACCCTCGACCTGGTCGGCCACGGCGTCACGCGCAGCTCTGCGCCGCCCTACACCTTCGCCTCCTGCGCGCGCTGGATCGGGGCCTTCCTCGAGGCGCTCGACCTGCGGGACGTGGTCCTGGTCGGTCACTCCTACGGCGGCGAGATGGTCTGGCGCACGGCCCTCGAGCAGCCCGAGCGCGTCGGGCGCGTCGTGCTGATCGACTCCGCGGGTTTCGAGCGGCCCCCGGGCGGCTTCCTGCCCGAGGAGCAGGCCATGCGCTCCAACCCATTCGCCCGCTGGGGCCATGTGCTGAACTCCCGCGCGCGCATCCGGCGCGCGTTGGCTCCGCACTACCTCGACGGGGTGAGCGACGCCCGGGTGGAGGAGGTCTACCTGTTGTGCGCCAACCGCGACAACTGGCGCGCGATGGTCGACCTGGCGCGCGACGAGAACGGCGAGCGTCAGGACGACCTCGGGCGCCTCGCCCAGCCGACCCTGTTGGTCTGGGGCGCGCAGGACCTCGCCTATCCGGTCGAGGACGTCGCGCGACGCTTCGAGCGCACGATCCCAAGGGCGGGCTTGGTGGTGATCGAGGGCACCGGACACTACCCCCACGAGGAGCGGCCGCGTGAGGTCGCCGCTGCCCTGGTCGAGTTCCTGTCGGCGGAGCAGTAGAGGCCGCTGCATCCGGCGCGTCGCGCGGGACGAAGGACGGGCTGTTGGGCGACCTTCGAGACGAACGATGCACTCTCTCCTTGGATGGGCAGTGATCCTCTCCGCCGTGCTCCCCGCGACCCCCGTCCGCGACGTGATGGAGGTGCGCGCCCTCGAGGGCGGCATCGGCCCGGAGGTGTTCGATCGGGACTGGCTCCTGCCCGACGGGCCTGGCGACCGGCTGAACAAGCAGGGGCCGTGGTTCGTGGGCGAGATGAAAGCGCTGGCCGCGCGGCGCCACGGCAAGGAGGGCGACGAGCTGCGCTGCCTGGGCGACGTCCTGCGGCGCGCGCGGACCGTGGAGCGCGCTCCCGGTTGGATCCAGGCCCTGATGGCCGACGTGCGGCGGGCGCAGCCCGAGCTGCACCGCGACCTCGAGCCCTACCTCGTCGCTTGGCTCGACGACGCGGAGCTCGTCGCCGGGAAGTGGGATCCGGACTCCGAGCGCGCGCGCGACGGTCTGGTCTTCGTCGATGCCTGGGACCTCCGCGGCGAGCGCGGAGAGCCCTGGCGCTCCCTGCGCGGCTCGCGCCTCGTGCAGCAGGCCGCCGCGCTCGTCCACGCCGACCTCGAGACGCTCAAGGAGGTCGAGAACGACTACCGCGCCTACCCCCGCCGTCCGGGGGCGAGCTACCGCTGGATCGGCGCCGTCCCCGGCTCCTTCGTGGGGGGCGAGGACGCCGAGCTGGGCGACTTCTCCGCTCTGCGCCTGCGCTTCCGCTGCTCGCTGCCCTTCCCCTTTGGCGGCTACTCCTGCGACCTCTCGATCCTCAATCGGCTGGATGGCGACGGGCACCTGGTGACCGACATCCACAGCGCGCACCGCGACTTCCTGTGGCTCGCGGGGCGCGACGTGTTCATCCCGGTGTACGACTCCGCGGGCCAGTGGGTCGCGACCCTGCTCGTGCGCTTGTTCGGGTTCGACTTGGCCGGCGTCCCCGACCGCGATGCGCACCGCCGCGCCGCCCTGCGGGCGAGCCTGGGCAACCTGAAACGCGAGGCCGAGGTCCGCTTTGCGGCCCGCTCCGGGGGGCCGCGGACCGTGGCGGGCGCGCTCCCCGACTTCCTCGTCCGCGGCCTGCGGGAGTGAGCCCTGGTCCCGCGGCCGACGTTCGCTCGGGGCCTGCCCGGGGGGGCGTCCAGTCCGGCCCCGATTCAGTCTTCAGTCCGCTCGATCCGGGGTCGATCTCGACCCGGGCCAGGGGGCCCGGGAGCCGAATCGAGCTTGGATCCGTCGTTGGAGCTGCCGTTCGACCAATACCAGCGCTATCGCCTGGTGAGGGACCTCGTGGCGCCCCTCGCCGCGGCGCGGCCCGGATTGCGGGTCCTCGAGGTCGGCGGGCGCACCGCGCTCCTGCGCGCCTTCCTGCCGGACGCCCGGGTCCATCTGGTCGACGTCGAGCCGTCCGACGCTTGCGGGCTCGTGTTGGGCGACGGCAGCCGCCTGCCCTTCCAGGACGCGAGCTTCGACCTCGTCGCCGCCTGCGACACCCTCGAGCACGTGCCCCCGGATCGGCGCGACGCCTTCGTCCACGAGTGCGCGCGCGTCAGCCGCGGTTGGGTCGTGCTGGCCGGGCCGTACGCCGCGCCCGAGGTCGACGCGGCCGAAGAGCTCCTACATGCCTTCCTGCGCGACAAGCTCGGGATCGAGCACCGCTACCTCGCCGAGCACCGCGCCCTGGGCCTGCCCGATCGCGCGCGCACCGAGGCGCTGCTCGCCCAACGTGCCGAGCGCGTCGTCGGCGTCGGCTACGGCAACCTCGGCCGCTGGCAAGCGTTGCTGACGGCCTCGATGTACCTCGACTCGGACGCCGGCCTGCGCGGGCTCGCGCGGGCCTACTATCGTTTCTACAACGCGCAGCTGTACGCCTCGGACCACGAGCCGCCGGTGTATCGCCACGCCGTCGTGGCCTGCCATCCGGGCTCCCCCGCGCTGGACCTCTCCCGCGCCCTGCCGCGGGAGGCGACGCCCGCGCGGGCCCTGGAGCCGTTCGGGGCCCTGCTGGCGGAGCTCGTGGCCTTCGATCACCGCCGCCAGGAACATGGGCGCGAGACGGCGGAACTGCGCGCGACCGTCGCGGACCTCGAGGCGGACCTGGCGGGTCACCGCGGTCGCCTGGGGGAGACCGAGGAGCTGCTCGACGCCGAGCGGGACGAGCGCGCGAAGCTCTCGGCATGGTTGGCCGAGGAACGGGCCGTGCGCGTCGAGCTGGAGCGCCGCCATCGGGAGCTGTGCGCCGAACACGAGGACCTCGTCGTCGCCCTCCAGCGCACCGAAGCCCGCGCCCAGGAGACGGCGCGGACCCTGCGGGCCGACCTCGAGGGGCACGCGCGTTCGCTGGCGGACCACGAACGCCTGCTCGTCGAGCGCCAGGCGCTCGCCGACGAGCAGCTCGCCCTGCACCGCCGGGAGGTCGAGGCCCGTGCGGCGGAGGTCGAGCTGCTGCGCGAGTCGGCGCAGCGTCTGACGGCGGAGCTCGCGCAACGGGCCGCGTACCAGGTGCACCTCGAAGCGCAGCTCGCGGAGGTCAACGCCCTCGCGACGCGGGTCGACGAGGCCCTGCGGCGCGAGCACCAGGAGAACCTCGAGCTGCGCGCGGAGCTGCGCAGCCGCGCCAAGAGCCTGTTGCGCGCGCTCTCGCCGCGCAAGATCGTGGGCTGAGGGTCCGCTCAGCCGCTGGGAGGCCGAGAAACAATCGAGCGGCCCGGAGCGGACCATCCAGACGGCCTCCCAGAACGCTTCTTGGACGGCCGGCAAGCCGGCCGTACCGAGAGTGCTCGAATTCTTCTCACACTCTGGGCGGCTGGAGGTCGAGGGTGAAGGTCGAACCCTCGCCCGGGCGGCTCTCGACCGAGATGTGGAAGCCCAGGTGTTCGGCCAGGGAACGGGCGATGGAGAGCCCCAGGCCCGCGCCATCGTGCCGGCGCGCGGTGCCCGCGTCGACCTGCTCGAAGGGGGCGAAGACGTCCTCGAGTCGGTGGGGCGGGATGCCGGGGCCCGTGTCGATCACGCGCACCCGGCGCGGGCGAGTTCCGGATGCGTCGGCCTCGAGCACCACGCGCACCGAGCCACGCTCGGTGAACTTGAGCGCGTTGCCGACCAGGTTGAAGAGGATCTGCCGCAGTCGGCCGATGTCGGTCACGATGCACACGAGCCCGGGCGGCGTCTCGCACGCGAGCTCGAGACGCTTGTCGGGTTCGAGCAGCTCGAGCTGACTCGTGACGTCCGTGACGACCGCGGCCACGTCGACGGGCTCGGGGACGAGGACCAGGCGCCCTGTCTCGACGCGTCCCAGGTCCAGCACCTTGTTGACCAGATCCAGCAGGTGGCCGCCGCTGGCCTGCACGCGGCGCAGGTAATCGCGCTCGACCTCGCCGAACTCGCGCGATTCCGAGCGCAGGAGCACGCGGGTGAACCCCAGGATCGAGTTGAGGGGCGTGCGCAGCTCGTGGCTCATGGCGGCCAGGAAGTTGCTCTTGGCGAGGCTGGCTGCCTCGGCGGCTTCCTTGGCCCGGCGCAGGTCGGCTTCGGCCAACTTGGCGTCGGTGATGTCCCGTGCCACGGCGAAGACCAGGTTGCGCTCGAGGGACGTGTGCGCCTTCCAGTGCAGCCAACGGTACGACCCGTCCCGGTGGCGGTAGCGATTCTGGAAGACGAGCGTATCCGTCCCGCCGCCGAGTCGATCGCGCTCCTCGACCGTGCTCGACACGTCCTCGGGGTGCACGAAGTCGGTGTAGGGCCGCGAGAGCAGCTCGGCCTCGGTCCAGCCCAGGGTGCGGGTCCACGAGGGGCTGACCTGCTTGAAGTAGCCGTCGACGCTGGCGATCACCATCAGGTCGAGGGAGTGCTCGAAGAGCCAGTCGGGTCCCTCGTTCTGGAATTGGCGCGAGGCGCCCAGCTCGCGCACGGCGCGCCGCCACTGCTCGAGCGCCTCGCGCGCCACGGCGCCCTCGACGAGCAGGGCGGTGTCCGCCAGCCAGCGCTGCGCCTCCGGCTCGGGGAGCGTGCCGGGCGCGCCGAACACCGCCAGGACGCCCACGGGCGACTCCCGCGGCCCGCGCACGGGCGTGGCGAGCAATGGTCCGGGGCCCAGGCGTCGGGCCTCATCGGTGTCGGCGAAGCGAACGTCCTGCGCGAGGTCCAGGACCGCGATCGCCGTCCCTTCCTCGAGGATGGGGTCGAAGATCGAGTCCGCGAGCGGCCGATCGGGCTCGCCGGACCCCGGGCCGGACTTGATCCACACGCGCCCGTCCTCGACGAAGGCGAGCACGCACGTCCCCAGGCCGGTGAGGCGCCGCGCAAGCTCCGCGATGCGCTCGAAGCGTTCCTCGGGGTGGCGCGAGGGCAGGTCCAACGAGCCGGTGCCCTGGGACGGCGTCATCGCGGCGCATCCCCCGGGCCGGAGCGTGCCAGGAGCCGCGCGATGGCCGCGTAGAGCAACTGCTCGTCGAGGATCGGCTTGGAGATGTAGTCGTCGAAGCCCTCGGCCAGGATCCGTTCGCGATCCCCGGCCATGGCGTGGGCGGTCAGGGCGACGATGGGCAGGTCGCGCGTCGCGGGGGACTCCCGCAGGCGGCGCAGGACCTCCAGGCCGTCCATGCCCGGCAAGGAGACGTCGAGCAGCACCAACGCCGGCCGATCGTGCTCCAGGCGCTCGAGGGCCTGCGGGCCGCTCGTGTACACGACCAGGGGATACCGCTCGTCGAGCAGCGCGTGCAGGAGCACGCAGTTGTCCTCGTTGTCCTCGACGACCGCGATCAGCGGCCGGTCCAGCTTTCGATCCATGGTCGCACCTCTCCCAATGCGGCTTCGAGATCGGAAAGGGCGTCGGCGGCTCGCCGCGCCCCGCTGCAGGTCCCCGACGTGGCCTCCTGCTCGAGATCGCCGAACAGGCGGCCCAGCTCGACGACGCCGATCATCTCGCTCGAGGAACGCTGGCTGTGGGCCAGGCGCCGGACCTCGGGCTGGTCGCCGATCGCGATCGCGGCCACGAGTGCCCCCACGCGTTCCTGCCAGCGATCCAGGTAGGTGCGCGTCACGACGCGGAGCAGGGACTCTCCTCCCTGGCGCAACAGGCGCTGCACGGCCGCCTCGGCGACCCGGCCATCGGGCGGTGACTCCTCGAGCATGGAGCCCAGGGGCGGGAAACCCCCAGCACGGCCCAGGATACGCGCTGGGCGTGCGCTCGGGCAAGGCGAGTCGGTCCGTGCCCCGGAAATCGGAGCGCGGGCCCAGGGGGCCGGCTACCGGCATTCAGCGCGCATAGGCGCGCTGGGCGAAGAGCAGCGAGAGGTAGGGCAGCATCGTCAGCTTGTTGGGGATCAGCTTGAAGATGCGCCACAGGCGTCGGGGGCGCAGGTAGAAGCGGCGATAGGCCCCGTTCCGCAGGCGCGTGATGCGCTCCTCGGGGACCGAGGAGAGGTTGATCTCGGTCTGGTAGGGCTCGTAGGCCGACCAATCGCCCGGCAGGGCGACGCCGGCCTGCTCCACCTGGCTGAAGAGCTCGGTGCCCTTGAAGGGGATCACGCGGAAGAAGGCCGCGGTGTGGAAGGAGCTCCGCGCGGCCCATTCGACCGTGGCGTGCATCTCTTCCTCGGTCTCGCTCGGGAAACCGAGCATGAACGCGCCGTGCACCATCACGCCCTGGCGCGCGATGAAATCGACGATGCGCTCGACCTTGTCGATCTTGAGGTTCTTCTTCATCACCTTCTGGATGCGCGGCACCGCGGATTCGACCGCGACCATGCAGCGGTACATGCCGGCCTGCTTGAGGAGCAGCACGAGTTCCTCGTCGAGGATGTCGCCGCGGAAGCCGTTGGGGAAGGTGAGCTTGAGCTTGTAGTCGCGCTCGATCAGCCCGCGGGCGATGGCCTTGGCGCGCTCGGGCTTGAAGTTGAAGATGTCGTCCATGAAGACGAGCTCCTTCACGCCGTGCTCGCGCACCAGGAGGTCGATCTCCGCCAGGACGTGCTCGGCGCTGCGCGCGCGAAACGTCTTGCCGTAGCTGTTGTGGCAGTAGGTGCAGCGCCAAGGGCAGGCGCGCGAGGAGAACAGCGTGGCGAACTCGCGGTGGGCGTAGATCACGCCGCCGCGCGGGACCTTGTGGTACTTCCCGTGGTCGATCAGGTCCCAGGCGGGGAAGGGCAGCTCGTCGAGGGGATCGGGCGGCGCGCGGTCGGGCTCGCGGCGCACGGTCCCCTCGGCGTCGCGCCAGGAGAGCCCGCGGCAGCCCTCCCAGTCCGCGCGCCCCTCGACCAAGCCGTCCAGGAGGTCCCCGAAGGTGTATTCTCCCTCGCCGCGCACGACGAAGTCGACGTTGGGGTCCGCCATCACGTCGCCGTCGGCCACCGAGGGGTGCGGCCCGCCGGCCACGATGCGCGCGGCGGGGAGCCGCTCGCGCACCAGGCGCGCCAGCCCGTGGAGGCAACCGGCCTCGTAGGTCATGGCCGAGAGACCGACGACGTCGGGGCGCAGCGCGACGAGCGCCTCGATGGCCTGCTCCGGGGTCCAGCCCTCGACCTTCATGTCGAACAGGTGCACGTCGGCGTGCCCGCGCTGGCGGGCCGCCGCCGCGATCGACATCACGCCCAGCGGATGGACGTGGGTGTGCTGCGTGTAGGGGTGGAAGGTCTGGACGAGGGCGATCCTGACCATGGGCGTCCGGCGGAGGTGGGGCGGAGGAGTGGGGGCGTGGGGGCGCGGGGCGAGCATACCCCGGGCCCTCCAGCTCGCGTGAACGTCGCAGGTCCAGCGGACGACGATCTCGGACCACGCAGGTACGGGATCGCGGGTCGCGGGCGCGGCGTCCCCGCGGGCCTCGCGCATCCGCGCCGGGCCCGCGCGGGGGGCAGCACCGTGGGGTAAGGTGGGGTTCCACTCTCCCGCGGGCGTCAGGTTCCTGACCGGGCGCCGCCCCCCGCTTCCCCCCGAGCGCACCCTTGGCACGCGTCGCCTTCCCCGTCACCACCTGCCACGAGTTCGAGGGCATCAAGGTCCTGGCCGCGATGCTCCGCACCCGCGGCCACCAGGTCCAGGCCTTCGTGACCAGCGAGGAGCCGGCCTTCCGGCGCACGGTCGCCGCCTGGCGGCCCGACGTGATCGGCCTGTACGCGACGACCGGCCAGGAGACCTGGGCCCGCTCGCACGTGCTCGCCTGGCGCCAGGAGCTGGCGCACCTCAAGGTCGTGATGGGCGGGCCGCACCCCTCGTTCGACGCCGACATCCTCTACGACGAGGAGTACGTCGACGCGATCGTGAAGGCCGAGGCCGAGTTCGCGGTCCTGGACCTGGTCGAGGCCTGGGAGGCGGGCCGCGGCGTCGAGGACATTCCCAACGTCGGCGTGCTGCGCGACGGGGTGCCGTTCGTGAACCCCATCCGGCCGGCCGTGCAGGATCTCGACAGCCTGCCCTTCCCCGACGTCGACGTCTTCTACCGCTATCCGTTCCTGCGCTCCAAGCGCGTCATGCAGGTGCACGCCAGCCGCGGCTGCCAGAACAACTGCACCTACTGCAGCGTGCCGCTGATGAAGCGCGAGTGGGTCAGCGGCGCGGCCGGCGAACGCTTCAACCGCACCAAGTCGGTCGACTACCTGTGCGAGGAGATGAACGACATCCTCGCACGGTATCCCGGCTTCCGCATGGTCAACTTCGGCGACGCGGCGCTCAACTTGAAGAAGGGTTGGTTGGCCGAATTCGCCGACAAGTGGCCCGAGCGGGTGCGTCTGCCCTTCGCTTGCAACATCAACATCAACTACCTCGACGAGGAGGAGATCGTGATGCTCAAGCGCGCCGGATGCGTCTCGGTGCAGTTCGGCCTCGAGTCGGGCAACGAGGACGTGCGCATGCGCGTCTACAAGAAGGGCTACACCGACGAGTTCGTGCACACCGTGCCGGCGCTGCTGCGCAAGCACCGCATCACCTACCGCACGAACAACATCATGGGCGCGCCCGAGGAGACCCTCGAGGACATGTTCGAGACGGTGCGCACCAACCGCGCGATCAAGCCCAACGGCTGCACGGTCCTGATCTATCGGCCCTTCAAGTCGACCGAGCTCGGCCGCCAGGACTTCCGGCGCGGTCGCGTGGACGCCGACCGCGACATCGGGCCCTCCTTGCAGAGCGATTCGCAGATGATGCGCGACGACCTGCGCGAGGTGGTGAACCTGCAGAAGCTCTTCAACGTCGCGGTCTACGCGCCGGGCGGGGAGGCGCTCGTGCGGCGCCTGGTCAAGATGCCGCGCAACCCGGCCTTCGACTGGACCCTGCTCGCCTTCCTGTGGTACCAGCACGCGGTCGTCTCGGGCTACGGGATGCTGGACGACTTCGCCCTGGGCCTGAAGAACCTGGGGCAGATCTTCGGCCGCAAGATCGGCGGCACCCACGACCACGCGCGCCGCTCGGCGACGCAGCGCCTGGTCGAGACCCTGGACACGGGGAACCAGGCCACGATCTGAGCCCAGCACCCGGAGCGGAGGGAGGACCGGCGGCGCGCTCCGCGTTACCCTGTTGGGCCGCATGGTCGCCCCGCTCGCGTTCTGGCTCAGCGCCCTGTTCGGGCCCGCCCTGCTCGGCGTGGCGGGGGGGTCCGCGTGGCGTTCGGCCGCGTGCGGGGTGCCCTTTGCCGCGGTCGCGGTGGCGCAGCCCCAGGACCTCGCCGCGCTCGAACCGCGTCTCGGTTCGAGCGACGCGGACGTGCGCCGGCGGGCGACCGCCGAGCTGCCGCGCGTCGGGTCCCCCGAGGCGCTCGAACGCCTGCTCGGGCTGCTGTCCGACCCCGAGGGCATGGTCGCGGACGAGGCCCAGCTCGCCCTCGGCGCCTGGCCCGAGGCCGCGCACGCCGCGCGCATCGTCGCGGCCCTGGACGGCCGTCGCGGCGACGCCCCGCTGCGGGTGGCCGAGGCCCTGGGGCGGCTGACCTTCCCCGTCGACGCCGACGCGCTCGCCCCCGCGCTGCGCGCCCGCGACGGGGCGCTGCGCTCGATGCTGTGCTTCAGCATCGAGCGCCTGGCGAGCGCCGGGCGCGTGGTGGGAGACGCGGGTGCGCGGCTCGTGCCGGCGCTCGAGCCGCTCCTGGGCGAGCGCGATGCGCGCCTCGCCGCGGACGCCCTGCTGGCCCTCGCGGCCGTGGTGCCGAATCGGGCCGGGGCGCGCGTGGGCAGGTTCGCCGCCGACGGTCGGCCCGAGCTGCGCGCCGCGGTCGCCATCGCCGCGGCTTCCCTGGGCGACGCCGCCGGGTTCGAGCTCGCCGCGCCCCTGGCCGCCGACGCCCTGGCCGCCGTGCGGGTGCGTGCGGCCCAGACGCTCGCGCGCCTCGGCCATCGCGACGCGCTGCTCCTGCTCGTCGAGCGCTTGGAGCTGGAAGCGGACCCGCGCGTCCAGCGCGAGCTGGTCGGTCTCCTGCGCGAGCTCTCGGGCCTGCGCCACGGCCGCGACGCGCGCCCCTGGCGTGCCTGGGCCGCGGCCCTACCCGATCCCTGGCGAGCGGGCGAGCGCCGCGTGCGTTCGAAGGACTCGCTGGGCGAGGCCACGGCGGCCTTCGCGGGCCTCGCGATCCAATCCGAGCGCGTCGCGTTCCTGATCGACCTCTCGGGCTCGATGTGGGACCCGCGCGAGGGCGGACGCACGCGCAAGCAGGCGGTCGATGGGGAGCTCCAGCAAGCGCTCCGGGCCCTGCCCGCGACGACGCAGTTCAACGTGATCCCCTTCACCGCCGAGCCCTTGCCGTGGCGCAAGGCGCTCGTGCCGGCGACCGAACGCAACGTGCGCGACGCCCTGAAGGCCTTCGAGGGCCAGCGCGCCCGGGGGCAAGGCGACTACTTCGGCGCGTGCCTGGCCGCCCTCGAGGATCCGCTCGTCGACACCTTGATCGTCTTCGGCGACGGCCGGCCGAGCGGCGGGCGGCGTTGGAACCTCGAGCTGATGCGCGTCTTGTTCGAGCACCACACGCGCTACCGCGCCGTGGTCCTGGACGCGGTGCTGGTCGACCTGTCGCGGCCCATCGAGCGCCGGTGGGTCGCGTTGTGCGAGTCCACCGGCGGAACCTGCCTCGAAGTCCAGCTCTGATCCGTTGACGGAGGATCCCATGACGCACAGCAGCGCCGGAACCGCGCCCCACCTGGGGAACCCCGAGGTCCTGCCCCGCGGCAAGGCGACCTACGCCGCGGGCGAGGGCCTGGCGCTCATCACGCTGACGAACCCGCCCGCCAACGGCTACTCGCACGGGATGATGCTCGACCTCGACGAGGCGATCCTGCGCGCGCGCTTCGACGATGCGGTGCAGGTGATCGTGCTCGCCGGCGCGGGCGAGAAGTTCTTCTGCGCCGGGGCCGACATCGCGATGCTCGACGCCGTCACGCCGAGCTTCAAGTACGCCTTCTGCCTGCACGCCAACGAGACCTTGCTGCGCCTCGAGCACACCCCCAAGCTGGTGATCGGCGCGCTCGGCGGACACTGCGTGGGGGGCGGGCTCGAGATCGCGCTGGCCTGCGACCTGCGCGTGGCGCGCAAGGGCTCCGGGCGCGTCGGTCTGCCGGAAGTGGCCCTCGGGGTGCTGCCCGGCACGGGGGGCACGCAGCGGCTGGCGCGCATGCTCGGCCGTTCGAAGGCCATCGAGCTGATGGCGGGCGGCCAACTCGTCGACTACGACGAAGCGCAGCGCCTGGGCCTGGTGAATCGCGTCCTGGAGGCGCCCGACGACGCCACGTTCCTGGCCGAGGTGTTGCTCTACGCGCGGGGCTTCTGCACGCCGGGGAAAGCCGCCCTGGCCGTGGGGCACGTCAAGCGCGCGGTGCAGGGCGGGATCGACCTGCCCCTCGAGGCCGGCCTGGCCCTCGAACGCGAGCTGCAGGCGAAGCTCTTCGCCTCCGAGGACGCGCGCGAGGGCATCGCGGCCTTCGTCGCCAAACGGGCCCCCGAGTTCCGCGGACGCTGAGGAAGTCCATGCGAGCCGTCCAGATCGCGCGTCACGGAGGGCCCGAGGTCCTCGAGTTGGTCGACCTCCCGCCGCAGCTCCCGGGCCCGGGCGAGGTGCTCGCGCGCGTGCTCGCCGTGTCGGTCAACCACCTCGACCTGTGGGTGCGCCGCGGCCTGCCCGGCCTGCCCCCGCACCTACCGTTCGTGCCCGGCTGCGACGCGACCGGCGAGGTGTTGGCCCTCGGCGAGGGCGTGAAGGGTCTGACGGTCGGCCAACGGGTCGTGTTGCTCCCGGGCGTCTCGTCCGGGACTTCCGCGCACGACCTCGTGGGCGACGACCACCTCTCGGACGACTACGGCATCCGCGGCGAACACGTCGACGGCTACGACCGCGAGGAGATCGTGCTCGAGGCCCGCTACGTCGTGCCGCTGCCCGCGGGGCTCGACCCGGTCCAAGCCGCGGCGCTGCCGCTGGTTTTCCTGACGGCCTGGGGCATGCTCGTGCGCCGCGCCCAGGTGCGGCCGGGCGAGACCGTGCTCGTCATCGGCGGGGCCAGCGGGGTCGGCTCGGCGGCGATCCAGATCGCCCGCGAGCGGGGCGCGCGCGTGCTGGCGACCGTCGGCGGCGACGACAAGGCGCGGCTCGTGGTCGAGTTGGGCGCGGACGCGGCCGTCGATCACCGCACCCCCGACTGGCCCAAGGAGGTCAAGCGCCTGACCGACGGGCGCGGCTGCGACGTCGTCGTCGAGCACGTGGGGCCGGCCACCTGGGAGGGCTCGATGCGCGTGCTGGCCCGCAACGGGCGACTGGTGACCTGCGGCGGCACGACCGGACCCAAGGTCGAGCTCCTGCTCCCGCACCTGTTCATCAAGAACCAATCGGTGCTGGGGTCCACGATGGGGCCCCGCAGCGCCGTCCCCGAGATCCTGGACCTCGTCGCCCAGGGCCGGCTGCGACCGGTGGTGGACCGCGTGCTGCCGCTCGAGGCGGTGCGCGAAGCCCACGAGCTGCTCGAACGCCGCGCGGTGCTGGGCAAGATCGTCCTGACCCCGGGATCCTGAAGGCGACCGAATCCGACCGCGAGCTCCCCATGCAGACCTTCGACATTCGACACGCCGCCGTCCTGGGCGCGGGCACCATGGGGCACGGCATCGCCCAGGTGCTCGCCATGCACGGCGTCCAGACGCGCCTGTACGACATCGATGCGGCCGCGGTCGCCCGCGGGCTGGCCTCCGTGACGGCCAACCTCGAGGTCGGCGTGCAGCGCGGCAAGGTGACGCCGGAGGTCTGTCGCGAGACCTTGGCGCGCCTGGTCGGGACGACCCAGCTCGCCGAGGCGGTGGGGGAGGTGGACCTGGTCGTCGAGGCGGTGCCCGAGAAGCTCGAGCTCAAGCGCGCGATCTTCGCCGAGCTGGGCGAGCACTGCGGGCCGGCCGTCCTGCTCGCGTCGAACACCTCGTCCCTGCCGGTCACGGCCCTGGCCGCGGCCACGACGCACCCCGAGCGCGTGGTCGGGATGCACTTCTTCAACCCCGTCCACATCATGAAGCTGGTCGAGGTGGTCGAGACCGAGCGCAGCTCGGAAGCCGCCGTCCAAGCCGCGCTCGAGCTCGCGCGCCGGATGGGCAAGGAACCGATCCGCGTCAAGGACGTGCCGGGATTCGCCTCGTCGCGCCTGGGGATCGCGATCGGACTGGAGGCCATGCGCATGGTCGAGAGCGGCGTCGCGAGCCCGGAGGACATCGACAAGGCCATGACCCTGGGGTACGGCTTCCCGATGGGGCCGCTCAAGCTGACGGACCTGGTGGGGCTCGACGTGCGCCTGGGGATCGCGGAGTACCTCGAGCGCGAGCTCGGGGAACGCTTCGCGCCGCCGCAGCTCCTGCGGGACAAGGTGCGCCGGGGCGAGCTGGGCAAGAAGAGCGGCCAGGGTTTCTACACCTGGGACTGACCGACGTCGCGGCGAGCGCGAGCGCACGCACATCGAGGAACAACCATGGCACAGGAAGGTTGGGAGGATCTACCCCGGGAGCAGCAGGCGGAGCCCACCAAGGGCGTTCCGCGTTGGCTCCTGTTCTGCGGCTGCGGCTGCCTGCTCGCGATCCTGGCGGTCGGCGGGGCGCTGGGCTTCTTCTTCTTCTACGCGAAGCGGCTGGTCGATGCCGAGCACCAGCTCCCGCACCTGGCGCGCATCGTGCCCTTCGACGAGCCGCTCGAAGGCCTGGACTTCGTGTTCCGCGTCCCGCTCGGCGTGGATGCGTTCATCCTGCAGGACCCGACCACCGACGGCGGGTACGTCCTGATGTTCACGCACGTCGCGGACACCGAGCGTGCGAGCCAGGCCCGCGAGCAGGCCCTCGATCCCACGGACCGCACTCTGGCGGGCGTCGGGGGACGGCGGGAGCAGGTCGAGCCCCTCGAGCTCGCGGTCCAGGGCCGCAGCCTGGCCGGCGTGCGATTCCTGGTGCCGGGCGGCGGCGAGCCCACGCCCCAGCTCCCGCCCGGCTTCCCGAAGGCGCTGGTGGACCCCAGCGGCGCCGCGGTCCTGCTCGACGTCACGCCACCCGGGACGCCGGGCGTGGTCCTCCTGCAGGTCTTCCGCGCGGCGGGGGGCGACGAGCCGATCCCCGCCGAGTACCTCGTGCGCGTCCTCGAACCCTTCCACATCGGCCCCGATCGCTGAAGGAGCCGGGGAGAGGATCCCGCGGGCCGCACGTCCCCGCGGCTCCCCAGGCGCGGAGCGAAGCATGGATCCCGGAGTCGCCATCACCCGAGCCCCGCGCGAGAGCACCGGCGGCGCGATCGGGGTGCTCCTGGGCCTGCTGCTGCTCGCGGTCGCGGCCTGGTCCGCCCTGCGACCGTCGGCGCGCGAGGTCGACGGCGAAGCGCTCCTCGCCCAGGGCTTCACGCTGGGCGCGTTGCCCTTCGGCCTCGGCGTGCGCGGGGCCGCGATCCTCCCGGGCGGCGAGTCGGTGGTGTCGCTGGGGGCGCCGGGCGCGGCGCTCGGCGAGGAACCGGGCGCGGAGCTCGCGCGGGTCGAGCCGCCGCCGAGCGCGGGTCCCTCCGCCGGAACGAAGGTCGACTGGGCTTCGGCCACGAGCCTCGCCGAGGGCGGACCGCCCGAACGGGTGCTGCTCGTGCGCCTGCCGCGCGGACGGGCCGAGGCCGTGCGCCGGCGACACTTCGACGAGGTGCGCTTCCGCAGCCTGGAGGACCTGGATCGCAAGGGCGGCCGCGCGCCGCTCGAGCGCGCGGTGCTCCCCTGGCACGGCCTGGCCGCCCGCGCGGTCCGCGAGCGCCACTACCGACTCGAGGGCGGAAGTCCCGTCTTCCGCGACTCGGTGCGCGTCGACCTCGCCCGCCCGGGCCGGGCCTGGATGCTGGTCGCGATCTGGCCGCCGCGCCACGGCTCGAGCCTGGCCCCCGTGCGCGAGCTGCTCGAGGCCCTGCCCCCGGTGGTCCGGTAGCCCGGCCCCTCACCCGATCAGCGCGCGCTCGAGCACCTCGGCCAGGTGCAGGACCTCGACGTCGCGGTCCGCGGCGCCAAGGCCTCCCTGCCACTGGATCTGGCAGCCGGGATTGGCGGTCACGAGCGTGCGCGCGCCGCTGCGCTCGAGGTCCTCGAGCTTGGGGGCCAGGATCTCGCCCGCCGCCGCCGGCCGCACCAGGGAGTACACCCCCGCCGATCCGCAGCAGGCTTCGGGATCGGCGAGCTCGACGCGCCGCAGGCCCGGCACGAGGTCGAGCAACGCCCGCGGCTGGGCGCGCACGCCCTGGCCGTGGCACAGGTGGCAGGGGTCGTCGTACGCGATCGGGCCGGCGACGTCGGTCGGCTGCGCGAGCCGCGAGGCGAGCCGGGTCCGATACGGCTCGCGGGCGAGCAACACCGAGAGGTCCAGGGTGCGCTCGGCGAGGGCGCGCGCGCGCCCGTGCTCGTCGGTCCCGGGCTCGAAGAGCGCGGCGAGTTGCGTCAGGTGCGAACCGCACCCGGCGCTGTTCACCACCAGCGTCAGCGGGGCCCCATCCGCGCCCCGCAGGGCGTCGAAGCGCTCGAGCGTGTCGCGGGCGAGCTCGCGCGCCGTCGCGCTCCGGCCGTTGTGCGCGTGCAGCGAGCCGCAGCAGACGTGCCCGCTCGCCGTGCGCACCTCGAGCCCCGCCGCGGCGAGCACGCGCGCGCTGGCGCGGTTCACCCGGCCGAGCAGCTCGCTGGCCACGCAGCCCTCGAGCAACGCGACCGCGCCCAAGCGCGGTTCCTCGGCCGGCGTGAGCGGGGGGAGAGGCCGGCGCTCGGCGCGCGGCGGCACGGGCGGCAGGTTCGCGAGCGCCCGTCCGCGCGCGCCCAGTAGCCCCGCGAGCCGCGTGAGGCCGAGCACCTGCGCGCCCCGCAGCGACGCTGCCAACCCGCGCAGGGCCCAGCGCCGCGTGAGCACGCCCTCGTACCCCACGCGGGCCAGGACGCGCGCGAGCAGCGGCGAGGGGGCCGCCTGCTCGAGCTCGCCGCGGGTGTGCTCCATCATCGCACCGAACTGCACGCCCGAGGGGCAGACGGTCTCGCAGTGCCGGCAGACCAGGCAGAAGCGCATCTCCTCGGCGAACTCCGCGTCGGGCTCGAGCTCGCCCTCGGCGACGGCGCGCATCAGGTGCACGCGGCCGCGGGGGCTCGAGGCCTCGCGTCCGGTGATGCGGTAGGTCGGGCAGGTCGCCAGGCACAACCCGCAGTGGATGCAGTCGAGGCTGCGCGCGTAGTCGATCAGGGTCGGGGAGTCCATGGCGGGCGCGTCAGACGGGATCGGGACGGCGCAGGTCCGAGGCCAACACGCCGCCCGGGTCGAGGGCCGCGCGCAGGCGTCGCTCGAGGGCGAGCTGCGCCGGCGTCCCCTCGGC
>CAYMYN010000022.1:0-68356 GCA_964394665.1 uncultured Planctomycetaceae bacterium
AGGTCGTGCACGACTACGCGCACCATCCGACCGAAGTGCGCGCGACCCTCGACGCGGCCCGCCGCGCCCTGCCCGGCAAGCCGCTGGTGGTGCTCTTCCAGCCGCACCAACACAGCCGCACCGCGCGTTTCATGGACGAGTTCGTCGAGAGCCTGCGGGGCGTCGAGCGCGTGGTGGTGAGCGAGGTCTACGGCGCCCGCGCCGCCCTGGCCCCGGGCGAGGGCGACACGTTCCCGAACGGGGCCGAGGAGTTGGCGCGGCGCCTGGTGCGCGCCGGCGTGGACGCGCGTGCCCCGGGTGGGCTCGCGGCTAGTATGGACGCCGTCCTGGACGGCTTGCCGGGCGGCGCGGCGCTGCTCGTCCTGGGGGCCGGAGATGTCGATCGGATCCGCGGTGAACTCACGAATCGCCTGGCCCTGCGCAGCCCTCGCCCGGGAACCCCTGTGGTCTAGGACGACCATGAAGGTGGGCGGCGAGGCCGAGTGGTTGCTCGAGCCCGCCAATCAGGAGGAGCTGCGCGCGGCCCTGGTCGTCGCGCGCGAGCACGGCCTGCCCGTGCGGATGTTGGGCGGCGGTGCGAACCTGCTCGTCGCCGACGGGCTCCTGCCGGGGGTCGTGATCGCCACCGAGCGCCTCGACCGTCTGTTCCGACCCAGCGCCGCGGCCGAGGGCAGCCCGCTCGACGAGGGCGGGGAAGAACGCCTGGGCGGCCGCATGGCGCCCGAGGCGCGCGAGAACGACCCGCGTCTGGTGGCCTGGTGCGGCGCGAGCCTGCCGCGCCTGGTGCGCGCGGCCTCGGACCTCGGTTGGAGCGGCCTCGAGGGGCTGATCGGCGTTCCCGGTCGCGCGGGCGGCGGCGTGGCGATGAACGCCGGCGGTCGCTGGGGCGACCTGTGGGACGTGGTGGAGGAGGTGCGGCTCGTCGATTCGGAGGGCGTGTTCCACGACCGCCCGCGGGCCGCGTGTTCGCCGCGCTACCGCGACGCGGGGCTCGGGGATCGGATCGTGGTGGCGGTCGTCCTACGCCTGGCGGTCTCGACGCGCGCCGCGGTGCGCGAGGCCGCGCGCCAGTACCTCTCCGAGAAGAACCGCACCCAGCCGGTGACCGAGTCGTCCTCGGGCTGCATCTTCAAGAACCCCGACCCCGAGCGCTCCGCGGGCCGCTCGGCGGGCAGGTTGATCGACGACCTGGGCGGCAAGGGCCTGCGCGTCGGCCGCGCGGTGGTGAGCGCGCGGCACGCGAACTTCATCGTCAACGAGGGCGGCGCGAGCGCCGCGGACGTCTTCGAGCTGATCGAGCGCGTGCGCGACCACGTGGCCCAGCGCAGCGGGATCCAGCTCGAGCTCGAGGTCCGCCGCTGGACCGCCGACGCGCCCTGATCAGGCCAACCGCCCGCGGTTTGCTGGGCCTTGCACGCGGGAGTAGGCTTGTCGCGCGCGCCCGATGCGGGACGGGGGCGCGGCGGTCGGCCCAGGTGGGGACGGCGCGCCTTCGAGCTCCCGCGCACCAAACGAAGGATTCGTCTGCCATGGCAGAGAACGAGCGCGCTCCCCAGGTGGGGGAGCTGGAGCGGGTCGCTCCGGTCGAGGGGCCCTTTCCGCTGTCGACTCTGCGGCACTCCGCCGCGCACCTGATGGCCTCGGCCGTCGGCCGTCTGTACCCCGGGGTCCGCTTCGGCTTCGGCCCCGCGATCGAGCACGGCTTCTACTACGACTTCGACCTTCCCGAGCCCCTGACCGAGAAGGACCTGGCGCGCATCGAGAAGGAGATGCGCCGCATCGCCAAGCAGAGCCCACAGATCCGCGGCGAGACCGTGACGCGCGAGGAGGCGCGCCGGCGCCTCGCGGCCGCGGGCCAGGACTACAAGGTCGAGGCCCTCGACCTGATCCCTGCCGACGAGCCGATCACCTTCTACGGCCACGGCGAGTGGGCCGACCTGTGCGAGGGCCCGCACGTCGATCGCCTCGATCGGCCCTTCGCCTTCAAGCTGCTCTCGCTGGCGGGCTCCTACTGGCGCGGCGACGAGACGCGCCCGATGTTGCAGCGCGTCTACGGCACGGCCTTCTGGTCCGAGGAGGACCTCGCGGCGCACCTCGCCTGGCTCGAGGAGGTCAAGCTGCGCGACCACCGGCGCCTGGGCACGGAGCTGGATCTGTTCAGCACCCACTCCGAGGCCGGCGGCGGCTTCGTCTTCTGGCACCCGAACCTCGGCGTCGTGCGGCGCGAGATCGAGAGCTTCTGGTGGGAGCTGCACACCCGCGCCGGCTACAAGCCGGTCTACACGCCGCACGTCGCGCGCGAGACCCTGTTCGCCGTCTCGGGTCACCTCGAGAACTACGGCGACATGATGTACGGGGCGATGGAGATCGAGGAGCAGCCCTTCCGGGTCAAGCCCATGAACTGCCCCGGGCACATCCTCGTCTACCAGAACCGCGGCCGCTCCTACCGCGAGCTGCCCCTGCGTTGGGCCGAGCTCGGCACGGTCTACCGCTACGAGCGCTCGGGCGTGTTGCACGGCATGCTGCGCGTGCGCGGCTTCACCCAGGACGACGCGCACATCTTCTGCACGCCCGAACAGCTCCCGGCCGAGATCGCGGGCGTGATCGAGCTCATCGACCGCATCTTCAGCGCCTTCGGTTTCCAGTACACGGCCTACCTCGCCACGCGGCCGGCCGAGAAGACCATCGGCGACGACGCGGTCTGGGAACGCGCCACCGAGGCCCTGCGTCAGGCGGCCGAGATGCGCGGCTTGCCGCTCGTGCTCGACGAGGGCGGCGGCGCCTTCTACGGCCCCAAGATCGACTACAAGATCCGCGACGCCCTGGGCCGCGAATGGCAGAACGCCACCGTGCAGTGCGACTTCAACCTGCCCGAACGCTTCGACCTCCACTACACGGACGTCGACGGCAAGCAGAAGCGTCCGATCATGGTGCACCGCGCCATCCTCGGCAGCCTGGAGCGCTTCGTGGGCGTGCTGATCGAGCACTTCGGCGGCAAGTTCCCGGTCTGGCTCGCGCCGACCCAGGTGGCGCTGCTCCCGATCCGCGAGCAACACGCGGACTATTGCGCTGTGCTCGCGCGGCGCCTCGAGGCCGAGCTGCTGCGCGTGGACGCGATGCTGGAGCCGGGCCACATGAACAAGAAGATCAAGGTCGCCCAGGAGGCCCAGGTCCCGTTCATGCTGATCGCCGGCGACCGCGAGGCGGCCGAGGGCACGGTGACCCTGCGCCGACGCGGCACCAAGGACCAGGAGACCGTTCCCTTCGACGAGTTCCTGACCCTGGTCCGGCGTCTGCGCGACACGCGCTCCCTGGCCCTCGCATGAGCGCTCGTGGCGGGTTGGGTCGTGCGGGTGGGGCACGCGCGGGCGAGCTGGGCTCGGGCGCCGTGGACCTCGCCCGGCGATCCTCCCCGCGCCGGGTCGCGGTCCTGTGCGCGCTCTCGATCGCGTTCCTGGGTTGCGGTCGCGGGGAGCCCGATGCGGGCACCACCGCTGCGCGTCCCGCGCGCGCTCCCAACGTGCTGTTCATCTCGGTCGACGACCTGCGGCCGAGCCTGGGCTGCTTCGGCGACGAGCGGGCGCGCACGCCGCGCATCGACGGCTTGGCGGCGGAGGGCGTCGCCTTCCAGCGCGCCTACTGCTCGATGGCGATCTGCACGCCCTCGCGGGCCTCGGTGCTGACCGGCATGCGGATCGAGACGCACCGCGTGGCCGACACGGTCACCAACTACCGCGCGGCCCTGCCCGAGCACGTGGTGTTGCCCGAGCTCTTCCTGCGCGCGGGCTACAAGACCTTCTCCTTGGGCAAGGTTCAGCATGGCCTCGGGGAGCTCGACGACCCGCGCGCCTGGAGCGAGCCGCCCTGGCGGCCCGAGCGCTGGCAGCGCTACTACGGCTCACAGGAGACGCGCGAGGCCATCGCGCGCCTGGAGGAAGAGGGTCGCGAGCACCCCGTCGAGCAACACCGCGTGCGTTTCTTCGCCTGGGAAGCGCCCGAGGTCGACGACGACGAGCTGGGCGACGGCCTGATCGCGGCGCGCGCCATCGAGCTCCTCGAGCGCCACCGGGACGAGCCCTTCTTCCTCGCCGTCGGCTTCCTGAAGCCCCACCTGCCCTTCGTCGCGCCCAAGAAGTACTGGGACCTCTATCCGCCGGGCAGCCTGACGCCGGACGAGCCGCGCACGCACCCCGAGGGGGCGCCCGAGTTCACGCGCCGCAATTCGATGGAGGTGCGCGCCTACTGGAACGTGCCCGACCGCGACGAGTTCGACTCCGAGACGATCGATCATCTGCTGCGCGGCTACTACGCCTGCACGAGCTTCATCGACGCGCAGGTCGGCCGCTTGCTCGATGCGCTCGAGCGCCTGGGGCTTGCGGAGAACACGGTCGTCGTCCTGTGGGGCGACCACGGCTGGCACCTGGGCGACCTGGGCCTGTGGGGCAAGCACACGAACTACGAGCGCGCGGTGCGCTCGCCGCTGATCGTGCGCGCGCCGGGGCGGGGCCTCGTCGGTGCGCACAGCGAGGCGCTCGTCGAGCTGGGCGACCTCTACCCGACCCTGGCCGATCTGTGTGGCCTCGCGCCGCCGGCGAACCTCGAGTCGACGAGCCTCGTCCCCCTGCTCGAGAATCCCTCGCGCCCCTGGAAGCGGGCGGCCTTCCACCTCTACCCGCGCCACGCGCCGGGGGTGGGCAATCTCGTCGGCCGCGCCGTGCGCACCGACCGCTATCGCCTGATCGAGTGGACGGACGCGGCCCGCGAGTATCGCGTGCGCGAACTCTACGACTACCAGGGCCCGGGCGAGCGCCGCAACCTGGCCGGCGACCCCGAGCTGGCCGAGGTCGAGGAGGAACTCGCCCGGCTCCTGCGCCGCGGCTGGCGCGCCGCCCTGCCGCCCGACCTGTCCGAGGGCCCCCCCGCGGAGCCCGCCACGGAACCCGCCACGGGGCACCGACGCCCGGCGCGTTGACGGATCGAGGGCCCCTCGGGCACCCTGACCGGGATGGCCGCCGGCCCCCCGCTCTCGATCCTGCACGTCGACATGGACGCCTTCTATGCGTCCGTGGAGGTGCGCGACAACCCCTCGCTCGTCGGCCTGCCGGTGTGCGTCGGGGGTCCGGCGACGAGCCGCGGCGTGATCAGCGCCGCCAGCTACGAGGCGCGCCGCTTCGGCGTGCACAGCGCCATGCCCACCGCCCAGGCGCGGCGCCTGTGCCCCGATCTCGTGCTCCTGCCGCCGGACTTCGAGCGCTACACCGCGGTCTCGCGCCAGATCATGGGCATCTTCCGGCGCTACACGCCGCTGGTCGAGCCGCTCTCCCTCGACGAGGCCTTTCTCGACGTCGCGGGCTGCGAGCGCCTCTTCGGCGACGCGGTCGAGATCGGCCGCGCCATCCAGCGCGACATCCTGCGCGAGACGAATCTGGTGGCCTCGGTGGGCGTCGCGCCCTCGAAGTTCCTGGCCAAGCTTGCCTCGGACCTCGACAAACCCGCGGGCTTCCGCGTGATCCGCCCCGACGAGGTGCGCGAGGTGCTCGACCCGCTGCCCGTGTCGAAGATCTACGGCGTGGGGGAGCGCAGCGCCAAGCGCCTCGAGGCCCTGGGGATCACCACCGTGGGCCAGCTCGCCTCGCGCCCGCGGGAGGAGGTCGTGCGCCTGTTCGGCGCCAGCGGCGCCTGGATCCACGACCTCGCCCACGGGATCGACGCGCGCCGCGTCACGCCGCGCCGCGAGGAGAAGTCCCACGGCATGGAGCGCACCTTCCCCGAGGACGTGGAGAGCCGCGAGGAGCTGCGCGTGTTCCTGCTCGAGTTCTGCGAGGAGGTGGCCTTCGGCCTGCGGGACAAGGGCCTGCGCGGCCGCACGGTGACCCTCAAGGCGCGCTACGCCGACTTCACGACCGTGACGCGCACCCAGACCCTGCCCCTGGCGACGAACCTCGGCGCGCGCCTCTACGCCACGGCCCGCGAGCTGCTCGAGCGCATCCCCCCCGGCCCCCTGCGCCTGGTCGGCGTGCAGGTCTCGAACCTCGAGGACGTGCGCACCCCCGTGCAGGAGACGCTCTTCGGCGCAAGCGATCGCCCGGGCGACGAACGCTCGTCCTGGATGCGCTCCCGCGAGCGCCTCGAATCCGCCAGCGCCGGCCTCGACAAGCTGCGCAAGAAGTACGGCCGCGACACCGTGCGCCCCGCGTCCCTCCTCGGCCGCCCCCGCTCCCGCGGCCTCGACGGCACCGACGGCCCCCTGCGCCCCGAGAAGTAGGCCACCCCGTTCCCCCGACCGACCCCGGCCCGGTTTCGTGGTGGCCCCGACGGATGCCCTAGCGGTCCAAGGTGCCCAGCGACGGGTCGTTGCCGACTCACAGCCCCGCGACGAGGTTCTCGAGATCCTGGGCGAGGTAGCCCGCGCGCTCGGCTGCGCGGCGGGTCTCCGGGGAATGCCGGGGAGCGATGGCAGCCTTCTCCACGGTCCAGCCCCGCACCCGCGGGGTGCGTGCGAGGAAACGCGCGACGTGCTGGTCGAAGCGGGCGAAGTCGGGCGCCAGGCGATCGGCGGAGCGCTTGCAGGAGCCCAGTCGCACGACGCGATCCGCCTCGTTCAGCGCCACGAGGTCGATCTCGGTGTCGCCTCGATCCCAGTAGCCCTCGACGCGCTGGCTCAGGCGGAAACCCTCGAGCTTCTTGCGGCTGCGCTCCGCGTAGAGGGTTCCCACGAGCTTCTCCAGACCATGGCCCTCCGCCTCAGCCAGCCGCTCGTCGGCTTCCTTCACCAGCTCGTCGACCGGCCGGAAGTTGACCGAGGCCGCGGGGGTCGCGATGGCCGCCAGCCAGGAGCGCAGGAAGTTGTCGCTGATGTAGTAGCGCCCGTTGCGCGCGGTGGCCTTGGCGAAGATCGGCTGGAGCTGCGACACCATCCGGTACCGCTCCCGGAGGACCTTCAGGTAGCCGCCGACCTGCGTCTCGCTCTCGGGCTCGACCGAGCGGGCGTGTTCGGCCAGCTCGCCGTTCGAACAGCCGGGATGGCGCGCGATGAACTTCAGCACGAGGTCGTAGCGCCCGCGCAGCTCGCGCAGGAACCAGTTCTCCGCTTCGCCGCGCAGGGGCGAGGAACTCGAGAAGAAGAGCTCCCCCAAGAGCTCCCGCCTGCCCGCGCCGAGAACTCTCTCCTCGTAGGCATCCCGGTAGAACTTCGGCACGCCCTCGAACAGGTTCCACAGGAAGAGCAGGCGCTCGGGGCTGGGATCCGCGTGGGCACGCAGGATCTCGAGCACCGACGCGATGTCGAGGTGCGGCAGGTCGAAGTGGTGCGTGAGACGCGCGAAGAGCGGCGCGTGGCGATCCTCGAGCAGCGCCGACATCTCGGTGTGGATCGAGCCCAGGACGATCAGACCGCCCCGCACGCGCTCGGCTTCTCGAGTGAGCCGGTCCACCTCGAGCTGGAGGTGGGACGTGAACTCGTAGATCGCCTTGCGGTGGAAGTACTGGAACTCGTCCACCGCGACCACGTAGCCGCGGCGCGCCAGCTCGGCGATGGACGCGGCCAGGGAGCGCAGGTCGCGCGGCGGCGGCCCCTCGACGCGGAACAGCTCGTAGAAGTCGCGCGCCGCGGAGACGACCCCCGCCGGGTCCGAGTCGGGGATCTGGATGTAGAGCACCTGCTCCCGGCGCTCGGCCTGGAGCGCGTGCTGGACCAGGCCGACTCCGGCCCCGATCTTCCGCTCGCGGCTGCGCACGCGGCTCCAGCTCGGAGCCTCGTTCCGGGGGGTCGGGACCCCCGGCGGGGTGAAGTTGTATAGGCTCTCCTGCGCCTTTAGTGGAAGCCCGCGCGCTTCCACTAAATGGGCAGGAGAGCCGTTGTTTAGTCCTAAGGCGTAATGCGCCTGGCGGGCCGAAGGCCGATCCCGCCGCTGCGGAAGCCGGGCTCGTACCAGCCGCGGTACGACGAGCGCGAAAACATGGGCCCGTTCCAGGATTCGCCGCTGCGGAGGCTCCGCTCGTGGGATTGATCCGCAGGATCTAAAGGGTCGACTCGCAGCTCGGTCCCATACTGAGCGCCACTGCCGTCCAGGCACCACTCCCCTAGGCTGCCGTGCATTTCGTGCAGGCCGAAGGGGTTCGCGGCAAGCCGGCCGATGTGCATGGTCGCCCCTGCATCGTCGTTCAGCTTGACATTCTCCTTACCGCGCAGGCTATCCGCGTCTGGACCCGTCCACCACGGAGTGTCCGTGCCCGCGCGGCAGGCGTACTCCCACTGGGCTTCCGTGGGCAGCGTGATCCAGGCATCCGCCCGTACGAGTTCGGCTATGCAGTCTTCCCAGTTCACCCAGTGCTGTGGTCTAAGGGGGGAATAGCGCGTGTCGACGCTGTACCTGCGCGCGATCCGCCGCCACGGCCCCTGCGCCATCTCGTACTTCGAGAGGAAGAAGGGCGACAGCGCCACCTCGTGCACGGGAGACTCGTTGTCATCGGCCTGCGGGTCGTAGTTGCGGCCCTCGCGGTCGCTCCTCTGCGCTCCCATCCAGAAGCGACCGCCAGGCAGCAGCACGAAGACCAGGCCCGTCTCGCCCGTGAGCTCGAGCTTGCCGTCCGTACTGCGCCGGGGTGGCTCACCGGTCTGGAGGTGCGCGAACTCCCACAGCCCGCTCACGGGGTCGGGGCCGATCGGCAGGAGTCCGATCTGGGGTGCGAGCTTCAGGCCACCGTAGCGGGGATGGGCCTCGATGGCGGCGATCGCCTCCTTCCACGCCGCCACGGCCTCCGGCGTCTCGACCGAGCGCAGGACAAACCCCAGACGCTCCTCCAGGCGCTGCAGGTCGCCGACGAGCGTGTTCAACTGGCCGTGCCACCACTCCTCGTCACTGTTCTCGAAGCGCCAGACGCGGCGCTCGCCATCTACAGAGTCCTCGGGGGTGGGATCCATGGCGCGAGCGCGCAGTTCGGCCAGGCGTCGCTGGGCTTCGGCGAGGCCCGGGCGCCAGGGTAGGCCGCGAGCAAGGTCCTCCTCCTGGCCTTGAAGCAGCAGGCGGGCTTGCCGCGGCCACCAGACGTGGGAGGGCTCGCTCTGGCGCAGGGCGTAGTCCAGGGACTGGCTGGCGGCGTCGAAGGCGGCGAGGTCCTGGATCAGGCCGCGGACGCGGAGTTCGCGTTCACGGTCCTGGGCTTCTTCCCGGAGGCGGTCGGCGGTGAGTCGGGCTTGCGTTTCGGCTGCGGCCAGATCCCTGGCGCTCTGTGCTTCGCGATCGGCGCGTTCGGCCTGTTGCTGCGCTTCGCCCGCGTACAGGAGGCTGGTGACGATCCCGGCCACCAGGATCAGCACCGCGGCGGCGAGGGAGGTGGCGAGGGCGCGGTTGCGGCGGATCCACTTCTTGCCCTCGGCCCAGGCGCCGGTCTCGTAGGCGGAGACGACGCGGCCCTCGAGGTAGGCCGCGAGGTCGCGGGCGAGGGCGGGCATGTCGGGGTAGCGATTACGCGGGTCGCGGGCCATGGCGCGGTCCGCGATCGCGACCAGCTCCGCGGGCGCGGTGGGGGCCTCGCGCTCGAGCGAAGTCGGCGGGCCCTCCTTCACCCAGCGCCAGACGGCGTAGTTGCTGGCGCGCTGACCGGTGCGCACGTAGGGCATGTGGCCCGCGAGCAAGTGGTAGAGCATCGCGCCCACGGCGTAGACGTCCGAGTGCGGGCCCATGGCCTCGAGGTCGCCCTCCGCCTGCTCGGGCGGCATGTAGGCCGGGGTGCCGACCACGTCGCCGTCCATCGTGTAGAGCGGCGAGTCGGGCGTGTCGGCGGCGTGCTCGCGGCGATCCGAGCGGATCACCGTCGGGCCGCTGCTGGCATCGGGACGCAGGCGGACATCGCGCGCCTCCTCGCGGCCCAAAATCTTCGCCAGGCCCCAGTCCATCACGTAGACCTCGCCGTAGCGGCCCACCATGATGTTGGCGGGCTTGAGGTCGCGGTGGATCACGCCCTTGTCGTGGGCGTAGCTCATGGCCTCGCAGACCTTTTGGAGCACGCCCAGGGCGCGCACCGGGTTCCAACCCTCCTCGCCGGTCGCGACCAGATCGAAGACCGCCTTCAGGTCGCGGCCCTTCACGAGCTTCATCGTGAAGTACGCCCGACCCTGGGCATCGAGCCCCAGCTCGTGCACGGGCACGATGCCGGGGTGGTCGAGCTGGCCGGTGACCTGGGCTTCCTCGAGGAAGCGCGCGAGCTGGCGCCGGTCGACCGGCGGCGTGGCGTCGCTCGGCGCCTCGCGCCGGCCCAGGATGACCTTCATCGCCAGGTGCCGGCGCAGGTCCTCGTCCCACACGCGCAGGATCGCGCCCATGCCGCCCTCGGCGACCTGACCCTTGAGCCGATAGCGCGTCGACGCCGCGCGCCCCGCGAGGCGGCCCACGACCTTGGCGGTGAAGTCGCCGGGGTCCGCGTCCTCGCCCTCGAGCTCGACCTTGGGATCGACCCCCGAACCGAAGTGCGACGCGAGCCGCTCGGAGAGCGAGCCGGCGAGACCGAAGCGCGCGATCAGCTCGTCGAGCTCTTCCTGGCGGCGCTGCATGGACCGCAGCTCGTCCGCGAGGCCCGGGTGCCGTCGGCACAGCTCTTCCAGGTCTTCCGCCTGCCCCTCCTCGCGCCGCACGAGCCACTCGGCGAAGAGCGACTCGGCGGGCTGCTCGGAAGGCGGATCCCGCCCGTCCCCCTGCGCTCCCTCCATGGGCGTCGAGTGTAGCCGAGGGTGGGGCGCGGTGGCCGCCGGCGGGAATGTGCGTGACGGTTGGCCGGGAGCTCCCCTTTGGAAGTGGCGGAGGGCGGGGCGCCCGCCGCGGCACCAACCCGTCAACCCCGGGCCCAGGTCCGGACCTTGGATCCAAGGAGAACCCTACCGAATGCGCCATCCGATCTTCCTCGCGACCCTCCTTCTGAGTGCGCCGTGGGCCGCGGCGCAAGAGGTGCCGCGCGTCCTGTTGAGCATCGACGATCCCGCGCCCGGCAGGCCGGGTTGGTCGATCAGCGGGATCTCGAGCCTGGCCACCAACGGCGTCGGCGGTTGGGCCGCGCACCTACGCGTCACCAAGGGCGGGGTGAGCGAGAACCACATCGTCGGCGGTAGCGCTTCCATGCCGCCGACGTTGCTCCGCAGCGCGCGCAGCCACTCTGGCTACGACCAAGACTTCGAGGTCGATTCGAGGTTGCTCCCCATCGGCCTCGACGACTTGGGGCGCGTTGCCTACGGGAGCCGCATCGCCCCGTCGGGCGCGGGGAACCTCAACTGGGACGGAATCTGGGTGGAGAATCGACTCGTCCACAACGGTCATCTCCACGGGGGAGGGTTCCCCGCGGTCGGGGGCATCACGCGCACCGGGGTGCCTTACTGGTATCGGAGCAACAAGCTCTGGATGGGTTCCCCGGCGCAGGTGGTCGTCGATCCGAGTCTGGTGCCCGGTATGCCGCACAATCTGCGGGACCTGGATCCCACCCTCAGTGCAGTGGCGCCCTTGGGCCAGCACTCCATCGTGAGTTCGAAGGTGTCTCCGATATTCAACCGCGCCTACGTGATCGTGGACGGCGCGCAGGTCGAAGCCGGCGGCGTCCCGCTGCTGCCCTACTCGGGTCAGTCGGTACCACCCGAGGCTGGGGGCCTTCCGGGCGAGATCTGGACCTATGTGCGGCAGGTTGGAATCAACGACAGCGGCAACTGGGCCCTTCGGATTTCGCTCTTTCCCCACCAGGATGTGATCGTCGTCGACGGCCAGATCCGCCTGCGCGACTTCGACACCGTCGACGGTCACCCGATCCGTGTGCACTCCTGGACCGATTTCGCGCTCGACCCCCAAGGGCGCCTCGTCCTACACACCTATGACTCCGGTAACGTTCCCGGCCTGTATCGCAGGGGGCGCCGGGTCTTCAGGCAGGGCGACCCGGTCGACTTCGACGGCGACGGTCAGGCCGACCCGTACGCCCTCGCGAGCCTGCTGCTGCCGGGGACCGAGCCGATGAGCGTCGGCAGCGACGGCTCGATCCTCTTCACGGGCTGGATCGAGATCGCGGGCATGCCCGGACCCCTGCGCAAGTCCCTGATGCTCCTGCCGGCACCCTGACGGGCAGCGACCGTCCGGCCGTCCTTCCCCTTCATCGGTACCGAGACCGGACGGGTTCCGCCGGTCTCGGTACCCCCGTCCGGATGGCCCGCGGCGTACCGGGCCGGCGGGCGGGCTCAGTGGTCGTCGGTCAGGTAGCTCATGAAGGACATGCCGATGTCCTGGAACTGGTGCTCGCGCGGGACCTCGATGGCGTCCTTGATGCAGACCTGCTCGCACAGCTTGCACGAGACACAGTTCTTCTCGATCACGAAGGCGACCTGGTTGGTCTGCGGCTGGCCGTAGACGCTCTCGGTGAGCGGCTTCATCTCGAGCGCCTCGAAGGGGCACACGTCGACGCAGAACTCGCAGCCGGTGCAGAGCTCCTCGTGCACCAGGGCTTTCGGCACCTTCTTGGGCTTGATCTTCTGGACCAGGACCTCGCGGCTGTCGTCGATCGCGTCGAAGGGGCAGTAGACGCCGCAGACCGAGCAGTTGATGCACAGGTCGGGGTCGATGAAGTAGCGCTCGTCGCCGCTGGTGATCGCGTTGGTCGGGCAGACGCGCTCGCAGATCGAGCACGAGGTGCACTTGGTGGTGATGAAGTGGCTCTTCCACTGCCAGCGCTCGCGCGCTTCGGCGTCGGTGAAGCAGACCACCTCGACCAGGCCGTGGGCGTCGTGGCGGCTCGAGAAACCGACGATCGGCCGCTCGAGCGGGATGGTGGTCGTGAACTGACCGGGGAAGGAGCGCGAGGTGTGGGTGAGGGCGCGGATCTTGGGGTCCTTGACCCAACCCGTGACCAGCAGCGTGTTCCCCTGCATGTAGACGTGGCAGCCGTACTCGGGCATCTGCTCGGGCATGCCGTAGCGGAAGCGGTCGCGGGCGGCGGGCACGCGCGTGGGGAGCTGCAGCTTGACGTGGAAGTACCCACGCTGCTCCTCGACCGTGAAGTCGCGGCCGTAGCGCCGGTCGCGCTCGAGCGTGTCCTCCTCGACGCCGCGCCAGCGGGCCCACTCGAGCTCCCAGCCGGGGACCTCCTCGAGCTTGCCCAGGTCCTCGGGCGGCGGGACCTCGCCCGAGAAGCTGATCGCCGCCGTCGGGCAGACGTCGATCACCTTGCGCGCGTTGTAGAGGTCGGCGGGGTGGTTGTCGTGGGCGTGGGCCTTCTGGTCGGCCCCCATGTAGAAGACCTCGGGGAAGTCCTGGCAGCAGGCGTCGCAGGCGATGCACAACACCGGATCGACGGCGTAGCGCTCGGCCTGGGCCACGGTCTCCTGGATCGAGCTCGATTCGGACATGGGCGGGAGGCGGGGGTCGCTGGTTCGGGCGGACGTCGCGATTCCGGGCGGGGGGGGCCCGGCGGCGGCACCCAAGCGGCGCGCCCGCAAGGGCTTGCGAGCGCCTCCCGGGGCCCCGGGGGCCGGCATGGTGCCCTCGGCGGGCGCCATCGGCAAGAACCTAACGTGCACTGGAGGGTCTCGCAACCGGCCCGGGCCCCGCGCGCACGCCGGGGCTCGTCCCACGGGCCCAGGATCGCGGGCGCGCTCGCCCGGGACCGGCTTCGCCGCTCGACGGCCCCGTCCGCGGCACGGAGCCCGGCGGAGCTTCTTGAGGGGCGAGGGAGTCGAACGGGGGGCCCGGGTCGGCGGCTGGGAAGTGGGTCCTGGTCCGTCACCGGCCGGCGAGAGATCGACCGTCGGCCGGACTCCGCGGAGTGTCGGCGACTCGGGATCGCGCGCCTGAATGCGGGCTGCGTCTCCGGCCTCCGCCGGCGGCCGCGGGAAGTGCTCGGAGCGACGCGTGGCCATTCCGAGTGGGAAGTCCTCGCACGCGGACCCGACGGTCCTCCCCAGGCGGTCTCCGCATCCGGGGCGCCACGCCATACGCCAGGGCGACCTGGCGAGGCCCGTGGTGATGGCTGGCGCGGGGTTCGTCCGGCGGGACTGGGAGTTCGCTGCATTCGTGTCGTGCCGAATCCAGTCCGTCGGTGCGAGGAGCGTGGCCCCGGTCGATGGCCTCCCCCGTCGATCCCGGAATCGGGATGTGGCGTTCCTGTGCATTCGGATGCCTGGGGAGTGCTCCCAATCCCGGAAACGGGTAGCCGGGGACCCGATTCAGCCCTGGGCCTTGTTCGCGCACTTCTGCCCTGGATAGACTCGCCCCCGTGGTCCCAGCACCTCGCCGGGACACGCGACCGGTCGCGAACGACCAGTCCGGAACTCCGCTCTGTGCTCGATTCGCGGCCCATTCCACGGAGGAAACGAAGTGCAAGCCATCGATCGACTCGGTAGGTGTCGCCCGCTGCGGCACCTGAGCGTGGCCTTGACATCCGTCCTCGCCCTCGCGAGCGTGGCTGGGGCGTCGGAGGTCGATTCCAGGAAGCTGGCGGAATTGCGGCTCGACCAGGCGCGATCCTCCTGGTTCGCTCCGGCCGCCGATCAGAAGGCGCTCACAGGGGCACCCCTGATCGCCAGCGGCTGGCGGACGAGTCACGGGGACGACTCGCGCACGCAGGCGTCGCTCGACAGCGACTCCTCGGGCTGGACGTACGGCGGAACCCCCGCCCCGCCGACCCAGTGCGGGAACGGGATGGTGACCAACTGCGGCGCCGGGGAATCCACCACCTGCGGCAACGGAGCTCCGAGCACGTGCGGCAACGGCGCCCCGAGCAACTGCCAGAACGGATCTCCGACCCACTGCGGCGCCGGCGAATCCACGACGTGCGGCAACGGCAGTCCGACGTTCTGCGCCAACGGCCCCCAGACCACCTGCGGCAGAGGAGCCAGCACCCAATGCCACACGACGACCGAGTGCGGTCCCGGAGGCACGCAGTGCGGATCCGGCGGCTTCACGCAGTGCGCACAGGAGGGTCACACCTCCTGTGGCACGGATCCACCCACCCAATGCCACAACGGCACCGATACGAGCTGCACGTCCCCCGGCAGCTCTCCGACCGAGTGCGCCTCCGCGACCATGTGCGGCAACGGCAGTCTGACCCAGTGCGGGAACGGGGGTGACACGGAGTGCGCCAACGGACCCTCGACGCAGTGCCAGAACGGGCCCCGGACCCAATGCGGGGCGGGGACCGAGACCACCTGCGGCAATGGGCCTGCCACCCAGTGCGCCAACGGCCCGGCGACGACTTGCCAGAACGGCCAGCGGACGACCTGTGGCGCCGGAGCGCCCACCACCTGCCAGAACGGCGCCGTCACTCAGTGCGGCAATGGCGGGGGCTTCAACACCCAGTGCGCCAACGGGCCGAAGACCCTGTGTGGGAACGGTCAGCAGACCGAGTGCGGGACACTCGTCCCGGGCGACGACTGCGTCATCGTCGAGGACGATGGGGACGCCGATGCGAACCTGACCGCCAGCTTCGGCGGCCCCGGGGCGTGGGGAGAGTCCCTTCCGGCGCGGCTGCGCGTCGTGCCCTTGAGCCGACGCTGATCCGTGGTCCGGACGCGAGCCGGCCACCCGCGGGTGGCCGGCTCGCGACCCTCCACCGCCGCAGAGGATCCAAGCGACTCCACCGTCCTCCATGCCCATCCCGCGCTCGAATCTGCTCGCGACGTTCGCCCTGGGATTGCTGCTCCTGGTTGCGGCGGTCCTGGTCTTCCTCGTCCTCGAAGGCCCGCGCGGGCGGGACCCGCGCGGCGCGATCGAGCCTCCGCCCGGAGGGCCCGCCCTCGCCGAGCGGCTGACGGCCCTCGAGCAGCGGCTGGAGCTCGAGCGGGTGCCTGGGCCGCCGGCCAGCGTCCGGGTGGACGTGGATCTGCTGCATCGCATCGAGTTGCTGGAGCAGCGCCTCGACGAGCTCTCCCGCGCGCTCGCACGCCTGGGAACGGCGTCGCAGGACGGCGCGACCGCAACCCTGGGGGACACGCCTGCACTGCTCGCCGAGCGCGGTCAACTGCTGCGGCTCGCGGGCAATCTGACCGAGGAGCAGAACGCGCGCTTGATCAGGATCCTGCGCGCGCTCCTCGAGCGGCATGCCGGTGAGGAGGGGTCGGAGGGCAATCTCGTCTACCTGGTCAACGCGCTCAATCGCGCCCGCCAGGGCGACGAGGCTCGCGCCGCGATCGACCAGTTCGGATCGCGCGTCGGGCTCGATCCCTGGCGCGCCGAGGAGCTGCGCGGCGGAATCGCGGCGAGCGCCCGCGACCACGAAGTCGCGCGCAGGCACTATCGGGCGATCCAGATGGACCCGTCGGCGCCCGTCCACGGACGGGCGAACGCGGCATTCTGGGAGGGCTACAGCTACCTGAACGAGGGTCGCAAGCAGGAGGCGCTCGAGACCTTCCGCCGCTTGGTGCAGGAGTACGCGGGCCACGAACACCCCGGCGTTCGCAACTCCGTCGAGGCGGCCGAACGCGAACTCGCGCAGCTCGAGGGGGACTGAGGGATGCGGTCTTCCGGGCAAGCCACGTCGAAATCGGTCCACGGGCATCGAGCGGACATGGCCGGAGCCGACCGCGGACCCAGGCACGGGCGCGTGCTGCTCTTCCTCGCGCTCCTGGCCGCCGCGCTCTGGCTGGGGCGTGGCCAGGTGCCCTCCATCACGCGGGCAGCGGCCGTCGAGCCTGCCGTGCCCCGCGCGCCAGCGGCCTTCCGCGTCCTGGGCGCCGCCGCGCCCCCGGAGATGGAACTCCCGGTCCGCCTGACCCGCGAGCGGGGCGCGCTGCGGGTCGCGGGGGCCGAGGCCCACGGCGCCCTGGAGCTGGTCCTGGTCGAGGGGCCGGGCGGGGTCGGGCTACCCGAAGTGCGCAGGCCGGATTTCGTCGGGACCGACTTCGCCGAGTTCTACGGTCTCGATGCCGGCGAGAATCACGTGTACTGGCGTAGCGCGGGGTCCAGCACGGATCTCGAGCGGTTGCCGATCCCCCGCGGCGGCCTGCTCGCGCGCGACCTCCCCCCGGCGTCCGCCGGCGAGTCGCGACGCATGGTCGTGACGGTCGCGGGGCAGCCGTTGCTCTCCGACGCCAGCGTGCTCCTGGATCTGGGGGGGGCCCAGTGCCTCGTTCCCTGGCGCGGGGCACCCGTACGGCTCGACCCGCCGCTGGCGCGGCCGGTGCGGGCCTGGGTGCGGGTCGCGCCGGACGAGAGCCTTGCCGTGGCGCGCGCGGGGGCGCTCCTCGACGCGCTGCCGCGCGAAGGCCCGCTCGTCCTGGACCTGCCCGAGGGCCGCGCTGTCGTCATGACGCGCCGTGTTCCGGAGGCAGCCGCGGCGCGGTCGACGGGCACGGCGGTGCACCGCATCTCGGTGGCCGGTGGGCGTCGGACGAAGGACCTGCTGGCGGTCGTCGGGGCGGATCGGTTCACGCTGCCTCCGGTGCTGACGACCCTCGCGGAGGGTGGGGCGCGGGTCGGGGGCCTCACCGTGCATGGCCTGGAACCCGGAGAGGCGCGCGTCGGCGTCGGCGCCGGTCCCGGGCCCACCGCGCTGCTGTGGCGCGCCACGCAGCTGGTCGAGGAGCGCGCGCTGGAGGTCCTGCACGCCGACGCGCCCGGACCGGCGGCGGGCGGAGACCTGGATTCGGCGCTGGAGATGCAGCTCCTGCCCCCGCGCCTCGTCCCGCGCGCGGATCCGGCCAGCGAACTGCTCCCGCGCCCGGGGAGAGTGGCCGTGGCCACGCTTCCCTGGAGCATGGCTGCCGGGCCGCGCGAGCGCTGGATGCGGCGTGCAGCCGGGGGCATGCGGTCGGCCGTGTTGGTGGGACTCGCAGCCACCGACCCGCAGGGCGTGCGGGCGCGCGGAGAACTCGCGATGGCCCACGTCTCCCTGCCGCCCCTGCCGGCGGACGGCTTCGCCTCCGTGCGGGCCGAGCTCTTCGTGCCAGGCGAGCCGGACAGGCATCTGGCCCTGGTCGAGCTGGGACGGGAGGCGCAGGAACCGCTCGATTTGGGCGAGCTGCCCGATGGGAAGCTGGCGGCGCGGGCCCGCGTCGCTGGAGCCTCTTTCAGCCTGGCGGGGTTCATCGTCGCGGGGGAACTCCACCACGGCGGCTGGACGCCCCTCGTCCCGTCGACCCGCGCGCAGCGTGGATCCGCCGTCCAGCGCGTGGAGCTGCCGCGGTTCCCCCCGGGTGCGACGGCGGTCGTGGAGGGCCATCCACACGCGCTGGTCCTCGAGCCGGACCTGCCGCCCGGCCTGCTCTGGCCGCCGGACCTCCAGGGGCCGTTGATGCTCCACGTGCGCACCGACGCCGCGGCCTTCGATCGGCACGTGGTGGTCACCCCCGACGGCCGCTGCATCGAGGTCGAGCTCGCACGGGGTGGCGAGCTGGGCTGGGCGCAGCTCGTCGAGCTGCTGGGCTTCGAGCCGCGGCAGCTCGGGATCACGCGCATCGACCTGGCGCTGCTCCCACGCGGCGAGACGGCCGCCCTGACGACCGATGCGGCCGTGCGGCTCCCGGCGGCGGAGGAGTGCTTGATCGAGGGTCGCGGCGTCGCGGGGAACACGCGCCTGTGGTGCTGGATCCCCGCCGGCGCTGCCGCGACGACGCCTGCCACGGTGGCCGGATCCGACGCGGCGCTGCTGCACGTGTCCGCGCTGGAGGACTGCGAGGTGCTCGTGGCGACCTCCATGGCCACCCTGCGCGTGCGCGTGTCCCCCGAGCGCAGCCTCGCGATGACCCTGCGTGCGCCCCTCGCCCTGGCCGTCGCCCGCGCAGGTCGGGAGGTCGACGAGGAGCGAGGCCGGTCCGTCGGCGCCCAATTGGAGATCGGAGATGTCCTCACCGTCCACTTCGACTGACAGGGCACCCACGTCCGGCGGCGAGCGCTCGAGCGACCGGCCGGCCCCGTTCCCGATGCTTGCCTGGCTCTGGCTGGCAGCCTTCTCGTTCGGCGCGCACGGATGGTTGCCCGAGGCCGCCGCGTCCGCTGCGGCCCTCGCCGCCGCCTGCTGGCTCGTCGTGCGCACGGGGGCTCGAAGCTCGCGGCTGGCCGTGGTGCTCCCAGGTGCGTCGACCCTGCTGGTCGGACTCTTCTTCACCGCCGGGTCGCAGCGCGAGATGGTGCCGCTCGCCGCGGGCCTGGGGTGCTTGCTGGCCACTCGCCTGCGAGGTCGGGGGTTGGAGCCTGCCGCGGCCTGGCTGGTCTGCGCGCTGCCGGCGCTGGCCGTCGCCACGTCGGTCGGCCTCGGGCAGTCGGTGCTCGAGGGGGTGGCGCGGAGCCTCTCGTGGGGCGCCGCATGGTTCCTTCCAGGCACCGTCGCCCTCGGCCCCACCTACACGGCGAGTCCGCTGCTCCTGCTGCTCGTTCTGCTCGCGCTCACCTCGGGGGAGCGCCGCGCGTGGCGCGTGCGCGGCGTGGGCATCGTCGCGCTGGCGGGCGTCGCGCTCGCCGTAGCGGTCGAGCTGGCAGCCCGCGCGGCGCCGGCCTTCGGCTCCGACCCCGCGGCCCTGGCCGGACGCACGCTCGGAGCGAGCCTACCGTGGATCGCGACCCTGTCGGCCGTCACGGTCGGCTGGCACGTCTTCCGGGGGCGGAGCTTCGAGGGTAGCTGGGCCCGGCGACTGGCGGGCTGGTCGGCCCTGGCCGCCGCGGCGGGGATCGCGAGCGATCCCGCAACCTGGAGATCCGCTCCCGAACCGAGGGTCTGGGCGTTGTACGAGCGCGGGTTCCTGAGCTGGGGCCGCCCCTCGGACGAGATCTTCGGCGAGTACAGCGCGGGAATGATGGGCACGCTCCCCGAGCTCCTGGTCGGCATGGGAGCCCAGGCGCGCTTCACGACCTCCCTGGAGCCAGCAGAACTCGAAGGATGCGATGGCCTGGTGATGATCAACCTCGACCATGCCTCGAGCTCCGAGGATCTGCGCGGAGTCGCATCGATCCTGGAGCGGGGCGGGACGGTGCTCGTGATCGGGGATCACACCTTCCTCAAGCAGGACGAGCACGGCGGAGGCGCCCCGCGGCTCCACCTCAACGGGCCGCTCGCCGGGTCCGGTATCCGCTTCGCGAACGATTCGGCGGATCCCTTGACGCCGGCCTGGGAGGGTTCGACCGCGTCGCCCTCGGCGCTCGGGCCCCCGAGCGTGCCCCCCGGGAATCCGTCCGGCCTTCTCGTGGGCGGAGCGCTGCACGTGAGCTGGCCGGCGACCCGGTTGCTCGTGGGGCGGCATGGATTCGTGGACGCCGGCTCGGATGCGGAGCAGGCGAACATGCGCGGTTGGCTCGGCGACCTGACCTGGAACCCTGGGGAGCGGCTGGGGGACGTCTGCCTGGTGGCGGAGCGGCGCATGGGGCGTGGTCGGCTGCTCGTCGTCGGGGACACGACGGGGGCGACCAACCTCGGCCGTGCACTGCGCTGGGAGTGGTGGGGACGGCTGATCGGCGGTCGCGATGCCGAGGCGCCGGCTCTGCGGCTCGTGGCCTTGGCCGCCTTCGCGGGTTTCGGCCTGCTGGCGCTGCTGGCCGGCGTGTTTCCCTCGTTGCTGCCCGTCCTGCTGCTATCGACCCTCGCCTGCGGAGCGCTGTGGCTGAGGCGAGCACCGTCCCCCCTCGCGCGATTCGGCGCGCCATTGGCGGTGTTCGACACCTCGGTCGCGCCGGCAGGGCGCGGCCCGTCCTGGGAGGAGGACGGCGCCCTATCCGTGCTCGTCAACGCGATGCGCGAGGGTTACTACGGCATCTTCGCTCCGGCCAGCCGGGCGGACGTGCGCAACGCGGCCGACCTGTTGTTCCTCGCCAACCCCCAGCGCCCGGTCTCGCGGCCCTACGCCCAGGACCTCCTGGAGCGCGTGGCCGAGGGAGTGACCCTCTTCGTCGGATGCGGGGCACGGGACGCCGACAAGCTCGCCGAGCTGCTGTCCGCGACCGGGGCGCGCATCGGACGCACGGCCCTCGGGCCCATGCGCGTCACGAGCCCCCTGGCCGAACAGCCGCTCCACTTCGTCGAACCCTGGCCCCTGATCCAGGACGATCCCGCCTGGCGCACGATCGTCGCCGTGGCCGGCGGAACCCTGATCGCCGAGCGCCGACATGGCAAGGGTCGGATCGTGCTCGTCTCCGACGGCCGATTCCTCGGCAACCGTGGCCTCGAGTCGCGGCACGACGTGCAGCACGGCAACGTCGAGCTCCTGCGGGGCCTGATCCGTGTGCGAGCGACGCCGGAGGGCCTGCAATGAGCCGCGCCTCGACGCCGCCGCGATCCCGACCCGCACGCGCGGCGATGCTCGTGCTGGGTGCCTGGCTGGTCGCTTCCGCCGGCCGTTTCCGCGGCGATCTCGGGGACTTGCTGCCCGCGCCGGTGGCGCTCGTCCTGCTGGTCCTCGGGCTGGTCCTCCTCGCGGCGGTCGCTGCGCCCCGGTGGGGGCGGCATCCGGGCTCGGCGTCTGGCGCGGCGCGCCCGTTCTCGCGTGTCTCCTGGTCGGCGTGGGTCCCGGTTGCCGCGGCCCTCGCGTTCGTGGCTCAGCCCGAGTCGATGCTCGCTGCGCTCCTCCTGGCGGCCATGCTGGTCCTCGCGCATCGGCCGCCGATCGCGCGCTGGATGGAGGGGATTCCGCTGACGGTGGTGGCCGTACTTTGCGCGGTCGGGGTGAATGCGGTGGTCGACCGGCTGGCCCTGGCGGGATTCGGCTTGCCGCTCCTGGCGCAGGCCGTCGGTACCGGCCTGGGCTGGCTCGGGGCCGAGGCAGCCGCCGGCCAGGGGACCGCCATCCAGTGGACGGTGCGCGCCGCCAACCCGGTCCCGGCTTCCACCAACGCGCTGGGGCTGGCGGTGCAGGCCACGATCGCGGTGATCGTGGTGACGGTCGGGATCGCGCGCGGTCGAGCTCGCTCGAGACTGCCGCTGCTCGTCGCCGCGGGACTGTGCGCCGCGCTGCTCGTGCGTCTGAGTGGGGTCGTGACCATCGGTGCCGCAGGTGACGCCCTGCTGCCCTTCGAGCAACCCAGCTACGCGACCGGGCCGTACCTCGACTGGAGGTGGGGCCTGGTGATCGACCTCCTGGCCGCCGCTTGCTTCTGGCCCGCGGCGCGCAGCGCGCTGGCGACTGGCGAGGTCCGCGCGGCCGCGGAGCCGGCGGTGGCGCCGCTCGTCCCGGCCGTGGGCTGCCTCGCAGGAGTCCTGCTCGCGTTCGGCGCGTTCGCCGATGCGCTCTCCAGCGACCGTCCGATCCGGCTGGCCATGGACGAGGGGCATTCACGCTGGGAGCCCACGGACCTGCGTCTGGGCGAGCACGTCTACGGCCAGGAGACCGGATACAACTTCCGCGCGCTCGCCGACTGGCTCGGCGCTCGGTTGGGGCCGGTCAGGCGCCTGTACGATCCGCTGGACGGAGGCGTCCTCCAGGACGTCGACGTGCTCGTGCTGAAGACGCCCACGAGCCCGTTCACGGAGGGCGAGGTGGAGGCTGTCGTGAGCTTCGTGGAGGAGGGTGGCGGTCTCGTCCTGATCGGTGATCACACCAACGTATTCGGGACGAGCGACGTCCTCGCGCCGATCGCGCGGCGCTTCGGCTTCGAGTTCCAGCTCGACTGTCTCTTCGACGAGCGGCAGCGATTCGAGCACGTCCTGCGGCCCGACCCGGCTCAACGCCGGCATCCGATCCTGGCGCGGGTCCCGCTCGTGCGGTTCGAGGTCGGTTGCTCGATCCTGGTCCACGAGCCCTTCCGCGTCGAGCCGGTCGCCATCGGCCGGGGCATGAAGAGCCAGATGATCGACTACTCGGCGTCCAACTTCTATCCGGCCGTGCGCGACTCGAGCGACATGGCCTACGGGCAGTTCGCCGACATCGTCGCGGCGCGGCACGGGTCCGGGCGGGTGATCGGGCTGGCCGACAGCACGTTCCTGTCGACCTTCTCCATCTGCCTTCCTGGCCGCAGGGAGCTGTTCGACGGCATCGTCGACTGGGTCGGGCGCCGGGACAGGATCCCCGCGCGCCTGCGGTTCCCCGCGGGTTGGGCCGTCCTCGTCGCGTGCGCCCTCTGGCTGCTCGGCGCGTGGCGCGGGTTGCGCGACCTGGCGCTCGGAGGGCTCGCTGCGGCAGCGGTGATCGGGTTCGGCGAGCTGCTGGCGAAGGCCTGTCAGGAATCGAGCACGGGAGCGCCCTCGGCGGCGGAGGTGTACTTCCTCGAGCCGGCCACGGAGCGCGTGTCCTGGCCCGTCACGCGGATGGTGCGCGAGGAGCCGCGCAGCTACAACCTCTTCTTCCAGTGGATGCTGCGCACGGGCAGCTTCCCGCGGCTGATCCCGTCCATGGACAGCGGCGTCCAGCGTCATGCGCCCGTCGTGTGGATCGATCCCCCGGCGCTCGCTCCCGGCGAGCTGGATCGGCTGGAGGAGCACGCGCGGGGCGGGGGCGCGCTCGTCCTGCTCGAGGTCGCGCCCAACCCGACCGTGGAGCGCATCGCCGATCTGGCCGGCCTGTCGCTGTCCGGCCCGGGTGAGGCCGCGCCCTTCGTCGCGGTGGCCACGGCCCACGGTCCCGTCGAGCTGGGCGGAGTCGCGGATCGCTGGCGCACGATCGAGGGCGGCGAGCCCTTGCTGCGCGGGATCACCACGCAGGGCGAGGTGGCGGGCGTGGTGGCGTCCGTGGCGCGCGTGGGCGACGGAGCGATCGTCGTCCTCTCTTGTGGGGAGCTGTTCTCGGACCTCGCCTACGGGATTCGCTACGAGATCGTCCCGGACCAGAATCGCAGACGTCTCTATCAGGTCCAGTTCGACCTGCTTCACGCGATCGTGGGCCGGACCGCCGGCGCGATCGTCGACCTCTTCGACGCTGGCGACCTGCACGTATCCAGATGAAACCCTTCAGCGCCCTGTCCTCATCCATCCTGCTGGTCGTGGCGTGCAGTCCCGGATCCGTCCCGACCGGGGGGCCTGAGCCCCGCGAGGTGCGGGCGGGCGCGAGCGAAGCCCGTGCCGACGCGGCCATGGCGGCGCGGCTCGGTGAGCTCGAGGCCCGGGTCCAGCGCATCGAGAAGCTGATGATGGCCGGTGGGGGCGACGCCGAGCAGGAGCATCGCGCCATCCAGGGCCTCGGAGCGCAGCGCGTCTCCCCCGCTGGGATCGCGGCCATGCGGAACTTCCTGCAGAACCATCCCACCGATCCGCGCGCCGAGTGGGTCGCACGGGAGTGCATCCAGGCCTACCTGCGGCTCGGTCGGTTGGACGAGGCGGAAGCGCTCATCGGGGAACGGGAATCGATCGAACCGGATTCCTATCGGATCCACTTCGAGCGTGGCGCGTTGCTGCTCGCCCGCCGCGACCACGCCCGCGCCATGGAGCAGTTCCGCACCCTCGCCAACGATCCGCGCTGGAGCGACTACGAACGGCTGGAGGCGGAGTTCTACGTCGGGTACACGTTGCTGCAGGACAGCAGCTTCGAGGCCGCGATCGAAGTCTTCGAACGTCTGGCGCGGCAGAACACCCCCGAAGCCGAGCAACGCACGCGACTCCTGGCGGAGGGAGCGGCCTACCAGCTCCAGCGGGCGATCCACTGGAGCCAGGGCGGGCGTTAGGCACCCGCCACGCCGAAAGCGCTGCTCGAAGGCGGCCGTTCCGGGCCAGCGAGAAGGGCAGCGGGTGTCGCCATCGGCCGGCAGCGTCTCCCCCGGGTGGATGGGGTCCTCGCTCGCCGACCGCGGCAGGCCGCGTGGCCACCAAGCTCGGGCCCGGCCAGAGCGGACACGACCCGCGCGGGGCGCGTCAGGAAGCGCGCCTCGTAGGCGCACGGCGCGGCGCCGCGGGTGCTCGCGAGCCGCCCGCCGTAACAACAGTCCATGGCGAGCAGCACGTGCTTCGCCCGCGTGTCCTCGAGGAAGCGTTCGAAGGCGTCGAAGTGCAGCCAGCGCGCGCGGCTCGGATCGCGCTCGAGGCTCTGGGCGTCGGCGGGGAGCAACCAGCCGGAGCGGTCCGAGCTGGCATGGGGCAGGCCGTGGCCGGCGAAGTAGACCAGGCCCGATCCTCGCGCTCGAGGCCCTGCTCGAGCTCGGCCAGGGCGGCGCGAACGCCGTCGAAGCTGGCCTGCTCCTCGAGCGGCACGCGCGTCTCCCAGCGGTCGCTCGCCAGGCTCTCCAGGGTTGCGCGCAGGGCCTCGACGTCGCGCGTGGCGTTGGGCGCGGGGCGAAGCCGCCCTGGCGGTGGCTGGCACCGATCCCGATCAGGAGCGCGTGGGAGCGGCGGAAGCCGGCTTCGAAGGGGCGCCGGCGGCGCGCGCCGGCGAGGGCTCGAGGGCCAGCCCGCGATCGGGGGTCGCCGCGCCCGAGCGTGCGCCCGGACCCAGGAACCAGGCGCCGGCGGCCAGCGCGAGCAGGGCACACGCGCCGGCCACGGCCACGGGCCATGCGCGCGGTGCGCGGCGCTCCCGCGTGCCGTGGGTCTCGCCCAGGTTGCGCAGGGCCGCGGCGAGCTCGGCCGCCGAGCGCGGGCGGTGCAGGGGCGAGTGCGCCAGGCAGGCCATCACGAGCCGCGCCAGACCGCGGGGCACCTGCGGGCGCAGGCGAGTGGGATCCTGCGGCCTGCGCCAGCCCTCGAGGGGCGCGGCCTGGGCCGGCTCGCCGGTCAGCGCGCGGTACAGCACGCACCCCAGGGCGAAGAGGTCCGAGCGCGGGCTGGCGGCCTCGCCCTCGAGCTGCTCGGGGGCCGGGTAGGTCGGCAGGTCGGCGCGTGCGGCCCCATCCTGCGCCGCACTCGAACGGCCGCGGTAGACGAGCGAGGTCTGCGCCTCGCGCACGAGCGGCTTGGCCAGACGGAATCCGCGCAAGCACACGCCACCCTCCGGACGCAGGAGCACGTTGGCCTCCGATTCGTCGCGGTGCACGGCGGCCGTCGCGTGCAGGGCGGCGAGGGCTTTGGCCAGGGCGCGCGCCTCGCGCAGGGCGCGCCCGTCGCCGCCGGGCTCGCCGGCGAGGGTCGCGCGCTCGCGGCGCACGAGCAGGACCTCACGGCCCAGGGTGCGATCGCGGGCGCGTTGCTCGACGCGGCCCGCGCCGGTGTGCAGCGTCTCCAGGGGCTCGTAGCGCTCTCCCCGTTCACCTGGCTGCATCGTCCTGGCCCTCCGCGCCCAGTCTAGAGGGGCGAGCGGCGCCGCGCTGAACGGGCCGGCGGAGGCCGGGCGCCGCGGCCGCCCGGGATCGGCGTCAGTGGGCCGCGAGCCAGTTGGGGCCGTGGCCGAAGTCGACGGCCAGGGGGACGGCGAGGTCGGCGGCGCCCTGCATGCAAGCGCGCACCAGCTCGCGGGTCTCGTCGAGCTCGCTGGTCGGCACCTCGAGCACGAGTTCGTCGTGGACCTGCAGGAGCATGCGGCCCGCGAGGCTCGAGGCGACCAGACGCGCCTCGAGGTCGATCATCGCGCGCTTGATGATGTCGGCGGCCGTGCCCTGCACCGGGGTGTTGACCGCGGCGTTCTCGGCCGCGACGCGCAGGCCGTTGTTCTCCGAGCGGATGTCGGGCAGGAAGCGGCGGCGGCCGGCCAGGGTCTCGACGTAGCCCTTCTCGCGCGCGGCCTCGAGCACGCCGTCGATCCAGCCGCGCACGGCGGGGAAGGACTCGAAGTAGCGCTCGATGAAGGCGCGCGCCTCGGGCAGGGTGATGCCGGTCTCGCGCGCCAGGCGCGAGGGGCCCATGCCGTACAGGAGCCCGAAGTTGATCGCTTTGGCCTTCGAGCGCAGGTTGCGATCGACCATCTCGGGGAAGACGTTGAAGATCTTTGCCGCCGTCGAGGTGTGGATGTCGCGGCCCTCGGCGAAGGCCCGCACGAGCTCCGGGTCGCCGCTGAAGTGCGCCAGGATGCGCAGCTCGACCTGGCTGTAGTCGGCGGCGAGCAACACCCACTCGCCGCGTTCGTCGGGCTCGCGCGGCACGAAGGCGGCCCGCAGGCGCCGGCCGCGCTCGGTGCGCACCGGGATGTTCTGCAGGTTGGGGTCGCTCGAGGCCAGCCGGCCGGTGGCGGCGGCGGTCTGGCTGAAGGAGCAGTGGATGCGCCCGGTGCGCGCGCTCACGTAGGTCGGGAGCGAGTCGACGTAGGTGCCCTTGAGCTTTTGGATCTCGCGCTGCTCGAGCAGGCGCTGCACGATCTCGAGCTCGCCGTACTTGTCGCCCAGGGTCTCCTGGTCGGTGGCCCAGCCGGTCTGGGTGCGCTTGGGGCGCTTGACACCGGCCGCGTCCTGGATGCGCAGCTCCTCGAACAGCACCTGGCCTAGGACCTTGGTGCTGTTGACGTTGAACTCGCGCCCGGCGAGCTCGTGGATGCGGGCCGTGGTGCGCTCGAGGTCGGCCTCGAGCTCGGCCCCGAGGGCGCCGATCACGTCCAGGTCGACGCGGATGCCGCGCCGCTCCATGGCGGCCAGCACGGGCACCAGGGGCAGCTCGAGCTGCTCGAACAGACCGCGGCTCTCGGTTTCGGTCAGCTCGAGCTCGAGCACCTCGCGCAGGCGGAAGGTGACGTCGGCGTCCTCGCAGGCGTACTCGGCCACCTTCTCGACCGGCACCTCGGCCATCGTGATCTGGCTCTTGCCCGTGCCGATCAACTCGCTGGTCGGGATCTTGCGCTCGTCGAAGTAGAACAGCGCCAAGTCGTCGAGCCCGTGGCGGCGCGCGCTGCCGGCGACGCAGAAACTCGCCACCAGGGTGTCGAAGTCGGGCGGCGGAAGCTCGAGGCCCGCGTTGGCCATCACCAGCCAGTCGTACTTCGTGTTCTGGCCGAAACGTCGCAGCCCGGGGTCGGTGAGCAGCGCTCGCAGGGCCTCGAGCAGCGCCGGCTTCCCCCCCGGCAGCACCGGCGGCTCGGCGTTGCAGGGCACGTACCAGGCGCGGCCGGGGGCGGCGCTGAAGCTCATGCCGACCAGCTCGGCCTCGAGCGCGAAGAGGCTCGTGGTCTCGGTGTCGAAGGCGAAGGCGCCCGCGGCGCGCAGCTCGCGCTCGAGGGCCGCGAGGTCCTTGGCGTCGCGCACCGTGTGGTAGTCGCGCGGTGAGCGCGGCTTCTCGACCGTGCTGGCCAGGGTCTGCTCGAGGAAGCTGCGGAAGTCGAGGCGCCGGAAGAGGTCGGCCAGGGCGTCGCTGTCGGGCTGGGCCGCGCGCAGGGCGCCGTAGCCGGGTTGCAGGGGCACGTCGGTGCGGATCGTGACCAGGTCGCGCGAGAGCAGGAGCTGCTCGCGGTCGCGCTCGATGTGCTCGCGCGCCTTGCCCTTGACCTGGTCGAGGTGCTCGAGCACCCCGTCCACCGAGCCGAACTCCGCCACGAGCTTGATCGCGCCCTTCTCGCCGATGCCCTTGACGCCCGGGACGTTGTCCGAGCTGTCGCCCATGATCGCGAGCACGTCGACCACCCGTTCGGGGCCGAAGCCGAACTTCTGCTCGACCTCCTCGGGGCCCTCGATCACCAGCTCGACCCCGGGCTTGAACACGTTGTAGAGGCGCACGTGTCCGTCGACGAGCTGCATGAAGTCCTTGTCGCCGGTGACGATCAAGACCTCGTCGCCCGCCGCGCGCGCCTGGACCGTCAGGGTGCCGATCACGTCGTCGGCCTCGTAGCCGGGCGTCTCGAAGATCGGGATGCCGTGGGCGCGCACGACGGCGCGGATGTCGTCGAGTTGGGCGAGGAGCTCGTCGGGCATCTTCTCGCGGGTCGCCTTGTAGGGCGCGAAGGCCCGGTGCCGAAACGTCTTGCCGGGCGGGTCGAACGCCACGGCGATGCGCTCGGGGTGTTCCTTGGCCAGCAGGCGCCGCAGGGTGGCCGTGAACCCATAGGTGGCGCCCGTCGGGTGGCCATCGGGGGCGGTGAGCCCCGAACGCACCATGGCGAAGTGTGCCCGGTAGGCGAGGGCGGTCCCGTCGAGCAAGAAGCAGCGTGCCATCGCGGAGAGGGTAGCACCGGGGCGCTATCCTCTCCGCCGATGAAGGCGCCCCACGTACGCCTGGCCCCCGGCGTCCCCGACCTCGCGTCCCTCGGAGCGCGCACGGTGGACGAGTTGTTCGTCGCCGGGGCGCTCGAGGGCGAGCCCCAGGCGCAGGTGCTCGCCACGGGGCCCGGCGTCTCCCTGACGCGCGTGCCCCTGCCGGGAACTCCGGGCCCCGGCGGACGGCGCATCGGCCGACCGCGGGGCGCGGGCACGGGTTGGGTGTGGGTCGAGCGCTTCGAGCGCGCGACCCTGGCCGAGTCGCTGCGCGCGCGCCTGGGCCACCCGCGCTCGACGAGCTTGGCGGCGCGCAGTTGGAATCTCCTGTGCCACCTGCGCGCCCACGGCGTGCCCACGCCCGAGCCGCTCGCGGTGGGGGAGCTGGGCGGCGAGCCCTTCGCGCGCCGCTCGGTGCTCGTCGTGCGCGAGCTCGAACGTTCGACGCCGCTCCCGCGCTGGTGGACGGAGGCCGAGCCCGCGGCGCGACGGGCGGCGGCCCGGGCCCTGGGCGAGCTGCTCGCGCGCATCGCGCGCGCCGGCCTGGTGTTGCCCGAGCTCGGGCTCGCGGACCTCTACCTCGCGCAGCCGCGCACGCCGCCGGGGGCCGACTGCGGCAGCCCGGTCGCGGGGCTGCGGAGCCGACGCCTCCCGGAGCTCGCGCTCGCCCGCGTGCGCGGAGGTCGGTTGGGGCGCCTGCGCGCACGCGCCGGGCTCGCGGAGCTCGAGCGCCTCGGGCGCGACGCCCGGGACCTGGGCGCCGTCCGTCCCCGCGAGTGGCTCGCCGTCTGGTACCGCGCGCGCGGTCGCGGCCTCACGCGGAGCGAGCGGCGGCGCGACCTGGCGCTCCTGGCCCGGCGCCTGGAGCGGGGATCCCCGGCGCGCCGGACGATCCACCCTTGAGCGGCGGCCCGCGGCCGACAGAATGCGAGCCAACGAACCCATGCACGCACCCTCCGAACTCGAACGGCCCGTCAGCGCGCCCCGCGCCGTCGCCGGCGGCGTGTTGATGGGCCTCGCCAACCTCGTGCCCGGCGTCAGCGGCGGCACGATGATCCTCGCCCTGGGCCTCTACGAGCGCTTCATCGCGGCGCTCTCGGACGTCACGCGCCTACGGCTGCGCGCGGGCTCGCTGCTCTTCCTGGCCTGGATCGGCGCGGGGGCGATCGTGGCCGTGCTCGGCATGGCGGGACCGGCGGTGTACCTGGTGACCGAGCATCGCTGGATCATGTACAGCCTGTTCGTCGGCATGACCCTGGGCGGCGCGCCCGACTTGCTGCGCCAGTCGCGGCCCTTTCGGCCGAGCTCGATCGTGGCCCTGCTCGCGGGCCTGGGGTTGATGGCCTTCTTCGCCTTCCAACTCGCGAGTTCCCCCGTGCCGGTGAACGCCGCGGTGCTGCTCGGCGTGGGCGCGCTGGCCGCCTCGAGCATGATCCTGCCGGGCATCAGCGGCTCGTACATCCTGCTCGTGTTCGGCCTGTACGACGTCGTGATCGGCTCGCTGCGGCCGGCGGTGCTGCGCGCGGACCCGGGCGAGGCACTGTGGATCCTGGTGCCCTTCGCGCTCGGTGCGGCGGCCGGCATCGCGCTGCTCTCGAACGCGCTGCGGGCCTTGCTCGCGCGGCACTCGGCGCCGACCCACGGGGCGTTGCTCGGGCTCCTCTTGGGTTCGGTGCTGGGCCTGTGGCCCTTCCAAGAGGCGGTGCACCCCGAGCTCGTGGACCGCGACGGCCGCAAGGCGGTCGAGGCCTTGCTCGAGGGCGCGACCCCGGCCGAGATCCAGGCCCGCACGGGCGTCGCCCTCGAGGGGCCGCGGGCCGAGGAGCTGCGCGCGCGCTACGCCGGCAGCAGCCCGGGCGACCTGCGCGCGCGCTCGAACGAGCTGCGCCGTTTCCGACCGACGGCGGCCCAGGTCGCGCTGGCGCTGGCGCTCTTCGCCACGGGCTTCGCCCTCACCCGCCGCCTGCGACCCCGCGCGCCAGCGCCCGCCTGAACCCGACCGAATGGACCCGTTCTGGCCCCCCGGGAGGGGTGCACGCGGGAGGAGCCGGCGCAGCAGGCGGCCGAGGGACGAGCGCGCGTTCCGGTGCAGTGGGGGCGTATCCTGGCGGCGCGCGTCGGGCGCAGCGCGCGGCCCCCTGGGAACGAGCCCATGCACGACACCGACCTTGCCGAGCCGCGGATCCCGCTCTGGCAGCGCCACGGCCGGAGGCTGCGGGGCCTGGGCCGCGGCCTGCTCCTGGTCCTCGCCGCGCTCGCCGTCCTGTGGTGGCTGCGTTTCGCGCCGCTCGAGGTCCGGGTCCACGGGGTGACACGCGGCGAGCTCGCCGCCGAGGTGCTCGGCACCGGGACCCTCGAGGCGCGCGTCTCGTCGGCGGTCGGAGCGAAGGTCGGCGGGTTGCTGGTGGAGCTGGCGGTCGACGAGGGCGAGCGGGTGACGGCGGGCGCGCTGCTCTTCCGCCTGGAGGACGGCGACCTGCGCCAGCAGGTGCGCATGGCCGAGGCGGAGGTCGAGGCCGCCCGCGCGACCCTGGCGCGGCTGGAGGCGAGCCTGCGCGGCGCCCAGGCCGTGCTGGATCAGGCGCTCGCCAACCACCGGCGCATCGAGGAGCTCACCGCCCGGGACGTCGTCTCCGCCCAGGATCTCGAGCGCGCCTTCGAGTCCCTCTCCGTCGCCCAGGCCGACGTGTCGGTGGCCGAGGCGGGCCTGCTCGAGGGGCGGCGGCGCTTGGACGCGGCCGAGCGCGGGCTCGAGTACCAGCTCGCGCGCCTGGAGGACACCACGATCGAGGCACCCTTCGACGGGCTCGTGGTGCGTCGCGAGCGCGAGCTGGGGGACGTGGTTGCGCCCGGCTCCAGGGTGCTGCAGCTGGCGGCGACCGATCCGCTGTGGATCGAGGCTTGGGTCGACGAGACCGAGCTGGCGCGCCTCGCCGAGGGGCAGCCTGCGCGCGTCGTGTTCCGCTCAGAGCCGGAGGTCGAGTACCCGGGCGTCGTCGCGCGCATCCGGCGCGAGGTCGACCGCGAGACGCGCGAGGTCGAGGTCGACGTGCGCGTGGAGCGGCTGCCCGCGACCTGGGCCCTGGGGCAGCGCGCGGAGGTCTACGTGCGGGTGGATCGACGGGAGGGGGTGACCCTGCTCCCGGCGGGACTCGTGCTCGTGCGCGACGGTCGGACGGGCGTCCTGGTCGACGCGGGCGGCCGGGCCGCGTGGCGCGCGATCACGGTCGGCCTGCGGGGCCGCGAGTCCGTCGAGGTGAGCGCCGGGTTGCTGCCCGGCGAGCGCGTGCTGCTGCCCACGCCGGGCCGGGCGCAGCCCGTGCGGGAGGGACGGCGCATCCGCCCGCGATGAACCTCGCCGTCCGGGACATGCGCCACAACCTGGGGCGCTTCGTGCTGACGACCCTGGGCGTGGGGCTGCTGCTCATGACCGTGATGGGCATGGGCGGCATCTACCGCGGGCTGGTGGACGACGCCCTGGTGGTGCCGCGCAGCCTGGGGGCGGACCTGTGGATCGTGCAGCGCGACACGCGCGGGCCGTTGGCCGAGGTCTCGCGCCTGCCGCGCAGCGCCCGGGAGCGCGTCGCCGCCGTCCCGGGCGTGCGCGACGCGCGCGAGTTCGTCTTCCACACCGTGCAGCGCGAGCACGCCGGCCGCCCCCTGCGCATGGGGGTGCTGGGGTTGGGCTGGCCCATCGACCGGGGCGCGGGACTGCCCCTGATCGCCGGTCGCCCGCTGCCGCACAATCACTACGAGATGATCGCCGACGAGTCCCTCGGGCTGGCGCTCGGCGAGCGGCTCGACCTGGGCAAGGAGACCTACACGGTGGTCGGGCTGACGCGCGGGATGGTCTCGTCGGGCGGGGACCCGATCGCGTGCTTCACCAGCCGCGACGCCCAGGCGATCCAGTTCGACGAGCCCGGCGAGTCGCTGCGCCTCGAGCGGCAGGCGCGGCGCGCCCGCGCCGGCGCGGTCGACCTGGGGCGCACGCGGCCGGAGCTGCTGGAGCGCTCGGGCGGCGCGTCCCGGGAGCTCCCGGTCCTGCCCGGCCCAGCCCTGGGGGCCGTGGTCGCGCGCCTCCTGCCGGGCGCCGACGCGCAGGCCGTGCGCGGCATCCTGGCCGGCTGGGGCGACGTGACGGTGTACACGGCGCGGGAGCAGGAGGCCCTGCTGCTCGAGGGCAGCGTCGACCGCGCGCGGCGCCAGATCCTGCTCTTCCGCGTGCTCCTGAGCGTGATCTCGGGGGTCATCCTGGCCCTGATCCTCTACACGCTCACCCTCGACAAGCTGCATCCGATCGCGCTGCTCAAGCTCATCGGCGCGCCCAACCGCGTGATCGTGGGGTTGATCCTCCAGCAGGCCCTGTGGATGGGGGCGCTCGCCTACGGGGTGGGGTACCTGGTCGGCGGCCGCCTGTTCCCGCGTTTCCCCCGGCGCGTCCTCATCACCGGCGAGGACCTGCTGCAACTGGCGGGCATCGTGCTCGTGATCTCGGTGTTCGCGAGCTTGCTCGGGATCCGGCGTGCGCTGCGCGTCGACCCCGCCGAGGCCATCGGCTGAGGTTCGCCATGGACGAGCTGGATCCCCTGCGCGCCGCGCCGGCCCTCGAGACCGAGGGCCTGGGCAAGGTCTACGGCAGCGGCCCCACCCGGGTCGTGGCCCTGCGCGACGCCGGCCTGCGCCTGCGCCGCGGGGAGGTGGCCGCGCTGCTGGGCCCCAGCGGCGCCGGAAAATCGACCTTCCTCCTGTGCGTGGGGTTGATCACGCCGCCGACGAGCGGCCGCGTCGCGATCGGGGGGCGCGTCGTGCTCGAGGGCCCGCGCGCCCGGGTCGACCTGCGCCGCTTCCGCCGCGAGCACCTGGGCTTCGTGTTCCAGAAGTCCAACCTGATCCCGTTCCTGAACGCCGTCGAGAACGTCCAGATCGCGGGCGAACTCGTGGGCCTCTCCCCGGCCGCCGCGCGCCGCCGGGCGCTGGAGCTGCTGGACGAGCTGGGGGTCGGCGCGCGCGCCCACCACCGCCCGACCCAGCTCTCGGGCGGCGAGCAGCAGCGCGTCACCGTCGCGCGCGCCCTGGCCAACCGGCCCAGCCTGATCCTGGCCGACGAGCCGACCGCCGCCCTCGACAGCGTCCGCGGACGGCAGGTGATGGAGCTCTTCCGCGAGGTGGCCCGCAGCCACGGCACCGGCGTGATCGTCGTCACCCACGATCACCGCGCGCTGGACGTCTTCGACACGATCTACGCCATGGAGGACGGGGTCCTCGCGCGCGGCGCGGCCCCAGCGCCCGCGACCTGAGGCGCCCGCGGATTCGCCGCCGCGGCGTGCGGCGTCCCCAGCGGCGCTCACCAGGCGATGTGCGTCGGCGATCCGTTCCGGATCTCGACCTGCCGGAGCATCGGACGGCCGTCCTTGCCCTGGCCCCACACGCTCACCCGGGCGCGCGGCGGGACCGAGTGGAAGACGAAGGCCCGGTCGGACACCCGTTCGCGCGCCAGGTTCAGGGGCCAACCCCAGGTGAGCAGGGCGGTGTCCAGGCCGTCGACGGATTCCAGGAAGGCGATCGGCGCGAGCCGGTGACCTTCCTCGCCGAGCTCGACGCGCAGCGTGCCCGGGTAAGCCACCACACGGTTCGTTCCGGGGCCCAGCACGGCCTCTCCGAAGTGGTAGGCGTCGCCGTAGCCGCCACCGGTGTGGGCGTGCAGGACCGAGCGGGCCGCGAACAGGGTGCGACCCGCCCCGCCGGGTACGGCCCACGCTCCACCTTCGAGGGCGCGGGCCGGCCGACCCTGGCCGTCGGACCACGACGCGAATCCGAGCTCGAGCAGGTCGAGTCGCTCTCCACCGGGCTCCGCGAAGACCACCACGGACGGCGACACGGTCGGATCCACCTCGACCTCGACCTCGAGCTCCTGCCCGGGGAGGAGCTCGACGGCCAGGGTGGCGAGGCGCTCGCGGTCCGTGTGGACCAGGACGTAGGCGGGGCCCGCTTCGAGCGCTTCGAAGGTGAAGCGCCCGAGTTCGTCCGTGCGCGCCTGCGCCAAGCCCGCCAGCTCGGGGTGGCGGCTCGAGCGCCGCAGCTCGACCTGCAGACCCTCGCGGGGCAGGCCGGCGCCGCGCACCAAGCCCCGCAGGCTGCCCGTCGACGCGGCGGGACACGCGAGGTCGCCGGCGTCGTTGGTTCGCACCTCGAACCAGCTCCCCGGCACCGCGCTCGCCCCCGCGGCGAAGGGCAGGGCTGCCCAGGGACCGGCTGGGAGCCGGGCGAGCGCCGGCCCCTCTCCAGCGGGTAGGTACAGCGCGTCGCGGACGGGGGAGACGAGCACCAGGCCGCAGCTCGCGTCCTGCGCAGCGCGCTCGCGCAGGCCGAAGCCGACCTCGAGCGGTCCGAGTTCGAGCCGCCCCGCGCCGGGAACCTCGACCACCTGGGTCCAAGCGCAGCCCGACTCACCCGCGTCCACGAGCCAGGCCCGGAAGCCGGGGGGCACGAAGGCCCGTTCGACTACGCCACCCGGTCCCACGATCGCCGGACGGCTACCCCAGAAGGTCACATCGGCATAGCGCGGCTCACCGTCGGGATCGGGGAGATGCTCCCACAGTTGAACGCGCGTCCCTTCGCGGACGCCGCGCAGGACCAGGCGCACATGGGCCAGCCGATCGCCCACGTCGAGGATCAGGTCCTCCGCCGGGGCGGTCACTTCCTGTTCGAGGGCGGGCGTGTCCCAGCGCGACCAGGCCGAGGAGACCCGCAGGGTCGCGGCCCCCGCGAAGACCGTCAAATCGAACTCGCCCCCTGGGCCGGTGGCCGTCGTCGCGATCTGCTCGCCGCCCTGGAAGACCTCCACGAAGACATCGGGGACGCCCGCACCGTGGGCCAGCACTCGCCCGCGCAGGCGCCCGGCGTTCGGCACGACCAGGTCGCCAGCGTCCCCGTCGCAAGCCTCGACGTCGATCAGGACCGTGAAGGGCACGGGGCGCAGGAGCTCCAGGCGCGCATGCCGGCCGAACACGCGCGGCACCACGAACTCGCCGTGGCTCCCTAGGTTGCCCTCCTCAGTGTTCCCCTGGCTGCGAAGCCGGAACCAACCGCGCTCGAGCGGCCGGCCGTCCTCCCACACCCATCGGCCGCGCAGGATTCGTCCGGGGCGGGCGCCGATCACCAGCTCGGCCGGCGAGTGCTCGAGCCGCAGGGCGCGCTCTTCCTGCAAGGTGTCCGAACGCGCGACGACGAACAGCTCCGCGCCCATGGGCACGCGGCTCACCTGCACCCGGCCCTCCCCGTCCGTTCGGCCGAGAAACGCGGCGTGCAGAACGGGGCTCGCCAGGTGCAGGGATCGCCGCCATGGACCTGCGCTCAAGTGGGCCACCGATCGACCCGCGAGCCCGCGCTGCCCCGGGGTCCGCGCGGCGCTGATTCCGAGCCAGACTTCGACCCCGACGATCGGTGAGCCCCCGCGCGACTCGACGACCGTGACGGAGAGTTCCCCCAGCCCCCAGAGCTCCAGGAGCCAGGCCCGTCGTGCCTCGTCCCAGGGGAGCGAGCGCAGGTCCTCGTCCCCGAGCCGGCGCGCCGGGTACCCCTCGGCCTCGACCCGGGCTCCCGCGCGCAGGACTTCGAGCGGGACGCGCACCACGCCCTGCTCCCCCGACTGCAGGATCTCGCGGCCGTCCCGACCATCCACCACCCGCGCCCCGACGATCGGCCGCCCCGAGGGCCCGTCGACCACGAGGAGCGGCTCGTACCCGTCCGTCGCCAGCTCCTCGCGCAGCGACGGTGAGGCGCCATCGATCGCGGGTGGGGAGGTTGGGGCGGAGGGGGCCGATCCGTGCCGGCGCGCGGGATCCGGCGCAGCGCCTCCAGCGGCCGCGTCCGGCGCGGACCCGGAGCAACCGTTCCGGAGAGCCACCGCGGCCCCCAGCCATCCCAGGAGGCAGGCCATGACCAGGATGCGGATCCATCCGCCGGGCTCCCGCTTCATCGCACGACTCCAGCCAGCAGGAGGCTGCATCGCGCGTCGAACGCGAAGGGCCGGTCGACCGCGCGGCTTGTGCCGACGGGGCGACGCGGATCAGGGGTCCCGTTCCGAGTGCCCATGGGAGCGATTCGATCGCGAGCTTCGCACCTGGAGCACCGGGCCCGGGTGGGCCTCCAGGAAGGTCGTTCGATCCAAGACCTGGGCGCGGACTCCCGGCACCAGGACGCGCACCTCGCCCGGCTGCTCCACGAACACCAGCGCGTGGCCGGCCTGCGGGTCCGCGCCGGGGGCCTGTGCTGCGCGGGAGAGGAACAGCCCGGTCCGCGGCTCGGCGCAGAACTCCGATGGGGCGAGGACGACGACCTCGGCATCCAGCGCTCGGAGGGCACGGGCGAGCCATCCATCGATCTCATCTTTCCGATCCGCCCGGACATCCCGGGGCAAGTGGCGCACCAGTTCCTGCGGCGGTGTCCGACGGCCCAGGATGCGGTCCGCGGCCAGGAGCACGGAGAGGGCGCTCGTGGGGGTGTCCTCGAGCAGGGATTCGAGCTCCAGGGGAACCTCGAGCCCCAGCCGCCTTCCGTGATCGACGATCGCCGTCCAGAAGCGCAGGTCGTGGAGGGTGTGGGGCTCGTCCCCCTCGGCCCCGAGCACGAAGTGCCCGCCGTGGACCTCCTCGATGACGGTCAGCGGGTAGTCCAGCGCCAGGGAGAACTCCCGCTCCAGGACCGCGCCCGCGGGTCGCGCGGGGTCCAGGATCGTCACCTTCGTCGGATGGAAAGGAGACCCCGAACTCGCCACGCCGAAGTCGGCCCCGGTCCCGATGAACAGGCCAGCTCCAAATGGGCGCTGTCCATGGAGCTCGACGAAGCGCAGCGGAATCCAGTGGTCCTCGAGGGGCTCCGGCCGCCACGCGCCCTCCGGCGCCTCGACCGGAAATCCACCGGAGCGCAGGCGGCGGGCATCGGCATAGCCCTGGACGCGCACGGCGAGCAGGGTCTCCAGGTCGAACCACACGCAGATGGGGGAATCGAAGACCCCGTTGGAACGCGCGCCCAGTGCGTTCGTGGCGTCGAGGAGCACCACCAGCGCGCTGCGGCCCGCAATCCGTCCGTGCCCCAGAACGACCAGGTCTTCCGTGTTCGCGAAGCGCTGCGACCAGAGTTCCCACATGTAGTAGAGGCCCGTCGCGGCGCCGACGACCGGTGACGCCAGGGTTCCGCCCAGGACGGAACCGGTGAGCACCACCGTGGTGGACGGAGCGAACTCGTCGCAGCTCTCAGGCCCGAGTAGCGGCTCGTCCGTCCCTACCCCGCGCACGGTCGAACCGCGGACGCCGTCCCAGATAGTCCGCTCCCAGCGCGAATCGTGGCCGGCCAGCAGCGTCCAGCGCAAACCGTGGATCCGTCCCCGATCGAGGGTGATCCGGCCGAGAATCCGCAAGCGGGGCCGCTCCTCGGGAACCGCAAGCAAGTCCTCTTGGATGTACTCGAAGCGCAGGCGGTCCAGGGATCGGTCCCGCACCCGGAGCCGGCGGATGAGCTCCTGAATGTCCGGTACCCCCGGGGGCTCCCCATTCGACCGTTCGTCGAGAAGCGGCTGCGGTCCGTCCGCCGGACCGTCTTGAACCCGGGCGCCCAAGGCGGCCTCGCCCGCGGTCGCGAGGGCAATGACGCTCGCGAGGACTTGACCCGCTCTCCGGAGTCTCGCCGACTTCCTGGGGGAGATCACCGGGGTCAGGCTACCAAGGAGTGTCGGATCGCGACGGGCGAGGTCGCGGGAAGGTCTCGGTCCTTCAACCGCGCACGAGGGCGCCCTCGGCCACGAGTTCGTCGGCGAAGGCCTCGAGGTCCGCGGGCTCCGCGCCCAGGGAGTGGGCGAGGCGGGCGCGGGACGAAGCGTCGAGGGGCGTCGCGGCGGCTTCGAGCAAGCGCGCGACCGAGTCCGAGAGGCGCTCGACGTGAAGCTCGGGCAGGGCGTGGGGGCTCTGGGGCGGCGGCGCGAGCAGGAGCACGGTCTCGTGCGCGGGGCTGGGGCGCGGCGCGGGCGGGAGGGTGCTCGCCCCGCCCTCGAGCGCCTCGCGCAGGGCGGCCGCGTGATCGAGGGTGCCGTCCGGCAGGCGCACGAGGTGAGCGCGCGGCGCGAGGACGAGTTCGCCCGCCGCCGGCGGCGGCCCGGCGCGGACGCTGCGCCGCGCGCGGGCCATGGCGGCCTCGAGGCGCACGAGGGCGGCCAGGACCGGCTCGCCGAGCTCACGCGCGCGTCGCTCGGCGTAGTCGGCGAAGGCCAGCGGCAGGCGGCCCTCGCCGGCCAGGGCCGCGTGCAGCTCGGGCGCGGAGCCGAAGTCCTCGAGCAGACGGGCGCGCGGCAGGGCGACCTTGGCCCAGGCGCAGGCGAGAGCGAACTCGCGCGAGACGTTGCCCAAGACCTGCCCGCGGCGCGCGCCGTCGCGATCGGCCGCGAAGGCGCGCGGGTCGGCGGCGGCCAGGAGCTCGAGTTCCGCGGGGCCGAGCCCGGTCGACGTGAGCGCGGCGACTTCGCCCGCCAGGAGGCGCGCGGCGAAATCGCCGTCGAGCTGCATGCGCAGCAGGGTGCGCTGGAGCCGGCGGTGGTCGATCACGGCGAGAAGCGCGGGCCGGCGAGGCGCGCGACGCGCTCGAAGAGAGGGATGACCGCCGGCAGCGGGTTGCGCTCGCATTCGATCACGATCGCGCGCAGGTTCGCCGCGCCGGCCAGCACGGCCTCCAGGATCTCGAACGTGTCGGGCAGCACCTCGAGGCCGTGGTCGTCGTCGACGAAGGTGCGGCCGGCGTGTTCGAAGGTCGTCGCGCCGGCGACGTGCACCTCGACCACGCGCTCCAACGGAAAATCCGCCAGGCCCACGAGCGGCGCGTGCCCGCGGGCGCGCTGATGGATCGCCAGGTGCGCGACGTCGAGCAGCAGGCCGCAGTCGGCCTGCTCGCAGACCCGCGCGAAGTACTCGAGCAGGTGCAGGCGCCCCAGGAAGACGTGGGCGGGCGGGTTCTCGGGCAGCACCTCGAAGCCGGACTCCTCGCGCAGGCGCCGCACGGCGCCCGCCATCGTGCGCGCCGACTCGGGCTCGAGGATCGGCGGCATCAGCACCCCGTGGCCGGCGTCGCGCGCGCCCACGTGCCACAGGCCGGCGTCGCCGCACAACCAGGCCGCCCGCAGGGAACGCGCGAGGGCCGTCGTGTCGGCGATCCAGCGCGCGTCCAAGCTCTCGGGTTCCTCGAGGTTCACGTCGAGGAAGTGGTAGGTCGTCGGCAGGCCCGCCGCGCACCAGCGTCGCGCGTCGTCGTCGACGCCGCGCTCGAGGTCGGCGCCGATCTCGAGGAAGCGCACCAGGTCCGGCCGGCGTTCGTGCAGCCGCAGCGGATCGAGGCCCGTGCGGCCGGCCCCGAACTCGGTCGAGATGCCCAGGCCCAGGCGCGGCAGGCGCGCCACGCGGCGCTCGAAGGGCTCGCGGGTGGCGATCGGCGCTGCGGCGCTCATCCCAGGCGTTCCCCCAGGTCCTTCACCACCGTGCGCAGCACCGCCAGGCGCGCGACGCGTTTGTCCTCGGCCGACAGGACGTGCCAGGGCGCGGCTTCGCCGGTGCGCGCCACCATCTCGTCCACGGCCGCGACGTAATCGTCCCAGCGTTCGCGGTTGCGGTAGTCCTCCTCGGTCAGCTTGTACTTCTTGAACGGCACGTCCTTGCGGGCCTCGAAGCGCCGCAGTTGTTCCTCGGGGCTGACGTGCAGCCAGAACTTCGCCAGGTACACGCCGCTCTCGACGAGCTGGCGCTCGAAGTCGACGATCTCGCCGTAGGCGCGGCGCCACTCCTCCTCGCTGGCGAAGCCCTCGACGCGCTCGACGAGCACGCGGCCGTACCAACTGCGGTCGAAGATCGTGCAGCGCCCGGCGCGCGGCAGGGCGCGCCAGAAGCGCCATTGCCAGGGGCGCGCGCGCTCCTCGGCCGTGGGCGCCGAGATCGGGATGACGCGGTACGAACTGGCCGGCATGCCGCGCGTCAGGCGCCGGATCGTGCCGCCCTTGCCGGCCGCGTCCCAGCCCTCGAAGGCCAGGACCACCGGCAGCTCGGCCTCGATCGCCGCGCAGGAGAGCGACCACAGCTCGCGTTGGAGGCGCGGGAGCTCCGCTTCGTAGACGTCCTTCTCGACGCGCTGCGAGAGGTCGACCCCCGCCAGCGCGCGCGGGAACTCGGCGCCGGGTGGCTCCGCGGCGGCCGTGGGTGCCTGGGCGCAATCCGCGCGCAGGCGCCGCTCGAGGGCCTCGGCCACCAGGCGCCCGACCTCCAGGCGGCGGTGCTCGACGTCCAGGCCGCGGATCACGTGCCAGGGCGCGCAGGGCGTGTGCATGCGCTCGAGGACCGGCTCCGCCACCTTCAGGCCTTCGGCGGGGCGCCGCAGGAGCTCGCTGCTCGGCCGATGGAGCAACGCCTTGGGCGCGCCGCCGCGCTTGCGTTTCCTGGCCCGCACCTCCTCGGGCGAGAGGTGCAGCCAGATCTTGAGCACCAGCGCGCCGTCGGCGACCAGGGTCTCCTCGAAGCGCGCGTCGTGCTCGAGGGCGCGCTCGAGCGACCTGGGGCCGAGCTCCTTGCGCAGCCGGTCGAGGATGCGCCGCTGGGTCCAGCCGCCGAGGAAGATCGCCGTGCGACCGCGCGAGGGGAGGGCGTTCCAGTAGCGCCACAGGGGCGGGCGCTCGCGCTCCTCGGGACCGGGCTCGGTGAAGGCGTAGGCGTCGATCAGGCGCGCGTCCAGCCACTCGTGCAGGACGTTGATCTCGTCGTGCAGACCCTCGACGTCGTTGCCGGCCAGCACGAGCACCAGGGCGAAGTCCGCGTCGCGCAGCTCGTACTGCACGCGCAAGAGCTCGGTGCGCAGCTCGGGCTCGCGTTGTTTGTATTCCTGCTTGCCGACCCGCGGCGCGTCGCTCTGGGGCTCGAACATGCGCGGCGTCAGCGGGCGAAGATCCGCGCCGGGTCGCGGAAGGCCTTGAACTCGAGGGTGTTGCCGCTCGGGTCGTCGAGGAACAGCGTCGCCTGCTCGCCGACCTCGCCCTCGAAGCGCACGCGGGGTGGGATGCGGAAGGCGACGCCCGCGGAGCGCAGGCGCGCGGCGAGCGCCTCCCAGTCCTCGAAGGCGAGGATCGCCCCGAAGTGCCGCGCGGGCACCGCGTCGCCGTCGACGGGGTTCGTGGCGGGGGAGTCGACGAGCGCCTCGCGCCGCACCAGGTGGGCGCTGATCTGGTTGCCGAACAGGTCGAAGTCGATCCAGCGCTCGGCCTCGCGACCCACCGGGCAGCCGAGCAGGCCGGCGTAGAAGGCGCGCGCGGCCTCGAGGTCGTGCACGGGGAAGGCCAGATGGAAGGGGGCCCTTTGCATGGGCTGAGGGTAGCGGCCGGCGCGCGCGGGCGCCCGCGACGGCGCTCGAAGCCGATCGGGGGGTTGCGGGTCCGCGCGGCGCGGCGCCCAATGGGCGGCCCCGCGTCCCGCGCCGCCGTCCCCGTTCCCCGTCCCGCCCCCGCATGCCCCACTCCGATCCGCGCGCCCGCCGGGCGCTCCCGGCCCTGCTGCTGGCCCTCGCCCTCGCCCTGCTCCCCGCCTGCCGCGCGTCCCGCACGGCGGAAGGCGAACGATCCCCGGCGGACCCGCGGCACCTGGCGGGGCTGCTCGAGCTCGAGCTCGACGTCGATGCGGGCCGCCTGTGGTGCGTGTTGCCGGCGCAGGCCGCGGCGGGGGAGCCGCTGGCGCGGTTGCTGCTCGTCGAGGGGCTGACGAGCGGCCTGGGCTCGAACCCCGTGGGCCTCGACCGTGGGTCCCTCGGGGAGGCGCGCATCGTCTCCCTGCGGCGCGTGGGCGCGAGGCTCGTGATCGAAGCCGAGAACCACGCCTTCCGGGCCGCGAGCGCGGACGGCTCGGAGCGCCGCGCGGCGCGCGAGTCCTTCGCCACCTCGGTGCTGTGGGCCGGCCCGATCGAGACCCGCAGCGACGGGCGCGCGGTGTGCGAGCTGACCTCCTTCGTCGTGCGCGACGCCTACGGCGTGGCCGGCGCCTTGGCCGCGAGCGGCCAGGGCACCTTCCGCCTCGACCCCGAACGCAGCGCCCTCGACCCGAGCGCGTGCCACGTCTTCCCGGACAACGTCGAGCTCGAAGCCCTGCTCACCTTCGCCTCCGACGACCCCGGCCCCGAGGTGCGCGCCCTGGCCCCCGAGCCGCGGGCGATCACCCTCACCCGACACCTCTCCCTGTTGCGCCTGCCGGACGCGGGGTACGTCCCGCGGCGCCACGACCCGCGCAGCGGCAGCTTCGCGCTGCCGTTCCAGGATCACGCCGCGCCGACCCTCGCGGGCCTCGAGCAGGCCTGGGCGGTGCGCCACCGCCTGCAGAAGAAGGACCCGGGCGCGGCGGTCAGCGAGCCCCTGCGCCCGATCGTGTTCCACGTCGACCCCGCGATCCCCGAGCCGATCCGCGGCGCGGTGCTCGAGGGCGCGCGCTGGTGGGAGGTCGCGCTGCGCGACGCGGGTTTCCCCGGCGGCCTGCGGGTCGAGCTCCTGCCCGAGGGCGCCCACCCGCTCGACGCGCGCTACAACGTGATCCAGTGGGTGCACCGCGCGACCCGCGGTTGGTCCTACGGCAATCCGATCGTCGATCCGCGCACGGGCGAGATCGTCAAGGCCCAGGTGACCCTGGGCTCGCAGCGCATCCGCCACGACCTGCTGCTCCTCGAAGGGCTGCTCGGCAACGGGGCCTCCGGCTCCGGCGGGCCGGGCGATCCGTTGGCCCTGGCCCTCGATCGCATCCGCCAGCTCTCGGCCCACGAGCTCGGGCACGCCCTGGGCCTGGCGCACAACTTCGCCGCCAGCACCTATGGCGGCCGCGCGTCGGTGATGGACTATCCGGCGCCCTGGATCCGGCTCGGCATGGACGGCGAGCTCGACACCTCGCGCGCCTACGCCCGCGGCGTGGGCGAGTGGGACCTGGTCGCGATCCGCTGGCTGTACGAGCAGCCTCCGCTGGGCGTCGACGCCAACGCGCGCCTGGCGCGCATCCTGGACGAGGCCGAGGCCACCGGCCTGCGTTTCCTGAGCGATGCCGACGCGCGCCCGGCCTCGGCCGCCCACCCGCACGCGTTGCTGTGGGACAACGGGACGAACGCGCTGCTCGAGCTGCGCCAAGCGCTCGCCGTGCGCAGCCAGGCCCTGGCGCGCTTCGCCGAGCAACGCCTGCGGGCGGGCGTCCCCCGCGCGCGGCTGCGGGAGGTGTTCACCCCGCTCTACCTCCACCACCGCTACCAGGCCGAGGCCGTGGCGCGCCTGGTCGGCGGCGTCGAGTACACCCACGCCGTCGAGGGCGGTCACCACGCGGGGGCGACCGCGCCCGTGGACGGGGACCTACAGCGCCGGGCGCTCGAGCACCTCCTGAACCTGCTCGAGCCCGAGGTGCTGCGCGTCGACGAAGCGCTCGCGCGCCGCCTGCTCCCGCCCGCCCCCGGCTCGAGCGGCCGCGGGGAGCTGCTCGCGGGCCGCGCGGGCGCGGTCTTCGACTCGGTCGCGGCGGCCGAGGCGGGGGCGGACCTGGTGCTCGGGCTGTTGCTCGAGCGCGCGCGCTGCGCGCGCCTGGTCGAGCAGAGCCTGCGCGCGCCCGAGGGCCAGCTCTCCCTGGAAGACCTGTTCGAGGCGCTGGTCAAGGCCGCCTTCCGCGTGACGCCCCAGGAAGCCCCGCTCGACCGCGAGCTGCGCCGTGCGGTGCAGCGCCTGGTGTTGCAGCGCGCGATCGAGTTGGCCGGGGATCCGCACGCCGCGCCCGCCGTGCGCTGGCGCACCGAAGCGGCCCTGCGCAGCCTCTCCGTGCAGCTCTCGGCCCGCACGCCCCGCGATCCGGTGGGCGCGGCCTTCCACGCCGAGCTGCTGGCCGACCTGGCGCGTTTCCTGACGCGCCCGGCGAGTTCCGCCGCCCCGCCGAGCCCCGCGCCCGCGCCGCCCCCGGGCCCGCCGATCGGGGCCGCCCACCTGGGCTGCTCCCACGCCGACGGACCGTACTGATGTCGGCGCTACGCCCGTCCGGTCAGCCCGACTCGCCCTCGCCGTCCTCGAGGCGCGCCTGATCCTCGCGCGGCTCGGGTTCGAGGCGATTGAGGGTCGGGGCGGGCTCGATGCGCGCGTGCTCGGGCAGGCCGACCGCGGAGGGGGTGAGGGGCGCGGGCAGGGGCCGCGGCGCGCCGAGGTCGGCGGCCTCGTTGCGCGAGAGCACCCGCGCTCCGCCCGCGGCCAGCACGCGGTCGGCCTCGCGCAGGATGCGCTCGCGTTCCTCGGCCTGCGGGTCGAGGGGCGAGAGGGCGCGGGCCACGACACGGCCCTCCTCCAGCTCGAGCCGCACGCGGCCGCCGCGTTCGACCCGGCCCGAGAGCAGCAGCGACGCCACCGCGGTCGCGGGGCCCTGCTCGACCGCGCGGCGCAGGGAACGCGCGCCGCGTTGGGCGTCGTAGCCGTGTTCCGCGACCCAGGCGACGAGCTCGGGCGCGGCCTCGAGGCGCGCGCCCAGGCGCCGCACGCCGGCGCGCTCCTCCAGGGCCTCGATCTCGCGCCGCGCGAGCAGCGCCACGTCCGAGCGCGAGAGCGGCCGGAACCGCACGATGCCGTCGAGCCGGTTCAGGAACTCGAAGCGGAAGGTGCGCGCCAGGCGCTCGTCGACCGCGCGCCGCAGGCCTTCGCCGGCACCCGGGCCGGCGGCGAAGCCCAGCGGTCCGCCGCGCCACAGGTCGCCGCCGACGTTGGAGGTCGCGACCACGAGCAACGAGCGGCAGGTGATCGTCTCGGCCGCGCCGTTGACGAAGGCGCCCTCGTCGAAGAGCTGCAGGAAGCGGTCGTGGACCCGCGGCGAGGCCTTCTCGAACTCGTCCAGCAGCAGCACCGCGAAGGGGTGCCCCAGGATGCGTTGGGTCAGGATGCCGCGCCGCAGGGCCAGGCGCTCGGCGTCCGGCTCGCCGAACAGGGTGTCCGCGTCCCCCTCGTCGGGGAAGTCGGCCATGTTGAGGCGGATCACGCGCTCGGGGTCGTCGAACAGGAGCTCGGCCACGCTGCGCGCCAGGTGCGTCTTGCCCACGCCGGTCGGCCCGACGAACAGGAACACGCCGAAGGGTCGGCGGGGGTCCGCCAGGCCGGCCTTCACGCGGCCGATGGTCTCGACCAGGGTGCGCACGGCCTCGCGTTGGCCCACGACGCGGTTCGCCAGGCGCCACTCGAGGTCCACGAGGTCCAGGCTGACGTCCGGGTCGACGAGGATGCGCGGCAGGCCGTAGCCCTCGCAGAAGCGGCGCACGACCTCGGCGCGGCCGATGGTCTCGAGCCGGCTCTCGGTCTCGGCGATCTGGCCCAGGGGCTCGAGGATCTTGCGCGGCATGCGGCTGCGCACGAGGAAGCGGTGCGAGAGGCCCAGGGCCATCTCGAGCGCCTCGGCGTCGAAGAACGGCCGGCCGAGCTCCTTCGAGCGCGGCAGGGCCTGGTTCCAGCGCTCGACGATGCGCTGGACGGTCTCGGCGCCCGGCTCGGGCACGGGCACGGGCATGAAGGACTCCTCGAGTTCGGGGGCGTACTCGAGCATGGCCTCGATCGACTCGGGGTCCCCCTCGCCGAGGATGGGGGCCTTGAGGCGGTAGGCGAGGGACACGAGCTGGCCCTCGATCTCGTGCTCCCAGGCCAGGTAGAGGTCGCGGAAGAAGGGCACCACCGGGTCGGCGTCCTGGGTCTCGATCAGGTGCTGGCACAGGCGCGCCAGGGCCGGGCCGAGTTCGATCGGGCGCTTGAGGCCCGACAGGCGGCGCCGCAGCGAGAGCTGCACCAGGCGCCGCCCGCGCAGCGCCCGCGGGCCACGGCCCAGGGCGGCCAAGCGCGCCAACTCGTGCACCAGCGCGGTCTTACCGACGCCCGGCTCGCCGTAGAGCAGCGGGCTGCGGCCGCCGTCGAGGATGCGCGCGAGCTGCGCCACCAGCTCGTCGCGCTCGTAGGTCGGCTCGAGTCTCCCGGCCGCCGCCTCGGCGCTGAGGTCGCGTTCGAGCCAAGCTTCGAGGGTCTCGTGTTTCTTCGTGTTCGGTCTGGCCTTGCCCATGGTCGTCCTGCCTCTTCCGGGCCCGTCAGGACCCCCGGAGCCCGGAGAGGTTACCCGGCTCCCGGGTAGCCCGGAGGCGGGCGAGAAGCCCCCCAGGGGAGGCTCCGGCGCGCCCTCCGTCTCACCCCCGGCCAGACCAGCCCCCCGGGCCCCGGGGAGCGTGCCGACCCTGCCCAGGGGGGCTCCGCGAAGAAAATGCAATTCCCTTCGAGGGGGAGGCCGAGGGGGGGGCAGCGGGGCCCGGCGAGGGGGGCCCAGGGGGAACCCCGGAGCTCAGCGCCAGGGGCCCACGCAGCAGTCGTGCAGCACCAGCTCGAGGTTCGTCTGGCCGCGGAAGGTGTTCCAGCGCGGCGTGTAGACGGCGGAGAGCTCGGTGCCGGCGGCCAGCGGGGCGAGGCGCGCCGCCTGACCGAAGGCCATGGCCTTCAGCGCCTGTTCGCCGCGCCGCAGTTGCAGCATGGCGTGGGTGCGGTCGGCGCCGACGACGCGCGGCGGATCGACCAGGCGCAGGCCGCTCGAGACCAGCACCGGGGCCTCGTTGCGCTCTCCGAAGGGCTCCAGGCGCGCGAGCTGGCGCATGAGCTCGCCCGTGACCTCGCCGAAGGGCAGCTCGAGGTCGATCCACAGCGGCTGCTCGGGGGCGCGGCCGCCCTCGAGCACCTCCCGCGCGCGCCCGCAGACCGCCTCGCGCCAGGCGTCGACCGCGTCGGCGCGGATCTCGAGCCCCGCCGCCTGGGCGTGGCCGCCGTAGCGCAGGGCGTGGTCGGCGCCGCCGTGGAACAGCTCGAGCAGGTCGACCCCGGCCACCGTGCGCCCGCTGCCCCGGCCGCGCTCGCCGTCGAGCCCGATCACCACCGCGGGGCGCGCGAAGCGTTGGGCGAGGCGCGCGGCCACGATGCCCACGATGCCCTGGTGCCAGCCCTGGCCCGCGACCACCAGCACGGGCCAACGCTCGGGGTCCTCGTAGCGCCGGGCGAGCTCGACGGCCTGCTCGATCAGCCCGCGCTCGAGGGCCTTGCGTTCGACGTTGAGCTCGTCGAGGCGTCGCGCGAGGGCCGCCGCGCGGGCCGCGTCGTCCGCGATCAGGCACTCGACCGCGGTGGCCGCGTTGCCCAGGCGCCCGGCGGCGTTGAGGCGCGGGCCGATCTGGAACCCCACGTCCTCCGAGAGCAGCGGTCCGCGGCCCAGGCCCGAGACCTCGACCAGGGCCCGCAGGCCCGGGATCGCGGTGCGCTCGAGGGACCGCAGGCCGTGGTGCGCGAGCACGCGGTTCTCGTCGACCAGGGGCACCACGTCGCAGACGGTGGCGATGGCGACGTAGGCCATGGCCTCGACCAGGAAGTCGCGCAGCTCGGGGCGCGCGCGGCGGCTGCCGGAGAGGTGCTGGCACAGGCCCCAGGCGAGCTTGAAGGCCACGGCGCCCCCGCACAGGTCGCGGAAGGGATAGGCGGAGTCCGTGAGCTTGGGGTTCACGATCGCCACCGCGGCCGGCAGGTCGCCCAGGGGCGGCTCGTGGTGGTCGGTGACGATCGTCTCGACCCCGGCGGCGGCCAGCTCGGCGATGGTCCCGGCCGAGGAGGTGCCGTTGTCGACGCTGACCACGACCCGCGCGCCCTCGGCCCGGGCGCGCTCGAGGGAGTGGGCGCCGAAGGAGTAGCCGTCGCGGAAGCGGTCGGGGATGTGCCAGGCATGGCGCGCGCCGACCAGGCGCAGCAGGCGCACGAGCAACGCCGTGCCGGTGACCCCGTCGACGTCGTAGTCGCCGTGCACGAGGATCGGCTCGCGGTCGACCGCGGCCCGCGCCAGGCGCTCGCAGGCGGCCTCCATCCCGGGCAACGACGCCGGATCGTGCAGGGCCGCGAGGTTCGGCGAGAGGTGCGCGCCGGCCGCCGCCGGTTCGCCGTGGCCGCGCAGCACGAGCAGGCTGGCCAGGGCCCGCCCCACGTCGCGGTCGCGCGTCAGGCGCTCGACCGCCCGCCCGTCGACCTCGCGCAGGCGCCAGGCGCGCGCGCCGCGGCGGGTCTCGGGTCGGGATCGGGCGGGCGAGGTCTCCATGGCGCGCGGGGGAGCAGAGGGTAGGCGCAGGGGAGCGCCGGAGCGAGGCCGGACCCGCGCCCGCCGCCCGCTCCCCCGCGCTCCGCGCCGACCCGTCCTCCCCGTGCTTGCATGCCGCCCCCGCGCCGGGGGACCATCGGCCCATGGCGAGCGAGCCCGATCCCGTGCAAGAGGCCCTGCGGCGCCTGCCCGCGGTGGACGAGGTCCTGCGGCGGGCGGACCTCGCCGCGCTCGCCGCGCGGGCTCCGCGGGAGCTCCTGCGGAGCTTCGTGCAGGACCTGCTCGGCGAGTGGCGCGCGGCGATCCGGGCCGGGGAGCTCGACGCGGCGGAGCTCGCGGCGCGGCTCGCCGAGGGGCGGCTGGCGGAGCGCCTCGGGGCGCGCCTCGAGCGCGAGGCGCGCGCCGGCCTGCGGCCGGTGATCAACGCCAGCGGGGTGGTGCTGAACACGGGCCTGGGGCGCGCGCCCGTGCATCCGGAGGCGGCCGAGGCCATGGCCGCGGCGGCGGCGGGCTACTGCACGTTGGAGGTCGACCCCGAGAGCGGCGAGCGCGGCCAGCGCGACGAGCGGCTCTCCGAGCTGCTCGTGCGCCTCACCGGCGCCGAGGCCGCCATCGCGGTCAACAACAACGCGGCCGCCGTGTTGCTGCTGCTGTCGACCTTCGCCGCGGGCGCCGAGGCGATCGTCTCGCGCGGCGAGCTGGTCGAGATCGGCGGCTCGTTCCGCATGCCCGACGTGATGGCCCGCGCCGGGGTCAAGCTGCGCGAGGTCGGCACGACCAACCGCACGCGCCTGGCGGACTACCGCGCGGCGGCGAACGAGCGCACCGGGCTGTTGCTCAAGGTGCACACGAGCAACTACCGCGTGATCGGCTTCACCGAGGAGGTCGGCTCGCGCGAGCTGGCGGAGCTCGGGCGCGAGCTCGGCATCCCGAGCGCCAACGACCTGGGCTCGGGGTTGCTCGAGTTGCCCGGCACCCGCCCGCTCGACGCGCTGACGCGCGAGCCGCGCGTGCGCGACGAGGTGGCGAGCGGACTCGACGTGGTGACCTTCTCGGGGGACAAGCTGCTCGGCGGCCCACAGGCGGGCTTCCTCGTCGGGCGCGCCGGTCCGATCGGCGCCCTGCGCAAGAACCCGCTCTACCGCGCCCTGCGCCTCGACAAGGTCGCGATCGCCGGGCTCGAGCGCACCCTCGAGCTGCTGCTCGCCGGCCGCGGCGACGAGTTGCCGACGCGGCGCATGTTGCTCGCCGAGGCGGGCGAGCTGCGCCCGCGGGCCGAAGCCCTGGCGCGCGCCCTGGCGAACGTCGAGGAGCTCGGCGTGTCGGTCGTCCCCGAGCGCAGCCAGCCGGGCAGCGGCGCGGCGCCCGACGTCTACCTCGACACCTACGCCGTGCGCCTCGAGCCGCGCGTGGGTTCGACCAGCGCCCTGGCGCGCCGGCTGCGGACCGGCGAGCCGGCGGTCTTCGCGCGCGTGCAGGGCGGCGCGCTGCTGCTCGACCCGCGCACGCTGCTGCCGGGCCAGGACGAAGCCCTGGTGGCCGCCGTGCGCGCGGCGGTGCGCCCGTGAGCGGCGCGCCGCAGGGGAAGCCCGCGCCCGAGCCGGCGTCCCTGGCGCCCATGTCCCTCGACGAGCTCGAAGCGCGCATCCGATCCCGCGACGTGACCGTGGCCGTGCTCGGCCTGGGCGTGGTCGGCCTGCCCCTGGCCCTGGCCCTGCACGGCGCGGGCTTCGCGGTGCTGGGCTACGACACGGACGTCGAGAAGGTCGCGCGGCTCGCGCGCGGCGAGAACCCGCTGCGGCACCTGGACGGGGACGCCGTGCGCGCGTTGCTCGCCAGCCCACGCTTCGCGGTCAGCGCCGACCCGGCCGAACTCTCGCGCGCGCGTTGTTTCCTGCTCTGCGTGCCGACCCCGCTCGACGCGGCGCGCGAGCCCGACCTCGCCTGCGTCGAGGCCGCGGCGCGCGCGGTGGCCGAGCACATGCCGCGCGGCAGTCTGGTGGTGCTCGAATCGACGACTTGGCCCGGCACCACGCGCCAGGTGCTGGCGCCGATCCTGGCCGCGGCGGGGCACGGGCTGGGGCGCGACGTGGCCCTCGCCTACTCGCCCGAACGCGAGGACCCCGGCCATCCCGAACGCACCTCGAGCCGCATCCCCAAGCTCGTGGCGGGCCTCGACCCGCGGGCCACCCGTCTGGCGAGCGCGCTCTACGCGAGCTTCGTGCCCGCGCTCCACGCCGCCGCCAGCCCCGAGGTCGCCGAGACGGCCAAGTTGCTCGAGAACACCTACCGGGCGGTCAACATCGCGCTGGTCAACGAGCTCAAGCTCGCCTGCGAGGCGCTGGGCATCGACGTCTGGCAGGTCGTCGAGGCCGCGGCCACCAAGCCCTTCGGCTTCCAGCGCTTCGACCCCGGCCCGGGCATGGGCGGGCACTGCATCCCGATCGACCCGTTCTACCTCGCCTGGGCGGCGCGCCGCGCGGGCGCCGCGACGCGCTTCGTCGAGTTGGCGGGCGAGATCAACCGCGCCATGCCCGGACACGTCGTCGAGCGCTGCGCGGCGGCGCTCGAGGAGCGCGGCGGCAGCCTCGCCGGCGCGCGCGCGTTGGTGCTCGGCATCGCCTACAAGCCGGGCGTGGAGAGCACCTTCGAGTCGCCGGCCCTGGCGCTGGTCGAGGGCCTCGCGCGACGCGGCGCGCGGGTCGACTACTCCGATCCCTGGGTGCCGCGCGCGCCGGCGCGCATCGCCGGAGCGCTCTGCGACCCGAGCTCGGTCGAGCTCGCCCCGGGCCGGATCGGGAGCTACGACCTGGTGCTCGTCGCCACCGACCACGCCGAGTTCGATTGGGATCGGGTGGCCGCCGAGGCGCGGCTGGTGGTCGACACGCGCCATGCGCTGGCCTACCGCATGGGGGGCGACCCGCGCTGGGTCCAGGCATAGCGCGTCTCCGGCCGCGTGTCCTATGCTCTGCGCCCATGTCCCAGGTCCCCGAGCGACGACTGACCGATTACGCCGACTGCGCCGGTTGAGCGGCCAAGCTGCCCCAGGGGCAGCTCGCGCAGGTGCTGCGCGGCGTCATCGAGCCCGACGAGCGCATGCTCGTCGGCCCCCTGACCGTGGACGACGCGGGTGTCGTCGTCCTCGGGGAGGCGGAAGGTGTCGCCGCGGGTAGCCGCTGCGCGTTGGTGCAGACCGTCGACTACTTTCCGCCGGTCGTCGACGACCCCTACTGGTACGGCGCGATCGCCGCGGCCAACTCGCTCTCGGACGTGTATGCCATGGGCGGGCGGCCGTTCAGCGCCCTCAACCTGGCGGGTTTCCCCAAGGAGTTCCCGCCCGAGTGGATCGGCCAGATCCTGCGCGGGGGCTTCGACAAGATGCGCGAGGCCGGGGCGCTCGTCGTGGGGGGGCACACCGTGCAGAGCAAGGAGGCGCAGTTCGGCTTCGCCGTCACCGGCGTGGTCGACCCGGCGCGGGTCGTCGCCAACAGCGGCGCGCGGCCGGGGGACGTGTTGGTGCTGACCAAGAGCCTGGGCATGGGCACCCTGACGACGGCCGCCAAGAAACGGGTCATCGGTTGGGCGCAGCTCGAGCCCGCCGCGCGCCAGATGGCGACCCTCAACGCGGCCGCGGCCGAGGCGATGGTCCTGGCCGGCGCGCACGCCTGCACCGACGTCACGGGGTTCGGCCTCGCGGGGCACGCCAAGAACCTGGCCGGGGCCAGCGGCGTGACCGTGCGCCTGGCGCTCGGCGACCTGCCGCTCTTCCCGGGGGCCCTCGAGCTGGCGGCCGCGGGCCACACCTCCGGCGGCGCGCGCCGCGGGCGCGAGGGATTGGCGGATGTGGTGCGCGTGGCCCCCGGGCTCGATCCGACGCGCGTGGCGTTGGTCTTCGACGCCGAGACCAGCGGCGGGCTCCTGATCGCGATCGCGCCCGAGAAGTTCGCCGCCCTCGAGGCGGCCCTCGCCGCGCGCGGCGTGCCCTGCGCGCGGGTCGGGGACTGCGTCCCGCGGGATGGCGCGGTCGAGGTGGCGCTGGCGGAGCGGCTGCCGTGAGGCGCGCCGCGCGTCACTAGGGACGGCGTCATGGCCGCACGGCGCGACGAGCGAGGCGCAGGGCGGGGCGGAGCGCCGCCCTGGATCCTGGGGGCCCGGGGCGCGGCCCTCGAGGCGCCCGAGAACACCTTCCCGAGCCTCCGGCGCGCGCTCGAGTTGGGCGCGGACGGCGTGGCCTACGACCTGCGGCCGTGCGCCAGCGGCGAACTCGTGTTGCTCGCCGACCCGACCCTCGAGCGCACCAGCGACGCGCGCGGACCCATCGCCGATCGAACCTGGCAGGAACTCTCCGCGGTCGACGCCGGCGGTTGGTTCCAGCGCCGCTTCGTCGGCGAGCCGTTGCCCCTGCTCGAGGAGGTGCTCGAACTGGAGGGCGACCCCGGCCAGGCCCGGCCGATGCACGCGATCTTCCTGCACGAGCCCGCGGCGGCGGGCGAGTTGGCGCGCAGCCTGAAGTCCGTCGGCCAACGGCTGGCCGTGCGCGTCGGCGCGGCGCGGCGCGCGGACGCGCTCGAGCTGCGCGACCTGGGGTTGGTGCCGATGCTGGCGGCCGAGGCAGCGGACGAGGAGCTGCGCCGCTTCGTGCGCGACGAACGCATCGAGGCCCTGGCCTTGCCCGCGGGGGGCTGGCGCGGCGCGGGGGAGGGGAGTTGGCCGTGCGAGCGCTGGGAGCTGTGCGTCGACGCGCCCGCGGACCTGCTCGCCGCTTGCCGCCGACCGCTGTTCGGCTTCACGACCCACCAACCCGCGCGCGCCCGGGCCGTGCGCGAGCTCGTCGCCCTGGCGCCCGAGGACCGGGGGGGCTATCCGCTCGAGGTCCCCGAGCTCGCCGTCGCGACCCGCGGCGAGGGCGAGGGCGGCGAGTGGGCCGGCCGCTGGCGGCCCACGGCGCGCGTGCGCAATCCGTTCCCCTTCCCGGTGCGCGTCGCCCTGCAGGTCTTCGTGCGGCGCGGGGCCTTCGAGGTGCGCGGCCTGCCCGTGCGACTCTCGCTCTCCCCCGGCGAGCGATGGGACGTGCCCTTCGAGATCGCCGGAGGTTCGTGGAGCCCGGGCGGCGACCCCTTGTGCGCGGCCCTCTTCCGCTGGGAGCGCGGGCCGGGTCGCCCCGCCGGACGGCTGTTGCTCGACGCGCCCCTCGCGCGCCGTCGCGCGACCGTGGCCGACGTGATCCCGCGCCGCCTGACGATGCTGCGCGAAGGCCCGCGCGATCCCGCGGCCTCGATGACCCTGCGCCGCCAGGGCCGCGAGTTGCTGATCGCGATCGAGAACGCGGGCGGCCTGGCCGACGCCCAGGCGCTGTGCGTGCTCGACGGCCGCCCGTACCGCGGCGGTCGCGGCCTGCGCGCGCTGCTGCCGCCCGACTTCGACGAGCGCCCCGAGGGCATCGCCTTCTCCTGCGGCATGTTGGGTCGCCACGCGGGACCCGCTGGGGAGGGCGCGGTCCTGCGCCGCTGGGCCGGCGGCCTGCCCCAGGGACCCGACTCGGGCGACCCCGGCCGCCTCGTGCCCCTGGCCCGCGCCTGAGGCGTCCGGGCCCCGACGCCGCGGTCGACGCACCGGTCCGCGCGGCCCTCGAACCCTGCCGCGGGGCCGCGCGGGTCGGGCCCTCGGACACCGGTTGGATCGCGCGGCCCGCGCCCGTGTCTCCCACGGCCCAGCCGCGCATGCGTGGCGGGATGGGGGCGATGGGTCTAGCCTGGCCCCGGTGCTCGATGGGCGCTGCCCCCAGCCCAGCGCCCGTCGTCCAGCCCAGGGAGCTCCTCGACATGGTCGCACGACTCGCACTGTCGCTGCTCGCCTTCGTCCCGTCCTTCGCGCCGCAACCGCCCGCCGGGGGACCGGACTGTCAGGCCCACTGGCTGGCGACCTTCGGGGGCCGGCCCGGGGTCGAGGGCGTGGTGGAATCCCTCGCGGTGCACGACGACGGGCTGGGCGCGGGCCCGGCCCTGTACGTCGGGGGTCTGTTCACGCAGGCCGGCGGCAGCGCGTCCCAGAACATCGCACGCTGGGACGGCCAGCGGTGGTCGGCGATCGGGCAGTTGAACGGTGCCGTGCACGCGCTCTGCTCGTTCGATTCGGGGAGCGGCGCCGAGCTCTACGCCGGCGGCTGGTTCACCCACGCCGACGGCCAGCCGGTCGGCTTCGTGGCGCGCTGGGACGGCGGCGCCTGGTCGAGCGTGGGCGGCGGCACCAACGGCGTCGTGCTGGCGCTCGCGGTGCACGACGACGGGAACGGTCCCGCGCTCTACGCGGGAGGGCTGTTCTCGAGCGCCGGTGGCGTGCCCGCCTCGAACGTGGCGCGCTGGGACGGCTCGAGCTGGCAGGCGCTGGGGAGCGGCGTCGACGGCGCCGTGCACGCGTTGCATTCCCACGTCGGCGGCGGTGGTCCGGCGCTCTTCGCGGGTGGGGACTTCCTGCACGCGGGCGGCCTGCCGGCCAAGAGGATCGCGCGCTGGGACGGCGGCGCGTGGAGCAGCCTGGGGAGCGGCATGGACCAGACCGTGCGCGCCCTGGAGAGCTTCGACGACGGATCGGGGCCCGCGCTCTACGCGGGGGGATTGTTCTCCTCCGCCGGCGGCATCGCGGCCCCGGCGCTCGCGCGCTGGGACGGCGGCGCCTGGTCGAGCGTCGGGAGCACGATCGTCGGCTCGGTCTGGGCCCTGCGCGCCCACGACGACGGTTCGGGTCCGGCGCTCTTCGTCGCCGGCAACCTCTCGGTCGCCGGTGTGCCGGGATCCGCGGGCGTGGCGCGCTGGAGCGGCGCCGCCTGGACGGGCCTGTCGGCCCAACCGGACGATCGGGTCGCGGCCTTGGCGGCCTACGCCCCGGGCGGGGGCGCGGCGAAGCTGGTCGCCGGCGGTGCGTTCGACGTGTTGGCGCTGCTCTACGCCGACGGTCTGGCCCTCTGGGACGGCTCGGTCTGGGCGGCGAGCTCCGTGGGGCTCGACGGGCTGGTGCGCGCCCTGCTCTCGGCCGACCTCGACGGCGTGGGCGGTGCGGAGCTGTACGCCGCCGGCGACTTCCTCTCCGCGGGGGGCGGGAGCGCGGGCGGGCTCGCGCGCTGGGACGGGACGGACTGGGAGTCCCTCGTGCCCGCGTGGAGCGGCTCGATCCGTGCCCTGGCGATCTTCGACGACGGCAACGGTCCGGCCCTCTACGCGGGGGGCGCGTTCTTCGACCTGGCCGGGGTGGGGGCGTCGCGCATCGCCCGCTGGGACGGCGGTTCCTGGCACGCGGTGGGTGGGGGGACCGACGGCACGGTCGAGGCCCTGGCGGTGTTCGACGACGGCGGCGGACCGGCGCTCTACGCCGCGGGTTGGTTCACCCAAGCGGGAGGGCTGCCGGCGAGCCGCATCGCGCGCTGGGACGGCAGCGCGTGGTCGAGCTTGGGGAGCGGCCTGAACCAGCGCGTCCAGTGCCTGGCGGTGCACGACGACGGCACGGGTGCGGCGCTGTACGCCGGAGGCCTGTTCACGACCGCCGGTGGGGGAGCGGCCGCGCGCATCGCGCGCTGGGACGGCGCGGCCTGGTCGGCGCTCGGCTCGGGGATGTCGGGACCGGCGCCGCTCGAGGTCTTCGCCCTGTCGTCCTTCGACGACGGCGGCGGTCCGGCCCTCTTCGCGGGCGGGACCTTCGCGGAAGCCGGCGGCGTGTCCGCTCGGCGCGTCGCGCGCTGGGACGGGAGCGCCTGGTCGGCGCTGGGGGCGGGGATCGGAGCGGGCGGCGTCGGCGACGCGGTCTTCGCCCTGCGTGGCTTCGACGACGGCTCGGGCCCGGCGCTCGTCGCGGCGGGCAACTTCGCGAGCGCGGGGGGAGCCGCGGCCGTGGGGATCGCGCGCTGGGACGGCTCGGCCTGGTCGCCCCTGGACGGCGGCCTGGGCGGAACGGGCCTGTGCCTGGAGGTCCACGACGCGCAGGACGGGGTCGGCCCGGCGCTGGTCGCCGGCGGGAGCTTCGGCAGCGTGCCCGATTCCGCCGACAGCTTCCTCGCGCGCTGGGGTTGCACCGCAGATGGAGCGCTGGGTACGGCGTTCTGCTTCGGCGACGGCAGCGCCGCCGCGTGTCCGTGTGGCAACGCCGGCAACGCGGGCGCGGGCTGCGCCAACTCGACCGGCCAGGGGGCCGTGCTCGTCGCCTCCGGCTCCGCGAGCGTGGGCGCCGCCGACCTGGTGCTCGGCGCCTCGAGCCTGCCCGCGGGCCAACCGGGGCTCTTCTTCCAGGGCACCCTGCGCGCGAACGGCGGCGCGGGCTTCGTGTTCGGGGACGGTCTGCGCTGCGCGGGCGGCGCGAACGTGCGACTCGAGGTGCGCAGCGCCGACGGATCCGGCCAGGCGGCGACGAGCCTCACGATCGCGGGCGCCGTCTCGGCGGGCGACACGCGCACCTACCAATGCTGGTACCGCAACACGCTCGGCGGACCCTGCGGGTCGGGCTTCAACCTGACGAACGGCCTGGAGCTCGTCTGGGTTCCTTGACCTGGGTGGACCCGACAAGTCCTGGCTTGCCGGGTTCTCCGTAGCGACCCGTGGCGGGGTCGGCGGGACCTTGGGGGTCCGCGCCGCCCGCCGCAGCGCGGCTCCACGCGGCCTCCGGGACTTCCGCGGCCGCGGGCGACCCCGGATCGCGACCGGGCACCCGCTCGGAGCTCGGCGACCGCGCGTCGCGGCCCGATCCGAGGCCGGCGTTGCGTGGGGGGCCTGGGCGGCGTGTAATCTCCGGCCCGCAGGCGTGGGGAATGGGAGTGGATCCGTGCTGGTGTGCGGCCCGGTCTTCAAAGCCGGTCGGGCCCCGTGAACAGCGGGGCCGGTGGGTTCGATTCCCATGCACTCCCGCCACCCCGGCCCGCGCGGCCGCGCGTATGCCGGATGGATGTCGGCCCGGAACCCCGGCCTGGGTGCGGGCCCTGGCCTGGCTAGAGTGTGCTCGAGGATGAGCTCCCACCCCCTGATCCCGGGCCGCGCCGCCGCCCTCGCCCTGGCGGGCTGCGCGGCGTTGCTCGCGAGCCTCGCCGGTCTGGCCGCGGCCCAGGAGCCCGAGCTCGACGCCGGGCCGCGGGGCGTGACGCACCTCGTGGTGCAGGGTGAGCTCGACAAGGGCACGCTGGCGCACCTCGAGCGCGGCGTGCGTCACGCGCGCGCCCAGGGTCACCGCCAACTGGTGGTCGAGCTCGACACCCCCGGCGGCGAGATCACCCTGATGTGGCGCCTGGCGAAGTCCTTGCGCGGCGCGAGCGAGGGCGGCCTCCAGACCGTGGTCTGGGTCAGCGGGAACGCGACCTCCGCGGGTTCGCTCGTGGCCCTGGCGGCGGACCGGCTCTACATGCGCACCGCCAGCACCATCGGCTCGGCCACGCCGGTGACCTTCGGGCCCGAGGGCATGAGCGACGCGCCCGAGAAGATCCGCTCGGTGGTGCGCGCGCAGTTCCGCGCCATCGCCGAGGAGCGCGGGCGCAATCCGAACCTGGCCGAGGCGATGGTGGACCCGGACGTCGCGGTGTACGAGATCCGCGGCGAGCGCGGCCGCGAGTTCATCAGCGGCCAGCAGTGGAACGACCTGCGCCTGTCGAGCGAGGTGCCCGAGCTCATCGGCACCATCGTGCGCGAGGGCGAGCTGCTCAACGCCACCGGGCCCGAGGCCGTGCGCCTGGGCCTGGCCGACGGGCTGGCCCAGAGCCTGCGCGAGCTCGTCTCGGTGCTGGGCTGCTCGGACTGCGCGATCGTGACCCTCGAGCGGCGACCCTCCGAGGACGCCCTGGGTCTCCTGGCGCGCATCACGCCCGTGCTGCTCCTGCTCGGCCTGTGGCTGGGGTACACCGAGCTCAAGGCGCCGGGCTTCGGCCTGCCCGGGATCCTGGCCATCGTGTGCTTCGCGGTGGCCCTCGTCGGTCAATACCTGGTCGGGCTCGCGGACGCGCCGCACCTGGTGCTGGTCGCCTTCGGGGTGGCCCTGGTCGCGGTCGAGCTGTTCCTGTTGCCGGGCACGATCTGGTTCGGCCTGCTTGGTGGGACGTGCGTGCTCGCCGGCCTGGTGATGGCGCAACTCGGGCCGGGCTTCGAGTTCTCCCAACCGCTCGATCGACAGATCCTGCTCGACGCCGCCTTCCAGCTCGTCCTGTTGGCCCTGGCGGCGATCGCCGGCATCTGGGCCCTGGCGCGGTTCCTGCCCGAGGCCCCCGGCCTGCGCCACATGGTCCTGGCCCCCGACGCGCGGCCTTCGTTCGCCGAGGCGATGCCCGAGGCGCGCTCCAGCGCGGCCCGCATCGGCGCCGTGGGGCGCACGGACACACCCCTGCGGCCCGTGGGACGCGTGTTGCTCGACGCCGATCCGGTGCACGCCTTCGAGGCCCGCGCGGATGGCGAGTGGATCGACGCCGGCGTGCGCGTGCGGGTGCTCGAGGTGGCGGCCGGCCGACTGGTGGTCGCGCCCGAGGAGCCCGACTCCCCGCGGGCTGGGCAGCGCGAAGGAGGTGCCGCGTGACCCTGGCCATCGTGCTCCTGACCCTGGGCCTGTTCCTGATCGTGGCCGAGGTCGCGGTCCCGAGCTTCGGGCTGCTGGGCGGCCTGGCCACGCTCTCGATCACCGCCTCGGTGTTCGTCGCCTGGCAGGAGGACCCCTCGATGGGCACGGGTTTCCTCGTCGCCGCGGTGGTCCTCGTGCCGGCCTTCGTCGTGCTCGGCTTCAAGGTCCTGCCCCGCACGCCGCTCGGCAAACGTCTGATCCTCTCGGGCCCGACCTTCGCCGATGGCGCGGCCGTCGACCCGCGGGACAAGGGGCTCGAGGGCACCGAGGGCGTCGCGCTCACGCCCCTGCGCCCGGCGGGCATGGCGCGCCTGGCGGGCCGGCGCGTCGACGTCGTCAGCCGCGGCGAGCTGATCGAGGAGGGCGCTTTGGTGCGCGTCCTCGAGGTGCGCGGCAACCGCGTGGTCGTGGCGCGCGTACAGGACGGACCCAACCACTGATTCCCACGCATCGCGCGGCCCCACGGGCCGCACTCCCCTGACTCCCTTCGGACCCCTTCGAGTATGTGGCAGACCATCTTGACCGTGGTCGGGATCGCCTTCCTGCTGGCGTTCCTGTTCCTGTTCCTGCGCTACGCGAACCTGCTGCTGCGCTCGATCTTCTCGAAGGCCGGCATCGGGCTCGTGACCATGATCGCGATGAGCCTGCGCAAGGTGAACCCGACCTCGATCGTCGACGCGAAGGTCAAGGTGGTGCAGGCGCGCATCCCGGACGTCGCGACCCAGGACCTCGAGGCGCACTACCTGGCCGGCGGCCGCGTGCAACGCGTCGTGGACGCCCTGATCAGCGCCGACCGCGCGGGCCTGAACCTCGACTTCCGCACCGCGGCGGGCATCGACCTGGCGGGCCGCGACGTGCTCGACGCCGTGCGCACCAGCGTCACGCCCAAGGTCATCGATTGCCCCAACCCCGAGAGCGGCAAGACGACCATCGCGGCGGTCGCCAAGGACGGAATCCAGGTGCTGGTCAAGGCGCGCGTGACGGTGCGCACCAACATCGCGCGCCTGGTCGGCGGCGCGGGAGAGGAGACGATCATCGCGCGCGTCGGCGAGGGCATCGTCAGCACGATCGGCTCGAAGGAGAACCACAAGCTCGTGCTCGAGAGCCCCGACGACATCTCGAAGACCGTGCTCGCCCGCGGCCTCGACGCCGGCACGGCCTTCGAGATCGTCTCGATCGACATCGCCGACGTGGACATCGGCATCAACATCGGCGCGCGCCTGCAGGCCGACCAGGCCGAGGCCGACAAGCGCGTGGCCCAGGCCCTGGCCGAGAAACGCCGCGCGATGGCCGTGGCCGCCGAGCAGGAGTTCCGCGCCACGGTGCAGGAGAACCGCGCCAAGGTCGTGCTGGCCGAGGCCGAGGTGCCGAAAGCCATGGCCCAGGCCCTGCGCGAGGGCAATCTGGGCGTGATGGACCTCTATCGCCTGCGCAACCTCGAGTCCGACACCGAGATGCGGCGCAGCATCGCGGGCGAGGAAGGCGGCCCGGGGCAAGCGCCGGGCAAGGCCGACGCGTGAACGTGCTCGAGCCCGTCCAGATGGCGTTCCTGCAACGCCCGCGGGAACCGCAGGAGCTGCTCGACCTGCTGGTTCAGGTCGGCATCCTGCTGGCGCTCTTCCTCCTGCCGGCGCTGCGCGCGTTGTTCGAGAAGGCGAAGAAGCGCGCGGAGGGCGTCGCGCCTGCGCCCCGACCGCCGCGCGGTGAGCCGGGGCCCATCGACTTGCCCCAGGGGCTCGAGCTCTTCGAGCAACTTCTGCGGGGCGAGGGGCCCGCGCGCTCGCAAGCCCCGCCCCCGGCCGCGCCCCCGGCCCCGCCCCGTCCCGCCGCTCCGAGCGCCGAGGCCGGGGCGCCCTGGTCGGCGGGCCTCGAGCGCGGCTTCGGCGCGGGGACCTTCGACGAGGACGAGGCCGCGCGGCGCATGCAGGAGGAGCGCGCGCTCGAACTCGAGCGGCGCGAACGCCAGGCCCGGGAGCGGGAGGCGCGCGAGCTCGCCGAGCGCGAGCGCCGCAGCCGCGACCGCGCTCCGGTCGCTCCGCGCCGCGAGGGCGAGCGCAAGCCCAAGGAGCCGCGCCGACGCCCGCGCGCCTCCGTCGAGGAGCGCCGCTCGATCGGTGACTTCGACGACGGCGGCGAACTCTCGGAGGCCAGCGCCCCCGCCAGCGTCACCAAACGCCGCAGCTCCCTCGCGCGCCTGGGCGGCGCCACGTCCTGGGGCCAGGCCGTGATCCTCTCGGAGATCCTGGGGCCCCCCTCCAGCTTGCGCGACCCGCGCCGCGGCCCCGGCTCGATCGCTCCCCGCGGCGAGTGATGGAGCCGCGGTGCGGGAGCCGGCCTTCCCGCGCGCATCGAGCCGATCGGAATCGGGGCTCCGCCCGTTGGCAGCGCCGCGCGTCCACTCCGCTGCTTCCCGACGGAAGGAGGGGACGCGCCGACGCCTCGTCCGGGTTGCGCGCCGAGGGGGATCTCGAGCGCGGGGATCAGGGAGTCCAGAAGACGTCCAGGCCGTTCGAGAGGTTCTCGTTCCAGGCGCAGGGGGCGGGGGCCAAGGGGTCCCGATACCAGAGCTGGTAGAACCGCATCCCGGAGGAAGGTCCCTGGATCTGGGCGGTCGTGTGGGAGTTCCCGAATCCATCCGAGAGGCGGACTTGGATCCGCGTGACGACTCCTCCCACGCAGCGCAGCCCGTTCCCGAAGGGGAGCCCGAGGCCGTTGTTCGTGCGCTGCGTGCCCTGGAAGAAGAGCCCGGGTTGGAACGGGACCGTGCCGCTGGCCACGAGCACGAAGTCGCCGGAGCTCGAGTCGGGCGTGCCGCCGGCCATCAGGCGCGCTCCCAGGCCGGACGAGTTGAGGCAACCGGCGCCGGGGCCGCCCGAGTTCTCGCAGGGGCAGGGGACCCCTGCTCCGCCGCCGAAGCAGTAGGGGTTGCCGGTGGCGCAGGGGTGGATCAGGCGCAGGGTCACCGTTCGGCTCCAGCTCACCGGGTACCCGTTGCACAGGCCCGTCCAGGTCAGGAACGCGGGCCAGCTCCCCGTGGTGCCCGAGCTGAGGGCGGAGAAGGAGAGGGTGGTCGTGGTGCCCGCGTAGACCGAGAGGCCGACCGACCAGCCGTCGTTCAGAGGCAGGCCCGGGGCGAGGGTGAGGTTCCAGGTGCCCTGGCTGAGGGTCCCGTCGGAGGTGACCGCGTAGCTGCTCTTCAGGGTGCCGCAATGGACGAGGTCGAGGGTGCCCGCACCGCTGACCGCGCCCACGCACACGGAGGGCGTGCTGGCGCACCCGCCGTACTTGGCGACGTGGGCGTCCCCCGAGGGAGCCCTCAGGAAATCGCCTCCGACGTAGAGGGCCGGCCCATGGCCATCGTCGTGCACCGCCAGGGTGCGCACGCCGCCGCCCACGAAGCCGGTTCCCACCGGCGACCAGGCGCTGCCGTCCCAGCGCGCTAGGCCCTGGGCCGCGATGCCTCCCGCCACTTCGAAGTCGCCGCCGACGAAGAGTGCCGGCCCCCCACCCGCGCCGTCGTCGTAGACCGCCAGGGCGCGCACCACGGCGGAGCCGCCGCTCACCCCGCTCCCGAGGGCGGACCAGGTGCTCCCGTTCCAGCGCGCGATGCCGTTCACCAGGACCCCCCCCGCGGTCGGGAAGTTGCCCCCCGCATAGAGCGCCGGACCTGCGCCCGAACCGTCGTCGTGGACGACCAGGGCGTGGGCGGAGTAGAGCGAGGTACTGAACCCACCCCCGACCGGGAGCCAACCGGTCCCATCCCAGCGGGCGATGTTGCCCGCGGTCTGTCCGCCCGCGCTGCTGAAGGACCCGGCCGCGAAGAGATGGGCCTTGCCGCCCGTGCCGTCGTAGAAGACTGCTAGGGCCCGCACGGTGTTGTTGAGCTGGCTCGCGAGGGGCGACCAGGAGCTCCCGTCCCAGCGCGCGATCCAGGGCGCGGGTTGACCGCCGGCGAGGGAGAAGCTGCCTCCGGCGAAGAGCGCCGGTCCACCGCCCAGGAGGTCGTCGTAGGTGGCCAGGGCCAGGACCTCGTGCACGAGTCCGCCCCCGAGGGCCGACCACGTGCTGCCGTCGAAACGCCCGATGCCGTTGGCGGGGGCTCCGCCGAGCGCTCCGCTCACGAAGTACCCCGCCGCGAACAGGGCGGGGCCGGCGCCCGTCCCCTCGTCGTGCGTGAGGAAGCACCTGCCGGTCACCCGTTCGGCGGGGAGCGCCAGGCTCGACCAGGAGCTGCCCGTCCACTTCGCCAGCCCGCTCCCGAAACCGCCGGGCTCGCCACCGGCGACGAGTTCGGGCACCCCTCCCGTACCCACGGCGTGGGACGCGAGGGCGTAGATCGGTGCCGCGATGCCGTGGCCCAAGGGCGTGACGTCACTCCCCTTCCAACGCACGACCCGGGCGGCGGGCGTGTAGTGGGGGATGGGGATGCCGGGGTAGCCCAGCCCCGCGTAGGTGAACGACCCTCCGGCGACGAGACCGGGGCCGCTGCCCGATCCGTCGTCGAACACGGCGACGGCCAGGCACCCTCCGTTTCCGACGTGCAGGTACTCCGGCTCCCAGGCGTCTCCGGTCCGTCTGTGCACGCCGCTCCCCAGCGCGCCCCCCCAGGTGCCGAGGACGAGCGACGGCCCGCTCCCAGTCCCGTCGTCATGCACCAGCATGGAGTGGACCCCGAACTGGGCGCCGGGGACCGCCGACCAGGCGCCGCCGCGCCAGCGGGCGATCCCTTCGGAGGCGAGCCCGCCGGCCGTGGTGAAGCCGCCGCCGACGTAGAGGGCGGGCTGCGGGGAGACCCCGTCGTCGTAGGTCGCCAGGGAATAACCGATGCCGAGGAGGCCGCTGCCGAGGGCGCTCCAACTCGTCCCGTCCCAACGCGCGATCCCGTTCGCGGCCCAGGCTCCGATCGAGTTGAACCACCCCGTGGCGTAGAGCTCTGGGCCCGAACCGTCGTCGTGCATCGCGAGCGCGTACACGACCCCATCGGTGTTCCCGCCGATCAGGGACCAGCTCGAGCCACTCCAACGCCAGACTCCGTTGTGGGTACCCGCGTGGAGCACAGGGCCCGATCCGTCGTCGAGGGAGGCCAAGCACTGCACGATTCCGCCCGGGCTGCCCACCGCCGACCACGCCGTGCCGTTCCAGCGGGCCACCCCTTGGACTGGGACTCCCCCTGCGCTGGCGAGCGTCCCGCCCACGTAGAGCGCGGGCCCGGCGCCGTCGTCGTGCACGGCGAGGCTCCGGACCGTCCCATCGATGCCGCCTCCGACGGCCGACCAGGCGGCCCCGTCCCAGCGCGCCAAGCTCGTAAGGAAGAGATCGCCGGCGAGGGTGAAGTCGCCCGCCACGAACAGGGTCTCTCCCTGTCCGTGGCCCTCGTCGTAGGTCGCGAGGGACCAGACCGTCCCGTCCGTGCCGGGCAGGGCTCCGAAAGTCGGAATCCAATCCGGTTGGCAGCCCGAGCCGGCGCTCGCGTGGAGCGGGTCGTTCGCGATGCGATGCGCCCCCGGATTCACGTGCACCGGGCGGTTGAGCCGTTGGGCCGCCGCGCCGGCGCCCAGGCGCGCGTGGGCCTCGAGCGCTTCGGCTCCGTGGGGGAGCCTGACCCGCAGGGCATGGCGTCCTGCACCCTCGGTGATGGCCTTCTCACCGGTGCTGGCCGCGACCGGGACCCCGGGGGCCGGCCGCGCGCCGGAACCGACGCGGCCTTCGATCTGCGTCAGGTCCGCGAGTCCATTCGGAAGGGACTCGCGCGCGGATCCACGCTCGGGGGTCGATCGTCCCACGGGGAACTGAGGGAAGGTCAGGAGGGCAGGGGCCAGCGTGGCGAGGAGAGCGAGGTGCTTCATGGTCGTCGGCGTGTGAGGGACGCGACCCGCGATCCCGGGTGAATTGGAATTCCGTCCGCGCCCCGGGCCCGCGCCGCCGCAGTAGGGAGTTCTTCAGCGGGCTGCCAGGCTCGTGCGAGGTCCGGGGACCAGGAACGGTCGATTCAGTGCGCCCAGAGCACGCGCACGCCGTTGGTGAAGTTGTAGTTGCTCGTGCCGCAGTAGGGCGACGAGTCGCGGTACCAGACCTGGTAGGTGCGCAGCGCGCCCTCCAGGGGGACCGCACCCCGGACGCTGAGCGACGGATCACCGGGCGCGGGGTAGAAGGCGTCGCTGCCGACGGCGAGCTTGACCCCCAGGCGCGTCACGAAGCCGCCGGCGCAGCGCAGGCCCTCGCCGAACACGACTCCCGCGAGTTGGGTCGTGCCTTGGAAGAAGAGGCACGGCGTGTCGAGCGGGAGGCGGCTGGCGCGCAGCACCGCGGTGTCGTTCAGCGTCGAGACCGCTCCGGCCGAGACCTCGAGCCGCGCACCGACCGCGTACTGGGAGTTCCCGCACCCGTGGCCGGGCGCTCCGCCGTTCCCGCAGGGGCAAGCCGTCCCGCTGCCGTCGCCGAAGCAGTAGGGGGTCCACGAGCCGCCCGGCACGGTGCGCCATCGGCCGGCGCCGACGTCGTGGTCGCTGGGCGAGAAACGCAGCTCGTAGACGACCGTGAAGTCGTTCGGGCCGTCCGGGACGCTGCGCGAGGCGGCCACCCTCGGGACCCGCAGGAGGTTTCCGAAGGCGAAGAGCTCCTGATGCGCCTGGCTCACTCCCAGCTCGTCGCCGTAGGGGAAGACCTGCGAGGTCCAGATGGAGTAGGAGTCGGGGTTCGAGGCGAAGGCCTCGGCGTAGGCCACCAGGAAGTGCCGGCCGTCCGAGTCGATGGTCGGCTCGGTCTGGTCGAGGCTCTGGGTCCCGGCGTCCTCGAGGGCCGTCAGGTTCACCATGTCGATCACCGCGCCGTCCTCCAGCAACGCGACCAGGATGTCCGCTTGCCCGACGATCCCAGAGCGACGCTGGAAGGCGATGGCCGAGCGCGAGGTGTCCAGCAGCGGGCTCGAGGCCGAGGGCAGGGAGTCGCGCGGCACGCCGAAGGTGGTCACCGGGAAGGTCGGGGAGAGGGCGCCGACCCAGGTGATGTAGCCGGCGTGGATGACGCTCTGGTTGAAGGGCTCCACGCCGCGGAAGGCCAGGGTCCAACGCTGACCGCCGTTGGAGCGCGAGAGCGAGGGCTCGATGTCCCGTAGGGATCCCGCGGTCGGGATGGAGGTCGGGCCGAGCTCGATCTGGCTGACGCCGTTGACAAGGGCGTACTGGATCTCGAAGTCAGGGACGAGCCCCGGGCGCTCGCGCTGGAAGGCCACGCAGAAGTAGGCCGGCAGGCCGAGGATCGGATCGCCGCCGACGGTGGGGGCGAACTTCTCCCCGGGCTGGCTGTCGCTGATGGTGATCGGCGGGCCGAACTCCCAGAGCGTGCCGTTGGGCCGCACCGTGCGGCCGCGCACGATGCGCGAGAGCTGCGGGCCGACCTCGGCCACGACCAGGCTGCGCGTGTCGGTGCGCATGTAGGCGATGCGCGGCTTGGACCACGTGTCGCCGGAGAGGTCGATGTAGCCCTGCCAGGTGACGAAGCCGAGGGGGCCGATGGCCACGACGCGCACGTCGTCGTCGCTGGCCGAGAATCGTTCCTGGATGACCGCCATCCACAGGTCGTTGAGCGGGTCGTAGACGACGTCTGGGTTGCGACAGTCCGTGCTGGTCAGGTCGAGCCAGACGTGGCTGACGAGCGGATCGATCACCAGCGGAAGGGTTGACCTGTGCACGAAGGCCGCGGGAACGCGGATCACGATCGCGCCCCCCTCGAAGGTCGTGGGCGCGGCGATCCGCTCGGCGCGCGCGTCGATGGCCACCGCGTGGCCATAGCGCACCGAACCGAGGTCGGTGTGCAGCTCGAGGCCCCCTTCGGTGCTGTCCGCGCCCCGCACCCCGGGCACGGGGATGCGCACCACGAGCTCCCCGCGGCGCGGCAGGGTGTCGAAGACGAAGCTCTGCTCGACCGACTCGAGGGCGAGGTCGTAGGCCTCGACGAAGGCGCCCCGCTCCAGCTCGACGCGTTCCCCGAGGGAGCGCACGTCGCGGGGGGCGCCGAACTCGAGCGGGATGCCGCCCAGGGTGACGGAGTCCGGCGAGAGCGGCAGCTCGAGGCTGGGCAGGTCGAAGCGGAAGGCCGCATGGTAGACCGCGCCCCGCGGACCGAAACCCATCTTCCAGTGGCGCCCCAGGGCCCACAGCGCGCCCTCCTCGGGGGCGTCGAAGTGGACCCGCGCGTGGGACGGACGGGGGATCGGGAACGACTCGCCCGGCGCCTGGGAGGGCAGGGCCTCGGCGCGCGGAGGGGGTTCGGGAACCTGGGCCGTGAGGGACGGGCCCAGGAGCAGGGTGGGGAGGAGGAACAGGAGCGATCGGATCGGGTCGCCGTTCATGGCAGGGATTTCCGGGGTGCGGATCGGGACGGGCGGGTGAGCGCGCGTCCGGCGAGGCGCGGTCCGGCCGGCCCCCTGGCCAGGAATCCGGCCAAAATCCCCCGACGAAGGGGCGCGCCGTCCGCGGGCGATCCCGGGGACGGCGCGCCGCGCGCGCGGGGCGCGCGAGCCCCGACGTCACTCGACGAAGGTCACCGAGAGCGCCGAGCTGAGGTTGAAGCCGGTGCCGCAGGGACCCTCGGGGTCGCGGTACCAGGCCTGGAAGCGGCGCGTCGCGCCGGCGGGGATGCCGAGCAGGTGGACCAGCCCCGGCCCCCAGCTCGCGCGGCCTTCGGCGTCCGTGGTGCGCACGCCGAAGCGCA
>CAYMYN010000023.1:0-48051 GCA_964394665.1 uncultured Planctomycetaceae bacterium
TCCGCGCCCTACTGGCCCGCGGCGTGCGCCTCATCGACAGCGCCCCGCGGCCCGGTCGCCTGCGGGGCGCCGTAGGGCGGCTTGCTCGAGAGCCGCGTGCGCGCGGCGCCCAGCGCGCGACGCACGCCGGCGTCGGTCTCGAGGGCCGACCACTGCTCCACGAACTCGAGCACCGCGCCGTCGTGGAAGGCGCCAATGCGCTCGGCGCCCGCCAGGCGCAGCGGCACGTCTCCCGCGCGCGCCGAGCCGAAGGCCTCGAGGGCGGCCTGCGTCTCGAGCGGCCGCAGCAGGCCGACGAGGAAGATCGCCGTCGCCTCGTCCGGGGCCCCGCGCAGGAGGCGCGCGACGGCGGCGTTGCCCTGCTCGTCGAAGAGTCGGACGACGACCTCCAACGCCGGGCGCCAGAGGGGGGGCTCCATGCGCCACACCAGGGCTTCGAGCGCCCAGGCGGTGTGTGCGTCCCCGATCGCGCCCAGGGAACGCAGGGCGGCCAGCGGAACGGCGAGCTCCTGGGGCCGGCGCAGGATGGCCAGCAGGGCTTCCAAGGCGGGCGCATGGCCGACCAGGCGCGCGTCGCCGAGCAGGTGCGCCAGGGAGACGCGCAGCGCCTCGGGCCGCTCGACGCCGCCGAGCAACAGTTCGGCGATCGGCTGCACCAGCGCCGGGACGTAGGCCTCGACGGCCAGGCGGTGGAACTCCGAGCCCGCCCCGCCGCCGTCGAAGGAGCGCACGTACTGCTCGAGGTACCACTCCGGTCCGACGGGCCCCGCGGGGCTGTTCCCGCGGATCGGCGTGGGCGTAGCCTCGGCGAGGGGGGCGCGGGCCGCGGCGAGGCCCTCGTCGCGCAGGCGTTCGATCCGCGCGCTCTGGGCCTCGAGCTGGGCCGCGAGGCGTTCGACCCGTTCCTCGAGCCGCGCCAGGCGCGGATCGGGCCGCGGGATGGGGGAGAGCGCGGCGGGGGAGCCAACCGGATCGGGACCCGCGGGCCGCGCGCTCCACCACCACAGGCCGAGGGCCAGCGCGGGGACGGCCAGGATCAGGGCGAGGAGGGTCTTGTTCATGGCGCGACCTCGGCGCCGGACCGGCGCGCACTCCAGCGATCTCCGCGCTCCAGTCTACGCCCGGGATCGGCGCGCGGGGAGTGCTCCCGTTCCCCGGGGCGGCTGGAGCCCCGGGCCGGCCCCGCTACCATGTCCCGCCCCCGTTCCCGGCGAGACCCGCACAGGAAGAGAATCCCATGACCCAGGAGACGCCCCTCCAGCGATTGCACCGCATGCGCGAGGCTTCGCTGCAAGGAGGAGGGCCCGAACGCATCGCGGCCCAGCACAAGAAGGGCAAGCTGACCGCCCGCGAGCGCATCGACCTGCTCGTCGACGAGGGCTCCTTCGTCGAGCTGGATCGTTTCGTCGTGCATCGCTGCACCGACTTCGACATGCAGGACAAGCGCATCCTGGGGGACGGGGTCGTCACCGGGCACGCGCGCATCGACGGCCGGCCGGTGTACCTGTTCAGCCAGGACTTCACCGTCTTCGGCGGCTCGCTCTCCGAGACCCAGGCCCAGAAGATCTGCAAGATCATGGACATGGCCCTGAAGGTCGGGGTGCCCGTGATCGGGCTCAACGACTCGGGCGGCGCGCGCATCCAGGAGGGCGTCGACAGCCTGGGCGGCTACGCGGAGATCTTCTGGCGCAACACGCGCGCCTCGGGAGTGATCCCGCAGATCTCGGCCATCATGGGGCCCTGCGCGGGCGGCGCCGTCTACAGCCCCGCGATCACGGACTTCGTGTTCATGGTCGAGGGCAACGCCTACATGCACATCACCGGCCCCGACGTGGTGAAGACCGTCACCCACGAGGAGGTCACGAGCGAGGAGCTCGGCGGCGCCGGCGTGCACGCCGCGCGCTCGGGGGTCGCGCACTTCACCGCGCCCGACGGCAAGGCGTGCCTGATGCGCATCCGCAAGCTGCTCTCCTACCTGCCGCTCAACAACGCCGAGACGCCGCCCTTCGTGCCCACGGAGGATCCGCACGATCGCTGCGATGCCGCGCTCGACTCGATCGTGCCCGACGATCCCATGAAGCCCTATCACATGCAGGACGTGATCGGGCGCGTCGTCGACGAGGGCTCCTTCTTCGAGGTCCAGGAGGCCTTCGCGCGCAACATGATCGTGGGCTTCGCGCGCCTGGGCGGGCACGTCGTGGGCATCGTGGCCAACCAGCCCGCGGTGCTCGCCGGGTGCCTCGACATCGACTGTTCGGTCAAGGGCGCGCGCTTCATCCGCTTCTGCGACGCCTTCAACATCCCGGTCGTGACCTTCGAGGACGTGCCCGGCTTCCTGCCCGGCACGGCCCAGGAGCACGGCGGCATCATCCGCCACGGGGCCAAGCTGCTCTACGCCTACTGCGAGGCGACCGTTCCCAAGCTGACCGTGATCACGCGCAAGGCCTACGGCGGGGCGTACGACGTGATGGCCTCCAAGCACGTCCGTGCCGACGTCAACATCGCCTGGCCCGGCGGCACGGTGGCGGTCATGGGCGCCGCGGGCGCGGCGCGCATCCTCTACAAGCGCGAGATCGAGAGTGCCCCCGATCCGGCCGCCGCGGAGGCCCAGCGCACGGCCGAGTACGAGCGCCTCTTCAACCACCCCTACCGGGCCGCCGAGCGCGGCTTCGTGGACGACGTGATCGAGGCATCCAGGACGCGGCCGTACCTGATCCGCTCGCTCGAGCTCTTGCGCTCGAAGCACGAGGAGAAGCCGGTGCGCAAACACGGCAACATCCCCCTCTAGGAGCTCCCCGGATGTTTCGTCGTCTGCTGATCGCCAACCGCGGCGAGATCGCGCTGCGGGTCATCCGCACCGCGCGTGAGATGAACCTCGAGACGGTCGCCGTCTACTCCGACTTCGATCGCCGCGCCCTGCACGTGCGCATGGCCCACCGCGCCGTGGCGCTGGGGGGCGAGCTGCCGGGCGAGTCGTACCTGGTGATGGACAAGATCCTGGCCGCGGCCCGCGAGTCGGGGGCCGAGGCCATCCATCCCGGCTACGGCTTCCTCTCCGAGAACGCCGAGTTCGCGCGGCGCGTGCTCGCGGCCGGCCTGATCTGGGTCGGACCGCCGCCCGCGGCCATCGAGGCCATGGGGGACAAGATCCTCAGCCGCCGGCGCATGAAGGAGGCGAGCGTGCCCCTCGTTCCGGGCCTGACCGACCCGGTCGCGGACGCCAAGGAGGCGCGCGCGGCGGCCGAGACGATCGGCTACCCGATCGCGCTCAAGGCCGCGGCCGGCGGCGGCGGCAAGGGCATCCGGGTCGTGCGCGAGAAGGAAGGCATGGAGTCCGCCTTCCGCACGGCGTCGGGGGAGGCCCAGAGTTCCTTCGGCGATGGCCGGCTGTACCTCGAGCGCTACCTCGACCAGCCCCGTCACATCGAGGTGCAGGTGCTCTTCGACGCCCACGGGCACGGCGTGCACCTGGGCGAGCGCGAGTGCTCGATCCAGCGCCGCCACCAGAAGCTGCTCGAGGAGTGTCCCTCGGTCGTGGTCGATCCGGCGCTGCGCGAGCGCATGGGCGCGGTCGCCCTGCAGGCGGCGCGGGCGGTCGGCTACGAGGGCGCGGGCACGGTCGAGTTCCTCTACTCGAAGGGCGAGTTCTTCTTCCTCGAGATGAACACGCGCCTGCAGGTCGAGCACCCGATCACCGAGATGGTGACCGGCGTCGACCTCGTGCGCGAGCAACTGCGCGTGGCCGCCGGCGAGCCCCTGGGATACGGCCAGGACGCGATCACGATGCGCGGCCACGCGATCGAGGTGCGCGTCAACGCCGAGGACGTGACCGCGGGGTTCCTGCCCTCGATCGGCACCCTGCACAACCTGCGCGTGCCCACCGGGCCCTGGGTGCGCATCGACTCGGCCATGCACCGCGGCATGGAGGTCGGCCTCTCCTACGACCCGATGCTGGCCAAGATCATCGTCTGGGGCCCCGACCGCGCCCAGGCGATCGAACGCATGCGCCGCGCGCTCGAGGAGCTCAACGTGGGCGGCGTGCGCACCAGCGCGCCGGCCGCCCTGGCGGTGCTCGGGGAACCCGCCTTCCGGCGCGGGGAGTACGACACGCACTTCCTCGAGGGCCTCGACCTCGCCTCGCGCGGCGACCTGTATCGCCTGGCCGCCGCCCTGGCCGCCATCCAGCGGCGCCTCGGCGCCCGGCGGCGGGCCCTGTCCACGGGCGAGGGCGGCCGCGAGGGCTGGACGCGGCGCGCGCGCGCCGCGAGCAGCCGTTGGACCCCGAACGAGGCTCCCGCCCCGGAGGTGCGCCCGTGAAGTACTTCGCGCGCGTGAACGGCAAGGACGTCGAGGTCGAGCTCGTCGAGCGCCTGGGCGAGCTGATCGTCAGCGTGGACGGCGAGCGCACCGACATCGAGTACGCCGAGGTCGACCGCCTGGGCCAGGTGATCGCCCTGGCCGGTGGGCTCTCCTACGGGGCCTCGATCGAGGACGACGGCCAGCGCGTCCACGTCACGATCGCGGGGCAGGTGTACGCCGTCGACATCGAGGACGAGCGCGAGCGCGCGGCCCACGCGGCCGAGCGGGCCAAGAGCGCCGGCGGGGGCACGGTCCAGGCCGTGATGCCCGGGGTCGTCGCGCGGCTGCTGGTCGCGGTGGGGGACGGGGTCGAGGCCGGCCAGCCCCTGCTGGTCCTCGAGGCGATGAAGATGCAGAACGAGATCCCGGCCCCCGCGGCCGGCGTGGTCACGGCCCTGCACGTCGCGGAGGGCAAGGCCGTGGCGGCCGGCGCGAAGCTCGTGACCCTCGCCCCGCGGCCGGCCTGAGGCCAGGGGGCGGGCAGCGGGAGGCGCCTGGGCCCCTTCCCGAACAGATCGGGCCCGCCGGCGAGTGCCGACGGGCCCGACCATCGAGAAGAGTTGAATCCCCAGCACAGCTCGTCGCTGTGTCCCGAGGTCTAGGTCGCCGCCCCGGGGCTCCCAAGCCCCGTCGAGCGGATTCCGTGGGCTCCTCGCCCAGCCCGAGGCGGGCCTGCGGGTGCCCGTGCGTGGGGGGGAGGGCGGGCCCCGGGATGGGAGGAGCACAGATTTTTCCCAGAAACCCGATCGGTTTTGGGCGCGCTTTACTTGTTAGGGGGCAAAGGGCGCCCCGTCGCCCCGTCCTGGCGCCCGCGGTGGGGACCCCACCCTGGACTCCGGGTCGGAGTGCGGGGAGTTCAGACCCGGCCGGAGGGCCCCGAGCGGGCCCCTCACCCACCCGACTCCCCCCACACCCATGAGCCCGGCGCGCCTGCACTGCCTCCTGTTGCTCCTGGTGGGCGCCGCCTGCCTCTGGAGGACCCCTGCGCGGGCGGTGGCAGCGGGCGGGACCGCTGAGGATCGCCAGCTCGGTCTGGTGCTCTACAACGACCAGCACTTCCACCTGGTCGGCCTGGGTGGATCCTGGAAGGTCAGCACGCACGCGACGGGGAGTCGCCTGCGGCCGACCCAGGACTTCGGCACGGTCCAGTTGATGGACCTGCGATCCGGCGAGGTGCTCGAGCGGCAGGTCCCGAGCTGGGGCGAGCTGGCGCTCGCCCACGGCTGGATCGCCGTCAATACCTCCAACCAGGCCACCTTCTGAGGCCAACCCGTTGGCTGGGCCCCGGCGAGCCGGCCGGGTGCTAGGGAGCCGGGCTGCGATCCGCGCCCGGCCCCGGGGTCGCCTCCAACGAGCCCCCTCCGTGGGGGCCCCCTGCGCGCCCCGATTCCCGGCGCGGATCCAGGAACGGGGGTAGGCATCTATCGGGGGCCGGGTCCTGTCCGCCTGCCCCCGGCGACCTCCGCGCGCTCCCGATTCGGGCCGCGCGGTTCCCTTCCCGCGTCCCCTGTCCCGTTCCGGTCCGTCGACCGGTCCCGCGATTCATGTCGAACCTCAAGACCTCCCTGACCTTCACCAGCCTCGCTCTCGCCCTGGGAGCCATCGCCTTGGCCCTCACGGCTCCCTCCACGGCCAGCGCCGACGCAAACCCCCTCGCCACCCCGGAGCCGCAGCGCATCGTGCTGTGGAACGAGGACCACTGCCAGATCACCGACCTGATCGGCGAGTGGCGGGTGCGCAGCGCGCCGCGGGGCTCGCGCATGCGTCCGCAGCACGATGAGTGCTACATCAAGATCCTCTCGTCGGTCGACGGCGAAGAGCACCAGTACCGCGTGGGCACGGGCGGCGAGGTCTACATCGCCCACGGCTGGATCGCCGTGAACCAGGTGCACCAGGAGACCTGGTCGAGCGCTCCGGGGGGCGGCTTCTCGAGCCCGGGCACCGAACCGGAGGACTGCACCCTCGAGGTCCCCAAGAATCTGGTCGTCAAGCTCGCGTTCGAGCAGGGCGCCTGCTGGCGTTCCTCCCTCGAGCCGGGCCAGGGCTGCGAGTTCCAGTGGCGCTGCCTGCAGGGGGCCGAGGGCTGCCGGCTCGAGATCCAAATGCTGAACGGCACTCATGACCTCGAAGGCGAGTGTGGCAGCGGAAACATGGTGAGCCAGTGCGATTCCGCGGGGAGTGGGGCGACGCTCTGTTTCCGACAGAATTGATCCGACGAATCCGGAGCGCCCGACCCGGCCCATCCCGATCCGGGTCGGGCGTCCCGGGACGGGGCCGCGCCCCGCGGCCCTGACCGGGAAGTGCGCCCGGGCTCGCCAGGTTCCAGGGCGTGCCCTAGGCTGGGGTGGGAGGGAGTCCCCGATGCACCCCGATGGAATCTCCGCCCAGCCGGAGGATGGCTTGGACTGGGCACTCGACGCGGGCCGCGCCCTGGGGCCGGCCTGCGAAGCTGTCCTGACCCGGTCCGCGGCGCGTCGTTCGCTCCGCATCCGCCTCGCGCGCGGCGTAGAGGCCTCCGACGCGCTGACGGCCCTGCTCGCGCGGCGCGCCCGCCGGGACAGCGCCGTGGCGGGCGAGCTGCTGCACGGCATGATGGACGACCTGCTGCGGTTCGGCTCCCACATCATGCCGCCCTACATGCGGCGCCTGCACGACCCCGACGATCTGGTCGTGTCGGTGCTGGGGGATTGTTTCCGCGAGGTGTTCGCCGAGCCCATCGAGGGACGGGACCACCTGCTCGGCATCCTGCGCGGCCGCATGCGTTGGAAGTCCCGCGACCGTGGGCGCAACATGCTCTCGCTCAAGCGCCGCGAGGACCTGCGTTGCGACGACTCCGAGCGGGCCTTCGCCGAGTGGAGCGCGGGGCCCTCGCTCGTGGAGCAGGTCGCGGCGCGCGAAACCCTGCGCGGGATCGCCCTGCGCCTGCGTCGGCTCTCGGGGCGCGATCGCACCGTCCTCGCCATGCACCTTGCCCAACGCACCCCGCAGGAGATCGCCGAGCGGGTCCAGGTGACGCCCGATGCCGCGCGCCGCATGGTCCAGCGCCTGATGGGCGGGGCACGGAGGCCCGGGTGAACCGCGAGCCGGGCGTTCCCCATCCGTCGCCGGAACCCGAGGAGCGTTACCTCGAGCTCCTTGGCGAAGGGCTCTGGGAGCAGGCGGAGGATCTGCTCGAGTCCCTAGCGGGTGCCGAGCGCGAACGCCTGCGGGCCCTGTCCGAGGCGCTGCTGCGCGACTTCGGCAACGTCCAAGAGCAGAGTCCCTTCCAGGCTGGGGCGCGCATCGGGGATCTCGTGCTCGTGCGCGAGCTCGGCCGCGGCGCGATGGGCATGGTGTGGGAAGCGCACCAGCCCGCCGTCGGCCGCAGCGTCGCGGTGAAGTTCCTGTACCCGGTTTACGCGCTCTTCGACCGGCATCAACGCCGCTTCCGACGGGAGGCGCGGGCCGCCGCGCGCCTGCGCCATCCCGGCATCGCGCTGGTGCACGACCTCGGCGAGGTGCACGCGACGCCGTACATCGTGCAGGAACTCGTGCCTGGCGGACGCAGTCTGCGGGACGAGTTGGGACGGCTGGCCCAGGCCGGGCCCACCCAGCGAGGAACGCGCGGCAAGCCCGGGCTCCCGGTCGGTCACCCAGCGCGCATGGCGCGCCTCTTCCTCGCGGTGGCCGAAGCCCTCGAGCACGCCCATGCGCACGGCGTGCTGCACCGCGACCTCAAGCCCGCCAACCTGCTCCTGACGCCGGAGGACGGCGTCAAGCTGGTCGACTTCGGCCTGGCCTCGCTGTGCGACGAGGCCACCCTCACGGGCCTGGGGGAGTCCTCGGGGACGCCGCTCTACATGGCGCCGGAGCTCGCGAGCCCCTCGCGCGCGGCGGAGAGTCCCGATGCCCGGGTCGACGTCTACGCCCTGGGCGTGAGCCTGCTCGAGGCCCTCAGCTTGCCCGCCGGATTGCAGCCGGCGCAGCAGGAGGCCTGGCGCCGCGAGTTGCTCGCCGGCCGGCCGCTCGACCCGCGCCGGCTGCGCGCGGGAATCCCCGCGGATCTCGCGGCCGTGGCCCTGGCGGCCGCCGAGCCGCGCGCCGAACGGCGCCTTGTGAGCGCCTCGGAGTTGGTCGCCGAGCTGCGACGGGTGCTCTCCGGCGAACCCGTGCGTTGCCGCGCCGCGTACCAACGTCGCCGCGGCCTGTGGCACCTGCGCCGGGCGCGGGTGCCCATGGCCGCCGCGGCGCTCGCCCTGGGCCTGGTCGCTCTGTGGTCGTTGCGCGAAGGTGAGCTCGAGGTCTTCGCGAGCCCCGCGGTCGCCGAGGGGCACGTCGAGCGGGCCCGAAGCTTGGCTCGCGAAGGCGATCTCGACGGCGCGCGTCGCCATCTGGAGCGCGCGCGCTTCGCCTGGCGCGGCGACGCAGCGGGCCAGCCGCTGCTCCAGCTCGAGGCCGAAGAGCTGCTGGCCCACCTGCGCCTGGGGGACGAGGTGCGCGCCGAGGAGCTGATCGAGAGCCGCCCGGGCCTGCCCGAGTTCGCCGCTCGCCGGGCCCGCGCACGACTCGAAGAGATCGACGATCCCGTCGAGGCGCCGGTCGCGCACCTGGAGCTGGGCCTGCTCGCGCTCTATGGCGAGGACCCGGCCGCGGCCACCGAACACATCGAACGGGGCCTAGCCCTGGCCACGGCCGGATTGGGCGAGGAACACCCGACGACCCTCGAGTTGCGGCGCGGCCGAGCCGATTCGTACCTACACACCTTGCGCCACATGGACGCCGCGCCCGAGTTCGCGGCCCTGCACGAGATCCGCGTCCGACTTGCCGGAGAGAATCACGTCTCATCCCTCATCGCGCGGGCCGATCGGGGCCGCGCCGCGTTGGCGATCAACCACGGCGAGCTGGCCCTGGAGCACCTCGTTCCGACCTGGCCGGCGCTGAAGCGGCGGCTGGGGCCCGCCCATTCCGAGACCCTGCGCGCCGGGCTGGCCCTGGCGCGGGCGCAGGCGCGGCGGATGGACCTGTCGGGGGCCGGCAAGACCCTCGCGGAACTCGAGGTGACCCTGCGCGCCGCCTTGCCCTCCGGATCCCGCCCGTGGCTGGAGGTGAGGTCCGAGCAGGCTGGCCTGTGCGAGTTGCTCGGTGACTTGGATGGTGCCCAGCGCTTGCAGCTCGAGGTTTGGCGCGAGCACCTCGCACACCGCGGCCCCGAACATCCGACCACCCTGCACGCGCGGGCCGCGTGGGCCCTGAGCGCGGTGCGCAGCGGCGCGCTGAGCGGTTCCGCGGCGCAGGGCGCGCTCCTCGAGGCCTCGGCGGAGTTGCTCCGAGTTCGCGGCACGGGGGACGCGCGAGCGCGCTTCGCCGTGCATCGTCTGGCGCGCGAGCTGGGGCGGCGCTGGGATCCGGACGAGATCGCGCCGCGCCTGCTCTCGATCCCCGGTGCGCAGGCGGACGAACGTCTGCTGCGCGTCAACCTGCTCCTGGGGGCCGGGCGGGCGCCCGAGTGTAGGGCCGACCTGATTCACTACCGCGAGCACGAGTTGGGAGCGGAGCCGCTCCAGCCCCACGGCGCGGTGTTCTATCGCGCCTACGGCGAATACCTGCGGCAGGTGGGCAATGTGATCAACGCCCAGACCCAAACGCGCATCAGCATGCTCTTCACGCCCCTCGGTTGGACAGCGGAGCGCGTCGATGCGTTGCCGGTGCTCGTCGAACTCGAGAGCACCCCCACGCCGGGGAGCACCTTCCGCTACGGGAACTGATCCGTTCCGGTTCCCCCGGGCCGATCACTTCGGTTCGTCCGCGGACTCGCCCGCGCCGAGCGCCTCGAGTTCGCCCGCCGTGCGCTGCGCATCCTCGTCGCGGCCCAGGGCCCGCTCGGCCCGCGCGCGACCCTGCAGGAGTTCGCGCAGGGGTTCGGTCCTGCCATGCGCGCGGGCCAGCGCGAGCGCATCGGCGGCCAGGGCCCGCGATCGTTCCCAGGTCCCCAGGGCCTCGGTCACGCGCACCAGGTGGCGCAGGGTCTCGAGCTCCGAGTCGACCAGGCCGAGTTGGTCGAAGTACAGCCGCGCCTGGGAGAAGGCCACCAACGCGTCCTTGTGCCGGCCGCCGCGCAGGTGCGCGCGGCCCTCGACCTCGAAGCCCATGGCCACGCCCCACCAGTCCCCGAGGACGAGGGCGCGCTCCCAGACCTCGCGCGCGACGATCGACTCGGCGCCGCTGGGATCGATGTCGGGCTTGGCGAGCTCGCCCAACGCGCGCTGATAGATGCGCTGCTCGACGCGCAGGGCCGCGCGCTGGTCCGCGTCCCAGCCGACGAACGAAGCGGCGTAGTCATGGAAGATCGCGCGCCCCGTGGCCCGGCTCGCGGCCCGCGCGCCGAACAGCGCCCGCCCGTGGAGCGCGTCGATGCTCTCCTGGTCGGGATCGTCGGGCGCCTCCTCCCAGACCGCGAGCCCCGCCTCGAGATCGGCGTCGATCGTGACCAGGATCAGGTCTTCGTGGGTGCGCCACAGGTCGACGAGCCCGGCTTCGTCGCGGGCTTCGCACAGGGCGCGGTAGCGGTCGCGCACCACGACGCGGCGGTCCGGGGCGGGGGCGTCCTGGTGTCCGCGCGGGGCGGACTCGGTGTGCGCAGCGGGGGCGGCGGCCAGGAATGCGAGCAGGGTCGAGAGCAGCATGGGATCTCCGAGGGGGGTGGGCGGACGAGTGTAGTCCCCCCGGGCGTGGGCCGTACACTCGGGCCCGCCATGCGGGACCCCGAGCAGACCCTGGTCGATTGGATCGAGATCCCCTCCATCACGGGGGAGGAGGGCGACTACGGCGACGCCCTCGCCCGCGCCCTCGAGCGCGCCGGATTCGGCGTCGAGCGCCAGGAGGTCGCTCCCGGCCGCTTCAACGTCCTGGCCCGCGCCGGCGCGCCGCAAGTCGTGTTCTGCACGCACCTCGACACGGTGCCGCCCTTCATCCGTTCGCGTACCGACGGCGAGTTCATCCACGGCCGCGGGGCCTGCGACGCGAAGGGCCAGGCGGTGGCGATGCTGGCCGCGGCCGAGGCCCTGCTCGCCGGGGGCGAGGAGCGCATCGGCCTGCTCTTCACCGTCGGCGAGGAGACCGACAGCGCCGGGGCCGCCCTCGCGAACGCGCGCCTCGCCGAGCCGTGGGAACCGCGCTACACGATCGTCGGCGAGCCCACGGGGCTCCAGTTCGTGCGCGGCCACAAGGGCACCTTCAAGGGCCGGCTCGTGGCGCACGGCACGGCGGGGCACAGCTCCCAACCGGGCGGGCCCTCGGCCGTGCACGAGCTGTGCTGCACGGTGGCGCGCCTGCTCGCCGGCGAGTGGGGCGCGAGCCCACTCTTCGGCGTCGGCACGCTCAACGTCGGCACGCTGCGCGGCGGCGTGGCGGCCAACGTGGTCGCGGCCGAGGCCAGCGCCGACCTGCTCGTGCGGGTCGTCGATTCGCCGGCCGAGGTCGAGCGACGCCTGCGCGCGGGCCTCTCCGAGCACGTGCGCCTCGAGGTCGGCAAGAACTACGGTCCGGTCGAGTTCCACGTGCCCGCGGGCGAGCCCGCCGAGGTCGTGGCCTTCGGCACCGATGCGCCGCACATGCCGCGCTGGGGCACGCCATTGCTGATCGGGCCGGGCTCGATCCTCGATGCCCACACCGACCACGAGCGGATCCGCCGCGCCGACCTGTTTCTCGCGGCGCAGCGCCATGTCGACCTGGCACGCGCCCTCCTGGCGCGGGAGGATGCACGATGAGCTCGACGGAGAACGTGTTGCGCGGCGAGGAGCTGCTGCTGGCCCTGGAGCGTGGAGAAGTGCGCGCCGCCACCCGCGGCGACGACGGTGCGTGGACCGCGCACCCTTGGGTCAAGGCCGGCATCCTGGAGCTCTTCCGCTCCTCGCCCGTGGTGCCGATGGGCTTCGAGTCCAAGGCCGACGGCGACCTCTTCCGCGACAAGCAGGCCTTCCCCGTGCAGCGCCTGGGAGCGGGCTCGGCGGTGCGCATGGTCCCCGGCGGCTCCAGCGTGCGCCGCGGCGCGCACCTGGGCCAGGGCGTCGTCTGCATGCCGCCCATGTACGTCAACGTCGGCGCCTACGTCGGCGAGCGCACGATGATCGACAGCCACGCGCTCGTCGGCTCCTGCGCCCAGCTCGGTCGCGACGTGCACCTCTCGGCCGCGGCCCAGATCGGCGGCGTGCTCGAACCCGTCCACGCGCGCCCCGTGATCGTCGAGGACGGCGCCTTCATCGGCGGCAACTGTGGGATCTACGAGGGCGTGTTGGTGCGCGAGCGCGCCGTGCTGGCCGCCGGCGTGGTGCTCACCGCCGCCACGCGCGTCTTCGACCTCGTCCACGGCCGCGAGCTGCGCGGCACCCCCGAGCGCCCGCTCGAGATCCCCGCCGGCGCCGTGCTCGTCCCCGGCACGCGCCGTCTCCCGGGCGAGTTCGCCGCCACCCACGGCCTCTCGGCCGCCTGCGTGTTGATCGTGAAGTACCGCGACACGCGCACCGACGCGAGCACCGCCCTCGAAGCGGGCCTGCGCGGCTGATCCAGGTCCGGGCTCAGGGGCGCAGCTTGCCGCCCTGCTCGGCGAGGCGCAGCAGCAGCGCGGGCGGCTCGAAGCGTTCGGGGCCGCCGGGGCGCGTGGCGACGTCCAGGGCCTGGGCGGTGTGGCGCAGGCGCTCCACGACGTGCGGCAGACCCAGGGTGTCGGCGTGGCGCAGCAGGCCGCCGCGGAAAGGCGCGAAGCCCATGCCGAAGACCGTCGCGAGGTCGAGCTCGCCGGGGCTCTCCACCACGCGTTCGTCGAGGGCGCGCACGGCTTCGGCGATCATCGCCAACACCACGCGCTCGGCGATCGCGTCGTCCTCGAGCAGACGGCAGTCGCTCGAGCGCTGGGGCGCGAGGCGCGCGAGCTCGGGGTTGACCGCGGGGCCGTGGCCCTTGCTCCGGCCCGCCGAGTGCACGTAGAAGCCGCGCCCGGTTTTCTTGCCCAGGTGTTCGTTGCGCACGAGCTCGGCGAGCGCGTCGCTGGGCGTCATGCGCGCCCCGTAGGCGGCGTGCAGCGAGCGCGCGGCGTGGGTCGCGACGTCGAGGCCCACCTCGTCGAGCAGGGCCAGGGGACCCATGGGCATGCCGAAACGCTTCAGCGCGTGGTCGAGGCGCAGGGGGTCCACGCCGGCCGTGTACAGGCGCAGGGCCTCGTCGAGGTAGGGGCCGAGCAGCCGGTTGACGAGGAAGCCCGCGACGTCGGCGACGATCACCGGCGTCTTGCCCAGGGCCAGGGCCAGGGCGGCCAGGCGCGTGACCGTCCGCGGATCGCTGCGCGGCCCGCGCACGACCTCGACCAAGGGCATCCTGTGCACCGGGTTGAAGAAGTGCAGGCCCGCGACGCGGCCCACGTCGGAGAGGCCCTCGGCGATCGCGTCCACGCTCAAGGAAGAGGTGTTCGTGGCCAGCACGGCGCCCGGGCGCGCCAGGGCGGCGACCTTGCCCAGCACGTCGCGCTTGACCTCCAGGCGCTCGGCCACGGCCTCGACCACCAGGTCCACGCGGCCCAGGCCGACGAGCTCGGCCGTCGGGTCGAGGCGGTCGAGCGCGGCGCGCAGCTCGTGCGCCTCGACGCGGCGCTTCTTGCCCAGGCGCGCCATGTGCTTGCGGTGCGCGAAGAGGGCCGCGTCGAGGGCCTTCTGCGCCACGTCGAACAGGCGCACCGGGATGCCCTTTTCGGCGAGCAAGCTGGCGATGCCGCCGCCCATCACGCCGCCGCCCAACACGAGGGCGCGCTCGAAGGGCGCCGGCGCGGCGCCGTCCTCGCCCTTGCCCAGGCGCCGCGCGGCCTCGCGCAGGTGGAAGACGCCGATCAGGTTCTTGCACACGCTCGAGACGGCGAGCTGCGCCCCGTGGCGCGCCTCGTCGTCGAGGCCGACCTTGAGGGGCTTGAGTGGCGCCCAACTGACCAGGCTGACCGCCGCCGGCAGGGCCGGGTAGTGCCCGCCGCCCTGGCGCTCGACGGCGCGCAGGGCTTGGCGCTCGATGAACCAGGCCGCCAGCGGATTGCGATCGACGACCCAACGCGCGAGGCCGCGGCGGCCGCGGCGCGGGCAGGCGAGCTTGCCGAGCGCCACTCCGGCCGCGACCTCGTACAGGGACTCGGGCGGCGTCACGCGATCGACGAGCCCCTTGGCGTGGGCCGCGCGCGCGGGCAGCAGGGTCCCCTGCAGGATCAACGGCAAGGCCGCGGGCACGCCGACGCGGCGCGGCAGGCGCTGCGAGCCGCCCCAGGCGGGCACGATGCCGAGCTGCGTCTCGGGCAGGCCGATGCGCGTCGAGGGGAGGTCGGCGGCGACGATGCGCGAGCAGGCGAGGGCCAGCTCGTACGCACCCCCGGGCACCGGCCCGCCGACGGCGGCCACGGTCAGGACCGGCCGGCGCTTGCGGTACGCGAGACGGTGGATGCGCTGGAAGAGCGCTTGGCCCAGGCGCACGACGCGCTCGACCAGGGCGGCATCGGTCAGCGCCTCGATGGCCTTCACGTCCGCGCCGGCGGCGAAGCGGCCGGGCTCGCGCCCACGGATCACCAGGCCGCGCAGTTGGGGATCCTGCTCGATGCCCTCGAGCACCTCCCACAGGTCGCGCACCAACGGCACGTCGAGCACCGCCAACTCGCGGTGCGGCGGATCGAGCACGAGCACCACCAGGCCCGGCTCGGGGCGCTCGACGCGCACGCAGCGCCCCGGCGCGGGCGCGTCCTCCGGCATCGGCAGTCCGACCAGATCGATCACGGCGCGCACCTCTCGAGCACCACGGCTCCGCCCTGTCCACCGCCGATGCACAGGGTCGCCAGGCCCAGCTCGCAGTCGCTCACGGAGAGCTCGTGGGCCAGCGTCAAGAGCAACCGCGCGCCCGTGGCGCCCACCGGATGTCCCAGCGCGATCGCGCCGCCGTTCTTGTTGGTCCGTCCCATGTCCAGCTCGCCCACGGCGCCCGAGCGCCCCAGCTCCTCGCGCGCGAAGCGTTCGCTGGCGAAGGCCCGCTCGCAGGCGAGCACCTGGGCCGCGAAGGCCTCGTTGATCTCGATCGCGCCCATGTCGCCGAGCGCGCAGCCGGCGCGCTCGAGGGCGAAGGCGCTGGCGTACACCGGCCCCAGGCCCATGCGCGCCGGGTCGAGCCCCGCCCAGGCCCACGAACGGATGCGCGCCAGCGGCTTCAGGCCCAGGGAGCGCGCGCGCTCCTCGGTGGTCACGACGAGGGCCGCGGCGCCGTCGGTGATGCCGCAGGCGTTGCCCACCGTGACCATGCCGTCGGGCTTCTCGAAGTAGGGTTTCAACTTGCCCAGCGCCTCGACGGTCTGCCCGTCCCGGATGCCGTCGTCGGCCACCAGCGCGGCCGCGCCCGCGCGCGAGCCCAGGCCCAGGTGGGGCAGGATCTCGCGCTTCATGCGTCCCCGATCGCGGGCCGCGGCCGCGCGGCGATGGCTCTCGGCGGCGAAGGTGTCGGCCTCGAGGCGCGTCAGGCTCCAATCGCGGGCGAGCACCTCGGCGGTCTTGCCCATGATGAGCCCGCTGACCGGATCGGTCAGGCCCTCCATCAACGCCAGCGTGGGCGCGAAGTGCGCGGGGCGGAAGCTCGCCAGGGTGGCCAGGCGCTGCACGGGCGTGCGCGCCCGCGCCAGGCGCGCGAAACGCTCGACCGCGGCGGGTTTGAAGGTCAGGGGGTAGGCGCTCATCACTTCGACCCCCAGGCACAGGAACAGCTCGCCCTCGCCCGACAGGATCGAGTTGGCCGCGCTCGTCACGGCCTCCATGCCGCTGGCGCAGTTGCGCGCCACGGTGCGCGCGGGGACGCTGCGCGGTAGGCCCGCGCGCAGGGCGATCACGCGCCCGACGTTGGCCTGGTCGTGGGGTTGGCCCACGCAGCCGACGATCACCTCGTCGACCGCGTCCAGGGGCAGCTCGGTGCGCGCGAGCAGCTCGCGCAGGACGCGCGCGCCCAGGTGCCCGGCGTCTTCACCGGCGAAGGCGCCCCCGGCCTTGGCCCAGGGGCTGCGCAGGCCCGCGGCGAGCACGATCGAACGCGTCGGGCGGTTGGAGAGGGTGCGGGTCATGGTCGGGCGGTGGAGTCGGGATCGACGAGACGACGGTCCCACATTTCGTGCGGCGATGCGAGCCAGTCCAGGAGTTGCGCTTCGGGATGGACCTCGAGGCGCGGGGCCGCGCCGGGCAGGAGGGCCTCGAGCGTCGCCGCGTCCAGGGGCCGGGCGCCGGCGTGCAGCGCGACGCGTAGGGTGAGGCCCGCGGGCCGGCCGGCGGCGCGGCGCACGGCGAGCTGCCACTCGAGCACCTCGCTGCGCGCGTCGAGCGCCGCGCGCAGGTCGGCCAGGTCGAGCCGCGCTCCGTCCTGTAGCTCGAGCCGTTCGTCGAGGCGCGCGCCGATCGGTCCGACGCGCGGCAGGCCGCGCCCGCAGGCCGGGCAACGGGCCCAGGTCGGGTCGGCCGCGACGCGATCGCCGGTGCGGTAGCGGAAGAGCGCCGTCCCGTGGCCGACCAGCGGGGTGAGCAACAGCTCCCCGTCCAGGGCCTCGGCCGTGACGGTGTCGGGGAAGAGGTGGTGGCCGCTCGGCGCCGCGGCGGGCGCGGGGCACTCGACGTGGAGCTGGCGCAGCTCGGCCAGGCCGTAGGCCGAGGCCAGGCGCGGTTCGTCCGGCGCGCCGGCGGCGCACAGCTCCGCGGCGATGCGCCCGCGCAGGGCCGCGTCCGCGGGCTCGGCGAGCAACACGGCGAGGGTGAGCCGATCGAGCTCGACCCCGGCGGCGCGCGCCGCCCGTGCGAGGCGCAGCAGATCCGCGGGCCGGCCACACAGGGCCGTCGGCCGCAGGGCGCGGAGCGCGCGCAGGGCCGCCGCCGCGCGCGACCCGCGGGGCGGCGGCGCGTGGGCGCTGGGCACGGCGGCGGCGGTCAGCGCCTCGCGCAGGTGCCAGGAGGCGAGGTCGAGCGCTCCGCCGGTCAGGGTCAGCACGCGCGAGTCGGCGGGGTCGAGGCCCAGGATCTCGAGGTTGCGCCGCCCCAGCTCGCGCGCGACCTCGACGTCGAAGGCCGTGTACCAGACGGGCAGCGGTTCGCCGGCGCGGCCGCGGGTCTCCAGGCGCAGGGCCGGCCGGTAGCTGCGCGGCAGGGCGGCGCGCACCCGCGCCCCGCCGACCGCCAGGGCGAGCTTGCGCGCGAAGGGCCAGGCTCCGCGCAGCGCCCGCGGGTCGAAGGCCAGGGCGTGGGCGGGACCGGCGCCGGCCAGGTCGGCGCGCGCGAGGGGCGCGAGGCGTGCCAGGTCCGCCGGGCGCTGGATCGCCCGCGGCTCGAGGCCCGCGCCTTCGAGGGCCCGGCGGAAGGCGGGGGAGAAGGGCGCGAGCTCCTGGCGCACCTGGCGCACCAGGGAGCGGCGCTCGAGCTCGCGCTGGGCGGCTTCGTCGAGGCGCGCCAGGCGCCCCCAGCGGGACGGGGGTCGGATGGGGTTCTCCTCGGTGCAGGGGTCTTTCCCCCGCGGGGGACGGTGCGGCCCTAGAGGCTCGCCGCGCGGGGGCGTGGGCTCAAGCGCCGGGCGAGGAATCCCGACCCCAGGGACCGGGACCGGCGAACCGGCGCGCGCAGCGTGTTAGGAAGCAGCCCGTCCGCACCCCGACCCCGCCCGCGCCCGCCGAGGACCTCCCGACGTGATCCAACGTGAATCGAGCCCTTCGGGCCTGCGTCTGCCCGGGCAGGGCGAACACCGTCACCCGCGCACCGTGCTCGTGCTGGGCGGCGGGGGCATGCGCGGCATGGCCCACATCGGCGTGCTGAAGGCGATGGCGAAGCTCGGGATCGAGTTCGACGCCGTGGTCGGGACCTCGATCGGCTCGCTCGTGGGGGCCATGGCCGCCGCGGGGCGCTCGATCGAGGAGATGGAGGAGCTCGTCGCGGACATCCAGAAGGACGAGTACTTCCGGCTCAACTTCGTCAAGCTCCTGATGAAGGGCACGGCCGCGCCCTCGATGTACCGCGGCGACAAGTTCCGCGACCGGCTGGCGAGCTTCCTGCCCGAGGGCACCTGCGGGGACCTCGCCCTGCCCTTCTACTGCAACGCCACGCGCCTCGAGACGGGTGGGTCGGTGTTCTGGGGCACGCCCGGCTTCGACGACCTGCCGGTGGTGGACGCGGTCTACGCCTCCTGCGCCTTGCCGGGCGTGTTCGAGCCCCTGCTGCACGGGGGCTACCACTACATGGACGGCGGCATCGTGGACGCCGTGCCCCTGCGCTTCGCCAAGACGCTGCACCCGGACCTGACGGTGGCGGTGGACCTGTCGGTGAAGGCGACCTTCAAGACGCCCAACTACAAGAGCCGCGTGCTCTCGACCCTCTACCGGGCCTTCGAGATCGTGGAGGAAGTGCTGGTCGAGCACTCGCTCCACATGCACGTCGACTACAAGACGGTGTTGATCCAGCCCAAGGTCGGGCACCTGGCGCGCTTCGACTTCGACGACATCCAGGCCGTGATCGAGCTGGGCGAGAGCGAGACCCTGCGCGTCCTCACGTCGCACGCCGCGACCCGCGACCTGGTGCCCTCCGACCGGGTCATCGAGGGCCTGACCTGCCCCGTGCAGCCGCGCGACTACGTGAGCGTGCGCCTCGACCCCGAGCGCTGCATCGGCTGCGGCATGTGTGAGATGGTCTGCGAGACCGACGCCTTCTGGGCCCGCGGCGAGAAGGCCACCGTGCGCAAGCTCAGCAACTACGAGTGCACCCGCGACCACGCCTGCGCCCGCAACTGCCCCACCGACGCGATCCGGCTCGGGAACCTGTGAGGACGGCGGGGGCAGAGCGCCGCCGCACTCGAGCGCGAGCCCCGGGCCCGACCCGTTCGCGCGCACGATTCCCTCAACGCCAAGGTCTCGCGCCGCAGCGCTCGAGGTGCTCGGCGATGCGGTCGTACTCGAGGGCCGGGCGCGTGTCGTCGAGCCCTTCGAGGTCTCCGCGCGGCACGAACACGACCATGCCCTTCCGAGCCCTCGTGAGCAGCACGCGGTAGCCGTTCTTGGCGACCTCGAGCACCTTGTCGCGCTTCCACTCCGATCCGACGAGCTTGTAGCTGCCCCAACGCTCGCCCTCGCGGCGCAGGTCCAGGTCCCAACACAGGATCGCGTAGTCGACCTCGAGCCCTTGAACCTGGTACTGGTTCTGCACCGTCTCGAGCATGCTCGCCGAGCGCACGTCGCCCGCCGGCGCGAGCATCCACGTCGCGATGTCGGGCTTGAACTCGACGAACAGACCCTCGGCCGCGAGGCGCCGCGCTTGGCCTGAAGCGATGATGCCCGCGCGCTCCTCGCCGATGCGGCGCTGCTTCACCCAGGCGCGCGCGTCGGCGAGGCTCCGCACAAGCCAGAGAGTGTCGCCGCTCTCGTCCAAGGCCAGGGCGAGCGACGCCGCCCGGGATACATCGTCCTCGAGCACCGCATCGGCCCAGCGTTCGATCCCCTCGTTGCGGTAGTAGCGCAGTGAGTGTGGGAGGTGTCCGGTCTCGAGCCGGTCTCGACCCGGGTCATCGGCCCAAGAGTCGCGGTCGACTATCTCCGCCAGCGAGAGCGTCTCGTCGCAGATCGCGTAGCGCCAGCCGCGCGCCTTGGCCGCCCGGAACCAGGCCGAGATGCCCAACTCTCCGCGGTTGATGGCCTGGTTGTGGCCGACCAACGCCACGACCACGGCGCCGTCGCCGTAGCTGTGCTCGAGCCCGTCGAGAATCATCGCCGCCTCGTCCTCCGGCAGCTTGCGACGCAGCACCGCGCGCCCCGCCTGGTACGTGCGCTGTGCCTCGTCGAACACGACGATGCGCCCGTCGGAGGAACCGGTGCGCGTCCCGCGCGGGCCCAGGAATGCGTGCGCCTTGACGATCTTGAAGGTCGACATCGAGATCACGCGCTGCGCGTCCTCCCGGGCGTAACCGGTCGGCACGGCGAGCTTCCCTCCGCGTCGCGCGCGGTAGGAGCCCTTCAGCGCGGCGCTGAGCACGTCCACCAACGGGGCGTTGCCGGTGACGAAGACCGCGTCCTCGCGGAAGCGCGGATCGAAGGCCAGCTTCAGCCCCACCAGCGTCTTGCCAGCGCCGGGCGCTCCAGAGACGAACACGATGCGCTTGACCTTGTCGCGCAACGAGCGCTCGATCCACATCGCGACGTCGGCGGTGCAACGGTCGATGAGCTCCACGGGCGCGGCGTGGGCGGCGATGGCGCTGACTTCGTGCTGACCGAAGAGCGAGATCGCCGCGTCGAGGATGGTGGACGAGGGCGAGAACCGCGAGGCCAGCCAGGCCGATCCGTCGATGGGCGTCCGCGAGCGACGCGCGCCCAGCGCAGCCTGCAACGCCTGGCCGAGGCTCCGCCGGTCACACACGAGGGGGTCGCGCAGCACGGCGCTCCACGGAGCGCGGTGGAAGTGGCGCGCGACGGGTGCGGGCGGAGGCACAGCGCCTTCGGTGAGAGCGAGGATGGGCGCGACGATGCACCCGGACTCCGAGCTCAGCTCCCGCGTGCGTTCGTGGAACTCCACCAGATTCACGCAGTAGCTCGTGACTTGCTCGCGGTCCGCGGCGCCGACGCGCGAGCGCTTGAACTCCAGCACCGCGACGATTCCCTCGCCGAGTAACACGCAGTCCATGCGCAGGCCCCGCCGGCGGAAGTCGTACTCGAGGATCACGTGCTGGTAGGCGCCCAAGGCCGGATCGCTCAGGGTCGACTTGAGCCACTCGATCTCCCGCGCCCGGTCCATCAACTCCGACTGGAGGATCCCGACGCTGGAACGCCACTCGTCGTGCTGCTCGGGCTCGACGTGCAGTCCCTGCTCCACGGCCCCCGCCGCCAGCCGTCCGACGACCACCTTCAGCGGCTCGCGCACGAAGGTCGAGCGCTCTTCGGCGTACCATGCGGCTCCTGCGGTCATGGGGCGAATCTGCTGCTCGCGTCAGCGTCGTCTAACAATCGCTCTGGTGCCCGTCAACGAGAGGGAGCAGCTCGCGGCGTGGCGGTGGGTGGCGCGGGCCGCGGTCGCCGCGATGGACTTGCGTGGATCCATGCCGGCGGCGGGGGCTCGCTAGGCCCGCGGGGGTTGCCTAACCTGGCGCCGCGATGGAGGGAGCTTCGAGGCAGCGGCTGGCGCCGAGGGGCGGGGAAGGGGCGCGCAGCACGGCTTCGCTCGACCCGGCGCCCCTGCCCCTGCGGCCGCGGGGCGTGGGAGAGCTGCTCGATGCGGCCGTCGATCTGTTGCGCGCGCGCTTCGGAGTGCACCTGGGGCTGGCCGCCCTGATCCTGGCGCCCGCGCGCGTCGCCAACTACTACATCCTCGACTCGCGGCTCCTCGAGGAGTCCGCGACGGTGGAGGGCTTGCTGGCCTACTTCGGGGTGACGATCGGCTTGCCGCTCTTGGTGCAGAACCTCGTCACCGCGGTCGTGATCCTGGTCGTGCACGCCCAACTCCTGGGGCGCGGCCGCGGCGCGGGCGAGGCCCTGGCGGGCGCCCTGCGACGCTTGCCGGCCCTGCTGGCGTTGTTGTTCCTGATGGGGCTGATCTTCTTCGGCGGAGTGCTGCTGCCGGTCGTGGCCGCGGTGCTGTGTTTCCCCCTGGCGCCCCTGGTCGCCTTCGCGTTGGTCGCGCTGGGCTGGAAGCTGTACCTCGCCACGCCGGCCCTGATGCTCGAGGGGCTCGGGCCGCTGGCGGCCATCCGGCGCAGCGCGGGCCTCTCGAGGGGAGGGCCGTGGCGCTGGGTCGGCGTCTACTTCCTCTCCTGGACCCTGGCCGTGTTCTTCGCGGGGTTGGCGCAGTTCGCCGACGATCCCGACCTGCGCGCGCCGGTGCTCGCGAGCCTCGGGCTCTCGCGCGCGGTCTTCGATCCGCTCTACCTGATGCTCTCGACGTTGCTCAACGCCGTCGGTATCTCGTTCACGGCGGTCGTGGCCACGGCCTACTACGTCGACGCGCGCATGCGCCGCGAGGCCTTCGACCTCGAGCTGCGGCTCGAGCGCCTGGCCGGCGCGGGCGCGGTGGCCTGAGGCTCGCCCATGCAGCGCTCCCCCAGCCCCGAAGCGATCGACGCGGCCCTCGAACGCGCCTTGGCGCGGCCGGAGATGCGCGACCACGAGAACCTGCTGGAGCGATGGCTCGAGCGATTCTTCGTCTGGCTGGGGGACCTGTTCGACTTCGGTTTCGCGCCTCCCGTCGCCGGCGCGGCGGCGCGCGTGCTCCTGTGGCTGGTGCTCGCCGGGCTGCTGGTGGGCCTGGTGGCGTTGCTCCTGCGGCTGGCGCGCGAACGGTTCCCCGCGCGGCGGGTGCAGCCCGCGACGGGCCAGGCCCAGGTCGCGGCGCGCGTGGCCGAGCTGCGCGCGCGCGCGCGGGCGGCGGAGGCGGCGGGGGACTGGCTCGGCGCCCTGCGCCTCTACTTCTTCGCGCTCGTGGTCGGCCTGGGACAACGGGGCGACCTCGAGTACCGCGACGCCTGGACCAACCGCGAGCTGCTCCTGCGCGGCGAACCCTCGCCCGAGCTCGCCGCGACGCTCTCTCCTCTGGTGCGCGAGCTCGACGAGCGCAGCTTCGGCTCCCTGGTCGCCGGCCCCGAGGACGCGCGCCGCTTCGCCGCGGTGGGCGAGCGCATGTTGGGGGGTGGGGGATGAGCCGCGGGTTGCTCGGCGCCGTGTTGGTGCTGGCGTTGCTCTTGGCCCTGGTGCTCTCGAACCTCGTGGCGGCGGGCAAGGTGCCGCCGCTCAGCGTGCGTTCGAAGGAGCCCCAGGGGCGTCTCGCCGCGGCGCTGCTGCTGGAGGAGCTGGGCCTGGTCGCGCGGCGCCTCGAGGCGCCGCCGCTGGCCCTACCCGCCGCTCGCGCGGTGCTGTGGATGCCGGGCGTACCCGATCTGCCCGAGCACCTGCTGCGTGGTCCGGACGAGGCGCGGGGCCCGGCCCTCGACGATCCGCGCCACGCGCTCCACTACCGGCACTTCGTCGAGCAGGGCGGCACGCTCGTCCTGCCCGCGGGGGAACGCGAGCGGACCTTCCTCGAGCGCGTGTTCGAGCTCGCCGATCCGCCCCTCGGCGAGGAGCTGTGGGACTCCCCCGACCGGGCGCGCCTGCTCGCTGGGCCGCCGCTCGCGATCGACTTCGCGGAGCGTCTGACCCAGGACGGGCGCGAGCTGCGGATTCCGCTGCGCGCGAGCGGACCCGAAGCACTGGCCGTCGACGGGGCAGGCCGCGTCGTGGTCCTGCGCTACGTGCACGGCGCCGGATCGATCGTGTTGTTGGCGGAGGGTGGGTTCTTCTCCAACGAGTTCATCGGGCATGCGCGCCACGCCGAACTGTTCGTGCGCCTGGTGGGCGAACTCACCGCGCGCGGCGAGGACCTCTACTTCGACGAGTTCGCCCTCGGGAGCTGGGCTCCGGCGGGCAAGCTCGAGCTGGCTCTCGCGCCGGGGGTGCGCGGCCTCACCCTGCACCTCGTGCTGCTGGCGCTGGTGGGGGCCTGGATCGTCGCCTGGCCGCGCGAGTTCCCGCGCGACGCGCCGCCCCTCGAGCGCCGCTCGCCCCTGGAGCGCGCCCGGGCCCAGGCCGGGCTCCTGGTCCGCTCCGGGCACTGGGCGCATCTCGCGCTGCGCCTGCGCCAAGGCCTGCTGCGGCGCCTGGCCGCGCGCCTGCGCCTCGTGCGGCGCGAGCTCGAGCGGATGGAGGAAGTGGAGGCCGCCCTCGCCGAGCTGGCCGCGCTCCCCCACGCCCCGCCCGCCGCCACGCTCCGCGAGCTCTTCGTGACGCGCCCGGTGCGGGACGCGGCCGCCCTCGAGTCGCTCGGCCGGGAGCTCGCGCTCCTCGAGCGCGAGCTCCTGGAGCACGACGTGCGCTCCGTGCGCCTTCCCATCGCGGTGTCCAGGCGCGAGGATGGCGCGCCCGCCGCGACCCGCTAGACCTCGACGATGCACGCCGACCCCCAGCCCCCCGCAGCGCCCGTCCGCGCCTTCCACGCCGAGGGCGCGCCCGACCTCCTCGACGTCGCCGAGCTCGGGACGCGCGTGCGCCGCGAGGTCGCCAAGGTCGTCGTGGGCCTCGAGGTCGAGATCGAACACGCCCTGGCGGCCCTCTTGGCGGGCGGGCACGTGTTGCTCGAGGGGCCTCCGGGTGTCGCCAAGACCTTGTTGGTGCGCACCCTGGCGGCGGCGCTCGGCGGCAGCTTCGGGCGCGTGCAGTTCACGCCCGACCTGATGCCCGCCGACGTGACCGGCACGGGCGTGTTCCGGCCGAACGAGGGGCGTTTCCAATTCCAGCCCGGACCGATCTTCGCGCACCTGCTGCTGTGCGACGAGATCAACCGCGCCCCGGCCAAGACCCAGTCGGCCCTGCTCGAGGCGATGCAGGAGGGCGCGGTCACGGTCGACGGCGTCACGCACGCCCTGCCGGCGCCCTTCACCTGCTTCGCGACCATGAACCCCCTCGAGCACGAGGGGACCTATCCCTTGCCCGAGGCGCAGCTCGACCGCTTCCTCTTCCAGGTGCGCATCGGCTACCCCAGCCCCGCGGTGGAGGAGCGCCTGCTGGCCGAGGTCCACGGGCGCTCGCCGCAGGCCGCGCCGGGCGAACTCGGGGTCGGGGCGGTGACGAACGTCGACGAGTTGCTCGCGCTGCGCGCCCGCGTGCGCGGCGTGCGCGTGCGCGAGGACCTCTTCGCCTACGTCGTGCGACTCCTGGGCGCGACGCGCGCGGATCGCTCGCTGGTGCTCGGGGCGAGCCCGCGCGCCGGCGTGATGTTGCTGGCGGCCGCCAAGGGCCTGGCGGCCCTCGAGGGGCGCGGCTACGTCACGCCCGACGACCTCAAGCGCGCCTTCCTGCCCGCCCTGCGCCACCGCGTCGGCCTCGACCCGGCCGAGGAGGTCGAGGGCGGCACGAGCGACGACGTGCTGCGCCGCATCCTGGACGCGGTCGAGGTGCCGCGCTGATCCCGACGCCGCGCGCCTGGGCCTTCTTGTTAGGCGCCAGCCTGCTCAGCGCCCTGGGTCTACTCGCGCCGCCCCTCGCGCCGCTGGTGTGGGCGCTCGACATCCTGCTCGTCGTGGCCCTGCTGGTCGACCTCGCGCGCACGCCCTCGCCCGCGGCCCTGGAGGTCGAGCGTGTGTTGCCCGAACGCGTGGGGCTCGAGCGCGAGTTCGAGCGGGTGGTGACGATCCTCCCCGGTCCGGCCGCGGGGCTCACGCTCGAGCTGCGCGAGGAGTTCCCCGCCACGGTCGAGGTCCTGGCGCGCGAGGGTGGAACGCGAGAGCTCGTCGCGCCGCGCGCGGACGATCCGACCGGCGGACCCGATCGGGTGCGCTTGGCAGCCGGGACACCCACGCGCGTGCGGCGGCGCTACCGCGCGAACGTGCGCGGCCCGCAGACCTTCGGCGACCTGCGCCTGCGCCTCGAAGGACCCCTGGGGCTCGTCCAGCGCCAGGCGCGGTTGGCGGGGGAGCAGTCCCTGGCCGTCGAGCCCGCCCTCGCGGGCCTGGCGCGCACCCTGAAGCTGGCGGCGAGCGAACGCTGGCGCGACCTGGGCGTGCGACGCCTGCGCCGGCGCGGCGGTCTGACCGAGTTCGAGTCCCTGCGCGAGTACGTCGTCGGCGACGACCCGCGGCTGCTCGATTGGAAGGCCTTCGCGCGCCACGGCCGGCCCTACGTCCGCGAGTACCAGGAGGAGCGCGGCCAGGAGCTGATCCTGCTCGTCGACACCGGCCGGCGCATGGGCGCGACCAGCGCCGAGGGCGACGAGCGCGGCTGGACCAAGCTCGACCACGCCCTCGACGCGGCCCTGCAGTTGGCCGCCGTGGCCCTGGCCGCCGGCGACCGCGTGGGCATCGCGACCTTCGACCGGCGCCTGGCGCGCTACGTCTCCCCCGTGCGTGGCCGGCCGCACTTCGCGCGCCTGCGCGAGGCGGTCTGGAGCGCCCTGCCCGCGCCGATCGAAGCCGACCTCGCGCGCGCCCTGCGCGAGCTGGCCGTGACGCACCGGCGCCGCGCGATGGTCGTGATCCTCTCGGACGTGGCCGATCCCTACACCCTCGAGCGACAGCGCCGCGCCCTGCGCGCGGGCTCGCGCCGCCACGCGCTCGTCTTCGCCGCCCTCGACGACCCCGCCCTGCGCGCCGCCGCCGACGGCCGCCTCGACGCCAGCTCCGCCGTGCGTTCCCAGGCCCTCCTGCTCGAGCACGAGCGCCACCAAGCCTGCGCCGCCCTCGCCGGCAGCGCCCGCGTCCTCGACGCCCTGCCCGCCGAAGCCGCCGGCCCCCTGCTCGCCGCCTGGCTCGACGCCCGCCGCTCGGGCGCGCTCCGTGGGTAACGGGTTCGGGCTAGGATGGCATTCAGTCGGCGGGCGCAGATCCGCCGCCACGGGATCATGATTGCCCCCCGATTGCTGGCCGGCGGCGCCGCGGCCATCCTGCTCGTCGCAATCGCTGCAACGACCTTCCTATCCAGCCCGGAGTCGGTGGAGGAAGGGGAGCATCCCGCCAGCCTCGACTCCTGGATCGAGCAACTCGGGCGCGACCTGGATCGCGGGGACGGGTCTTGGGGCGCATTCGAGCAAGCCTGGCAACGGGCCATGCCCTTCGAGCGCGTCGTCCTGGAGCGGATCCGCGGGTTCCTGTTCGAGCGCCTCCAGATCGAGCTCCGGAGCGACGGCAGCGCGACCTGGACCGGAGGGACGGGCGGTTGGGAGAATCCCCAGGGTCAGGTCCACACCGGCCGGTTGCTCGGCCACGACTACGCCGAGCTCTGCTGGCTCGCGGAGCGCCTCGCCCTGCCCCCGCGCTCGGGTTCCTGGAGCGTGCCCGTCTCCCACGGCACGCGCACGACGATCGAGTTGGTCCGGCGCGACGGCAGCACCCTGGTGTTCACCGACTACGGCGGAGCCGCGCCGCCCGAGGTCGGCGCGCTGATGGCGGCCGTGGAACTCGCCGCCAAACGCGTCGTGTGGGCCCCCTCGGCCACCGAGTCGGAGCACGGCGCGGACGACGAGCACAACCGCTGAGGCCACAGTCCGTCTGCTCGCGGCCGGCGCCTACGAGAGCTGCTGCCAGAACTCCGGCGGCATGTCGTGGGCGATCTTGAGGGCGCCGTTGGCGCCGCCGTAGATCGGCTCCTCGATCTGCACGACGCGGCCGGAGCCCAGGCGGGCCGTCATCTCGCGTTCGATCGCGTCGGCCAGGCCCTGGATGCGGCTCCCGCCGCCGGCGAGCAGCACGCGGTTCTTGAGGCGCTGCTGGAACTCGGGATCGAAGCTGCCGATGAGCTGCGCCAGGCCCTCGACGATGGGCGGCACGATCGAGCGGCAGGCGGCGCGCAGCTCGGCGGTGATGTCGAAGGGCGTGGGCTTTCCGGCCACGGGCAGGTCGACCACGACCTTGGGGGCGTCGTCGGAGATGTTCGAGTGGCGCTCCTTGATCTGCGTGATCATCGCCACGCTGAACTGGGCCTGTGGGTGACGCTCGCGCAGCAGGCGCATCAGCTCGGCGTCGACGTGGTCGCCGGCCGTCTCGAGGGTGATCTGGTCGGCGTCCTCGGGCATCGTGCCGTGCATGCGGCACAGGTCGGTCGTGCCCGCGCCGATGTCGATCACCAGCACGTCCTCGAGCATGTCCTGGCCGTAGGCGACGGCGAAGGGCTCCGAGCAGAGCATCACGGCGTCGGCCACGCCGCGCGCGATCTCGAGGATCGCGTTCTTGCTGTGGATCGAGGCCTGGGCCGGGGCGCCGATCACGGCGTAGACGAGCTCGTCCTTGCGCGGCTTGGCGCGCCGGATGGCCTCGGCCAAGAGGTCGCGCGCCGCGCGCTGGTTGCCGTCCTTCTCCTTGCCCGTTCCGCTCTTGAGCACGCCCTTCTCGAGCGGCTTGTAGAACTCGAGGCTGAGGCGCTTCTCGATCGCTTCCTCGCCGAAGAGCACGTCCTTCTGCAGCAGCTTGCGCGCCACCACGTCCTTGGGATAACCCACGAAGGAGGGCACGCTCACGCGTTGGCCGTTGCTGGCCGCGACCGAGGTGCGCGAGGTGCCGAGATCGATGCCCAGATAGAGCACGCCTTGGTCCTTCTTGGGGGCGGCGGGGGACGGCTTGTCGCTCATGTTCGGGGATCCTGTGCGCGCGGCCGGCGATGCGGGCGCTACGACTTCTTCATCTGTTTGCGCAGCTCGACGTTGGCCTCGAAGATCTTGGCCATCATCTCGCGCTTGAGGTCGGCCTGCAGCTCGTCGTCCGCCAGGCCCTGCACCGTGCTGTAGATCGAGGCGATGCCCGAGTCGACGCCCTTGGCGGCGATCGCGCGGCGCAGCTCGCTCTCGGTCATGCCCAGGGCGTCGCTGAGCTTGGCCATGCGCCGCTGCAGCATGTCCATCTGGCGGCGGTGCTCGTCCTCCATCTTGCGGATGGCGAGCTCGACCACCTCCTTCTCGCGGCCGCCGAAGTCCGGCAGCTTCTGGCCCTGGGAGGCGAACAGGTCGCCGAGCTTCTCGTGCAGCAGCCGCTCGAGCAGCGCCTCGAGGTCCGGCCCCTGGCTGGCCCCCGCGGCGGGCTTGGGCGCGACGTACTCGTAGGCCGCGAAGCGGTTGCCGCCGGCGGCGCGCGCGCGATCCAGGGCCGCGGCCGTCTCGTCGACGAGCCCCTGGAAGTCCTGCGCGCGATCGGGGGCCACCTGCCCCAGGCCGATCGAGAGCGTGATCGAGACCACCGGGCCGCCGCCGTCGAAGCTGAGCTTGCGCGCGCCCTCGACCAGCCGGCGCGCGACGGCCGAGCAGCCGGCCGGCTCGGTGTGCGGGAACACCGCCAGGAGGCGCTCGTCGAGCAGGTAGCCCATGAAGTCGCTCGAGCGCGTCGCGTTGCGCAGCAGGCGCACGACCGACTCGAGGATCGCGCGCCGCGACTCCTCGCCGTAGAGGTGCGCCAGCTCCTGCAGCCGGTCGATGGCGATCATCAGGCAGCCGAGCGGGTAGCGGTAGCGCCGCGCGCGGGCGTACTCGACCTCCATCAGGCGCCGGATCTCCTCGGGCGAGAACAGGCCGCGGCGCGAGCCGCTGAAGGTGGCGAAGGGGAACTGGGGCATCCGGGGTGGGGCGGGGGCGCAGCATGGTAGCGGGCCGGGCGCCCGCTCCCCCGGGGCTATCGACGGCCCCGGCGGGGGCCCTGGAGGGGGGTCAGCGCACCCGCTCCAGCGCCCGGCGCAAGGTGGCGACCAGGCGCCGCGCGCGGCGCGCGAGTTCGGGGGGCAAGGACCCCAGGGAGGGCGCCGCCTCGAGCTCCCGACGGATGCTCTCGTTGACCGAACCCTTGTCGAAGCGCGCCCCGCGCGCGGCGAAGGCCGCCTCGACCCGGTCCGCCAGCTTGCCGTCGGGGGGCAGGGGGCCCGCTTCGGTCGCGAGGGTCCGGCGGGCGCGCTCGAAGTACCACTCGGGCGGGAAGAGATCCTCGATCGAGCTCTCGCGGCGCAGGCCCAGGGCGCGGCCCAGGTCGAGGGCCAGGGCGCGCCCCGGCGGCGGTACCTCGTGCCAGCGCAGGAGCAGCTCGGCCCGCCCGGCCCGCCCGGCCTGATCCCCGTCGAACAGGGCCACCACGCCCAGGCCGCGCCGGGTGAGGAAGGCCGCGACGTGGGCCACCTCGTAGGCGCCTCCGGCGGCGACGATCTCGAGTTCCGCCGGCAGGCCCGCCTCGCCCGAGCGCCGCGCCAGGTCCGAGAGGGTCTCGAGCAGGCGCGCGTCCTGGGAGCCCTCGACCACCAGGTGCGTCTCGCCGATCAGGAAGCCGCGCCGGCCGCTCATGCCCAGGGCGGCGCGCAGGTCCCAGGCGCCCCCGGGGCCGGGCAGCGGACCCCCGCGCAGCTTCGGCCCGCCGGGGCTCCAGCCGAGCACCAACACCTGCTCCTCGTGCGCCAACGACGTGCGGAAGGGCAGGGGCGCGGTGTGCAGCACGGTGTGCCCGCGCGCCAGGAGCGCGAGCTCCTCGGCCAGCGCGTCCTCGCCCGCGCCGCGGAAGTGGCGCGCCGGCTCGTCGAGCAGCAGCACGCCGCGGCCGGCCGTCCCGTGGGCGAAGCGTTCGCACAGGACGTCGAGGGAGAGGCGCCAGCGCTCGTCGTCGGGGTAGGCATCGAGCGGGCGCAGCCCGTGCGCGCCGGCGGCGAGGAACAGGGTCAGACGCCCGTCGCCGCCCTCCAGGGCCAGGGAGCGGTGGCCCGCGCGCAGCGGCCGCAGGCGCGCCGTGAGGCGGCGCGAGGCCTCGGCCAGGCGGCGCTGGGCGCCGCCGCGCGAGAGGGGCGGACGCAGCTCGCGCGGATCGAGCTCCGCGAGCTCGAGCAGGGCCTGAAAGCTGTGGTCGGCCGCGTTCGCGCCGCCGCGCGCGCGGCGCTCGGCGAGGGCGACGGGGTCCGTCGAGCCCTCGAGCAAACCCTCGCGCGCCAGCAACACGAAGGGCGGGAGCAACGCGTCGCAGGCGGCGCACAGCTCGCGCGCCGAACCGTGGGAGACGCCGTCGAGCGCGACCTCGAGCGCACCGCCGTAGGTGCGGCCGACGGACAGGGTCCGCGGCGGGGGTCCGGCGAGCCCCGCGCGCGCGCCGAGCTCCCGCGCGACCTCGAGCGGCAGGGCGAGCTCGGCCACGCACGGCACGACCTCCTCCACCCGCAGGCGGCGGCGCGCCTTGGGCCAGTCGCGCTCGGCGTCGTAGCCGCGGGGCGTGCGCGGGTGCAGGCGGAAGAGCGCCTCCAGCAAGGAGGTCTTGCCGGATTGGTTGCGGCCGACCAGGGCCGTGAGCGGGAACACCGGCACGGGCCCCGAGTCGAGGATCGAGCGGAAGAGGCGCACGCGGAACGAGCGCAGCTCGACCCGCGGGGGACGCTCGGCGTCCGCCACCGTCGCGTCGCCGCGGGGGGGATCGGTACCTGGGTCGCGCATCTCGCCGATGCCGGCCGCCGTGGAGCGCGGCGCGGGCCGTGGCTAGGCTAGGCGCCCGAGCTGGCGAGCGCGACCGCGCGCCGCGGGTCGCCGGCCGCGCACGGGATGATCTCCGCCGCACAGGTGGGTGTCGCCCTGGGGGGGCTGGGTCTCCTGCTGCTGGGCATGGGGCTGCTCACGAGCGGCCTGCGCATGGCCGCCGGGCGCGGCCTGAACCGGCTCCTGGCGCGCTGGACGAGCACGCGCCTGCGGGGCTTCTTGACCGGCACCCTGCTCACCGGCCTGGTGCAGTCCTCGGCCGCCGTCACGGTCACGACCATCGGCTTCGCCAACGCCGGGCTGCTGAACCTCTCCCAGGCGGCCTGGGTCATCTTCGGCAACAACGTCGGCACGACCGTCACCGGATGGTTGGTGGCGATGATCGGCCTGCGCCTCCGGATCGAGGCCTTGGCCCTGCCGTTGATCGGGGTCGGGATCCTGCTGCGCATGCTGCGGAACGGGCGGCGGCTGGGCGCGGTCGGCGAAGCCGTGGCCGGTTTCGGGGTGTTGTTCCTCGGGCTGGCCTTCCTGCGCGACGCGTTGGGCTCGGTGGGCGAGGCGGTCGACCTCTCCGTGCTCGAGGGGCCCGAGGTCTGGCGTCTCCTGGCGGGGATCGGCCTGGGGGCGCTGATCACGACCCTGATGATGTCCTCGAGCGCGGCCCTGGCGATCATCCTCGCGACCGCGTCCCAGGGGCTCGTCTCGGTGACCCTGGGGGCGGCGTTGGTGGTGGGGGCGAACCTCGGCACGACGACTAGCGCGCTCCTGGCCAGCGTGGGCGCCGCGCCCAACGCCAAACGGGTGACGGCCCTGCACGTCGTGTTCAACCTGATCACGGCCGTGGCGGCCTCGATCCTCCTGCGCGGGATCCTGGCCCTGATCCACCTGGGCCGCGACGAGCTCGGGCGCGGGGCGGACGCGGCCGTGGAGCTGGCGATCTTCCACACGAGCTTCAACGTGCTCGGCGTGTTGCTGATGATCCCGCTCTCGGGCCCCATCGTGCGCTACCTCGAGCGTCGCTTCATCTCGAGCGACGAGGACCTGGCGCGGCCCCGGCACATCGACCGCACCGTGCTCGGCGTGCCCCACGTGGCCCTGGAGGCGCTGCGCCTGGAGAGCCGCCGCGCGGCCACGATCGCGGCCGGGATCGCGCGCGACGCGGCGCGCAGCGGCCATCCCGACCTGGCCGGGCGCAGCACGGCGCTGCGGCGCCTGATCGTGACCATGGGCGAGCTCGCCAAGGAGCTGGGCCGCGGTGCGTTGCCCGAGGACGTGGCGCGCTCCATCCCCCAGCTCCTGCGGGCCCACGCGCGCATGTTGGCCGTGACGAGCCTGGCCCAGGACATCGCGCGCACCCGCAGCGAGCTCGAGGCGCTCGACCTGCGCATCACCCCCGACCTCGACCCGACCTTCCTGGCCCGCGCCCTGGCGGTCCTCGCGGCCGCGGGCTCGGAGGGCGAGATCGACATCGGGCGCAGCTCCGAGGCGCGCTCCGAGCTCGAGGCCGCGCGGGACGCCGAACGCGCGCGCCTGCTGCGGGCCTCGATGGCGGGGGACCTGTCGGTGGAGGCGACGGCGCTCCTCCTGCAGCTCTATCAACTCGTCCGCCGCCTGGTGGAGCAGACCGCCAAGGCCGCCGCGAGCATCGAGGCCATCCCCCGCGAAACGGAACCCAAGGGCCCCGGCCCCCAGGGCGAAGCTCCCGTCGATGGAGCATCCGCCCACGAGGACGCAGCTCCGCCCGTACCCTGAGCGCCCGATTCCTCAGCGCGTCACGGCGGCGGCGAGCAGCAGGCGTTCGCGGGTCGAGACGACGACGCCACCCGGGGGCTCGAGGGTGACGGCGAAGAGGGTGGGCTCGAAGACCTCGAGCTTGGCTTCGATCGGCACCAGGACCTCGCCCTGCGGCCCGATGTCGAACACGCCGCCGTCGACCGGCGTGGCTTCGGGGCGCCGTGCGTCGAAGATCCAGAGCTGGTACTGGTTGCGGCGCGGATCGTTCGGCGCGAGGCCGACGAGGCGCATGTAGCCGGCCTGGGCGCCCGGGCTCCAGACCACGTCGCCGGTCACGCCCTGGGCCAGGGGATCGGCGGTGGTGCTCCAGTCGATGCGCAGCGCGTCGGCGCGGGCCAGCAGCTCCGCGCGCCGTTCGGCGGGGGCGGGCGCCGACTCGGGAGCGGGGCGCAGCATCCACAGGGCCGCGAGGCCCAGCAGCAGCGCGGCCGCGGCCAGCGCCAGGCGCCGCGCCTTGGAGTCTCGGAGCTTCCGTTCCGTCGCCGGCCGCGGGGCACGGTCGCCGAGGCGCGCCGGGGCCGCCGGACCCCACGCGTCGAAACGGCGCGGCGCCGGGGCGCGGGGCGTCGGCTGCGCGGGGCCGCGTTCCCTGCGCTCCGCCGGGAGCTCGCGTCCGGCCAACCAGGCCGCCGCGCCCCACTCGAGATCGCGCCGCAGGGCGGCCGGCACGCGGCGGGGGAGCGCGCCGACGAGGGCCAGGTGCAGGGCCGCGGCGGCCGCCGCCTCGCCCTCCGGATCGAGGTCGAGGGCCAGGTCCGCGTCGTCCCGCGCGCCGAGCGCGGCGCTCGACAGCGCGCTCGAGGACGTGTCCGGCGGATGCTGCGCGCGGGCCGCGGCGAGCAGGGCGCGCAGCTCGGCGCGTTCCGCACCGTCCAGCCCGGCGAGGGCCCGTTGGGCGAGCAACTCGCGCAGCCGCTCGAGGTCGAAGCGCGCGTTCATCGCCCTCCCTCCCCGACGGGGCCGTCGAGCTCCACGCGCAGCGCGCGGCGGACCTTCTCCAGGCCGCGCCGGACGTGCGCCTTGACCGTGCCCAGGGGCATCCCCAGGTGAGCGGACACCTCGCTGTGGGAGAGACCCTGCACGACCGCCAGCTCGAGCACGCGCCGTTGCGCGGGTTCGAGCCGGGCCAGCACCTCGCGCGCGCGCCGCGCCTCGTCGCACAGGTCGACCTGGCCCAGGCCCTCGTCCTCGCTCGCCACCGGGTCGAGCCCGAGCTCTTGGGTCGGCAGGGCGGCGCGTCGGCGGCGACGGCGGTCGATCAGGCGTCGGCGGGCGATGGTGGCGACGAAGGCCTCCTGCGAGGCCACCCGCGGGTCGTAGCGGCCCGCGCAGCGCCAGATCTCGATGAAGATCTCCTGCACCGCGTCCTCGGCGCTCGGATCGTCGGCGAGCAGTTGCCGCGCCAGGCTCCACACCAGGGGCCCGAAGCGCTCCAGGCACTCGCGCGTGGCGGCCGGCTCGCCCTCCGCCACGCGCTCCAGGATCGTGCGCCCGACCACCTGCTGGAGGCTCATCGCGTGTCGGCGGAGGCCCCCGCGGGGGGCGCGTCGGCGGGGAGAGCCCTCTGGAGCTGCATGGCGCGGGGTCGGCGGCGTCGCCCGACGGGGAACCGCCCCGCTCCTTCGCCGCCCGCGCGCCGCCGGATGCGGGAATCGGGACGAATCGCCGCTCCGGCTCCCGGCCGGCGGGTGCGGTCCCGGTGCCCGGCCCTCCCCCCAAGCTCGATTGCGCTGCCCGCGCGCCTCAGGCGCCGGGCGAGGCCGGCGTTGGCGTCGGCTCGCCCAGGCGGCGGTGCTCGGCGCGGTGGGAGCGCAGGTCGAGGGCCGTCTTCAGGCCGAGCAGGAGCAGCAGTCCCCACAGCGGCGAGCCGAGGAAGAACACCAGCGCGCCGCCCAGGAGCACCACCAGGTGCAGCACGACCACGCGCGAGTAGGGCTGGGTGAACAACTGGTTCAGGTCCGCGCGCCGATACTCGCCGCGGCCCAGGTAGTTCGTGACGAACGAGATGCCGTGGCTGGCGACGAGGGCCGCGAAAGGCAGGAGCAGGGAGGCGTCCAGTTGCCCGAACCAGACCCAGGGCGGGGCGGGCTCGCCGGGGACGGGTGAGCCGAAGAGCGTGAGCACGAACATCCCGTGGATGAAGGTGAACAGCCCGTAGTGCACGCAGAAGAACACGATCCGAAAGGCCCGTTTCTCCGGGCGGATCGGGATCGGCGGTCGGGCGCACAGCATGCGCAGGACGTTCACCGCGCCGATGACGACGTTCTCGGCCCAGAAGAGCAGCACGAGGTCGAACACGCGCCAGTCCCACAGGAGCACGCCGGCGAGGGGCGCGAGGTTGGCGAGCACCAACGCCGCGAGGGCGGCGCGACTCGGACCCGCGGGGGCCCGCGCGGCCGGGTGGAACGGACCGGACGACTGCACGAGGAACGCCTAGGCGATCGGGCCGACGACCCGCCGCACCCAGGCGCGGGTGCGCGGGAGTCCCTCGGGCAGGCGCAGGTGCTCGCGGAAGAAGGCGGGGATCGGGCCGCCCAGGTTCTTGGCGTCGGCCTCGCTCAGGCAGCCGTACCACAGCAGGGGCGCCACGCAGCAGTCGGCGGCGCTGAGGTGCTGGCCGACGAGGTAGGGCTTGTCCTCGAGATGGCGTTCGAGCTCGTGGGCGCAGTCCTCGAGCAGGTCGTTGGCTTCCTCGATGCGCCCCGCGTCGCGCTCGGCGGCGAAGAACTGCCCGAAGATCAGGCTGATCGGCGCGCCGAAGTCGCCCCGTGCGCGCAGCTCCCAGGCCTCGATGGCCTTCATCGTGTCGCGGTCGGGGGCGAACAGGCGCGGCTCGCGGGCCACGTTGGCCTCGAGGTAACGCAGGATCGCGTTCGAGTCGAACAGCACCGTGTCCCCGTGGGTGAGCACCGGCGTGAGCGGTTGACCGGAGAGCTCGACCAGCTTGGAGCGGTTGGTGGGGTCGACGGGGATGCGTTCGTACGCCAGGCCCTTGTGGGCCAGGGCGATGCGGACCTTGACGTTGTTGGGGCTGGGGGCGAGGTCGTAGAGGCGCAGCGTCTTCATGGGGAGGGCTCGGGCGGTTCGGGACGGGATCAGGATGGCGCGCCGCCCCCCCTCGGCGGAAGCGGATTCCGAGCGGCCAGGGTTGGCGCGGGCGCCGCGCCGGCCCCATGCTCGGGGGCATGAAGTCGCCGCTGTGCCGCCCCTCGACGGGCGCCGTGCTGATCCTGGCCTTGATCTGCGCCGCGTGCCGCAACCTCCAGGGGGAGCGCGGACCCGCGGCCCACCTCGAGGGCCGCGTGCACCACGTCGAGCGCATCGCCCTGCCGCCCCAGGCCGAGCTGTGGGTGCGCCTGGTCGAGCCCGCGCCCCTGGGCGCGCCCGGCGCCCGCGGCGGCCCCCTGGGCGAGGTGCACCGCACCGACATCGGCCAGTCGCCCTTCGACTTCCGCCTGGGGTACGACCCGCGCGCGGTGCAGCCCGGCCGCGTGCTGCGGCTCGAAGCCGAGATCCGCGTCGGGGACGAGGTCTGGTTCCACGGCGCGCGCAGCGTCGCGGGCCTGGCCGCCGGCCCGCCCGACGAACCGCTCGAGCTGCGCGTGCACCGGCGCAGCGCGCCCTGATCCCGACCTACTCGGCCGCGTAGGCGATCGACACGATGCGCCAGCGGCCGTCGTGGAAGAACAGGCTGAAGGCGTCGATGCCGCGCCAGGTGCTGAGCTCCTGCTCGTCGCCGAAACGCGCCTCGTAGCGCACCCAGGCCTGCGCCAGGGGACCGCTCACGCGCACCTCGGCCGCCAGCGGTCGTTCCTCGAAGATCGGCTTGCTGCCCGGGCCCTCGGGCGCGCGCGCGACGAACTCCTCGACCGTGACGGTGTTCACCTGGGGGCGCGTCTGGTCGCGCGTCTGCCAGATCGTCGCGAGCGTCGCGCCGGGCCAGAAGTGGGCCGCGAAGCGCTCCCAGTCGCGGGCCGAGAAGTCCCGGTAGTACTCCCACAGGGCGTCGCGCACCGCGTTGTGCTCCGGGGTGCGCTCCGAGCCCGCCACCGCCCGGGCCGGCGGCGGCGTGGCGCAGGCGCCGGCGAGCAGCAGGGGGACCAGGGCGAGGACCGTCGCCGGGCGGGGGCGGGGCATGGGACCAGGGTAGCGTTGACGGTCCGTTGACGCGTCGCGCGGCGGCGTCGCTTAGGCTCGTCGTGGATGGCGCGCGCGCACTGGAAGGACCCCGATCGTTCGGGCTCGCGGGCCGGGGAGCGGATCGTGGCCGCGGCGGGGCTCGGGGCGGCGGCGATCCTGTCCGTCGCGGCCTGGGTCGGGGGGGGCGATCCGGAGTCCTCGGCCCGCGCTTCGCTCGAACGTCTGGCCGAGGCCGGGGCGGCGGCGGTCGGCGCGGCCTGGGTGCGCCTGGCCTCCGAGGACGAACCGGCGCCGGCCCTCGGGGAACGGGTGAGCTGGCGCGTGGACGATCCGCTCGGCGTGCTCGACGCGCCGCCGCGCGACGAAGACGTGGACGTGGACGGGAACGGTGAAGCCACGGCCGAGTTCCTGGCCCTGCTCGGCGCCGCCCAGCGCGCCGAGCTCGTCGAGGGCGATCCGGAGCGGGCCCTCGCAGACCTCGAGGAGTTGTCGGGCCGAGCCGGGGGCGGCGCCGTGCCCCGGGCGCGGGCCCTCTCGCGGGCCGTGCGCCTGGCGGCGAGCCTGGGACATCTCGAGCGCGCCGCGGGGAGCTTCGCGCTCGCGCGCGCCGAACTCGTGGGCGACGAACACGACGAGGTCGGCGGCGCGCCGGTCTCGGCCCTGCTGCTGGCGGGCCTGGGCCTCGCGCCGCACCTCGCCGAGGAGCCGCGGGCCGAGCTCGGTGCGTGGCTCGCCGAACGCTGGAGCGCGGGCGCCTTCGTGTTGCCGGGCGGCGATCCCCTGGCCGAGCTCGGCGCCGAACCGCCGCGCTTGGTGCTGCGCGAAGATCCCCTGCGCGCGGCCCTGTTCGAGCGCCTCGCGGCCCTCGGACCCCGCGCGGCCGAGGTGCTCGCGACGCGCACGCGGGCGCGGCGCGCGCGCGCCCTCGCGGCGGCGGGAGTCGAGCTCGACCTCGACGCGGACGGTCTGTGGCGTTGGGTTCCATCGTCCCCCGGCGAGCTGGCGCTGCGCGCGATGCCCGACGGCCGGCGCGAGGCGCGTCTCGTCGAGCGCAGCGCGCTCGAGCGCGCCTGGTTGCAGCGCGTGGAGGGTCAGGGGCTCCTGCCCGCGGGCCTCGCGATCGAGCTCGAGGGCGGGCCCGTGCCGAGCGGCGAGCGCCTGCGCGAGCCGGCGACCCTCCCCGGCGCGCCCTTTCGGTTCGCGCTGCGCCACGCCGACGCGGGCGCGGTGCTGGTCGCCGAGCGCCGGCGCGCGGCGCTGCTGCGCGGAGGTCTCCTCGCGGCGGCCCTGGCGGTCGGCGCGGCCAGTCTGGTCGCCGCGCGCGCCCTGGCCCGCGGCCGGCGCCTGGTCGAGCTGCGCTCGCGTTTCGTCGCCAGCGTGACCCACGAGCTGCGCACGCCCCTGGCGTCGATCCTGATGCTCGCCGAGAACCTCGAGCAGGGCCGCGCGGCCGATCCCGAGCGCCGCGGCCGGTATCCCGCGCTCATCCGGCGCGAGGCCGAGCGTCTGGCGCGCCTGGTCGACGACGTGCTCGACGTGGCACGCCTCGAGCAGGGTGCGCGCCCGCGGGTCGAACGCGAGATCTGGGAGCTCGCCGCCCTCCCGGGCGAGCTGCGCGCCGAGCTGGAGCCGCTCGCCGCGCGCGCCGGCGGCGCCTTGGGTCTCGCGGCCCAAGACCTGCCGGAGCGCGCGTCCTTCGACCGCGAGGCCCTGGGGCGCGCGGCGCGCAACCTGGTCCAGAACGCGCTCGTGCACGGCGGCGTCGAGAACGGTCCGATCGAGGTCGCGCTGTCCGTCGCGGACGGGCGTTTGCGGCTCGCGGTGCGCGACCATGGCCGGGGGCTCGGCGCGGCGCAGCGCGCGGCGGCCTTCGCGCCCTTCGAGCGCCTGGGCTCGGCCGCGCCCGGCGCGGGCCTGGGGCTGTGGATCGTGCGCGAGCTCGCCCGCGCCCACGGCGGCGACGCATGGTTCGAATCTCCCGCGAGCGGCCCGGGCGTCGTGGCGGTGTTCGAGATCGAGCTCGGGAGCGGGGCCGACCGCGAACCCGCGGGCAGGGCCAACGGACGGGAATCCACATGAGCGCGCGCATCCTGGTGGTGGAGGACGAGGAGGCGCTGCGTCTGGCGCTGGTCGACGCCCTGGTCGCCGAGGGCTACGACGTGCTCGAGGCCGCCGACGGCGAAGCGGCCCTGGAGCTCGCGCTGCGGGAAGGTCCCGACTTGGTGTTGCTCGACCTGGTGCTGCCGGGGCTCGACGGGCTCAGCGTGCTGCGGCGCCTGCGCGAGGATCGGCTCGGCGCCGGGGTGCTGATCCTCTCGGCGCGCGGCGAGGAGTGGGACCGCGTGCGCGGCCTCGAGGACGGCGCGGACGACTACCTCGTCAAGCCGATCTCGATCCGCGAGTTGCTCCTGCGGGTGCGCGCCCTGCTGGCGCGGCTCGACGGCGAGGCGCCCGGGCTCGAGGGGGCGAGCGCCAGACTGACCCTGGGCGCCGCGCGCATCGACTTCGCGGCCCATGCCCTGGAGCGCGACGGCGCGCGCACGAACCTCTCGCGCATCGAGCTCGACCTCCTGCGCTGCCTGTTGGCGCACGAAGGCCAGGTCGTGTCCCGCGCGCGCATCCTCGGCGCGGTGTGGGGCGCGGGCGCGGCGCCCTCGGAGCGCACGATCGACATGCACGTGATGAAGCTGCGCCGAAAGCTCGAGCCCGACCCCGAGCGGCCGCGCTTCCTGACCACGGTGCACGGGGTTGGGTATCGCCTGACACGGCGCGGAGAGCCGGCCTGAGCCTTGACGGGCGCTTGACGGACGCGCGACGGGGCGCTGACCGGCGGGGGAGTCGGCCGTCGTACACCGGGGCCTGTGCAATCCGCTGACCCCACCCGGCGCACGGCGCCGGAGGACGAACCATGCGACGGACGAAGGAACGATCGAACCAACTGGCTGCCCGTGGTGAAAGTCGCGTAGCGAGGCAATGCGCGCGAAGCCGCAGTAGCGACTCTCGCCACGGGCTGCTAGGCCTTCGGGCGAGCGCGAACCTCCCGCGCACCCTGCTCACTTTCGCGCTGCTCGGCTGCGGCCTTGCGCGCGCGGGGGCGGCACAGGGGACGGACGCGGGGCGGGGCGCGCCCGCGGGCGAACGCGACGCGCGGGGCGCGGTCGAATCGAAGGCCCAGGCCCTCGAACGCGAGCTGGCCGAGGCGCTCCTGCGGTTCGAGGTCGAGCGCGACTTCGCCGCGGCCGAGGCGCGGCTCGAGGAACTCGCCGTGCAGGCCGCCGATCCGCGGGGCTTCGAGGGCCAGGGCCGGGTCCTGGCCTCGGTGGCCGTCGCCCGCGTTCAACTCGTCGCGCAGCTCGGGGCCCCGGCGCAGGCCCTCGCGGCCCTCGAGGTGCTCCCGGCTCGAGCGGAGCAACCCCCGGCGGGCTCGCCCCTGGCGCGGGCCGTCGAGATCGCCGAGGGCGACGCGCGCCTGGCGGCGCTGCGCGCGCAGCTCGCGCCGCAGGATGGCGCGCAGGACGGGGGCGGGGATCCCGTCGTGGGGCAGGTGCGGCGCCTGCTCGAGCTGGGCCAGGCCGTGTACCTGCGCGAGCCCTCGCGGGCCCAGGTGCGCGCCCTCGAGCACCTGGTGCGCGAGGCTCGCCAGGGGACGGGGACCCTGGGTGCCCCGGCCCTGAAGCTCCTGCTGGATAACGCGCCCCTGGAGACCGCCGCCTTCCTGCTCGGGGAGGTCGGGGGCGCCGGAGAGGCCTTCCACCGCCTGGTGCTGCGCGAGCTCGCGGAGCGCCAGGTCCTGTCGGGGAGCGGCACCTGGTCGTGCCGGAACGGCGAGCCGCCCGTGTTGCTCGAGCCCGTCTGGCGCGAGCTGCTCGAGCGTCTGATCGTGCACTCCGGTTCCCTGCGCACCGCCCTGCCCCTGATCGCGGGGCTCGCCCGTCGGGACGCCCTGACGCCACCCCTGGTGGAGGCCCTGCGCGGCGCCCTCTTCAGCGCGCAGCCCGATCTCGTCAAGGAGGCCTTCCTGGCCATCGCCGACCTGCCGGGCGTGGTCTCCGTCCATGCGCTCTACGAGGCCCTGCTCGAGCACCCCGAGGCGGCCCTGCGCCTCTCGGCCGCGCGCGTCTTGGCCAACTACCAAGAAATGGGGCACCTGCTCGACGTCGTGGACTCCGAGGACGTTGCCCTGCGCACCGAGTTGGCCCGGGCCCTCGGTCGCAAGAGCCTCGTCACGACGTACTTCGCCTCCAATTGCAATTTAGGCCTGGGGAGCCAGGACGTGCGCGCCGAGGACCCCAGGGAACGGCCCGCCATCGTGCGCCTGTGCGCCGATCCGGACCCGGGCGTGCGCAGCCTGGCCGTCGCGGCCGCGGTGCGGCGCAAGGTCGAGCTGCCCCGCGGGGTCCTGCTCGAGCTGGCCGGGCTGCCGGACTCGGAGCAGCTCGAGGACACGAGCGAGCTGACCGTCGCCGATCCGCGGCTGCTCGGCGAGTTCCTGCTGCGCCTGGCCCCCAGCCCGCGCCCGACCGTCGCCGAGGCGGTGGCTTCCCGGCTCGCCGGCCATGACTGGACGGCGGATCCCGAGGTGCTCCAACCGGCCCTGCGCGCGCTGATCGAGCGCAGCCCGCTCGAACCCGACCGGCGCAGGGTGACGCTCGAGGTGGCCCTCAAGAACGTCTGGTCGAGCCCGAGCGTCACGGCGGAGGTCGCCCGCTGGGCCCTCGAGCGCGACGACCGGGACCTGATCGCCCTGAGCCTGGAGGCGGCGAGCGGTCGGAACAGCGCGGGCTTCAGCGAGCTGTCGACGGCCCAGGCCGTCGAACTCGTGGCGCGCTACGTCCGCGCCGTGCCCGGGGCCGAGGGGCAGATGCGAAGGCTCCCCTTGGCGGTCGCGGGCCTGGCGCAGAGGCGGGCCGCACGCTCCCTCTACCACGAGGTCGCGGGGCTGCGCGGGCTGGACCTCAGGTTGCGACTGGACTTCGTCATCCGGGGCCTGCGGACCCCGCAGGCGGGCGCGGACCCGGTGCCCGACGCCCTGGTCGCCGTGCGGGACGTGCTCGCCGATCCGCGCTGGTTCGACCCCGCCCTGCGCGACACGCCCCAGGTGCGGGGCGCCTTGGACAAGCTCGACGACCTCGCCCAAGCCGCCGGTGGCGAGACGTGGAATCGGTTCCTGGCGGCGGCCCTGGCCGACGCGGACTTCCCCTCCGACCACCTGAGCCGGCTCGTGGGCCTCTACGAGCCCCTCGCCCCCGGCGGCCAGGAGCTCGCGCGTTCGATCCTGGAGCGCTGGCCGGTGGACGGCGAGCCGTTCCACCTGGCCCTGGCCAAGACCCTGCGCCAGGGCCAGGAGCTGGGGCTCGAGCCGCACTGGCTCGTGCGGGGCCTCGAGCGCTACCCGATCCCCGTGACGGACGCGATGGGCCGTTGGCGCGATCCGGCCTTCCTCGCGCCCCTGACCCGCGCCCTCGAGCCCGACTGGATGCCGCACGGCGCGGACCGCCGGCGCGTGCGCGAGTCGGCCGCCCGGGGCCTGGCGAACCTGCTCTCCGACGACGCGGCCCGGGCGTTGCTCGCCTGCGCCGAGCGCACCGGCGACGAGGAGCTGCGCAAGCTGTGCTTCGAGGGCCTGGAGACGATCCGCACCTATCAGGAGGCCCGCGAGCGTTGGGAGCGGCGCGTCAGCGAGCGCGAGGCCCGCGCCCAGGCCGCCGAGCGGCTGATGGGCCTGCTCGAGGGGCGGGACTCGAGCCTGCGCGCCGCGGCCCTGGTGGCCCTGGGCGAGCTGGGTGAGGTGCGCGCGTTGCCGCGCATCGCCGAGCTCGCCGTCGACGCCGATCCGGCGGTGCGCGCCGCGGCGCTCGAGGCCCTGCGCCGCCTGCGGCCGACGGCGGGGGATGGCGCGCCCGCAGCCGAGAAGGCCGACTGACGGCGGGCGCCCCGCGCGTGGGCGCGGGTTGCGGGCCGGGGGGGCCGGGCACTAGGCTCCCCCGGCCCGCGGCGCGTCCGCGGGCCTTCCATTGGATCCGGTCGCGCGCGCCGGGGCCCGCGGGCTCTCCGGGCGGCGGCCAAAGACCCGTCCGAGCCCGAAGTCCCAGCATGCAGGCAGAGCGCGGCCCTCGAGTTCCCGCATCGGATCCCCCCCGTGGCCCGGCCAGCGCCCACGACGCGGGGCTGATGGGGGGCCGCTACCGCGAGGTGACCTGGTCCGCGATCCTGCTCGGCCTCGGGGTGGGGGCGGTGATGAACGCCGCCATCACCTACGCCGGCCTCAAGATCGGGTTCACGATCGTCGGCAGCGCGATCGCCGCCGTGCTGGGCTTCGGGGTCCTGCGCGGGCTCCTGCGCCGCGGGTCGATCCTCGAGGTCAACATCACCCAGACGATCGCCTCGGCGGTGAACACGCCCAACTCGGGCGTGATCTTCACCGTGCCGGTGCTGTTCCTGCTCGGCTACCAGCTCTCGACCAGCGACCTCGAGTTCTGGCTGATCATGCTGGCCTGCGTGGCCGGCGCGATCCTGGGCGGCGCGTTCATCATCCCGCTGCGCAAGCAGATGATCGACATCGACCGGCTGCGCTTCCCCAGCGCGACCGGCGTGGCGGTGATCCTCAAGAGCCCCGGCTCGGGCTCGAAGAAGTCGCTGTTGCTGGTGGCCGGGATGGTGGTCTCGGCCCTGATCTTCCTGCCGGTCGGCCTGGCGGACCTCAACCTGCCCGGCTACGCGAACCTCGATGTGCGCCTGTCGGTGCCGGCGGAGTTCGGCGAGCCCCGCCTGTTGCCCGCCACGCCGCCAGCCGAGGACGCGGAACCGGGTGAGCTGGGGGAGGGCCCGCCCGTCCCAGCCTGGCGCGACGCGCGGCAGAAGAGCCTCCTGCCCCTCGATCTCGATCGCGACCGCGATGGCCGGCCGGACCTGTTGCTCACCAAGGACAAGCTGGACGTCGGCCGCGTGTTCGACCTGCCGCCCGAGATGCAGCTCATCTTCGCCGTCGCGCCCTTCGCGATCGGCGCGGGTTTCCTCTCGGGCAAGGCGGGCCTGCTGGTGCTCGCCGGCGGCATCCTGGCCTTCTTCATCCTGAACCCCCTGGCCTTCCGCCTGGGCTGGGTGCCGCCGGGCGTCTTCTCGCACGAGGTGCCGGGCCTGCTCTACCAGTCGGTCAACCGGCCGCTGGGCATCGGGCTGCTGCTCGGCGGCGCGCTGATGGGCATCCTGGCCGCATTGCCGGCGATCCAGGCGGCCCTCGGGAGCATCGCGAAGGCTGGGCAAGCGAAGCTCGGCGCGGACGAGCTGGGCTTCAAGGTGCTGATCGGCGCGGTGCTCTCGGCCCTGGTGTTGCTCTTCCTGGCGGCGGACTTCCTCGGCAACGAGCCCTTCAACCGCACCTGCCCCGTGACGCTCGCGAGCGCGGCCGCGGAGGACGCGCCGGCGGTCTTCGCCAAGATCGACGAGAAGGTCGAGACCGAGCGTTACCAGGGCTACTCGATCGGCTTCGCGACCGAAGCGGCGCGCGTCACCTGGAGCGAGCAGTGGACCGACGTCGAGCGCGACGCCTTCCTGGCCCGCGAGAACGCCAAGCCGGGCCTCTTGTCGGGGCTCTCGCCGCACCTGCGGGCCCTGATCCTGGCCCTGGTCGGCGCGGCCTGGATCTGGTTCGCGGGCATCATCATCGCCCAGTGCACCGGCATGACCGACTGGTCGCCGATCTCGGGGATGTCGCTGCTGACGGTGGTGCTCGTGCTCACCCTGGCGGGTTCGGGCGCGGTGCTGGGCGCGGTGCTGCTCGGCGCGGCCCTGTGCGTGGCGATCACCTGCGCGGCGGACATGATGGGCGACCTCAAGACCGGGCACCTGGTCGGGTCGCAGCCGCGGCGCCAGCAGATCGTCGAGCTCGTCGCCACGGGCCTGGGGCCGATCATCACGCTCTTCGTGCTGCTGATCATCGTCCAGGTCAACCTGAAGCAGTACGGCGTGCCCATCGGCCCGGGCACGGACACCACCGCGCCCCAGGCCCAAGCCCTGCAGGCCGTCATCGGCGGCGTGCAGGGGGGCGAGATGCCCTACGCGCTCTACGGCTTCGGCGCCCTGACCGGCATGCTGCTGGGCCTGGGCAGCTTCGCGGGCCTGGGCGTCCTGGTCGGACTCTCGATGTTCCTGCCGTTCTTCTACATCGCGACCTACGGCATCGGCTGCGTCACCAACATCGTGCTGACGCGGGTCAAGGGCGCGCGCTGGTGCGAGAACTGGGGCGTGCCGGTGGCGGCCGGCCTGATCGTCGGCGAGGCGCTCCTGGCGCTCGTGATCAACCTGCTGGTGCTGGCGGGGGTGAACCAATGAGGCTGCTCGCGAACCTGTTGATCGCGCTCTCCCTGGCGGCGGCCCTGGTGGCGGCGAGCTCGGCCTACCTCGTGGATCTCGCGCGGCCGGACGCCGAGCTCGTGGGGTTGACGCTCAACGAGACGGTGCAGCGCATCGAGGCCGACGGCATCCAGCGCGCGGACGTGGCGAAGAAGGGCATGGCGCTCGACGCGGCGATCCTGGATGCGTTGCGCGCGGCCGAGGCCGGACGCGTGCGGGTCGAGGAGTTCGCCCTGGCCCGTTGGGAGCAGCGCTGGATCTTCCTCCTGGCGCTGGTCGGCCTGGGCGCGGGCGCCTTCGGGGTGCGGCGCGCGAACGCGGCGGTGCTCGCCGAGGCGGATCGGGCGGGCGGCGCCCAGCGGGTCTCGCCGGCCGGGGATCTGGCGGCCATCGCGGGCATCGTCGAGGAGTCGCTCCGCACCTGGGACGGGGGGGCCCCGGCCCAGGCCGTGCTCGAGCGCCTCTCGGTCGCGATCGACGAACACGGTCCGGCCTTCGTGGGAGCGCGGGACGTGCTCGTCGCACGCATGGGTCTGGGCGCCTACGCGTCCCTCATGGACCGCTTCGCCGCGGCGGAGCGCCAGATCCACCGCGCCTGGTCGGCGGCGGCGGACGGCGTGCTGGAGGAGACCTACGAGTGCCTGGGCCGGGCGCGGGTCATGCTCGAGGAGACGCGCGCGCTCCTGCGGTGAGCAGCGGTCACCCGTCGGTGCGCGGCGTCTCGTACTTCGTGGCCGGGTCGACCGGGTAGGCGTACTCGCTGGACCAGGTCGTCTCGAAGAACCGTTCCAGCACCTCGACCGTGGAGGGGCCCTCGATCAGGAGCCCCACGTTGCGCGAGTCGTGGAACGTGCCCCAGTTCCAGTTGCCCGTGCCGAGCCACGCGCGTTCGCCGTCGACGCTGAGCGCCTTGGCGTGGATCACGCGCGCGAAGGGGATGAAGCCCCCCGAGTGCTCGGGGATCGTGACCAGGCGCACCTCGACGTTGGGCAGGCACTGCAGGCTCTGCAGGCCCTCGATCACGAAGCGGCGCTTCGACCAGTCGGCGACCATCAGCTCGACCTGTACGCCGCGCGCCGCGGCCCGGCGCAGGGCCTGCTCGAGGTCGGCGAAGTAACGCCCCTCGCGGTCGGTGGTGGAGTAGGTGAGCAACTGCACGCGCACGCGGCGGCGGGCCGAGTCGATGCGCTCCACCAGGCGCGGCAGGTCCCAGGCATCCTCGTGCGCGAGCAGGGCCGGCGGGCTGAAGACCGGCGTCAAGCGCAGCTCGCCATGGGCGCCCATGAGGGAGACGGGCGCGGGCGCGGCTCGGGCGGCGCCCTCCTCGAACACGTCGGTCTCGCCGCCGGCCAGGCGCCAATCGGCTTCGAAGAGCTCGACGAAGGGGCGCGCCAGCTCGGGATGCTCGAAGCGCGCGCCCAGCTCGACGATGTGCTCGAGGGCGCGGAAGTCGAAGTTCTGGCTGCCGAGGAACACCTCGCGCCCGTCGACGATCCAGTACTTGGCGTGCAGCACGCCGCCGGGGTGCGGGCGGATGTCGTAGGTGCGGACCTCGATCCCCTCGCGGCCGTCCAGGCGCGCGAGGGTCTCGGGATAGGTGGGCCGAAAGGCCTCCGAGGCCAGGAACCGCACGGCGACCCCGCGCGCGGCGGCGGCCTCGAGCGCTTCGATCACGGCCTCGAGCCGGCTGCCCTGGGCGCTGGAGGCGTAGAACTGCGCCAGATCGATCGAGCGCTCGGCGCCCGCGATCATCCCCATCCAGACCTCGAACGTATCGCGCAGGTCGGGGTGGTCGAGGGAGGTCTCGAGCGGCCAGGACTCGACCAACTCGAAGGCCGGGCGCGGCGCGCGCTCCGGCGCGACCTCCTGGGCGCGAACCCATGAGCCGGCGAGCAGCGCCAGGCACAACGGGGCGCCGCACAGGGCGCGTCGGCGATGGGCGCGCATCAGTTCGCCGGGCGCAGGTCGCCGAGGAAGGTGCGGAAGCTCGGCTCGGCGCGCTCGACGCCGGCCCGCGGGCCGAGCAGGCGGATGTAGTAGGGCCCGGTGGGGGCTTCGACCATCGCGCCGCGCAGGGCCCAGCCCTCCTCGCGCACGCGCTGGCCGGAGCCGGGGAAGGTCTCGGCGACGTAGGTGCCCTCGAGGGCGACCTCGCGCAGGGCCATGCCGTTGACGCTGCGGCTCGTCTCGCGCGCGCGCTCCATCGTCGGCGCGCCGTCGGGTTGCTCGAACTGGCTCGCCCAACGGGCGACGTTGGCCTCGAAGCCGCCGCCGCCCGCGGCGCCGAAGAAGAACACCACCACGGTCGTGTCCTGGCCCTCGCCCTCCTGGGCCGGCAAACGGTACTGGGCGGCGCGCATGCCGCTGGTTGTCGGCTCGACGACCCAGCCCGCGGGCGGGGTGAAGGCGAGCGGCCCCTTGCCGA
>CAYMYN010000023.1:48061-67294 GCA_964394665.1 uncultured Planctomycetaceae bacterium
CTTGCCGAGGGGCGCGGCGCTGGGCGCATCCTGCGGCGTCCGCGTGGAGGCGGGCGCGCCCGGAGCGCCGCCCTGGGGCGCGGCGAGCGCGGGCGACGGCTTCGTCGAGTCGCCGCCGGCGCGATCGGGGCCGCAGGCGGGGAGTGCGGCGAAGGCGAGGCACAGGAGCAGCGTGGTGGGGGAGCGGAGCATGGGGTTCCTCGCGGGTGGGGCGGGGTCGTCGGTGGATCGGGAGGGGCGCGCCGAGCGCGCGGCGCTCACTGCGCCTGGATCGAGAGCCCGCCCGAGGCGCGCAGCTCGACGCGGTAGCTGCGGCCGGGGCGGGCGCGCACGAAGGGCGCCTCGCCGTGGATGGCGCGCACGCCCTTGGCGGCGGCGGCCTCGGGGTCGTGGGCGTAGTCCCAGAACTTCTCCCACAGCTCGGCCTGGAAGAGGTCGGACTCGCGGTCGCCCGCGGCGCCGTAGGGGTGGGGGCGCGTGCCGGCCGAATCGATCGGGGTGCCCGCCTCGGGCGCGGTGCCCTCGCCGAAGACGCGCGTGAACAAACACACCGAGGTGCCGCGCAGGAAGTCGCCGGCCTCCACGTGGGCGTCGTCGAACTTGATCACCAGGCTCTCGAGGTAGACGCGGTCGCCGCGCACGCTCGCGACCTGGCCCTCGCCGACGGGCTCGCCCCGCCCGTCGAGCTCGACGAAGCGCACGGTGGTCTGGATCGCGCCCGGCTCGTTCGGGGCCGGGCCCTGCTCGAGCACGTCGATGCGCGCCACGCGGTGGTCGATCTTGAGCAGCTCGAGGCGGAACTCGAGCTCCTGGATGCGCCGTCCGCGCGTGGCGACCTCGCGGTCGAGCTCGGCGATGCGCTCGTCCCGCACGCGCAGCTCGATCTCGTGCCCGACGAGCTTCTCCCGCGCCACCCAGGTCCACCAGCCGGCGATGGCGGTCAGCGACGCGAAGACGAGCAAGAAGGCGGTCTTGATCATGCTGCTTCCTCCGGGCGCGGGGGCCGCGAGCGCGCCGGAGCGGGCAGCGTACCCTGCGCGAAGACGATTTCCGCCCGGGCGCCCGCCCGCGGCGGAGTCACGCCAGGCGTTGGCCCGCGAGCAGGGGCGGGATCGGGACGTCGAGGGCCTCGCCGAGCAGGCGGAAGAGCTCGGCCTCGGCCGGACGCACGGTCGCGTCGGCCGCGATCGCGGCCGCGGCGGCCTCGAGCAAGCGCCGGCGGTGGGCGGGTTGCAGCGTGCGCAGGGCTTCGAGGGCCGGCCCCAGGGCGGGACCGGCGCGCCGCGCGGCCTCGATGGGCCGCGCCGGCAGGGCCAGGTGGCGCCAGGCGCGCTCGAAGGCGGCCCCCGCGGCGCGTTCGTCGTCGGCACCGACCCGGGCCAGGTGCGAGAGCACGAGCGCCGCTTCGGGCGCCGTGCGCTCGAGGCTGCCGCGCGCCTCGCGGGCGCTCTTGCGCGCGGCCCGCGGGTCGTGCAGGGGATCGAGGTGCGAGCGCACCAGGCGCGAGAGGGCGAACTCCTCGAAGCTCACCGCTCCGTCGGCGTCGATCAGCGCCTGGACGTTGGCGCTGAAGCGCGCGTACTGTTCGGCGCTGAGCTCGGTCAGGGCCGGGAGGCACAGCTCCACCAGCGGCAGGCGTACTTCGGGCGGCAACGAGCGCACCGGCGCCTCGAAGCGCTCGAGCGCGGCCAGAACGCCCGGGTCGGCGCCGCGCTCCAGGGCCGCGCGTTGGCGCGCGCGCAGGTCTCCGTCGGCGTCGAGCAGGAGCGCGTAGACGATCGCCCGCGCGCTGAAGGGCTCGCCCGCCGCGCGGCGCAGCTCGACCGGCAGGGCGCCCAAGAGCTCGCGCGCGCGCTCGAGGTGCGCGCCGCTCACCTGGCCGACCTGCTCGAGCGCGCTCTTCGCGGGCGCGGCGGCGGGCGCGGCGGCGGCCAGGGCCGAGAGGCTCGCGATCTCGCCCTGCACGGCGCCGTAGATCTGGCGGTCGCCGCGGAAGGCCTGCTTCAGGCGGCCGGCGAGGTTCGGCAAGAGGCGCGTCACGCGCTCCTCGAGGGGCGGGTGCGTCGCGCCCAGACGCCCCAGGTGGCTCTTGATCCCGGCGCCGAAGAAGAAGTGGCTGGCCTCGGGCGCGGCCGGGTGGTCGACCTGCGAGCCCTCGGCGAGGCCGCCGATGCGCATCAACGCTCCGGCGATGCCGGCGGGGTTGCGGGTGTACTGCACGGCCGAGGCGTCGGCCAGGAACTCGCGTTGGCGCGAGGCGGCGGCCTTGATCAAGTTGCCGAAGAAGGTGCCCGCGTAGCCGACGATCAGCAGCGCCGCGCCGATCAGCAGGATCGCCATCACGGCCTGGCCACCGTTCTTGCCGCGGCTGCGGCCGCTGTAGCGCAGGGAACGCAGGATCAACTGGCCGAGCAGGCCCAGCAGCAGGATGCCGTACAGCACGCCCATCAGCCGCACGTTGAGGCGCATGTCGCCGTGCAGGATGTGGCTGAACTCGTGGGCCACGACGCCCTGCAGCTCGTCCCGCGAGAGCTGCTCCAGCGCCCCGCGCGTCACGCCCACGACCGCGTCGCCGGGGTGGTAGCCGGCGGCGAAGGCGTTGATGCCGGCCTCCTTGTCCATCACGTAGACCGCCGGCACGGGCGCGCCCGAGGCGATGGCCATCTCCTCGACGACGTTCAGCAGGCGCCGCTCGGCGGCGTCCGCCTGGCCCGGGTCGATGCGTCGGCCGCCGAGCATCTCGGCCACCTTGCGCCCGCCGCCCCGCAGGCTGGCGATGCGGTAGAGCGAGCCCAGGCCGACGAGCAGCAACACGCCCAGGGTGACGCCGACGAAGACCAGCGGGTGGACCTCGCCCTGGGTCGCGAGCGCGGCGCCCACCGCGGCGTTGAGCCCCACGACCAGGGCCAGCACGGCCAGGAGGAACAGGACGACCAGGCGCCCGGTGTTGCGGCGCGCCTGGTCCTGGTGCTGGAAGAAGTCCATCGTCACCCGCGGTGCTCGCCCCTCGGGCCGCGGCCCGGATCAGGAGAAGGAGACCTTGGGCGCCTGGCGGGCGCGTTCGTCACTGATCTCGAACAGTTGCGCCTCGGCGAAGTTGAAGGACCCGGCGATCAGGTTCGAGGGGAAGGTCTCGCGGGCGGTGTTGTAGTGCATCACGGCGTCGTTGAACGCCTGGCGCGCGAAGGAGACCTTGTTCTCGGTCGTGGTCAGCTCCTCGGTGAGCTGCAGCATGTTCTGGTTGGCCTTGAGGTCGGGGTAGGCCTCCATGACCGCGAACAGACGCCCCATGGCGCCGGTGAGCGCGCCCTCGGCGCCGATCAGGCCCTTCATCGCGCCCATGTCCCCGGGGTTGGCGGCCGCCGCCTTGACCGCGCCCAGGGCCTGGTTGCGCGCGCCGATGACCGCTTCGAGCGTCTCGCGCTCGTGCTTCATGTAGCCCTTGGCGACCTCGACCAGGTTCGGGATCAGGTCGTAGCGCCGCTCGAGCTGCACGTCGATCTGCGCGAAGGCGTTCTTGAAGCGGTTGCGCAGGCTGACGAGCCGGTTGTACATCCCGACCAGCCACAGCAGCAGCCCGAGGCCGAGGACCAACGCGACGCCGATGAGGATCCATTCCATGGTCGAGTACCTCCGAGTCGGTGCGGGGGGCTTGCCCGGGGAAGACGGGGCCGCGGGCGGGGGGCCGAGCGCAGGACGGTAGGGCGCGCCGCGGCACGCCGTCAACCGGATCCTCGGCGGACCGGCGCGCGCCTACTCCGGCGACGCGCCGCCATTCGATCCCGCGGGCGCGGTTCGCGAACGAGTGGCCTCAGTCCAGGCGCAGGTTCCGCAGGGCGAGCCACAGGCACTCGGGGTCCGGGCCGGTGCACTCGATCACGAACTCGAGGCGCGGGGCGGCGACGAGGTCGATCTCGAGCGCCGTGGATCCCGCCCCGGGGGTCGCCTCGATCGAGCTCCACTCGCCCGCGCCGATGCGCCAGCGCAGGCGCATCGACGCCTCGGGGCAAGGCGCGCGGCCGTTGGGCACGGCGAGCATCTCGGCCTGCAAGCGACGGCGCGAGCCGCCCAGCTCGAGCACCAGGCGCGTGGCGGCGCCCTGGCCGGCGCGCACGCCGACGAGCAGGCGGTCGTCGCGGCCCCCGGGGCGCTCGACGCGCAGGCTGGGGTAGAGCGCCTGCGTGTACACGCGCGTCGGCACGCCGAGCAGGTCCTCGACGCCGTAGCGCGCGCCGGTCGGTCGAAACTCGCCCTGCTCGTGCCCGCGGCGCAGCGCCCCGAGGTCGAGGGCCCCCTCCAGGCCCTGGCGCAGGGCCGCGAAGGCCAGACGGTTGCCGCCGTCGTTGAGGTGGCCGGCGAGGGTCGGGTCGTCCTCGGGCGCATAGACCTTCAAGCAATCCCAGGGCGGCGTGCACAGGGCCGCGTAGACCTCGGCGAGCGAGACGTACGGGGCTCCGCTGGCGCGCAGGAACTCGAGCGCGATGTCCTCGCTCCAGAGCGCGGGCGGGCGGCGGCGCAGGGCCTCCTCGAAGTAGAAGAGGAAGTAGAGGTGCTCGAGCGCGCGCGCGTCGAGCTCGGCCTGGATGGCGTCGAGCAGGGCGCGGTTGAGGGTCGCCAGTTCGGCGAGCTCGGCCGGCGTACGCTCCGAGCGCCGCGCCGGGCCGCGCAGGGTCGCGAGCACCAGGCGGGCGACGTAGCTGCGGATCGAGGGTGGGTTCTGCTCGAGGAACCGGCGTGTATCGGCCAGCACGGGAGCGGGGCCCACCAGCTTCCCGGACTCGACCCGCAGGCGCGGCTTGGGCCAGCCGCGGAAGGAGAGCAACGAACGCTCGAGGTCGTCGTCCACCATCAGGCTCACGACCACGATCGGATCGCGGTGCGCGTGGCGCGCGAGGGCCGCGCGCAGCATGAGGTAGATCTGGTCCAGCCCGTAGCCGCCGACGCCGTAGTTGAGCAAGGCGTGGGTGCGGCCCAGGTCCGAGCGCTCGAGCAGGCCCTGGAAGCAGTGCTCGGCGCCGATCACGCACTCGGCGTTCGAATCGCCGAAGAGCAGGATCGGCCGGCGCTCGCCGAGCTGCGCCTCGTCGGGGTGCGCGTAGGTCCCTGGCTCGATCGAGCCCGTCCAGCCCAGCAGCGCGTCGGGGCCGTTCATCTCCATCCGCGCCCGTTCGTCGAGCAGGGCCTGCAGCTTCCAGTAGTCGTCGTGGTGCAGGCCGAGCCCGTAGAGCGAGGGATGGCGCAGGGACTTGCCCAGGGCGCGCGCGCGCTCGGAGGTGCCGAAGATCAGGTGCCGCAGGCCCAGCTCGGCCGCGACCAGCGCCGATCCCAAACCCAAGAGGACCGCGACCAGGCGCGGCAGGAATCGGCGGCGCGGGCGGGGCGCGGATCGCATGGTGCGGGGCGTCCTCGGAACCTCAGCGCGGCCCGCCCTCGCGGTAGGCCTCTCCCGCGCGGTAGCGCTCGAGGCGCGCGGCGATCGCGGCGGCGAGCGCCTCGAGCCCCTCGCGCCGCGCCGTCTCGAGCGCCCGCTCGGCCTCGGCCACCGCGCGCGCGAAGTCGCCCTCGGCGGCGGCCGCCGCGGCCAGGATGTCGAGGGTCGCCGCGCCGACGGGGGACTCGCCGCGCGCGCAGGCTTCGGCCAGGGCCAGGGCTTCCCCGGCCGCGGCGTCGGCGCCGGCGCTGGTCGAGAGCAGCCAGGCCAACTCACAGGCGAGCGATCGGTCCGCGGGCGCGATCGTGCGCGCCTCGCGCAGGGCGCGGATGGCTTCGTCGCGGCGGCCGACGAGCAGCAGGGCGCGCCACAGGGAGCGGTGGGCCGGCTCGCAGCGCGGGTCGATCGCGAGCGCCCGTTGCAGCCGTTCGATGCCCTCGCCGTGGCGGCCGGCGCTGAGCAGCGCATTGGCCAGGTTCGTCTGCGCGTTGGCCGAGTTCGGCTCGACGTCCGCGTACCGGCGGAAGTGGTGCAGCGCCAGGTCGAAGCGCCCGGCCTGCGCGTGGCCCAGCCCCAGGCGGCTGTGGGCCTGGCCGAGGTTCGGCTCCGCCGCGACCGCGCGGGCGTAGAGCTCCATGGCCTCGTCGAAGCGCCCCTGCGAGCGCACCGCGTCGCCCAGGTGCGTGAGCCGCGCGCCGTGGTCCGAGCGCTCGCGCAGGCTCTTGCGCAACGAGCTCTCCGCCGCGGGGAAGGCGGAGAGGTCGAGCTGCGCCTTGCCGAGCAGGGCGAAGAGCTCGTCCGACTCGGGGCTGTCGCCGGCCACCGCCTCGAGGGTCGCGACCACGCGCTCGGGTTGGCCCTGGTCGGCGAAGCGCTTGGCGCGCATCACGGCCGAGAGCACGTGGGTCACGTCCTTGGGGTCGCGACGCGAGAGGTCGTCGTCCGAGAGGTCCCCCGAGCTGCCGCCGACGTACCCGAGGGCCGAGAGGCGCGCCTCGCCGCCCACGCGATCGGCCTCCAGCGCGGCGGGACGGCGCGTCGGCAGGCTCGCGCGGCGGCGCTCGAGCACCTCGAGCTGCTGCGCGAGGCGCGCGGGATCCCGCGGCGCCAGGTTCGTCTGCTCCCCGGGGTCGGCGCCGAGGTCGTAGCGCTCCGGAGTGGGCGCGCGGATCACCTTCTCGTCGCCCACCACCAGGGCCATCAGGCGCGACCAACCGAAGGAACGCCGCGGGTACTCGCTCTCGAGCAGGACCGGCGCGGGGGCGAACGGGCGTGCGTCGGGCCGCGGCAGGAAGCTGCGGCCCTCGTGTCCGGGCACGGCGGCCAGCCCGATCAGCTCGAGCAGGGTCGGCGCCAGATCCACCAGGCCCACCGGGCCGGGCAACACGGCGCCGGCCTCGACGCGCCCCGGCGCGCGCACGATCAGGGGCACGCGCATCGTGGCGTCGTAGAGGAAGACGCCGTGGGTCGCCTCGCCGTGCTCGCCCAGGGACTCGCCGTGGTCCGAGGTGAGCACGACGACCAGCTCGGAGAGCTCGCCGCGCGCCTCGATCACGGTCATGAGCCGCGCGAGCTGCGCGTCGACGAAGGCCAGCTCGCCGTCGTACATGCTGGCCAGGCCCTCGGTGTAGAAGTTCGGCGGCTCGTAGGGATCGTGCGGGTCGAAGAAGTGCACCCAGGCGAAGAAGGGGCGCGGGTCGTCGGCTTCGAGCCAGCGCAGGGTGGCGTCGATGACCTGGTTGGCGGTGCGCTCGGTCTGGCGGTCGGCCGCGGCGGCCAGGTGCGAGAGGTCGTCGTAGTGCTCGAAGCCGCGGTCCAGGCCGAAGCCGCGGTCCAGCACCCAGGCGCTGACGAAGGCCCCCGTGCGGTAACCGGCCGCGGCGAAGCGCTCGGCCAGGGTCGGCAGGTCGGCGGGCAGGGCGCCCTGGAAGTTGACGTGCAGGCCGTGCCCCGCGGGGTGCACGCCCGAGAGGATCGTGGCGTGCGAGGGCAGGGTCAGGGGCACGTGCGCGTAGGCGCGCTCGACCCGCAGGCCCTCGGCGGCCAGGGCGTCGACGGTCGGCGTGCGGCCCATCGTGTAGCCGTAGCAGCCGAAGCGGTCGGCGCGCGCCGTGTCGATGGTGACCAGCAACACGGGCGGGCGCGAGGCGGGCCGCGTGTCCGCCGCGGGGCCCGCGGGGGCCGGGGATTCCGACTTGCCGCAGGCGGCCAGGAGGAGCGCGAGCGACGCGGCGATCGGGAGCAGGTGGGGACGCATCGGCCCAGAAACGTAGCCGATCAGGGGCCGCGGCGAGCGGCCTTGCGGGCCGTTCCGGGGCGGGCGGCCTGCTTGCGGGCCTTCTTCGAGGCCTTCTTGCCGGCTTTCTTGGCGCCCTTCGCCGCCCGCGCGGCCTCGTCCGCCAGGCGCGAGCGCTCCGCCGCCGGCGTGCCGGCCGGGATCCAACCGGGCGGCGGCTCCTGGCCCTTGAGCTCGAACAGGAAGCGCGAGGGGTGGCTCTGGACCTTCGTGCCGTAGCGCGACCGTTCGCGGGTGTGGGTCACGGTCAGGGCCGCCCGAGCGCGGGTGATGCCGACGTAGCACAGGCGCCGCTCCTCCTCGATCGTGTCCTCGGCCGCCGCGCGGGCGTGGGGCAAGAGCCCCTCCTCGAGGCCCACCAGGTACACGCGCGGGAACTCGAGCCCCTTCGAGGCGTGCAGGGTCATCAGGGTGACGCGGTTGCGGCGCGCGCCCGCCTCGGCGTCCTCGCCGTCGTCGGCGCTCAGGGTCAGCTCGTTGAGGAAGTGCCCGAGCCCGGGCTTCTTGCGCCGGCGCACGTGGGCCTCGGCGGTGGCGAGGAGCTCCTCGACCGCCTGCCAGCGCGCCGTCCGTTGGGCGGGATCGGGGTACAGGCGCTCGACCTCCTGGCGATAGGCGACCTCCTCCAGCAGGCGGCGGATGAGCTCGACGAGCTGGTGTCCCTTGAAGGCCTTGCCCAGCAGCGTGAGGCGCTCGAGCAGCCGTTCGACGGCCTCGCCGGCGGCGCGCGGCACGCCGGGGATGGTGGCCGCGTGGGCGAAGGCCTCGGCGGCCGAGATGCCCGCCTCGGTGGCGTGCTGGAGCACGCGCTCGAGGGTCGTCTTGCCGACGCCCCGCGGGGGCGTGTTGACGATGCGCAGCAACGAGGTCTCGTCCCGCGGGTTGGCGATCAGGCGCAGGTAGGCGAGCACGTCGCGCACCTCCTTGCGGTCGAAGAAGCTCATGCCCCCGACCAGGATGTAGGGCAGGCCGCGGGCGCGCAGCTCGGCCTCGAAGGGCCGCGGCTGGGTGGCGGTGCGGAACAGGATCGCGAAGTCCCCCAGGCGCGCGCGGCCGCGGCGCACGTGTTCCCCGATGTCGCGCACGACGTACTCGGCCTCGGCGTGTTCGTCCTCGGCCTCCACCGCCTGCAGCAGCTCGCCGGTGCCCTGGGCCGAGCGCAGGGTCTTCTCGTGTCGGCCGGGGTTGTTGCGGATGACGCGGTTGGCGGCGTTCAGGATCTCGCTCGTCGAGCGGTAGTTCGTCTCGAGCTTGACCACCCGAGCGGCGGGGAAGTCCTGCTCGAAGGCCAGGATCTTGCGCACGTCGGCCCCGCGCCAGCCGTAGATCGACTGGTCGTCGTCGCCCACCACGCACAGGTTGCGGTGCTCGGCGACCAACTCGCGCACGATCTCGTACTGCGGCGCGTTCGTGTCCTGGTACTCGTCGACCAGCACGTAGCGGTAGCGGGCGCGCAGGGCCGCCCGGGCCGGGCCGCCGGCCCGCAGCAGACGCAGGGCCTGGATCAGGAGATCGTCGAAATCCAGGCGCCGCGTGAGGGCCAGGGTCTTCTCGTAGCGCTGCCAGGCGCGGCCCACGAGCTCGTCCCCGTCGTCGCTGGCCTTGGAGAGGAACCGCGCCGGATCCTCGAGGCGGTTCTTCAGCAGAGAGATGCGGCTCTGCAGGGCGCCGGGCTGGATGCGCGCCTCGGCCACGCGCAGCTCGCGCAGCACGCCGCGCGCGACCGCGAGCTGGTCGGCGGCGTCGCAGATCGTGAAGCCCTCCGGGTAGCCGAGCTCGGCGGCGTGCTCGCGCAGCAGCCCCAGGCAGAAGGCGTGGAAGGTGCCGATCGTGAGCCGTTCGCTGCGCGCCGGGCCCACCAGCTCGCCGACGCGCTCGCGCATCTCGGCCGCGGCCTTGTTGGTGAAGGTCATCGCCAGCACGGCCTCGGGGGCGACGCCGCCGGCCAGCAGGTAGGCGATGCGGTAGGTGACGACGCGCGTCTTGCCGCTGCCCGCGCCGGCCAGCACCAGCACCGGGCCTTCGGTGCTCTCGACCGCGGCGCGTTGCTCGGGGTTGAGGCCCGCGAGCAGGCCGGGGCGATCGAGGGGGTGCGTCATGGGTGGTCGGGGCGGGGCGGGACCCTAGCAGCGGCCGGCGCCGCGCTCCACGTCGGCGCGGGTGGCGCGCGCCAAGCCCCGCATCGACAGGGGGTTGGGTGCGCGCGAGGTCGCGCTCCGCGGTGCGTCGGCGTCCGGCGGGGCATGGTGGACGGCCCGGGCGGGTCCGTATGCTGCGCCGGTGGACGTGAACCTCTTCCTCGAGCCTCCGGCCCTGATCGGTGTCTGCCACCTCGCGCCCCTGCCCGGCGCGCCGCGCTACGGGGGCTCCCTCGCGGCGCTGCTCGAGCGCGCCGCCGCCGACGCCCGCGCCCTGGCCGAGGGCGGCTGCGGAGCGATCCTGGTCGAGAACTACGGCGACGTGCCCTTCTTCCGCGACGCGGTGCCGGCCGAGACCGTGGCGGCCATGGCGCTGTGCGTGGCGCGCGTGCGGGAGGTCGCGGGCGATCTGCCGGTGGGGGTCAACGTGCTGCGCAACGACGCGCGCGCGGCCCTGGGCCTGTGCGCCGCGACGGGGGCCTCCTTCCTGCGGGTCAACGTGCTCGGCGGCGTCCAGGCCAGCGACCAGGGCCTGCTCGAGGGCCGGGCGGCCGAGCTCCTGCGCGAGCGCGCGCGCCTCGCGCCCGGCGTCGCGATCCTGGCCGACGTGCACGTCAAGCACTCGAGCCCCCTGGGCTCGGAGACGACCGCCGAGGCGGCCGGCGACCTCGTCGAGCGCGCCCTGGCCGACGCCGTCATCGTCACCGGCCGCGGCACGGGCCGGGCCCCCTCGCGCGAGGTCCTGGCCCACGTGCGCCGCCACGTCGGCGCGGCGCGCGTGCTCGTCGGCTCGGGCCTCACCGACGCCAACGCCCAGAAGCTGCTCGAGTCCGCCGACGGCGCCATCGTGGGCAGCGCCCTCGAGCGCGAGGGCCGCGCCGGCGAACCGGTCGAGCTCGCCCGCGTGCGCCGCCTGCGCCGCGCCTTCGACGACCTGCGCGCCGAACGCCGCGCGCTCTGACCGCCCGCCCCCGTCCGGGGCCGGAGGCGGGCGCGCGGAGGTCCCATGGCGGCCCGTCAGGGGCGCTCGAAGAGGCCGTCCTCGAGGTGGGGGTGGGTTTCGAAGCGCAGGATCTCGCGCGTCCAGGGGCCTTCGCCCTCGCGTTGGATGCGGGTGGGGTGGCGCAGGCCCTGGCCGGCGGGGGTCCAGCCTTCGTAGCGGTAGCGCACCTCGCGCCCGTCCTCCTGGGCGCGGGCCAGGCGCGGGAGGCCAGCCTCGTCCAGCTCGAGGGCGAGCTCGAGGCCCTCCGGGGAGCTCAGCACGAGCTCGCCCGCCGCGCCGATCCGCGCCTCGACGCGGCCCGCGGCGGCGAGGTGCAGGAGGCGCAGGAGATCGCGGCGGGCCGTGAGCAGGAGCTGGCGATGGCGCACCTCGGGCACGTTCTGCAGCGTGTCGCCGTAGCGCATGCGCCCACCCTCGGGGGTCAGCACGAGCGAGCTATCGACGCCTTCGAGCCGGTGCACCGCGCGCAGGCGCGGCCCCGCGAGGTCCTGCCACACGCGGGTCTCGTAGCGCGTCTCGAGCTCGCCGGCCTGGGCCGTGACCCGCGCCTGGATCTCGAGGAAGCGCGCCTGAGCCCAGGCCTCGCGCCCGCCGACGGCGGCCAGCAGGCCCTCGAGTCGCCGCTGCGCGGCGCGCTCGGCCGAGTCGCCCGCGGGCCCGCCGAGGCGCTCGAGGGGCGCGAGCGCGGCCAGGCGCTCGGCGATCTCGGCCGCGGGACCCACCGCCACGATCACCAGCCGCCCCGGGTCGAGGTGCCGCGCGGCGGCGGCCGCGACCTGGCTGGCGTCGGTCTCGCGCAGGCGCCGCGCCTGGCTCTCCCAGAAGCTCGCCGGGTAGCCGTGGAAGGCGAGGTCGAGGGCGCGCTCGAGGATCGCCGGCGGATCGGCGAACTCGGCCAGGCGCAACTGCGCGTCGCGCGTGCGGGCGCTCTCGAGCTCCTCGGCGCCGAGCGGCGCCAATCCGCCGCGCAGGACGCCGAGCATCGCCTCGAGCGCCTCGCCCACGGCCTCGTTGCGCGTGGCGCCCCAGGCGCGGAAGAGGCCGCGGCGCTGCCAGCCGGGGGTGAACGCGGCGCCCACGTCGTAGGCCAGGCCCAGCTCGGTGCGCACGCGCAGCATCATGCGGTTGGCGAACCCGCCCGCGCCGACGGCCAGGGTGAATAGGCGCAGGGGCGCGGCGTCCTCGTCGAGGCGTCGCACGCCGGGCGCGGCCATGCGCACCTGCGTCTGGGGCACGCCGGGCCGATCCTGGAGGTAGATCGTCGTGCGCGCGGGTTGGCGGAAGGCGGGCGCGCCGACCTCGGGGGGCGGGCCTACGGGGCCGAGGTCGGCGAGGCTGCGCTCGAGCAGGGCCAGCGCGTCGCTCGCCACGAGATCGCCCGCGAGCCCGACCAGCAGCCGGTCGCTGCCCAGGTGCGCGCGGTGGTAGTCGAGCAGGCTCTGGCGGTCGATGCGCGCCGCGCTCGCCTCGTCGGGCACCCGCGCGAAGGGCGAGTCGGCGCCGTGCACGACCTGCAGCAGCAGGCGATCGGCGCTGCTGCTCGCGTCGTCGTCGCGGCGCGCGATCTCGGTGCGCAGGCGCTGCAAGGCGCGCTCGAGGGCTTCCTCGGGGTAGAGCGGCTCGCGCAGCAGGGCCGCGATGCGCTCGAGCAGCAGCGGCAGGTCCGCGCGCAGGCAGGAGAAGGCGATTTCGAGCTGCTCCAGGCCCGACTCGATCGTGAGCTCGGCGCCGCGCGCGTCGAGCCAGGCGTCGAGCTCCGGCCCGGGCAGGCCCGCCTCGCCGCCCGCGCCGCCGCTGCGCAGGACCTCGGCCAGCACGGAGGCCAGGCCGACCGCTTCGGCGGGCTCGTGGAGCGAGCCGGCGCGGAAGCGCAGGCGCCCGTCGACCAGCGGCAGCTCGCGGTCCACGAACAACAACACCCGCGGGCCGCTGGCGAGGACGTGTTCGGCGGGCCGCGGCGGCGAGTAGGGCGCGAGGCTCGGAACCGGGATCTCGCGCGGGTGCGCGGGCAGGCCGTCGACCTGCCGCGCGGCGCCGGCGTTCCCCAGCGGAGCGGTGGCGAGCGTCGCGAGCAGCAGGGGGCGCAGGAGGGGATGCATCGGCGGGACTTCAGTGACCGGGATCGGCGGCGGAGGGGGCGTCGCCGGGCGTGGAAGCTCCCGGGGGAGAGGCCTCCGGCACCAGGCTCACGACCGTGCGGTTGGTCGCGACGAAGTAGCGCCGCAACACGCGCCGCGCGGCGGCGTCCTCGACCGCCTGCAGGCGCTCGGGGATCTCGAAGTAGGCGCGCCAGTCGCCCTGCTCGGCGGCGGCGGTGCACAGGCCGGCGGCGAGCGCGGCGCGGTCGCGCAGCTCGCGCAGGAAGGCCGCCCGGGCCGAGGTGCGCACGGCGAGCAGTTCCTCGGGCCGTGGGCCCTCGGCGGCGAGCCGCGCGACTTCTTCGTAGATCGCGGCTTCGACGCGCGCGAGCTCCACGCCTTCGCTCGGGACCGCGACGACGTAGGCGAGGTTCGGGTGGCGCTCGCCGGGGAAACCGGTGCCGACCCACAGTTCGGCCGCCAGGCCCTGCTCGTGCACGAGGCGGCGCTCGAGGCGCGAGCTGCGACCCTGACCGAGCAGGCGCACGGCGACCTCGACCGCCGGGTTGTCGGCGTGCGCGCGCTCGGGGACGTGCCAGGCGATCGCCAGCAGGGGCTGCGCGGGGAAGTGCACGGTGGCCCGCCGCTCGCCGCGTTGCTCGGGCTCGCGGGTCAGGTTGCGCCGCGGCTCGGGGCCCGGCGCGAGGCGCGCGAGGTGCCGCTCGAGGATCGGCAGGGCCTCCTTGGGGTCGACGGCGCCCACGAGGGCGCTGGTCAGGCGCCGCGCCCCGTAGTTGCGTTCGAAGAACTCGAGCGCGTTGGCGCGCGTGTAGGAGCGGATGTCGGACTCGAAGCCGATCACCGGGCGGCGGTAGGGGTGGGCCTGGAACGCGGTCAGGGCGAGCTGCTCGATCAGCGTCCCGAAGGGATCGGAGTCGACGCGCAGGTTGCGCTCCTCGAGCACGGCGTCGCGCTCGAGGTAGAACTCGCGCAGCACCAGGCGATCGAAGCGCTCGGCCTCCATCCAGGCCCACAGCTCGAGGCGATTGGCCGGCAGCACCACGGTGTAGCGCGTGGTGTCGGCGCTGGTGCTGGCGTTGAGCCCGGTGGCGCCGGCCTCCTCGAGGATGGCGCTGAAGGCCTCGGGCACGACGAAACGCCCGGCTTCGTCCTGGGCCTCGCGCAGGGCGACGAGGGCGCGCGCGCGGGCCGTGCGGCCCTCGGCCGAGCTCCACTCGGCGTACCGCCCGTCGACCTGGAGCAGCGCCGCCTGCTCGGCGTCCCAGTCCGTGGTCCCCAGGCGGTCGGAGCCCTTGAAGGCCATGTGCTCGAACATGTGCGCGAGCCCGGAGAGGCCCAGGGGCTCGTCGACGGCCCCGACGTCGATCGCGGTCTCGAAGGCCACCGTCGGGGGACCGGGGCGGGGCAGGAGCAGGAGGGTCCAACCGTTGGCGAGGCGGTGCTCGACGACCGCGTCGCGCAGGGCCGCGACGGCGTCGGTGAAGGCCGGATCGGGCGCGCCGCCCTGGGCGCGCAGGGGAGCGTGCGGCGCGAACAGGTGCAGCAGCAGCGCGAGGCAGGCGCACGCGGCGGGGGACGCGCGATGGGGGCGGCGGCAGGGGGGCATGCGGGTGACTCCGGGCCGGGGAGCGGTCATTCTAGGGGCGCGAGCGCCCGGGGCTCGCCCCCGACCCGACCGAGCTTTCACTCCCATGAGCCTGGAGCGCCATCGCTCGGAAGGATCCGAGCCCCTGTCCTTCGCCGTCCTGACCTTCAGCGATTCCCGCGACGCGGCGGCGGACGCGGGGGGCGACTACCTCGTGCGCGCCCTGACCGAGGCCGGGCATCGCGTCGTGCGGCGCGAGCTCGTGCGCGAGGACGACGCGCAGATCGAACGGGCCGTGCGGGAGGCCGCCGCGGATCCCGCGGTGGACCTCGTCCTGACCACCGGCGGCACGGGGGTCGCGCCGCGGGACCGGACCTACCCGGTCCTGGTGCGGGTGCTCGACTCGCAGATCCCGGGCTTCGGCGAGTTGTTCCGCTGGTTGTCCCACTCCGAGATCGGGAGCGCGGCCATCCTGTCCCGGGCCCTCGGCGGGCTCCTGGGGCGGGTCGTGGTGCTGGCCCTCCCGGGCTCGCCCAAGGCCCTGCGCCTGGCCATGGAACGGATCATCCTGCCCGAGGCCGGACACCTGGTGGCGCAGGCTCGCCGGGGTTGAGGGCCCGGGCTCCCCGGGGGGAGCGGAGGACCCGCCCCGGATTCCCACACCGGGGGGCAGCGGAAAGGGCGCTCCCGTCGCATACTGGTGCGCGGCAGGTAGGAACACCCTTTTCGGGCACGGGCGCCCGCCCCAGGGGTTCCAGGGTAGTCTTGCGCTGGAGCGGCCGACCGGGGCGCTCCGACCCAGGGCCCGCGCTCCGGGGAGGTCCACCTCCGTCCGGAGCCGTCCCCCGCCTCGCAGCACCGGATCCTTCCCCTCCCTCCGCATCGCGTGTCGAGCCCCGTCCGCGGGGGTCGCCTCGACCCGGCTCCAACCGCATCCAGATCGACATCACTGGCCTTCCAACCATGAACGCGAACGCCCTCATCCGCCGCACGCTTCCCGCTGCCCTGGGGCTGCTCGGGATCGCGGCCACGTCCTCGGCCCAAACGCTCACCCACACCCTCCCCGGCAGCGCTTCCAACGATCGCTTCGGCGCCGCCGTCGCGGGTGGCAAGGACGTGACCGGCGACGGTCTGCCGGATCTCGTGGTCGGCGCTCCCCAGGACCTGAACATCTTCTTCCCCGGCACCGGCTACGTGCGCCTGATCTCGGGCGCCACCGGCCTGCCGGTCGCGACCTACCAGGGCGCGAACGTGTTCGACTCGTTCGGCCACGCGGTGGATCTGCTCGGGGACGTGAGCGCGCCGCTCGACAACCGCTCGGAGATCCTGGTCGGAGCCCCGGACGCCAGCCCCGTGCTGTCCCAGCAGGGGATGGTGCGCGTCCTCTCCGGCGCGAACGGTGCGGTCCTCTACCAGATCAACGGCGACTTCGACGGGGACCGCCTCGGTCACTCGGTCGCCGCCATCGGGGACGTGAACAACGACGGCATCCCGGACTTCGTGGCCGGCGCCCCCTTCTACAGCCAGATCATCTCGAACGGCGGCCTGGCCCGCGTCTACTCCGGCGCGGACGGTAGCCCGCTGCTGACCTTCACCGGCACCACGAACAACGCCCGCTTCGGCTGGTCGGTGGCCGGCGGTGACGTGAACGGCGATGGCCGCGCGGACATCGTCGTGGGCTCGCTCTTCGCCGGCGTGCGCGTCTACTCCGGCAACGGCGGGGGCCTGCTCCACACCTTCACCGCCGGCACCTCGGACGTCTACGGCCGCAAGGTGGCGGTCGTCACGGACCTCAACGGGGACGGCCTGCGCGACATCGTGATCGGCGCCACCCAGGACGACCTCTTCAGCCCCGGCGCCGGCTACGTGCAGGCGCGCAGCGGCATGTCCGGTGCGCTGCTGTGGACCAGCTCGGGTCTGGCGGTCGGCAACCGCTACGGACTCTCGATCTCGAGCGCGGGCCTGTGGAACAACGACGCCATCGGAGACGTGATCGTGGGCGCGGTTCCGCAGACCAACAACGACCTGGGCTACGTTCGAATCCTGAACGGGGCCACCGGCGCGACGCTCTTCACCATCGACTCGCCCGACCTGAGCAACGGCTTCGCGAACTCGGTCGCGGGCCTGGGCGACTGGGACGGGGACTCGCGCTCCGACGTCGCGGTGGGCGTCACCCTGGCCCAGCCGAACGGCGTCGGCTCGGGTGAGGTGCGCGTCTACGAGAGCCCGATCCAGGGCTGCGGTCAGGTGACCTCCTACTGCGCCCAGGCGACCAACAACAGCACGGGCCAGAAGGCGACCCTCAGCACGAGCGGCTCGACCAGCGTCGCGGCCAACAACTTCGTCCTGGTCTGCGTCCAGATGCCCACCCAACAGGGCGCCCTCGCCTTCTATGGCGCGAACCAGGCCGCGGTGCCCTTCCAGGACGGCTTCCGCTGCGTCGCCAACCCGATCTACCGCCTGACGCCGCCCTCCAACACCGGTCTGGCGGGCCTCGTGCAGATCCCGGTCAACCTCAACAACCCCCCGCTCCCGCAGGCGCAGATCACGGCGGGGAGCACCTGGAACTTCCAGATCTGGTACCGCGATCCGGCCGCGGCCAACACCGGCAGCAACACCTCGACCGCGGTCCAGGTCAGCTTCTGCCCCTGATCGGCGGCGGGGGCCCCACCCCCGCGCCCGCTCCGACGCGCAAGGGACGGCTCCGGCCGTCCCTTGCGCCGTTCGGGGGTCGCCCGACGCCGATCTCGCGCGGGTCCACTGGCCGGCCCCGGCCGGGTGGGATAGCTTTGATTGCAACTTCCTGTCGAGGAGCCTCCGCCCTCGAGGATCGGGATGGCTTCGGGGGGTCCCCCGGAACCCGGTGGCCGCCGCGCCCGTCCCGGAACGAAACATCCGCTCGGCCGACACACCGAACGCCCCATCCGCGCTCCGGGGCAGGCCAGACACCACACCATGATGACCGCACAGCCTCTTCGCTTCGGGATCGCCGCCGGCGTCCTGACCCTCGCCTGCGCGCAGGCCGCGCAGGCGCAGACCTACGAACTGATCGGCTCGGGCTCCCACGACCGCCTGGGATGGTCGGTGACCAGCCTCGGGGACGTGAACGGCGACGGCCGGCCGGACTTCGCCGCCGGCGCCATCGAGAACGGGCCCGTCTTCCAGAACGAGGAGGGCTACGTGCGCGTCTACTCCGGCGCCACCGGCAACGTCCTCTACACCGTGAAAGGCGACGTGATCTTCGACGAGTTCGGTTCGGCCCTGGCCAACGCGGGCGACGTGAACGGGGACGGCGTCCAGGACATCGTCGTCGGCGCGCGGGCCTACAGCTCGGGCTTCTTCGCCACGGGCCAGGTCAAGGTCCTGAGCGGCGTCAACGGCAGCACCCTGCGCTCGGTCGTCGGCGAAGCCGAGTCGATGGCGCTCGGCACCGCCGTGGCGGGCCTGGGCGACCTCAACGGCGACGGCCGCAGCGAGTTCGCCGGCAGCGCGCCGACCTTCAACGGCAACCGTGGCCTCGTGCGCGTCTGGTCCGGCCAGACCGGCGCCCTGCTCTACTCCCTGACGGGGAACAACTTGGCCAACGCGCGCTTCGGGCTCTCCCTGAGCCGGCTGGGCGACGTGAACCTCGACGGCGTGCCGGACATCCTGGTCGGCAGCCAGAGCGATGGCGTGTTCGTCTATTCGGGCGCGACCGGTGCGCAGCTCTATCGCGTGGCGCCCCCGCTGACGAGCGACGTCTTCGGCCGCGCGGTGGCCGCCATCGGCGACGTGAACGGCGACGGGCGCGAGGACTTCGTCGTGGGCGCGACCCAGGAGCAGGTCCTGTCCCAGGGCAAGGGGTACGTGCAGGCGCGCTCCGGAGCGAACGGCGCCCTGCTCTGGCAGTTCGACGGGCTCGCGGTCGGCGACCGCTTCGGCTTGAGCGTCTCGGCGGTGGGGGACTGGAACGGGGACGGCGTGCCGGACGTGGCCGCCTCCGCGGACCAGCGCGACAGCACGGGATTGGGCTACGTGCGGATCCTCTCCGGCCTCGATGGCACGCTGCTCGAGACCATCAACGGCTCGACCGCCAACCTGGGATTTGGGCTGGCGATCGCCGGCCTGGGCGACGCCACCGGCGACACTCGCCGCGAGCTGGCGGTGGCGAGCCCCAACTTCACCTCCGGCGGAGCGACCTTCGCCGGCCGGGTGCAGGTCTACTCCGGGCCGCTGCCCGGGGCCTGCAACCCGCCCACGACCTACTGCACGACCGCGCCCAACTCGGTCGGCGCCGGTGCCCAGATGCTCTTCTCGGGCTCGAACAGCGTCGCCAGCAACAACCTGGTCCTGATCGCGCTGTCCTGCCCGCCGGGCCAACCGGGTCTGTTCTTCTACGGCCAGAACGCCGTCGCCGTGCCCTTCGGCAACGGCACCCGTTGCGTCGGCGGGAGCTCGCTCATCCGCCTGCCCCCGGAGACGATCGGCGTGGGCGGCGCCGCGGCCAGCGCGGTGGACGTCAACAGCCCCGGGTATCCGGCGGGCGTCATCCAGGCCGGCCAGACCTGGCGCTTCCAGTTCTGGTACCGCGACCCGGCCGGCGGCGGCGCGGGCTTCAACCTCTCGAACGGCCTGAGCGTCCAGTTCTGTCCGTGAGCGGCACACCCTGCATGGGCGGCGGGCGGCTCCCGGGGATCCGGGG
>CAYMYN010000024.1:0-67157 GCA_964394665.1 uncultured Planctomycetaceae bacterium
CGACGCCGCGGCCGACGCCGCCCGCGGGGCGGGGCGGCGCCCGGCGCTGAACGCGCCCGGGGCCTCGGGAGCCAGGTCTGGGTCGGGTGCTTGGCGTAGGATGCCGCCGATGGAAACCTCCGGCCTGACGGGCGGACGCATCGCCCTGCTCCCCGAACACGTGCGCAACCAGATCGCCGCCGGCGAGGTGGTGGAGCGGCCGGCGTCGGTGGTGAAGGAACTGCTCGAGAACGCGCTCGACGCGGGCGCGACCCGCATCCAGATCGACCTCGAGGAGGGCGGCACGCGCCTGGTGCGCGTCAGCGACGACGGCCTGGGGATGGGGCGCGAGGACGCCGAGTTGGCCTTCGTGCCGCACGCGACGAGCAAGCTGCGCTCCCCCGAGGATCTCCTGCACATCGCCTCGCTCGGGTTCCGTGGCGAGGCGCTGGCCTCGATGGGCTCGGTGGCCCGCTGCCAAATCACGACCCGTCGGCGCGGCGACGAGCTCGGCTGGCGCGTCGTGAACGAAGGCGGGCGCTTCGAGCCCGCGCAGCAGGCCGGCGCGCCGCAGGGCACGAGCGTGGAGGTGCGCGACCTCTTCTTCAATACGCCCGCCCGGCGGCGTTTCCTCAAGGCGCCCGGGACCGAGTTCTCGCGCTGTCTCGACGTCGTGCAGCGGGCGGCCCTGGCCCACGACGGCGTGGGCTTCGTGTTGACGCACGACGGCCGACGGGCCTACGACGTCGAGCCCGGGATGGACTTCGCGGCGCGCATCCGGCGCACCTTCGGCTCGGAGCTGGCGGCGGAGCTCGTGCCGATCGAGGCCGCGGACGGGCGCACGCAGCTCTCCGGCTTCGTCGCGCCGCCGCGTTTCTCGCGCCGCGACACCTCGCGCCAGATGTGGTTCCTGAACGGCCGCACGCTGCGCGATCGCATCCTCTCGGCGGTGCTGCGCGAGGGCTACCGCGGCTTCCTGGTCGAGAACCGCCAGCCCGTGGTCTTCCTGCGCCTGGCGATGGACCCGGCCCTGGTCGACGTGAACGTGCACCCGATGAAGTCCGAGGTGCGCTTCCGCGAGGAGCGGCGCCTGTTCGGTTTCCTCGTGAACGCGTTGCGCGAGGCCGTGCGCCGCACCGACATGGCGACTCCGGGCGAGACGTTGCTGGCCAGCGCCGCGCGGCGCGAGGCGTCCTCGGCCGAACCGACGCTGCCCGATCCGGGCGTGCTCCTGCCGCGCCGGCCGCCGACCGTCCCGGAGCGCTACGAGGTGCGCGAGGTCCCCGGCGCTCCCTGGCGTGCGGAGCCCGCGCGGCCCGCGGCGACCGGGACCCCCGGGTCCGCCGCGGCGCCGGAGGGCTCCCTCGCCGCGCCGGCGCGCGACACCTTCCAGGGCCCGTTCCTACAGATCGCCCGCACCTACCTCGTGCGGGCCCTGCCGGACGGCTTCGAGATCGTCGATCAACACGCCCTGCACGAACGCATCACCTACGAGGCCCTGCGGCGCGAGGCGCGCGCGGGGGCCGTGAACGTGCAGCGCCTCCTGGTGCCCGAGTTGGTGGAGCTCGCGCGCTCGGAGGTCCAGCTCCTGGCCGAACACGCGCCCGCGCTGACGCGCCTGGGGATCGAGCTCGAGCCCTTCGGCGCCACCACGATCGCCGTGCACGGCTTGCCGGCGCGCCTGCGGCGCCCGGACGCCGCCGGCCTCGTGGCCGACCTCGTGCGCATCCTCGAGGAGACGGGCAAGGCCCCCGGCGCCGACGAGGTGCTGGAGGAGGTCCTGCACCGCGCCGCGTGCCGTTCGTCCGTGATGGCGGGGGACGAGCTGCAGGAAGCGGAGATCGCCGCGCTGCTCGAGCGCGGGGCCGAGCTCGAGTCGGACCAGACCTGTCCCCACTCCCGCCCGACCCGCGTGCGCTTCACCCTGGCCGACCTCGAGAAGGCCTTCCACCGCCGCTGACCCCTCCTTCCCCCGCCCGCCCGCACCTTCCCTTTTCTACTGCCTGTTTCCTTCGGCCTCCTTCAGGTCTCTGTGCCCTCCGTGGCCCTGTGGCTGTCCTGTCAGGGGACGAAGTTCTCGGGGGTGAGGGTGGGGCGCAGGCCGATGGTGGTGGGCTTGGGTTTGAGGGCGAGTTCGCTCGTGGCGCGCGCGCTGAACTCCCAGGGGGAACGCGAGAGATCGACCTCGTGCACGTGCACGCGGCGCGGCAGGCGGAAGCCGTCGAGCTCGCCGTGCTGGCGCAGCTCCACCAGCATCGAGGCGGGGGAGAGCGTCGGCGCCCCGGCGACTTCCTCGTGGATCACGACGAGCTGCGGGCGTCGGTCCACCGCGGAGAGACCCAGGGAGACGCGGTAGAGGCGCGGCGCGACGGGGTCGGCGCTCGGTGTCGGTGCGGGTGCGCCGCCGCGGGGGGCGAGGTGGAAGTCCGGGCTCGTGATCTCGAGCCACTGGAGCTGTGCCGCCCGTTCGCTCCACTCGCCCGGTAGGCCGTGGGGCGCGGTCTCGCGCGCCACCAGGCGCACGACCCGCAGGCGCGCGGGATCGGTCAGCGAGAGGAAGTTGCGCGCGATGGCCACGGCCTCGGCGAGCTGTTGGCGGTCCTCGACGTGCACGCGCGCCGTGAGCGGCACGACCTCGCCCTTGTCGATCAGGTAGTCGCCCCGCGGGCCGCGCAGGAGCTCGCGGCCGCTCTGCAGCTCGACCCGCACGAAACCCGGCATCAGGAAGCGGTAGCGCGCGTCGACGTCGTTCTGCTGGCGGCCCTCCGCCGAGCGGTGGCGCATCCAGAAGGACAGATCGAAGGCGCGGATCGGCTCCTGCTCGCGCTGCGGGCCGATCAGGGCCTCGAACAGCTCGAGCGCCCGCGGGCTGGCGTCCGCCGGCAACGCGCCGGGCGCGGGCAGGGCGGCCGGGGGCGCGGGCCGGGTCGTCGCGGCGGGCCCGTCCGGGCCGGAGCGCGACGGCTCGGGGCCCTGGAATCCGGCGAACAGCGGGGTCGCGAGGCAGAGCAGGCTCGGGAGCAAGGGGCGGTGCGGCATCGGATCGGGGGCGGCGGGCGAAGGAGGGGGCGGGGGACCAGCCTACGGCGTCGGCGGCGTCGGCGGCGAGCCTCGGGCGCCCGCGTACGGCGGGCCGCCCCCTCCTTCGAGGGTGCGTCCCGGATCCCGACTCCTAGAATCCCCGCCGTGAGCGTCCTGGATCGCCTGGAGCTGTGTTGTCTGGTCGGCCCGACGGCCTCCGGCAAGAGCGCGCTGGCCCTGGCCCTGGCCGAGCGGGCCGGGGCGGAGCTCGTCTCGCTCGACTCCATGCAGGTCTACCGCGGCATGGACATCGGCACGGCCAAGCCCTCGGCCAGCGAGCGCGCGCGGGTGCGCCACCACATGCTCGACCTGGCCGCGCCCGACGAACGGTTCGACGTCACGCGCTACCTGGCCGAGCTCGAGCCGCTGCTCGAGGACCTCGAACGCCGAGCTCGCCGCGCGCTCTTCGTCGGGGGCACGGCCTTCTACCTGAAGGCCCTGACCCACGGCCTCTTCGGCGGCCCGCCCGTCGACCCCGAGCTGCGCGAGTCCCTGCGCCGGCGGGCCGCAGAGGAGGGTGGCGCGACGCTGCACGCCGAGCTCGCGCGCCTCGACCCGCGCAGCGCGGAGCGCCTGCATCCCTCCGACGCGCGGCGGGTCGTGCGCGCCCTCGAGGTCTCCCTGCAGACCGGTCGGCCGCTCTCGGAGTGGCAACGGGAGTGGGGCTGGCACGGCGCGGGGGAGCGGCCCGGGCGGCGGAGGCGCCTGGTGGGGCTCGAGCTCGAGCGCGGCGAGCTCGATCGGCGCATCGCCGCGCGGGCGCGGGCCATGCTCGACGCCGGCTGGGTCGAGGAGGCGCGCGCCATCCGCTCCGGGCCCGGGTTCGGCCCGACCGCCGGCCAGGCCCTGGGGTATCGCACGGTGCTCGAGCTGGCCGACGGTCTGCTCGACCGCGACCAGGCCCTCGAGCGCATCGCCCAGGACACACGCCGCTTCGCGCGCCGCCAGGGCACCTGGTACCGGCGCTTCGAGGAGCTGTGCTGGCTCCCCGCGCCCACGCCGGGGACCCTCTCGCGCTGCGTCGACGCCGCGCTCGCCGCCCTGGGTTGGTGACAATGGGCGCGGGCGGACTCCCGAGGGGGGAGCCCGCCCGCGCACCGAGCTTCAGTCCGTCAGCGCTGGCCGACCGGGACGTTCGGGTTGAGGTCGGAGTACTCGCGCTCCGAGCGCGGGCGCTTGGCCTGGCCCGTGACCGTCGTGATCGTCACGCCGATCGGGCGCGCGGTGGTCGCGAAGCCGTCGACGAACTCGCCCGCGCCGCCCTCGGAGATCGTGCCCGCGAGGGACTGGTCGAGGGACAACACGTAGGAGGGCAGGTTGGGCAGCGGGCTGTTCTTCGGCCGCGGGGCGTTGTACGAGGGATCGTCGGCCTGGAAGGGGTTCTCGGGGTTCCAGTTGAGGAAGTGGCGCTGGGCCATGAGCTTGCGCTCCTGCTTCACCTTCCACTGGTAGTCGAGGTAGCTCCCGTGCTCGTCGGAGGTGTAGCCGGTCATCACGCGCGCGGTGCGCGGAGCGATCGAGCGGGCGTTCCAGTGGTCCTCGATCTGCTGGGGCTTCGAGGCGCAGCCAGCGGCCAGGACGGGGGCCAGGGCGGCCAGGACCAGGAGGGATCGCTTCATCGTCTCGTTGGGGTTCGGCGGTAGGGGCAGGCCCACGGGGCGCGCCGGGTCGGCGGAGGGGGCCGCTCGAAGGGGCCTTGCGCCGCCGGGGTTGCGGGAGCGTTTCGGGGCGTCAGTCTAGAGGGGCCGCGGCGGCGGGGTCAACGACGGCGCCTCCCGGGCGGAGCGCCCCATCCATTCCATGGCGACCAGCGAGGAGACCGGGCAGGGGGAGTGCCCCGGGGACCGTGTCCTCCCGTACCCGGCCCGGAGCGCGGGTAACGGCCTGCCCCGCGGGGAACGCCTGGGCCTGTTCGGCGGCTCCTTCGACCCGATCCACCGCGGGCACCTGCACGCCGCCCGGGCCGCGCGGGCGGCCTTCGGCCTCGAGCGGGTGTTGCTGATGCCCGCGGCGCGCTCGCCCCACAAGCAGGGCGGACCCCTCACGCCCGGGGAGCTGCGCGCGCACCTGCTCGAGGTCGCGCTGCGGGGCGAGCCGGGCCTCGAGGTCTCGCGCCTCGAGCTCGAGCGCCCCGGCCCCTCCTACACCCTCGACACGCTGCGCGCCCTCCTGCGCGAGCGCGCGCCGCGGGAGCTCTTCTTCGTGATCGGCGCGGACAACCTCGCCGGCCTGCCCGACTGGCGCGGGGTCGACGAGCTCCTGCGCCTGGCGCGCCCGATCGTCGTGCACCGCGGTGGCGACCCGCGGGCGCGCATCGCGGCCCTCGCCGGTCGGCTCGCGCCGCAGCACCTCGCGGCCCTCGAGCGCGGCCTCGTGCTCGAGCCGGCGGTCGAGGTGAGCGCGACCGAGCTGCGCGCGAAGCTCGCGCGCGGCGAGGATCCGGGCCCAGACCTGCCGCCCGGCGTGTTGGACGAGATCCGCGCCCACGGGCTCTACGGATGGCCGCGGTGAGCGCCGCCCAGCTCGTCGCCGGGTCGGTCCTGTTCGTCGCCGCCGCCGGGTCGGTGCTCGCGCTCGCGCGGCTCGCGCCGCGCCTGGGCTGGCTCGATGCGCCGAGCGGCGCGGACGCGGCGCGCAAGCTCCAGGCCGCCCCGGTGCCGCCCGTGGCGGGCGCGGCGATCCTCCTCGCGTGGATCGCGGTCGCCGCCTGGGCGCCCGAGCGGGTGTTCCCCACGGCCCATCCGCTGCTCGCGGGGGAGGTCGACGTCGGACACCTGCGTTGGGCCGCGGCCTTGGCGCTCGGGGCCGCGTTCGCCCTGGGCACGGCCGACGACCTGCGCCGGGGCGGGCTCGCGCCGACGGTCAAGCTCGCCGGCCAACTCGGCGCCGGGGCCCTGCTCGCCCTGCCCGCGTGGTTGCAGTCCGGCCCGGGCGCGGAGGCCTTCGGCGCGACCTTGCTGTGCGCGTTCTGCGGCGCGGCGGCGGCCAACGCGCTCAACACCTTCGACAACGCCGACGGCGTGGCGAGCGGGACGGCGGCCGTGGGCCTGTTCGCCGCGGGCGCGGGGCTGCTGGGCGCGGCGGTGGCGGGCGTGGTGCCCGCCGGGCTCCTGCGTCGGCGGCGGGGGAGCGCGACGCCGATCGCCTATCTGGGCGACGGCGGCAGCCACCTGCTCGCCCTGGCGCTGCTGATCGTGCCGGGCGCGTGGCCGGCCCTGGGGCTCGCCTTCCTCGACCTGGCGCGGGTGGCCCTCGAGCGCCTGCGCGCGGGCCAACCCCCCTGGCGCGGGGACCGCCGTCACCTCGCCCATCGCCTGCAACGCCGGGGCCTCGGCCCGCTGGCCGTGGCGGCGACGCTGTGGAGCGTGGCGGCCCTGCCCCTGCTCGTGCGCGGGCCCTGGGGTTGGGTCCTGCTGGTCGCCGCCTTCCTCGCGCTCGTGCGTTCGAGCACCTCGCCGCGGGCCGATGCTTGGAAAAGCCCGCCGGGGCCCGGATAATCCTCGGCCCCCGTACGCGCCGGGCGCCCCCGACCGGGGTCGCGACGTGCGACGGCGCCGGAGCTCCCGCCTTGACCTATCCCCTGACCGCGATCCTCTCGGATCTGCACTCCAACCTGCCGGCCCTGGTGACGGCGATCCGGGATGCCCGCGCGCGGGGGGTGCGCCGCTACGTGTGCTGCGGGGACGTGATCGGGTACGGGGCGCGCCCGCGGGAGTGCCTCAAGCTCGTCATGACCCTGTGCGTGCCCGGGGCGCGCGACGTCGAGACCGGGGCCCCGCTCGAGGACGGGCTGTGCCTCCTGGGCAACCACGAGCACGCCCTCCTGCACAGCCCGGAGGACTTCAACCCCAAGGCGCGCGCCGCCATCGAGTGGACCCGTGACGCCCTGAACGGGGGCGAGGACCGGGAGCTGCGCTACGCCATGTGGGACTTCCTGAGCGCGATCGAGCCCGCGGCCGTCGACGAGCTCGCGATGTACGCCCACGGCAGCCCGCGCGACCCGGTGCGCGAGTACCTCCTGCCGCGCGACATCGAGAACCACGCCAAGATGGACGCCTGCTTCGCCGCCATGCAGCGCGACGTGTGCTTCGTGGGGCACAGCCACGTGCCGGCGATCTACTACGAGGACCACGAGTACTTCCTGCCCAAGGGCACCGCCGGTCCCTACGACCTCGACCTGCGCCCCGGGCATCGCGCGATCGTCAACGTCGGCTCGGTGGGCCAACCGCGCGACGGCGACAACCGCCTCTCGTACGTGGTCTTCGACGGGCGCGAGATCACCTTCGTGCGCCTCGAGTACGACCACGAGCTGGCCGCGCGGCAGATCCGCGCCGAGGCCCAGCTCCCCGACTACCTCGCCGAACGCCTGGCCATCGGGCGCTGACGGCGATCCGCCCCGGCCCCTTGGGGGAACTGACTCCGCGTGGAGAAACGACTCTCACTCGCCCTCTTCCTGTCCTTCCTGGTGTTGGTGGGCTGGAGCCTGTTCAACGCCGGACCGGACCCCGCCGTCCGTCCGGAGGGCGCCGCGCGTCCCCCCGAGGCCGGCGCCGCGGCCGCGGCCGAGACGCCGGCCTTCGAGCCCACGGCCGAGGTCGTGGCCGAGGACGCCGAACGCGAGTTGGTCTTCGAGACCGGCGCGCCCGGCCAGCGCGGCACCTACCGGATGCGCTTCACCAACCGGGGAGCGCGCCTGCTCGAGCTGCGCCTGGGCGACTACTTCGTCGAGGGCGGTCTGGGGCCCGAGCTGCGCGCGCGGCCCGAGAACTGGGTGCCGTTGCTCGCGCCCGTCGCGACCCCCGAAGGAACCAGCGGCTCGTTCGCCGTCGCGGCCAGCGCTTCGGCCCAGGATCTGCTCGGCCCCGTGCCGCTCGAGGAAGCGCTCTGGACCCTGCGGCGCCTCGAGGGCCCGGACGGTCGGCCCACGGGCGCCGAGTTCACCTATGCCCCGGGCACCGGCGCGATCTTCACCAAACGTGTCCAGGTCGTGCCCGGCACGCACGAGCTCGAGTTCTCCTTCGGCCTGGCCAACGCCGGCGGCCCGCGGGCCGGCATGCGCCAGTTCCGGATCACGCCCGCCGCCAGCCTGCAGCGCATCTCCGACGAGGATCCCTTCTACGTCGGCCCCAAGGCCCTGGCTTGTTACCGCGAGGGCAAGGACGAGCCCGTCCTGCGCCAGAAGGAGCGCCGCGAGTCCCCCGGCCGCGACGTGCGCGGCTCGTTCTCCGGCGGCGGCCAACCGCTCTTCGTCGGCGTGCACGACAAGTACTTCGCGCTCCTGATGCGGCCCGCCGAGGGTTCGGCCGGGGCGCTGATCGGCACCGGCTGGCGCCGCGTGCGGGACGTCGAGTTCGCCCGCGCCAACCCCGAGCAGGCCGACGCCAGCTACCGCGCGATCGACGCCGTCGCCGACCTCGAGCTCTTCCTGCCCGGCGCCGGCGAGCCGCCGGTCGTGGCGCGTTTCTCCGTGTACGCCGGTCCCAAGGACCGCCGCGCGCTGGTCGAGAGCTACGCGCCCTTCGGCAAGGTCATCGAGGAGGACCTGGGCTTCTTCAGCGGCATCGCGCGCCTGATCCTCTCCATCGTCGGCCTGTGCCACAAGCTGGTCGGCAATTGGGGCTGGGCCATCATCCTGATGACCCTGCTGGTGCGCTTGATGTTGTTCCCCATCAACCGCCGCTCGCAGACCGCGATGGCGCGCTTCCAGACCAAGATGAAGCGCATCCAGCCGCGCATCGACGAGGTCAAGCAGCGCTACGAGAAGGACCCGGCCAAGGCGCGCGCGGAGCAGCACCGCATCATGCAGGAGGAGGGGGCCTTCCCGCCGCTGGGGGGCTGCCTGCCGATCTTCCTGCAGATCCCGATCTTCATCGGCCTGTTCGCGGCCCTGCGGGTCGACTTCGACCTGCGCCAGGCGCCCTTCGCGCTCTGGATCCAGGACCTCTCGATCCCCGACCGCATGTTGCGGATCGACTTCAACACCTACCTGCCGTTCATCGGCACGATCGAGTACTTCAACCTGCTGCCGATCCTGATGGTCGTGCTGTGGATCTGGCAGCAGCGCTCGATGCCCACGCCCACCGATCCGCAGCAGGCGCGCATGATGAAGATGATGGCGTTCATGCCGATCCTCTTCGGGTTCATGCTCTACAACTACGCCGCGGGCCTGTCGCTCTACATGATGACGAGCTCGGCCTTCGGCATCGTCGAGATCAAGGTCATCAAGAAGCTCTGGCCGATCGACGACCGCGAGCTGGCGAAGAAGTCGAAGGGCTTCTTCGGCAAGCTGATGGAGCAGCAGCTCGAGCAGGCGCGGCGCATGCAGGAGCAGCAGCAGCGCGCGCGCCAACAGAAGCCCGGCGGCGGCGCGCAGGGCTCCAAGCGCCGCTGAGGTCCGGCGTGGACGAGGGGCGCACGATCGTCGCCGTCGCCTCGCCCCCCGGGGCGGGTGCGCGCGGGATCCTGCGCCTCTCGGGGCCGACGGCCTTCGCGCTCCTCGAGCGCACGTTCCGGGCGCGGGGCGAGCCGCTCGCGTCCGATCGGCGCGCGCTCGCCACGGGGAGCTTCTCCGATGGCCGCGGCACCCAGCCGGCCCTGTGCCTGTGGATGCCCGGCCCGCGCTCCTACACCGGCGAGGACGTCGCCGAGCTGCACCTCGCCGGCTCGCCGCCCCTGCTCGCGGCGGCCCTCGAGCGCCTGACCGCGCTCGGCGCGCGCCCCGCGCGGCCGGGCGAGTTCACGCGCCGCGCGTTCCTGTCCGGGCGCCTCGATCTCTCGCGCGCGGAGGCCGTGTTGGCCCTGATCGAAGCCGACGACCTGGCGCAGGGCCGCGCGGCCGCGAACCTGCTCCTGGGCGGGCTCGGCCGGCGCGTGGAGGCCCTGCGCGCGGGCCTCGAGGACCTGCGCGCGTGGGTCGAGGCGAGCCTCGACTTCGACGAGTCCGACACCGGTCACGTGCCCCTCGAGGAGCTCCTCGAGCGGGCCCGGACGCTGCGCGCGGAGCTCGCCCGCGCGCAGGCCGGCGAGGAGCGCCGCGCGCGCGGCGCGGAACGCCCGCGGGTGGTGCTCGCCGGTCGGCCCAACGCCGGCAAGAGCGCGCTCTTCAACGCGCTCGTGGGCCCGGGCACGGCCCTCGAGGATCCGCTCGCGGGCAGCACGCGGGACGTGTTGGAGGCGACCTGGAGCGCAGCCGGCGTCGAGCTCGCGCTGTTCGACACGGCCGGCCTCCTGCCGACGGCCGCCGGCCCCGCGCCGGCGGCGGGGGACGATCCCGATGCGCGCGCCCAGGAGCTGGCCCGCGGCTTCCGGGGGGGCGCGGACCTCGTGTTGTGGCTCGTCGACGCCGCCGGCGAGGACGCGCCGGCCGCGGCCCGCGAGGCCCGCGGCGGGCCGGCCGACGCGCCGCGCATCCTGGTCTGGAGCCGCCTCGACCTCGTCGGTGGGAGCTTGCCCGAGGCCCTGGTGGGCGCGGCGGGCGTGGGCGAGGTCGGCGCGCCGCGGGCCGAGGTGGCGACCAGCGCCCACGCGCGCTCGGGGCTGGCGGAACTCGCCGCCGCGGTCGGCGCCGTGCTGGGCCTGGCGGGCGCGGCGCCCGAGCCGGGGCCCGGGTCGGGCGGCGCGCGCGAGCTCGGCGCGCGTCACCGTGCGGCGCTCGCCGAGGCGCTGGCGGAGCTCGACCGGGGCCTCGAGGCCCTCGCGGCGGGGGGGCCCCTCGATCAGTTCGCGGAGGCCCTGCGCGCGGCCACGGACGCCCTCGACGCGATCGACGGCCGCACGGCGCCCGAGGACCTGCTGGATCGGATCTTCGCGCGCTTCTGCATCGGGAAGTGAACCCCCGCGCGGGGCCATACCTCCCACCGTTCGTCCCCGGGCCGCATTGACACACAACCGGTGGGGTGATGCAGTGGCCCGACGCCCGGGCCGCGGCCGGGGCCCCACGGATGCGCTGCCCGCGCTGCAAGCACGACGACGATCGGGTGGTGGACTCGCGCACCTCCTCCAACGGCTCGGTCATCCGGCGCCGGCGGGAGTGCCTTGCCTGCTTCCTGCGCTACACCACCTACGAGCGGGTCGAGGAGACCCCCCTGCGGGTGGTGAAGAAGAGCGGCGAGCGCGTGCGCTTCGAGCGCGAGCGCATCCTGGGCGGCATGGTGCGCGCCTGCGAGAAGCTGCCCGTGCCGATCGAGGCCCTCGAGGCGGCGGTCACGCGCATCGAGGGCGCGGTGCAGGAGGAGTACGACCGCGAAGTGCCCAGCTCGGTCATCGGCACGCTCGTGATGGAGGAGCTGAAGAAGCTCAACCAGGTCGCCTACGTGCGCTTCGCCAGCGTCTACCGCGAGTTCAGCGAGATCAGCCAGTTCCTCGAGGCCCTCGAGCCGATGCTGAAGGCCTCGCGCGCCGAGGCCGGCGGCCCGGCGAACGGCCCGCGGAACGATCCCGACGGGGAGGTCGCCCCGTGAGCGCGCCTGCCATCCCCGGCCCGCGCTGGGTCACCAAACGCGACGGCCGGCGCGTGCCCTTCGACCGGACCAAGATCGCCCGCGCGGTGCGCGCGGCCCAGGCGGCCCTGGGCCAGGAGGATGGCAGCTTCGGGGACGAGGTCGCGGACCTGGTCGAGCTCGAGCTGCGCCGGCGCTACGCCCAGGCCCTCGAGGGTCCGGCGGCCGACGGGGGCGGGCCTTCGATCGAGGAGATCCAGGACCTGGTCGAGGAAGCCCTGATCGGCCTGGGGCGCGCGGCCCTGGCCAAGGCCTACATCCTCTACCGCGACCGCCGTCACCGCGCCCGCGAGGCCCTCGCGGTCGAGCTGCCCGACGACGCCGGGGCGCGCCTGGGGCACCTGCGGGTGCGCGACGCGCTCGGCACCGCGCCCTGGAGCAAGGGCCGCATCGTCGCCGCCCTGATCGACGAGACCGGGCTCGAACGCGCGACGGCCGAGGGCGTCGCCACGCGGGTCGAGGAACGGGTCCTGCGCTCGGGCCTGCGGCGCGTGAGCACGGTCCTGGTGCGCGAGCTGGTGGCCGCCGAGCTCGTCGGCCTGGGCCTCGAACACGCCCTGCGCCGCCACGAACCGCTCAGCGTCCCGCGCCATGATCTACGGCGCGTGTTGGCCGCCGGCGGCGAGCCCGACGCGCCCGTGGGCGCGCCCGCGGGCGTCGAAGGCGCGCTGGCCGGCACCCTGCTCGAACGCTTCGCGCTCGAGGAGCTGCTCGACGAGCGCAGCGCCGAGCTGCACCTCGCCGGCGACCTCGAGCTGGTCGGCCTGCGCGCGCCCCAGCGCGTGCTCTCGTTGGCCGTGCCGGCCGACCTGGTGGCCCGCGGCCGCCCCGGCACGCGCGCGGCCTTCGAGCTGCTCGAGGGTCTCTCGAGCCTGACCGGCGACGTCGCCCGCGCGGTGGTCCTGGAGGCCCCCGGCGCGCTGCTCCAGCCCCTCGTGCGCGGCGTGCGCACCGACTCCACGAGCACCCTCAGCCCCTGGCTCAGCGCCCTGGGCGCGGTGGGGCGCGCGGCGGGCGTCGAGGTGTCCCTGGCGCGCCTCGGCGCGCGCTCGGCGGTGCTGCTGGGGCGCCTGGTCGAGGAGCTCGCGCGCCTCGAGGAGGCCGGCGGCGGCCACGCGGCCCTGCCCGTGCTGCAGATCGACGAGGGCGAGCGCGCGACGCTCGTCGGGGACGACGCCCTGGGCCCGGCCCTCGAGCGGCTCCTGCGCGCGGGCCTGCTGCGCCCGACCTTCGCGCGCCCCGAGAGCGCCTACGTCGGCCCGGGCCTGGTGCGCCGCGGCGGTGAGCACGGCGCCCTGGCCTGCGGCGGCGCGGTCTGCATCGACCTCGCGCGGGTCGCGCGGCGCGCCGGTCCCTGGCGCGAGGACCTGTGCCTCGAACGTCTGGCCGAGCTCGTGCAGGCCGCCGTCGAGGCCCTGGCGCGCCTGGAGGAGTTCCGCCGCGGTCTGCGGCCCGCGAGCGGCGAGCGCCTGCGTCCGCGGGTCGGCCACGCGCTGGTGCCCGTGGGCCTGGTCGAGGCCCTGCGCGTGCTCGGCGACGGCGAGGTGCGCGCGCCCCAGGGCGCGCGCCTGCTCGGTTTCCTGGCCGAGGCCGCCGCGCGCTTCGCGGCCGAGCGCGGCCTGGTCGTCGACGTCGACGCGGTCTTCGGCGAACGCGCCGCGCGGCGCATGGCGCGCCTCGACGCCGAGCTCGCGCGCGTCAACCAGCCGCTGCTCTTCGGCGGCCCCGCGCCCGGGGCGCCGGGCCGCGACGCGCCCTACTCGACGGCCCTCGTCCCGCACGCCTTCGCCGATCCGCGCGCCGTCCAGGAGGCCGCGGGGGAGACCCTCGCCGGCCTGCCGGCGGGGCACGTACCGCGCGAGGCCTGGTCGGGCGCTGCCAGCGCGCTCGAGGCCCTCGAGCTCATCGAGGAGCGCCGCCTCGCGGCCCGCCGCGTGGAGCGCGACCACGTGCTCCAACCCCGGCCCACCGGCCCCCGCCGCCCCCCGGCGGTCCTGTTCGAGCCCCAGGTCGCCCCCGGCGCCTGAGGCCCTCCGCTCGCACCCCCCGCACTGCCCCCATGCGCCTGAAACGACTCGAGCTCCTGGGCTTCAAGTCCTTCGCCGACCGCACGACCTTCGAGTACGAGGGCGAGACGCTCTCGGGCATCGTCGGACCCAACGGCTGCGGCAAGAGCAACGTCGTCGACGCCATGCGTTGGGTGCTCGGCGAGCAGCGGCCGACCTCGATGCGCGGCAAGGAGATGACCGACGTCATCTTCAAGGGCTCGACCAGCCGCGCGGCGATGGGCCTGGCCGAGGTCACGATGGTGCTCGACAACTCCGGCGGCACGCTCCCCGAGCGCGGCGCCGAGGTCGCGATCACGCGCCGCGTGTACCAGAGCGGCGACGGCGAGTACCAGATCGACGGCGACCGCGTGCGGCTCAAGGACGTGCGCGAGATGCTCTTCGACACGGGCCTGGGCAGCCGCGGCTACGCGGTGCTCGAGCAGGGGCGCATCGACGCCGTGCTCTCGGCCAACCCGCTCGAGCGCCGGCGCATCTTCGAGGAAGCCGCCGGCGTCAGCCGCTACCGCCAACGCAAGCACGAGACCGAGCTGCGCCTCAAGAAGGTCGAGCAGGACCTGGCGCGCATCGAGGACCTCCTGCGCGAGCTGCGTTCGCGCAAACGCAGCCTCGAGATCCAGGCCTCGAAGGCCCAGCGTTGGCGCGAGGCGCGCACGGCCTGGGAGCAGGATCGGCTGCGCGAGTTGCGCCACCGGCTGGCGGCCCTGGGCCGCGACCTGGGCACGGGCGGCGGCGAGCTGGCGGAGCTCGAGGCGCGCCTCGAGGAGCTGCGCGCGCGCCGCGACACGCTGCGCGGGGAGGTCGGCGAGCACGAGGCGGCGCGCGCGGCCCTGGCGGCCGAGGTCGACGCCGCGGCGGCCGAGCTGACGGCCCTGGCGGGGGATCTGCGGGCGCTCGAGGAGCGCCGCGCGCAGCTCGCCGCCCGCGGCGCGGAGCTGGCGCGTTCGGCGCAGGGCGAACGGGCCCGGGCAGCGGGACTGGCCGAAGCCCTGGCCGCCCGGGAGCGGGGCCTGGCGGAGCTCGAGGCCGAACGCACCGCGCTCGCCGGCGGGATCGAGGAGGCGCGCGCCGGCGCCGCCGAGCAGGGCCTGGCCCTGCGCGAGCTCTCGCGCCGCTACAAGGAGCTGCGTGCGGCGAGCCAGGCCCAGAACGAACGGGTGCTCGGCCACCTGCACGAGAAGACCTCGGCGACCAACTCCGTGCGCCACCTGGAGGGCGCGCGCGGGCCGGCCGAGGAACGCTGGGCGCGCCTCGTCGAGCGGCGGGACGGGGCCCTGGGCGAGCTCGATGGGCTGCGCGCCGGGGCCGTCGACCTCGAGGGCCGCCTCGACGCCGCCCGCGGGGCGCTGGCCGAGGCGGATCAGGCGCGGCGCGAGCTCGACGGAAGGGCCGAGGTGCTCGAGGCCCGCGTCGCCGAGTGCGAGCGGGCGCGCGCCGAGGCCGAGCTCGAGCGGGCCCGCGCCCAGAGCCGCATCGACTCCTTGCTCGACCCCGAGCTCGAGCGCGAGGACCTCGAGGCCGGCGCGCGCGCGGTGCTGGAGGCCCTCGAGGCCGGCGAGGGGCCGCTGCCGGCGAGCGTGCTCGTCGGGCTGCTGGCCGACCACCTGCGCACGAGCACCGAGTACGCCCGCGCCCTCGACGCGGTGCTCGGGGAACGCGCCCGGTCCCTGGCCCTGCGCCTGCCGCGCGAGGCGCTGGCCCTGGTCGAGTGGCTGCGCGAGCGCGACCAGGGGCAGGCGCCGCTGGCGGTGCTCGCGGGGCTGGGCGAGAAACAACCCCTCACGCCGCCCCAGATCGAGGGTTGCTGGCTCGGTGGACGCGTGCTCGGCACCCTGCTCTCGCTGGTCGAGCCCAGCGAGGGCGCGGGCGCGGTGGCCGAGGCCCTGTGCGGCGACGTGCTCGTCGTGCGCGACCTCGAGACGGCTCTGGCGCTGGTGGCCCGCGACCCGCGCTGGCGCTGCGTGACCCCCGAGGGCGAGCTGGCCGACGCCGGCGGCGTGATCGGCGGCCGGCGCACCCTCGTGCAGGGCGCGGTGGGTCGACGCTCGGCGGCCGAGGAACTGCGCGGCGAGGTCGCCCGGCTGCTCGAGCGCGAGCGCACCGAGGCCGAGCGCCTGGCCGAGCTCCTGGTCCAACGCGGCGAGCTGCGCGACGCCCGGCGCGAGGCCGCGGCGGCGCTCGACGCGCGGCGCGCCGAGGCCCTGGCCCTGCAGGGCGAGCTGGGCACCGCCCGCGCGCGCCTGGCGGACCATGGGGGCGTGCTCGCGAACCTCGAACGCGAACTGACGGGCGCCAGCTCGGAGCGCGCGCGCATCGAACGCGAGCTCGAGGCCGCGCGCCTGGCGCTGGTGGCGGCCGAGGCCGACTTCGAGCGCGAGAACGCGCGCCTGGTCGAGCTCGAGTCCGACCGCCGCGGCCTGGAGGAGGCGCGCGAGATCGCCTCGCGCGAGGAGGGCCGCACGCAGGTCGCGCTCTCGCGCCTCGAGGAGCAGGTCGGAGGCCTCGACCGGCGTCTGGCCGATCAGCGGCGCGTGCTGGCCGAGGGCCGCGTCGAGCTCGAGCGCACCCTGCGCCGCGCGGACGAGGAGGCCGGGGCCGCCCAGGTCGCCAGCGCCGAGGCCGAGCGCCTGGTGGAGGCCGGAGCCGAGCTCGAGGCGCGGCGCGCCCAGGCCGAGGCCCATCTGCTCGCCCTGCGCGAACGCGCGGCCGGGAAGGCCGCGGCGCTGGAGAGCCTGCGGGCGGAGGAGAGCGGGCTGACCCGCGACCTCGAGGCCGTGGCCGGGCGCTTGGGCGAAGGGCGCCTCGAGGTGCAGCGCCTGGAGCTCGCGCGCGAGGACCTCCTGCGCCGTGCGGAGGAAGAGCTCGCCCTCGACGAGGCCGGCCTGTTCGCCGGATTCGAGCCCGAGCCCGAGCTGGAGGACGCCGCGGCGCTCCTGGCCCTCGAGGCCCGCGTGCGCGACCTGCGCGCGCAGTTCGAGCGCCTGGGCCCGGTCAATCTCGACGCCCTCACCGAGCTCGAGGAGGTCAGCGGGCGCCTGGGCTTCCTCGAGGGCCAGGTGGGGGACCTGGCCGAGGCGCGGCGCAAGTTGGGCGAGACCCTGCGGCGCATCGAGGAGGAATCGAAGCGCCTGTTCCTCGAGACCTTCGAGGAGATCCGCTCCGCCTTCCAGGTCATTTTCCGCCAGCTCTTCGGGGGCGGCCGCGCGGACGTCAAGCTGGCCGAGGGCGAGGACGTGATGGAGGCCGGGGTCGAGATCCTGGCCCGCCCGCCGGGCCGCGAGATGCTGCCCATCGGCCTGCTCTCGGGCGGTCAGCGCACGATGACGGCCCTGGCGCTGCTCTTCGCGGTCTTCCAGTGCCGGCCGAGCCCCTTCTGCGTGCTCGACGAGGTCGACGCCGCGCTCGACGACGCCAACGTGCAGCGCTTCCTGTCCATGCTCGAGCGCTTCCGCGAGACGACGCAGTTCGTGGTCGTGACCCACAACAAGGGCACGATGGCCGCCTGCCAGAGCCTCTATGGCGTGACCATGGAGACGAAAGGCGTCTCGAAGAAGGTCGCCGTGCAGCTCGAGGAGGTCGACGCCTTCGTGCCCGAGGTCGCCGGCGGCCCCCACGCCGCGCGCCGCGCCAGCAGCGACCTCGTCCCCGAGACCGGCCTGGCCGACGCGGCCGCGCTGGCCGCCGACGACGAGTCCGCCTACACCCTCGACGCCGAGTCCGGCGAACGCGTGGTCGAGATCACCCCCCCCGCCCGCCGCGAGGAACACGCCGAGATCTGACCGTCCGAGGATGATCCCCGCACGCCCGCGTCCAGACCGGAAGCGGGCGTGCGGTTTCTTTTCTCAGACGGTCAGGACGCTTCCTGGACGGCCGGCAAGCCGGCCGTCGCGCGGAGCGTGGGCAGGCTTCTCACGCTGGGAGCGGCCGGCCGCTCGTCCCCGTCCCTCGATGCGGGTGTCGTGGGCCTCAGCGCTTCGCGACCCAGCGTTCGAGGGCGGGGAGGCCCAGGAGGACGATGCGGCCGATGGCGTCGAGGCTCTCGGCGGAGCACTTGTCGAGGGTGTCCTCGGCGGTGTGCCACCAGGCGCGCAGCGGGCCGCCGGGGGGGCCGTACTCGAAGTCGATCAGGTTGACGGCCGGGATGCCGATCTCGAGGAAGCGCAGGTGGTCGTCGTAGATGATCTCGCGCGGGCCGCCGACGTGGGCGCCCAGGCCGTTCTCGCGGGCGGCGTTGAAGAACAGGTTCAGGATCTCGCGGTCGGAGTACACGTCCGTGGACAGGCGCAGGTGCTTGTCGCCGACCATGTCGAGCAGCACGCAGGCCTTCACGTTGCGGTGTTTCCCCGTGCGCCGCAGCTCCTGGGTGTGGTGACGGGAGCCGTAGGTGTTGTCGGGGTCGACCCACTCGGGCGCGATCGACTCCTCGCCGTCGAGGAACAGGAAGCGATACGTGACGTCGCGGGGTCCGCCCTTGGCGAGCACCCGCGCCAGCTCGAGCAACACCGCCGTGCCCGAGCCGCCGTCGTTCGCGCCCACGAAGTGGAAGGGCATGATCTTGGTGTCGAAGTGCGTGCACAAGACGACCATCGGCGCGGCGGGATCGCGCGCGGCGAGGTCGGCATACACGTTCGCCATCGGGATCGGACCCTTGGGCGTCTGGGCGGTGAACTCCTCGCGCAGCGGCTGGAGGCCGTAGGCGGACAGTTCCGTCATCAAGTAGCTGCGCGTGCGCTCGAGGCCCTCGGAGCCGGCGTAGCGGGGACCGATGTCCTCGACCAGGTGCCGCAGGTGCGCCCAGGCCCGGGCGGAATCGAAGGGCAGCGCCTCCGAGGCCGCCGCCCCGGAGTTGCAGGCCTTGAGAGCGAGGGCCAGGACGACGATGGACAGGGCCGTTGCCCGACGCGGGAGCGCGCTCGGCGCGGGCTCGAAGGACGACATGTGGCACAGGATAGCGGCCGGGCCCGGGCGATGCCTCGCTCGGGCGGATGGGCCCGCTGGGCCCTCTCTCGGGCCCGCAGGACCGGATCCGGTCCGCGCGCAGCGGCCGCGCCGGGGAAGGCGCTCCGGTCCGGGCGCGCCGAGCGTCGATGGAAGGAGGCCGTCCTGCCCCGGTCGGCCGACCCCGCCGCGGGTCGTCCCCGCGCTCTCCCGCCGCCCCGAGCGGTGCTCCCCGTCGCCAGAGCCCCCACACGGACCATGAGCGGATCCTCGATCTTCGACCTCATCCGCGCCGACCACGAGCGGTCGCGCTTCCACGAACACTCCTGGGAGGGTTCCTTCCAGGACTACCTGGGGTTGGTCGAGGAGCAGCCCCTGGTCGCGCGCAACGCCTGGCAACGGGTGCTCGACATGATCGAGTCCCACGGCTCGGAGCCCACGGCGGGGCGGCGGGGCGCGCGCCGCTGGAACCTGTTCTCCGACCCCCTGGGTGAAGGCCGCGACGCGATCTTCGGCCTGGACGCCTCCCTCGACGCCCTGGTGCAGACGATCCGCGCCGGCGCCTGTGGGTTCGGCCCCGAGCGCCGCGTGATCCTGCTCCACGGGCCGGTGGGCTCGGCCAAGAGCACGATCGCGCGCGTGCTCAAGCGCGCGCTCGAAAAGTACTCCGAGACCCCCGAGGGCGCGCTCTACACCTTCAACTGGTCGGTGGACGGCGAGGAGATCGACTCGCCCATGCACCAGGAGCCCCTGTTGCTGGTGCCCGAGCACTCGCGCCCGGCCATCGAGGCGCGCCTGAACCGGAACCTGCGCAAGGTCTACCGCCTGCGGATCGAGGGCGAGCTCGACCCGGTCAGCCGCTTCTTCTACCGGCGCCTGATGGAGCGTTACGACGGCGACTGGCAGCGCGTCGTCGAGCACGTGCGCGTGCGGCGCCTGGTGCTCTCCGAGAAGGACCGCGTGGGCATCGGCACCTTCCAGCCCAAGGACGAGAAGAACCAGGATTCGACCGAGCTGACCGGCGACCTCAACTATCGCAAGATCGCCGAGTACGGCTCGGACTCCGACCCGCGGGCGTTCAACTTCGACGGCGAGTTCAACGTCGCCAACCGCGGCATCCTCGAGTTCGTCGAGGTGTTGAAGCTCGACGTCGCGTTCCTGTACGACCTCCTGGGCGCGACCCAGGAGCACACCATCAAGCCGCGCAAGTTCGCCCAGACGCACATCGACGAGGTGATCCTCGGGCACACGAACGAGCCGGAGTACAAGAAGCTCCAGAACAACGACCTGATGGAGGCCTTCCGCGACCGCACCATCAAGATCGACGTGCCCTACAACCTCTCGGTCAAGGACGAGGTGCGCATCTACGAGCGCCAGTTCGGCGGCAAGCACGCCACCGTGCACTCGGTGGCGCCCCACACCCTGGCCGTGGCCGCCCTGTGGGCGGTCCTGACGCGCCTCGAGGATCCCCAGCATCCCAACCTGACCCTGGTGCAGAAGGCGCGCCTCTACGCCGGGGAGGACGTGCACGGCTTCGGCCGCGAGCACGTGCGCGAGCTGCGCGAGGCCGCGCCGCGCGAAGGGATGCTCGGCGTCAGCCCGCGCTACGTCCAGGACTGCATCGCGGCCTGCATGGTCTCCGATCGGCCGACGATCGGGCCGCTGGACGTGCTCGACACGCTCGAGCACGGTCTCAGCCACCACAGCCTGATCTCGAACGAGGACACGCGCAAGCGCTACGCCCAGCTCGTCTCCACCGCCCGCGAGGAGTACGAGGAGATCGTCAAGCGCGAGGTGCAGGTGGCCATCTCCGCCGACCGCGAGGCCATCGACCGGCTGTGCGGCAAGTACATCGACAACGTCAAGGCCTACGTCACGCGCGAGATGGTGGTCGACGCCGCCGGCCGTGAACACGCCCCCGACGAACGCCTGATGCGCTCGATCGAGGAGAAGGTCGAGATCCCCGAGGCGCGCAAGGACGACTTCCGGCACGAGCTGATGAACTACATCGCGGCCGTGCACCTGGAGGGCAAGACCTTCCGCTACACCGAGAACGAGCGCCTGCGGCGGGCCCTGGAGCTCAAGATGTTCGAGGACCGCCGCGACACGATCCAGCTCACCAGCCTGGTCTCGACGGTCGTCGACCGCGACACGCAGGAGAAGATCGGCGTCATCCGGGACCGGCTGATGCGCGAGTTCGGCTACGACGAGTTGGCCGCGGACGAGGTGCTGCAGTACGTGGCGGGCCTGTTCGCGCGCGGGGAAGCCAAGCAGGAGGGCGCCCAGCGCGGTTAGGCATGTACCGCATCGAGCGCGACCGGGCGCGTTTCCGTGAGATCGTCCGCGGGCGGTTGCGCCGGGACCTGCGCAAGTACCTCTCGAGCTCCGAGCTGATCGGGCGGCGCGGGGAACACTCGGTCTCGATCCCGATCCAGGAGATCGAGCTGCCGCGCCTGCGCTTCGGCGACAACTCCAAGCAGGGCGTGGGTCAGGGCGCGGGCGAGGAGGGCTCTCCCGTCGAGGGCAAGGAGCAGGAGGGCGAGGGCGCGGGCGGCGCGGGCGAGCAGCCCGGCCAACACATCCTGGAGGTCGAGGTCGAGCTCGAGGAGCTGGCCGAGATGCTCGGCGAGGAGCTCGAGCTCCCGCGCATCCAGCCGCGCGGCGATCGTCAGCTCGCGACCGAGGGCGGGCGCTACTCGGGCGTGCGCCAGACCGGGCCCAAGTCCCTGCGCCACTTCCGACGCACCTACCGCAACGCGCTCAAGCGCACCGTGGCGGCGGGGGAGTGGGATCCGCTGCGACCGCGCGTGATCCCGATCGCCGAGGACGAACGCATCCGCTGGAAGAAGGACCACCCCAAGCCCGAGTCCTCGGCCGTCGTGTTCCACGTCATGGACGTCTCCGGCTCGATGGGCCGCGAGCAGAAGGACATCGTGCGCATCAAGGCCTTCTGGATCGACACCTGGCTGCGGCACCAGTACGACAACCTCGAGGTCGTCTACATCGTGCACGACGCGGCGGCGAAGATCGTCGACCAGGAGACCTTCTTCCACCTGCGCGAATCGGGCGGAACCAAGATCAGCTCGGCCTACGAGCTGGTCCTGAGCCAGATCCAGGAGAAGTACCGCCCCGAGGAGTGGAACATCTACCCCTTCCACTTCTCCGACGGCGACAACTGGTCGGCCCGCGACACGGAGCGCTGCGTGGTGCTCCTGCGGGACGAGCTGCTGCCGCGCGTGAACCAGTTCTGCTACGGCCAGGTCAAGAGCGCCTACGGCTCGGGGCAGTTCAAGAAGGACCTCGACGCGGCTCTGGCGGGGGCCGAGAACCTGGTGACGGTGGGCGTCGACGAACGCGAGGACATCCCGGCCGCCATCCGGGCCTTCCTGGGCAAGGGGCGCTAAGGCCATGGTCGGATCCCGCACGCTGACCCCCGACCTGCGGCGCCTGGCCCAGGAGATCGAGGCCATCGCGCGCGACGCGGGCCTGGACTTCTTCGAGGTCGTGTTCGAGACCGTCGACGCGCGCGACGTGAACGCGCTCGCGGCCTACGGCGGCTTCCCCGTGCGGTACCCCTCGTGGCGCTTCGGCATGGAGTACGAGCGCCTCGACAAGGGCTACTCCTGGGGGCTTTCCAAGATCTACGAGCTGGTCATCAACAACGACCCGACCTACGCCTACCTCGTGCGCTCGAACTCGCTCATGGAGCAGAAGCTCGTGATGGCGCACGTCTTCGGGCACGCGGACTTCTTCAAGCACAACGTCTGGTTCGGGCCCACCGACCGGCGCATGCTCGACGCGATGGCCAGCCACGGCACGCGCATCCGGCGGCTGATCGACCAGCACGGCCAGGACGAGGTCGAACGCTTCATGGACGTCGCGCTGTCCCTCGACACGCTGATCGACCCCTACCTGCCCCTGCGGCGCGCGCGCGGTCGCGAGTTGGCCGCGATCGAGCGCGAGAGCCGCGTCGAGCGCGCCCGGCGCAGCTTCGAGGCCGCCCTCGAGGGCCACGCGGCGGCGCCGCCGCCGCCCTCGGCGCGCGAGCTGCCGACCTTCGACCTGCTGGGCTTCCTCGTCGAGCACGCGCCCCTCGAACCCTGGCAGCGCGAGGTGCTGCGCATCGTGCGCGACGAAGCCTACTACTTCCTGCCCCAGCGCCTGACCAAGGTCATGAACGAGGGCTGGGCTTCCTTCTGGCACAGCCGCATCCTGACCGCGGGCGTGCTCGGCGTGGACGAGATCATCGACTTCGCCGACTGCCACAGCGGCGCGACGGCGGCCGCGCCCGGCCAGCTCAATCCCTACAAGCTCGGCATCGATCTCTTCCGGCACGCCGAGCGCAAGGGGCTGGACCTGTTCCGCCTGCGTCGCGTGCACAGCGACGCGACCTTCGTCGACACGGTGCTGGACGAGGAGTTCGCCGCGACCAGCCAGCTCTTCCTCTACCAGCGCAACGCGCGCAGCGGGAAACTCGAGATCTCGAGCCGCGAGTTCGAGCCGCTCAAGGCGCGCATCCTGCGCGACCTGACCTGGGGCGGTGCGCCCCAGATCGAGTTGGTCGACGTGGAGGGCGGTGGGCGGGGCGAGCTCGTCCTGCGCCACCGCCACGACGGCCGCGACCTGCAGCTCGCCCAGGCGGGCCAGAGCCTGCGCCAGATCGCGCGCCTGTGGGGCGCCCCGGTGCGCCTGGCGACCCTCGAGGAGGGCCAGGGCCGGCGCGTGTGGAGCGACGGCCGCGAGGTGCGCGTGGCCGAGACGGGCGATGGATCGCCGGCGGCGGAGGGCGAGGCGCGTAGCTGAAGCGCGGGCGCCGCGTCCAGCCTTGTCTCCCCGCGCTGGCGCCGTCAGACTCCCCGGCGTGGAGCCCTCCCGAACGACGCGCCCGCTCGCGGCCCTGGCGCTGCCCCTCTTGTTGGCGCTCGGCGCGTGCCGCAACGCGGACTCCGAGGCCCGCCAGGGGATCACGCTGCCGATCGTGCCCAACGCCGACGGGGCCTCGGGATGCTCGGGCGCCACGCCGACCCTGGGCGCGGCGCCGACGGCGGTCGACCTCGGGGGCTTCGCGCTCGGGCCCGCCAGCCAGGTGGCCGCGGCGCGCGGCAGCGAGCTGCTGTACGTCACCGGGGCCGACGCGACCGTGGCGGTGATCGACGTCTCCGACCCGGATCTCCCGGTGGTGACGACCCTGGTCGGGCCGGGCGCGGTCGCGACCCTGCTCGCGGACGCCGGCGCGGCGGTCGTGCCCGAGCTCTCGGGGCTGGCGGTGCTCTCGGGCGAGCTGCTGGTCGTGATGGAGCACGCCGCCAACGTGTTGCTCGCCGTCGACCGGCTCGTGCCCGACCAGGTCGCGCTGCTCGCGGGCCTGCCGAGCGCGGTGCCCGGTTTCGCCGACGGGCCGGCCCTCCCCGCTCCGGTCGCGGCGCGCTTCAACTTCGACCGCCCGTCGATGGTCGTGCCGGTCGAGCGACCCGGGGGCGCCAAGGACCTGTTCGTGGCCGACACCGGCAACCACGCCATCCGGCGCGTCTCCGCCGGCGCGGTGCGGACCCTCGTCGGCGACGGCCTGCCCCAGACCTTGGACGGGCGCCTGGGCGAGGCGCGCCTCGACACCCCGGTGGGGCTGGTCGCGACCTGCACGAACTCCTTGCTCGTGGTCGAGGCCGGCTCCTTCGGTGGGGGCCATGTGCTGCGCCGTCTGGGACTGGCGACCTTCGGCCCCTTCGCCGAGCTCGACGGCGAGCTCCTCACCGTCCTGGGCGTCGCCGGCGAGTCGGCCACGCTCGAGGGCGGAGCGGGCGAGGCGCGTCTGGCGAGCCCGAGCGCGTTGCTCGGCGACGCCGCGGGAGCGGCGTGGTGGATCGACTCGGCGACCGGCGTGCTGCGCCGCTTGATGGAGGGCGCGGCCGACTGTCCCCTGGGCGTCGACTGCGCGGAGGCCTCCCTCGCGCCGAGCTCGACGCCCGGCGGCGTCGCCTCGTTGGCCCTGACCGACGCGGGCGTGCTGTACCTGCTCGACGCGCAGGCCGGCGCCCTGCTGCGCCTCGCGCCCTGATCCCGCCCGGCGATGGACGCGCCCCACGTCTCGGTCTGCCTGCCGACCTGGAACGGCGCGGCGCACCTCGAGCGGTTGCTGCCGGCCCTCGCCGCGCAGCGCCTGCCGGGCGGCTTCGAGCTGGTGGCGCTCGACTCGACCTCGAGCGATCGCACGCCCGAGTTGCTCGCCGCGGCGGGGGCGCGCGTCGAGACGATCCCCCAACACGAGTTCCGCCACGGCCCGGCCCGCAACCGCCTGGCCGCCGCCGCCCGCGGGCGGGTGCTGGTGTTCCTCTCCCAGGACGCCCTGCCCCGGGACGCGGACTTCCTCGCGACCCTGGCCGCGGCCGTCGAGGCGCCGGGGGTCGCGGCCGCGACCGCGCGCATCCTGCCGCACCCGGGCGACGATCCGCTCACCGCGCGCACGGCGCTCGACCGCCCCGAGGCGCGCGCCGAGCCGTTGCTCTTGGGCCCGGAGGATGCCGCGGGCGACGACGGGCGCCCGCGCTTCAACGACGTCGCCGCCGCCCTGCGCGCCGAGGTCTGGCGCGCGCTGCCCTTCCCCGAGGTCGACTTCGGCGAGGACCTCGCCTGGGCGCGGCGCGCCCTGGGGGCCGGCCATCGCATCGCCTTCGTGCCCGCGGCCGTCTGCTTCCACGCCCACGCCTACACTCCGGCCCAGGCCTTCGCGCGCTACCGCGTGGACGCGGCCTTCCAGCGCAGCGCCTGTGGCCGGCGCGTGCGGCCCGATCTCCGCTCGGTGCTGCGCGGCCTGGCCTACGAGCTGCGCGCCGACGCGCGCCACCTGGCCGCGTTGCCCTGGGGCGAGCGCTGGGCGCACATGGCCCGGGCGCTGGCCCTCCGCGGCGCCCAGGTGTGGGGGCAGTACCGCGGCAGCCGCGGCCCCTTGGGGCCCGCGGGGTGACCCCCGCCCTTCCGCCCCGTGAACCCAGCCGCTCTACTGCGCCGGCCGCCCTGCGCGCCCCCGGCATGCGACCCATCCGCTCCGTCTCCGTTCTGATGCCCACCTGGCAGGGCATGGAATTCCTGGAGCGCGTCCTCGGCTCCCTCGCGGCGCAGCGCCTCGAGCTCCCCTGGGACTTCCTGGCCATCGACTCGGGCTCGCGCGACGGCACCTACGAGCACCTCGTGGCCTGGGCCCGGCGTTTCCCGGTGCCGATGCGCGTGGCGCGCATCCACCAGGTCGAGTTCGACCACGGCGACACGCGCAACCTGCTCGCCGCCCGCAGCGGGGGCGACCTGCTCGTCTTCCTGACCCAGGACGCCATCCCGGCCGACGAGCACTTCCTGGCGCGCCTGGTCCAGAACTTCGACGACCCCCGGGTGGGCGGCGCCTACTGCCGCAACCTGCCGCGGCCCGACGCCGAGCTCCTGACCCGCGCCTTCAGCGCCCAGGATCCCGGCTACCAGCCCGGCCGGCGCGAGGAACGCATCGACGACCCGGCGGCCTACGCGGCGCTCTCGAGCGACGCGCGGCGTCTGCTCTACAACTTCAACGACGTCGCCAGCGCCGTGCGGCGCGAGCTGTGGGAGCGCCATCCCTTCCCGCGCACGGCCTTCGGCGAGGACGTGTTGATGGCGCGCGCCCTGCTCGAGGCGGGCTACACGGTCGTGTACGACGATCGGGCTTGCGTCGAGCACAGCCACGACTACGACGCCGACGAGTGCTACGCGCGCGGCTACATCGACGGCCGTTTCAACGCCGAGTGGCTCGACCGCATCTGCGTGGGCTCGGAGTCCGACGCGCGCGTGCTGACCGAACGACAGCTCGCGCGCGACCGCGAGGCGCTGGTGGCGGCCGGCGTGGCGGGCGAGGCGCTGGCGCGCGAGCTCGAGCGCGCCCGGGCCCTGCGCCTGGCGACCTTCCTGGGCCTGTGCGAGGGCGGCCGCAGCCCGCTCAGGCGCCCAGCTTCGGCCCTGCGCGCCGACGGGCGCGTCAAGGTGCTCTTCGTCGTGCACGGCTTCCCGCCCGACACCTGGGCCGGGACCGAGATCTACACCCAGAACCTCGCCACGGAGCTCCAGCGCCGCGGCCACGGGGTCGTGGTGCTGGCCCGCGTGGGGGACGATCGCTCGCCCGCCGAGGGCGGGCCCGAGGACTTCTCGGTGCACGAGACGGAGTTCCAGGGCTTGCGCGTGCTGCGCCTGGTGCACCGCCTCGAGCACACGCGCCTGCGCGACAGCTACCACCAGCCGCGGGCCGAGGCGGCCTTCCGGCGCGTGTTGCTGGCCGAGCGCCCCGACGTCGTGCACTTCCAGCACCTGATCCACACCTCGGCGGGCCTGGTGCACGTCGCGCGCGAGCTCGGGATCCCGAGCATCGTGCACTGCCACGACTACTGGGCGCTGTGCGCGCGGGTGCAGCTCATCCGCCCCGACGGCGAGCGCTGCGAGCACAACCGCGGCAGCGGCTGCTACCTGTGCGTGAAGGAGAAGGCGCTGGCGCGGATCCCGTTCGCCGAGCGCCTGGACCGCGCGGCCGGAGACCTCGTGGGGGCCTGGGTCGAGAGCGCCGCGCGCACCGAGCTCGTGCCCGAGGGCCTGCGGCGCTCGCTGGAGGGCTACGCGGACCTGGCCGCCCGCCAGGAGTACGTGCTGGGCGCCTTCGCGGCGGCTGACCTGCGCATCAGCCCCAGCCGATTCCTGCGCGCCAAGCTGCTCGAGAGCGGCGCCTTCGAGCCGCACACCTTCCTCTTCTCGGACAATGGCATGCGCACCGACCACGTGCGCGCCCTCGAGAAGCGTGTCGCCCCGGACGGCCGCCTGCGCCTGGGTTTCGTCGGATCCCTGGTCTGGTACAAGGGCGGCGAGGTGCTGCTGCGCGCGCTGCGCGAGCTCGTCGGGCTGCCGATCGAGCTGCACGTGCACGGCGCGTTCGAGCCCACCTCCGATCCGCACCACGCCGAGCTGGCGCGCCTGGCCGAGGGCGCCGCGGTCACCTTCCACGGCCGTTTCGACAACGCCTGCCTGGCCGAGGTCTACGCCGGCATCGACGTGCTCGTGGTGCCCTCGGTGTGGTTCGAGAACTCGCCCATCACGATCCACGAGGCGCACCTGTTCCGGACGCCGGTCGTGACCAGCGACATCGGCGGCATGGCCGAGTACGTGCGCGACGGCGTCGACGGCCTGCACTTCGCGGTGGGGGACGCGCGCGACCTGGCGGCCAAACTGCGGCGGTTGGTCGACGAGCCCGACCTGTTGGCGCGCCTCTCGCGCGACTTCCCGCCGATCAAGACCATCGAGGAGGACACGGCCGCGGCCGAGTTCCGCTACCGCGCCCTGGCTGCGCTCGTGCGCCCTCCGCGCGCCCCGCGGCTGCTGCTCGAGCTCGGCGCGCGCGCCAGCGCGCGGCGCCAGGGTCCGGTCGAGGAACAGGGCCGCGACTACCTGCTGCTGCGCCCCGGCGGGGCGGCGGTGGAGTACGAGTTGGGCGCGGCCGGCGGCGGCCGACGGGAGCTGGGCCTCGTGCTGCTGGCCCTGGGCGCCGAGCCCGGCGTCGAGCTCGGCGGCCGCGTGCTGCTCGACGGCCGCGAGGTGCACCGCATCGAGCCCTTCCGCGCCCAGGGCGAGGACCGCCTGCGCGAGGAGGCGTTCGTGCTCGAGCTCGGTCCGGGCGCGCGCCTGCGGGTCGAGTCGGCGCTGGCCGCGGGCGGCCCGGAGGCCTACCTGCGCCTGGTCGCCCTGCGCGTGCGCGAGTGCTCCGGCGATCCCGCGGAGGAAGGCCCGTGAGCCGTCCGAAGAAGGGCCGCAGGGGCGCCGCGCGCGCGGCGGCTCGAGAGAAGCCCGCGAGCCAAGGAACGGGCGGCGGGGCTACGGCCGCGGGGGGACCCCTGCGCCCCGGCGAGCTCGAGGTGCGGCCGGGCGCGATGCCCACGCCGCGCGAGTGGCCGCGCTGCGCGATCGTGGTGCTGAACCTCAACGGGCGCCACCACCTGCGGCCGTGCTTCGAGACCCTGGGCGCCCTCGACTACCCGCGCGAGCGCTTCGAGGTCGTGCTCGTCGACAACGGCTCGAGCGACGGCAGCGTGGCCGAGATGCGCCGCGACCACGCCTGGGTGCGGCTGATCGAGAACCCGCGCAACGTCGGCTTCGCCGCCGGCTGCAACCAGGGCGCGGCGGCGGCGCCGGAGGCCGACGTCTACGTCTTCCTCAACAACGACATGCGCGTCGAGCGCACCTGGCTGCGCGAGTTGGTCGCGCCGCTCGTGCGCGGCGAGTGCGCGGCCACGACCTCGAAGATGTACTCCTGGGACGGCAAGCTGATCAACGGCGCCGGCGGGGGGATGAACTTCCACGGCATCGGAATCCAGCGCGGCGTCGACGAAGCGCCGGACGCGCGCTTCGACGTGTTCCGCAAGACGCTCTTCGCCTGCGGCGGCGCGATGGCCATGGACGCGCCGCTCTTCCGGCGCCTGGGCGGCTTCGACGAGGAGTTCTTCGCCTACTACGAGGACGTCGACCTGGGCTGGCGCACCTGGCTCGCGGGCGAGTCGATCTGGTACGTGCCGACCTCGGTCTGCTACCACCACCACTCGAGCACCTCGCGGCGCCTGCCGATCGAGATGATCCGCCTGCTGCAGGTGCGCAATCCCCTGCTGGCCTGCTTCAAGAACTACGACGAGGCCAACCTGCGCCGCGTGCTGCCGGCCATGCTGGCGTTGGCGATGCGGCGCGCCTACATCGTCTCGGGGCTGACCGACGACACGCCCTTCCGCATCGAGCGGGCCGAGATGAGCGCCGGCGGCCCCGTGCGGCGGCTCCTCGAGCGCGCGCGCTCGAGCCTGGAGGAGACCCTGCCCGTGCGGCGCCTGGGCGCCGCCGACCTGCTGGCCGTCAACGACCTCCTGGGCCGCTTCGGTCACTGGCGCGCGCGCCGCGCCGAGGTCCAGGCCCTGCGCCGGCGGCCCGACGCCGAGATCTTCCGCCTGTTTCTCAAGCCACTGTGGTGCATCGAGGGCGAACCCGCCTACCGCGAGCTGCAGGACGGTTTGGTCGACTTCCTCGGCCTCGATGCGCTCTTTGGCGGGCTCGAGGACCCGGGCTCCGAACCCCGGCGCTGAGCGCTTGCTCCAGTCCGGCCCCGGCGGCGACCGACGGTGGGGGACACGCGGTGGACCCGTTCGGACGCCCTGGCTACCTTGCCCGCCCCCCGCGCCCGCTCCGCCGGCCGCCCGTGCCCTCGCCATGAAGCTCTCGATCGTGATGCCCGTCTACAACGAGGAGGCCACCCTGGCCCAGATCGTGGAGCGGGTCCAGAAGACGCCCTACGAGAAGGAGCTGATCCTGGTCGACGACGCCTCGCGCGACCGTTCGCGCGAGATCATGGCCGAACTCGCCCAGCGCTACGACAACATCCGCTGCTTCCACCACGAGCAGAACCGCGGCAAGGGCGCGGGCCTGGCGACGGGCTTCCGCGAGGTGCAGGGCGACGTGGTCCTGATCCAGGACGCGGACCTCGAGTACGACCCGGCGGACTATCCGATCCTGCTGCGCCCGATCCTCGAGGGCAAGGCCGACGTCGTCTACGGCAGCCGCTTCCTCGGCGGCCCGTACGTGCGCGTGCACCTGTTCTGGCACTACGTCGGCAACCGCATGCTGACCTTGCTCAGCAACATGTTCACCAACCTCAACCTGACCGACATGGAGACCTGCTACAAGGTCATGAAGGTCGAGGTGGCGCGCAAGCTCGACATCGAGTCGCGCACGTTCGCGGTCGAGCCGGAGATGACCGCCAAGCTGGCCAAGATGCGCCTGCGCATCTACGAGGTGCCGATCAGCTACTCGGGCCGCGACTACTCCGAGGGCAAGAAGATCGGCCTCAAGGACGCCTTCATCGCCGTGGCCGCGATCGTGCGCTGGAGCCTCTTCTGGCGCCCGCCGGCCTGAGGTGCGGCGGGGATCACACGGCGAGGTTCGGGCCCACCGTGTGCTGGTCGGCGACGTGCACGGCGACGTGGCCGAGGCCGAGCTCGAGCAGCGCGCCGTGCGCCGCCTCGAGGGCCCGCTCGCGCGTGTTGGTCTTCTGCGAGAGGTGCGCGAGGACCAACGTCTCGAGCCCCTCCCAGGCGAGCAGGCGCAGCATCTGGGCGCCCTGGGCGTTGGAGAGGTGCCCGCGGTCGCCGGCGATGCGCCGCCGCAGGGGCAGGGGGTAGACGCTGGTCTCCATCAGCTCGGGGCAGTGGTTGAACTCGAGCATCAACAGGTGCGCGCCGGCGAGACGGCGCGCGACCGCCGGATCCGGCCGGCCCATGTCGGTCAGGATCACGGCCACGCGTCCGGCATGCTCGAGCCGATAGGCGACGGTCGGATCGCTGTCGTGGGGCAGGGCCACGGCGCGCGCCAGCACGGGCTCCTCGGCCGGGCCGGACGGGAGCTCGAAGTCGCCGCCGACGGGCACCGTCGAGAGGCGCGGGGCGCGGGCCAGGGCCGGGTGGCGCAGCAGCGCGGTGCTCGCGTGCAGGAGTGCGTCCTGGCGCTTGGCGACGATGCCCGCGCTGCGCGAGTGGTCGAGGTGCGCGTGGGTCACGAGCACGTGGTCGAGCCGGCCCGGGCCGACGCGCGCCGCGGTGAAGCGCTCGGCCAGGGCCCGCGGGCCGAGCCCCGCGTCGACGAGCACCCAGCTCTCGCCGGCGCGCACCAGGGTCGAGTTGCCCTCGCTTCCCGACGACAGGACCTGGAAGTGCACTAGCGCTGCACCCCGCGCGGCGCTTCCAGCGCGGCGCGCACGGTGGGGAGCAGCTCGCGCGCCAGGATGGCATGTCCCTCGCGATTGGGGTGCCAGGCGTCGTTGGGGACGAACAGGCTCGGGGGGGGATCGCTGGCCTCGAGTGCCCGCCAGAAAGCCTGGCGTCCGTCGCACCAGGGCACGCCGGCTTCCTTCGCGCCGCGGATCGTGGACTCGCTGTACTCGATCAGCACCGGGTGGCCGGTCTCCATCTTGCGCTCGCGCGGCATGACGAGCACGACCAGGCGCGCGCCGTCGCGCTCGACCTCGCGGGCGAGCTCGCCGATCAGCTCGCGATACCGCGCCGGGGTCACGCGCCGCGTGCCCTTCCAGTCGGGCCGGCCCGCCGAGCGCATCAGCTCGACCTCGCGCCGCTGGCGCGCGAAGGTGCGCTTGCGTTGGCCCTCGACCCCGCCGCCGACCTGCAGGGCGAGATAATCGAGGAACTGCGGCACGTGCAGGTTGGCGCGCGCCCACATCAGGGCCCGCGCCAGGGGTCCGAAGTCCTGCTGCGAGCGCGCGATCTTGGGATCGTCGGCCAGCGAGAGCGCCATGTGGTGTTCGTTGACCGCGCCGAAGGCGGCCACGACCACGTCGGGCCGGTAGGGGCGCACCTGGTGGCGGTAGCGCTCGAGCCCCTGGCGGATCGTGTAGCCGACGACGCCCGCGTTCAGCATCTCGACCTCGAGCCCCTCGGCGCGCAGGAGGGCTTCGAGCTGGGCGCTGTAGGTGTCGTCCTGACCGACCCCCATGCCGAAGGTCGAGGAGTCCCCCAGGGTCGCGATGCGCGCGACGCCGGGCCGGCGCTCGCGCGGGATGTCCGGGCCGCGGAAGCCACCCGCGTTCACCAGCTCGCTGTCGCCCCACGGGATGCGCGCCCCGGCCCGCGGCGACCAGAGGGTCAGCGGATCGCTCTGGAAGAGGCTCTCCTGGTTGTCGAGGGCGCGGTCCTCGACGGGGTTCCAGATCAGGATCGGCGCCGTCGGCGGCCGGTGGCGGAAGGCCGCCAGGTACAGCGCCGCCTCCAGCACCACGAGCACCGCGAGCGGCGTGGCGAGGGCCAGGAAGAGTTTCTTCGCGAAGGAGGGGCGCGCCATGGGAGAGCTCGATGCGGGGCCGCAAAGGGTAGCGCCTGCCGCGCTCCCCCCGGGGCCGAAAGTGCCGCCGCGCGGCGCCCGGAGCGGTGTCCGTGAAGACTAGGATGGGCGCCATGCGATCCCCGCGCCGCCCGCACCGGGCCCTCCCGTTCCTGTCCCTGCTGCTGACCCTGTCCGTGCTCGGGGCCTGCGGAACCTCCGGGACCGCGCTGCGCCCCGGGTCGGCCGCCCCTTCGGAGCGGGCGCTCGCCGAGCGCGCGCAGCGCCTGACCCAGGACGTGCAGTGGCTGGCCGCGCCCGAGCGCGAGGGCCGACGCGCGGGCACGGCGGCGGAGCGCGAGGCCGCCGAATGGCTCGCGGCGCGCCTCGCGGACCTCGGCCTCGAGCCCGCCGGCGAACAGGGCTTCCTGCAGGCCTTCCCCGTGCCGCTCAGCCCCGAGGATCGGGGCGGCTCACGCATCGAGGGCCGGGACGGCCGCGGCGCGCTGGCGCTCGACGACCTGCGGCCGCTGTTCTGCGCCCAGGGCGGCGTCGCCGAGGGACCGCTGTGGTTCCACGGCTACGGCATCGACGAAGCCGAGCTCGGCCTGGCCGAACACGGCCCGCGGGGCGCGGGTGCCCCCGAGGGCCGCATCGCGTTGCTCGTGCGCGGCGCGCCGCCGGCCTGGGGCGCGGGCGAGGCCGAGCGCGAAGAGGCCCTGCGCCTGTTGGCGCCGCACCGCGCGCTCTTCGCCAAGGTCATGGCCGCCAAGCACCGCGGCGCGGCGGCGGTGCTCATCGCCCAGCACCCCGACGAACGCGGAGCGCCGCTGCTCGAGTTCGACCCCGGGTCGGGGGCGCGCGCCGGCATCCCGGCCCTGTTCGTCTCGGTCGCGACCGCCGAGCGCCTCCTGCCGGACTTCGAGGCCCGCGTGCGCGCCCTCGACGCCGACCCGCGGGCCTCGGCGCCGGCGGAGGTCGAGGGCGCGGAGCTGCGCGTTTCGGCCGACGTGTGGCGCGGGACGGGCACGGCCTACAACGTGCTGGGTCTGTTGCGTGGGAGCGCATCCAGCGCGGGCGCGCGGCCGCTGCTGATCGTGGGGGGGCACTTCGACCATCTGGGGCTGGGCGGGCCCGGATCGCTCGCGCCGGCCGAGTTCGGCGCCGTGCACCACGGCGCGGACGACAACGCCAGCGGCGTGGCGGTGATCCTCGAGCTGGCGCGCGAGCTGGGCGCCGCGCCGCCCCCGGCCGACGTGCTCTTCGCCCTGTGGTCGGGTGAGGAGCTGGGCCTGCTCGGCAGCCAGCACTTCCTCGAGCGGCCGACCGTGTCCCTCGAGCGCCTGCGCTTCAAGCTCAACCTCGACATGGTCGGGCGAGCGGGCAACGGCCGCTTGATCGTGCTCGCCGCCGGTTCGTCGCCGGCCTTCGCGGGTTGGTTGGCGGAGGCCGGCCCGGCCGCGGGGCTCGAGCTCGACGTCAACCTCTCGGCCCAGGGCGTGGGCGGCAGCGACCACCAGCCCTTCGTGCGCCGCCGCGTGCCGGCCCTGCACCTGTTCAGCGGCCTGCACGGCGACTACCACCGGCCCAGCGACACCGCCGACCGCTTCGAGGCCCTGGGCGCGGCGCGCGTGACGACCCTCTCGCTCGATCTCCTGCGGCGCGCGGCGCGCGCGGGCGAGCTGCCCTTCGCCGAGGAGAGCGCCGCCGAGCCCGCCGGCGAGGGACGCGCCATGCGCGGCTTCGCGGTGCGCTTCGGCTCCCAGCCCGACTACGGCTTCTCTGGACCGGGCGTGCGCCTGGGCGGGACCAGCCCCGGTTCCCCGGCGGAGCGCGCGGGCTTCCTCGCCGGCGACGTGCTGATCGGGATGGACGAGCTGCGCATCGACTCCGTGCAGGACCTGATGTACGCGCTGGGCGTCAAGAAGCCCGGCGACGTGGTGCGGGTGCGTTTCCTGCGCGAGGGCCGCGAGGAGAGCGCGCTCGTCACGCTGGTGTCGAGCCAGCGCGAGTGACCCACTCAGCGCCAGCGCGCCAGGAACAGGTTCGTCTCGCCCTGCGCCTTGCCGCCGCGGTTGCTGCCGAAGACGAGCCAGCGCCCGTCGGGGCTGAACATCGGGAACGAGTCGAAGGTCTCCTCGAAGGTGACCTGCTCGAGGTTCTGGCCGTCCGCGTCCACCGCGAACAGGTTGAAGCGCCGGCCGCCGCTCGCCAGGGTGTGGTGGTTCGAGGCGAACAGGATGCGCGAGTCGTCGGGGAAGAAGTAGGGCGCCCAGTTCGCGCCCCCCAGGCGCGTCACCTGCCTGCGTTCGCTGCCGTCGGTGCGCACGACGTGGATCTCCATGCGGCTGGGGCGCACCTTCCAGCGCCCGAGCAACTCGCGGAAGGCCGCCTGCTCGGCCTCTTCCTGGCCCTCGGTCCAGGCGGTGCTGCGGAACACGAGCCACTCGCCGTCGTGGCTGAAGAAGGCGCCGCCGTCGTAGCCGACCGAGTCGGTGACCTGGAAGAGCTCGGAGCCCTCGAGGTTCGCGGTCCACAGCTCGAGGTCCCCCGAACGCGTCGAGGTGAACACCAAGCGGTCGCCCTTGGGCGACACGGTGGCCTCGGCGTCATAGCCCTCGCCGCCCAGGATGCGCCGCGGCTCGCCGCCCACCAGGTCCTGCACGTAGATGTCGTAGCTGGGGTAGATCGCCCACACGTAGCCCTCGCTGCGGTCGGGCTTGGGCGGGCACTCGGGCGAGGCGGCGTGGGTCGAGGCGTAGAGCACGCGCGCGCCGTCCGGCAGGAAGTAGGCGCAGGTCGTCGCGCCCTTTCCGCTCGACACGCGGCGGTGCTCGCCCGCGGCCTCGGGCGTGACCCAGATCGCGTCGCAGACCTCGTCCATCGCGCGGCGCTGGTAGACCAGGCGTTTGCCGTCGGGGCTGAAGTAGGCCTCGGCGTTCTCGCCGGAGAAGGTGAGCTGCCAGAGTTCCGCGAAGCGCTCCTCGCCCGGCAGGATCAGGTGATCGACGCGCTGCGCGCCCGGGATGGGCGGGGCCGGGGAATCACCCAGGGCGGGCTCGTCGGCGCGCGTCGCGGCGGGGGCGCTCGCTTCCGCGGCGGCGGAGCTGCGGCCGGAGTCGCAACCGAGCGCGAGGGAGAGGAGCGGGCCGAGGAACAGCAGGAGGGAACGGCGCATCGGGGAGGTGGCTGGGGTTCGTGGGGGCGGAGAGGATATCGGCTCGGGGCGCGGGACCCGAGGGCTACCGCTCCGGACCCGCGGGGGCTTCGGGCGGGCGCCCCCCGTCCCCGGCCGGCGGCGCGCCGCGGGGGGGCGGCACGGGGTCCCAGCCGCCCGCGGCGAAGGGGTGGCAACGCGCGACGCGGCGCAGGGCCAGCCAGCTCCCGCGCAGCAGGCCGTGGGCGAGCAGCGCCTCGAGGGCGTACTGGCTGCACGTCGGCCGGAAGCGGCAGGTGGGGGGCAGGAAGGGCGAGATGCAGCGCTGGTAGAGGCGGATCGGCAGGACCGCCAGGCGACGCGCGAGCCTCATGGCGCGTTCTCCCCACCCGTCGGCGCGGCGGAGGCGTCGCGCGGCGCCGCCGAGGCCAGTTTCTCGCGGTAGCGGCGCAGGGCCTTGCGCGCGAGCTGGACGAGCTCGGCGCGCGTGGCCCCGAGCTCGGGCCACAGGCCCTTGACCGCGGGCACCAGCACGATGTCCACGCCGCTCGGCAGCGCGTGCTGCTCCAGGCGGAACGCCTCGCGGAAGATGCGCCGCACGCGGTTGCGCTGCACGGCGCGCCGCCAGACGCCCTTGCCCACCGAGAGCCCCAGGCGCGTGACCGCGAGCTCGTTGGGGACCACGATCACCAGCAGGATCGAGCCCCGGGCCCGGCTGCCGCCGCGGAAGGCGCGCTCGAAGTCCCGCTTGCGTCGCACGTGCCGATCGGGGCGATGGCGCAGGCGCGGCGGGCCGGAGGGGGTGCTCGATTGGTCGGCGGACAACGCCGCACTAGGATACGACCCCAGGTTGGAGCAGCCCCACGGGAACTGGATCGGCGGGACCTGGCGTCCGGCGCACGGCGGCCGGAGCTACGAGTCGGCGCCGGCGGGCGGCGGGCCTGGGGTGCGCTGGCCGCGCTCGGGCGCGGAGGACCTCGAGCAGGCGCTCGCGGCGACGCGCGAGGGCGGCGCTGCGTGGCGCGCGTGGACGCGGGCCGAACGCCGTGAGTTGCTCGAGGATGCGCTGGCCGAGGACCTGTTCCTCGGCGACCCCGGGGGCGAGCTCGCCGCGCAGCTCGGGGCCCTGGCGTCGGAGGTCGAGCCCTGGATCCGGGCCGCGCGGCGGGCCGGCGTGGCGGCCCTCGGCGAGCGCCGCCGACGCGCTCCGCGGCTGCCCGCCGAACTCCCCACCGAACCGGGAACGGCCCTGGTGCGCGTGCACGGGGCGGCCCTGTTCGAGGGCCTCGTCGTGCGGCTGTGGCCGATGCTGCTCGAGGGCTGGAGCGTGATCCTGGTCGCCGACGGCGCCCTGCCGGGGATCGCGCGCGAGCTGTGCCTGGCCCTCGACCACGCCGACCTGCCGCCGGGCGCGCTGGCGCTGCTCTTCGACGACGGGGCCAGCGTCCTGCGGGCGGGCCTATCCGGCCCCGGCGTCGACTTCGCCCTGGTGCTCGACCACGCCGATCGTGGGGCCGAGGTGCTCGAGCTCGCGGGCCGCGAGCGCGGGCTGGGGCCCGCGTCCACCGGGGGCGGCACCCGCCCACGCCGGGGCCAGGGCGGCCGTCGCGGGCCGCTCCCCGTGCGCTTCGAGGCTCTCTCCGGGAGCTGCGCCGTCGTGCGCGGCACGGACGACCCCGCCCGCGCGGCGCGGCGCATCGCCCGCGCCGCCCTGGGCCGCTCCGAGGCCCTCTCGGGCCAGGCCGCCGGCCAGGCCGGCTGGGTGGTCGTGCACCGGCGCCTGTTCTCGGCCTTCAGCGCGGCCCTGCTGGTCGAGCTGGACGCCCTGGGCGAGGACCCGCTCGGCCCCCTCGCGCCGATCGATCCCGAGGCGCCCCGGCACGTGGAGCGCCTGCGGCGCCTGGGGCTCGACGAGGGCGCGACCCTGCTGCGGGGGGACTCGGGGACCTGGTTCGACGGGGCCCCGGGCCGGGCCGGGGGAGGGCGGGGGTCGCAGCGGCGCGCGCGGGAGGGTAGGCTCGAACCCCTGGTCTTCACCAACGTGGAGCCCCGCATGCGCCTGGCCCGGGCCCGCCGCCCGGCGCCCGTGCTGCGCCTCCTGCGGGCCGACGACGACGGAGCGGCGCTGCGCTGCGCCGACGAGTTCGACCTCGCGCCCTGAGACCTCCCGCCCCCAGCGCCGCCCTCCAGCCCCGGGCCGGAGACGGCCGAGGGAGGGCCGGAGCCCCGTCGGCCCCCGGCTGCGGGGGGAGACCGCGCCCACCGCTCCGCGTCGGCCCTATGCCCGCGCGGCGCCAGACCCCCCGAGGAACCGCCATGATCCAAGCCACCGACGTCCACGGCACGCTGAAGCGCCACCAACTCGCCGACGGCTTCCCCTTCGTGATGGACCTCGAGCGGTCCAAGGGCTCCTGGCTGCACGACGCGCGCACGGGCCAGGACCACCTCGACTTCTTCACCTGCTTCGCGAGTTGGCCGGTGGGCTACAACCACCCGCTGCTGCACGAGCCGCGCTTCGCCGAGCGCCTGTTGGTCGCGGCCACCAACAACCCGGCCAACTCGGATCTCTACACGACCTACATGGCGGAGTTCGTGGAGAGCTTCGCGACCCGCGTCACCCCGCCCGGCTTTCCCTACCACTTCTGGATCTCCGGCGGCGCGCTGGCGGTCGAGAACGCGCTGAAGGCGGCCTTCGACTGGAAGGCGCAGCTCCTGGGCGTCGACAGCGTCGAGGACGGGCGTCTGCTCAAGGTGCTGCACTTCCGGCGCGCCTTCCACGGCCGCAGCGGCTACACGCTCTCGGTCACCAACAGCGACCCCAAGAAGATCGCGCTCTTCCCGAAGTTCGACTGGCCGCGGGTCCACGCGCCGGCCCTCGAGTTCGACCTCGACGGCGGCATCGCCAACGACGTCGCGGCCGAGGAGCGTCGCTCCCTGGACGAGATCGAGGCCGCCTTCCGCGCCGACCCGCGCAACATCGCCTGCATCCTGATCGAGCCCATGCAGGGCGAGGGCGGCGACAACCACTTCCGGCCCGAGTTCCTGCGCGAGCTGCGCCGCATCGCCGACGAGCGCCAGGCCCTGCTGATCTTCGACGAGGTCCAGACCGGTTTCTTCGGCAGCGGCCAGCCCTGGATGTGGCAGGTGAAGGGCGTCGCGCCCGACATCGTGGCCTTCGGCAAGAAGACCCAGGTGTGCGGCATCTACGCCAGCAAGCGGCTCGACGAGGTGCCGAACAACGTGTTCCACAACCCCAGCCGCATCAACTCGACCTGGGGCGGCAGCCTGGTGGACATGGTGCGCTGCCAGCGCTTCATCGAGATCATCGAGGCCGAGGACCTCGTGCGCAACGTGCGCGAGCGCGGCGAGCAGTTCCTCTCCGGCCTGCGCGCCCTGGCGAAGTCCCACGGCCGCATCTCCAACGTGCGCGGCATGGGCTCGCTCGTCGCCTACACCCTCGAGAACCCGGCCCTGCGCGACCGCGCCCTGGCGCGCCTGCGCGACAAACAGCTCCTGGCCCTACCCTCGGGCGAGCGGGCGATCCGCTTCCGCCTGCCCTTCGTGGTCTCCCCGGCCGAGATCGAGCAGGCGCTCGAGCGCGTGGCGGACAGCCTGCGGGCCCTCGAGCCGGTCTGATCCCGACGGACCCGACGCGCCCTCAGAGTGCGAGGAGAATTCGAGCACTCTCGGTACGGCCGGCTTGCCGGCCGTCCAAAGGGCGTTCTGAGAGGCCGTCTGGATGGTCTGCTCTGGGTCCGTTCCGGGTCCGCTCGACTTTTTCTCGGCCTCTCAAGCGCGGCCGGCCTCGCGGGCGCGGAGCTGACCGCAGGCGGCGTCGCGTTCGAGGCCGCGTGACCAACGCACCGTCGCCACCAGGCCGGCCTCGTCGAGGGTGGTCCGGTAGCGCTCCACCGAGTCGGGGGAGGGGCGGCGGTAGGGGCTCTCGGGCACGGCGTTGAAGGGGATCAGGTTGACCGTGCAGCGCCGGCCGACGAGCCGGTTGGTGAGCTCGCGGGCATGTTCGGCGGTGTCGGTCAGGCCCGCGAGCAGCACGATCTCGTAGGTCACCTCGCGGCCTGTGGCGCCGAACCAGGCATCGCCGGCCGCCAGCACCTCCTCGATCGGCGTGCCGCGCATGGCGGGCACGAGCTCGTCGCGCTGCGCGTCGAAGGGCGTGTGCAGCGAGATCGCCAGCTCGTGGGGCGGGTCGCTCTCGGCGACGCGTCGCACGCGTTCGGGGAAACCCACCGTCGAGACGGTGATCTTGCGCGCCGAGAGGCCCATCTCGCCGTGCACGACGTCGAGGGCCGCGCGCAGTGCGCCATAATTGAGCAGCGGTTCGCCGATGCCCATCACCACCGAGCGCGAGAGGGGCCCGAGGGCTCGGCCGCGCACGAACTGCTCGAGGATCTCGTGCGCCTCGAGGTTGCGCGCGAGGCCCGCCAGCCCCGAGGCGCAGAACGGGCAGCCCACCGGGCAACCGACCTGGGTCGAGACGCACAGGGTCGCGCCCTTGCCGCTCTCGGGCCGGCGCGGCGGGATGTGCACGGTCTCGACCGTCGCGTCCTGGACGCCGCGCCGCGGCAGGGCGATCAGGAGCTTGGTCGTGCGGTCGGGCGCCACGCTGCGCCCGGCCTCCACTCCGGCCAGCAGCGGGACCTGTTCGGACAGCGCGTCACGTAGGGCGCGCGGCAGGGAGGTCATCGCGCCGTAGTCGAGCACGCCGCGCACGAGCACCTCGCGGCGCACGACGCGGGCGTGGAACGTTCGACCGCCCAGGGCCACGACCTTGGCCGTGAGCTCCTCCGGGGAGAGTTCGAGCAGTGCGCGCCCCTCGGTCGCGGGTTCGGTCACGGCGCGCTCGCCTCCGGCGCGCCGCCCGTCAGGGCCGCCACCAGATGCTCGCCGATCTCGTTCGCCACGCGCCGCGCCTCGGCCAGATCGGCCGGGTTGGCGCCGCCCACGGCGCGGTGGCCGCCGCCCCCGTAGCGCTCCATCAGCTCGCCGACGTGCACGCCGCCGCGGGGCAGGTTCCAGGGGTTCTCGCCGCAGGTGACGTGGAAACCCGAGCGCGTGGGGATCACGCCCACCGCGTAGGAGATGTCGGGGTGGTGGTAGAAGGCCGCGAAACGCTCGCGCCGGATCTGGCTCGAGGAGGCGTCGTAGCACAAGACGCCCGCGCGCCGCCACTTGACCGTGGGCGGGAACTGCTCGAGCGCCCGGTCGCGGTTGCGCGAGGCGCGCTGGTGCGCCTTCTCGACGTCGTCGCGGTCGGCGATCTCGTCCAGGGTTCCGTCGCGCATCGCGCCGACGAGCACGTCGACGAAGTCCACGTTGGGCGCGGCGGTGAGGGCACGCGCGATGCGCAGGGCGGGCTCGTCGCCAAAGATCGCCTGCTCGACGGAGCGGTACCGCGCGGCGTCGATGACGTCCGACCAACGCGCCATCTCGACGAAGCGCTCGGGCGCGCGGTAGCCCCAGTGCTCGGCCGCGTGGGAGAGGATCAGGGGCGGGCAGGAGGGCGAGGTCTCGTCCCAGCGCCAGCGCTCGCTGGGCGCGTACTGCTCGCGCAGCTCGGGGCTCAGGAAGGTCGTGGGGTGGTGGTCGAACCAGTACTCCGCCCGCGGGTGGAAGTGGAAGTCGACCACGGCGAAGCGTTGATCGCGCTCGAAGGCCTCCCAGTCGCGGCGCTGGTCGTAGTTGACGCTCTGCCAGCGCGGCTCTTCGCCGCGCACCTCGCCCAGGACGGAGGCGAGCACCGCCGCGGACACCATGCCGTCGAAGTCACGGTGGTAGTGGATCACGAGCGGTCGCGGGACTCCCATGCCGGCCAGGATAGGGTGCGGGGATGGGGCGCTCCAGGACTAGTGGGGTGGGTCATAGATTCGGCGCCTAGGTCGGCTCGGATGGGCGTTCCTGGCAAGGCGCGTCGACGACGCGTATTCACTGTGATACTCGGAGGAGACACAACGCAGCCAGGGGCGTTCAGGCGGGTCTACATAGGTGCCGGATCTTTGACCCACCCCACTAGGGTCTCCGTTGCGCGCCGCGGCGGTGCGGGGGAGACTGGGCGCCCCCCAGGGCTCGCGGGCCCCACCTGGGTCCCCGAGTGGAGAGATCGACGATGCGCGCCGCCCTGCTGCTCCTGTGTGTCCTGCCCCTGGCCGCCGCGGCTCCGCGCCAGGCGTCCGAGTCGACCCTGGTTACGCGCTACCACGCCCTGGGGCGCGAGATGGAGCGCGCCGGTGAGCCTCTGACGGCGCGCGGGCACTACGAACGCGTCCTCGAGCGCGATCCGCGCCACCTGCCGACCCTGCACCGCCTGGCGCTGGTCGAGCAGGCCCTGGGCGAGCTCGACGCCGCCGTCGACCACGCCGGGCGTTTCCTCGACGCCTGGCGCCACCTCCCGGACCCTCCGCGCGCCCTGCGGCCGGCCCAGCAGGAGCTCGCGGCCCTGCTCTCCAAGCTCGACCCGTTGCGGGGCGAGCTCGACGGCGCGCGGCGCAAGTACGTCGGGCAGCTCCTGGGCCTCGCGCAGCGTCAGATGGACGGCGGTGCGTGGCACTCGGCGCGCGCCATCCTGGTCGAGGCCCTGGCCACCGACCCCGAGCACCCCGAGCTGGCCGCCGGTCTGGCGCGCATCCGCGCCGAGGGCGGCAACGAGCTGGCCGTCGAGGACGAGCGCGGGGGCTCCGACCCCCTGGCTGGAGTCAGCCCCGAGTGGGTCGCGGCCGAGGACCCCAAGCACGTCGATTGGGACAAGGCCTGGCAGCACGAGACCCCGCACTATCGCGTGCGCACCAACGCCGGGTACGTCGTGCTGCGCACGGTGGCCCACGCGATGGAGCAGATGAACGTCTTCTACCGGCGCTTCCACCGCTACAAGGAGGAGGGCGGCGGGATCCCGAAGGCCAACGTGCTCCTGTTCCGGGATCGCGAGCAGTACATGCGCCTGGGCAACGCGCCCGTGGAGTGGGCCGGCGGCCACTGGGACGGAACCAACGTCGTCACCTACGACCACCGCGAGGGCAGCCAAGGCTCCCTGCGCGACACGCTGCAGACGCTCTTCCACGAGGCCAGCCACCAGTTCACCTCGCTCGCCGGCGGCTCGGCCGTGCCGGCCTGGCTCAACGAAGGCATGGCGAGTTTCTTCGAGGGCACGCGCCTGCTCTCGAACGGGCGCGTCGACTGGAACCTCGTCGCCCCGGGTCGCCTCTACCCGCTGATCGCCGACCTCGACAAGCCCGACCGCAATCGGCTCGAGGACGTGATCCGCGGCAACGTCGCGGACTACCGCGTCTACTATCCGTGGGGCTGGGGCATCGTCTACTACCTCTACAACGCCGAGGACAGCGAGGGACGCCTGCTGTACCGCCACCTGCTGCCGGAGTACTTCCAGAAGTACCACTCGCCCGATCACGTCGGGCGCTTCACGCAGTTCTTCGTCGACGGGCCCAAGCTCCCGGGCGTGCGCACCTTGGGCGACTTCGAGCAACGCTTCATCGAGTTCGTGCGTCGCCTCGAGGAGGAGGACAAGGGGCAGTTCGACGCCGCGCGTTCCTACGAGGAGCGCGCCGATCGCCAGGCGGCGTTGCGCGAGTGGGGCCGGGCGGTCGAGCTGTACGAGCGCTCGCTCGAGCGCGACCCCGACCATCCGGTCGTGCTGTGGAAGCTGGCGGGCGTGCTCGAGCAGGCGGCCCAGCCCGATCGCGCGGCGGGCACCCTGCGCCAGTGGCTGTCGGTCGCGGCCCTCGACGGCGCGCCCGAGGCCCTCGAACAGGAGGCGCGCGAGCGCATCCGGCGCCTGGACGGCACCGCGCGCCGCCTCGAACGACTGCGGGCCGACTTCCACGCCGATGCCCTGAAGCTCGCCCGCGCCTACGCCGAGCGCGGCTTCCCGCGCACCGCGCTGCGCGTGCTGCGCGGCCCCGCGACCGCCCTGCCGCCCAGCGAGGAGGCGCGCGCGCTCTACTTCGATATCGAGGACCGCAGCGGTGTCTCGCTCGAGACCTGGCAACTGGTATTCAACGAGACCGACCTGGCCGGCTTCCACGGAGCCGGGGCCGGGGACTTCCGCGTCGCCTCGGGGATGATCGTCGCGGACGTGCCCGAGCTCGGCGAGCCCGCGCGCCCCCGTCCCTCGGGTCCGACCACCGGCAACGCGCCGGGCGCGGTCCGTGCGGGGGAGTCCTTCCTCTTCCGGCGCCTGTTCGTCGACCGCGAGCCGGTGGGGGACTGGTCCCTCTCGGCGGAGCTGCGCTTCGAGGAGGGCTGCCGCATGGCTGGCCTGTGCTTCGGGCGCAAGGCCGACGGGTTGTTCCATGGCGTCGTGCTCCTGCCCCAGGGCTACGTCGACCTCTCGTCCTTCGGCACCGACGGCAAGCCGCTCTTCCGCACCGAGCACCCGCTGCGCGGCGAGTGGCAGCACCTGCGCATCGACGTCGCGGGCACGCGCTTGGTGGTGCGCGTGAACGGCGCGGAGGTCTTCGACCACTTGTTCACGACCCGCGCCGAGCTGCGCGGCGACTTCGGGCTGCTGGCCGGCACGGGGCGCTCGATGTTCCGCGAGATCAAGTTGCTCGAGTACGACCCGAGCCTCCCGCGGCGCCAGGCGATCGGCCGCCGGCGCGCCGCCGCGCCGATCGACGTGGCCCAGGGATTCCCTGCGCCTGCGCGGGCCGAGGCGGGCCAACTCGCGTTCCTGGGGAGCGCGCCGCCGGCCCTGGGCGAACTCGAGTGGATCGGCGATCCGCCCGGCGGCGGGGATCTCGACCGGCTGCTCGATTGGCCGGCGATCCTCGTCTTCTGGACGACGTACTCCGAGCTCAACCCGACCACCGGCGTGTTGCCGGCCTTGGCCGCCCTGCGCGAGCGCTACGGCGAGCTCGACCTGCCCGTGTTGCTCGTGAGCGACGAGGAGAGTTCCAAGCTGCGCATCTTCGCGCGCGACCGCGGCCTGCCCTACGCCGTGGCGAGCGACCCCAGGCACGGGGCCTACGGACCCTATTCGATCGCGCGCCACGGCTTGCCGCGGGCCTATCTGCTCGACCTCGACGGCAGCGTGGTGTGGGAGGGGAATCCCGACTTCCACCCCGAGCACGGCTCGTACCTCGACGAACCCCTGGCGGGCCTGGTGCGTTCACGGCGGCTCCCCGAGTTGGTGCGCGCCGAAGAGACCCTGCGCCTGGCGGAGCTGGCCTTCGCGGAGGGCCGTTACGCCGACGCGGCCGAGGCCTGGCGCCAGGTCGCCGAGCTCGGGGTCACGCACCCGCGGGTCGCCCGCGCCCGCGCGGCCCTGGGTCGCCTCGAGGAGCTGGGGGAAGGGTGGTTGGCCGAGGCCGCCGAGCTCGAGGCCGGGGGCCGCGTGCTCCAGGCAGCGCGCCGGATCGGTCGCGTGGCGAACGAACTGCCCGGGACGGCGGTCGCGGGCCGCGCAGCGGAACGCGCGGCCGCGCTGGCCTCGAGCAAGGCCCTGCGCGACGCGCGCCGACTCGAGAACCGCCTCGCCCGCGTGGAAGCCGACCTGGGCCGCAATCGGATCCCAGCGGCCCGGGAGGTGCTGGTCGACATGCGCGCCAAGCTCGTCGGCAACGAGGATCCCTGGGCGGCCGAGCGGGTGCGCTTCCTGCTCGAGGGCCTCGAAGCCGCCCGCCCCGCGGCGGAGCTGCTGGTGGACTACCGCCTGGTCTTCCCCGACCTCGCGCTCACCCCCAGCGGCACCTGACGACTTCCCTTCCAGCCCCAGCTCGCTTCGCCCCACCCATCCTCTTCCTCCTTCAGGTCTCCGTGCCCTCCGTGGCTCTGTGGTTCATTGTCTCCGGGGTCTTGGCGCCCCAGCTTCGGAGAAGAAAATCAGCCACAGAGCCACGGAGAGCACAGAGACCGGAAGGAGCCGGAGCGGAAGGGGTGGGAAGGGGAGCGGGGGCGGTCCGGTCAGCGTTGGGTGGAGAGCCAGCGCAGGAACTTGCCCTCCAGGGTCGCCGGGCTGCACTCGAGGTCGGAGAGGGGCGCGCCGTAGACCGTCAGCACGATCTCCTCCACGCCGGCGGTGTTGGTGGGATCGGCGAGGGCGGCCAGGAGCTGGGCGAAGGCCTGCTCGGAGTTCTTCTTGGAGCCCGCGGCGTGATTCTGGAGCCAGAACACGAAGCCGCACTGGTACGCGCGCAGGAACTCGAGGAAATCGCCGTGCACGAAGTCGGGCGGGGAGCCGACTTCGGCGGCCGCCGCGCCGAAGATCGGCGCCGAGACCACCGTGCGCTGGGACTCGTCCCGCGATTGGAGCAGGAAACGCGCCAGCTCGTTGCGGGAACCCTCGCGCACCGAGCGCCCGCTGCGCTGGACCTGGCGCAGGATCCGCAGGTAGCGGTCCTTGCCCCCGTCCATGCGCCAGCGCGTCTCGGCCACGTTCTGCGGCAGGCGGCCGCCCTCCGAGGCTCCGCCGCGCACGAACACCTCGCGCTTCTGGGTCTGGTTGGCCGACAGGTCGCCGTCGACCCGCGTGCGGATCTCGCCGAACTGGTCCACCACCAGGTTCATGACCAGACCCTTGCCCAGCTCCGCCGGCATGCCGCCCGCGTAGTAGACGTCGACCAGGCGCAGCAGGGCGAGCTGCACGACCTGCTGCTGGATCCCGGTCGCAGAGCGCTCGTCCATCGGCGTGCTGGCCGTGTAGTCGCCCGCGGCGCCGCCCGTGGCGGTGTACTCGAGGGCGATCACCTTGCGATCGTCGACGCTGAACTCGAGCCACTCCTCGACCCCGGGTTGCCAGAAGATCGAGCGCAGGTCCTGCTTGGCCCAACCCGCGAGCGCCAACAGCTCGACGAACTCCTTGCGGGTGGGCGCCAGCACGAGCCGCACGGGTCCCTCCAGGGTGCGGCCCCCGGAGAGGCCCCGACTGGCGAGCATCGCGGCGCGCGCGCGCTCGGCGGCCTGCCGGATCTCGTCCTTGGGCGCCAGGGCGAGCCGCAGGGCGCGCTGCTCGCCCGCGGCGGCCCGCGCCAACTCCGCGGGCGTCCACTTGGAGGTCCAGGTCAGGAGGGCCGACAGGTCGGCGCGGACGTCCTTGGACACCGCCTGGGCCGGATCGGCCCGCGCGAGCCAGAGACGTTGCGCCTCGAGCAGGGCCGTGGAGACGTCGGCGAAGGCCTGGGCCCAGCGGCGGTCCGCCAGGCTGCGGGCCGGGATCGCGAGCTCGAAGAGCCCGAGGTCGATCGCGCAGAAGTGGCGCCCGAAGAAGGCGTCGAGTTCGAACGTCGCCGCGTCGGCTCCGGTCTCTCCGTGGGCGGTGAGGATGCGCTGGGCGATCTCCTCGAAGGGGAGCTGGGGCGCGGCGGACGCGGGGGCGTGGACGAGGGGCAGGGCCGCCACGAGGGCGGCGAGCAGGCGAGCGCAGTGCATGGGGGCTTCCTCCAGTCTTCCGATGCCGGGTCGGGCGGGGGACGGCGCCCTGGGAGCTCCGACCACCGGGTCGGCGCCTACGGGAAGAACGACACGAGCCTTTCGGAGTCTCCGAAAACCTTTCCGGAATGACGTAAGAATCGTGCTGACCCTTCCCACGGCCCCAGGGGCGGGATTCGGGGGGGGGGGCCCGGTCCCACTGCCTTTCTCCGAGCGCCGCGGGAATCCACACCCGACCGCAGGCGATCCCGCGGGACGGAGGGCGAGCCTTCGTCGCCCCGGGGGAAGCCGCGGGACCGGGGAGGCGGAGTCCCTAGCGGGCGCTCAAGCGCTCTCGCGCTCGACCTGCGGGCCCTCGTCGAGGTCCTCGCCCGACAGCCCGTGGGCCAGGCTGGTGCGCTTCTCGACCACGTCCTCGTCGACCACGAAGCGCTTGGTGTCCTTGCGGGCCGGCAGCTCGTAGAGCACGTCCAGCAGGATGTCCTCGAGGATCGAGCGCAGGGCGCGCACGCCCGTCTCGCGCTCGATCGCGACGTCCGCGATGGCCTCGAGGCCGGCGGGCGTGAACTCGAGCTCCTTGCCGTTGAGCTTGAACAAGGCCTGGTACTGGCGCACCAACGAGTTCTTGGGCTCGGTGAGCACGCGCACCATCGCGCCGCGGTCCAGGGTCTCGAGCGTCGCGACCACCGGCAGGCGGCCGACGAACTCGGGGATCAGGCCGAACTCGATCAGGTCGCGCGGGATCAGGTAGCGCACGTACTCGTCGCGGGCGCCGCGCTCGCCGACCCCGGGCAGGATCGGGACCTCGGGGAGCCCGCCGCCGTGCACGGCGCGGTGCTTCTGGGCCAGGGCGCGGGCGGCGTCGGTGCGGCCGAAGCCGATCGAGGCCCCGCCGATGCGCCGCGCGATGATCTCCTCGATGCCGCTGAAGGTCCCGCCGCAGATGAACAGGATGTTCGTGGTGTCGATCTGGATGTAGGCCTGCTCGGGGTGCTTGCGCCCGCCCTGGGGCGGCACGTTGGCCACGGTGCCCTCCAGGATCTTGAGCAGCGCCTGCTGCACACCCTCGCCCGACACGTCGCGCGTGATCGAGACGTTGGCGGTCGTGCGGCCGATCTTGTCGATCTCGTCGACGTACACGATGCCCTGCTGGGCACGCTCGACGTCGAAGTCGGCCGCCTGCAGGAGCTTGAGCAGGATGTTCTCGACGTCCTCGCCGACGTACCCCGCCTCGGTCAGGGTCGTGGCGTCGGCCATCGCGAAGGGCACGTCGAGCATGCGCGCCAGGGTGCGCGCCAGGAGCGTCTTGCCGCAGCCCGTGGGGCCGACCAACACGACGTTGGACTTCTCGATCTCGACGTCGCGCTCGAGGCCGGCCTGGTGGCGGATGCGGTTGTAGTGGTTGTAGACCGCGACCGAGAGCACCTTCTTGGCCCGCTGCTGGCCGACCACGTACTCGTCGAGGTGGCGCGCGATCTCGATCGGCGTGGGCAGGCGGTCGCGCTCGGGCTCGGGGCCCGAGGTCCCGGTCCCGCCGGTGCCGCGCGCCTGGGGGCTGCGGCGCTGCTCCTCCTGGAGGATCGAGTTGCAGATCTCGATGCACTCGTTGCAGATGTAGACGCCGGGCGGGCCCGCGATGAGCGAGGCCACGTGGTGGCGGCGCTTCTCGCAGAAGGTGCAGCGCTCGACGTGGCGCCCTCGGCCGGTGGAGGAAGTCATGCGTGTCCTGCTGCTCGGGTCGTCCGCGATTCTACCCTGATCTCCGCGCTCGGGCGCGCGGGAGCCCCGGGGCGGGAGCCCCGCGCGGAGTCCGTACCGGATCGGGGCGCGCGCGTCGCTCCGGTACGGACTCCACGCCCCATCAGGAGCTGGGGGGCACGGCGCCCGGACGGGCGACGATGTGGTCGATCAGGCCGAACTCCTGGGACTCCTCGGGGGACATGAAGTTGTCCCGCTCGGTGGCCTTGGCGATCTCCTTCTGGGACTTCCCGGTGTGGAAGGCCAGGATGTCCTCGAGCTTGCGCTTGAGCTTGAGGGTCTCCTTGATCTGGATCTCCATGTCCATCGCGGTGCCCTGCGCGCCGCCCCAGGGCTGGTGGATCATGACCCGCGCGTGGGGCAGGGCGTAGCGCTTGCCCTTGGCGCCGCCGGCGAGCAGCAGCGCGCCCATCGAGGCCGCCTGGCCCAGGCAGTAGGTGGCGATGTCGGGCTCGACGAGCTGCATCGTGTCGTAGATCGCCAGGCCCGCCGTGACCGAGCCGCCCGGCGAGTTGATGTACATCTTGATGTCCTGCGAGTGCCCCGTCTTGTCGAGGAACAAGAGCTGGGCCATCACCGAGTTGGCGACCGCGTCGTTGACCTCGGTCCCCAGGAAGATGATCCGGTCCTCGAGCAGGCGCGAGTAGATGTCGTAGGTGCGCTCGCCGCGGCCGGTCTTCTCGATGACGTAGGGGATGTAGTAGCTCATTGGGGATCGCTGGGGGCCTTGCTCGGGGTCTCGATGGGATGGAGTGGGGCTGCGCTCGTCAGGAGGGCTGCACGACGCGCGCGTTCTCGCGCAACATGCGGCGCACCTTGCGCTCGAGGAGTTCGAGCCCGACCTGCTCGACGAGGCGGTTCTTGGCGTAGTAGTCCCGGACCTCCTCGAAGCTCGCCTGGTTGCGCGCGGCGATGCCGCGCAGCTCCTCCTGGAGGTCCTGCTGGGTCACGCGGATGCCCTCCTTCTCGGCCAGGGCGTGCACCAGGAAGAAGGCCCGCACGCCGAGCTCCGTCTGGCGTTGCATCTCGGGACGCTGGGCCTCGAGCTCCTGCTCGATCTGGGCCTCCTCGGCGCCCTGTTCGGTGAGCTGTTGGCGCAGGCCCTGCTCGCGGCCCTGGACCTGGCGCTCGACCATGCGCGCCGGCAGCTCGAAGTCGTGGGCCTTGAGCAGGCCCTCGATCAGCAGGGTCTCGATGCGGCCCTCCTCGCGCTGCTGCTTGGCCTCGCCGATCTTGCGCCGCGCGAAGGCCTCGAGCGCTTCCTGGCTGTCGACCTCGACCAGCGCCCAGAGCTCTTCGTCGGTGGGCGGCACGACGCGGTAGGCCTCGTCGACCTCGAGGCGGCAGACGGCCTCCTGACCGCGCAGCTCCTCGCGCTCGAACTCCGCGGGGATGCGGACGGCGAGCTCGTGCACGTCCCCCGGTCGGGCGCCGATCATGGCCTTGCGGAACGCGTCCGGGTCGAGGTCGGTCGGCGGCTGGGTGGGGGAGAACCGCAGGCCCTCGCGCTCGAGCAGCACCTCGCCGTCCTTCTCCCAGCGCACCTTGCACAGGGTCACCCCGTCCTCGGGGCAACCCTCCTCACCGGCCGGCTCGAGCCGCGAACGTTGGCGCCGCAGGTCGGCCAGGGCGGCCTCGACCTCCTGGTCGAGCACGGGCTCGAGCTCGCTCTCGACCTCCAGACCCTTGTACTCACCCAGGGTGATCTCGGGCCGCAGGGAGACGTGGAAGCTCGACTGCACGAACTGCCCCTCCTCGACCTTCACCTCGTCCACGACGACCTGCTGCTGGCCGACGGGCTTGAGGTCGTTCTCCCGGATGGCGCGCTGGAAGGCCTCGCCCAGGAAGTGCTCCAGGCTCTCGTTGCGCGCCTGCTCGCCGAACTGCCGCTCGAGCACCGCCAGGGGCACCTTCCCGGCCCGGAAGCCCTTCATGCGGACGTTGCTGCTGTTCTTGCGCAGGGTGCGCTCGACCTGCCGCTGGAACTCCTCCCAGGGCACGGTCACGGCCACGGTGGCCTCGCACGATCCACTCTGCTCGACGGTGACTTCCACGGGGGCTTCCAACGGGCTCGGGCTGATCTGTTCGGGGGCTCGGAACGGGGGTGGCGCGCCGGCGGGAGGGGAGCGGGCCTCGCGGGCCGCGGAACCCCTCCGGGGTGGCGCGAGCGGGGGAATGTAGCGGTCCCGGGCGCCCGACAGAAGGGAGGGTCCCAGAGTGGGAGAGGCCGTCCCCGACGGGCTGGGGATCGATCGGCCGGGCGGACCCCGCGACCGGAGCGGATCCCCGGACCACGCGCGGTCTCGTCCGGCCCGGCGGCGGGTTCCTGGGGTCCCGCACCGCCGCGGGTTATCCTCGCGCCTTCGAGCGTGCCGCCATGCAAGTCCAACTGCGCCAGATCCAGGATCCCGACGACGCCAGCGCCCTGGCCCCCCGCATCGACCGTTGCGCGGCCGAGGCCATGGCGGAGTACCGCGACGACCCCCTGCCCCCGGGCACCGGCCTGCGTTTCGTGCGCACCGGACTGCAGGCGCCCGAGTCGGTCCTGCTGGTGGCGGAGTCGGCCCCCGGCGAGGCGGACCTCGGCCTGTGCGTGGTCGGGCCCTTCGAGGACCCGCTCACCGGCGAGCGCGTGCCGATGGTGCTCGTGCTGTGGGTCGACCCCAAGGTGCGTCGGCGTGGGCTGGCCAAGGAACTCGTCGGCGAGGCCCGCGCGATCCTGCGCGAACGCGGCCTGCGCCGGCTCGCCGCGCGCGCCGCGCACAACGACGACGCCCTGATCTCGATGGGCGAGCGCTCGGGCTTCACGCGCCAGTGGGAGCTGATGCTGCGCGAAGAGGGGCGCTAGGAACGCCCGGCCCCGATGCGCAGCTCGGCCAGGCGGGCCGCGGCGCGCTCGAGGGGCGTGTCGGAGCGGTACTCGAAGCGTTCGTCGTCCCCGAACTCGTCCGGGGGCTCGAAGCGCGCGCGCATCGCCTCGCGCACGCCGGCGTCGGCGTCCGAGACTTCGTTCGGGTCGGCCGCGCGGGCGGCGAAGCGTTCGTCGAGGATCTCCTCGGGGGCGCTGACCAGGGCCAACACGAAGGGCACGCCGAGCTCGCGCGCCAACTCCCGGAACGGCGCCCGGCGGGCGCGGGAGGGGGAGGCGGCGTCGATCACGACGGACCGACCCGAGAGCAGGTCGGAGCGTGCCGCGTCGCGTAGGGCGCCGTAGGTGCGGTCGCTGACATCGGCGCCGTACAGCCCGCTGAAGGGACCGTCGGCCGAGCGCGCGCGGGCCGTCGCGGGCAGGTTCGCCAGGCGCTTGCGCGTCTCGTCGCTGGCGTGCAGCGCCGCGCCCAGGGAACGCGCCAAGTACCGCGCCAGGGTGCTCTTGCCGCTCGCCGGCAGGCCCGCGGTCAGGATCAGCGCCGGCGGAAGGTGGTAGCTCGCGGCCAGGAGGAAGTGTTCCGACGCCAGGGCGCGTTCCCGCTCGCGCGTCGGGCTCCCCACGGGCGCCTGGGCGGCGCGCAGCGAGCCGACCTTGCCCCGCACCCAGGCGCGGTAGGTCTTGTAGAAGGGCAGCAGGAGGGGGAGCTCGCCGTCCCCCGCGCGCTCGGCGTAGAGCCGGGCGAGGTAACCCGCGAAGGCCCGGTAGCCGCGCCGGTCGAGGTCCATGGCGAGGAAAGCGAGATCCGCCGCCACGTCCCCGCAGCGCAGGCGCGCGGCGAACTCGACGCGATCGAAGATCGTCACGCGCCGCCCCCCGGCCGCGCGCGGGTCGGGTTCGAGGCAGATGTTCGAGGCGTGCAGGTCGCCGTGCCCCTCGCGCACGCGGCCCTGCGCCACGCGGCGTTCGAACGATGCGGCGTGGGAATCGAGGAACGTGGTCTGGGCCGCGGCCAGGAACTCGAACAGGCGTGGGGAGAGGGTCGTCAGGCCGCCGCGCCCGGGCTCGGGCTCGCCGACGAAGGGCCGGGTCTGCTCGACGTTCTCGAGCACGTTGCGCCGCACGGCCGCGGGCGTGCCGTGCTCGTCGACGCCGGGGCCGCTGCGCGCGGCGGCGTGGAAGCGCGCCAGGCGCTCGGCGAGCAGCTCGAGCAGCGCGTTGTCGAGCTCGCCGCGCTCGAGCAACGCGTCGAGCATGTGCGCGGCGGGCAGGCGCCGCATGGCGAGCGCCCACTCGAGCGCGACCTCCCCCGGCGCGAGGTCCGGCGGGTCGACGACGGGGCGCCCGGCGCGGACCACGATCGGCACCACGCCCAGGTGGACCCCGGGGGCCAGCTCGGCGTTGAGGCGCAGCTCCTCCGCGCACAGCGTGCGGCGCGTCTCCAGCTCGCGCGCGTCGAGGAACCCCAGGTCGAGGGCCTTCTTGACCTTGTAGACGCGCTCCCCGACCAGGAAGACCCACGAGACGTGCGTCTCGACGAGCTCCACCCGCGCGCCGCCGCTCCGCGGGAAGGCCCCCGGCTCGAGCAGTCGGAGGGCGAGGTCGGGCGGCTGGTCCGGCGTCCGCCGCGGATCGGGATCGGAGGGCCCCATGGGGCGACCATCGTAGCCAGCCCGCCCGCCCCGCGAGCCCTCAGCGGCCCCACACGAGCTCGAACAGGCGGCGTACCGAGTCGTCCGTCTCGACCGAGGCGAGCTCGTCGGGGCGGAACCAGCGCAGCTCGAGCGACTCGTCGGAGAGCACCTCGCGCGCGTCCTCGAGCGCGCGCACCACGAAGCGCGTGTCGAGGTGTAGGTGCTCGGGTTCACCGGGCCGCGCGGGGATGGGGTGGATGTCGAGGTCGATCGGCCGGGGGTCGATCGCCAGGGCCTGGATGCCCGGCTCCTCGCGGGCCTCGCGCAGGGCGACCCCCGGCAGGTTGGCGTCGCCGTCGCAGTGCCCGCCGAGCTGCAGCCAGCGGCGCAGCTTCCTGTGGAAGGTGAGCAGCGCCCGCTCGCCCCGGTGGTCGAGCAATAGGCAGGACGCGGTCAGGTGCCCGGGCAGGCACGTCCGTCGGTGGGCGTCGGCGGGGTGCTCCTCGAGGAAGGCCAAGATGCGCTCGCGTTCGCGGGCCTGGTGGGCGTCGCGCGGCGCGTGGTCCAGGAGGATGCGCCGCGCGACGTCGAGGTCCTCGAGCACGGGGAAGGGCCCCGTTTCGAAGCGCGGCGCGCTCACGCCCGCAGCAGCTTGCGGTACTTGCCGGCCTTGGACTGGGGCCCCTCGCCGCGCTCCTTGCGGACCTTCTCGCGCCACTCGTGGTAGGACTCGTAGTCCCCGTGGAAGAAGACGACCTCGTCCTCCTCGAAGGCCAGGATGTGGGTCGCGACGCGGTTCAGGAAGTAGCGATCGTGGCTGACGACGATGGCGGAGCCGGGGTACTCCTGGATCGCCTCCTCGAGCACGCGCAGGGTCTCGAGGTCGAGGTCGTTGGTGGGCTCGTCGAGCATCACCAGGTTCGCCGGCTCGCGCAGCATCTTGGCCAGCAGCACGCGGTTGCGCATCCCGCCCGAGCACTCGCCGAGCAGCTTCTGTTGGTCCTCGCCGCGGAAGTTGAAGCGCGCCACGTAGGCCCGGCCGTCGAGGGTCTTGCCGCCGAAGGGGATCAGCTCGTTGCCCTCGGTGATGTTGTCGTAGACCGACTTGTTGTCGTCGAGCACCAGGCGCGACTGGTCGAGGTAGACCATCTTCACCGTCGGACCGATCACGACCTTGCCCGAGTCGGGCGGCTCCTGGCCCAGGATCATGCGCAGCAGGGTCGTCTTGCCCCGGCCGTTGGGGCCGATGATGCCCAGGATGCCGCCCGGGGGCAGCTCGAAGGACAACCCGTCGATCAGCGTGCGCTCGCCGTAGCCCTTGGAGAGGTCCTGCACCTCGAGCACCTTGTCGCCCAGGCGCGGTCCGGGCGGGATGCGCAGGTCGACCGAATCGAGCTGCGCATCGGGGCGCTGCTCCTGCAGCTCCTTGAAGCGCTCGAGGCGCGCCTTCGAACGCTTGGCGCGCGCGGCGGGCGTCTTGCGCACCCACTCGAGCTCGCGCTCGTACATCTTCTCGAGGCGCGATTCGGCCTGGCGCTTGGAGTCCAGGCTCTTGCGCTTCTGCTCCAGGTACTCGCTGTAGTTGCCCTTGTAGGGGATGGCCTTGCCGCGGTCGACCTCCAGCATCCAGCCCACGACGTTGTCGAGGAAGTAGCGATCGTGGGTGACGAGGATCACCGCGCCGGGGTACTCCTGCAGGTGATGCTCGAGCCACTCGACGGTGTGGGCGTCGAGGTGGTTGGTCGGCTCGTCGAGCAGCAGGATGTCGGGCTGGGAGAGAAGCAGCTTGCAGAGCGCCACGCGGCGGCGCTCGCCACCCGAGAGCACACGCACGTCGGCGTCGGGCGGGGGCAGCATGAGTGCTCCCGCCGCTAGTTCCAGGCGCTCGTCCAGATCCCAGATGCCGTGGTGATCCATCTGCGCCTGGAGCTTGTCGTACTCGGCCTCGCGGCCGTCCATGTCGGCGCAGACTTCGTCGTAGCGGCGCTGGATCGCGAGCAGGGGTTCGACGGCCTCGAGCAGGTTGCCCCAGACGTCCTTGGTCTCGTTGAGCGGCGGCTCCTGGGAGAGGTAGCCGATCGTGACGTCCTTGTTCTTGGGCTTGGCGATGCCCTCGAAGTTCTTGTCGACGCCCGCGATGATGCGCAGCAGGGTCGACTTGCCCGCGCCGTTGCGGCCCACGAACCCGATCTTCGCGCCGGCGAAGAACGAGAGCGTGATGCCCTTGAGGACTTCGTTGAGCCCGAACGACTTGCGGACGTCCAGGAGCTGGAAGATGATGTCTTCGGGTTGCTCGGCCATGGCGGGGAAACAGGATAGCGGCGGTTTCGCCGCCCGCCAGGGGGCGCTGGGGGCCGCGGGCGGGGGCCGGCCGAGGTTGCGCCTCGCCCGGGGCGATTCCGGCCGCTAGCCTGGTCGCCCCCTTCGTCGCGCGACGCGCGGCGCTCCCGGACGCCTTGTCACCGACCCACACCGCTAGCGCCATGGATTTCCTCAAGGAACTGGGCATCGCCGACGTGAACCACGGTGCCTACGACGGCACTTGGATCGAAACCTCTGGGAAGCTCCTCGAGAGCCGCAACCCGGCCACGGGCGAGGTCATCGCGCGGGTGCGCCAGGCGACCGCCGCCGACTACGAGCGCACGGTCGCCGCGGCCCAGGCCGCCTTCCTGCGCTGGCGGAACGTGCCGGCTCCCCGGCGCGGCGAGGTCGTGCGCCGCATGGGCGACGCGATCCGCGCCCACAAGGATGCCCTGGGGCGCCTGATCACCCTCGAGATGGGCAAGATCCTCCAGGAAGGCCAGGGCGAGGTGCAGGAGATCATCGACATGGCCGACTTCGCCGTCGGCCAGTCGCGCATGCTGTACGGCCTCTCGATGCACTCCGAGCGCCCCGGGCACGCGATGCGCGAGCAGTGGCACCCCCTGGGCGTGGTGGGCGTCGTCACGGCCTTCAACTTCCCGATGGCGGTCTGGGGCTGGAACACGCTCCTGGGCCTCGTGTGCGGCGACGCCCAGGTCTGGAAGCCGGCCAGCTCGACCCCGCTGTGCGCCATCGGCCTCACGAACGTCGTGCGCCCGGTGCTCGAGGCGGAGGGTTTCGGCGCCCTGGCCTCGCTCGTCATCGGCCCGGGCCGTGAGGTCGGCCAGCGCCTGCTCGAGGACCCGCGCGTGCCCCTGGTCTCGTTCACGGGCTCGACCGCGATCGGCAAGGACGTGGCGCGCACAGTCGGTGGACGCCTGGGGCGCACGATCCTCGAGCTCGGCGGCAACAACGCCGTGGTCGTGCTGGCCGACGCGGACCTCGACCTGGCCCTGCCGGCGATCCTGTTCGGCTCGGTGGGCACCGCCGGCCAACGCTGCACCTCGACCCGCCGGGTGTTGGTGGAGGAGCGCGTCGCCGACGAGGTCGAGCGGCGCCTGGCGGCGGCCTACGAGGGCATCCGCATCGGCGATCCGCTCGACCCTGCGACGCTCTGCGGCCCGCTCGTCGAGCCGGGCGCGGTCGACCAGATGCTCTCGGCCCTGGCGCGGGCCAAGGAAGAGGGCGGGACCGTCGTGCGCGGCGGCGAGAAACTCATCCTCCCGGGCAAGTTGGCCGGCGGCAACTTCGTCTCGCCGGCCATCGTGCGGGCGAAGAACTCGTACTCGATCGTGCAGGAGGAGACCTTCGCGCCGATCCTCTACCTGATCCGCGTGAAGGACCTCGACGACGCCATCGCCCAGCACAACGACGTGCCCCAGGGCCTCTCCTCGTCGATCTTCACCCTGAACGTGCGCAGCGCCGAGCGGTTCCTCTCGGCGGCCGGCTCGGACTGCGGGATCGCGAACGTGAACATCGGCACCTCGGGGGCCGAGATCGGGGGCGCCTTCGGCGGCGAGAAGGAGACCGGCGGCGGCCGCGAAGCGGGCTCCGACGCGTGGAAGATCTACATGCGCCGCCAGACGAACACCGTCAACTACTCGACCGAGCTGCCCCTGGCCCAGGGCATCCAGTTCGGCTGACGCACCGTCAGGGGGCGGTGTGGGCTCGGGCGCGCTCCGCGCGGCCGCGCTCGAGCAGCGTCCCCAGGGCGAGCGCGGCCGGGATCACGTAGAAGGTCGCCACGCTCTGGCGGAAACGCACGTTGCCGTAGAAGACCAGCGCGGTCGCGACCGTGGCCACCAGGGGTAGCACCAGGATCCAGGCCAGGACGCGGTCGCGGCGCCAACACAGCACCCAGCCGACCAACGCGAAGGGCGCCGTCACGATCCACGAGAGCGCGAAGGCCCAGTCGACGAGTGGGTTGGCGGGGTAGGCGAAGGCGGCGAACAGCCGCCGCAGCTTCCAGTAGGCCAGGCGCGGCAGCTCCTCCGGGTGCGCGCGCACGAACTCGAGTCCGTACTGCCAGGAGAGGCGATCCTGCTCGAACTCGTCGCCCGTCAGGGGTTGCTCGGGGCTCACCAGGCGCGTGACCTCGATCCAGCTCCCGATGCGGTGCGGGTCGGCGAGGATCCGTTCGTTGTGCGCTCCCCAGAACGTGCAGCCGCCCACGGTCGAGAGCGTCGGCTTGCCCATCACGGCGGCGTTGCGGCCGACCCACGCCCCCAGCACCAACGCGAAGGCGACGCTCAGCGCCAGGAGCCGCGGCAGGGCCCGCCGCCGCGCGTCCGCGCCCACGAGTGCGAGCAGCAGCCAGGCAGGCGGCAGCACGAGCAACGCCTGCGGCCGCGTCAGCGCCGCCAGGCCCAGGGCCAGGCCCGCGCCGAGGGCCAGGGCGAGCGGGGTCTCGGTGCGCCAGGCGCGGTAGGTGAGCAGGCCCGCGAGCGAGAGCCAGAAGAGGAAGGGCCCCTCCGACAGGAAGTGCATGCCGAAGTAGGCGTGGGCCGGCATGAGCGCCATCCAGAGCCCCGCCAGGAGACCGATCCGGGTTCCGAAGGCCTCCCGCGCCAGCAGCGCGGCGAGGGCGCAGGTGAGCGCCGAGAGGAAACAGAACCATAGCCGCCCCGCGCGCCAGTCGCGGCCGAAGGCGAGGTAGGCCGGCAGGAGGGTCAGGGAGGTCCCGGGGGGCCGGAACGCCGTCGGGTGCCCCTGGGCGTCGGCGTAGCCCAGGCCCGCGGCCAGGCTGGCCGCGTATTGCTCGTAGTCGAGCTGATCGGGCTGGGCGCCGGCGTCGGGCGGCGCGCCCAGCCCCACGAAGCGCACCGTCAGGACCACCCGCAGGGCGAAGGCCAGGGCCAGGATCGCGACCAGGGCCAGCAGGAAGCTGCGGGTGGGGGACGGGTTCGCGGCCATGTCGGGCCAGAGCCTACCGTCGTGCCGCGGCCCGGACACGCCCCGAGCGCGACGCGTCAGAGCCCGAGTTCCTGGAACAGCGCGATCACCGGTGCGGCGTTCTGCAGGTATCCGGCGCCGAAGTTCGGGACGTTCTCGATCTCGCCCCCGGCCATGGCCAGGGCCCTGACCAGGAAGACGGGGTCGCCGGTCAAGCGGAAGCCGTAGGCCAGCGTGCCCCAACCTTGATAGTTGTCGTGGCCCAGGCGCGTGTTCGGGGGCACGTCCTCGCAGTAGGAGGGCTCGGCGAACGAGAAGGGCCCGGTCGCGGCGTAGAAGTGCACGCGCTGCTGGACCGGGTCCCAGAACAGGTCCGAGACCATGGCGCGGCTCGAGGCGGCCAGGATCGTCCCCAGGCGCGCGGTCTGCGCGGGCCGGTGGGCGCCGTACACGCTCTGGCGCATGCCCCACAGGGCGTTCTCGAGGATCGCCTCGCTGATCGATTGGCGCACGCGGTGCAGGCCGCCGAAGAGGTCGATGTTGGGGTTCGTGCCCAGGACACCCGTACAGCGGTCCTGGCCCTTCTCGACCAGGTCGAGGAGCGTGTCGCACCAGCCTTCGAGGGCCTCCCTGCGGTCGGGATCGGAGAGGGCATGCGCCACGACCACCGTGTCGATCTCCCAGCCGGTCCCGCGGTGGATGCGCGCTCCGCGGCCGGGATAGGCATCGACGTCGTTGCGCACGTGGACCATGCCGATGGCGATCGCGTCGCCGTTGGGGCTGTTGGGGAAGTCGCTGTAGGTCAGGCGCACGGCTTCGGCCTGCATCAGGAGGTCGTCCTTGGCGAGCGCGTCGTTGCCGAGCCAGGCAAGCACCTTCAACGGGCGCGTGTAGCGCCCCAGGTGTTGGTCGTCGATGTGCTGGAACTTCTCCAGGGCGGCCTGGTAGGGCGGCGTGCGCCCCTGCTGCAGGACCGCGTCGACCTGGAAGCTCGGCGCGGCGTTGAAGCCGAAGGGATCCCCGAGCCAGAGCACCGGCTTGATCCAGACCCAGGTCGGGTTCCAGCGCGCGTCGGGTCCCCCGGGAAGCAGCCAGTCCTCGAGACGCGTCGCGTCGCCGCCGGCATCGTAGAGGGCGGTGGCATGCCGGCTGTTGTACATGCGCGCGGCGGCCTGGAAGGTTCGGTAGCCGGTGCGCGAGCCGACGAAGGCCACGTCGGCGCCGGTGTGGAACTCGATCTCGTCGCCCCCTGGCGCGTATCCGATCCCCAGGCCCCAGGGGTGGGCCCAGCCCAGGACGGGCGAGAAGATCGGGAAGGGCCACAGGTCGGACTCGCCGCTCGCCAGGGTCCGGTGCAGGTCCTCGAAGCCCTCGTCGAGCTTCTGCCGCAGGGCCGCCACGTCGAGGAAGTCGAGCCTCGGGAGGGGTTGCTTCTGCGTGAAGTAGCGACCCGTGGCCGGATTCCACCAGGACGCCAGGCGCCTGCCCGTGCTGGTCCAACCGTCGACGCAGAAGCCCAGGTTGCGCTCCTGCAACGACGAGAGCGCCGCCTGCGCAGCCCCATCGCGGTAGAGGACCAGGCGACGGACCATCTGGGCCTGCGGCGGCATCACGTGCAGCTTGCCCTCCGGTAGGGACTCGAGCAACGGGAAGACCCAGGCCCCCTCGCGCTCCACCGGCCGACCGAGGAAGGGATCCTCGAAGGCGGCCGCGACGTTCCAACCCAAGGGGATGCGCAGCCGAAGGCCGTCGAAGTACAGCTCGCGGTTGGGGTCGTCGAGCGGCGTCGAGAGGTCGCGACCGCTGCCGCCGTTGTAGATGCGCAGGTCGAGCGAGACGACCGAGTCCCCGACCCAGCGCGTCACGTAGGCGTGCACCGCGACGTGGTGGGCGAGGGTCCCGCTCGCGCCGCCGACCGGGGTACGGGGCACGAGCACCTCGTGCGTGCGCACCTGGTCGGCGCAGATCCCGGACCGGCGCTGACGCAGATCGCGTGTGTCGTCGCGCAGGTCGCGCAGCAGATCGGCGGAGTAGACGTGCCCGAAGACGTCGCGCGTCTCGAGCTCGATCCCGTGCTGCACGAGCGCCGCGATGCCCGGGCCGGCGACGAACGGCTCGGCCGGCACGGGTAGGTGCAGCACGTCGAACTCGATCGGCGTGCCGGGCGTGGCCCCCGACGGCCGGCGCACGTGCGCCAGGAGCTCGACTACGTCCGCGCCGTCGTTCGGCCCCGCGTAGCGGCTGACGATCTCGAGCTGCGCCGGGCTGAGCCGTCCCTCGCGGTCGCGCACCTGGTAGGGGGTGAGCCTCTCCCGGCCGTGCCAGGTGCGGTGCGGAACGGGCAGCGTGGCGCGCAGGACGAAGGTCTCGACGGCGGGGGCCTCGAGTCGGATGCGCGCCACGAGCTCGGGCGCGCCGGCGGGGAGGTGGTCGGAACCGCTGCGCTCGGGGGCCGGCCGCGGTCGGTCGGCGCAGGGCAGGGCGGGTTGCAGGAGGGTGCAGGTCAGCAGCGCGACGCCACGCAGCGGACGAAACCAGGTGTGGAGCATGCGGAGAGGGTAGGGACACCCCTCCGTTCGCGCGCGGGCCCGTGCTCTACATTTCGGTCACCCGGCCGTGAACCCCGCTTCAGGCCGGGTCAGGAGTCCAGGTTCTGGAAGAGGGCCAGGGCCGGCGAGACGTTCTGCAGGTAGCCGGCGCCGAAGTTCGGCACGTTGCCGATGTTCCCGCCGGCCATCTCGAGGGCCTTGTTCAGGAACAGCGCGTTCCCGGTGAGCCGATAGCCGTAGGCGAGCGTGGGCCATCCCTGGTAGTTCTCGTAGGAGAGCTGACCGTCCGGCGGGACGTAGTTGCAGAAGGGCGGCTGCGTGGCGTCGTGGGGCCCGAGCGCGGTGTAGAAGTGCGGTTGTCCGTGCTGCGCGTTCCAGAACATGGACGACACCATCGCATAGGAGGAGCGGATCAGGATGTTGCCCAGGCGCGCGGACATCTCGGGCCGCTCATCCGCGTACACGCTGAGCCGCATGCCCCACAGGCCGTTCTCGAGGATCGACTCGCTGATCGACTGACGCGCGCGGTACTGACCGCCGAACTGATCGCCGTTGGGGTTGCTGCCGAGAACACCGGTGCAGGCGTCCTGCGCGCGCTCGAGCAGGTCCACGATGCCGTCGCACCAGGCGGCGAGCGGAGCCCGCCAAGACGGCAGAGCGAGCGCGTAGGCCGTCGCCACCGCGTCGACCTCCCAGCCGGTGCCGCGATGCACCCTTGCTCCACGACGGGGATACAGGTCGACGAACTGCGCCACCGTGTACATGCCGATCGCGATGCCCGCGCCCTGGGTGTCGTTGGGGTAGTTGCTGTAGGTCAGGCGCACCAGCTCGGCCTGCATCAGCAGGTCGTCCTTGGCCAGGGCGTCGTTGCCCAGCCAGGCCAGCACCTTGGGCGGGCGCGTGTAGCGCACCAGGTGCTGGTCGTCGATGTGCTGGAAGGCCAGCAGGGCGTTCTCGTAGTCGGGCTGACGCTGCTGGAACACGACCGCGTCCACCTGGAAGCTAGGTGCCGCGTTGAAGCCGAAGGGATCCCCGAGCCAGAGCACGGGCTTGATCCAGACCCAGGTCGGGTTCCACTGCCCGGTCGGTCCGCCGGGCCGCAACCAACTCTCGAGCCGCGTGGGTTCACCATCCGCGTCGTAGAGCGTCGTCGCGTGCCGCGCGTTGTACATGCGGTGGGCCATCTGGAACGTGCGATAGCCCGCTTGCGAGGCCATGTAGGCCACGTCGACGCCGGGGAAGAACTCGATCTCGTCCCCGCCGTGGGCGTAGCCGATGCCGTGCCCGTAGGGGTGGGCCCAACCCATCACGCCGTGCAAGATCGGTAGGGGCCAGGGATTGGCGATGCCCTGGGCGAGGGTGTCGCGCAGGTACTCGAAGGTGTCCTCGAGGCGCGTGCCGAGCTCCGCCAGGTTCAGGCCGGCGAGCGAGGGCATGGGCTGGCGGGGTGCCAGGTAGCGCGCGGTGGCCGGATTCCACCACGACGCCAGGCGCTTGCCCGTGGGCGAGGTGCCGTCCATGCAGAAGGCGAGGGACTGCTCCTCGACCACCGTGCGCGCGGCGGGGAGCTGCCCGTCGCGGTACAGCACCAGGCGCCGCGAGAGGTTCGCCTGGGGCGGCATCATGTGGAGCTTGTCCCCGTCCAGCGGCTCGACCAGCGACACGATGCGTTCGTTCCCGGAGACCACGTCCAGGCCCCGGAACGGATCCTGGAAGGCCGAGAGCGCGTGCCAGCCGGCGGGGATGCGCAGGAAGAAGCCGTCGAAGTAGAGCTTGGCGTTGGGATCGTCGAGTGGATCGGCGAGGTTGCGTCCGCTGCCGCCGTTGTAGATGCGCAGGTCGAGCGAGACGACGTCGCCTTCGCTCCAACTCGTCACGTAGGCGTGCACGCCGACGTGGTGGGGGAGCGTGCCGGTCGGGCCCGCGACCGGGTTCTCGGCGACCAGGATCTCGTGCGTGCGGACCTGACGCGCCGCGTGACCCTCGCGCAGGCGGCGCAGGTCGCTCGTGTCGTCCCGCAGGTCGCGCAGCAGATCGGCGCGGTAGCGGTGCCCGAACACGTCGCGCGTCTCGAGGCGCACGCCGTGCGCCAGGAGGTCCGCGAACGCCTGCGTGGGCGCGAACGCGCTCGGCGTCCCTGGATCGAAGAGCACGTCGTAGACCAGCCGCTGGCCGCTCGTCGCGCCGACCGGGCGCTCGACGCGCGCGAGCACCTCGACCACGTCGGCCCCGTGCTCGGGGTTGGCGAAGCGGCTGACGATCTCGAGCTGGGCCGGGCTCACCAGCCCATCGGCGTTGCGGACGCGGAAGGGCGTGGCGCCGTCCGCGCGTGGATACACGCCGGCCGTCAGCGGGACGGTGCCGCGCAGCACGAAGTGCTCGGTCTCGGGAGCGTCGAGCTGCAGGCGCGCGACGACCTCGCCCGGCGCGTACTCGACGCTGGGCGGTGTCAGGTCGTCGATGCCGCCGTTGAGCAGCAACCCCGAAGTCAGGAGCCCGTCCCCATTGCTGCAACCGGCGAGGAGCGCGAGGCCGAGCAGGATCGCCCGACCGCCGATGCCTCGGACGCCGCACACCTTCCCCGGGTGACGCGCCTGCCCGCGCACCACCTCGAACCCCTGGCTACCCACCGCTGTGCTCCTGGCTGGGAACTCGCAGGCCGGGCCCGGGATGGTCCGGGCCTTCATCTCCTGTCCGCTGCGCTTGTCGGAACGGTGGATGGAGCGACCTGAAGGAATCTCCACTCCGGCGGAGCAGGGTGGGTGAGCGTTGTGTGCGCCCAGCTCGCCACGGCCTACTCGCTCTCGCAGGGGCGCCGCAGCCGGCGTCCAACGGCAGGGCGGGCCCCCCGCGACATCCGTCGCGGGGGGCCCGCCCCCGTTCCCCGCGCCACGGGGCGCCAGGAGGCTGCTAAGCCTAGAGCCGTACGTACTCGAACTCGACCGGCTGGGAGTTGATGCCCTTGGCCGGCGGCGCGATCCAGGCCGCGAACTTGCCGGGCTCGCGCACGGCCTTCATCAGCGACTTGACGTAGGCCTTGTCCTTGGGCGTGGGCAACCACTGGTCGGCGTGGGCCTCGTACTCGGTGCGCGGGATGGGGTTGCCGCGCGGGTCGAAGGTGCCCTCGGAGTAGACGCCGATCGTGCGGTGGAAGCGTTTGTCGGGGAGCTGGAAGCGGAAGTCGACGTTCATCTTCTCGCAGATCCGGTTCCAGTACTCGACGCTCTTCTCGTTCTCTTCGATGTACTTGGTGCGCAGCACCTCGTTCATCGCGTTGCGCAGGGCGACCTCCTCGCTGCTGAGGCGGCCGTCGACCACGCGCTCGATCGTGAAGGTCTGCTCGAGGGCCAGGTGGTCCTCGTACTTATCCTCGTAGGCGCGGCCCTTGAGGCCGGCGCGGAAGAAGTTGGCCGCGTTGCTCGAGACCTCGGCGCCGAACAGGTCGTTGCTCGAGGAGGCCCAGAAGTTGATGTACTTCTGCACGATCTCGAGCGGGATGGCGCCGAACTCCTTCACGTCGCGGTCGGGGTGCTCCTTCATCAGCTCGCAAGTGCGCTGGATGACGCGGCCGACGCCGGTCTGACCCACGAACATGTGGTGGGCCTCCTCGGTCAGCATGAAGCGGCAGGTGCGCGCGAGCGGGTCGAAGCCGCTCTCGGCCAGGGACAGGAGCTGGTACTTGCCGTCGCGGTCGGTGAAGGTCGTGAAGCAGAAGAAGCTCAGCCAGTCCTCGCAGGGCTCGTTGAAGGTCGAGAGGATGCGCGGGTGGTCGGGGTTGCCCGAGCGCCGCTCGAGCAGCTCGTCGGCCTCCTCGCGGCCGTCCTTCCCGAAGTACGAGTGCAGCAGGTAGACCATGGCCCACAGGTGGCGGCCCTCCTCGACGTTGACCTGGAACAGGTTGCGCAGGTCGTAGAGCGAGGGCGCGGTGTGGCCGAGCAGACGCTGCTGCTCGACCGAGGCCGGCTCGGTGTCGGCTTGGGTCACGATCAGGCGCCGCAGCCAGTTGCGATACTCGCCCGGGACCTGCTGCCAGGCGGGCTCGCCGAAGTGGTCGCCGAAGCCGACGCGGCGGTCGCTCTCGTGGGGGGTGAGGAAGATGCCCCAGCGGTAGTCGGGCATCTTCACGTAGCCGAAGTGCGCCCAGCCGCCCTCGTCCACGCTCACCGCCGTGCGCAGGTAGACCTCGTTGGCGTTGAAGTCCGAGGGGCCCATCGCGCGCCACCACTCGAGGTAGTCGGGCTGCCACTGCTCGAGGGCGCGCTGCAGGCGCTTGTCCGAGGAGAGGTCGACGTTGTTCGGGATCTTCTGCGAGTAGTCGATGGAGGTCATGGTTCCTCGTGCGGGAGCGGGGTGCGTGTGCGTGCGGGGAGGGGCGGACGGGATCAGGTGCGCTTGCGGTCGAAGTCGGGGGAGTTGGGCGTGCCGTAGCACTGCAGGGCCCCGCGCTGGCCGACGGCGTTGGGGCGCTGGAAGATCCAGTTCTGCCAGGCCGAGAGGCGCCCGAAGATCTTGGTCTCGAGGGTCTCGGGTCCTGCGAAGCGCAGGTTGGCTTCCATGCCGGTCAGGCCATCGGGCGAGAAGGACGCGCGCTCCTCGATCGCCAGGCGCAGCTCGTCCTCCCAGTCGATGTCGTCGGGGGCGAAGGTCGCCAGGCCCAGCTCGTCGGCCTCCTCCGCGCCGAAGTCGGCGTCGGTGGCGAGCACGGCGTCGACGGCCTCGGGGGTCCCGAGGAAACGCGTCGCGAGCCGCGAGAGCCCGTTGGCCATCGGGAAGAGGCCCCTGTTGGCCTCCGTGACGCCGAAGGCCACCGGCCGCTCGGGGTCGACGAGCGCATAGATCCGGTCGCAGGCCAGGGCCAGCTCGAGGGCCGTTCCCACGAAGGTCGTGCCCTCGTCCGCGATGGCGTAGAGGCTCTTCGCCGTCAGGTCGAGCCGCTTGAGCGTGCGCTTGACGAGGTGCCGCGTCTCGGTCGTGAACCAGTTGCCGTCGCCGGCGAGCAGTCGGTCCGTCGCGCGCCACGTGGCCGAGGGGCCCTTGGACCGCAGCAGCACGAGGGCGATCTCCGGTTGGTTCATGCGCAGGTCGAGCACCGCGTCGTCGAGCTGACGGAAGGCCGCCAGCACCCACCACGCCGCGCCCTCGGCGAGCGCCCCGTCCGCCGTGGTCGGGCACGTCTGGGGAGCGGTGATCGTCAGCTCCGCCGTGCGCATCCCCCGGTCGACGCGCAGCGTGACGTGCTCATACGTGAGGTCGTCGCCCTCGCGCGCGCACTCGACGCCGCCGAGCGCCACGCCCTGCTTGGCGCGCACCGGGCCCTGGTCGGCGAGCTGGCGCGCCTCGCTGGCGACGGTCTCCTCCCAGCGCGAGAGCGGCGAGAGCACGTCGACCAGGTCCCACTCGACCGCGCGCTTGCCCTTGATGCCCTCGGCGAGGGTCGAGAAGACGTCGCAGCGATCGCGGCGGATCTTGCGTTTGTCGGCGATGCGCGTGAGGCCGCCGGTGCCGGGCAGGACGCCGAGCAAGGGCACCTCGGGGAAGGACACCGCGCTGTTGCGGTCGTCGACGAGCAGGATGCGGTCGGCGGCCAGGGCCAGCTCGTACCCGCCGCCCGACGCCGTGCCGTTGAGGGCCGCGAGGAAACGCAGCCCCGAGCAAGCGCTCGCGTCCTCGATCGCCAGCCGCGTCTCGTTGGTGTACTTGCAGAAGTTCACCTTGAAGCCGTGGGTGCTCGTGCGCAGCATCATGATGTTGGCGCCCGCGCAGAAGACGCGGTCGAGGGCGCCGGTCAGCACGACGCAGCGCACCTCGGGATGCTCGAAGCGCAGGCGCAGCACGGCGTCGGCCAGCTCGACGTCCACCCCCAGGTCGTAGGAGTTGAGCTTGAGCTCGTAGTCGTCCCGCAGCCCGCCGTCCTGTTGCACGGCCATCGCGAGGGTCGCGATGTCGCCCTGCACGTCCAGTCGCCAGTGGCGGTAGCGCTCGGGGGAGGTCTGGAAGGTGAGCGGGCCCTGGGCCGGGGCGGTGGCGGTCGCGGTCAACGGGGTCCTCCGGGGAGCGGGATGGGGCGCGGGGGGCGGATGGGGCTCGGCTGCTTCAGCTAGGCACTATACTGCTCGCGCGG
>CAYMYN010000025.1:0-49155 GCA_964394665.1 uncultured Planctomycetaceae bacterium
GCGGCCCTCCGCGGGCCGGCGCGCGGGGCGTCGCGGCGCGCGTCCCGCGCCGGCGCTCACGCGCCCTCCGCCCGGGGGTCGCGGCCGGTCTCGCGCCGCACGAGCTCGATGAAGACCTCGTCGAGCCACTCGCGGCCGGTGCGGGCGCACAGCTCCTCGTAGGTGCCCGCCGCGAGCAGCCGCCCGCCGTACACGACGCCGATGCGGTCGCACAGTCGCTCGGCCTCGCTCAGCACGTGGGTGCTGAACAGCACGCAGGTACCCGCCGCGCGGCGCGACTCGACGAAGTCGATCATCGCGCCGCTGGCGATCACGTCGAGGCCGGTGGTGGGCTCGTCGAGGATCAGGACCGGCGGGTCGTGCAGCACGGCGCGCGCGATCGAGACCTTTTGGCGCTGGCCGGTGGAGAGGCCCTCGCAGCGGCCGTCGGCGAACTCGGCCATGTGGAACGCGCCGACCAGCTCCTCGATGCGCGCCTCGAGCGTTTCGGCGGCGATGCCGTGCAGCTCGCCGAAGTAGCGCAGGGTCTCGCGCGGGCTGAGGCGCGGGTACAGGCCCGTGCTGGCCGAGAGGAACCCGATGCGCCGGCGCACCTCGAGCGGATCGCGCTGCACGTCGACCCCGGCCACGCGCGCGCTGCCCGAGGTGGGGGAGAGCAGGCTGGCGAGGATGCGCAGGGTGGTCGTCTTGCCGGCGCCGTTGGGCCCCAGGAGGCCGAAGATCTCGCCCGCGCGCACTTCGAGGTCGAGCCCGCGCAGGGCTTCGACGCGGCCGCGCTCGGGGTCCTGGTAGACCTTGCCCAGGGCGCGGGTCTCGATGGCGAGTTCGCCGGGAGCGGAGGGGTCGGGGAGCGGGGCAGCCATGGGGGAGGGGTCAGCGTTGCGCGCCGGGACCGCGCAGCAGGGACAGGATGCGGGCCAGGGAGGTCGAGCGGTCCGAGACGAGCACGGCTTCGCGCGAGAGCAGGCGCACGCACAGGGCGACGCTGAGCGCGGCCAGGAGCGCCAGGGACAGGGCCACCAGGGAGAGCTCGAGCAGCGGCCACTCGCCGCGGATGAGCCCGCGGAAGGCCAGCACCACGTTGAGCACCGGCACCAGCGCCAGGCCGGGGGTGAGCTCGAGGCCCGGCAGGGCGCCCGCCATCGCGGGCAGGATGAACACCATCTGCACCGGCCCGAGCAGGGCCTGGCCCTCCTTGAAGGAACGCGCCAACGAGGCCACGCCGGCGAGCACCGCGCTGACGGTGAACGAGAAGAGGATCGCCAGGGGCAGCACCGCCAGCAGGGCGACCAACGGCAGGTCGATGCGCAACGAGAGGCCGCCGCCCAACATGCCGATCAGGTGCTCGGCCGAGAGTCCGAGGGCCAGCAGGTTCAGCACGGTCGCGACCAGGCCGTTGGCGCACACCGCGAACACCTTGCCCAGGTGCACGGCCCCGCGCGGGACGGGCAGCAGCATCGTCGTCTCGAGGGTCCCGCGCTCGCGCTCGCCGGCCGTCAGATCGACCGCGGGCACGAAGGCGCCCAGCACCGTCGCGATCACCAGCAGCATCGGCAGGATGAACGAGAGCATGTAGGCGCCGAGGTCCGCGCGTTCGTCGAGCGCGCGTTCCTCGATCTCGAAGGGCTCGAGCTCCCCGGGCTCGAGCCCCCGCTCGCGGGCCGCGCGTGCGCGCAGCCCGTCCCCGAGGGCCTCGATGCGGGCCTCGACGCGCCGCCGCGCGAGCTCCGAACGTTGTTGGGTGCCTTCGTGATAGAGCTGGAGCGGCGCCGCCCCCTCCGCTTGGGGCGGGTTCACGAGCAACAGGGCGTCGGCCGGGGCGCCGCCCTGCGCCGCGGGCCAGGCCGAGCGATCCCCGGGGTCGCCGGGCGCGGGGCCCTGGGTCACGGCCACCCGTTCCAGCGCGCGCGGCGCGTCCTCGCCGTCGGGGGGAGGTGGCTCCGCGTCGGGGGGCGCCGCGAGGGCCTCGAGCAGCCCGGACGGGAGCGCGGCCCCGCCGACCGCCGCGACGACCAACTCCACCTCCGTGTGCTGGCGTCGCCCCTGCACCAGCAGCACGCCCTGGATCATGGCCCAGAAGAGCACCGGGTAGAGGCACAGGGGCAGGACGACCACGTAGACCAGCGTCTGGCGGTCGCGGAAGCCGTGGGCGAGCTCCTTGCGGGCAACGCGCAGCGCGGCGGCCAGGGGTCCGGGGGGGTGTCGCGGGGGGGACAAGGGGACCTACCCTTGCCGGAGCGGGACCCGGGAATCAAGCGCCGCCCCTCCGGCGTTCAAGCGAACGGCGGGCGCGCGTCGATAGCCGCGGGACGTGCGAGCCCCCCTCGGCCTCCCCTCGACGACGGCCACGCGCATTCACGCGCGTCCCGCATCTGCCCCGCTCCGGCCCGGATCGGGGGCGGCGTTGCTCGAGGCCCTGCGCGAGGAACGTACCCGTCTGGGGGCCTCGCGCGGCCGCGCCTTCTCGAACGCGTCCGTCCCTCGGGCGACGCTCCGAGGACGCTCCGGCGGCGCTTGGCCCGGGCCCGAGCGCCCGCGCTGGGGCGGCCTCCGTCGGCGCCTGCGCCGCTTGGGATCGGGCGTGCGGGTCGGTGCGCAGGTGGGCTTCGGGAGCCTGCTCGTCTACCTGGCGCTGTTCAACTTCTCGGTCGTGCGCGGCAGCTCGATGTCGCCCGGCATCCGGGACGGGGACCGCATCCTGATCGATCCGCTGAGCTACCTGTTCCGCGACGTGCACCGCGGCGACGTGGTCGTGTTGCGTTATCCGCTCGACCCGCGCGTCGACTACATCAAACGCGTCGTCGGACTGCCCGGGGATCGGGTCGTCATCCGCGGCGAGAAGGTCTACGTCAACGACCAACTGCTCGCCGAGCCCTACGTCGACGCGGGCGACGCGCGCAGCTACCTCTCGACCGAGGTCGCACCCGACCACTACTTCGTGCTGGGCGACAACCGCCCGCACTCGGCCGACAGCCGCGAGTTCGGCCAGGTCCCGCGCGCCTGCCTGCGCGGCAAGGTCGACCTGCGCGTGTGGCCCATCGCGCGCCTGGGCCTGATCGACTGAACCGGACCTGGCCCAGTCGTGCGCGGCGATTCGTCGCGGACGCGCGGCGGCGGACGCCGCGACCTGGGCGCCGTGTCGCGCGGTCGGTATCCTGGGTGCGGCTCGCGCGCGGATTCCACCGCGCCGGCCGGAGGCCAGAGCGATGGACTACCCGCGCATCATCCAGGGCGGAATGGGAGCGGCCGTGTCCGGTTGGCGTCTGGCGCGCGCGGTCGGCCGCGCCGGCCAGATGGGCGTCGTCTCGGGCACCGCGCTGGACGCGGTGCACGCGCGGCGCCTCGCCGACGGCGACCGCGGCGGGCACCTGCGGCGGATCTACGCCACCTTCCCCGTGCCGGAGGTCGCGCGGCGCGTGCTCGCGCGCCACTTCCGCGCCGGAGGTCGCGCCGCCGGCGAACCCTATCCGGCGCTGGCGCCCCCCGGGCTCGAGCCGCGGGACGAGCGCGTCGAGCTGACCGTGCTCGCGAACTTCGCCGAGGTCGCGCTCGCCAAGCAGGACAATCCGTCTCCGGTGGGCATCAACTACCTGGCGAAGATCCAGATCCCCACGCCCTTCGCGCTCTTCGGCGCGTTGCTCGCGGGCGTGGACTACGTGTTGATGGGAGCCGGTGTCCCGGCCCAGATCCCGGGCCTGCTGCGCAAGCTGGCGCGTGGGGAGGCCGTGGACCATCGACTCGCGCTCGAGGGCGCGGCGCCGAACGAGCCGCTGGCCGTGCACTTCGACCCGACGCGCCTGTTCGGCGCGGCGCGCGATCTTCCCTGTCCGCGTTTCCTGGCCATCGTCTCCTCGAACACCCTGGCCCAGTTCCTCGCCAAGGACCCCGAGACCGCCCCCGACGGCTTCGTGGTCGAGACGCCGCTCGCCGGAGGGCACAACGCGCCGCCCCGCGGTCGGTTGCGCCTGGACGAGCTCGGTCAGCCGATCTACGGCGAGCAGGATGCGGTGGATCTCGAGCGTCTGGCGCGGCTCGGCAAACCGTTCTGGCTGGCCGGGGGCTACGGCCGACCCGATCGCCTCGAGGAGGCCCTGCGCCTCGGTGCCCAGGGCGTGCAGGTCGGCACGGCCTTCGCCTTCTGCGCGGAGTCGGACTTCGATCCGCGTCTGAAGCGGGAGGTGCTCACGCGCTCGGCGGCCGGGGACCTCGAGGTGCGCACCGACGCCCTCGCCTCGCCCAGCGGCTACCCCTTCAAGGTGGTGCAGCTCGAGGGCACGCAGTCCGATGCGGGCCTGCGCGAGGTCCGCCGGCGCCGCTGCGACCTGGGCTACCTGCGCGTGCCGGCCCTCGACGGGAGCGGCGCGCTGGTCCAACGTTGCCCCGCGGAGCCCGTGCGCAGCTACGTGGAGAAGGGCGGTCGCGGGGAGGACACGCCGGGCCGCGTCTGCCTGTGCAACGCCCTGCTGGCCGCGGTCGGTCTCGCCCAACTCGGCCCTGGCGGGCCCGAGCTCCCGATCGTCACCGCCGGCGACGACGTCGAGCGCGTGACGCGCTTCCTGCGCCCCGGCGCGAGCTCCTATGGCGCCGCGGACGTCATCGCCCGCCTGCTCGCCCCCGGCCCCGAGGGCGCGACCGCGGGCGCCGCCTGCTGAGCCCTTCCCCGTACTGCACGCTGCCCTGCGCCCGCCGTTCGGCCGGTCAGGGTCGGCCGGGATGCTCGCAGGTGAGCGTCCCTGCGGGCTGCGCGCCGTGCGAACTCGTCGCTCCGTCCGCCCAGCGCACGTTCAGGGCGTCGACGCCGGGCGCGTCGCCCAGGCCGAACACGTGCTCCGGCGCGTGCCCGCCGAGGTAGGAGACGTCCGCCCCCTGCCAGCGCACCTGCGCGCCGTCCCCGATGCGCACCTCGACGCGGGCGCCGAAGCACGCTGCGGGTGGCCCCTCCAGGCGCACCCGCAGGGCCTGTCCGACGCCCGGGGAATCGTTGCGCAGCAGCCGCAGCGGTCCGCGATTCTCCCAGATCGCCAGGTCCACGCGGCCGTCGCCGTCGAAGTCGCACGCGGCCAGGCCGCGGGCGCGCATCGGGGCGGCGCTCGCCGGGCCGGAGCGCGGAGCGAGGTCGTGGAAGCGCCGGCCGTCGTTCCACAGCAGCAGCATGGATTCCGCGCGCAGCCGCGTCGGGTCGGCCTTCTCCTCGAGCGTGCTGCCGTTGGCCACCACGAGGTCGATGCGACCATCGAGGTCGAGGTCGACGAAGGCGCTGCCCCAGCCGACGCGGTCGAGGGAGTTCTCGCCCAAGCCGAAGGCCCGCGTGCGGTCGCGGTACTCGAGGTCGCCGCTCGGCAGGCGCAGGCTCTGGTAGAGCGCGTTCTCCTGGGCCACCCAATGGGTGATGAACAGATCCGCCAGGCCGTCGCCGGCGCCGTCCATCCAACCCACCTCGGCCACCGAGAGGCCCATCGATCCGCGCGGATCCGCCGTCCCCGTCAGGGTCGAGAGATCCATGAAGCGCGCCGGCCGACCCGGCCCGAGCTCACCGCCCAGGTTGCGGTAGTAGCGGTTGGTCGAGACGTCGTTGTTGACGTACAGATCGAGCCAGCCGTCGCCGTCCAAATCGCAGAAGCTCGCTCCCAGGCTGCGACCCTTGGGGTCGTCGATGCCCAGCTCCTGCGCGACGTCCAGGAACGTCCCGTCCCCGAGGTTGCGATAGAGCCGGTTGCCCTGCGGATCGAAGGAGTTGGGGTTGAGCGTGAAGGGCACCCCCGGACCGCCCTTGCGGAGCGGTTCGTCGCCCGTCGGGGCGTGCGCGTCCGCGGTGTAGAGCACGTAGTTGCAGACATATAGGTCCAGCAGGCCGTCGCGGTCGTAGTCGCCCCAAGCGGCGCCGGTCGACCAGCGCCCGTCGGCGACGCCGGCGGCGTCGGCGCGCTCCTCGAAGGTCAGGTCCCCGCGGTTGCGGAAGAGCCGATTGGGACCGTAGTTCGTGACGTACAGGTCGAGCCGGCCGTCGGCGTCGTAGTCCGCGAAGGACGCGCCCATGCCGAATCCCTCGAGGTCCGCCACGCCTGCGCGCGCGGCGATCTCCTCGAAGCCCTCGGGTCGGTTCCAGAGCAGGCGATTGGCACCCTCGGGGTCGGGCTCGCTCCCCAGCGGGCCGGGGAGATTGACGAGATAGAGGTCGAAGCGACCATCGCCGTCGACGTCGCCCCACGCCAGACCCGAACCCGTGTCCTCGGGCAGCGTGCGGCTCCGGACGCCCGGTCCGTGGCGGAAGTCCAAGCCCAAACCGGGCGCCACGTCGACCAGGACGAGGGTAGGGGCGGCGAGCCCGGCCCCACCGAGGAACTCGCGCGTGACGCTCGCCCCCGCATCCGCCAGGTCCGTGTCGCGCCGATGCTCGAGGTGGAGGGCGATCCAGGCCAACGCGGCGCACCCGGCGAGCGTGGCGATCAGGCTCCAGGCGACCCGCAGGAGTCGCCTCGACGGGCGCTTCCCGGCATGCGCTCGGGCGCTCATCGTCCCGGCCCTCCGGCAGCGGGCGCCGCGCCGGATCCGCCGGGCCCGCGCTCGGCGCCGCGCTGGACCAGGACCTGATCGGCGCTCTTGGTGAGTGCCGGCTGGATCACCCCGCTCTCCCGTTCCAAGTCGGGCAACACGAGCTCGAGGAAGTCCTGACGGTAGCGGCGGAAGCGCAGCTCGGCGCGCGCCGTGAGCGGGAACGCAGCCGACTGCGGCACGTGCACGCGATAGGTCTGCTGATCGGAATGTCCGGCGTAGATCTGGCGCTGCCCCAGGCCTCCGGCCTTGTCCCACAGTTGATGGCGCTCGAGCACCTGCCCGTGCCGATCGAGGGGCATGCCCTCCAACACGAGCGTGCCCGCATCGCGCGCATTGCCGGCCCGGTGCTCGACCCCCGGAGCGTCCAGCAAGCGCCGCGTGTGCGGGTCGAGGGCGCCCCACTCGCCGAGCCGTTCCCCCGCGGCGTCCTCGACCACCAGGTGCACCCAGGCCTGCATGAAGTCCAGGGGGCCGGTCGTGAAGCCGTGACCGGCCTTGCGGTTGTGCACGACCACCTGGAGCTGGAGCTCGGTCCCGGGAGTTACCGCTTCGGGCGAGCGCAGCTCGACCTCGGCCACGGGGCCCTCGGGCCACAGCTCCGCGATCTCGGGGATCACGGTCTCGCCGCGGATCCACTCCTCGGTCAGGCGGATGTGCTCGGCGGCGTGCGGCAGATCCAGGACCGCGGGCATGAACAGGTTGGTGGCGATGAACCCGTGGTGGCGGTGCTTGCCGTCCCGCGGGTCGCGCCGCAGGTCGCCGGCCTCGCCGTGGCCGGGGTCCCGCGAATCGTGGACGAGCCGCATGTGGCAGTCGCGGCAGGCCAGGTCCGTGAGCGGGTCGTCGCTGTGCCAATGGCTCTGGCGCCACTCGTCGTACTGGTTCTGACCGGGGGTCGAGCCGAAGCGATTCAGGGCCTCGGGGATGAACTGCTTGTGGCAGGCGCCGCAGAACTCGGGCCGGCGCAGCAGGTTGCGGTCGTAGTCGGCCAGGTGCTGGCGCGGGAGCGAGCGGATGAGGAAGTCCGAGACCCGCTTGCGCCAGCCCGGCTCGCCTTCCCACAGGTAGCGCTGGGGCGGGACCAGCACGTAGTCCGCGTTGCCCCGCTGATCGACCAGGGCGATCGAATGGCACGCGACGCAGGAGATTCCCTCCTGCATGCCCGGCGCGGAGAGGTCCTGGACGTGGATGTCCTTGGCCCCGGCGAAGAGCGAGATGGGGTCGTGGCAACCGGCGCAGTAGCGCGTCTCGGCTGCCCCGCGGTCGTCGGCGAACAGGCGCTGGACAGCCTGGAAGGGCGGGTTCATCGCGGCGAAGCGATGTGCGCTGGGCTCCCACTCGGCGAGGATCTGCTCGTGGCATCCGCTGGTGCCGCAGGAGGCGGATCCGGCCAGGGCCGAGGGGTCGACGAAGGCGCCGCTCGCGGTGCGCGCGTAGGAGGGCGCGAACGGGCTGCCCAGGTACTCCTCGTGCTGGAGCGCGTAATCCTGCAGCGTGTAGTCGGCGGGCACCGGGAACTCGACCGCGGGCCGGGGCATCAAGTAGCTGGCGGCTCCGAACGCCACGCTCGCCAGCAGCGACCAGGCGATCGATGCGCGCGCGAAGCGCCGGCGCGCCGAGCCGAGCGCGTCCGCGCCGCCCTGGGGGAGCGCGCGCCGAATCCAGGCCAGGGCCAGGTGCAGGGGCAGCAACGCTCCGGCGCCGACTCCGCTCACCAGGTGCAGCACGGCCCACGGCTGGGTGCGCCGTGGCCCGAGCGCGGCCTGCCAGGTCAGGACCAGGCCGCTCATGCAGCACACCACCACCATGGCCATCAGGAGGTAGCCCAGGGACATCACCACCGTGAGCCGCTGGCGCCACCACACGCGCAGGTGTCGCACCTGGAAGACGGCGTAGGGCCCGAGCAGGAGCAGCCCCAGCACGGTGTGCGCCAGGACCTGGAGCTGGGTGGCGATCGAGAAGGGCGCCAACCAGATCCAGATGCCCGAGACGGCCAGCCAGGCCAGGGCCAGGCTGACGAACAGGCCGCTGCGATCGGTCCAGCCGCGGGTCGCCAGTTCGTTGGGCGATTCGGACGACAGCGCGCGCGTCTCCTGCGGATGGGGGAGGCTCATGGGCGGCGGGTGGGTATCGGGCCCGGGGCGCGCGACTCAGGGTCGCCCGGGCGGCGGGCCGTGCTCGACGAGGGCCTGGGCGTAGCGTTCGTCCAGGGCCGCGGCGCGTTCGAGCGCGACGCGGGCCTCGGCCGCGCGGCCCTCGAGGGCCAGCAGCGAACCGAGGTTGAAGTGCGCCGCCGCGTGGCCCGGGTCGAGCGCAATGCAGCGCCGGAAGTGGACCTCGGCCCGGGCGTGCTCGCCGTGGGCGGCGAGCAGGAGCCCCAGGTTGTTGGCGGCGTCGACGTGCCCGGGGTCCAGGCGCAGGGCCGCGCCGTAGTGCGCGAGCGCGGCCTGTGCGTCGCCCGACGCGGCGCGCAACACGCCCAGGTTGTAGTGCCCGTCCGCGGAGTCCGGATCGAGCTCCAGGGCCCGCGAGAGGTGCTGCGCGGCGGCCGCGAGCCGACCGTCGAGGGACTCCAGCTCGGAGAGCGCCAGGTGGGGCGCGCTGGCGTGGGGCTCGAGCTCGGCGGCCCGCGCGTAGGCCGCGCGGGCCAGGTCGCGCGCTCCGCGCGCCGCGTGCAGCCCGCCTTCGAGCATCCAGGCCTCGAACTGGGCGTGGGCGGCGTCCGGCCCCGTGGCGCGCACCAGGAAGGCGCGGGCGCGGCCCACCTCGGTCAGCGCGCCCGTGAGCTCGCCGCGCAGCGCCAGCCGGCGCGCGAGGTCCATCCGCGCCGCGGCGTCCTGGGGCTGGCGCGCGAGGTGCGCGCGCAGGTGCGGTTCGGCGCGGGCGGGCTCGGGACCGGCGCCCTCGAGGTGCGCGAGCTTGCGCTGCACACCCGGGGTCTCGCGCAACCCCAGGCGCTGCGTCCGCGCCAGGTGTTCGAGGGCCGTCTGGCGCTCGGGCTCGGCCGGAGCGGCCACGAAGCGCGCGTAGGCCCGCTCGCCGCGGAACTGGTGATAGCGCACCCGACCGGAGTGGGCGAGGAACGCCGCTGCGCCCAGGGTCAGGGCCAAGAGCGCGTAGCCCGCGGCGCCGCGGCGTCCGGCGCGCACCAAGCTCCAGCCGCGCAACCGCAGGTCCGCGCGCCGCAGGCTGCGCAGGCTCCACACCGCGGCGAAGGCGAAGGCCGCGGCGAGGGCCATGGCCAGGAAGAACGGCACGGCTCCGTAGAGTCCGCGCAGGATCGGCAGGGCGAGCAGGAACGCGCCCGCGAGCAGCAGTTCCTCGCCCCGGCCGAAGGCCCACTGTCTACGGATGCGGAGCGCGGGATCGCGTCGGGAGCGGAAGAGGGCGGGCCAGGTGAAGCGGTAGCCGATCGAGCCCCGCGGGCAGACCGCGACGCAGTCGAGGTCCTTGAGGCAGGCGGGGTCGACCAGCGTGCCGTAGGCGGCGAGTTCCTCGTGCACGCGCACGCCCGAGCTGCACGCCGCCGTGCACGCTCCGCAGGCATCGCAGGGCCCGATCGAGGTGATGCGGCCGGGAGCCAGTCGGTCGGCCAGGGCGAAGACCGCGCCGTAGGGGCAGACGCTGCGGCAGAACGAGCGCGATCCGAGCAGGTAGACCAGGCCGAAGCCGCACACCGCGAGGGTCAGCGCCGCCGTGCCCACGGGCGGCAGATTGCGCCAGAAGTCGTCGGTCACGAACGACGCCCAGCCTTCCTCCGAGATCGTGAGGCGCGGCAGGGAGCGGCCGGCGAGCAGGCGCGAGACCTGGGGCCAGACGAACATGTAGAGCATCGCCCCCAGGGGCACGAGCATCAGCGCCCGCGAGCGCAGCGGGCGCGGCCGGATGCCCGCCCGCTCGAGGAGCCAGGCGCACAGGTCTTGCAAGGCCAGCACGTGGCAGCCCCAGGAGCAGAAGAAGCGCCCGAAGACCAGCACCGTGAGCAGCACGAGTCCCATGAAGATCGCGCCGGCCGTGACGATGCCCAGCTCGAGGGTGTACATGACCTCGTTGAGCTCGAGCGGCGCGAGGGTGCGACCCGAGAGCTTCCAGTGCAGGACGTGCGCGCCGATGGCGACGTGCACCGCCAGCAGGGTCAGGGCCCGCCGGCGGGAGTAGCCGGACCGGGGCTCGCCGGCCCGCGCGGCCCGCGGCGCGCCCCGCGCGCGGACGCGAGCGTCAGGGGAGCTGGAGCTCATCGCGGCACACCTCGAACGGCGGGTGCCCCCCGGTCCGCGGCCGGCGCCCACGGCGGGCGCGCGGGGAGGACTCGGTCGCTCGCCACGGCCCAGGTTCGCGGCGGACGCGGTTGCAGTCGGGGCTGGGGCATCGGCGCGGAGGGGAACCCGGGGGGGAGAGGAGAAAGCAGAGGCGTGGGTCTTGATATAAAGGATGGCATGGAACCTGGCCAGGGGTCGTGTCGAAGGGGCCCGCCGCCCGCGGGGGCCGGGGCGGCGCCCAGTGCGGGCGGTCCGCGCCTGGAGCTGCGGAGCGCCGACGGCGGAGTCGAGTGCGTGCTGCACGCGCCCCCGACGTCCCAGGCCGCCCCTCGACCGCGCGCCGCGGACGGTTCGCCGCAGGCGGCTCGAGGGGCTGCGCCGGAGCCGCTCGCGACGGCCCTCGCGCACCTCTCCCACCGTCTCTCGCGGGCGGCGGGGAGGGAGGTGGTGGTGCGCGTCGCAGGCGAGCCCCTGCCCGGGGATCCCGGGTTCCTCGCCGCGCTCGAGGAGCTGGGCCGGAGCGCGGCCACGCGTCTCGCGGAGGACCGGATGGCGGCGGAGCTGGCCGCCTCGGCCTGGGCCGCGGAGCTGCTGGCACCGCCGCCGGCCCTGCGGGCGCAGGCGGCGGCCTTCCTGGCCACACCCCTCGACGTGCTGCGCGCGCGCGAGGGTCCCGCGGCGGCGCGCATCGTCCGCGAGCGATTCGGCGGCCGGGTGCAGCTCTTCGCGCCGCTCTACCTCTCGGACGCCTGCCTCAACGACTGCGCCTACTGCGGTTTCCGCAAGAGTCATCGGCGCCGGCGCGTGCACCTGTCGCTCGAGCGCGCCCTGTTCGAGGCGCGCGCGTTGGCCGCGCGCGGTCTGCGCCGCATCGACCTCGTCAGCGGAGAGGTGCCCACCGATCCCTTCGTGGACCAGGTGGCGCGGGCGGTCGAGGCGATCCTCGCGTCGACCGGGATCGAGCGCGTGCACCTGAACGTGGGCGCGCTCTCGGTCGCGCAGTTCCGGCGGCTGCGCTCGGCCGGCGCGCTCGCCTGCCATCTCTATCAGGAGACCTACGACGTCGAGGTCTATCGCCGCGTGCACCGGAGTGGCCCCAAGCGCGATCTCGCCTGGCGCCTGGAGGGCCCCGAACGCGCGCTACGGGCGGGCTTCGAGGTGCTCGGCCTGGGCGTCCTGCTGGGGCTGGCCGAGCCCGCCGCGGAACTCGCCGCCCTGACGCACCACGCCGAACGCCTGCGGGCGGCCTTCCCGGGGGTGTCGCTCGGCTTCTCCCTGCCGCGCTGGGTGCCGGCCGATCGCGAGTGCAGCTTCCACGTCGAGCACGCCCTCGACGACGGGCTCTTCGAGCGCTGCCTGCTGTTCGTGCGCACCCGCTTCCCCGACGCCCACCTGACCCTGACCACCCGCGAGGGCGCGGCCCTGCGGGACGCGCTGCTTCCCATGGGCATCACCCAGCTCAGCGCGGGGGTCCGCACCGCCCCCGGTGGGTATGGGGCCGAGCCCGGGGGGACCGAGCAGTTCCAGGTCGGCGACGGGCGCTCGCTGGAGGAGGTCGCCCAGGCCGTGCGGGCGGCGGGCCTGATCCCGGTCGCCTGAAGGCCGGTCGGGCCGGGGACGGCACCCGGGCGGGGGGCGCCGGCAGCCCTGGCACGATCCTGCTCGAAAACGAAGAAACCGAGAAACATGGTGCGCCATCCTGGACCTGGAGGCCGGGGCGGTGTACCCCTGGTGTTCAGAGGACATGCGGGTCCGCAGAGCGGGCCCGGCCTCGGAGGCCAGGATGAGCCCGATCGACTCCAGCGTGCGCACGGGTCGGCGTTACGAGCTCCAGACCGTCGGCGAGCCGCTGGTCGGAGTGGAGTTCGAGCTCCCCGTGCCGGGCCCGGGCGAGGCCCTGGTGCGCGTCGCCGGGTGCGGTGTCTGCCACACCGACCTGGGATTCGCCGACGACGGCGTGCCGACGCGCGCGCCCCTGCCGCTCGCGCTGGGACACGAGATCGCGGGCGAGGTGCTCGCCGCGGGCGCGGGTCTCGAGCACCTGGTGGGGCGCGCGGTGATCGTTCCCGCCGTGACGCCCTGCGGCGCGTGCGACGACTGCCGCGCCGGCCACGCCTCGATCTGCGCGCGGCAGGTGATGCCCGGCAACGACGTGCCCGGCGGCTTCGCCAGCCATGTGCTCGTCCCGGCGCGCGGCCTGTGCGCGGTCGACGATCCTGCGGCCCTGACGAACGCCACCATCGGCCGTTCAGGCTGCACGCTGGCCGAGCTGGCCGTGGTCGCCGACGCGCTCACGACCCCGTATCAAGCCCTGCGGCGCGCCCGCGTGGGCCCGGGCGACCTCGTGATCGTCGTGGGGCTCGGCGGAGTGGGCGGTTTCGCGTGCCAGATCGCCGCGGCCCTGGGCGCCAGCGTCGTCGGCCTCGACGTCGATCCGCGGCGCATCGAGGGTCTGGGCGCCCACGGCCTGGCGGCCGGGATCGACGTGCGCGAGCACGACGAGCGCAGCCTGCGGCGCGCCCTGCGCGACCTGGCGCGGGTGCGCGCGTGGCCCGAGCGGCGCTGGAAGATCTTCGAGTGCAGCGGCACCTCGGCCGGCCAACGCGCGGCCTTCGGTCTGCTGGTCCACGGCGCGTACCTGTCGGTGGTGGGCTTCGCGCCCCAGCCGGTCGAATTGCGCCTCTCGAACCTGATGGCCTTCGACGCCAAGGCCGTGGGCAATTGGGGCTGCGTGCCCGAGCTCTACCCCGCGGCCCTCGAGCTGGTGCTCTCGGGGGCGGTGGCGGTCAAGCCCTTCGTGCGCACCGCGCCCCTCGACGCGATCGCCGAGGTGTTCGAGGACGTGCGCCGCCACCGCAGCACCGTCCGACCCGTGCTCGTGCCCTGACCTCCGGGAGCTTGCCTGCCATGACCCTCCACATCCGAACCCGCGCCCTGCGCGACCACGATCTCGCGTCCCTGCCCCGCTCGTCCCCGGGTGTGCGCTACGAGCGTCGACCGCTGCGGGCTCCCGACGGCCACGAGGTCGAGGGGCTCTACAGCGCCTGGATCGTGCTCGACAATCCGGAGCAGCTCAATTCCTACACGACCGAGATGGTCAAGCAGGTGATCCTCGCCTTCCGGCGCGCCTCGAACGAGCCGGACGTGGTGGCGGTGGTCTTCACCGGGTCCGGCACGCGCGCCTTCTGCACCGGCGGCAACACCGCCGAGTACGCGCGCCACTACGCCGGAGCACCCGACGAGTACCTGCGCTACATGCGCCTGTTCAACGACATGGTCACGGCCATCCTGCACTGCGACCAACCTGTGATCTCGCGCGTCAACGGGATGCGCATCGCCGGGGGCCAGGAGATCGGCATGGCCTGCGACTTCACCCTGGCGAGCGACCTGGCGGTCTTCGGCCAGGCCGGGCCGCGTCACGGCTCGGCCCCCGATGGCGGCTCGACCGACTTCCTGCCGCTGTTCGTGGGCGTCGAGCGCGCCATGCAGTCCTGCACGTTGTGCGAGACCTGGACCGCGTACCAGGCCGAGCGCTACGGCCTGATCGGCGAGTGCGTGCCCGTGTTGCGGGTCGATGGCGCGCTGGTGCCGAACCCCCTGGTCGTCACCGAACGCTGGTTGGACGAGCGCGGGCGCGTCGTGCACGGCGAGCCGCGCACCGGCGACGACCTGCGCCGCGGCAAGGAGCTGCTGGCCCGCGGCGCGGTCGATCTGGCGCCCCTGGATGCGCGCGTCGACGCGTTGGTCTGGAAGCTCGCCAACACCATGCCCGGCTGCACGCGCAAGACGGTCGAGTCGCTGCGCAAGCACAAGCTCGCGCACTGGGACCGCAACCGCGAGACCAACCGCAGTTGGCTCGGACTCAACATGCTGGCCGAGGCCGCGGCCGGCTTCCGGGCCTTCGACGAGGGCCCCAAGGGGCATCGCGAGGTCGACTTCCTCGAGCTGCGCCGGCGCCTCGCTCGGGGCGAACGCTGGAGTCCCGAGTTCGTCGAGTCGCTCGTCCCGCGGGAGCCCGCCGCCGTCGCCGGGGAGGGGGTCTGACCATGGACGCCGTGGCGAGCGCCGGCACGCGCCTGGAGTGGGTCGAGGCGGGCCGCTGTGCGCGGATCGTGATCGACGAAGGGCGCGGCAACGTGCTCGGCCTCGGGGCGCTCGAGCACCTGCGGGAGCTCGTGCGTTCCCTGTCGAGCGAGCGCGCCCTGCGCGCCGTGCTGCTGGACGCGAGCGGGGAACACTTCAGCTTCGGCGCCTCGGTGGTGGACCACCTGCCGGACAAGGTCGGCGCGATGCTGGCGGCCCTGCACGGCCTGGCCCGCGAGCTCTTGGCGCTCGACACGCCTCTCCTGGCCGCGGTGCGCGGTCGCTGCCTGGGGGGCGGGCTCGAGTTGGCGCTGCTCGCCGAGCGCATCGTCGTCGCGCCGGGCAGCCTGCTCGGCCAGCCGGAGCTCTCCCTGGGCGTGTTCGCCCCCCTGGGATCCTTGCTCCTGCCGCGCGCCGTCGGCACGCGTCGCGCGAGCGAGCTCCTGCTCAGCGGGCGCACGCTGGGCGTGGACGAGGCCCTGCGCTGGGGTCTGGTGACCGAGGTCGCGCAGGATCCGCTGGAGACGCTGAGCGCCTGGTATCGCGAGCACTTGGCGAGCAAGAGCGCCGCCTCCCTGCGCATCGCGATGCGGGCCGCGCGGCGCGCGTGGCTGCCGCGGCTGCTGGAAGAACTCGCCGATCTCGAGCGCGTGTACCTGGAGGAGCTCGCGCCCACCCACGACGCCCAGGAAGGCTTGCGCGCCTTCCTGGAGAAGCGCGCGCCGCGCTGGGAGGATCGCTGATGGACCTCGAGCGGATCGTGGCCGTCGCGCAAGGGCTGTACGACGACCTGGAGCTGGGATCGGTGCGCGCCTGGAAGGCGGCCGATGCGGGGCGGCGCGCGGTGGGCTACTTGCCGACCTACGTGCCGCGCGAGGTCCTGCACGCCGCCGGCGTCCTGCCCGTCGGGATCCAGGGCGCCGACGAGCGCCTCGAGATCGTGCGCGGCGACGCCTGCTTCCAATCCTACATCTGCCACTTGCCGCGGTCGGTGATGGAGCTGGGTCTCTCGGGGCGCCTGGACGTGCTCGACGGGATGGTGTTCCCTTCGACCTGCGACGTCATCCGCAACCTCTCGGGGATCTGGAAGCTCTCGTTCCCCGACAAAGCGGCCTTCTACCTCGACGTCCCCCAGAACTTCGAGCCCGAGGTGGGTGGGCGCTTCTATCGGCGCGTGCTCGAGGAGTTGCTCGACATGGCGGTCGAGATCGGCGGCCGCCGGCCCTCCGAGGCGGACCTGCGCGCTTCGATCCGGGCCTACAACGCCAATCGGGCCCTGGTGCTCGAGCTGCTGCGCACGAGGGCCGCGGAGCCTTGGGTCGTACCGGCCAGCGAGGGCTACCTGGTGCTGCGCGCCGGGCTGGTCCTGACGGTGGAGGAGCACACGGACCTGCTGCGCTCCTATCTGAGCGCCGCGCGCGCCGCGGGGCGCCGTCCGCGGGACAACGCGCGCGTGCTCCTCAGCGGCGCGTTCTGCGAGCAGCCCCCCCTGACCCTGCTCCGGACCCTCGAGCGCGCCGGATGCGACCTGGTGGGAGACGACTTCCTGCTCGTCCTGCGCTGGCTGGGAGATCGCGTGCAGGAACGGGGCGACCCACTGGATGCCCTCGTGAGGGCGTATCTCACCGACCCCGCCGAGGTCTCGTGCCGCTACGTCCCGGACGGTCGTTCGAAGGGGACCGAGCTGGTCGCGGCGGCCGCGGCCCTACGCGCCGAGGGCGTGATCTTCGCGGCGCCGAGCTTCTGCGATCCGGCGCTGCTCGATCGGCCGATGCTGCAAGCGGCCCTCGCTCGCGCGGGCCTGTCCTTCACGTCCCTGGAGTACGCGGAGAACACCGGCCAGATGCAGCCCATCCGCGAGCAGGCGGGGACCTTCGCCGACACCATCAAGCTGTGGGGTGAGTCATGAATCCCGCCGTCCAGAAGGAGCCCTCCATGGTGCGCCAGAAGGAGATGATCTCCGATCACTTCCAGGCCCTGGCGCGGGCGAAGGACGAGGGGCGCAAGGTGGTCTACACCTTCGTCCCGGGCAATCTGACCGAGTTGATGCTGGCCTTCGACGCCCTGCCGGTGCACCCGGAGATCAACGCCCTGCAGTCGAGCATGCGCAAGCGCTCCGGCGGATTCATCGCCGCGGCGGAGCGCGCGGGACACTCCGAGGACGTGTGCTCCTACGTCAAGTGCGACATCGGCATGGCGCTCGAGGGCAACGTCGGACCCACGGGCGAGCGCATCCCCGAGCCCGACCTGCTGCTGCTCTCGTACACGGGCTGCTTCACCTTCATGAAGTGGTTCGAGCTCCTGCGCGAGCGCTACCGCTGCCCGGTCGCCATGCTGCACGTGCCCTACCAACCGGACGGGAAGATCACGCCGGAGATGGTGGCCTATGTCGTGAAGCAACTAGAGACGGAGGTCATCCCGCGCTTCGAGGAGGTCACGGGCAGGGCCCTCGACCTCGACCGTCTGCGAGAGCTCCTGGGGCGCTCGGCGCGAGCGGAGGACGACCTGGTCTGGGTGCTCGAGTCGGCCAAGCAGCGGCCCTCGCCGATCGACGCGTACTTCGGCGGGGTGTACTACATCGGCCCGCTCTTCACGGCATTCCGTGGAACCGAGGCGGCGCTCGACTACTACAGCGTGCTGCGCGTGGAGGTCGAGGCACGCCTGGCCGCGGGCCAGGGGCCGGTGACCCCCGAGGGTTCGTTGGAGGAAGAGCGATTCCGCGTGGTGGTGGAGGGACCGCCCAACTGGACCCACTTCCGCGAGTTCTGGAAGATGTTCCACGACGAGGGAGCGGTGGTCGTGGCCAGCACCTACACGAAGGTGGGCGGCCTGTACGATCGCGGATTCCGGCACGATCCCGAGCGGCCGCTGGAGACCTTGGCGGAGTACTGTCTGGGTTGCTACACCAACCTCGGCCTGCCCAGGCGTGTCGAGCTCCTGGCGGACTACGTGCGGGACTACGCCGCCGACGGGTTCTTGATCAACTCGGTCAAGAGCTGCAACTCCTTCAGTGTCGGGCAGCTCGTGATGCTGCGACAGGTCGAGGAGCGGACCGGTCGGGCGGGCGGGTTCATCGAGACGGACCTGGTCGACCCGCGCTACTTCTCGGCCTCGAACGTCAAGAATCGGCTGGAGTCCTACTTCCAGATGCTGGCCCACAAGCGCGGCGCCGTCGAGCGCCGGGAGGCCTTGGCGCGATGAAGTGCTACGTGGGTATCGACCTGGGCTCGACCACGACCAAGGCCGTGATCCTGGGGGAGGACGGGGCCTTGCTCGGGCGCGGGATCACCAACAGTCGCTCGAACTACGACGTGGCCTGTGCCGTGGCGCGCAACGAGGCCCTGGTCGACGCGCGCTTCCACCTGTTCGGCGCGGCCCTCGACGCGGCGCGGGGGTGGGGGACCGGCGGAGGGGAGTTCCTCGCTCGCCTGCGGCGCGCGTTCGAGCTGGAGCAGCACCTGCACCTGTTGAACGAGCTCGAGGGCGCCTGTGGTGTGGCCGCGGAGCAGGCGGCGCGCCGCCCCGACGCTCCTTCGGGCGCGACGCTGATGGACCTGCTCGACTCCATCTTCGAGCGTCTGCGCGACCGCGCGGCCCGCGTCTTCGCCGCGGGCGAACGTCCCCGCTCGGACTTCTTCCGCGACGTCGCCGGGGCGGGCTACATGGCCGAGGCGGAGCGCCTCGCGCGCGAGAGCGGGGTGAGCTACGAGCTGCTCCTGGGCCTGTACGACAAGTCGATCCTGGCCGTCGAGAGCCACGTCCCCGAGACTTCGCTCGAGGCGTCTTTGTCGCGCGCGTTGGCGCGCGTCGCTCCCGATGCGCCGGAGGATCTCGAGCGCCAGGCGCGCGCCGTGTGCGAGCTCCTGCTCGACACGGACGTCGCGATCGGCACGGGCTACGGTCGCGCGCGCCTGCCCTTCCCCCGGGAACACATCCGCTCGGAGATCCTCTGCCACGGTCTGGGCGCGCACGCCGCGTTCCCCGGCAGCCGCACGGTGCTCGACATCGGGGGTCAGGACACCAAAGCCATCCAGCTCGACGCCGCGGGGGTGGTGACCTCGTTCCAGATGAACGACCGCTGCGCGGCCGGCTGCGGACGCTACCTCGGCTACATCGCCGACGAGATGAACCTCGGCCTGCACGAGCTGGGGCCGCTGGCCTGCCGGAGCTGCACGCCGGTGAAGATCAGCTCGACCTGTACGGTCTTCGCCGGCGCCGAGCTGCGCGACCGCCTGGCGACCGGGCAGAGGCAGGAGGACATCCTGGCGGGCCTGCACCGCGCGATCATGCTGCGCGCCACCTCGTTGTTGGCGCGCTCGGGCGGGGTGAGCGCCGAGTTCACCTTCACCGGCGGCGTGGCGCGCAACGAGGCGGCGGTGCGGGCCCTGCGCGGACTGGTGCGCGACGGCTACGGCATCGAGGAGATCAACATCTCGGCCGACTCGATCTACACCGGTGCCCTGGGGGCGGCGATCTTCGCCCTGCGGGAGGGCAGCGGCGAACCGGGGCGCTTGCCCCAGGGAATCCTCGTCGGAGGTGCGGCATGAAGCTCGCTGCCGGGATCGACGTGGGCTCGAGCGCCGTCAAGGCGGTGGTCGTCGAGGACCTCTCCACGGGCGCCGCCCTGCCGGGGGCCCAGGGGGCCGCCCGCGTCCTCGGCACGGGCCTGTGCCGGGTGCGCGGCCGGGGCTTGCTGGAGGTGGTGCGGGCGGCCTTCGAGATCGCGCTCGGGAGCGCGGGCGTCGACGAGGCGGAGCTCCACTACGTCGCCACCACGGGCGAGGCCGACCAGGTCGAGTTCCGCACGGGGCACTTCTACTCGATGACGACCCACGCCCGCGGCGGCCTGTACCTGGTGCCCGAGGCGCGCGCCGCCCTCGACATCGGGGCCCTGCACGGGCGGGTCATCCGCATGGACGAACGCGGCAAGGTGCTCGACTACCGCATGACCAGCCAGTGCGCCTCGGGTTCGGGTCAGTTCCTCGAGAACATCGGGCGCTACCTCGGCATCACCCTGGACGAGATCGGACCGCTCTCCCGACGCGCGTCCGTGCCCGAGGAAGTCTCGAGCATCTGCGCGGTGTTGGCCGAGACCGACGTCATCAACATGGTCAGCCGCGGAATCACGACCCCGGACATCCTCAAGGGCATCCATCTCTCGATGGCCGGGCGGCTGGTCAAGCTGCTCAAGGCCTCCGGGGTGGAGGGGGTCGTGGCGGTCACCGGGGGCCTGGCGCAGGACGAGGGCCTGCTGGCGGCGATGACCGAGGTGGCCGGGGAGCGCGGGATCTCCCTCGACCTGCGCGCCCACCCCCGCGCCGTCCACGCGGGCGCGATCGGCGCCGCCCTGTGGGGTGCGTACCGCCAACGCAAGCTCGAGCAGCGCGGCGACGGGCGTCTGCTCCATCGCTGAGGTTGCGACCGTCATGTCCAGCGTCCGCTACGACTTCACCGGCGAGATCGCCCTCGTGACGGGCGGCGCGGCGGGCATCGGGCGGGCCGTCGCCGACGCGTTGTCCGCCGCCGGGGCGCGGGTCCACGTCTGGGATCGCGCGTCTCCTGTCGCGGCCGCGGACGGGCTGCTCTGGCGGCGCGTCGACCTGCGCTCGACGCAGGAAATCACGGCCGGAGCGGCGGAGCTGCTCGCGCAGGAGGGCCGACTCGACCTCTTGGTCAACAACGCCGGGGTGACCCGCGACGGCATGCTCTGGAAGCTCGACGACGGGGCCTGGGACGAGGTGCTGGACGTCAACCTCGGCGGCGCCTTCCGGGTGCTGCGCGCCTTCGCCCCCGCGATGCGCGCGCGCGGCCGAGGGCGCATCGTGCAGGTGGCCTCGATCAACGGCCTGCGCGGCAAGGCGGGGCAAGCGAACTACGGCGCCTCGAAGGCCGCGCTGGTGGCCCTGACCCGCACTGCGGCCCGCGAACTGGGGCCGCGCGGCATCACGGTCAACGCGGTCGCGCCAGGGATGATCGAGACGGCGATGAGCGACGCGCTCCCGACCGCCGTCGTCGAGCGAGCCCGGGCCGAGACCGCCCTGGGTCGCCTGGGCACTCCCGGGGACGTGGCCGGCGCCGTGGCGTTCCTGCTCTCCGACGCCGCGCGGCACGTGACGGGCACGGTGCTGACGGTCGACGGCGGTCAACTCGCCTGACGGCGCTCAGAGTGTGAGAAGCATTCGAGCACTCTCGGTACGTCCGGCTTGCCGGCCGTCCAAAAGGCGTTCTGAGAGGCCGTCTGGATGGTCCGCTCCGGGTCCGCTCCGGGTCCGCTCCGGGTCCGCTCGATTTTTCTCGGCCCTTCAGCCGTCGGCCTCGTCCGCGGCCAGGGTCCGGGCGCGTTCGAGCAGCAGCTCGCGCCGGTTGCGCGCCGGGTCGTCGAGCACCCACTCGAGCAGGGCGATGAGCAGGCGGCCGACCCGTGGGCCGGGGGCGAGCTCGAGCTCGCGCATCAACTCGTCGCCCTTGAGGGCCAGATCGCGGGTCGAGAGGGCGCCCTGGGCGGCGAGCAGGGCGCCGATGCGCGCGCGCAGGGCCTCGCCCCGCGCCAGGCCGTCTTCGAGGGCCGTGCCGCGGCCGATCGTGTCGGCGCGCTGCAGGGCCAGCAGATCGTCGACGAGTTCCAGGCCCACGCGGCGCAGCCAACGGCGCACGGCGGCGTCGGTCCAGCTCGCGTCGTAGGCGATGAGGTGATGGCGCACCAGGCCGGTCACCCGTTCGCGCAGGGCGCGCGAGACGCGCAGGCGCTCGAGCAAGCGCTCGCAGAGCTCGGCGCCCAACGACTCGTGGCCGAGGAAGGTGTAGTCGCCCCGTTCCTCGTCCCAGGCCCGCGCGGCGGGTTTTCCGATGTCGTGCAACAGCGCGGCCAGGCGCACCGGAGTGCTCGCCTCGGCGGCGTCGAGCACGCGCAGCGTGTGTTCCCAGACGTCGTAGGCGTGGTGACGGTTCTGCGCGCAGCCCACCATGGGGAGCATCTCGGGCGCGGTCACGCCCAGGATCCCGTGGATGCGCATGACCTCGAAGGCTCGGCTGGGGCGCGGCGCCGCGAGGGCCTTGATCCACTCCTGCTGCACGCGCTCGAGGCTCACGCGGGCGAAGACCTCGAGGCAGGGTTCGATGGCGCGCGCCGTGCGGCCCTCGAGCTCCAGCTCGAGGGTGGCGACGAAGCGCGCCGCGCGCAGCACGCGCAGGCCGTCCTCGCGGAAGCGCTCCAGGGGTTCGCCCACGGCCCGCAGCAGGCCGCGCTCGAGGTCCGCCAGCCCCCCGAGCGGATCCTCCAGGCGGTCCTCGAGCGGGTCGTAGGCCATCGCGTTGACCGTGAAGTCGCGCCGTTCGAGGTCGCGCCGCAGCTCGGAGATGAACTCGACCCGGTCCGGGCGGCGCCCGTCGCTGTAGGCGCCTTCGCCGCGTAGGGTCGTCACCTCGTAGGCGCCGCGGCCGACGAGCACGGTCACGGTGCCGTGGGCGAGGCCCGTCGGCACGACCCGCGGGAAGAGGCCCTGCACCTGGTCCGGCCGCGCGTCGGTCGCCAGGTCCCAGTCGCTCGGGGCGCGCGCCGCCTCGGAGCCCGAGCGCAGGACGTCGCGCACGCAGCCGCCCACGGCCCACCCGCGGTGCCCGGCGGCGCGCAGGGTGCGGCACAGCTCGAGCACCTCGGGCGGCACGGCCTGGCGCAGGCGGCTCGGGTCGAAGCGCATCGCCCGGGAGCGTAGTCGGCGCCGCCGCGCGATGCACCGCCGCGCCCCCGTCGGGCGCGGGGCCGCTGGCTAGGAGGGCGCTTTGGCGCGCGCGCTGAAGGCGTAGAATCCGCCCGCCCATGGAGAGCCCCCGACCCCGGACCCGCGGCCCCGCGCGGCGCGCCGCGTTCCGCCGCGGATCGGCGTGGCTCGCGGTCCTGTTGCTGGCCCTCGCGCTCGGCGGCTGCACGCGGGAGGGCGGGCACGGCCGGGGCGGTCGGGGGGTGCTCGTGATCGCCATCGACGGCCTGCGCGCGGACCACGTCAGCCTGCGGCGCGCGGACGGCGGCAGCGCCTACGACCGGCGCACGACCCCCGGGCTCGAGGCCCTGCTGGAGGCGGGCTTCTCCTTCGACCAGTGCATCAGCGCCGCCCCCGAGCGCATCCCGGCCCACGCCGCGATCCTCTCGGGCGCCGACCCGCGGGTGGTCCGTCGGCCCCCCGTGCCGGCCGGGGCTTTCCTGTCCTTGCCGCGCGAGTGGGCGCTGCCGCGCGACCTGCCCTACCTGCCGCGCGAGCTGTTGGCGGCCGGTTTCCGCACCGCGGCCTTCATCGACGACCCGCACCTCGACGAGCGCCTGGGCTTCGCCTCGGGCTTCGAGACCTTCCAGCGCTTTCCGCAGCGAGTGCGCGAGGGCGCCGGTTATGGCAGCGCGGTGATCGCGGCCCGTTTCCTGGCTTGGGTGCGCGAGCAGGAGCGCGGCCGGGACTGGTTCGCCTACCTCTCGGTCAAGGACCTCGAGCGCGCCTGGACGAACCCCGACCCGGTGCGCGACACCTACTTCGAGCCGCGGGCCGAGCTCTCCGCCGTCCCGCCGGTGTCCTCCTCGCGCCACCCGTACTTCGCGATCCCGCTCGACTGCTGGGGCGGCGGCCTGCACTCCCTCGGCGAGTACGAGGCGCGCTACGACGGCGCCCTGCGCCAGGTGGACCTGGTGCTGCAGCGCCTCTTCCGGCACCTGCGCGACCGCGGGCTGTGGGAGCGCACGACGGTGGTCGTGGTGGGCAGCTACGGCATGGGGCTGGGCGAGGCCGGGCTGTACCTCACGAGCGGCTCCCTGGCGGACGTGGATCTGCACGTGCCGCTGGTGATCAAGCCGCCCGCGAGCTTCGCCGGGCCGCGCGGGGTCGCCAGCCCGCACCTGGCGAGCACGATCGACGTCGCCCCCACGGTGCTCGAGTTGGTCGGCGTCCCGGCGCCCGCCGGCCTGCACGGCGTCTCGCTGCTCGCCAGCCTGTTGCCCGAGTCCCCGCCGGCGCGGCGCTTCGCCTTCGCCTCGGGCGGCGTGCAGGCCGGCATCGCCGTGCGCACCCTCGAGCATGCCTACCAGCTCACGACGCCCGCGGTCGCGACGCGCCGCGACTACACGGTGACCTACACTGGCTTGCGCCAGGGCATCGATCCGCGGCCGCGGGAGCACCTCCAACGCCGCGGCCCCGGCGCGGACCCGGGTGACCTGGGGCCCGGCCTCGACGATCCGGAGCTGGCGAGCGAGCTGCGCGCGGCGGGCGAAGAGTGGTACCGCTGGCTCGATCACGCCCGCGACGCCCTGCACGAGATCCCCTGGCGCCGTCGGCCCCTCGACCCGGAGCTGCGCGCGGAGCTCGAGCGGCGCGGCCTGGTGGCGCCGGAGGCGCGGCCGTGAGCGGGGCGCGGGTCGTGCTCGTCACCGGCGGCGTGCGCGGGCTGGGGCTGGCCGCGGCGCAACGCCTGGCGCGCGAGGGCTGGAGCTGCCACCTCACCTGGCGCAGCTCGCGCGGGTTGGCCGCCGAGCGCGCGGCGGAGTTCGGCGCGGACCACGTGCACCGCTGCGACCTCGCCGAGCCCGGCGCGGCCCGGCGCTGCGTCGAGGCCGTGCTCGCCATCGAGGGCCGCCTCGACGCCCTGGTGCACGCGGTGGGGGACTACGACCCCGGCAGCCTCGAGGAGATGGAGGTCCGGCGCATCGAGGCCCTCTTCGCCAGCAACGTCACCAGCGCGCTGCACGCGATCGGCGCCGCGCGCGCGGCCCTGCGCGCGAGCCGCGGGGCGCTGCTCCTGTTCGGCACCGCCGGCCTCGAGGGCCTGCGCGCCCGGCGGCGCAGCGCGGCCTACGCGGCCACCAAGAGCGCGCTCCTGGTCCTGGCCCGCTCCCTGGCGCTCGAGGAGGCGCCCCACGGCGTGCGGGTCAACGTAGTCTCGCCCGGCCACGCGCCGCATGCCCACGCGCACGCCGACTCGAGCGCGCCCGAGCTCGCCGAACGGATCCCCGCCGGCCGCGTGGGGAGCCCCGTGGAGATCGCGGCCGCGGTGGCCTGGTTGCTCTCCGACGAGGCGCGTTACGTCACCGGCGCGGACCTGCCCGTGGCCGGCGGCTACATGCTCTGACACGTTCGGCGCGCGTCAGCCGGCGGCGGGGCGCTGGATCGGCGTGCGCAGCTCGCCGATGCCGCTCACCGAGCAGGTCACCTCGTCGCCGTCGACCAGCGCTCCGACGCCCTCGGGCGTGCCCATCAGGACCAGGTCGCCCGCCTCGAGGCCGAAGTGTTTCGAGAGGTGCGCGAGCGCCTCGGGGATCGGGACCACGAAGTCGCTGGTCGAGGCGCGTTGGCGGGGCTCTCCGTTCACCGCGGCCGACACGATCAGGCGCGTGGGATCGAGCGCTCCCGCGGGCACCCAGCAGGGGCCCAGGGGCAGGGCGCGGCCGAGGTTCTTGGCCTCCAGCCACGGATGGCCCAGCTTGCGCGCGCGGCCCTGCAGGCTGCGCGCGGTGAGGTCGTTGGCCACGGTGTAGCCGGCGACGAGCTCGAGGGCGCGCGCGGCCGGGACGTCGGCGCCGGCGCGGCCGATCACCACGCACAGCTCGGCCTCGAAGTCGTAGCGCGCCGTGTACCAAGGCGGCACGCGCACCGCTTCGCCGCTGCCGACCAGACAACTGGCGAGTTTGGCGAAGACCAGCGGCTCCTCGGGCACGGCCTCGCCGAACTCGGCGGCGTGGGCGCGGAAGTTCTTGCCCAGGCACAGGATCTTGCCCACCTCGCGCGGCAGGAGCGGCGGGAGCAACGGCGCGGCGCCCGGGCCCAGGAGCGGGGCGGCCGCGGGCAGCGCGCGGTCCGCCGTCGCGGCGCGCAGGCGCTCGAGCCCCAGCCATCCCTCTTCGAGGCGCGCGCGCATCCCTTGCGGCGCGCCCTGCCGTGCGAGCCAGGGCTCGAGCTCACCCCAACGCCCGGCGCACTCGAGCACCAGGCGCCCGGCCTCGCCGCCCGGAACGCGGTAGACGCGCGGGATCGGGTCGGCGGCGCCGGGGACCTCGGGGTGCATGGGGACGGGCCCGGCGTGGGCAGGATCAGCGTTCCGAGGGGGCTTCCTCGGCGGGCGGCATGGCCGCCTCGAGGGTCAGCAGCGCGTAGCTCGTCGCCAGCAGGGGGTTGCCCTCCCACCAGCGCGGCGAGTTGGTGTTGACCCACGAGCCGTCGTCGCGGCGCTGCATGGCGATCAGGCGTCCGCTCAGCTCGCGGCGCCAGGCGTGCGCGGTCCCCTCCGAGTCGACGACGAGGTCCTGGCCGTAGAGGTCCAGGGCGCGGGCCATGGCGAGGAAGTAGTAGTACAGGCCCTGGTAGCCGCCGCTGGGGTCGGCGAGGTGCTCGAAGCCCGGGTTGACGTCGAGGGTGTAGTTCGCGCAGATCCACTTCCAGGCGGCCTGCATGCGCGGGTCCTCGCGCGGCAGGCCGGCGAGCAGGAATCCCTTGAGCAACGCGTAGGTCATCGAGCCGTAGGAGCGCGGCACGAAGCGCCCGTCGGAGAGCTCGAGCAATCCGGCCTTGGACTCCCCCGGTGCGTAGGCCGCGCCCCCGTCGTCGCCCGACACGATGCGCTTGCCTTCGCGCTCGAGCGCGACGTCGTTCGACTCCGAGCGGTTCTGGGTGCGCTCGAGGAACTTCAGCGCGCGCCGGAAGGCCGGGTCACCCTGGTCGAGGCCGGAGGCCGCCAGGGCCTCGAGCGCCATCTGCAGGTTCGAGAGGTCCGGGCGCTCGTCACCGCCGTAGCCGATGCCGCCGTAGTACAGATCGCCCTCGCTGTAGCCGTCGCCCTCGTCGGACTGCAGGGCGACCAGGAAGTCCCGCGCGCGCAGGATGCGCGGCTGGTGCTCCGGGTCGCCGGTCTTGGCCAGGGCCAGGATCGCGGCCGAGGTGATGTAGTTCTTGAGCTTGCCGTCGTGGATCGAACCGTCGCGGTCCTGCAGCGTGACCAGCCAAGCCAGGCCCTGGTCGATCGTGCGCTGCACCTCCTCCGGCCGCGGCGCGGGCAAGGCCAGCAGGGCGCCGAGGGCCATGGCGGTGATGCCGGCGTCGGGGCGCTCGGGCGGCCCGAAGCGTCCCTCGCGCGCCGCGCCGGCGAGGTAACGCGCGCCGCGCTCCATGGCGAGCAGGGTCGCCGCGCGATCGCCCGGCGTGAAGGTCGGCAGGGCGCTGACGGCCGTCGCGCGCGCCTCGGCCGGCTCGAGCACGCCCGCCGCGCGCGAGAGCTCGAGCACCGCCTTGGCGGTCTCGATGATCGGCCCCTCGCGCCCGGGCCAGGTGCCGTCGGGGCGACGCCGCGTGAGCTGGGAACGCGCGATCTCGCGCGCCTCCTCGAGGCTGGGCTTCTTGGGCGCGGGCGAGGAGAGCGTGCCGCCGAAGGGCTCGGCCATGCGCGCCGCGAGGGTTCGGCTCGCCCCGTCGCGATAGGGCGACACGCCGAGGTAGGCGAGCACCGTCTGCACCTGCTGCGCATCCTCGTCGGCGCCCTCGTCGTAGACGTAACCGCGGGCGTCCTGGCGCGTGGCGAGGTAGTCGAGCGCCCCGCGCACGAAGGGCCCGTCGACGCGCTCGTAGGCCCGCGGCGAGAGCGCGAGCGCGCGCAGCACCCAGGCCGTGTCGGCGACCTTGCCGCCGTAGCTCCCATCGGGGTGTTGACGCGTGCGCAGCCAACGCACCGCCGCGTCGATCTCGTCCTTGAGGTCGACGCGGTCGAGGTCGATCGCGGGCTGGGGCGCGGGCGGCGGAGTCTGGGCCGTGGCGGGGACCGCCGGGAGCCAGAGGCACAGGAACGCGAGGCAGCGCTGCGTAAGGGTCATTCCCATGGCGTGATCCTAGCCCGGGGGGGGCGCCGAACGACGGGGAGCGGGCGGGAGGGGTACGGGCGGGGTCGGGGCACGGTGAGCCCGGGCCGAACGCGCGATCCCGCTCGGGGTTCAGGCCCGGTCCGGCGCGAGCCGCGGGGTACCGTGGACGCCATGCTCCCCGCGCGCCGCACCGCGATCTTCGCCAAACGGCCCGTGCCGGGGGCGGTCAAGACGCGCCTGGTGCCGCCGCTCTCTGGCGCGGAGGCCGCGGAGCTCGCGCGCTGCATGTTGTTCGACGGGCTCGAACGCCTGGAGCGCTGGAGCGGCGAGGATCCCCTGGGCCCGGTCCTGGCTTTTGCCCCGGCCGAGGAGCGCCCCTGGTTCGACGCCCACGTCCCGCCCGGCGTCGAGCTCGTGCCCCAACGCGGCGCGGACCTGGGCGAGCGCCTGGCGGCGCACTTCGAGGACGAGGCCCGCCGTTTCCCGGGCGCGAGCCTGGTGGTGGTGGGCGCCGACGCGCCCCTGCTCGCGCGCTCGCTGCCGTACGCGGCGCACGCGGCCCTGGCCGGGGGCGCGGACCTGGTGCTCTCGCCCGACCTGGGCGGCGGCTACGCGCTGGTCGGCCTGCGCGCGCCGCGCCGCGAGTTGTTCACCGCCGTGCCGATGTCCTCGGCCTCGATGTTCGAGCGCACGCGGGCGCTGGCGGCGGAGCTGGACCTGACGACGGCGCTGCTCCCGCCGACCGGCGACGTCGACGTGGCGGGCGACCTCGAGCGCCTGTGGGGCGAGCTCGCCACGCTCGCGCCCGGGGACCCCGATCGACCCGAGCGCACCGCGCGCTGGCTCGCCCAGTGGCGCGCGCGGCGCTGAACGCGGGCCCCTCAGAGCACGCGCCGCGGCGGCAACAGGACGTTGGCCGCCAGCAGGCCGCCGACCAGGGCCATCGCCACGAGGCCCGTGCGGAAGAAGCCCTCGAGCCCCGAGAGGGCCTCGGCGTCGAGGAACGCGGTCAGGCTGCGGTACCCGAGGGAGCCCGGCACGAGCAGCAGGATGCCGGGCGTCAGCGGCACCAGCGCCGGGCGGTCGACGGCCCGCGCGTAGAAGTTGCTCGCCAGGCCCACCGCCAGCGCGCCGAGGAACGGGCCCAGGTCCGCGCCCAGGCTCGCCGTGCCCAGGCGGAAACTCGCGTAGCCCACGATGCCCGTGGCGAGGATCACGCCCAACTCGGCGCGCCGCGCCTCGAGGATCACCGCGAAGGCCAGGGGCGCGACGAGCAGCGCGATCCACTCGCACCAGGCCGGCAGCGGCGGACCGTGCAACGCCGCGAACAGCGGGGCCGTGGCCTCGGCGGTCGGGAGCACCCGTTCGACCAATCGCCAGGCGAGGGCCACGCCGAGCAACAATCCGAGGAAGGTCATCGCGGCCCCCGCGATGCGCGCCGTTCCCGACGCCAGGTGCCGCGTCGCCAGCTCGATCAGGCCCACCGTCAGCGTCCAGCCCGGGAGCAGCACGATCACGCTGGCCAGGGTCACGAGCCGATCGTCGAGGGGCACGATCAGCCGCGCGGCGAGCGCCGCGCCGAGCGCGGCGAGGAAGGCCGCCAGGGGCTCGAAGAGGCCCGGCCCGGCGGCGCTGCGCGCCAGGCGTCGCCCGAGCAACGCGATTCCCGCGCCCAGCAGGAAGGCCGTGACGAGCTCCAGCGCGCCGCCGCGGAAGAAGGTCGCCGCCGCCGCGCAGGCGCCGCCGTGCGCCAGCACGGTCAACCCGGCGGGCCAGCGCGAGGGCGCCGCGGCGATCGACTCCAGGCGCTCGCCGGCGCGTTCGAGGTCGATGCGCCGCGCCTCGACGTCCTCGAGCAGTTGGTCGAATTCGACCAGTTTCCCGAGGTCGGTCTCGCCGGGCTCGCCGCGCAGGAGGTGCACGCGCTCACCCTCGGGCCCCTGGATCGAGGCGAAGACCGAGGTCGGAGTCGAGAAGAACGACGCGCGCACGGACAGGCTCGCGGCGACGACGCCCAGGACGCGCTCGAGGCGATGGGCGGGCGTGCCGTACTGGTGCAGGACCTGGGCGACCCGCAGCAGGAAGGCGTGGGCGGGGACGTTCACTCCAGGCGCACCGCGGTGCCGTAGGCGAGCATCTCGGCCGCGCCGGACGCGATCTCGGTGGATACGAAGCGCAGGCCGACCACGGCGTTCGCGCCCCGCGCGCGGGCCTCCTCGGACAATCGGTCGAGGGCCTGCTCGCGCACCTCGCCCAGGAGCTTGGTGTACTCGGCGAGCTCGCCGCCCACCAGGTTCTTCAACAACGCGGCGATGTCGCGCCCCAGGTGGCGCGCGCGCACGGCGTTGCCGCGCACCAGGCCGATGGTCTCGACGACGCGTCGGCCGGGGATGGACTCGGTGGTGACCAGGATCAACGCTCGACCTCGACGTAGGGATCGTAGGGCAGGGTCTTCAGGCGCCCGCGCAGGGTCAGGAAGAAGAGCAGCAGCACGCCCAGCACGACGGCCAGGCACAGGAACTTCGGCAGCGGATCGAGCTCGGCGCGCACGAGCTCGAACAGGCACCAGCCGGCGAGGCCCACGGCGCCCAGGGCCAGCAGTCCCCAGGCGAGGAGCGCGCCGCCACGCTGCACGGGGTCGCGGGCGAGGCGCCGCCACTCGTGGTCCGCGGGTTCGCTCGGCGCGACGTGGCGCGCCAGCACCTCCAGGCGCCGATAGCGCGCGACGGCCAGGTTGAGGGCCGGCTCGTCCGCCATGCGCCGCTCGACGTCGGCCCGCGCGGCGGGGGAGAGCTCGTCGTCGACGTAGGCCATCGCCAGGAGCTCGTCGCGGCTGGGCTCCGGATCGTGGGCGTTCATGTGGGATCCTCGGCGCCCGAGTGGGGCTCGAGCTCGTCGCCCAGACCGGCCGCCACGAGGCGCTCGCGCAGGCGGCGGCGGGCATGGAACAGGCGCGACATCACGGTGCCCTCGGGGATGCCCAGGGCCTCGGCGAGTTCGCGGTAGGTGAGCTCCTCGAAGTGGCGCAGCACCAGGATTTCGCGGTCCTTGGCCGAGAGTCTCCCCAGGGCGACGCGGAAGGCGCGCGCGCGTTCGTCGGCCTCGAGGTTCGCGTCGGGGGCCGGGCCCTCGTCGGCGAGCTCCCAGTCCCCCTCGTCCTCCGCGCCGGCGCTCAGGGAGAGCTTCTTCAGGCGCCCGCGCTGGCGCAGGAAGCTGAAGCACGTGTTGCGCAGGATGCGGTGGAACCAGGGCAGGAAGGGCTCACCCTCGCGGAACGTCTCGCGCGCGCGGAACACCTTCAGGAACGCTTCCTGGGAGAGGTCGAGGGCGTCCTCGCGGGAGCCGACCAGGGAGCGCGCCACGTGGAAGGCGCGGCCGCGCAGGGTCTCGACCAGGGCGTCGAAGGCTTGCCGGTCGCCCTGCTTGGCGGCCAACATCAGGCGCGTGCTCTCGAGGGCCATGGAAGCGCCGCCGTACTCCGGCTCGGCCCCGGCCTTCAACCAGGCCGCCGGGATCCCGGCGCCATCTCCCTCGCGTAGGTTCACCGCTGGTCCCGTCCCCGGCCGTCATCGGCCACCCCGAACCCGGCCGGCCGCGGCCACCTCGAGCACGGCCGCCGCGGCCCGCTCGGCGGCCCCGGGGGGCCCCAGGCGCCGCGCGACCTCCTCGAGCCCCTCGATCGCGGCCGCCCGCCAGGGCCCGTCGTTGTAGCAGCGCTCGAGGGCCGCACCAACCGCCGCCCGGTCGCCCGGGCCGGCGAAAGCGAACTCGGGGCACAGCTCGCGGCGCGCCAACAGGTTGGGCGAGGCGAACCAGGGGGCCACGAGCAGGTGGCGCCGGGCCCAGTCGAGGCGCCGCCCCAGGCGGTAGATCACGACCGTCGGCAGGCGGTGGGCCAGGAGGTCGAGCAACACCGTGCCCGAGACCGAGAACGCGGCGCGGGCCCGCGGCAGGCGCGCGTGCAGCGGGCCCTCGACCACCTCGACGCGCCCGGCGAGGCCCGCGCGCTCCACCATCCCGCGCGCCGCGGCGGCGGCGGCCGGCTCCTCCTGCAGCACCTCGACCCGCACGCCCGGGAGGCGCGGGCGCAGCTCCTCGACCCGATCGAGCATCCAGGGCAGGTTGCGCGCGATGACGCTGGCGCGGCTCCCGGGGAGCAGGGCCAGGACGTCGGCCTCCGGCGCGGGCCGGGTCACGGGCACGTCGGCCAGGGCGTCCAGCAGGGGGTGGCCGACGTGTTCGACCGCGACGCCGCGGCGCGCGAACCAGGCCGGCTCGAAGGGCAGGATCGAGAGCGCGCGCGTCACGGCCCGGCCGTAGGGCCGCGCGCGCCAGGGCGCCCAGCCCCAGTGTTGGGGCGTGACGAAGTGCACGCTGGGCACGCCATAGCGCCGCGCGATGCGCGCCAGGGGGACGTGCAGGGCCGGGGAGTCGACGGGCACGAACACGTCGGGTCGCTCCGCGCGCAGGCCGCGGGCGGCGTCCGTCAACAGGCCGAGCCAATAGGGGAGCGCCGCGGCCGCGCCGCCAAAACCCATCGTGGCGTGCTCCACGGGGCGGGCGAGCAGGGTCACGCCGAGGGCCTCGAGGCGCGCTCCACCCAGGGCCGACACCTGCGGCGGCGGCGCGCCGCGCTCGGCGAGTTGGCGGCGCAGGGCGAGCACCAGGCTGGCGGCGTGGATCTCGCCCGAGGCCTCCGCGCACGAGATCCACACCCGCAGGGGCCCTTCGCGCGGCCAGTCGGCGGGCTCCGTCGGGCGCGGCGCGTGTTCGCTGGCGAGGTCGCCGGTGAGCTCCGCGCGGCGGCGCGAACGCAGCGCGAGATCGAGCGCCAGCCGCCCGGGCAGGAGGGCCAGCCCACCCAGGGCGCGGGCGAGCTCGAGGCCCACGGCGACGCGCGGCGAGGGACCGGTGGGGCGGCGCTCCGCGGACATGGGCGCGGAGGGTAGCGGGCCGCGCGCCGGCGCAGAAGGCGCGCGTCGGGGGCCGGGGAGGTCCGGCGGTTTGGCGCCGGGGTACCGACCCCGTACGCTCCGCGCGTGCTGCGCCTGCTCGGGTTCTTCGCGCTGGTCCTCGCGGCCCTGCTCGTGTTGCGCGAGCTGCCCTTCGTCGGCGGCCTGTTCCGCATCCCGCTGGTCGGCTTCTACCTGGCGGCGATCGTGGTCAGCGGCCTGCTCGCCTGGTGGGGCCGCTGGGCCCTCGACCGCGCGCGTTTCCGCGCCCTCGAGCGCGAGCTCGGCCGCACCGACACGCCGCGCAACCGCGGCAAGCTCGGCACCCTGCTGCTCCATCAGGGCCGGGCGCGCGCGGCGGCGGAGCACCTGGCGGCGGCCAGCGCGGGCGATCCCGCGGAGCCCGAGTGGGACTATCGCCTGGGCATCGCGCTGCTCGCCGCCCGCCGGCCGGCCGAGGCCGTCGAAGCCCTCGAGCGCACCGTGGCGCGCTCCGAGGAGTACGCCTACGGCGCGGCGTTGCTGCGCCTGGCCGAAGCGCTCACCGCCCTGGGTCGGTCCGCGGACGCGCTGGCGGCCCTCGAACGCCACGAACGGGCCTATGGCGAGACGCCCGAGGGCCTCTATCGCCGCGGCCGGGCCGAGCGCGCCGCGGGTCGCCGGGTGGAGGCCGCGCGCAGCTTCGCGCGCGTGCCCCAACTCGTCCCGGGGGCCGCGCGCTACCAGCGCGCCCAGGCCCGCGGCTGGGCCCTGCGCGCGTTGCTCGCGCGCCTCGCGCCCTGACAGGCCGAGAAGAAATCAAGCGGACCCGGAGCGGACCCGGAGCAGACCATCCAGTCGGCCTCTTCCATGAGAGGGTCGATCGTCGCGCTGAGCGTGAGACGGCTCCTCACACTCCGAGTCCCTGGGCCGGGATCGAGTCTGCGCCCGCGTCCGTGCCCGATGCGTGGGCTCTCCCTCTCGATCAGTGGAAGGTCACTTCCAGCCCGTTGGTGAGGTTGGATCCCGATCCGCACGGGGATCCGACGGGGTCGCGGTAGTAGATCTGAAAGCGCGAGGTCTGGCCCGCGATCAGCCCGGCCTGGCTCGCCAACCCAGGTCCCCAGGACGCGGCCCCGGCGGCATCCGCGATGCGCACGCCCAACCGGATCACGTCGAACCCCGCGCAACGCAGGCCGTCCCCGAAGGGCAGACCCGCGCCACCACCCAGGGCCTGGCTCGCGCGGAACGCGAGGCTGGGGCGGCCGGGAGAGATGCCGGCGGCGTGCAGCATCAGGTTGTCGAGCGCGATGCTCGAGCTGCCCGTGCCGGACAGGCTCGCCCCGGCGCCGGTCGAGTTCGCGCAACCTGTCCCGTGGCTCCCCGCGTTGCCGCAGGGGCAGGGCCCGGTGTCACCGAAGCAGTAGGGCAGGAAGGAGTAGCAGCCCGCGTAGCGCGCCATGAACCCGTCCACCGGGCCCGAGTCGCTGCCGGCGAAGAGCTCGGGGCGTTCGGGCCCATACACCGCCAGGAGGCTCGCCAGTCTCCCGCCGGGGAGGCCCCTGGGGGTGCCGACGAAACTCCAAGTCGTGCCGTCCCACCTGCCCAGGGAGCTGCGCCCCACGTACAGGGCGGAGCCGCTCCCGTCATCGAAGACCGCCAGGCTCTCGACGCAGCAGGCCCCCGGAGTGATCGGCGGAGTGGACCAGGTCGTGCCCGTCCAACGGGCCAGGCCGGGAACGACCTGGGGGTTGGAGGTCCCGAGGTTGGTGATGTCGAAGTAGCCCCCAGCCCACAGCGCCGGCCCCTGGCCGTCGTCGTAGACCGCCAGGGCCTCGACCGCGGAGTAGTCCCCGTCGGTGTGCAGCATGCCGCCCTGCAAGCTCGACCACTGGGCCCCGTTCCAGCGCGCGACATGCGCTGCATTCGTACCGCCGATGGCGAGGAAGTCACCGCCGGCATAGAGCGCGGGCCCGTTCCCGTCGTCGAAGACCGCCAGCGCGTGAACGGCTGGGACCGGGAGCCACGAACCCTGGGTGATCCCTCCCGACAGACCCGACCAACTCGCCCCATCGAAGCGCGCGATGCCGCGCGACAGCAGCCCTCCCGCATGGGTGAAGCCGCCGCCCACGTAGAGCGCTGGGCCTCCTCCGCCGTCGAAGACTTCCAGCGCCGCCACCCTCCCGTTCGGGCTGCCGGGCACGGCCGACCAGCTCGCGCCGTCCCACTTGGCTAGGTTCGGGGAGACGATCCCGCCGGCCAGGTTGAAGCGGCCCCCGACGTAGAGGGCCGGACCGCTGCCGTCGTCGAAGACGGCGAGCGCGCCGACGAAGGGCAGGGTGCCGCCTCCGACTCCCGTGCCCAGGGGCGACCAACTCGTCCCGTCCCAGCGCGCGATGCATCCGGCCGGGAGGCCCGAGGCCTGGGTGAAGAACCCCCCGGCGTACAGGGCGGGACCGCTGCCGTCATCGAAGAGCGCCAGGGCCTCGATCCCGTCGTTGAGCGGCTGGCTGTAGCTCGCCTGCCACACGGGCTGGCAGGGACCCTGGGCCGCCCACGCCGGGGCGGCCAGTGCACCTGTGGCAAGGGTTGCAAGGGAAGCGAGCCGTGCGGCGCAGAGACGGATCGGAGTCGAAGGAACGTGTCCCATGGTCGTGCCCGTGGCGAGGGAAACGCTGGTCGCGTGCGGTCGGGGAAGCGGCCCGACTCGGCGGGCGGTCCCGAGTGTATCCAGCTCGCTCACCTTGGGCGGGAAATGCGGCACGACCGGCCCAATCCCGCTCCGTGGGTCAGGGCAGGCGGCGCTGGAAGGCGCGCTCCGAACCGAGCAGCAGGAGCGCGCTCGCCGCCAGCAACGGTCCGACGACGCGCCAGTCGAGGCCGCCGGTGCTCAGGATCTGCCAGTGGTCGGCGAGGTCCGCCAGGCGGTAGTAGGACCACTCGCCGATGCCCTGCACGAGGTACAGCACGCCCTGGAAGAGCGCCAGGAAGAGCAGCACCAGGGCGATGCGCAGGGGCTGGCTGGAGCGCGTCGAGAGCAGGAACGAGAGGCTGTAGACGACCAGCAGCAGGGCCGACTGGTGGACGGCCGAGAGCAGCAGCGGGCCCAGGGCCAGGTCCTCGCTAACCATGCGCTCGAGCAGCCAGGGGATCGTGGCGGTCGAGGCGAAGATCGGCGCGCACAGGGCCAGGGCGCCCACGGCCCAGCGCTCGACGAGCAGACGGCGGCGCGAGATCGGTCGCGCGAGCCAGATCTCGAGCGTGCCGCGGTGGGCCTCGCCCGCCACCGCCGAACAGGAGAAGAGCACGGCCGCGACCGTGCCCAGGATGTTGGCGAACTTGACGAAGTGCTGGAAGTGGATGTACGCGCCCACCCCGCGGGCGGCGATGTCGTCGATCGTCTTGCGCAGGCTCTCGAAGGGCAGGAGACCCTTGATCTGGGCCAGGTTGTCCTCGAACTCGGGCCAGTACCAGATCACCGCCACCAGGTGCGCCTGGAGGATCAGCAGGAAGCCCAGGGCAGGCACGAGGTAGGAGCGCAGGGTGCGTTCCATCAGCAGCCCTCGACGCCGTACAGGTCGCGGTAGAGTTCGGGCAAGGAGAGCCGGCCGAACTCGATCGCGCGCGGCGCCGGCAAGTCGCGTTCGTCGGCGAGCCGGGCCAGGGCCGGGCGCGGGTCGGCCCCTTCGAGCTCGAGCAGCAGCGCGTCGCCGCGGGCCGAAGCGACGAGGCCCGCGCGGCCGGCGAGGGCGGAGCGCGCGCGCTCGGCCTCGGCCTGGTCGGCGTAGCGCACGCGCACCAGCCGTTGGGCGCGCTCGCGGACCTCGGCCGCGTCCTCGTCGCCGACCTTGCGGCCTTCGTTCAGGAACACGAGCCGATCGCAGACGCGGTCGACTTCGCCCAGGTGGTGCGAGGAGAGCAGGATCGCCGTCCCGCGCCGCGCGTCGGCCGCCAGCAGGTCGAGGATCTGGCCGCGCTTGGTGGGGTCGAGGCCCTCGCTGGCTTCGTCCAGGACGCGCACGCGCACGTCCGGCGCCAGGGCCGCCGCGAAGAGCAACTGGCGCTTCATGCCGTGGCTGTACCCGCGCACGCGCCGCTCGAGGGGCAAGCCCAGGTCGGTGGCGATCCCGAGCGCGCGCCCGAGGGCCGGCCGGCCGCGGCCGCGCAGGAACCAACGCAGGTGATCGCGGCCGGTGAGCTCGCCGTAGAGCGCCAGCTCGCCCGGCGCGTAGGTGCAGCGCCGGCGCACGGCCGTGCCATCGCCCCCGAGCGGAATGCCGTCGATCTCGGCCGTCCCCGCGTCGGGCCGCACGAGCCCCACCAGGCAGCGCAACAGCGTGCTCTTGCCGCTGCCGTTGGGCCCGAGCAGCCCCGTCACCGCGCCGCGCGGCACGTCGAGCTCGAAGGGCAGCAGCGCGCGCTTGGGCCCGAAGCTGCGCGCCAGCCCCCGGGCGCGGATCGCGGGCCCGCCCTCCGACGGCCGGGCGGGGCGGGGCGCGGGGGACAGGAGGACCATCGGGCGGGGTGGGGGGAGAGGGAGGGTGGACGCCGCCCGCGGGCGGCGGAGAATAGGCGCCCTCTTGGGCGAGTGGCAAGCCGAGCTCCTGAAGCGCGACGTGTTCGGTTGGGTCGAACGCCTCGAGCGCCCCTCCGGCGCGGTCGTGCGACGCGTGGCCCGCGGCGGGCGCGTCCCGTTCGCCGGATGGGTGGCGCGGGCGCTGCTGCGTCGCGAGCGGCGCGCGCTCCGGGCCCTGGTCGGCATGGCCCAGGTCCCGGCCCTGGTCGAGGACGCCGAGGCGCTGGCCGGCCCGAGTGCCTCGGGCTACGCGCCGCCGGCGGGAACGGCGCTCGTGCGCACCTGGATCGCCGGCGAGCCCCTGCACCGCGCGCGCGAGCTGCCGGAGGACTTCTTCGACCTGCTCGATGCCCTGGTCGAGGGCCTGCACGCGCGCGGCGTGTGCCACAACGACCTGCACAAGGAGCAGAACATCGTCGTGGGGCCGGACGGCCGCCCGCACCTGATCGACTTCCAACTCGCCAGCGTGCACCGCCGTCGCGGGCGCGCCTTCCGGCGCCGGGCCGAGGACGACCTGCGCCACGTCCACAAGCACCGCCGCCGCTACACGCGCGACGGCCGCGGCCCGCTCCCCGCCGGGGTCGCCCAGGGCCGCGGTCGCGACCTGCGGCGGCGCGGGCTCGCGCGCCTCTGGCGGCGTTGGGGCAAACCCGTGTACGAGGGGTTGACGCGTGGGCTCCTCCGCACCCGCGACGGCGAGGAGCGCCGCCCCTCCTCCGGTCCCTGGCCGCGCTGGACGCCTCCGATCGGCCCCGACGGCCCCGGACCCGGCGCGCCCCCCGCGGACTGAACGGGCCGACCGCACGGGTCGGATTTCGCGCCCCAACCCCTGGTTCGGGCCCCGTTCCGAACGGAAGCTGGAACGCGCGCGATCCAAGACGATCCGCGCCGACGAACGATCGTTCGTCGGCCGGCGGACCCCGGGTGCGCGTCGAGGAGGGAGTGGATGGGAGGGAGCGTGGCGAAGCCGGTGCGGTCCGGATGGAAGCGTTTGGGTCTGGGGTCGGCGATCTCGCTCGTCAGCCTGCTGGTCGGGCTGTGCGTGCTCGAGGCCGCCCTGCGGGTGCGGCGCGGTCGTCTGGGCGACTTCACGAGCGTCCACCGCTCCAAGGACATCCTGAACCGCGGCGTGCCCCTCGAGCACGATCCAGACCTGGGCTGGCGGAACGTGCCCGGGGCGCAATTCACGAAGGGAGCGATACGGGTCTCGATCGACGAGGCGGGCTTGCGCAGCGGCGCGGCCACCGAAGCCCGACCGCGGCCGCTCGTGCTGGCGGTCGGGGACTCGTTCACCTTCGGCCTCGAGGCCGACGACCGGGAAACCTGGCCGGCTCTGCTCGAGGCGCACCTGGGTACCCGGGTGCAGAACGGTGGCGTCACCGCCTACGGCTTCGACCAGGTCGTGCTGCGCGCGGAGGCGCTCGTGCCCGAGCTGCGGCCGGACCTCCTGATCGTGTGCCTGGTGGCGGACGACGTGAACCGCTGCCAATACAGCTACCGCTGGGGCAGCCGCAAGCCCTGGTTCGTCCCGGACGACGCCGCTCCGGGAGGCCTGCGCCTCTTGGGCCGACCGGTGCCCGCCGGCGAGCCGCCGCGGGCGCGCTGGGCCTCCCTGCGGCGGGCGCTGAGCTACAGCCACCTGGCCGACGCGGTCTTCGTGCGCGCGGCCCCCGAGTGGTGGCTCGGGGGCCGGGGAATCGAGCAGGTGCACCGCGAGGGCGTGCGGGTCGCCGAGCGCCTGATCGAGCGCCTGGGGCGCCTCCAACTCGAGAGTGGCGTGCCGATCCTGTTCGTGGTCGAGTGGGCCCGCGGCAGCGAGCGGCGACTCGTCGAGCCCTTGCTCGCCAGGGCCCGCGCGGTGCCGCTGGCCGGCGTGCTGGACCTCTCGCGCGAGCTCCAGGAGGCCATCGAGGCGGACCCCTCGTTGCTCGCCGACAGCCACCTCACGGGGCGCGGGAACGCCTGGGTCGCGGAGCGTCTCGTGCCACACGTGCGCGCGCTGCTGGGGCCCTGATGCGTCGGGTCCGGAGCCGCGGGGCCGTCCGCGCGGCTGGACCCGGCCTCTCGGGCTCACTACGGTGAGCGACCATGGAGGTGGTGATCGTCGGGGCGGGGGAGGTGGGCTTCCACCTGGCGGACATCCTCTCCCGGGAGGGTCACCGGGTCAGCGTGGTCGACCCGGATCCGGTCAAGTCGCGCCGCATCCTCGAGTCCCTCGACGTGCAGGTCGTCCCCGGCGACGGGACGCGGGCGGACGTGCTCAACCGCGCCGGCGCCTCGAAGGCGGACCTCGTGATCGCCGTCTCGGACATCGACCTGGTCAACATGTTCGCCTGCGTCGTGGCGAAAGCCCTGGGGGCGAAGCGCGCGATCCTGCGGCTGCGCGAGATCCGCGTCCTCGAGGACTACCACTACCTGTACAAGCAGGTCGTCGGCTTCGACGTCGTGCTCTCGACCCAGGAGCTCGCGGCGCTCGAGATCGCCGCCACCGTGCGCGAGCACCACGCGCTCGAGGTCGAGAGCTTCGCGGGCGGCCGCATCCAGGTGCGGCGCATCCGCCTGCCGGCGAAGAGCGAGTTGCTCCAGAAACCCCTGGCCGAGCTGGGGCTGCCGCCAGGCGTCCTGATCGGCGGCGTGACGCGCCGCGACCAGTTCTTCGTGCCCACCGGCGCCGACTCCCTGGCGGCCGGGGACCAGATCTACCTGATCGGGAAACGCGAGGACCTGGACGTGTTCGAGCGCCTCGACGGTGCCCCGAGCCTGGCCGCGCGCAGCGTCGTGATCATGGGCGCGGGGAGTCTGGGGCGGCAAGTGGCGACGAAGCTCGTCGACGTGCCGGGCCTGCACGTGCGCGTGATCGAGCGTGACCGCCAGCGCGCGCGCGCCCTGGCGGCCGAGGGTTTGCGCGAGGTGCTCGTGCTCGAGGGCGACGCCACCGACATCGACCTCCTGCTCGAGGAGCGGGTCGGCGAGGCCAACGTGTTCATCGCCACCAGCAACGACGACGAGCGCAACATGGTCGCCTGCCAGCTCGCGCGCTCCCTGGGCGTCGAGCGCACGGTGGCGATGGTCAACAAGTCCTCCTATCGCCAGATCTACGACCTGCTCGGCATAGACCAGGCGATCTCGCCGCGCATCCTGTGCGCCAACCGCATCCTGCGCTTCGTGCGCGCCTCCTCGGTGCACGCCATCGCCGTGCTCGGCGAGGGCAAGGCCGAGGTGCTCGAGATCGTGGCGCGTCTGCCCCAGCGCAAGGGGGCGATCAAGCTCTCGTCCCTCGACCTGCCCAAGGGCACCGTGATCGGGGCCATCGTGCGCGAGCACGAGGTCCTGGTGCCCCACGGCAGCACGACCCTGCGCGACGGCGACCACGTGATCGTGTTCACGCTGGCCGAGAAGGTCGAGCGCGTGCTCAGCGTCCTGGGCGCCGGAGACCGGGAGTGAACGCGCCGTGAACCTGCGCGCCGTCGGTTCGATGCTGGGGGTGATCCTGCTGCTCCTGGCGGGGTTCCTGCTCGCGCCGGCGGCGCTGGCGTTGTTCGCCGACGAGCTGCGCGAGTTGCGCGCCTTCCTGCTCTCGGCCGCGTGCTCGGCTTCCCTGGGCCTGTTCCTCGCGGTGTGGAACCGCGGCTCGACGGTCACCGCCGAGGGCAAGCCCGACTACTACCGGCGCGAAGGCCTGGCGGTCTCGGGCCTGGCCTGGCTGGTCGCGGCCGTGATCGGGGCCCTGCCCTTTCTCTTCGCCGGCACGTTCGGGTCCCTGGCCGACGCCTTCTTCGAGTCCGCCTCGGGATTCACGACCACCGGCTCGACGGTCATGGACGCCGCGACGATCGACGGCATGCCGCTCTCGATCGCCTTCTGGCGTTCGTTCACCCAGTGGCTCGGCGGCTTCGGCATCGTGATGGTGTTCGTGGTGCTGTTCCCCACGGGCGGCCGCAGCCTGTTCCGCTCGGAGGTCCCGGGCGTGGCGCGCGAGGCGACCTCCCAGCGCGTGCGCGACAGCGCGCTCGGGCTGATGCGCATCTACCTGGGCTTGAGCGCGCTCAACTACCTGGCGCTGCTGTGGGCGGGTCTCGCGCCCTTCGACGCCCTGATCCACACCCTCTCGACGATCCCCACGGGCGGCTTCTCGAACCACTCCTCGAGCGTCGCGCACTTCCTGTCCTGGAAGGTCGAGCTGGTGCTGGTCTTCTTCATGGTCGCCGCGGGGGTGCACTTCGCGGCCTACGACCTGTGGCTGCGCCAGGGCCCGCGCAAGGCTTGGGACGGATTGCGACGCTCGACCGAGATCCACCTCTACCTGGCGATCGTCCTGGGGGGCACGTTGGCCATGGCCGTGGTGCTCTGGCTCTGGGGAGGCGGTCAGGGCGAGGTCGGCGCCGACCTGCCGGACTACCGCCACTTCCCGTTGGCCCTGCGGGACAGCCTGTTCCAGGTGGCGAGCATCCAGACCTCCAGCGGCTACACGACCGCGGACTTCCAGCGCTGGCCCGAGCTGTGCCACGTGTTCATCCTGGGCTTGGCGCTGATCGGAGGCTGCGCGGGCTCGACCGCCGGCGGGCTCAAGGTGGTGCGCTTCCTGATCATCACCAAGGCGGCCTTGATCGGCGTGCGCCGCTTCATGCGCCCCCGGGCCGTGCTCGAGGTGCGCGTGGGGGACGAGACCGTCGACGAGGGGGTGGTGGCGTCCGTGACGGCCTACCTGTGCCTGTGGGGCTTGGTGTTGCTCGCCGGCATCGTCGTCGTGGCTGCCTACGGGTACGACCTCGAGACCTCGGCCGCGGCCGTCGTGGCGACCCTCAACAATATCGGCCCGGGGCTAGGACTTGTCGGGCCAACGCTCAACTTCGGCGAGCTCCCCGGGCTGCTGAAGGTCGTCCTGGCCTTCTTCATGATCCTCGGCCGGCTCGAGTTCTACGCCGTGGTCGTGCTGCTGGTCCCGAGCTTCTGGCGGCGCTGATCGCGCGCCGCGGCGTAGGGCCCGGGCAGATTCAGAGGATGTCCTCGCGATAGACCCAGCGCTTGGGGCGGGTCAGGTCGCGGCGGTGGGTGGCGAGGCGCCACAGGTGCGCGGGGCCGACGACGGTCAGGTACTCGCGGCGACCGTCCGGGCCGTCCAGGGTGAGCTTGCCCGACACCAGGCCCACCAGGTGCGGGATGCGGCGGCGGCCCTCGAGGCGGATCAGGTTGGCGCCGATCTGGTCCGCGCGGTCGGGCATGCCGGAGGGGACGGGGAGCAGCAGGCCGTCGACGCGCGGATCGCGCACCACGCCCGTGCGCAGCTCCCAGCGGCCGGCCTCGGTCCGGCCCACGAGCAGCAGCTCCTCGCCGGGCCGCGGCTCGCGGAAGCCCAGGCGCAGGCTCGGCAGGCGGATCTCGGTCTCGGCGGTGAACAGGCCCTCGCCCACGGGCTCGACGGCGCTGGCCTCGACGCTGGGGCCATCGCCGAACCAGGCCACGATCTCGAGCTCACCGGCGCGGGCCGTGCGCCCGAGGAAGATCACGCCGTAGTCGGTCGCGGCCCCCAGCTCGGTGCCGCCGGTGGTGCGGATCAGCAGGGTCGGGTCGGCTTTCGTCCGGGTGCCGGCGCAGGAGCCCAGCAGCAGGGCGGGGAGCAGCCACAGGGGGACGAGGGAGGCGCGGGGCATCGCGGCGCCAGTCTGGCTCACTCGAAGCGCTGGTACCAGTCGCGGTAGAGGTCGTTCAGGGGGTCGAGCTCCAGGGCCAGCCCCGCCTGGGCCTTGGCCTCGGCGTTGTCGATCTTCTTCGAGTCCCCGCTGGTGATCCGGAAGCCGAAGCCTCCCCCGCCGCCCATCTGGGTCGTGGCCCCGCCCGTCATCAGCATGCTGAGCTGGAAGCGGTAGGCGGCGTTGAGCGGGTCGCCCTCGATGGCCTTCTCGATGTCGCCCCGCGCCCCGGTGCGGTTGCCGGTGAAGGCCCGCGCCATCCCGCGGTAGGCATAGGCCCGCGGGTCGGTCGAGCCGGCGGCCAGCACGGCGTCGAGGTCGGGGAGGGCGTCGTTGAACTTGCCCCGCTGGCAGGCGTTGATGCCGCGCTTGAGGCGCGCCTCGACGCTCTCGATCGGGATCGCGGCGATGAACTCCTTCCACTGCTTCTCGAGCGCGTCGAGGTCCTTGACCTTGATCGCGTCCAGCAGGAGGTCGCGGATCACGCCCGGCGCCACGCGTTTGCCCGTGCCGGTGATGTTGCCGTCGTAGGTGATCTCGTAGGGGATGCCCTTGCGCAGGGTGTAGAGCTCGCGGAAGAACTTCTGGAAGGCCTTCTGGTACTTCCCCTTGTCGTACTCGTTCAGGAAGTACACGAAGGCCCAGCCGTGGGCGTACTCGAAGCCGCCGTAGTCGTTGCGGTCGATGAAGAACAGGTCCTTCAGCTTGATGTCCTTGCCCTCCTTGATCGCCTCCTGCACGGTCAGCACGCGGTCGGTCTGGAGCTGGCCGGGCTGGATCGTGATCCGTCCGCGGCTGTCGCGCTGGAGGTCGGCCGACCCGAAGAAGTCCGCCACGCCCTCGTTGAGCCAGATCTGGGGCTGGTACTGCTGGTCGATCAGGAAGGTGAGCAGGTGCGTGCACTCGTGCAGCGCGACCCAGTCGCTGAGCGAGGGCTCCTGGTAGTCGTGGTAGAAGTTCAGCGTGTCGTCGTAGGACCAGAAATAGCCCAGCGTGCCCGGGCCCACGCCGGCGGCGGCGTACTTGTAGAAGTCCTCCTGGCTCTTGTAGATGTTCACCGTCATCTTCTTGCGACGGTAGCTGAGGGTCGGATTGATGCCGATGCGGCTGTTCATCAACCCGTAGTAGGCCTCGAGCAGCTCGCCGTAGTAGTCGAGCAACTCGGGTGAGGTGTTCGACTTCAGGATGAAGTTGCGCGTCTCCTTCTGCAGCGCGCTGTGCCATTCCGAGTGCCGGGCGACCTCGTCGGCGCGCGCCTTGGCGGCGGCGAACTCCCGCGCCAGCTCGTTCTCGTAGGCGGGCTTGCTCATCCAGCGCCCGCGGTAGCGCACGAAGCCCTCGGCCAAGCGTTTCTCCTCGTCCGCGTTCTGGGGGACGTAGTCCGACATGTCCCCTTCGATCTCGACCTCGCGGATGCGCGCGCCGCTCTGCACCACGATCTCGCCGTGCTCGAAGGTCAGGCGATACCCCTGGCCCTCCTTGCGGGCCTTGCGCGGGGTCAGGATGCGGCCGTCCTCGGTGATCACGCGGTCGGCCCGCGCCTCGGGAATCCAAGTCACCGGGCCGACGAACAGTACGAGGACGAACGCGGCGAGGGTCGGGCGGCGAAGGCTCATGTCGCGGGTCCGCTGGAGTGAGAAGAGGGTGGTGAATGGGCAGCGCGGCCGGTGGCGGCCGCGCGTGGATCCGTCGCGAGCGGGAGCGCCGGGACGGACGATCAGTTCAGGGTGTAGGCCATCCAGGCCGTCTCCAGGGCCTCCCAATCGACGCCGGCGAAGGCCACGTCCACCGATTTGTCGAGGTCACGGGTCGCGGCCAGGGTCTCGAGGTAGGTATCGAGGATGCCGTCCCAGGCGTTGTTCCAGCCGCGGGCCTTGCCCTTGCCCGTGCGCAGGAAGTAGATGAACGACCAGCCCTGGGCGTAGTTCTCGCCGCCGCCGAGGTTGTACTTGTTGTTGCCGTAGTACTCGCTCTGGGTGAAGCGCACCAGGTCCCGCAGGGGCGCGAACGTGTTCTTGCCGTCCTTTTTTTCGCGGATCGCCTGCTGGATCGTGCGCAGGCGCCAATCGAAGCGGCTCAGCACGAAGCGATTGTTCTTCAGTTGGTAGCCGCTGAAGAAATCACCCGTGCCCTCGTTGTACCAGGAGTGCGGGCTGATGTTCCCGTAGAAGTAGAAGATGTACTGGTGGAAGGCCTCGTGGTTGAGCACCGCCCAGGTGTCGCGCCGACCGCCGCCGGCCTTGTCGTCGAAGATCACCAGCTCCTCGGTGCCCCAGTTCCAATAGCCCGCCGAACCGCCCGGGCCGCCGTACTGGTGGTACTGCTGCTGGTTGGCGCACACGCGCACCACGCTGCAGCGCGAGAGCTCCTGGGGCGTGGCGCCGGTGGTGGTGCGGAAGACGACCTCCGGCTCGTCCGCGCCGTCCTCACCCTCCTTCTTCTCGCCGGACCCATCCTTGGCGCCGGTCTCACGTTGCTTGGCCAGGAGCCGGATGCGTTCGGCCTGCTCGGCCGGATAGAGCTCCTCGTAGACCGAACGAATGGCCTCCAGGCGCAACTTGAGCTCGCGCATGAAGGCCGGGTCCTGGACGGCGGAGATGATGAAGTAGTTGGGGGTCTCGTCGAGGCTCCAGCCGGGGTTGCGCGCGACCTCGAGGGCCAGTTGGTTGCGCTTCTGGGTGCGGTAGGCGCTGTCCCCGACCTGTCCCGCGGCCGCCCCCAGCGTGCGCACCTCCAACGTCTGGAAGGTCTGGCCCATGCGCCGCAGGTTGCCCTGCCACTGGCGCCAGCTCTTCCCGGAGGGTGCGGTGAAGATCAGGGCCACGTCGAGGTCGGGCTGGGGCTTGTAGAGCACGGCCCAGATGTAGAACTCGGCCCCGCGCAGGGCGGTCGCGCGGAAGAGGTGTTCGGTCGCCTCGACGCCCTTGATGCGGAACTCGCCCTTCTCGATCTCCCGCGCGCCGTTGCCATAGACGCGGCTCTCGACGTAGGCCGTGAGCGTCTCGTGTCCGCGCCGGCGCAGACGGCTCGTGTCGACCACGACGCGCCCCTGATCGTCGCGCGAGACCGCCTCGGGCTCCTCGGGCTTGGGCCGCCGATCGAACTTCACCAAGTGCGCCGTCAGCGGGAGCAGCTCCTCGGAGGAGATGTTCACGTCCTTGTTGAATGGCGGCTCGTAGGTGCCGATCGTGTTGGGCTCCCCCGGTTGGGGCGGCGCGAACACCCAACCCTTGGGCACCCGGACCTTGAAGCCCAGGTCCACCGAGTCCTCGTAGAAGTCGCCCCGGGTGGGCATCTGGGCCCGGGCGGCGGGGACCAGGACCAGGGCGAAGGAGAGGACGGCGAGTCGCCGGAGCAGGCGCGGGAGCAGGGAGCTGGGCATCGTGACCTCGTGGATGGCGGGGTCCGAGAACGGGCCGGGAAGCGGGCGGAAGGGGAGCGGGATCGGTCGGGGACGGGCGCGAACGCCGCGGCGAGGCCCCCTTCCCCCCTCCTATAGGAACGCGGAGCGGGCCGCGGTTGCGGGTTCATTTGCCAAAAATCCCGCCCCGGAACCCGGGGTGGGACTGCAAGTGCCGCTTGCGCAGGGGCTTGGGGCCGATTTCCAGGTACGGTACGGTCCGCCGGGCGGGCCTCGCCGCGGGCCTCCGGTCACCGTTGCCGCACGGCGGGGGGAACCCGCCCGCCCCAACCGAGCGCCCGCCGCGGCGTAGGCGCGCACCGCCGACGGAGGCGCGCGACGAAGCGCACCGCGTCCGCTGCCGCCGCGAGCCCCGAGAAGAGCCCATGCGCAAACCCGCTGTCCTGCTGCTGGCCCTGGCCTGCGTCGCCCTCGTCGCGGGGTTCGCCCTCTGGCTGCGTGGGAGCGATGTGGAGCCCGCGGTCGGGGTCTCGCGGGGGCCCGCGGTCCCCGGCGTCCAGCCGCCGCGCAGCTCGGCGCCGGACTCCCTCGCGGCGGCGGACGGTCCCTACGGCGATCTCGGCGCGGCCGGCGCGCCGGCCCGCGAGGGGCTCGCTGTCCCCGCGCCGGCGACCCGCGCCGCCGGGTCGGAGGCGGACCTCCACGGCCGGGTCGTCGACGCCACGGGCCGCCCGGTCGCCGGGGCCCGGGTGCTGGTGGCCGCGGGGGGCGGCTTCGGACCCCTGCCCCTCGACCAGATGCCGGAGGATTCGCCCCTGGCGCGCGGGCGGAGCGAGGCGCGCAGCGCCGCGGACGGCACCTTCCGCAGCGCGCGGCCCGCGGGCAGCGGGGTGCGCATCGCGGTGCGCGGCTCGGGCTTCGCTCCCCTGCGCATCGAGCGCGGCCAGGTCCCGCCGGACGGAGACCTGGGCGACCTGGCCCTGGAGCAGGGCGCGATCCTCGAGGGGCGCGTGGTCGATCGCGGGGGTCGGCCGGTGGCGGGGGTCGAGATCCACGCCCCCGCCGGGCCGCGCGGCGGCGGCCCGCTGGCCATCGGGTTCACCCTGCCCGGGACCCAGGTGGGGACGAGCGACGGGGAGGGTCGGTTCCGCCTCGACGAGCTCGCCGCAGGCCCCCTGCTGCTCTCCTTCCAACACCCGCGGCACCCCGACGCGCTGCACGAGTCCGTCGTCGACGGCCCGGGCCAGGTGCTGGCGCCCCTGGTGGTCGAGCTCGCCGACGGCCACGAGGTCCAGGGCTGGGTGCGCGGCCTCGAGGGCATTGATCCCTCGACCCTGCGGGTGCGCGCCCGCGGCCGTCTGCCCGAGGGCAGCTTCGACTTCGCGCGCATGCCCCGTCCGCGTACGGTCGAGCTCGGCCCGGAGGGGTCGTTCGTGGTCGGCGGCTTCGAGGCCGGGCAGGGCGTGGAGCTCGCCGTGGTCGGCGCGGGCGCGGGCCCCTTCGGCGGCGAACGTTCGGCTTCCCTCCAGGCCCGCGCCGGCGAACGCGGGCTCGAGCTGCGTCTGCGCGAGCAGTCCGCCCTCCTGGCGCGCGTCGTCGACGCCAGCACCCAAGCGCCGATCGAGGCGTTTCGCATCGAGGCCGGCGGGCGCTGGCGCGCTCCGCTGCGCGACGACAAGGGCCGTGCGGTCGAGCACCATCCGGAGGGCCGCGTGCGCTTCGCCCCGCTCGAGATCGGGGGCGCGGGCCGCGTCTCGGTGCGCATCGCCGCCGAGGGCTACGAGGCCTTCGAACGCTCGGACCTCGCCGTGCAGCCGGGGCGCGAGCTCGACCTGGGCGTGATCGCCCTGCAGCCCGCGCCGGTGCTCGAGGTGCGCGTCGTCGACGCCGCCAGCGGCCGCCCGATCGAAGGCGCGCGCGTGCGCCTGGCGGAGTGGCGACGGGATTCGGACGGGCGAGCTTCCTCCGCCGCGCTGCGCTTCGAGTTCTTCGAGGGCGGCTCGGCGCCCACGCTCCCAGGCTCCGTCGAGGAGCGCAGCGCCCGCACCCGGTCGGACGGCGTCGCGCGCCTGACCTCGTTGCCGGGGCGCACGTGCACGCTGGCAGTTTCGCACGCGAGCTACGTCGAGCACGAGGGCGAGCCTTTCTCCTTGCCCGCCGGCACGCCGGAGCCGATCTCGCTGGCGCTGAGCCGCGGCGGCGCGGTCGCGGTGCGGGTGCTCGATCCGGCCGGCGAGCCCGTCGAGGGCATCTCCGTCGAGCGCCGAGCGGAGGCGGGTGATCGTGGTTTTGCGTTCGGCGGCTCGACCACGACCGGGAGCGACGGTTGGGTGAGCTTCGAGCGCCTGCGGCCGGGGCTGCACGGCTTTCGGGTGGGGCGATCGAGCGGCCCGTTCGGGGGCGGGGGCTTCACCTTCCGCGCGGCCGTCGCCGATGCGCCGGACCCGGGAGCGCCCTACACCGAGGTCACGGTCGTCGAGGGCGAGCGGGTGGAGCTCGTGCTCGGCGCTCCCGCGCGCGCCGTCCTGGGCGGCCGCGTGCGCGAGGGCGGCCGGCCGCTCGCCGGCGCGACCCTGAGCCTGCTCCCCGCGGGCGAGGCCGACGCGGGGCTGGCCGCCGTGGCGCGGCAGTTCGGCGGCGCGGGCCAGGTGCGCTCGGGGAGCGACGGTCGCTTCGCGTTCCCGCCCCAGGCGCTCGAAGCCTACCGGATCGAGGTCACCCACCCCGAGCGGGCGATGCCCCACGGGGTCGAGGTGGTGCTCGAGGCCGGCGGCTCCGAGGTCCAGATCGACCTGCCCCTGACCGCGATCAGCGGGCGCGTGACCGACGCCGACGGGCGCGCGGTGGCGGGCGCCGCGGTCCGCGTGGGCCCAGCTCCCC
>CAYMYN010000025.1:49184-65821 GCA_964394665.1 uncultured Planctomycetaceae bacterium
GGCCGCTACGAGCTGCGCGGCGTGCGGGCGGCCGAGGAACTCGTGGTGACGGTCGAGGCCGAGGGCGAGTGGCGGACGGCCCGCAGCCGGCCGCTCGTGCTGGAGCAGGACGAGGTGCTGGCCAACGTGGACATCGTGCGCCCGCGCGGCGGCTCGTTGAGCGTCAGCGTGCTGGGGCCCGACGGCGCCGCCGGGCCGATGTGCCTGGTGACGGCCGAGTTCGCCGGCAAGGCCGAGGAACTCCCCGAAGCGCTCCGCCAGGTCTCGAACGAGGGCGCGCCGCTGCTCCTCGAGGGCCTGTTGCCCGGTCCCTGGCGCCTGCGGGCGCGCAGCCTCGGGCGCGAGGGCCAGCGCACCGAGAGCGAGGTGCTCGAGGTCGAGGTCCGCGCCGGCGAACGGCGACCCGCCGTGCTGCGGCTGCCCTGATCCCCCGCGATCGGTCTGATGGCGCTGGCGGCGCGGCCCAGGCTACGATCCGCCGCGATGCGCAACGGACACTCGATCTACCGGGCGATCCTGCTCGACCTCGACGGCACGCTCCTCGACGAAGGGGGGGCCGTGCGGCCCCGCAATCTCGAAGCCGTGCGCGGCCTCGAGGCGCGCGGCGTGCGGCCGATGGTCGTCACCGGGCGTTCGGCCGTCTCGGCCATCCCGATCCTGGACCAACTCGGGCTCGAAGCCCCGGCCGTGGTCTTCAACGGCGCCGCCGTGTGGTGCTCGCGCCGGCGGCGCATGCTCGAGGAACGCGTGCTCTCCAACCGGACCATGGAGCGCGCCCTGGACTTCGGCCGCGAAGAGGGTTGCCTGACCGTCGTCATGGGGGCCAGCGAGAAGTACGGCGTTGCGCCCCGCGACGCGGCCGAGGACTTCGCGCTGCAGGGCTTCAGCGGCCTGCGCGTCGTGGAGCGCGAGGTCCTGCCCGCCGAGTACGTGATCCGCGTCACCTACTTCTCCGGGCGCCACGGCGCCTCGCACGAGTTCTCGGCAGCGGTCGAGACGCGGCTCGACCAACCGGTGTACCTCACGCACTTCCCGCTCTCGGCCCTACCCAGCCACCGCACGAGTCCCCTGCAGGTGGTCGACGTGCACCCGCCCTGCGCGGGCAAGGGCGAAGCGTTCCGCGTGCTGCGCGAGCTCTACGGCATCGCACCGGAGGAGGTGGTGGCGGTAGGGGACGCCACCAACGACCTACCCATGTTCGAATGCGCGGGCCTGAGCGTCGCCATGGGCGACGGCATGCCCGAGGCCGTGGCCTCCGCCGACCGCGTCATCGGGAGCCACCGCACCGACGCGATCGCGGAGCTCGTCGACGAGCTCTTCGGCTGAGGGCCGGGCCGGCGACCCAGGGCCGCACTCGAGTCCGGGCCGTGGTGGGCCGTTCAGCTCGCGCGCCTGCCCTTGTCGCCGCCCTTGGGCTTGGCCTTGGGCGCGGCGGGTGCGGCCTCGGACTTGGGTGCGGCCTCGGGGCTCTTCGATGCCTCGGGCGCGGGGCTCGAGCCCTCCCGTTCGCCCTTCGCCGAGGCCTCGTAGGAAGCCGAGCGGTAGTCGGTCTGGTAGAAGCCGCTGCCCTTGAAGAGGATCCCCGCGCCGCCGCCGATGCGCCGCTGCAGCTTGTTCTTGCCGCAGGCGGGGCACTTGCGCTTGGGGGCCTCGGTGATCGACTGGAAGAGCTCCAGCTCGTGGCCGCACTGCTCGCAGACGTAGTCGTAGGTGGGCATCGCGCGTTCAGCTCTCGGAAACGGTCTCGGCCGCCGCGCCGGCCTCGCCCTCGGCTTCGCCCGCTCGCACGGCAACGTGCACGTGGGCGTGGCGCAGGGTGTGCTCCCCGTGGCGATAGCCGCGGCGCAGGGTGGCGACGACCGTGCCGGGTTCGGTCGTCTCGGTCTCGACGGTGCCGAGGGCCTGGTGCAGCTCGGGGTCGAACGCGCCGTCCTCGGGGATCGGCCGCACGCCCTCGCGCTCCAGCACGCCTACGAGCTCGTCGCGGGTCATGCGCACGCCGACGAGCAGGTTCTTCGCCTCCTGTCCTTGGCACTCGGTGGCGAGGGCCATCTCCAGGTAGTCGAGCACGCGTAGGAGCTCGTGCAAGAGCCCGTCCTTGGCTCGCCGCGCCGCCTGCTCGACGTCGCTCAGCGTCCGACGCCGCAGGTTCTGGTAATCGGCGTTCGCGCGCTGCCACATCTCGAGGTACTGGTCGCGTTGGCGCGCCAGCTCCTCGGGGGACTCGGAGCCGGGCTCCGGCGCGCCGGCCGTGGGCTCGCCGGCGCCGGTGGGCTCGGGACCTTCGTCGGCGTCCTCGCCACGTTTCCTGCGGAAGCGGGTGCTCATGGTCAGCTGAAGAGGTTGACGATCTTGTCGAAGAAGGACTTGTTGCCCGAACGTTTCTGCTCGATCTGCGCGAACTCGGTCAGGAGCTCCTTCTGGCGATCGTTGAGCTTGGTGGGGATCTCGACGAAGACGCGCACGAGCTGATCCCCGCGCCCGCGTCCCTCGAGGCGCGGCAGGCCCTGGCCCCGCAGGCGCAGCACCTTCCCGCTCTGGGTCCCGGGAGGGATGGTCAGCTCGGCTCGCCCGCGCAGGGTGGGGATCTCGACCTTGTCGCCCAGGGCCAGCTCCGAGAAGGCGAAGGGCACCTCGCACAAGAGGTCGGCGCCGTTGCGCTGGAAGAGCTTGTGCTCCTTCTCGCGGATCACGCAGTAGACGTCGCCCCGCGGGGCGCCCGGATCGCCGGTGTCGCCTTCGCCGCTGACCCGCAGTTGCATGCCCTCCTCGACGCCGGGCGGGACCTGGATGGTGACCTCGCGACGCTCATGCACCTTGCCCTGACCGCCGCAGGCGCGGCAAGGATCGGCGATCACCCGACCCGCGCCGCGGCAGGTGGGGCAGGGACCGGCCATCATGAAGAAGCCCTGGCTGCGGCGCACCTGGCCGTTGCCCCCGCAGGTGGAGCAGGTCACGGGCGGCTTGCCGCCCTCGGATCCGCTGCCCTCGCACGGTGCGCAAGTCTCGTAGCGCTTGAGGGCCACGACGCGCTCGACGCCCTGGTCGATCTCCTCCAGCGTGAGGTCGAGCACGATGCGCAGGTGGCGCCCCGGCTGGGGGCCGCTGCGCTGGCGCCGCCCCATGCCGAACAGGTCTCCGAACGAGCCACCCAGGATGTCGCTGAAGGCCGAGAAGATGTCCTCGACGTTGGTGAAGCGCGCACCCTGGAAACCACCGCCGGAGAAGGCGGCGTGGCCGAACTGGTCGTACTGGGCGCGCTTGTTCGCGTCGCCCAGGACGTCGTAGGCCTCGGCCGCTTCCTTGAAGAGGCGTTCCGCCTCGGAGTCCCCCGGGTTGCGATCCGGGTGGTGCTGCATCGCGAGCTTGCGATAGGCCCGCTTGACGGTGTCCTCGTCGGCGTCCCGGGGGACGCCCAGCACCTGGTAGTAGTCGCGCTTCTCGCTCATCCGTGGTCTCGCCGCTCGCGCCGCTCATGGCGACGGCGGAGGGGGGATCGGTCCCTCCTCCGCCGTCGGTGTCCAGCGGATCCCACGCGTCACGCGGGACCGGGGTGGGCTCCTCTTGCCCGGGTCAGGAGATGCTGCCTTCGACGCGGTTGGCCTTCTCGTCGGTCTTGAGCTCGGTGACCATCGTGTCGGTGGTCAGGAGCAGGCCGGAGATGGAGGCCGCGTTCTGCAGCGCGGAGCGCACGACCTTGGTGGGGTCGATGATGCCGGCCTTGAACATGTCCACGTACTCGCCGGTCAGGGCGTTGAAGCCGAAGCTCTTGCCCTTCTCGCGCACCGTCTCGACGACCACCGAGCCGTCGAAGCCGGCATTGGCCGCGATCTGGCGCAGGGGGGCGACCAGGGCCTGCTCGACGATCTGCGCGCCGAACTTCTCGTCGCCGCGCAGCTTCATCTCGCGCACCGCGTCCGCCGCGCGCAGTAGGGCCACGCCGCCGCCGGGCACGATGCCCTCCTCGATGGCGGCCCGCGTCGCGTTGAGCGCGTCCTCCATGAGGTCCTTCATGGCCTTCATCTCGGCCTCGGTCTTGCCGCCCACGCGGATCACGGCCACGCCGCCGGTGAGCTTCGCCAGGCGCTCCTCGAGCTTCTCGCGGTCGTAGTCCGAGGTCGTCTTGGAGATCTGCACGCGGATCTGCGCGCAGCGGGCGTCGATGAGCTTCTTCTTGCCCCCGCCCTCGACGATCGTGGTGCTGTCCTTGGTGATGCGCACGCGCGCGGCCGTCCCGAAGTGCTCGGGGGTGACCTTGTCGAGCGGCAGGCCGAGTTCCTCGGTGATCGCCGTGCCGCCGGTCAGGGCGGCGATGTCGCCCAGGTAGGCCTTGCGGCGCTCGCCGAAGCCGGGGGCCTTCACGGCGCAGACGTTGAGCACGCCCTTGAGCTTGTTCAGCACCAGGGTCGCGAGGGCCTCGCCCTCGATGTCCTCGGCGATGATCAAGAGCGGTTGACCGGTGGTGGCGGCGCGCTCGAGGACGGGCAGGAACTCGCGCACGCTGGCGATCTTCTTGTCGTAGATGAAGATCAACGGGTTCGTGAGCTCCGCCGTGAGCTTGGTCATGTTCGTGGCGAAGTAGGGCGACAGGTAGCCCTTGTCGAACTCCATGCCCTCCACGACCTTCAGCTCGGTGGCCAGGCCCGAGGCCTCCTCGATGGTGATCACGCCGCTGTCGCCGACCTTCTCGAAGGCATCGGCCAGGAGCTTGCCGACCTCGACGTCGTTGTTGGCCGAGATCGTGCCGACGCTGGCCTTCTCGTCCTTGGTGCGGACCTTGCGCGTCTGGGCCTGGATCGACTCCACGGCGACGGCCACGGCCTTGTCGATGCCGCCCCGCAGCGCGATGGTGTTGACGCCGGTGACGAGGAACTTGAGCCCCTCGTTGAAGATCGCCGAGGCCAGCACCGTCGCGGTGGTGGTGCCATCGCCGGCGACGTCGTTTGTCTTGCTGGCGACCTCGTTCACCAGCTTGGCGCCCATGTTCTCGAAGGGGTCGGCGAGGTCGATCTCCTTGGAGACCGAGACGCCGTCCTTGGTCACGGAGGGCGAGCCGAAGGACTTCTGGAGGATCACGTTGCGGCCCGCCGGGCCGAGGGTGACGCGGACGGTCTTGGCGAGCTTCTCGATGCCGACGCGCATCTTCTGGCGCGCGTTGTCGTCGAACAGGATTTGCTTGGCCATGGTGGTGGGGTGCAGGAGTGTGCTGTGGGTGGATGGGGTCGGGTCCGGTGTCGTGTGGGCGCGGTTCAGAAGTCCATGCCGCCCATTCCGCCCATGCCGCCCATTTCGTCCATGCCCTCCATGCCGGGGCCGGCGGGCTTCTTCTTCTCGGGCTTGTTCGCGATCAGGGCGTCGGTCGTCAGCAGCAGGCCCGCGACGCTGACGGCGTTCGTCAGCGCGGCCTTGGTGACCTTGGCCGGGTCGACGATCCCCATCTCGAACAGGTCGCCGTACTCGCCGGTGAGGGCATTGAAGCCGTAGGAGGCGCTCTTCTCGCGCAGGATGCGGTGGCACACGACCCCGCCGTCGAAGCCGGCGTTGGCCGCGATCTGGTCCGCCGGGCGGGACAGGGCCTCGTACAGGAGGTCCAGGCCCATGGCGTAGTCCTCGTCCTTGCGGTCGAGCTTGCGCAGCACCTCGCGGGCGCGCAGCAGGGCGACCCCACCGCCGGGCAGGACGCCGCCCTCGACGGCCGCGCGCGTGGCGTGCAGGGCGTCCTCGATGAGGGCCTTGCGCTCCTTGACCTCGGTCTCGGTGGCGCCGCCGACGTTGACCTGGGCGATGCCGCCCGTGAGCTTCGCCAGGCGCTCCTGGAGCTTCTCGCGGTCGTAGTCGGAGGTCGTCTCGACGATCTGGGCGCGGATCTGTTGCACGCGCGCCGCGACCGCCGCCTGCGAGCCGGCTCCGCCAACGATGGTCGTCGTGTCGTTGTCGATCACCACGCGCCGGGCCGTGCCCAGGTCGGCCAAGGTGACCTGGTCGAGGTCGCGGCCGAGGTCCTTCATGATCGGCGTGGCGCCGGTCATGGCCGCGATGTCCTCCAGCATGGCCTTGCGGCGGTCGCCGTAGCCGGGGGCCTTCACGGCGCAGCACTGCACGATGCCGCGCAGCTTGTTGAGGACCAGCGTCGCCAGGGCCTCGGACTCGACGTCCTCGGCGATCAGGACCAGCGGGCGGTTCTTTCCGCGCACGAGCTCGAGCACCGGCAGCAGCTTCTGGACGGTGCCGATCTTGCCCTCGTGGATCAGGATGAAGGGCTTCTCGAAGGCCGCCTCCATCGCGTCCGGGTTGGTCACGAAGTGGGGCGAGAGGAAGCCGCGATCGAACTGCATGCCCTCGACGACGCTGACCTCGGTGGTGAGGGTCTTGCCATCCTCGACCGTGATCACGCCGTCCTTGCCGACCTTCTCCATCGCGCCCGCGATGAGCTTGCCGATATCGGGGTCGTTGTTGGCCGAGATCGTGGCGACCTGGCGGATCTCGGCGTTGCTGCCGATCTTCTTGGCCGACTTGTCGAGGGCCGCGACGACGGCCGCGGAGCCGTCGCGGATCGAGGCCAGGAGGCGCGCGGGCGCGGCACCAGCGGTGATCGCGCGCAGGCCGCGGGTGAAGACGGCTTCGGTCAGGACGGTGGCGGTGGTGGTGCCGTCGCCGGCGACGTCGCTGGTCTTGCTGGCGACCTCGCGCACGAGCTGCGCGCCCATCTGCTCGTAGGGGTTCTCGAGCTGGATCTCCTCCGCGACGGTCACGCCGTCCTTGGTGACGGTGGGCGCGCCCCAACCCTTGTCGAGGATCGCGTTGCGACCGCGGGGGCCGAGGGTGGTGGTGACGGCCTTGGCGAGCTTCTCGACCCCGCGCCGGATGGCGTCGCGGGCGTCGGACTCGAAAACCATTTGCTTGGGCATGGGGAGCTCTTCCTCGGGATTCCGAGCGGGTTCGGGGGCTTCGGGAACGGCACGCGGGCCAGGCTGGGTCGACGCTCGGGCCCACCCCGTCGCGGGCGGTGCCTGGGCGACCCCTTCCTGGCCCCTGGTCGGTGGGGGTCCCCGCGGGGGGACGGGCCCGCAAAGCAAGAAGCTTGCCGCCTGCCAGGCGAGATCTAAGTCATTGAAGTGAAAGGCTTTAGGTGCTGTGGCCCGGCGTGCCTCGCCTGCCGATTTGGCGGTTGCCGGGGGTGCGTCCGGAGCCCGCTGCCAGGCTGGCAGGTGACGGCCCCAGCCGTCCCCAGGGGGCCCCCGCGGGCCCCGGGGCCGAGCCGGCGCGCGTTCCAGGGCCCCGGGCACAGGGCTAGGATCGGCGCCATGCAGATCCTCGCCCGCGGTCCCGCTCGCCCGACCTTCCCCCTGTGGGCGCTCCTGCCCTTGCTGTGCGCCCCGTCCGCCGCCGGACCCGGCGCGGGCGACGTGTTCCTGGAGCGGCCCGACGGCGAGGTCCTGCGCTTCGACGCGGCGGGCTTCACGACCCGCGACCCCCGCGAGCACGGCGCAGCCCTGGTGCGCTTCAGCGCGCCGCCGGCCGCCGCCTGGCAGCCAGAGCTGGAGGTCGAGCTGGCCGGCGGCCTGCGCGTGTTCGGCCGCCTGCTGGGTGGGGAGGGCGAGGACCTCTTCCTCGAGTTGGTGGGCGGCCCGCGCCTGCCCCTCTCGATCGAGGAGGTGAAGCGCCTCGACTTCCGCGGTCGGATCCCGGCCTCCTTCGCCGGCCGCATCGAGCCCGCCGAGTCCGGCGACCGGGTCTACTTCACCCGCGGCGGGGGCCTCGACCGGGTCGACGGGACCCTGCTCGAGTTCGATGCCGAAGGCCTGAAGGTCGACAGCGCCCTAGGCCCCTTCGCGGTGCGCTGGCGTGACGTCGCGGTGATCCTGGTCGCGCCGCTGGATGGCGGCGCCGCCGTCACGGATCCGGACGCGGTCCCGATCGTCGTCGACCTCGTCGACGGCGGCCGCCTGCGGGGCGAGCTGGTCTCGATCGCCGGGGGCGAGGTCGGCCTGCGCACGCCGTCCGGGCGTGGGGTGCGCCTGCCCGCGTCGGCCGTGGCCGAGGTGCTCGTCGACGACGGGCGGCTCCGGTTCCTCTCGGACCTCGAGCCCGTCGCGGTGGAGGAGGGCTCGCCCTTCGGGGACGAGCTCGGCATGACCTGGCCCCATCGCCGCGACCGCTCGGTGAGCGGGGGGCCGCTCACCGCCGGCGGGCTCCGCTGGTCGCGGGGCTTGGGCGTGCACGCCCCGAGCCGGCTGGTCTACGCGCTGGGGGCCGAGTGGAGCCGACTGCGGGGCTCGGTCGCGATCGACGACGGGGTGCTGCGCCTCCCGGCCCGCGGCTCGGTACGGTTCCGCATCCTGGTCGACGGCGAGGAGCGTTTTGCGAGCCGCATCGTGCGCGGCGGAGAACCGCCCCTCGAGCTGCCGTCGATCGACCTGGTCGGCGCGCGCGAGTTGGTCCTCGAGGTCGACATGGCCGACGAGCTGCACGTCGCCGATCGCGCCAACTGGCTGCGGCCGATCCTCGTCCGTTGAACCGGGGCCGCCGGTCCGGGCTTCAGGTGCGCAGGCTGCGATAGAAGACGCCCCGGTCGCCCCCGGACTCCTTGGCCTCGCGCAGGGCGCGCTCGGCGTGCTGGCGCAGGCTCGCGACCGATTCGGGCCGGCCGTGCGCGAAGGTCTCGAAGCCCAGGCTCGCGCGCACCGGGACCTCGGCCTCGAAGCCGGCCACGGGGCCGCTGAGGGCGCGCAGGCGTTCGCACAGGCGCCGCACGGCGTGGGCAGCCTCGACCGGGCCGGTGTAGGGGAGCAACACGGCGAACTCGTCGCCGCCCAGGCGGCCGGCGACGTCCTCGGCCCGCAGGGAGCGGCGGATGGCCTCTCCGACGCGCGCGATGACGAGGTCGCCGACCGTGTGGTCGAAGTCCTTGTTGATGCGCCCGAAGTCGTCCAGGTCGAGCAGCACCAGGGCCAGCTCGAACTCGTGCCGCTGCGCGGCGGAGAAGTGTTCGCCCAGGCGTTGCTGGAAGGCCCGCGGCCGCAGCAGCTCCGTGCGGTCGTCGTGCACCGCGCGGTGGCGCAGCTCGTCGAGCTCCGCGGAGTCGCGCGCGGCGAGCAACAGGCGCTCGATGCGCACCCGGAACTCCTCCTCCGGCGCGTCGCGGTGCACCAGGTCCCAGGACCGCGGCGAAAGGCTGCGCGTGGCGCGCACCGCGCCCTGCGGGTCGGCGGGGTCGGCCACCAGCAGGAGCGGGGCCGGGAGGACCTCGCCGCGCAGGCGCTCGAGCTCCTCGAGCTCCACCGAGCCCCCCTCGGCCAGGGGGTCGACCACGAACAGATCGGGGCGCTCGAGCCGGACCCACTCGCGGGTCTCGCGCAGGCTGCGGCTGGACCGGACCACGAACCCGGCACCCTCGAGAGGGTCCCTGAGCCGGTCCAGACCACCGCCGCGATGGTCGCACAGGAGGAGGATCATGGTGGGGCGCGAGCGGCGGGGCCCGGATCGCGCGGGGAGCATGGAGCCGGCGGAGCTGCCTCCCAACCATACCCGGCGGGAAGGGCGCCGGCGGCCGGGTGGACCCGTCCCCAGGGTCCCCGCGGGCGCACCCAGCCCGCCCGTCCGCCGGTTTGACTCGCCGGGCGGCGCCGGTAGGATGCTCGGCTCCCTATCCGGGTCGGAGCTCCGCCCAGACCCGTCCGGGGACCCGTGCCGGGACGCTCCGGGCCCGTCCCCTGTCTCCCGCACACCCCTCCGCTCCCGCCCGTTCGGCGCGGCTCCCCACGGGACCGCGCGCTGCGGGCCTCCTTCCGTCCCAACTCACCGCCGCCCGCCCCGGGCCGACGCCCGGGGGCGGCCTTCGTCCATGGAAACCGTCAACGTCAACCAGCTCATCGAAGCAGGTGTGCACTTCGGATGCCGCGTGTCGCGGTGGAATCCGAAGATGGCGCCGTACATCTACGGCCGGCGCAACCTGATCCACATCATCGACCTGCGCGAGACCCTGCGCGGCGTCCTGCGCGCGCAGAACGTGCTCTATCACATGGCCGCCGAGGGCTCCTCGATCCTGTGGGTCGGGACCAAGCGCCAGGTCAAGGGCGTCATCGCCGAGGCCGGCGAGCGCACCGGCATGCCGGTCGTCACCGAACGTTGGATCGGGGGCACCCTGACCAACTTCTCGGTCATCCGCAGCCGCCTGCGCCGCCTCGAGGAGCTCGAGCGCATGGAGGAGGACGGCTCCTACTCGCAGCACTCCAAGAAGATGATCGCGAGCCTGCGCCGCGAGCGCCGCAAGGTGCACCGCAACCTGTCGGGCATCCGCGAGATGACCTCGATCCCCAGCGCCATGGTCGTCGTCGACCCGGTGCGCGAGGGCAACGCGGTGCGCGAGGCGCGCCGGATGGGCCTGATCGTCATCGGCGTGCTCGACACCGACTGCGACCCGAGCCAGGTCGACATCGTCATCCCCGGCAACGACGACGCGCTCAAGTCGGTGCGGCTCCTGATCGAGCAGCTCGCCGCCGCGGTCGAGGAAGGCACAGCCAACCACCGCGAGCGCATGGCCGCAGTGGGGTCCGCCGAACGCCACCAGGAGGTGGAGTTCGCCCCCGACGAGCCCCGTCCGACGCGTCAGAACCGTCCCATGCCGCCGCTGGTGCGCAGCGCCAGCTCGGAGTCCGGTGCGAGCGAGCGCGAGGCTGGCCCGGGTGAGGCCGCCGACGCTCCCGACGCCCCCGACGCCCAGTAGGCTCGCCCCCCGCGCGACCGACAACTCCCGCAGCCACCCCCGCCCGATCCCGATCCGACCCCCGCCATGGCACAGATCTCCGCCACCCTCGTCCGCGACCTCCGCGAGCGCACCGGCGCCGGCATGATGGACTGCAAGCAGGCCCTGGAAGCCACGGGCGGCGACTTCGAGGGCGCCGTCGACTGGCTGCGCAAGAAGGGCCTCAAGTCCGCCGACAAGAAGGCCTCCCGCGAGACCCAGGAGGGCCGCGTCTTCGGGCGCGTTTCCGCCGACGGCAAGTCGGGCACCCTGGTGGCCGTCGCCTGCGAGACGGACTTCATGGCCCGCACGCCCGACTTCGAGGCCTTCCTCGAGCATCTCGTCGAGCACGTCGCCGCGCACAAGCCGGCCGACGCGGCGGCCCTGATGGGCCAGGTCTGGAAGGCGACCGGCACCAGCGTCGAGGAGGCCATCAAGAGCCTGATCGGAAAGCTGGGTGAGAACATCCAGGTCGCTGGCCTGTGGCACGTCGCGAACCCCAGCGGGTTCGTCGGCAGTTACATCCACCACAACCACAAGGTGGGCGTGATGGTCTCGGTCACCACGCAGGCCGAGCGCGCGACGGCCGAGGACGCCCTGCGCAACCTCTGCATGCACATCGCCTTCGCCAACCCCGAGGGGCTCTCGCGCGACGAGATCCCCGCCGATGCGGCGCAGCGCGAGCGGGCGATCTACCTGGAGGAGGTCCAGGGCAAGCCCGAGAACATCCGCGAGAAGATCGTCGCCGGCAAACTCGACACCTGGTACGCGGACCGCGTGCTCGAGGAGCAGAAGTGGGTCCACGACAACTCGAAGAGCGTGGCCAAGGCCCTGGTCGACCTGCTCGGTCCGGGCACGAAGATCCAGGCCTTCCGCCGCTTCTCGATCGGCTGACGCCCGAGCGCCCGCCGCGGCGCCGCCACCCTCCCGGAGGCCGGTCCCGCGACCGCTCTCCGGGAGGGTGGTTCGTTCGGGCGGGCCCTGCGCGGCGCGGGCCGTGCGCATGTTCCCCGGGACGCTCGCATCGGCGGCCGCGCTGGGTATCCTCTCCCGCCGCGCGGTCCGCACGCCCCCGCGCCGACCTCCGGAGGCCCCCGATCGAACCCCCCGCCGACATGCGCTGGAAGCGCGTCCTGCTCAAGCTCTCGGGTGAGGCCCTCGGGGCGCCCGCGAGCGGCCAGGGCCTCGACCCGGAGACCGTGCGCACCCTGGCGCGTCAGATCGTGGCCGCCGCGCAGGGCGGCGTGCAACTGGCGATCGTCTGCGGTGGCGGGAACATCCTGCGCGGCGCGGAGTTCGCCAAGCTCGGCGCCGGCCGCGCCAGCGCGGACTACATGGGCATGCTGGGGACGGTCATCAACGCCCTCGCCCTGTCCGACGCCCTCGAGCAGCAGGGCGCGCAGACCCGCGTGCTGACGGCCCTCGAGATGCGGCAGGTGGCCGAGCCCTTCGTCCGTCGGCGCGCCCTCGCGCACCTCGAGCGTGGGCGCGTCGTGTTGCTCGCGGGCGGGACCGGCAACCCCTTCTTCAGCACCGACACCGCCGCCGCGCTGCGCGCGATCGAGCTCGGTTGCGAGGTGTTGCTCAAGGCGACCAAGGTGGACGGGGTCTACACCGCGGACCCCAAGCGGGACCCCGGCGCCCGACGCCTGGCGTCCCTGTCCTACATGGACGTCCTCAAGAATCGTCTGGCGGTGATGGACGGGACCGCGGTGACCCTGTGCATGGACAACCAGGTGCCGGTGGTCGTGTTCGACCTGTTCGAGGAAGGCAATCTGGAGCGCGTCCTGCGGGGCGAGGATCTCGGTACGACGATCGGGAGTGGATCATGAGCTTCGATGCAATCGTGAAGGACACGAAGGACCGCATGGACAAGGCCGTGAAGCACCTGCAGGACATGCTGCGGACGGTGCGCACGGGCCAGGCCACGCCGGCGCTGCTCGAGAACATCCGCGTCGACTACTACGGGAGCCCGACGCCGATCGCCCAGATGGGCACGATCTCGGTCCCCGAGCCGCGCCAGTTGATGATCAAGCCCTTCGACGCGTCCTCCCTGCAGGAGATCTCGAAGGCCATCCTGAAGTCGGACCTCGGCATCAATCCCCAGAGCGACGGCAAGGTGTTGCGCCTCCAACTCCCGCAACTCTCGGGGGACCAGCGCAAGAAGTACGCGGCGAAGGTCAAGGAGATGTGCGAGGAGTCCCGCATCGCCCTGCGCAACGTGCGCCGCGACATGAACAAGGCCGCCGACGCCGCGCTCAAGGGCGGAGAGCTCACCGAGGACCAGAACAAGAAGCTCCACGACGAGATCCAGAAGCTGCTCAAGGACCACGAGGGCAGCGTGGACTCGATCCACGAGAAGAAGACCCAGGAGATCCTGGAGGTCTGACCCGCGGCCCCGCGGCGGTTCCCCGCCGGGCGCTCGGTGGGGCCCAAAATCCGCCCCTGGGGCTTCACTCCCCGGGGACGTTTCGTATCCTCTGCGCCTTCGGGTGGGCGCGTAGCTCAGCTGGCAGAGCAACTGGCTTTTAACCAGTAGGTCCCAGGTTCGACCCCTGGCGCGCTCACCACCCTTCGCCTCCTTCGCGCGTCAGGCGGAACCCGCGCCGACCCCCGCCTGGGGATGCTCGCCGTCCGAGGTCGCCTTCGGCTGGAGCCCGGGCACACCGTCCTCGGGGGCGAGCCCACCCAGGGCGCGATAGGCCTGCGCCCAGTACGCGGCCCGCGTGACCCCGGCGAAGCCGTTCACGGCCCACAGGAGCGCGACGCCCAGGGTGCCCCGGCCGAGCAGGCCGAAGACCAGCCAACCCGCGGCGGACGTGGTGAGAGCGAGCACCAGGTCGGGGAGCATGGCCTGGAAGGTCCGCAGCGGGTCGTTGCGCGCGATGCGCCAGGCGTGGGTCAAGGCCGAGCCGACCCCGCGCCGGTTGCGCACCAAGCTCTGCAGGGCGAGTTGGTGCAGGACCGTCAGCACCGTCGCGTAGACCACCAAGAAGGCCACGATCGGGCCCAGGACGAGGACGCCGATCGGCTCGAGATCCCGCGCGTAGTCGAGGCCGGGCAGATCCAGGGCGCCGACCAGGATGCCGAGCACCGCCAGCAGCATCAGGGAGATGAGCAACCACAGTCCGAGCGCGCCGCGGGTCGAGCCCCGCCCCCCCTCCCAAGCCTGGCGCAGGCCCGGCGGCCGGCCATGCACCCCGGTCCAACGCTCCCACTCCTTGGGGTGAGCCGTGCGGGCGAGGCCACCCATCAGGCGCCCGGACAGGATCCAGGCCGCGATCGCGGCCAAGCCGAAGGTCACCGCCGCTCCGTCGTCGAGGCGCAAGCCGACCCGGGTCCCGATCTCGAAGGGCGTCCAGCTCGGATAGAGCGAACCGGCGATCCAGATCAACCCGGGGCGGCCACCCTGGCGTGCCGCGAGAGCCAGCGCATCCACGGCGGCCGAGAGATTCCAGGGCCGCTCGGGCTCGGGTCGGGGGTCCGGATCCATGGCCCGCGCCTTGCGCCCACCCGCGCGGGGGATTTTCGCCCCCGCGCCCTCGGAGCGCACACCGCCGTCGTCAGCCGACCGGCTCCAGGTGCGCCGCGCGGCAGGCCGCCTCGACTTCCTCGATGCCCTTGGGGATGTCGGCGGTCAGGACCTCGCAGCCCTCGAGCGTGACGAGCACGTCGTCCTCGATGCGCACGCCGATCCCGCGCCAGCGCGGCTCGACCGTGTCGTCATCGGGCGAGACGTAGATGCCCGGTTCGACGGTCAGCACCATGCCCGCCGCCAACTCGCGCGGCCGCCCGTCCTGCACGTAGGCGCCGCAATCGTGCACGTCCAGGCCCAGCCAGTGCCCCGTGCGGTGCATGAAGAAGCGCCGATAGGTGCCCTCGGCCAGGATCTGCGCGCGGTCGCCCGCGAGCAGACCCAGCTCGAGCAGCCCGTCGACGATCGTCTCGAGCGCGGCCTGGTGGTAGGCGTCGAAGGGCGCGCCCGGGCGCACCGCGTCGATGGCCGCGAGTTGCGCGTCGAGCACGACGCGGTAGATCGCCCGCTGCTCGGGGCTGAAGGTCCCGTTCACGGGGAACGTGCGCGTGACGTCGGCGGCGTAGTACTGGTACTCGGCGCCGGCGTCGATCAGCAGCAGGTCCCCGTCGCGCAGCGGTTGGTCGTTCTCGTGGTAGTGCAGGATGCAGGCGTTGGCGCCGCCCGCGACGATGTTGCCATAGGCGGCGCCCGTGCCGCCGCGGCGCCGGAAGGTGTAGTCGAGCAACGCGTCGAGCTCGCCCTCGTTGACCCCGGGTGCCGCGGCCGCCATCGCGGCCACGTGGGCCTCGCGCGTGATCTCGGCCGCGCGCCGCATGGCGACCAGCTCCTCGGGGTGCTTGAAGAGCCGCAGCTCGTGCACGAGGGGCGCGATGTCCAGCAGCTCGCTGGGCGGCACCACACCGCCGCGGGCGCGGCCGCGCAAGCGCGTGACCGTCTCGAGCATGCGCCGGTCGCGGTCCTCGCACTGGCCCGTGCGGTAGACGATGCGGCGGCGGTTCGCGAGCAGCTCGGGCAACTCGTCCCACAGCCGCGCGATCGGGCGCGCTTCGTCCACGCCGAGGGCCGCGGGCGCCGCCTCGACGCCCAGGCGCAGCCCGTCCCAGATCTCGCGCTCGCGGTCCTTCTCGCGCAGGTAGAGCACGCTACGCGGCGTTTCGCCCGGCAGCAGCACCAGGACCGCTTCCGGCTCGGCGAAGCCCGTCAGGTACCAGAAGTCGCTGTCCGGCCGGAAACGATAGTGGCTGTCGTGGTTGCGCACCTTCTCGGTGGCCGTGAAGACCACGGCGGCGGCGTCGAGCGGGACGAGTTTCTCGAGCAGGTGTTCGCGGTGGCGTCGGAACATCGAATTCGGACCGGAGGCGTGCATCGGGGGTGTGGGGCTCGTGTGTGAGGGTGGAAGTCTAGCCGCGCCCGTCGCTCAGCGCGCACCGCGCGCGAGGCGCCAGGCTTCGGCGGCGGACGCGACGTGGGCCAGGGTGCGCTGGCCGGCGGCGCCGGGGGCGAGCGCGACGACGACGCCGTCGAAGGCGCGCCCGCCCGGACCCGCACGGGGACCGGCGGGCAGGACCCCGGCCTCCACGCCGACGAGTTGGGCGAGGGCCGCGGCGGCCGCGGCGAGGGTGGGCGTGGCCTGGCCGTCCTGCGGGGCCAGGTGCAGGCCGCCCAGGGCGAGGCTCGCCGGGCCCTCGCCCGTGGGCGAGGCCGGTAGGGGCTCGCGGCGCGGCGCGAAGCGGCCGTAGAGCTGGCGCGGGTGTTCGTCGACGGCGGAGAGCTCGACCCGCTGCACGCCGACCGACTCCTGCCGGATCCAATCCACGTAGACGAGCTGCAGCTCGCGCTGGGGCGGCGTGGGCAGGAGCACTTCGAGTTGCACCGGCCCGCCGCCGGCGTGGGAGAGCTCGAGCTCGATGCCCGTGGGTTCGAGGGCCAGCCGCAGGTCGACCCGACCCGCGCCGACCGCGAGCCCGCGCAGGCGCAGCTCGCTCTTCGGCGAACGGCCGAACAGCACCTCGCCCGCGTCGGGCGGTAGGGCCGGCGCGAGGCGCGCGCCGTCGGCCAGGGGCGCCGGCCGGCCACCGCCGCCGGGCGCGGAATCGAAGCCGATGCCGGGGAACAGGAAGGGCAGGGTGGCCGCCGTCCAGCCCGGGTCGGTGCCGGTGGCCGCGAAGTGGGCCCAGGCGTCGGCGTCGCGGCCCTGCGCGCGGGCGAGCAGGGCCAGGGCGGCGCGGCGGCGCGCGTCGGGCTCGCGCGCGTCGGCCTCGGCCAGGACCAGCTCCGACCACAGCTCCCAGGTCGCGGGCTCGTCCCAGGGCTCCTCCGCCCGCAGGAGCCGCGTGAGGTCCGCCCACTCGCGCG
>CAYMYN010000026.1:0-43528 GCA_964394665.1 uncultured Planctomycetaceae bacterium
CAGGAGGGGGGCGAGCCGCCCGCCGCCCCCTCCGCCAAGCTGCCCGCCGCGGCGAGCCCGATGCAGCCCGCGAGCACCACTCCCGCCCAACTCGACGCGATCACCGCCCCGCGCCCGCACCTGCGCGGCGCGAGCCAATCGTCCTCCCCGCCGCGCCAGCGCCCGACGAGGGCCGCCGCCTGCCCCAGGCCCGCGACGAGCACCACCGCCGACAGTCCCAGCCACACCCCCGCGCGCGCGAACCCGCGCGCCAAGGCCTCGCCGTCGCCGGCCTCGAGCCGCGCCACCTCGCCCGCCCAATCCCGGCGCACCAGCACCAGGGCCACCCACCCGAAGACCACCCACACGCCCGGCCCAGCCGTGCGTCGAGCCGCCAGAGCCATCAATCCGAGGTTCACGCGCCGGTCATGCTACGGCGCGCGCGCGCCCGGGGCCCGGCCGGAGTGCTGGAACGGTGCGCGCGCTCGTCGCGTTCGCCTACTGGAAGATCGAGAGCCGCGTATCCGCGCGGCTCACCGCGAGCACGTCGTCCTTGCCCACGAAAACGAGGCCCGTGACGGCGCCCGTGCCCACGGGCGCGAGCACCCCGGTCCGCTCGCCCTTCTTCAGGTCCCAGATCTCGACGCGGCCTTGGGTGTCCCCGACGGCGAGGCGCGCGCCCTTCGAGTCGATCGCCAGGCGCGCGATGCCGACTCCGCTCTCCCGCAGCACGTCCCTCGGTCGGCCGTTGCCGGCGCGCCAGGTGCGCAGGTCGCCGGCACCGGAGCCGGAGACGATGAGCGTGCCCTTCCGATCGATCGCGACCGCCGTCACCGGCCCCTTGTGCGCCTCCGTCACCCGTCGGTCGTCGACGTTGGCGCTCTGCGGGTTGACGTAGCGCAGGGTTCCGTCCGCGCCACCGGCGACCAGGAGCTTCGCCGCGTCATCCATCGCCAAGCAAGTCACCCCGCCATTCTTCAGGTCGCGGTTGCTGTAGGAGCTCACCTGCTTGGGGATCAGGCGCGTGAGCACCCCGCGATCGGTGCCGAGCCAGACCCAACGGTCCTTGGGGTCGAGCACCATGCAGCGCGACATCTGCATGACCGTCGTGCCGCCCAGGGAGTCGTGCTCGTCCCCATCGCGCAGGCGGCAGAACGTGACCGCGACCGGTCCCAAGCCGTAGGCGAAGAGCTCGCCACCGATCGCGAGGCCCGCGATCGGGACCTGCCCCGAGGCCCGCCGTTTCCACAACGCTTCTCCGTCCCCGACTCTCCACGCGTGAATCTGTCCCTTCGCCGCGCTGATCAGCACGGCGCCATCCGCCGAAGCCGCGAGCTGGTCGATCGGGTTGTCATGGGCGTCGAGGATGCGCGTCGGCTCCAGGGCGGCAGGCTCCACGGAGTCATCCTGCGCCACGGCGAGGAGCGCGAACGCGGCGAGTGCGAGCGGCAGAGAAAACAGGCGCATGGTGTCCTCCCAGGCACGACCACGGTTTTCGTGGCCCCAATCCTACCCGGGCTCGAGAGGACATCGACCTGCGGGGAGGGGTGAGGAGGAATCCGGGATCGGCCGGCGCTGGACGGGGCGGAGTCGCCTGATGGGGGCATGGGAACCTCCGTGGTAGAAACGGGGCGCGTGGAGCGCACGGCGGATCTGTTGGATCGGGCCCGGGCGGGGGAGCGGGGGGCGTTCGACGTCCTGTTCGCACGCTCGCTGCCGCGCCTGGAGTGGTTCGTGGGGCTGCGCCTGGGGGCGGGGCTGCGCGGGAAGGTCGAGGTCGGGGACGTCGTGCAGGAGACCTACGTCGAGGCCTGGAAGCAGCTCGGGAGCTTCGAGGCGCGCGGCGAGGGGTCTTTCCTGCGCTGGCTCTTCGCCCTGGCGGCGAATCGCATCCGGCGCCAGCTCGAGCACCACGGGGCGCGCAAGCGCGCGGCGGTCGAGGCCGTCGGCCCAGCGGACGCGGCCCTGGCCCTGGCGGCCGATCCGCGCAGCGGGCCCTGCACGCGGGCCGCGCGGCTCGAGGGCCGCGCGCGCATCGCCCAGGCCCTGGAGGGACTCGAGGAAGGGCCGCGCGAGGCGTTGATCCTGCGCGTCCTCGAAGGGCGAGCGTTGGACGAGGTCGCCCAGCGCATGGGGCGCTCGGAGTCCGCCGTGCGGCGCCTCGTGGCCCGCGGCCTGGCCGAGCTGGGTCGCGCCCTCGGCGGGGAGGCGCAGCGTGATTGAGCCCGACGACGAGTTCCTGGCCGAGCTCGAGGATCCCGACGAGCGCGGCGACGCCGAGCGCGCCCTCGAGGCCCTCGCCGAGGCCCTGGGCGAGGACGGGCCCGCCGCGCCCGCCGATCCGGGCCTGCCCGAGGACTACGAGCTGCTCGGCGTCCTGGGTCAGGGCGCGGGCGGTGTCGTGTACCGCGCGCGCCAACGCAGCCTCGAGCGCGAGGTGGCGGTCAAGCTGCTGCTGGCCCGCCCCGACGCGCGCGGCACGGAGCGGCTCTTCGCCGAGGCGCGGCGCCTCGCCGCCCTGCGCCATCCGAGCATCGTCCAGGTGCACGAGGTCGGGCGCGCGCGCGGCGGCGTGTACCTGACGATGGAGCTCCTCGGCGGCGGCAGCCTGCAGGAGCTGCTCGCGGGCGGCGCGCTCAATCCGGGCCGCGCCGCGCGCCTCGTGCGCCAGGCCGCCGAAGCCCTGGCCTACACCCACGGCCGCGGCGTGGTGCACCTCGACCTGAAACCGGGCAACGTCCTGCTCGACGGGGAGGGCGAGGCGCACCTGGCCGATTTTGGCCTCGCGCGCGAGCTGGGCCAGGTCGAGCACTCGACCAGCGGCGGCCTGGTGGGCACGCCGGTCTACATGGCCCCCGAGCAGGCCGCCGATCGGCGCGAGCTCCTGGGCGAGCGCACCGACGTGTACGGGCTCGGCGCGTTGCTCCACACCTGCCTGACCGGTGCTCCGCCCTTCGCCGCCCGCTCGCTCGCGGACGTGCTGCACGCCGTGCGCTTCGAGGAGCCGCGCGACCTGCGCGCCGCCGCACCGTCGACGCCGCCCGATCTGGTCGCGATCGCCGCGGTGGCGATGGCCAAGGACCCCGCCGAGCGCTATCCGACCGCCCGCGCGCTGGCCCAGGACCTGGCGCGCTACGAAGCCGGTGAGCCCGTCACGGCGCGCCCACCCGGCGGTCTGCGGCGCTTCGCGCGCCGCCTGCGCGCCCACCGGCGCGAGCTGGCGAGCGCCCTCGTGGCGATGGTCCTGACCGCGCTCTCGTTCCTGCCCTTCGCGACCTCCCCGAACGGCCCGGGGAGCGCGGACTGGATGCGGGCGGTCGAGGAACTCGACGCGCGCGGCGAAGCGCGCGCCGCCGAGCTGCTCGCCGAGCACCTGCGCCGCGGGGGCGAGCTCGGGGAGGGAGATCTGGCGCGCCTCGATGCGCGCCGTGGGCGCGCGGCGGTCCCCGCGCCGGCCCCGATCCCCGCGGCGCGCCGGAGCCCGATCCTGCGAGCGATCCGGCCGCCCTTCGACGCCCTCGAGGTCGAGCGCGCGGCGCGCGAGGAGCTGGCCGAGGCGATCGCCCGCGCGAGCGACGGGCCCGAGCCGTCCGACGGGACGCTCGCGGCCCTCTTCGCCCTCGAACCGTGGTCCTGGCGCGGCGCCTTCGCGGCCTGGGAGATGGACGAGCCGGGCCGCGCGCGGGCGCTGGTCGAGAGGCTCGAGTCGCTCTCCCTTCCAGCGAGCGCGCGGGAACTCCTGGCGGCGGCGCGCGCGGAGCTCGAGCTCGAGCTGCCTGCGGAGCGGATCGGCGTGCACATCGACACCTGGGTCGTGCTCGACGACGGCCGAGCGCGGCGCCTGTGGAGCGGTGCGGGTGAAGGTCGGGTCGGCGAGGAGCTGCGCCTCGCGGGCAGCGCCGGCCCCGATCCGCGCTTGCCGCGCGAGCGCTACGGCTTCGACTTCCTGGGGCTCGCTCCGAGTTGGCCGCGGCGCGCCTACGACGGTCAGGTCGAGGCCGAGGGACGCATCGAGCGCCGCGCGGGGGGCCTGGTGTGGGCGCTCAGGGACCGCGAGATCTGGCTGCGGGGCGGAGGCGCGTTCAGCGGTGGGTTCGTGCGCCAAGCGCGGGACGGACTGCTGATCGGCGCGCCGGCCTTGCTCGAGGCCCAGCGTTTGGTGTGGGCCGGGGGCGGCGCAACCGTGCTGATGTTCGGCGAGGCGCGCGTCCTCGACGGTGATCTCGGGCCGAGCGTGGAGCGGACGTTCGCCGAGTGGGGGCGAGCCCTGGTCGATGGCTCGTCGCGCGACCTCGAATCCGAGGAAGGTGCCTTCCCGCGCGAGCCGGCCCCGCGTGCGGCCGCGCTCGATCGCCTGATCGGCGCCGCGCTGTGCGCCGACCAAGGGCAGGCGGCCGAGCTCGCAGCGCTGGCCGAGCGCCTCGCCGCGCGCGGGATCGACGTCAGCGAGCTCTCGCGCCCCTTCTTCGAGCGCGGCACCTTCGCGGGCGTGACCCAGGCCGGCGCCGACGCCGCGTTCTGGCTCGCGTTGCCGGGCTCGCTGCCCGCCAGCGCGCCCGGCCCGCGCTACGACCTCCTGCCGGCAACGAAGAGCCTGCAGCGCGGCCATCGCACCGCGCCCAACGGCAAGGACTGGATCTGGATCGGCTACGTCGCGGCGGGCGCGTTGCTCGTCGCCTTCGCCCGCTCGCGTCCCGCGCGCAGCCCCGCGCGCCTCGCGCCGTTGGGTCTGGCGATCCTCTTCCCGCTGCTCGCGCTGGACAAGAGCGTGCTCACGCCCGCGGGCTTCGTGCCCCTGGACGGAATCGGCTGCGCGCTGGCGGCCCTGGCGGCCCTGCTCCTGTTGCCCTGGTCCGGTCGCGCCGGGCGCTGGGCCGCCGCGTGGCTGGCACTCGCCGCCGTGCAGGAGTTCTGCGCGCCGTATCTGGGATTCTCCGTGCCGCGCATCCCCCTGGCCCTGGGCTTCTTGGCCCTCGCCGCCGTGGCGCGACACCTGGATCCCCGCGGCCCGCGGACCTTCCGGCGGGCCGTTCCCGCGATCTTCGTCGCGCTGTACTCCGTTGCCCTGCTGCTGCCCACCGACGGCCCCTGGCGCTCCTCCTGCGCCCACGCCCTCGCCCTGTGGGTGCTCTGGGTCCTACTGGTGCTCGCGAACGCCGCCTCGGCCCGCGCCCGGGAACTGCGGGCCAGCGCGCACGGAATCGGGAATGGACCGGGATCCGGTCCCTGATCGACTACGGATCCGATCCTGCGCGTTGCGCGCAGGATTCGCGCCGTAGTCGATCCGGCGCCCATTGGGCGCCGCGCCGCCCATCAGGCGGCGGGGAGGGGGAGGCCGCGTGTCGCGGCCGGATCGGGGGAGGTCCTCCTCCCCCGCAAGGGGAAGCAGCGCGGGCCCCGCGCTCCGCGTTGGGTTGCGGGTCTCACCCGCGCTGAGCTTCCGGTACCCAGAACGGCGAAACGCTGGAGCGGCGCGGGCAAGTCGGGAGGTGCCACGCGCGACCCGGGGGCCCTGCCCGCGCCGGGTAGACTGGCAACGCCCATCCAGAGCCCCCCGACCCGGTGGAGCACGACCATGATTCCGCTCTCACGCATCGCTCTCCAGCTTGCCCTCGTGTCCCCCGCGCTCGGCCAGAGCACCTGGTACGTCGACGCGGGTCACACGCCGCCCGGCTCGGGGAGTCCCTCGGATCCCTTCGTCGGCATCCAACAGGCGATCGACGCGCCTTCGACCCTGCGCGGGGACACGATCCTCGTGGCTCCCGGGCTCTACGTCGAGAACGTCGACTTCGGCGCCAAGCGCCTGATCCTGGAGAGCACCGGCGGGCCGCTCGTGACCGAGATCCGCGCCGCGGGCCCGGGACACGTCGTTGCCTTGAGTCCCGTCCTGCCGCTCTCGGGCGAGATCCACCGCGTCGAGGGCTTCACCATCAGCGGAGGGATGGGGCCGGCCGACGCGGGCATCTTGGTGCCCTCCGATGCCTTCGCCTTCGTGCGGTACGTCATCGTGCGCGACTGCGTCGGCGTGGGGGTCAAGAACGAGTACGACCTCGTCCTCCAACACGCGACGATCGTCGGCAACGGCCTGGGTTTCTGGAACGCACCCGGCGGCGTTCTGTGGCAGACCAGGCACCTGATCGTGTGGGGGAACACGATCGAGGCCGACGTCGCGGGCTACTTCGGCGGCGACCCGATCACGCACAGCATCCTCCCCACGCCCTGCGCCGCCTGCGAGCACAGCACCTTCTACGCGGATCCTCTCTTCTGGGACGAGGGCGCTCGCGATCTGCGCCTGCGCCCCGGCTCACCCGCGATCCTCCCGGGCCCCGACATGGGCGCCCTGCCCTACGACCCCTCCTACGCGCCCGCGCCCGAGAGCTACTGCACCGGCGCGCCGAACTCGGCGGGCCCGGGTGCGTCGATCTCCTCCAGCGGCAGCCCGAGCCTCGTCGCGGCGAGCTTCACCCTGCATGTCGCCAACGCGGCGCCGAATCAGGCCGGGCTGTTCCTCTACGCCGCCGGCCAGACGCAGGTCCCCTTCGGCGACGGCTTCCGTTGCCTCGCGCACCCCATCTACCGCCTGATCCCGGCGCTCACCGCCGATGGAGCAGGCGCCGCCGCGCGCCCCTTGAACTTCGCGGCCCCGCCCGCGAACTCCGGCCCCAGCCAAATCCACCCCGGCTCGACCTGGAACTTCCAGTTCTGGTACCGCGATCCCGCCGCCGCGGGCAGCGGCTTCAACCTCTCCAACGGCCTGCGCGCGCACTTCGTCCCCTGACGTCCCCGCGGCGATGGAGTGACCTTCCAACGCCCGCTTCGCCCGCGATCTCCCGCCCCTGGACTTGGGCGAGAAGCGTGCAACCGTGGCCCGTCCGCGCGGTCTTGACCCTGGCGGCTCGCCGATCCACCCCACGTCGGGCGTGGCACGGCGGGGCGAAGCTCGACGGTCGGGGGTCGAGTGCTGCGCGGCCCGCGTGCTGGGGCGTTCGGCAGGCGTGCTCCGATCGGCGCAGCGATTTCGGATGGAGGAGGAACGGCACATGCGCACGAAGGCGATGACCTACCTGCTGGCGCCCTGGGCCCTGCTCGCGCTGTTGGTCGGGGCGGCGAAGGCGGACGTGACGATCGACGCCAACATCAACGGGAACACGGTCAACTACACCGTGAAGGGGCTCGACCCGGGTGCCCACTACACGGTGTCCATCGAGCATCTCTCCAGCGGCCAGAGCAACCCCTATGGCCACGCCGCGGACGCACACGGGCAGGTCTCGGGTAGCGGGACTCCGGGCAATACGACCGTCCATCCGGGACAGTCTGTGAAGGTGACGGTGCGCAATGGCGCGAACCAGGACGTAGCCTCCAAGACCATCACCAAGCCCAAGCCGCAACCGTGGTACCGGAAGGGGTGGCTACCCTGGAACTGGTTCTAGCCCGGGTTATTCATGAGATTTTCGAGCAGACGGCCCAACCGGCGGCCTACGGCCGCCTTTCGCCGCCTGGCGGCACTTTGCGGCCACGGGAGTCCTCAACGACCTGTTCAAGGTCGCCTCCGGCTCCCGCGCCCGCAAAGCACCACCAGACAACGACTTGGGCTCGTCTGCTCGAAAATCTCACGAATAACCCGGGCTAGCCCGGGTCGGTGGCCAGTCTCCGAGACGTCCATTCGGCCCGCGGCACTGGGGTGTGGGGAGCGGGTCACGTCGCGCTCCCCACGCCGAGGACCCCGGAGCGGCGTGAGCGCCCTCCCGATTCCACCGCAAGCCCGAACTCGATGAAGCCCCTACTCGTTGCGCTGCTCGCGCTCCTCGCGGCTGCAGCGTGGTTTCTCCTCCCCCGGCCCGCGGCTCCCGACGCGGGCGGCATCCGTCCTGCGTCGCAGAGTCTCGTGGCCGAGGACGCGTTGTCCGCGCAGACGCACGGCATGGATGTGAGATCGGGGCCCGAACGGCGTGCCCTCGGGGAACCGCAGGCCCTGGGCGCGGCCGAGGAGGCCGCGTCCGGCCATGGGCCCGGGTTCGAGGAGCGCGGGCATGCCTTCCTGGTGTCCTCCGATCTCGGCCAAGTCGTCGCGGAAGCGCAACTGAGGCTCCTGCGCGTGGGCCACGGCGCACCGGTCGGGCAGGTGCGAACGAACCGGGACGGAGAGGCGTTCCTGGACGCGCGCCCTGGGGACGAGGTGCTCGCGGAGGCTGGAGGGCACTTGCCCCTGCGCGTCACCTTGGGCAGTCGGCCTTGGAGCGAGCCGTACGTCCTCGTCCTAGAGTCCGCCACGAGGTATCTGCGCGGTCGCGTGCTGGACGAATCGGGGGGGCCGGTGGCGGGGGCGCGACTGCGGCTCTCCCGGGTTGGCTGGCAGGGCGAGGCCGCGTCCGACGCGCATGGGCTCGTGCACGTCGCCATACCCAAGCTCCTGGAGCTGCCCTTCGTGGCGGAGCTCTCGCTGGTGCACGCGGATGGCTTCTTCCAGGGTCAAGGCAGCACGATCGAGGTGAGCGCGGACGATCTGGAGCGCGAGCTCGAGCTCCGCCTGGAGCGCTGGGCTCGGGCCCGGGTGCGGGTTCTCGACGCAGGGGGCGCTCCGATCCAGGGAGCCACGTTGCAGCTCGCCGGCCCACCCTCCGCGGCGGACCGCGTGGCTCTGCCGGCTGGAATCCTCGGGATGCACCAGACCGGAGTCGAGGGCGAGGTGGAGCTCCGATTGCCCCCGGGCATCGAGTGGTGGGCGCTGCTGTTCCACCCGGACTTCGAGCCCGGCGAGCTCGTTCTGGGCGAAACCAGCCCTGGCGAGCGCATCGAGCGCGAAGGGATCTTGGCCCGCCGGGCACAGGACTCCACGCGCCGCTTCCAAGTCGTGGACTCGGTTGGGACGCCCGTTCCCTCCGCGCGGGTCAGCCTGCACTTCGAGGACGGCTCCACGCTCTTGAGGCTCGATTCCCTGGCGCGCTTCAGTGTGTCGCCCCGCCCACCGGGTTGGAAGCTCGTCGTGAAAGCCGAGGGCTTCGGATTCCTGGAGCGTGCCGAGGAGCAGCTCGGCCCCGTGAGCGCGGCCGTGGAGCGCCTGGAGCTCCAAGCCGGTGAACCGGAACTGCTGGTCGAGGTCGCGCACCGGGAAGGGGGGCACGCGAGCGGCCTGCTCGTCAGTGCTCGAGAGGGGAGTGAGGGTCTCGCGAGCTCGACGAGCACCGATGAGCAGGGCCTGGCGCGTTTCTACGGGCTGAATCCGGACCGGGCCCACCGGATCACCCTCGGTCTCGGCAGGCCCGGGCAGTTCAGCCCGGATCGAGCCGCGGAGTGGGTTCCCGACCCAGCGGCATTCACGGGCGTGCATCCCCGCGGAGCCCGGCTGCGCATCACGCTCGTGCCGGCCTCCTCGATCGCGGGCGTGCTCGGCGTGCGAGTCCCCGCGGGGAAGTTCGCGAACTTGAGCTGCATCGCCAACCCCGGGACCGCGGACGAGGAACTGCTGTTCACCGTGAGCACCGCCCTCGACCCGACCGGGGGCTTCTACTTCAGCGGTCTGCCGCCGGGGCACTACCGGTTGTGGATGGAGCTTCCGACCCCCGACGGCGGCCTCTCGCGGGCGCTCGCGACCTGGGAACTGGGCCGCGCCGAGGCACTCCAGGCCGGGGTCGTCGAGGTGCGTTGAACGGGCCAGCGAAGCGCCGGCCCGACGATGGGTCAGTCGCCGACGTAGCCGAGTTCGCGCAGGCCGTCGAGTTCGCCGCCGTCCAGGGCGGTGCGACTCCGGGGCTTCGGGGCGCGGGCGCGCTGGGCGGCGAGTTCGGCTTCGAGGGCGGCGCGCAGCTCGGCGCGGCGCTCCGGTTGCGCGGCGGCGAGGTCCTCGAGCTCGAAGGGGTCGCGCTCGAGGTCGAAGAGCTCCTCGCGGCCGTCGGCGTGCAGCACGTACTTCCAGCGCGGGCCGGTGAGCGAGTGGGCCGGGACGCGGCCCAGGCCCACCTGGCGTTCGGAGGTCTGGCTGAGGATGGCGCGTTCGCTCGGGAAGTCTGGCCCGAGGGCGTCGAGACCGCTCATGCGGGCCAGGAGCGTGTCCGCATCCGGCAACGGGAGGCGGCCGAGCAGGGTCGGGACGAGGTCGGCGGGCGTCACCAGGCGCGCGACGCGCCGCGGTTCGAGTCCTGGCACGCGCAGGAGGAAGGGCACGTGGAGCTGTTCGTTCCAGACCTGGCCGTGGCCGGGCTCGCCGTGTTGGTTGAGGCCCTCGCCGTGGTCGCCGATCGCAGCCAGGGCCGTGCGCTCCCAGCGCGGGCTGGCGCGCAGGGCCTCGAGCAGGCGGCCGAACTCGTGGTCCATGTAGCGGATCTCGCCGTCGTAGGCGTCGATGCTGGCGCGCGTCGAGACCTCGCGCGCCTGGCGCCCGGGGCGCACGCCGGTCTCGGCGAAACGACGCTCGGCGAGGCGCCGGTCGAGCTCGGCGTCGGCGGTGAAGAGGCGCGCGAACTCCGGCGGCGGCTCATAGGGCGAGTGCGGGTCGAAGTAGTGCACCCACAGGAAGAGCGGCGCGTCGCCCCCGGCGTGCGTTCCGTACCAGCGCAGGGCCGCGTCGGTCGTCTCCCCGGCCCGGCGCTCGCGGCCCGCGGGCTCGTCATAGACCTCGAACCCCCCGTCGAGCCCGAAGGCGCGCTTCAAGGGCAGGGCGCTGACGAAGGCGGCCGTGCGGTAGCCGTTGCCCCGCAGGTACTGGGTGAAGGTGGGAAACGCGTCCGAGAGCTGATAGCGCCGCCCCGCCGGGTCGACGTTCCCGAGCACGCCGTGCTCCTCGGGGGCCACGCCGACCAGGATCGAGGCGTGCACCGGCAGGGTGGTCGCCATGGGCGCGATGCAGCGCTCGAACACCACGCTCCCGCGCGCCAACCCGTCGAGGTTCGGCGAGGTGTCGCGGAAGTACCCCGCGAAGCCCAGGTGATCGGCGCGCAGCGTGTCGAACGTGACGAGCACGACGTCCGGCAGGGGCCCGTCCACGGAACGGCCCTCGCCGCCGCAGGCCGAGAGGGCGAGCAGCGCCGCCGCGATCCGCATCCGTCCGGCGTCGGAGCGACCCCGCGACGCCCCTCGCCAAGTCCACGCCATGGGCCCAGGTTAGGGCCCCCGCCGAGGGCCCGCGAGCGATTCGGCTCGTGCGCCGAATCCGGATCGAGTTCGGCTGAGTTGCCGAACTGGTCGTCTCGGGCGGCTGGCGCTCAGCCTGGTCCGGGGGCGACGCCGTCGCGGTAGAGCTGGAGCAGGGTGCGGCCGGCGGGTTCGAGGTGGGTCAGGCGGCCGCCCTGGGCGCGGGCCCAGTCGGCGAGGGAGGGGGCGCGGGACGCGGGGAGGTCCTCGAACTCGGCCCGCCAGCAGCCCTCGCGGGCGAAGAGCTCGGTGGGGGGGGCGCAGGCGGCGATGCGGCCGTCGAGCAGGAGCGCGACCTGCTGGGTGCGCTCGAGGAGGTCCGCCAGCAGGTGCGAGGAGAGCACGACGGCGGTGCCGGCCCGGGCGGCTTCGGCCAGCAGGTCCTCGAGCACGCCGAAGCCCGGGGCATCGAGGCCGGCGGTCGGCTCGTCGAGCAGGATCAGCTCGGGCGCGGCGAGCCAGGCCTGGGCCAGGCCGAAGCGCCGGCGCATGCCGCGCGAGAAACGCCGCAGCGGGCGGCGCGCGTGCTCGGCCAGGCCCACCCGCTCGAGCAGGGCCGCGCCGCGGGCGCGGGCCTCGCGGCGCGCCAGGCCCGAGAGGCTCCCGACGAGCTCCAGGATCGCGAGCGCGCCGAGCTCCTCGGGGAAGGGCGAGTCCTCGGGGCACCAGCCGATACGCGGCCGCACGCGCCGCTCCTCGGGCGAGCCGCCGAGCACGGCCAGCGTCCCCGAGCTCGCGCGGTCGACGCCGGCCAGGATGCGCAGCAGGGTCGACTTGCCCGAGCCGTTGGGGCCCACCAGGCCGAGCACCGCGCCGCGCGCGAGCTCGAGGTCCACGCCGCGCAACACCTCGTGCCGGCGCAGGCCCAGGTGCGTGCGGAAGGCGCGGCGCAGGTCGCGGCAGGCCAGGGCCGGCGTGCTCATCGCGCGCCCTCGCCGAGCAGGGTCTGGCGCAGGAAGGCCTCGACCCGCACCCGGGCGCTGGGATCGAGGGCGAAGCCGCCGGCGTTGTGGGTGCCGGAGAGCTCGACGAGCTCCGCGCCCGCGGCGGCCGCCAGGCGCTCGCCGTGCTCGAAGGGCACGATCTCGTCCCGGCGGCCGTGCAGCACGAGCAGGGGCGCGGAGAGGCTTCCGACCTTGGCCCGCGTGTCGAACCGCTCGCGCAGCAAGAGCCGCACGGGCAGGAACGGGTAGAGCCGCGCGGCGAGCTCGCCCAGCGAGCTCCAGGCGCTCTCGATCACGACCGCGCCCACCGCTCGGCGCAGGGCCAGCTCGACCGCCACCGCGCCGCCCAGGGACTCGCCGTGCAGCACGATGCGCTCCGGGCCCAGGCCGCGTTCGGCGAGACGCCGCGCGAGCTCGTCGTAGCCGGCCTCGGCGTCGAGGTAGAGGCCCTGCTCGTGCGGGCTGCCCTCGCTCGCGCCGTAACCGCGGTAGTCGAGCAGGAGGCAGTCGACGCCCAGCGCGTGCCAGGCGCGGGCGATGTGCAGGCGATGCTCGATGCTGCCGGCGTTGCCGTGGGTGACGAGCGCGCCGGCCCAGGCATCGGGGGCCGGGATCCACCAGGCGCCCAGGCGCGTGCCGTCGGCGGCGCGCAGGAGCAGCTCCCCGTGCTCGAGGCCGATGCTCGCGGGCGTCGCGCTCGGGGCGGGACCCGGCAGGTACAACAGGCGGCGCTGGAAGAGAAAGGCCGCCGCGCACACCGCGAGGTACAGGAGCAGCAGCGTCAGGGCCAGGTTCGACACGCGGCGCGGGAAGGACGGGGTGGACCGGACCACGCGGGGCACGCTACGGCAGGCCCCGGGGGGCGGCAAGCGAGGGCCGCGGCGGTGCCCGGCGCCGGCGCGGCAGCCCGGGCGGGCTCCGCCGCGCCGGCGACGCTACCATCTGCGCCCGATGGGATTCCTGGCCCGTTTCTTCACGCCGCGCCGCGCGCCCCTGCCGCTGACGCTCTACGTGCGCGAGTCCTGTGGGCTGTGCGACGAGATGCTGCGCGAGCTCGAGGCCTCGGGGCTCGCCGGGGAGTGCACGCTCACGATCGTCGACCTCGACCGCGGGGCCGACGCGGCGTTGCGGGCCGAGTACACCGACTGCGTGCCGGTGCTGACCCTCGGGGGGCGCGTGCTCGCCAAGGGTCGCCTGCAGCGGGGCGGCTTCGAGAAACGATTCCGGCGCATGGCCGCCGAACACCGGGCCGCCGAGGGGCGGCTCGCCGAGGACCGGGCCGTCGCGCGCGGCGAACGCTCCCTCTGATGCCGACGCTCTTCGTCCTGAGCGGTCCCCTGATCGGCCGCAGCTTCGAGGTCGCCGGCGAGGCGCTGGTCGGCCGCACGCCCGAGTGCGACGTGCCCCTCGCGGCTCCCTCGATCAGTCGGCGCCACGCGCGACTCGCGCTGGAGGGCGACGTCTGGGTGCTGCACGACCTCGACTCGCGCAACGGGATCTTCCGCGGCGAGTCGCGCGTGCAGCGCCTGGAGCTCGCCGACGGCGACCTCTTCCGCCTGGGGGACGTCGAGCTGCGTTTCCGGCTCGCGGGCGAGCCCGCGCCGCAGTCCGCGCCGCCCCCGCGCAGCGCGCCGCCCCCGCGCAGCGAGCCGCCGCCGCCCGCGCCGGCCCCGCGACCGGTGGAGCTGGACGCCGACGAGATCGTGCTCGAGGGATCCGACGAAGCGGCCGGGCCCGCGCCGCCGCGCCCCGCCGCCCGACCCGCCCCGTCGCGGACCGCCGGCGCGATGGCCAGCGCAGCGCCCTCGCCCGCCCCCGCTCGCCCCGGCCTGGCCCGACGCGGCGTTCCCCTCGCTCCGGACGTGGTGCGCCGGGACGAACGACCGATGCTGCAGTTCCACCGCGTCGCGGACCGCGGGGGCCTCTTCACCGGCGACCTCTCGCAGTATCCCGCGTGGCTGCGCATCGCCGCGGTGTTGCTCGCCCTGGCGCTGTTCGTGGGCGTCTTCTGGTTCGCGTTCCGCGGCACGTCGACGCTCAAGGGTCGCCTCGTGGGCGGCGCCGAGGCCGAGGTGGAGGCGCCGCGTTGAGCGACACGGCTGGGGCCCGTGACCCGCGCCGCGTGGAGCCCGCGGACCTGCGCTGGTGCTGCGGCGAGGAGCTCGTGGACTTCGACTCGACCGCCGAGGTCGAGCCGGAGCTGGGCATCGTCGGCCAGGAGGACGCGGTCGAGGCCCTGCGCTTCGGCCTCGAGATCCACGCGCCGGGTCAGAACGTCTTCGTGCGCGGGCTGGCCGGCACGGGGCGCATGAGCCTGGTGCGCCGCCTGCTCGAGGAGATCCGGCCCGACTGCCCGCCGGCGGACGATCTCGCCTACGTGCACGACTTCGCGCGCCCCGACCAACCCCGGCTCCTGCGCCTGCCCCGCGGGCGCGGCACGGGCTTCCGCGACCGGATGGACGAGTGGGTGCGTTTCCTGCACGAGGGCCTCGATCCGGCCCTGGCCGCCGGGGATCTCGCCGCGCGCCAACGGGCGCTCGAAGGCGAGCTGGCGCGCGAGCTCGGGGTCCTCGGCGAGCCCTTCGACCGCGAGTTGGCCGCCGCCGGCCTGGGCCTCGTGCCGGTGACGGTGGACGGGGAGACGCGCCCCTTCATCCTGCCGATCGTCGAGGGCCAGCCCGCGCCGCCCGAGCGCGTGGCGGAGCTGGTGCAGCAGAAGAAGCTGACGCCCGAGGAGGCCCAGACGCTCGGCGAGCGCGCCGCGGCCTTCGCCGAGCGCTTCGGCGAGATCGGGCAGCGCATGGCGGAGGTCCAGCGCCGCCACCGGCGCCGGGCGCGGGAGCTGCAGGCCGCCGAGCTGCGCCGGCTGCTCGAGGCCGAGGCGCAGGCGATCCGCGTCGAGTTCCCCTCCCAAGCCGTGCGCACGTTCCTGGCGCAGGTCGTGGAGGACGCCGTCCAGACGCGCCTCGACGGCCAGGTCGAGGGCGATCCGACGCGGCGCTACCGCGTGAACCTGATGCTCGCCCACGGACCCGACGCGACCTGCCCGATCGTCGTCGTGCACTGTCCCAGCGCGTCGAACCTGCTGGGGACCATCGAACGGCGCGGACTCTCGGAGGAATCGGCTCCCGTCGATCACCTGGCCATCCGCGGCGGCGCGCTGCTGGAGGCGCACGGCGGGTACCTGGTGCTCGACGCGCGCGACGTGCTCGAGGAACCGGGCGCTTGGCGAGCGCTGATGCGCACCCTGCGCACGGGGGAGCTCGAGATCGCGCCCCCCGAGTCGCCCCTGATCTCGCTGGGGTTGGCGCTCAAGCCCGAGCCGATCGACCTGCGGGTCAAGGTCGTGCTGGTCGGCGACCCCGACCTGCACCTGATGCTGGACGAGCTCGACGCCGACTTCCCGAACCTCTTCAAGGTGCTGGCCGACTTCGACTCGACCCTGCCGCGCGACGCGACGGGCCTCGTCTACTACGCCGGCGTGCTCTCCCGCGTCGCGCACGAGGAGGGCCTGCTACCCTTCGGCCGCGACGCCGTGGCGGCCCTGGCCGAGCACGGCGCGCGCATCGCCGCCCGGCGCGCGCGAATCACGGCGCGCTTCGGACGCCTGATCGACATCGCCCGCGAGGCTTCCTTCGTGGCCCGCAAGCAGGGCGCCGGGCGCGTGACCGCCGACCACGTCCGCGAGACCGTGCGGCGCACGCGGCGCCGTACGGATCTACCGGCGCGCAAGTTCCGCGAGTGGGTCGCGCAGGGCACGATCCGCATCCAGACCCGCGGCGCGGTCGTGGGCCAGGTCAACGGCCTGGCCGTGCTCTCGACCGGCCCGCTGACCTACGGCTTCCCCACGCGCATCACGGCCACCATCGGCCCGGGCACCGGCGGCGCGATCCACATCGAGCGCGAGGCCAAGCTCTCGGGCGCGATCCACACCAAGGGCTTCTACATCCTGGGGGGCCTCCTGCGGCACCTCCTGCGCACCGAGCACCCGCTGGCCTTCTCGGCCTCGATCGCCTTCGAGCAGACCTACGGCGGCATCGACGGCGACTCGGCCTCGGCGGCGGAGATGTGTTGTCTGCTCTCGGCGCTCACCGGAGTGCCGTTGCGCCAGGACCTGGCCCTGACGGGCGCCATCGATCAGCTCGGCCACGTGCAGGCCGTGGGCGCGACCAGCGAGAAGATCGAGGGCTTCTACGACACCTGCCTCGACGCGGGCCTCAGCGGCACGCAGGGCGTGATCGTGCCCGGCGTCAACGTACCCGATCTGATGCTGCGCGAGGACGTGGTCGAGGCCGTGCGCGAGGGCCGTTTCCACGTCTACGCGGCCGAAACGATCCACGACGCCCTGGAGCTGCTCACCGGGCTCTCCGCCGGCGCGCGCGATCCCGCCGAGGCGCACGCGGAGGGCTCGCTGTTGGCCCGCGCCGTGGAGCGCGCGCGGGTCTTCTGGTCGATGGTCGCGCGGGTCGAGCGCCCGAGCGCGGAGCGCGATCCGACGCCGCGCGCGTGAGGCCCACGGGGGGCTCAGCGCAGGAGCAGCTCGGAGAGGCGCCGGACGAGGGCCTCGTCGAGGTCCGGATAGGCCGGCATCTTGGCCTCGGCGTGATCGAAGCGTGGGTCGCGCAGGTGGGTGCGGAACCAGGCCGCGAGGCGCGCTTCGCCGGTGCGTTCGAGGATCGCGCGATAACTCTCCGCGTGTCCGCGGAAGTACGCGCCGGGTCGCTGGCCCAGCTCGCCCAGGTGGCGGCGGTACTCGTCGGAGGTCAGGCGCTGTTCGATCCGCGAGCGCAGGCCCGCGAGGTTCGGACCCTCCTTGCGCGTGACGCTGGGCCCGCGGTCGTGGCACTGGATGCAACCCAGGGCGTCGAAGAGCTCCTCGCCCGAGAGCGACTTCCAGTCGCCGGCGAACTGCACGCCGCCGGCCTCCGCCTCCAGCGGCGCGAAGTCCAAGCGATACACGACGCCTTGATTGCGGTGCGGCGGACTGCCGGAGCCGTAGAAGTCGCAGAAGTAGATCCCGCCCGGGCCGAACTCGACGTCCGTCACCGAGGCGAAGAACAGGCCGCGGTACTGGTTGACGAGCGCCGGGCCGCCGGAGAGGAAGCCGCGCGGATCGAGGGGGAAGCGCACGATGCGCTTGCCCTCGTTGGGACCGCCGGCGTGCACGGCTCCGAACAGGCCCACGTACAGGAAGTTCGGGCTGTCGGCGGCGCTCGACTCGGCCGGGGCCAGGGTGATCCCGGTAGGTGCGAAGCCCGCGCCGGGGCCCCAGGTGTACGCGGCCTGGACGCGCATCGCTTCGTCGCCGTCGCCGCGCCCGAAGGCGTAGTTGGCGCCGCGCTCGAGCCGGAAGATACGGTCGATCCCGGGGCCGACGTCGGTCACGAAGCCGGCGCCGGTGGCCGGGTCCCAGGCGACGTCGTAGGGGTTGCGCACGCCCAGGGCGTAGACGTACGAGCGGGCCGCGTCGGGGCGCTCGGGATCGAAGTAGGGGTTGTCGGCCGGCGCGCTGCCGTCGCGCGCCAGGCGCAGGATCTTGCCCGAGAACCGCTCGAGGTCCTGGGCGTTCGCGGTCTGGCCGCCGACGCCCACGCCGACGTAGAGATGGCCGTCGGGTCCGAGGCTGACGAACTGGATCTGGTAGCTGACGACCGTCGCTTCCTCGCGCATGTCGAGCAGCGTCGTGCGCTCGAGCAGCTCGGTGCCATCGTCCGACAGGCGCAGGTATTCGACCCGGTTGCGGAAGACCCCCGCGTCGCCGTCCCAGTAGACGAGCGCGATGAAGAGCCCCGGACCCGCGTCGTCGAGGCACATGCCGATCAAGCCGGCCTCGAGGCCCTCCTTCCACTCGAAGTCGAGCAGGCCCGTGGCCACCACCGTCGATTCACCGGAGAGGTCCACGCGGCGGATCGTGCCGGGGAGCTCGGCCACGTAGTAGAGGGGCGGGCCGGGTTCCGTCGGCGGCTGGCGCACGAAGGCCAGGCGCGTGGGGTGGTCGAGGCCGGTGGCGTGGGTCGTGATCGTCACGCCGCGCGCGATCGCTTCCCAGCCCTGCTGCGGCGGATCGCTGCCGACCCGGGCGCGGGCCAGCTTCGAGCGCGCGCGCTCGGCGTACTCCGCGACCTTCGGGCGGGCTTCCGCGAGCAGGAACCCCAGGGCCAGGCCGCCGAGCAGGGCCAGTCCCAGGGCGAGTTTCGGGCGCGGGCCGGGGCTCATGGGGGTCGGCGGAGGAGTTCGGCGTACGGCCGGTGGGCCCGGGAGGTGCTGCACCGTGCCGAGGACGACCACCTCCGTCAAGCTCCCGGGAGTCTTGGTCGAAGGAGGGCTGGAGCTGTCGTCGAGAACCCGTGCGTCACCTGAAGCGGAGCGCCCGTTTTTCCGGGGCGGAGCGGCGCGAGCGCTGGCTCTGGACGGCCTGCGCGGCGCGTCGCCCGGCCGCCGGGCCGCGGCCGCAAGCCTGGACCGCTTCCGGGCCGGCGCTAGGGTAAGGGCGGGGACGCGCACCTGACCATGTTCCGACGAGGCTCCTGGCTCGCGCTCCTGCCGCTCACGGCCGTGGTCGCCTGCGCCGTCCTGGCGCCGCGGGAGGCCCTGCTCGGCTTCCTGACCGACGACGCCTTCTACTACCTCGCGATCGCGCGCTCGATCCTCGCCGGCGCGGGCTCGACCTTCGACGGCATCGCCTCGACGAACGGCTACCACCCGCTGTGGATGGCCTGCGTCGTCGCGTTCTGCGCTCCCTTCGGACCGGAACCCCTGGGGCCGGCGATCGCCCTCCTGTCGCTCTCGGCCCTGGTCTCGGCGCTCGCCCTGGGCCTGCTCCACGGCACCGTCGAGCGTCGCCTCGCCCCGGGGATGGGCGCGCTGGCCCTGGCCCTGTGCCTGCCCACCAACGCCGTCAGCGCCATGACCAACGGCATGGAGACCGGCCTGCTGCTGCTGGCGGTCTTCGCCTGGGTCGCGTGCCTCTTGCGCTACGAGCTGCTCTCGTACCGGGCGCGTTCCCGCGCGCCGTTCCTCTCGGGGCTCCTGCTCGGGACGATCTTCCTGGCGCGGCTCGACTCCGTCTTCCTGCTCCTGGCCGCGGGGGTCCTGTTCCTCGTCTCCGGCGTGCTGCAGCGGGTCGCCGCGCGCGAGCTCGCGTCGCGTTCGGCCGCGCAGGTCGCGGGCGTGCTGGTGCTGGCGGTGCCCTACTTCGCCTGGAGCCAGGCCTCCTTCGGCGCCCTGGGGCCCATCAGCGGCAAGGTCAAATCGAGCTTCCCCGCGCTGCGCTCGCGCCTCTCCCTGGACGGCGACCTGCGCTTCGGAGCGCTGCTCGTCGCGGCCGGCCTGGCGATCACCCTGTCCGTGTTCCTGTTGGAGCGGCGCCGGGGCGAGCGCGCGGCGACGTTCCTCGTGACGCCTCTGTGCATCCTGGCGGCGGCCTCGCTGGCGCACTTCGCCTACGCGTTCCTCTTCATGGAGTGGGGCGTGTACTGGTGGCACTTCATCCTGTCGGGGACGGTCGTGATCCTGGGCCTCCCGATCCTCGCGGCGCGCGTCGCCGCACTGCGGCCCCGGCTGGGACCGGCCCTGGCGATCGGCCTGCCGGCGCTCGTCGCCCTGGTGGGGATCGTCCTGCAGGTCTCCGTCGTGCGCCACAGGATCGCCTCCCACGGCGAGTGGTTGGCGGCCGCGGAGTGGGCGAACGAGCGGACCGCACCCGACGCGGTCTTCGCCATGAAGGACGCCGGCCTGTTCGGCTACTTCTCCGGGCGCAGCGTGGTGAACCTCGACGGCAAGGCCAACGGGCGCGAATACCTCGCGGCCCTCGCGGCGGGCGAGGTGCACGCCTACCTGCGCGCCGCCGGCGTCGCCTACCTGGCCGACATCGACGGCGCGTACCAGGAGGATCGGGCGTTGATCCCCTTGCCGCGGGTCGGACAACCCGCGCTGCGCATCTGGACGCGGCTCGAGGACGAGGTGTATCGCGGCGCGACCTACGAGCGTCGGCGCGTCGGGCTCGAGCGGGCCCCGCCCACGCACTTTGCGATCTGGCGTTACTCCGGCGAGGTCCCGCGATGAGCTCGGGAGCCTTCGTCGGAGCGCTGGCCGTGCTCGCCCTCGCCGCGACCCTCGCCCGGGGTTGGCGCTGGACCTTCGTCCGCCTGTTCGTGCCCAGCCTGCTGTTGGTGCCCTGCCCGCTGCTGCTCGAGTTCCAGGGCCTGCCGAACCTGACGCCCCAGCGTTCGGTCGCGCTGGGCATGTTGCTCGGATGCCTCGCGCTGCGGCAGGGGCGCGATCTGCTGCCGCGCCGGCGCGCCCTGGACTTCTGGGTGCTGGCGCTGCTCTTCAGCTACTCGATCAGCTTCGGCGTGAACACCGACCTCAAGGGGTTCGTGCACAAGCTGGCGGTGTTGGTCCTCGACTGGGGCCTGCCCTACCTGTTCGCGCGACGGTTCTTCGTCGACGGGCGCCACCTGCGCTCCTTCCTGGCCGTGCTCGCGGTCTGCGGCGTGATCCTGGCCTGTTTCTCGCTCTACGAGGCCCGCATGGCGGACCGCCTCGCGGCGCGCCTGTGGAACGCCATCGCGAGTTACCCCGTGCCCGACTTCTGGCGCAACGGCGGTGGGATGCGCTACGGCTTCCTGCGCGCCTTCGGGCCCTTCGTGCACCCGCTGATCCTGGCCAGCGTGTTGGTCTCGCTGGCGCCCCTGGTCCTCGCCTGGGGCCACGTCGAACGCGGTCGGCGAATCTGGGCGCGGGCGGCAGCCGCGCTGACCGCGATCGGCGTGCTCGGGCCCATCGCGCGTGGCCCGGCGATGGTGCTCGGCGGCCTCGCCGCGCTGAGCAGCATGGTCGTGGCGCGTCTGCCGATCGTGCTCCTGGCGGTGTGCGGGGGCCTGCTCGGGTACCTGCTGCTCGACCAGACCGCCCAGGACGTGCTCGTGACGACGCAGACCGACCTCGAGTTCGAGGGCAACACCGAGAGCGGCAAGTACCGTCTGGCCCTGCTCCTGATCTACCTGCGCGAGATCCCGAAGGTCGGCTGGTTCGGGGATCCCTCGGTCATCGGCGCCTCCTACGAAGCGGCTTGGTCGATCGACAACGGGTACCTCTTCATGTACCTGACGGGCGGGTGGATCGGCGGGACCGGGTTCCTGTTGCTCGTCGCGGCGACCTGCATCGTCGCGTACCGGGCCCTGGGGCGCTCGCGCGGCCTGGAACGGCGCGTGCGCGCCTGCATGGCCGCTTCCTTCCTGGGCCTGGCGCTGTGCGTTGCGAACGTGTGGTTCGCCCGCGACCTGCACGCGTTCTTCTTCGTCCTGCTCGCCCTGGTCTGGAGCCAATGCGCGCCCGGGTGGTACCGGCTCGCCGGCGGGGAACCGGCGCGGCTGGGGCGCGCGCCCCGCGTCCCCCGGATGCTCCCCAAGAGCCACCCGTCCCTGCCGGCGCTCGTGCCCGACCCCCGGACGGGCCCGCGCTGACGAACGCGGGCCGCGCCCTCCGAGGACGCGGCCCGCGGGCGCGCAAGCGGCGCGAGCGCCGAGGCGACGTCAGTGGCGCTCGATCGCGCCCAGATCCAGGCCGTCCTGGCCCGGCGCGCGCGGGTTGCCGTTGAAGTCGACGTGGATGTTGAGCGGCAGGGCCTGGTCGAGTGCCGGGCTGCCCACGTCGAGGCGGAAGTCGCGCTGGGCCGCGTCCTTGAAGTAGGGATTCGCCGTGAAGTTGTTCTGCAGGCTGACGGTCCCCGCGGCCACCGTGACCGGCGCGTGCGGGCTGTAGACGATGTTGTTGCGCACGAGCGTCGGCCCTTGGCTCGTGACGTCGGCGAAGGTCCAGGGGTTCCCGGTCAGCGTGCCCCGGTAGACGGTGTTGTTGTCGATGCGCACGCCGGTCGGGACCGGGCCGATCCCGCGCGGCGCGACCCGCAGGCTCGACCCCCCGGCCGATCCGGTGTGGTCGAAGATGTTGTTGCGCACGGTGACGTACCGCCCCCAGACGAGCACGAAGCGCACCACGTCCGCCCCCGGCGGCAGCAGGAACAGGTTGCCCTCGACGATCACGTTCTCGACCACCTGGGGGATCGTGTTGCCCGACGTCCCGTTGGAGTCGTTCTCCGGGCCGATCTCGAGCACCCAGGCCGTGTTGCAGGCGAAGCGGTTGTCGAGCACCAGGAGGAACTCGGCCTTCTTGGGCGCATGCACCCCGAGCAGGCGCGTCGCCGATTGGCCCGCGCGCTGGAAGAGGTTCGCCTGCCAGATCGAGCGGCTGGCGTAGGTGCGCAGCAGCGAGTTCTGGATCGAGTTGTCGAGCCGGTTGCCGAGGATCGCGACGTGCGTGGGCGGATCGGGGACGGCGTTCGGCACGTAGGCCGGCGCGAAGTACAGCCCGTAGTGGCGGCTGTCGAGGATCGTGCACTCGGCGACCGTGTTCCCGATGCAGGCCGAGTCGTTGGACGTCACGCCGACGCGGAAGCCCTGGATCTGAGCGCGCAGGACCAGGGACTGGCGGCCGAACTGCACGCCGTTGCCGGCCTGATCGGTGCCCGGACCCTCGAGGTCGACGTCCATGATGCGCACGTCGCTGACCGAAGGGTGGAACGCGAAGGCCGTGCCCGTGTGCGCCGCGCGGATGCGCGGATTGGCGCCCGTGCCGTAGGCCCCGATCGTGAACGGGCCGGTCCGACCGTTGACGCTGACGCCGGACGAGGTCTGCCACTCCTCACCGCGGCGGAACAACACCCGTCGGGGTCCGTCGGAGGCGAAGAGCGTGGTCATCGCGCGCGACACCGTGCGGAACGGCGTCTGCGGCGAGAGGCCGTCGTTGGAGTCGCTGCCCGATTGGCTCGAGACGTAGTAGGTCCGCCCCGCGTACACGCTCTCCGGCGCGGAGACGGTGATCTCCTGGCGATACTCCGAGACGTTGCCGTCCGGAGTCCGAACCCGCAGGGTGGCCGTGTAGATCCCAGGCGCTTCGTAGACGTGCGCGGCCAGGTAGCCGTAGCTGGCGTTCTTGGAGCGCCCGTTGTGCTCCCAGGTCCCGCTGCCCGGGTCGCCGAAGTCCCAGGTGTAGAGCGTGTCGGCGTAGTCCGGCACCGGGCCCTGGGGCTGCACGACGCCGGTGTCCGGCCCGAGGGCATCGAAGAACACGGCCAGGGGGGCCACGCCGCTGGTGCGAGTCGCCGTCGTCATCGGTTCGGGGCCTCCGGCGCTGGGTTCGACCGTCAAGGTCAAGCGCGCCAGGACGGCCGGCGGTTGACCCGCGGGCGCACGATACAGCAGCTCGGCCACGTACGTGCCCACCGGGAGCTGGTTCGCGGCCACCTGATCGATGGAGGCGGTGATGCGCCCGGTTCCACCGGGCGGTAGAACGCCCAAGGTCTGCGACAGGTTGGCCCAGCCGTGTTGCTGGCGCGCCCGCCACAGGATGGGCTCCGTGCCGTTGTTCACGAACGGGACCTCGTAGGTCCCCGACGGGAAGGGCCCGCCTTCGGGCCCCGAGAGCGAGATGTTCGTCGGCGGCTCGAGCGCCGCGGCCGGGACGGTCGGGCTCAGGATGGCGAGCCCGAGAAGAGCGAGGGAGGGGGCCAGTGTCCGGAGGCGCGATCCCCGGAGCCACGACCCGGTCCCCACGTACCGGATATCCATGTTGTGTCCTTCACGATGCCTATCTGCGGTGGGCGTCGACCCCGGTCGCGAGCGGTGGGTAGGACCCGTGGTGTCCGGGGGATGCAGACGTGTGGCGCGAACGCCACGCGCAGAGTGCCAGAGCCGTGCTGCCCTTGCCTTGCAGCGCGCGGTGCCCGTACGGCGCCGCGCAAGCCCGGATCACTCAATGCCCCGGAACGGATCCCATGTTGCTCGCGATGCCCAGGTCGCGCAAGGGCCCCAAGCCGTGCGGCTCTACCCCAAGGGCCCCTTCACCAGCCTCCGTATCGTGGGTGCGAGGAGCGCGCCTTGAGCTGGAGGGCGCAGCGCTCGACTTGCCCAGGATCGGGGCGCTCGAGGGCCCCAAGAGGCTGCGTGACTCGCTCTGGAGCGTGGCCGTGGATGCGCGACCACCGGCCGGGGATCGTCGCCGCGATGCGCGGCGTCACGCGGTGAGGTGCATGAAAACGCGGTCAGGTACTCGCTTCGAGAGCACTCCCGTCGCCGACGAGCTCGCTGGGGACTGCGATCCGTCCCAGCTCCACGCCGTCACGGCCGCAGGAACTCGTGGACGGCGAGGGCCGCGTTCGTGACGCCGTGCGCCAGCGCGGCCGCCAGGATCGAACCCGTGCGCAGGTAGAGCAGACCGTACAGCGCGCCCGCCAGCAGCGCGCCCAACCAGTGCTCGTGCAGCAGCGCGAAGACCGCGGAGGAGACGAACCAGGCGGAGATGCGGATCTCGCGCGGCGCGACGCGTTGCCAGTCGGCGGCGGTCAGACGCCGCATGAGGTAGCCGCGGAAGGCGAGCTCCTCGGCCAGGGGGAACACGACCACGTATCCCAGGAGGCGCATGGCGCTCGCCAAGGCGCCCCACTCCTCCCCGTGGAGCTCCGCGACTTCCCGCGCGCCCTCGCCGCCGGTCGCGGGCGCGAGCGCCAGCCACAGCGCCGCGCCCAAGAGGCCCGCGGGCACGGCCAGCGCGAGCCCGCCGCGTTCGCGCAGCTCGTACCGACGACGGAAGAGCAGCAGGGCGGCCGCGGCGACGACGACGCGCAAGGGCGTGAGCAGGTGCGCCTGCTCCTCGAAGCCCTGCGCGACCATGCCGAAGGCGAGGCCGAGCAGGAACGGCACGAGGTGGGCCGCGGTGCGATCGTCCTCGGCGTGGACCCACTCGAGCGCGTCGACCTCGGGGCGGCCGAAGAAGCGGGCGCGTTGCGAGAGGGCCACCAGCCCCAGGGCCACGGCGCAGAACGCGAGCGTGCCCGCCACCGAGTGGAAGCCGCCGGCGGCGAGCTCCGCGTGCCCGAAGGCGCCCAGCAGCGCGAACACCGCCAAGCGCAGCGCGTTCACGAACCAGACCGCTCCGATGCCCAGGACGGGTAGCAGAAGGGCATGGGGGAAACGCAGGTTCGCGCGGAAGATGCCCAGGTAGGCCGAGGAGAACACGGCGATCAGGCCGATGCCCTCGAAGCCCGAACACTCGGGCGCGACGCGCACGAGGAAGGTCGGCGAGCCCAGGACGAAGTGCTCGGCGTCGACCACGACCTCGTCCAGGAACAGGCCCAGCACGCGCGCCGCGAGCCACAGGGTCGGCGGTTGCAGCAGGCGGCTCAGGTCCGCTTCGGCCCAGGCGCCCGCCGCCCAGGCGGCGAACCCCAGCAGACCCGCGCCGGCGACGAAGGAGGCGTGACGTCCGAGGACCTCGAGCCAGCGCCGCGGCGGGAGCACCAGCAGCGCGGCAAACCCGACCGTGGCGCATCCGGAGACGACCCACAGGGCCAACCACAGCTCGGGATGGGCTGCGCCCTCGAGGCGCTGCTCGAACAGACTCCGGCTCGCGAGGAACAGCGCGGCGAAGCTGGCGAGCTGGGCCAGCAGGATCCAGCCCAGTGCCGCCGACGGGCGTGGGTCGCGCTCGCGGCCCTCCCGCGGGGGCGTGCCCCGCCTCCCGAAGAGCAACACCGCGGTCGCCATCGACAGCAACACCTGGGGTGCGGCGTTGGCGCGCGAGAGCAATCGCAGCCAGGGCAGCGGGTGGTCGTGGAGATCGACCACGGAGAAACGGCCGAGCAGCAGCAGGAGCTGCACGAGCAGCAGCACTCCGCTCAGCCAGGGTGCGCCGCGCGTCCAGACGCCAGCGCGCGACGGGGGACCCGCGATGGGGGCCTGGGGGAGGGGGACCTGCATGGCGCGGTCCGGCGGAGTGGGGACTCGCCCGCGAGTTCCACCCACACCGACAGGAGTCCGAAGGCTCGGAGCGTGGGAAGGACTCTCGCGCTCCGCGGGACGGCTGCCCCGGGCGGCCGTGCCAAGGGTCGCGACGGGGCCGTACGCTCGATTTCTTCTCGGCCTGTCAGTGAGCGCGCGCGCGACGGCGCAAGCGCGCCGTGAGCACGAGCACGCCGCCGACGACCAGCACGATCACGCCCGTGAGCAGGCTGGGGTCGATCTCCGGCGCGTCCACCAGGGACTGGCCGCTGACGCCCGTGCTGGTGGCCCGCGACTGCCCTCCCGTCGGACCGAGGTTGACCTGACCTTGGGAGGCCGAGGCCAACGTGCTCAGGGCGCCCAGGGACAGGGGCACGGTGGCGGCGAGCTGCGATCCTCTCTTCGACATCCTGGTTCTCCTCGGAATCTCCTTCCGAGTCGTCTGCTTGCGAGTCTTGTCTGCTGGTTGCGGGGCGCCTGCCTCGCGGGGAAGGCGCCCATTCTAGCGTGCGCCCTTGCCGGTCACGACGGCGGGGATCGTCTGGGCCAGGATCTTGAGGTCGAGCCAGGGGCTCGCGTCGCGGGCGTAGCGCAGGTCCATGCGCACCCAGTCCTCGAACTGGACCTGGCTGCGTCCGCTCACCTGCCAGATGCAGGTCAGGCCCCCGGCGATGTCCAGGCGGCGACGCTGCCAGGGCTCGTACTCGGCGACCTCGTCGGGCAAGGGCGGGCGCGGGCCGACGAAGGTCATGTCGCCCACCAGCACGTTCCAGAGCTGCGGCAGCTCGTCGATGCTGAGCTTGCGCAGGACGCGGCCGACCGGGGTCACGCGCGGGTCGCGGGTCACCTTGAACACCGGGCCGCTCTGTTCGTTGAGCGCCAGCAGGTCCTTCTTGCGGGCCTCGGCGTCGACGCACATCGTCCGCAGCTTGAGGAACTGGAAGGGGCGTCCGCCCTGTCCCAGGCGCGTCTGCCGGAAGAACATCGGCCCCGGCGAGGTCAGCTTGACGAGCAGCCCGGCCACGAGGATGACCGGCGCGAACAGCAGCAGGCAGAGCGACGCGAGCAACACGTCGAGCGCGCGGGCCATCCGGGAGCGGCGCGGCAGGAGGAGCGGGAGCAACGACGCCTGCGGGACCACCGCGCTGGAACCGACGATCCGCAGCACGTGCTCGGGGTGCTTGGCCGCCGGTCGGGCGCTCGCGGCCACGCGCGGAGTTCGCTCCGTCGTCGCGTCGCCTTCGCGGGGCTCGGGTCGCTCGCCGCCGTCCTGCGGCGGCCGCGCGTCGGGATCGTCGTCGCGGCGGCCGGTCTGGGGCTGCGGCAGCGCTTGGCCGGGATAGGTGTAGAGGCGCCAGGACGCGTCCAGGCCGTGAGGATGGATGCGCGCGCGCAGGTCCTCGAGGACTCGCTGCGCGCCCGCGAAGGCGGTCTCGGGCAGCAGGATGCCGAGGCACCTGCGCTGGAACCAACCCACCGCGTCGGTCTCGCGCATGCGCCGGCAGATCTCCGTCAGCGACGCGGCGAGGTGCGCCTTTTCCCCGCCCGTGCGCGACAGGTCGAGCAGCAGCAGGGAGAGCTGCGAGCCCACGCGGTCGGCGCGGTTGCGCTCGCGGGAGATCAGGCGCCGGAACTCATCCCGCGCCAGCACGCCGTCGGGAACGATCCGGACGCGGGTCGGCATCAGCGCCCGGAACTTGGCGAGCCACTCGACTGTGAACATACGATTCCCCCCTTGGACGAGCCTCTTCGGCTCTGGATTGCGAGTCGGACACGCGCGTCGGGGGGCGCGACAGTGCGGTCCTTTCGGCGAAGAAGAGTACAACGCTGCAGAGAACCCGGCCAGGGGCACGTGGGCCTCCCCGCGAATGCGCGGAAGCGTGCCACCTGTCTCGGAACGCGACGCGGGGATCCGTCGAGACGGGCTTCCCCCCTCCCAAAGAGACGGAGTTGCGTCCGCGCGGGTTCCGAACGGTCTGTAAAACCGGGTGGGAGTCCGAACGGGCCGCGCCGACCCGCCGGCGCCGTCCGTTCGCGGGCGACGGGTGCGGCCCAGCTCGGGTGTCGACGGCGCCGCGGACGGCCTTCAGATGCCGCGCGCCGGACCGAGCCGGCTCCGCAACCAGGGCGGCAGCTCCTCGACGTGTTGGTTCAGGACCGTGCCCGCCAGGGGGACGCCCGCCGCGGCCAGGCTGCGCGCCAGCCGGGCCGCGTCGCGTTTGGGCGTCCGGCCCGCCAACAGGACGGCGACCGTCGCCTCCGCGCAACGCAGGAGCCGCACGAGCGAGGGGTGCTCGAGGATCGGGGCCACGTCCAGGACGACGTGCAGGCCGCGGGCGGCGCAGGTTCCGAGGAGCGCTTCGGCGGCCTCGAACTGGGGGAGGGTGAGGGTCGTGCCGCGGCTCCAAGCGCCGCGCGAGGGTCCCCAGGGCACGACCGACAGGCCGGGGACCTCGGTCGGGCGGCGCACCTCGTCGAGGCCCACGGCGCCATCCAGGAGCGCCTCCAGGCCCGGGCCCGCGGCGACGCCGCAGCGCTCCCCCAGGCCGGGATGGGCGCCGTCGACCTCGAACAAGACGACCTCCTGGCGGGACTGCCGCGCGAGGGCGCGCGCGGCGGCCAGCGCCACGCTCGACGTGCCCGCGCCGCCCGCGCAGGCCGTGAAGGCCACGCGGAAGCCTCGCCCGGTGTGCCCCTCGGGTGCCAGTTGGACCCACAGACCCTCGAGGGCGGACTCCAGGCGCTCGAAGGGGCCGGGCTGGGCCGGGGAACGCTCCGGGGTCATGCCCGCTTCCGGTCCGGGGACGGCGCGGGGCCGGTCGCGCGCAGGTCCCGCTCGCCGAGCTGCGGGACGACCCCCAGGATCGGCAGGCCGAGCTGGCGCTCGACGTCGTCGAGCGTGCGCAGGTTCCGATCGAGCCGGGCGCGCGCCAGCGCCCAACCCATCCCGGCCAGCAGCCCGAGCATCCCGCCGATCAGGACCAGGCGGCCGCGGCGTGGCCCGCTCTTGGCGAGCGGCACGCCGCCGGCCTGCAGCGGGCGCAGGTTGATCAGGTTGACGTTGTCGAGCAGGTTCATCACGGCCACGCGTTCGCGGGCCTGCTGGAACTGCGTCAGGCGCTGGGTGCTCTGCGCCGCGGCCGACTCCAGGGCCTGGAGCTGGGGGCGGCAGCGCTCGAGCTCGGAGAGCCGCTCGCGCAGGTGCCCCAGGCGCCCCTCGATGCGCTCCGCGCTGGTCGCGGTCGACACCTGATCCTCGCGCACCTGGTCGAGCTGCTCGCGCAGGCGTTGGTAGCGCGGGTTCAGGACCTCCTCCATGCGCTCGCCGCCGGGCAGGAACTCGGGCTGGCGCTCGAGCTCCCCCTGGGCCGCGGCGATCTGCTGGCCGATCACGCCGGCCTGGGCCTCGCGCTGCTGGGGAGTCAGGTCGCGCCGCGACTCGATGACCAACAGCTCGTCGCGCAACTGCAGGATCCGTTGTTGGATGCGCATGCGCTCGGGGTTGCGGTCGAGGGGGCGGTCCGCGGTCAGTCGGTGCACCAGGGGCTCCTGGTCGAACTCGGCCCGCACCAGGGACTCCTTGGCTTCGAACGACGCCATCTGGGCGCGGGCCTGGGCCAGCTCGCGCTCGAGGGCGTTGATGTCGACCAGGAGCTGCTGGCGCTGGCTCTCGGCGTCGTAGAACCCGCAGGAGATGCGGTAGTTGGCGAGCGCCTCCTCCGCCTCCTGGGTGGCCGTGCGGGCCTCGACGACGCGTTCGTCGAGGAACGAGAGCGCGCTGCGCGAGGAGAACACCGCCTGGTGCTGGGCCAGGGCTTCCTCGATGAAGGCGTTCACGAGATCGGCCGAGAGCTCGGGCGAGTGGGTCGTGCACAGGACCGTGATCACGCTCGAGCCGGGCTCGTTGCGCAGGCTGAGCGAGCCCTTGAGGGCGTGCGTCGCCAACACCACGCGCGCCTCGGGCGAGCGCGCCGACCCGGCCGCGCCCGCGCGCGAGGAGCGTTCGAACCACCAGCTCTGGAAGCGGTGCATCCAGCCGGTGAGGCCGCCGGCGGGATCGCGGCCGTGCGCGGGGTCGTAGGCGTCGAGGATGCGGTCCGCGCCGACGCGGCGCACGACGTTCTCGAAGACGATCGGGTTCGAGAGCAGGTGCATCTCGTTGGCGATCATCTCGCGCGTGCTGATCACGTCGGGGCGCTCCCCGACCACGCGCGCTTCGGTCGAGCCCTGCTCGCGCGTGCCGGAGGCGGTCAGCAGCTTGCCGTAGGACTGGTAGGTGTTGGGCTGGATCGCGCCGTAGAAGGCGCCGCCCGCGAGGCCCAGCGCCAGCGCGACGAGGATCCAGCCGCGGGAACGCCACAGCGGCACCAGCCAGGTCTCGAGGCTCTGGGAGCTCTCGAACTCGGCTTCCTCGCTGAACTCGGATCGGACTTCAGGCTTCACGGGCACTCACTGGACCGGCGGGAACAGGAACGGGAAGGGCAGGTTCTGGCGGATCCACTGGTCGATCCAGATGTTGACGTTGTCGATCGGCGTGTTCGGCACGAAGACCACATCGTAGGGCTGCAAGAGGAGCGGCGTGTCGTGGTCCCAGGCTTCGATCCGCGCGTCGATGCGCCAGGCCATCTGGCGGCGTTCCTGGGCCACCCAGCGCACCAGCAGGGTGTGCTGGAGCAGGGCGGTGCGCTTGAGCGGACCGCCCGCCAGGGCCAGGCCCTCGATCAGGCTCACGCGGCCGTCGACGGTGAACTCGCCGGGGGAGTGGACCTCGCCGATGACGTAGATGCGGCGCGGGGCCTGCACGCGCGCGTCCACGGAGACCTGTTGCCCGGGGAGCACGCGTTCGTAGGCGTCGCGCACGCGCTCCTCGGCCTCGGGCAGCGTCAGGCCGCCGAGCTCGAGCTCGCCGACCAGCAGGAAGCTCGCCCGGCCGTCGGCGCGCACGACCGGGGTCTGGTCCCAGTCGGGCTTGTCCGCCAGGTGCACGCTCAGCGTGTCGCCCGGCGCCAGGCGCCAAGGTCCGGGGTCCAGCGTGGAGTTGACCTCGAGGGTCACCTCCTCGAGCGGGGTGCCCCGCGAGGCGCAGCCGCCCACGAGCGCGAGCAGCAGCGAGCAGGCGAGGAGCGAGCTCGGGCGGCTCGGCGGGGCGGGGCGCGGGGTACGCATGGGGCGGGGTCGGAGGTCGGCGGCCCGGACGGTGGGGGGGCCAAGGCTAGGGGGGCGGGCGGGACGCTGGCAACGGCGGCCGGGGAGCGCCTCGACGTCTATCGGAAGTCGCCGTCGGGCACCGGAGCGGACTTTCCCCGCGCGCGGGGCGGCCCGCGCCTCCGGGGAGGGATCAGGCGGTTCGGGTCGCCAGGCGCGCGCGCAGGTCGCCCAGGAGGGGCCGGGCGGCGGGCGCCCAGCAGGCGCTGACGGCCAGGAAGGCGAGCAGGGCGGCGGCCGGGTCCCCCAGCGGCCGGCCCAGGTGCGCCGCGGCGGCCCCCGCCCCGGCCGCCAGGGCGCACAGGGACGACAGGCGCAGGTCCTGGTCGAGGCCCCGCAGCCCCTCCGCGCGGGCGGCGAGGGACGAGACGAGGTAACGCAGGCCCTCGGCGCCCGCGAAACCCGCCACCGCACCGGGGAACCCGCCCAGGGCGAAGCCGGCGGGGATCAGGACCAACATCCCGACCAGCTTGCCCGCGCCGGCGGCGGCGAGGAGGCGCGAGTGGCCCATGGCCAGGAGGAACATCTCGTTCGTGCTCACGACCGACGCGAGCCAGCCGGCGACCGCGAGCCACTGCAGGATCCAACCGGCCTCGTACCAACGCTCGTCGTACAGGATGCGCACGACCAGCGGACCCGCGCCGATCAGGCCCGAGAGCATCCAGCCGCCCAGGACGAGCAGCGGCCGACGCATGCGCTGGAAGGCGGCGCCCAGATCCTCGCCGCGTTCGCGGATGCGGCTCAGGTAGGGGAACACCACCTGCCCGCTGAGGGCGCCCAGGGTCGCCAACGGGAGCATGGCCAACATGGCGGCGATGCCGTACACGCCCAGCAACGGGATCGGGATCAGCTTGCCGAACACCAGCCGGTCGGACTGCTGGACGAAGAAGGTCAGCACGGTGCTGAGGAAGATCCAGCGCCCGAAGTGGAACAACGAGCGGGCCGAGCGCGCCTCCCAGTGCAGGCGGTTGCCCGGTCCGGGCAGGACGCGGTGGCTCAGCACCATGCGCGCCAGGCTGTGGGCCAGGCCGCCCGCGACGAGCGCCCACACCGAGCGGTCGAGCAGCGCCCACGCGACCATCGTCGCCAACGCGACGACCTGGCTGGCGATCTCGACCGTGAACAGCGCCCGCATGTGCAGGTGGCGGTTGGCGCTGAAGAGCTTGGTCGAGTTGAAGCCGGCGATCAGGGCCGTGGCGCCCGAGACGGGCAGGATCCAGGCCAGGCGCGGCTCGTCGTAGAACGCGGCGAAGGGCAGCGCCAACAGGCAGCTCGCGCCCCACAGCACCAGGCCGCGCAGCACCTGCACGGTCCAGGCCGTGTCGAGGAAGCGGCGCTCGTCGCCGCGTTCGTTCTGCACGATGCTCGGCCCCACGCCCACGTCGCTGAACAGCGTCAAGCCGATCAGGAACGTGTTGACGAGCAACATCAGGCCGAAGGCCTCCTCGAAGAGCAGGCGCGAGAGCACCAGGTTCCCCGCCAGGCGCAGCACCTGCCCGCCGCCGTAACTGGCCGCGGCCCAGACCGCCCCGCGCGCCGCCCGCGAGGCGAGGGAGGTCGGCGCGGGCTCCGGGCTCGGGGTCGGGCTGGCGTTCATCGGCTGGGGTTGCGCGCGGGCCCGGGTCGGCGCGCGTGTCCCCCCGTGGGTCCGGCGGACGAGGGGGGGCGGAGTGCATCCGCGCAGCGGGGCAGTGTCAAGCTGGGCGCGGGCCGAAGGACGCTATCCCCGGGCTGCAAGGGCCAGGTCGGGCCCGGCCCGGCGCCACACCTCGCGCAGCGTCGCCTGGGCGGCGTGGAAGTCCGCGCGCAGGGCCAGCAGGGTCAGGATCTGGCGCGGATCGCGCAGCAGGGAACGCAGGAGGGCCCGTTTGCGCAGGCGACCGTCGCGGTCGACGCACAGCGCGGCCGGGCACAGGGGGCGCTCCCAGGCGTCGGCGATCGCGCGCACCACGAGCAGCGGCGCGCCAGCCGAGTGCGCCACGCGCGCCACCGCGCCGCTCTCCATGTCGACCGCCAGGGCACCGTGCGCGGCGCCCAACTCGCGCTTGGCGCGCGGATCGGCGACGACCTCGGCGCTCTCGACCAGCAAGCCGCCGCGCTGCGCCAGGGGCGCGCCGCCCGCGAGACGCTCGCTCAGCGCCGCGCGCCAGCGGGCGTCGACCGCGTGCACCGCGCCGCCGGCGTCCCGCACCCGCTCGGGGAGCACGAGTTCACCCGCGCGAAGGGTTTCGTGCAGCCCGCCGGCCACGCCCAGGCTGACCAGGGCCCGCGCGCCCCCGTCCAGGAGGGCGCGCGCCCCCGCCTCGGCTGCCGCCGGGCCCACGCCGCCCACCAGGAGCCGCACGCCGCCCGCGAGGACCTCCAGCGTGCCGCGCGGCGCGACGCCGCCCAGGCACTCGGCCTCGGAGGGCAGGGCGACCAGGATCCCGAGCTCCCTCACGCCCCGCGATCCCGCCCGGGCGACACGAAGTCCGATTCCAGGGCCGCGGGCAGGCCGCGGGTCCAGAACGCGAACGAGGCGCGCAGGAGCAGGTCGCTGCGGATCAGCGCCTCGCTGGCGACGATCGTCGCGCGCACGCTGGTCCGGCGCAGCTTGACCTCGCCCGACGAAGTGAAGTCCAGGCGCGCGTTCAGCTTGCGCAGGTTCAGCACCGCCATGGCCAGCGCCCACAGGCAGAAGCGCCGGATGCCCCGCTGGTGCTTGGGGATCGCCAACGTGTAGCGCAACGCGCGCTCGAGGTGCCCGTGGGCCAGGGCCAGGCAGCGCTCGAGGCCCGCGCGCAGGGCGGGTTCGCTGCGCCCGGGCACGAGGTGCTCGAGCTCGAAACCCTGGGCTGCGAACAGGTCGCGGGGCAACCAACACACGCCGCGCTCGAGGTCGTCCCACAGGTCCTTGAGGACGTTGGTCATCTGCAGCGCCAGCCCGAAGGACACGGCGCAGGACTCGAGCTCTTCACGCCGCGCGGCGAGCGTCGGGTCGAAGCGGCAGAAGAGCTCGGTCAGGAGCTCGCCGACGACGCCCGCGACGCAGTAGCAGTAGTGCTCGAAGGCCGCCACGTCGGCGAGGCCGGCCCGCGGGCGCAGCGCCTGGTAGTGCGCCATGCCCTCGCACAGGATGCGCACGCAGCGCACCAGGGCCGCGCGGCGCGGCTCGTCGAGGGCGCGCGCCAGGCGCACGACGCGGGCGGTGTTCTCGACCAGCTCGCGTTCGGGCACCGGCGTGCGGCGCGACAACGAGGGGGCGAGCTCGCGCGCCAGCTCGTCGGGATCCGCGCGCCCCTCGACGGCGGCGGTGAACCGTTCCTGGAAGCGGCGCTTCTCCTCGGGCCCGAGCTCGGCGTCGTCCTCGATCGTGTCCGCGATGCGGCACAGCAGGTACGCCGTCGTCACCGGCTCCCACAGGCCGTCGGGGAGCTGCGGGATCGTCAGGGCGAAGGTGCGCGAGACCCCGGGCAGCACCGCGCGCTGGTACTCCGCGTCGCTGGTGGCTGCCCGTGCGGAGGCGCGCGCGCGCTCGACCCGGACGGCGTAGGAACTCAAGGTGGGGATCCGCTGGCCCCCGTCGACGCGGGGGCGCCCAGTCTCGCGGGAGAGTGCGCCCGAGGTCCAGGGAGAAGCTCGACCCGCGGGCGGAGGCTCGCCGTCGCCGGGCTGGCCCAGCTCCGCCCATCCGCACTGCGCCGGTGGCCGGGTACGCACAGGGGCCGGTACGGGGGCCTGGGGAGGGGGTGATAGCGTTGGGGAGCGCGGCCGAGGAACGGGTCCCTTCGAGCCCGGGCCGCAGACGATCGATGCTGATGAGATCCATGCCCGAGCGGCGCGAGTTGGCGGATCTCCTGGTCGAGGCCCTGGGCCCCGGGCGGGAGGGATCCCTGGTGCGCGCGCTCTGTCAGGAGTTCCTGCGCGGGGCCCTGGAGGGCCCGTCCCCCCCCGAGACCTTCGAGGACCTCGAGCGCGTGCTGTGCGCGCGGGCGGGCGGGCGCGGCGGCGACCGCGACGTCCTGCTCTGGACCGTGCGGGGCATCACCCACGCCCAGCCGGGGCTGCGGCTCAGCGACTTCGCCCGCGGCTACCGCGAGCGCCGCGGGCCCCCTCGCCCCGGCGTGTCCGACGGGCGGTGAACGGCGCCGCGCCGCCGCGCGAGCTCCCAGGCCTCGACGAGCCGGCGCGCCGACCGGTCCCAGGTGAAGCCCGCGGCCCGTTGCGCGGCGGCCTCGAGCTCCGCCGGCGTCGCGCCGAGGGCCCGGCGGATCGCGGCGGCGCAGGCCGCGGCATCGTCCGGCGGGAAGGTGGGCGTGGCGGGCCCCGCGACCTCGGGCAACGCCCCCGCGGCGGCGACGGCCAGGGGCGCCCGCGCGCGCTGGGCCTCGAGGGCGCCGATGCCGAAGCCCTCGAGGCGCGAGGGCAGGACGAGGGCGGCGGCGCGGGCGAGATGGCCGGGGAGCTCCGCCTCCGCGAAGGGACCCGCGAAGTCCACGCGCGCGGCGACGCCGAGTTCCTGGGCCAGGGCGCGCAGGCGGGCCTCCTCGCCCGGCTTGGCCGCCCCGTGCAGCACCAGGCGCGGGAGCCCGGGATCGAGCGCCAGGGCGTTCAGCACGAGCGCCAGGTTCTTGCGCGGCTCGAGGTGCCCGATGCAGACCAGCGGCGCATCGTGGCCGGGGGCGCGCGGCAAGGGCTCGAAGTGGTCGGCCGCGTTGGGGACGACGGCCAGGCCCTCGGGATCGAGGCGGAAGCGGGCGAGCAGCTCGGCGCGCACGGTCTCGCTGACCGTCAGCACCGCGGCGGCCCCACGCAGGGCGCGGCCGACGACGCCGCGCGCGATCAGACGCCGCGCGAAGGGCGCCATCTCGCCCGCCATGGCCCGCAGGTCGTGCAGCAGGAACGCGTAGGGCAGGGGCGAGCGCGGCGGGGTCGGCAGGTGCGCGCTGTGCACCAGGTCGTGGGGCTCGCCCCGTTCGCGGGCGCGCTCGCACTCCTCGAACCAGGCCCGGCCCTCGGCCAGGGCGCGCACCAGCGGCGGCCCCGCGGGTACCTCGGTGCGCACGCGCCGGGCCTCGGGCGGGAGTTCGAAGCCCAGGGGCTGGGCGCCCTCGAGCACGGTCAGCCGCCCGCCGCGCTGGGCGAGCAAGCGCGCCGCGCGCGGCAGGATCTCGAGCGCCTGGCGCCGCACGCCCCCCATGGGTTGGCCCAGCACGACCCCCGAGAGCAGGACCGCCGGAGCGGGGATCGGAGCGTCGCAGTCCATGCCGCGGGTGGGGTGGGCGGGCCGGTGCTACCCGCGCGGAGTCAGAGCCCGCAACGATTCTCGAGCGTGTTCGTGGTCGTGATCCCGAGCGCGGCGCGCGTCGCGAGCAGCTTCGCCACCGCCTCGGGGGGCAGCGGCTCGAGCGGCCCACGCACGGCCATCGCCAGCAGCAGGATCCGCGCGGTGTGCTCGAGCATGTCGAGCTTCTTGAAGGCCTCCAGGAGGTTCGTGCCCAGGGTCACCGAGCCGTGGTTCTTCATCAGCACGGTGTCCGAGCAGCGCACGATCTTGCGGATGGACTCGGGCAGCTCGTCCGTCCCCGGCGTCGCGAAGGGGGCCGTCGGGATCCCGCCAATCGTGACCACGATCTCGGGGATCAGCGGCATCTGCAGGTCCACGCCGGCGATCGTCAAGGCCACCGCGTGGGGCGGGTGGCAGTGCAGCACGGCGCGCATCTCGGGGCGCTCCGCGTAGCTCACCAGGTGGATCCCGGTCTCGCTCGAGGCGCGCGGGCCGCCGTCGAGCACGCGGCCCTGCATGTCGACGTGCGCCAGGTGTTGGGGCGCGAGGAAACCCTTCATCGCGCCGGCCGGCGTGATCAGCACCGTGCCATCCTGCATGCGCGCGGAGAGGTTCCCGTCCGCGCCGACGATGAACTGCTTCTGGTAGCACAGGCGGCCGATCTCGCAGATCGCGTTGCGCAGCCGCGCCTCCTCGTCGGACCAGCCGTGGTGCGCGGCGAGCTCGTCGATCGTGTTCAAGAACCGGCCTCCCTGGCGGCGCCCAGCGGCTCGCGCTCGCGGTGGTCGTAGGCGAGCCGTCCGCCCAGCTCGACGTAGTCCACCACCGCGACCACGATCGTCTTCACCGGTCCGCCGGGCAGGTCGAGGAGCTGGCGGCCGCTGTTGCCCTCGTCCAGCACCAGCACCCGGTCGCCGACCCCGGCCCCGATGCGGTCGATGCCGATGCGCGTCTTGGCCGTGCGCTCGCCGGTCGGCGTCACCGGCCGCAACAGGAGCAGCGTGCGGCCTTCGAGGGCCGCGATCTCCACCGGGCTGACCACCGTTCCGACGACGTCCGCGAGGAACATCAGGGCGCCCCCCAGCCGATGTCGCGGCCGAGCACCGTGGCCTCCTCGACGAAGCCGATGATGGCCGCGTCCACGGGCACGAAGGTCTCGGGGCAGGCCAGGGCCGCCTCGCGCCCGTCGACGAAGCTCACGAGGTCGCCGGGGCCGGCCGACACGCACTGGGTCGCCACGAGCGCGTCGCCCATGGGCTCGCCGCGTTCGTCGAGCGGCTGGATCCACTGCAGGGAGACGCCCGTGAGCCCCGCGTACCGCTGGCTGGCCACGACCCTGCCGATCACGCGCGCGAGGTACACGGCGTCAGGCCCACTTCTCGTAGACGTTCTTCCCGCCCAGGTCCCACGAGTCGACGATGGCCATGATCACCGCGTCGCAGGGCTTGCCCTCGGTGATCGAGGTCTGGCGCGCGCTCGAGCCGGTCGCGTAGAGCACGACGTCCTCCGGCCCGGCGCCGATCGCGTCCACCGCGACGACGTACTGGTCCTTGGGCCGGTTGTGTTGGTCGTGGACCTGCACCACGAGCAGCTTGTGGTCGCCCATCTTGGCGTCCTTCTGCGTGGCGACGACGCTGCCGAGCACCTTGCCGATCAGCATGGGGGGATCCGGGTGGGGAGCGGGAAGGGGAGCGCGGGCGCCGGTCAGGGCCGGTCGAGGAAGGTGAACACCTGGTCGGGGCGCAGGATGCCGTCGACGAACGCCCGGCGGCGCTCGGCGCGCACGTGACCCGCCATGACCTCCCACACGGGAGCGGGACGCCGGTCGCCGATCCAGAGTAACACGCACCCTCCCGGGATCTGCACCGGACCCACCAGCCGCGCGCGCGGGTCGTCGGCGGGGGAGCCGGGCGTGTAGGCGCCCGTGTCGAACTGCGCGAAGGCCGCGCCGCGCAGGGGCGCGGGGATGCGTGCGTCGCCGCGCGTCGCGTAGCCCAGGAGCCCGCGCCGCTCGCGCGACTCGGGGTCCTCCGTGCGCAGCTCGACCAAGCGCTCGAAATCGGCCCGACCGCGGATCTCGCGCGCGAGGTCGCGCAGCACGGTCTCGGCCTCCTCGAACGTGCGCGGCACGAACTCGTTGCGGAAGCGACCCGCGCGTAGGACGAGCGCCGAGAGCTCGAGCGCCTCGCCGTACAGCGCGTCGTAGTGCTCGCGTTCGGTCAGGTACACCTCGCGCAAGCGGGCGGCGTCGTATTGGCGCTCGACCCACAGCCGCGCCAGGGCCGCGATGTGCACCGTCGGGTCGCGTCGCAGGGTGTCGAGGGACATGCCCTGGGTGGCGAGCAGTTGCTCGTAGGGCAGGCCGGCGAAGCGCGGGTCGGCCTGGGCCTCGCGGCGGCGGCGCTCGAGCTCCTCCTCGACCGCGCGCTCCACGGCCCGCGGATCGAGGTCGACCAGGCGCGCACGCATCTTCTTGTGCAGGAGGAGCTGGTAGCAGGCTTCGCGCAGCTCCTCGGCGCCGATCTGCCCGCGCAGGTGGCGGGCGAAGTCGGCGAGCGAGACCTCGACGTCGGCGCAGCGCACGAGCAATCCGCCCGAGCGCGCCGGGTCGAGCTCCTCGAGCCCGCGCTCGGCGAGCACGCCCTCGAGCCACATCTCCTGCTGCTCGGCGCTGATGGGCTGGCCCTCGCCGATGCCCAGCGCCCGCCGCGCGAGGGTCTCCTGCACGATCGAGAGCCGCAGGAAGCGCCGGAACTCCTGGGGATCGATGCGATTGCGCTCGAGCATGCCGACAAGGCCGCCTTCCTCGCCCTCGCGGCGCGACTCGCGGTCGAGCTCCTGCCAGCGCGCCTCGACGCGGGCCGCGTCGATGCGCAGGCCGCGCTCGCGTTCGAGGGCCTCCAGCACGCGCGACTTCAGCAGGTGCAGGAGCGCCTCGCGGCCATCCTGCGAGCGCCCGTGGCGGTCGAGCAGCAGCTCGTCGAGTTCCTCGAAGGTCAGCGCGTCCGTGCCGGCGCGCGCCGCGAGCTCGCGTCCGACCTCCGGCTCACCGGCCCCCTGGAAGGCGGTGTTCGCCGCGCGCGGCGCGGACGGGAAGGCCGCGAGGGCCAGGAGCAGGGGGAGGACGGCGCGCATGCGGCCGGGATCCTATCGACGCACCGCCGTGGGGGGCAAACCCGGGACCCGGGTCCGCCGCGACCAGGTCTTTCCCGTTCCGAACTTCAGGCCTCGCCCCGGGCGGTCTAACCTCGTCGCGCTCCGGGGCGCCCCGGAGCTTCCCGACCCCACGACCGGAGATCCACATGTTCGTCAAGCCGCTCCTGCTCGTCGCCGGCCTCGCCGGCGTTGCCCTGCTCGCTCCCTCGAGTTCCCCCGCGACCGCCCCGGCGGTCGAGGCCGCCTCCGCCGCCAAGACCTACGACGTCGACCGCGTGCACTCGGCGGTGATCTTCCGCGTGATGCACCTGGGCACCGCCTGGAACTTCGGCCGCTTCAACGAGTTCAGCGGCTCGATCCGCTTCGACGAGGAGAAGCCGGAGAACAGCAGCGTCGAGATCGAGGTGGCTGCCACCAGCGTCGACACCGCCAACCGCGGCCGCGACGACCACCTGCGCGGCTCGGACTTCTTCGAGTCCAAGCAGTTCCCGACGATCACCTTCAAGAGCACCCAGGTGAAGGCGCTGGGCACGGACCGCTACGAGCTCAGCGGCGACCTGACGCTGCGCGGCACGAGCAAGCCGATCACCTTCGAGATCCAGAAGACCGGCGAGGGCCGCAACCGCCAGGGCAAGGCGCTGATCGGCTTCTACGGCGAGTTCCAGGTCGATCGCCTGGCCCACGGCGTCAGCTACATGCCCGACGGCCTGGGCAAGGACGTCTTCGTGACCGTCAGCCTCGAGGCCGCCCAGCGCGACTGAGCCACACTCCCCCGGCTCCCCATGGAACTCTGGCGCTCGACGATCCTGCCCGCGACGGCGCCCTTCGCCGTCGCGTTGCTCGTGCTCCTGCCCGCGGCGCTCCTGCGGGGCGGCCGGCGGGAGGGCGGCGCGCCCGCGCCCCTGCGGCTCCCGCTGGCGGGCGGGATCGCGGTCGCCGCGGGTTACTCCGTGGGGAGCTGGTTCCTGGTGGGCCTGCCCCAGTGGCCGGCGGTCAGCGCCGACGAGCGCCTGCTGTGGCTCGTCTGCGCGGCCGCCCTGGTCGCGGGCCTGGGCGGGTCGTTCGCCGGGCGCGCGGCCCGGGTGTTCGGGGCCCTGCAAGCCCTGCTCGCCGCGGGCGCCGCCTGGTGGTTGCTCGAGCGGGCCCTCGAGCACATCTATCCCGGCCGCGAGGGGGCCTTCGCGGTGGCCGCCCTGGCCGCGGCGATCGTGCTGCTCGTCGGTGGTCTGGCGCTGCTCGCCCGCCAGCGCCCCGGAGTCCTGACGCCGCTGCTGCTCGTCGCGACCGCCAGCGTGGCCGCCGGCGTCCTGGTGCTCGGGCGCACCGCCAAGCTGGGGCAATTCTCCGGAGCGCTGGCCTCGGCCCTCGCCGCCTGCGCCTTGGTGGGCCTGTGGCGCCGCAACCTGGTGCTCGCCGGCGGCGCCACCGCCGCCTTCGCCTTCGCCCTGGTCGGGCTCCTCGCGGCGGGCGTCACCTACAACGAGGTGCCCTTGCCCGCCGCGTTGCTGGTCGCCGTCGCGCCCCTCATGGCCGCCCTGGCCGAGCTCCCGGGCCTCGCGCGCCTGGGCTGCCGGCCGCACGCGATCCTGCGCGCCGCGCTCGTGTTCCTGCCGCTCCTCGGTGCGCTCTACCTCGCCTGGGCTGGCCAGCCGCCGGCCTACGAGTACTGATCCGGCGGGCGGCGGGGAGCGCGCCCGAAGTTCACCCGGATTTCGCGCGGGATCCGGGCGCGCCGGGACAAGCTGCCGGCGGCGCCGCGTCCGGGCGCCCCCCGGCATGGTCCAGCTCCCCTCCACCCCCGCCCCCGATGCGCCGCCCAACGCGGCGGACCTCGCTTGCCGCGACCGCATCCTGGCGGGCGACCGGCGCGCCGCCGAGCAGTTCTTCCGCGGCCACCTCGACGGGCTCTACGAGTTCGCCCACTACCGCGTCGGCGGGGATCGGGCGCGGGCCGAGGAGGTCGTGCAGGAGACCTTCGTCACCGCCTTCGAGCGCCTGGGCTCCTATGACGGCCGCGCGAGCCTGTTCGCCTGGTTGTGCGGCATCGCCCGCAACAAGGTGCGCAGCGAACGCCGTCGGCGCACCGGCCGGCCCCTCGACGAGGTGTTGGCCCAGAGCGACGCGGACATCGACCGCATCCTGGCCGAGGTCTCCCGCGAGCCCCTGCCCGACTGGGTGCTCGAGCAGGCCGAGACGCGCGAGCTGGTCGGCGCGACGCTCTCCTCCCTGCCCCCCGACTACCGCGAGGCCCTGGTCGGCAAGTACGTGGACGAGCTCTCGGTCCAGGAGGTCGGCGCGCGCCTGGGCAAGGGCACGAAGGCCGCCGAGTCGACCCTGACCCGCGCGCGCCTGGCCTTCGCGCGCATCTTCGAGCTGCTCGCGCGCCGCCGCGGGGAGAGCGAGCCGTGACCGCCCCGCGTCGCGAGGTGCTCGAGCACAACCTGGCGCGCCTGTTCGCCCGCGCCTATCGCCCCGTGCGCCCCGCGCCGGAGTTCGTCGCGCGCCTCGAGCGCCGCCTCGCGCCCTGGATCGCGCCGCCCGCCGCGCGCTGGAGCGGCGCGACGATCGCGTACCTCGCCGCCGGGCTCGCGGCGGCCGCCGTGGTTCTCTTCGCGTGGCTGCCGCGCGGGGCGCAGCGCTCCGTCGCGCCCGGTGGGGAGCTGGAGGCGATCCTCGCCACGGGTGCGGGCGCGATCCGCGCCGCGCTCGTGGACGAACCCTGGTTCGCCCTGTCCCCCGACGGGCGCGCGCCGAGGTCCGGCCCCGGACGGGCTTGGGCGCGGGGCCGGGAGGTCGAGCTCGCCGCGCCCCCCGAGCAGGCCGTGCGCTGGAGCGTGGAGGGCCACGCGGAGTTCGTGCTCGGGGCCGGCGCACGCCTCCTGGCCCGGCGCGACGGGGCGCTCGACATCGTGCTCGCCCTGGAGCAGGGCGCGCTGGGGTTCGAGCTCGATGCGCGTTCGGGCCTCTTCGCGGCGGCCGATGAGCTGAAGCTGCGGCTGCAGCCCGGGGCCCGCGGGGAGCTGGCCTTCGTCCCGCCGGCCGAGTCGCCCGCCCCGCACCTGGACGCCGCCGACCCGGGCGAACGCGCGACGCGCCTGCGGCTGCTGGCCGGCGGCGGGACGGCGCAGACTCCCCGACGGTCCGAAGCGCTCACGGCGCCGGTCGAGCTGTGGGTGCACGGGGGACGCTTCGTGCGCGCCGGGGGCGACGACCCGGCCGCGCCGGGCGAGTCGGCGACCGAGCGCACGGCGCTCGCCGAGCCGACCCCGGGGTCGGCGGCGGACGCCACCCCGCCCGCGGAGCGCGCGAGCCTGGTGGGCCAGGTCGCGCTGCCCGCCGGCGTCGTCCCGCCGATCGAGGTGCGCGTCGTGCTCCTGCGCGCGGTCCCGCTGCCGGCGGTGGCCTGGCCCGAGTCGCGCACCTTCACCCTCGGCGTCGGGCCGGGCACCTTCCGCTGGGAGGGTCTCGAGCCGGGCACCTACCTGGTGCAGGTCGTAGCCGACGGCCTGGCGCCGGCCGTGGCGCGCGGCGTCGTGCTCGCGGCGGGGGAGGAGCGCGGGCTCGAGCTCGCGCTCGAGTCCGGCGCGCGCATCTTTGGCCACGTCGTCGATGGGCGGACCGGCGCGCCGCTCGAGGGGGCCCTGGTCGTCAGCGAGACCGACGCGCCGGTGCAGGTCCTGGGTCTCGATCCGCGGGAGTTGCCCGCCGAGCTGCGCGCATGGACCCGGACCGGCCCCGACGGGCGGTTCGAACTCGCGGCCCTCTCTCCCGGCGCCCAGCGCCTGCGGGCCAGCCACCCCGAGCACGCCCCGCGCTGGCTCGACGCCCCGCACCTGGGCGCCACGGAGGAGCGCGGCGGCCTGCTCTTCGAGCTCGGCCCGGGCGGCGCGCTCGAGGGGCGCGTCGAACGGAGCGACGGCGCGCCCAAGGTCGGCGCGGAGCTGATCGCGAGCCACGTCTCGGGCGCCGACGGCCGCGGGCTGATGACCTACTCGAGCGCACGCACCGACTCC
>CAYMYN010000026.1:43538-56630 GCA_964394665.1 uncultured Planctomycetaceae bacterium
CGTACGTCGTGCTCGAGGTCGGCACGCCGGCCGACGCCGATCCGCGCGAGCTGCGCCCGCGCTTCGCCTTCGCCACCGTGCGCGAGGGCGAGCTGGCGCGGGTCGACTTCCTCGCGCCCGCCGGCGGGCCGGTGTTCGCGGGGCGCCTGCTCGACGGCGAGGGCCAGCCCCTGGCCCGCGGGGTCGTGCAGCTCGTCCCGCGCCGCGACGGGATGCGCTGGGCGGGGGAGGAGGAGGTGGTCTCGAGCGCGATCGAGGCCGACGGCTCCTTCGCCCTGTCCGGCCTCGCGCCCGGCGCCTACGCCGTCTACGTCGGCCGCGGCGACGCGACCGTGCTGCGCGATCTGCTCGAGCTGCGCCCGGGCGAGCGCACCGAGCGCAGCTATCGCCTCGCCGGCGAGGCGCTCGAGGGCCGCGCGGTCTGCGCCGAGCAGGACCTCCCGCTCGAACGCGTGGTGATCGTGGCGCGCTCCGTGGAGCCCCTCGCGATCGAGGGCGGCCGGGCGCCCACCCAGGGCGATCTCATCGCGGCCAAGGCCTGGACCGGCGCCGACGGGCGTTTCCGCATCGACGACCTCGCCGCGGGCCGCTACGTGATCCTGGCCCTCGACGAGGACGGTGCGCGGGCCCTGACCCTGGCGCGCGACGTCGCGCTGCCCGGTCCGCCCCTCGAGCTGCGCATGCCGCAGGCGGGCGAGCTCGAGCTCGAGGTCACCGATGGCGCCGGCGCGCCCCTCGCGGGCGCGCGCATCGAGCTCGTCGATCCCCTCGGCGCGCCGCTCGGAGCCTGGTTCGACCTCCTCACCGACGCCCAGGGACGGGCCCGGGCGCGGCGCCTCGCGCCCGGCCGCTGGACGCTCGGCGCGAGCCGCGACGGCCTGCGCTCGGACCCGCTCGGCGTCGACGTCGTCCCGGGCGCCGCGCGCACCGCGACCCTCGTCCTGCTCCCCGATTGATCCACCGCTCCCCTCCCACGACCGAGGACCCCATGAAGCCCTTCTCCCTGTTCGTCGCGGCCGCCCTGCTGGCCGTCGGCGCCAGCGCCCTGACCACCTTCCTGCTGCGCCCCGCCTCGGCTCCCGAGGGCGTGCGCGCCCAGATCGTCCCGCCGCCCCCGGGCGCCGAGCGCGAGCTCGCCGAACGGCTGGCGCGCCTCGAACGACGGCTCGACGAGTTCGCCGCGCGTCCGACCCTGGCCGCGCCCGAGGTGCGCGAGACCGCGGAGGGAATCGAAGCGCTCGTGCGGCGCGTGGTGTCCGAACAGGTCCTGGCCCTGGACCCCCGCGCCGGGGCCGACCAGACCGCGCGCCGCGCCCGCGCCGAGGGCGAGTTGCCCGACGGCATCGCCGATCTGTTGACCTGGCTCGAGGACGGCTCGGAGGGGGAACTCGTGCGCCAGTTGCGCTGGGAGAGGGTGCGCGCGGAGGGCCGCATCGACGAGGTCCTCGCCGCCTACGAGCAGCGCGCGCAGGAACGCCCCGACGATCCGCTGGCCCAGGTGGAGCTCGGCAACGCCTACCTGCAGAAGCTGTTCGCCCTGGGTGACGGCCCGGTGAAGGGCGTGGTGGCCATGCAGGCCGACGCGGCCTTCGATCGCGCCCTGGAGCTCGAGCCCACGCACTGGGAAGCACGCTTCACCAAGGCCGTCTCGCTCTCGCACTGGCCGCCGCTGTTCGGCAAACAGGCCGAGGCCATCGGACACTTCGAGATCCTGGTGCAGCAGCAGCGCGCGATGGCCCCGCAGCCGCAGCACGTCCAGACCTACCTCATGCTCGGCAACCTCTACCAGCAGAGCGGCAAGGGCGACGACGCGCGCCGCACCTGGCAGGAGGGCCTGTCGGTCTTCCCCGGCGACAGCGTGCTGCTCGACGCGCTCTCGAAGCTGTGAGCCTTCCTAGCCCGGGCGCTGCGAGCCCAGGTGGCGCTCGAGGTCCGCGAGGTCCTCGCAGTAGGTGATGCCGCGTAGGCGCCGGCGTTTCCCGTGGGCGCCGGCGCCGCCCACGATCAGCTCGACCCGCGGCGGCAGGGCGTCGCGCAGCTCGACGAGCAGGGCGTCGGTGCGCACGCCGCCGCCGGCGAGCGAGACGCCCACGCCCACCGCCTCGACCGCGTGTTCGTTGGCCGAGGCCACGATCTCGGCCAGCGGCGTGTCCGTGCCCAGGAGGTGCGTCGTCCAGCCCTGCGCTTCGCACAGGAGGGCCGCCATCAGGAGCCCCAGGCCGTGGCGCTCGCCGGGCAGGGTCGTGAGCAGGATGCGGCCGCGCGCCGAGCCCGCGGCCCGCGCCCGGGCCTCGACGCGCAGCGCGCGCAGCACGGTCTCGACCGTCTGGGTGGCGAAGTGCTCGTGGTGGATCTCGAGGTTCCCATCCGCCCACAGCCGTCCCACGCTGCGCACGAAGGGCGTCAGGCGTTCGTCGAGGAAAGTGCGCGTGGGGAGCGATGCGGCCGCCTCGCGCAGCGCCCGCTCGAGCCCCGCTTCGTCGTAGGCGCGGGCGAGGGCGATCCAGGGCTCGATCGCGGCGGGCGTCGTGTCCAGGGGCGGCGGCTCGGCCAGCAGGGCGTCGAGCTCGGCCTCGTCGGCGCGCAGCAGACGACCCGGCCGGTGCCCGCGGGCCATGGCCTCGGCCACGCGCCGCACGAGGCGCAGATGGGCCGCCGTGTAGCGCCGGTGGCCCGAGGGCAAGCGCACGGGCACGGGCGCGCCGTAGCGCCGCTCCCACATCCGCAGGGTGCCCGGGGCGATGCCCGTGCGATCGGCCAGATCGCCGACGGAGAAGTGTTCGCCTTCGTCGGCGGGATCGGGTCGGAGGTCGGAGGTGTCCATCGAGCCGCGGAGCGGGCCCCCGCGGCGGGTCGGGAGCTGGGGGAACGGGCGGGTTGGGCGGAAACGTCGAGGTCCTGGGATACGCGGCAAGCTAACGGGCGGACGCCGCCGTACCAGGGCCCGCTGCGCCGACGCCACGTGGCGCGGGCCGTCGTATAGCCATGCAGGACGGGTCGTGCGTCCCCACCTGGGACGCTTGCGCCGTCGTTCCTGCTCCGCGATGGACCACCCCCAGTTCGACCAACCGCCGGCCGACCGCCGGGAAGCTCCGCACGGGTCGGCACCCACGACGGGCCCGGTCGATGGGTGCCGTACACCGCGGACCGCGGAACCGATCGAGGCCGAGACGGGGTTGCTCCTGGCCTGGATCGAGGGGCGCCTCGAACCCCTACCCGAGCGCCTGCGCGCGCGCCTGGTCGCCGAGGGCGAGGCCCTCGTGCGACGCCGGGGACCGTTCGGGGGTCGGGACCTGGGCTGAAGGGGCTTCAGCTCCTCTCCGCCCCGCGCGTCGCGCCGTGGGCGAGGCGCAGCAGGAGCGGAACGAGGAGCGCCCACTCGAGCGCGATCACGGCCAAGGTGAGGGGCAGGGGCCGGGGGAACTCGAGCGCCCCGAGGGCCCGGGCGGAGAGGAACGAGAGCGGGCTGCCCACGGCGGCCAGGCCCGCCGCCAGGAACGGCCGGCGCGCGAGCCAGGCCAGGGCCCCGCGCAGGGTCGCACCGAAGGCCGCCCACAGGGCCACGATCCAGGCCGGCACGAGCAGGGCGGGCCAGGGCCCGGGGGCGGCGAAGCGCACGAAGCCGAGGGCGACGAGCAGCGAGTCGAGCACGAGGCCGATGCCCGCCGCCCAGAGGATCGCGCGCAGCTCGCGCTGGCGTTCGGCGCGCAGCCACAGGTGCGCGGTCAGCAACCCCGCGGTCACCAGCGGACCCAGCCAGGCGCTGTCCCGCGCCGCTCCCAGCACGCAGGCGGCCCAGGCCGCCTGCAGCAGGAGGAAGTTCAGAAGCCCGGGCCACACGGCGAGCAGTCCCCCGCGTCGAGCATCGGGGCGCGGCGGCAGAGGGGCTTGGTGAACAGCATCTGCACGTTGCCGAGCTGGCGCTCGGCGTAGCCGCCCTCGCAGTAGGCGAAGTAGAACTCGAACAGGCGCAGCAGCTCGTCGTCGAAGCCCAGGGCGCGCACGCCGTCCGCGCGTTCGAGCAGGGCGTGCCGCCAGGCGGCGAGGGTCGGGACGTAGTGCGGTCCGATCTCCTCGAGGTGGAAGAGGCGCAGGTCGCTCCTGCGCACGGCCGCGGAGTGGATCGCGTCCACCGACGGGATGAAGGCCCCCGGGAACACGTAGCGCTGGATGAAATCCACCGAGCGCAGCGCCTCGGCGTACAGCCGGTCGTCGATCGTGATCGCCTGCAGCAACATCTGGCCCTGGGGCACGAGCAGGCGCGCGCAGGTGGCGACGAACGTCTCGAGGTGACGCGCTCCGACGGCCTCGATCATCTCGATCGAGACCAACTTGTCGAAGCGGCCCTCGAGGTCGCGGTAGTCGCTCGACAGCAGGGTGATGCGGTCCTCGAGGCCCGCCGCGCGGATGCGCGCCGCGGCCAGCTCGCGCTGGCGCTCGGAGATCGTGGTCGTCGTGACGCGGCAGCCGTACTCGCGCGCGGCGTGGATCGCCAGCGCGCCCCAACCGGTCCCGATCTCGAGCAGGTGGTCGCGGGGGGAGAGCTCCAACTTGCGGCACGCGCGGTCGATCTTGGCCCGCTGGGCGGCTTCGAGGGTCGTGGCGCCGGGGCCGAAGATCCCGCACGAGTAGGTCAGGGTGGGGTCGAGGAAGAGCGCGTAGAACTCGTTCGAGAGGTCGTAGTGCGCGCGAATGTTGCGCCGGCTCCCGGTGCGCGAGTTGTCCCGCAGCCGGTGCACGAGCCGCAGCGCCGGCGCGTAGAGCTTCGCCAGCCCGCCCTCGAGGCCCGCCAGGGCCGCGCGGTTGCGCACCAGGAGCCGCACCAACGCCGGCAGGTCGTCCGCGCGCCACTCGCCGCGCACGTAGGACTCGCCCGCGCCGACGCTGCCGCGCAACGCGAGCGCGCTCCAGAAGGACCCGTCCAGGATCTCGACCTGGGCTTCGAGGCCGTCGGCCGCCGGGCGACCGAAGCTCCAACGCTGCTCGCCCTGGCGCAGGTGCAAGAGACCCTCCTCGAGTCCCTCGAGCCGTCCCAGGACCGCGCGGGCGAGGAAACCGATCGGGCGGCGGGCGGCGGGTGCCGATCCCGAATCCCGCAGGACGGGCTGGAGCACGGTCTTCATCGCGAGGAGCCTCGGTCGAGGGCGCGCAGGGCGGGGTGGACGTGGAAGGGCGTGCGCTTGGCCCACAAGCGGAGGGCCTGCAGGTAGATGGTGAAGGAGACCTGTTGGGGCAGGGCCGGGAACCGCGCCAGCGCGCGCAGGTATTCGCGCGGCGCGAGCGGTCGGCGCTCGAGCTCGAGCCCGGCCTCGAAGACCGGGGCGCCCCCTTGCAGGTTCGTCATGTGGACGGCGAGCCGTTCGCCGGGGGGCGTGAAGCGCCAGGCGTAGCGTTGTTCGAGGGGGAAGAAGGGCGAGACGTGGAACTCCTTGTCGAAGCTCCAGCAGAGTTCGTCGCCGCGCAGTTCGGCGCCCTCCACGGGCAACACGTAGGCGTGGCGCTCCTTCCAGGGCGTGTTCGTGATCTCGGCCACGATCGCCTCGAGCCGGACGCCGTCCGCGGCGAAGGCGTAGTAGAAGCTGACCGGGTTGAAGACGTAGCCCAGGAAGCGCAGGTGCGTGAGCAGGCGCACCGGGCCCGCGGGGCGCCGGCCGGTGTGGCGCTCGATGCGCTCGAGCACGGCCTGCTTGAGCGGCAGCTCCGCCGGCCCCAGGTAGTCCGCGCGGCGGAACGAACAGGGCGCCGCGCGCTCGCAGCGCGTCAGCGGCAGCGCGTCGAGCACCGCCGGCAGCTCGTCGAGGTCGAGGTAGAGCAGATAGAGCCCCTTCTCGAAGGCGTGCCGCCGCGGCCCGCGCCGCAGGTGGCGCGCGGTACCGCGGTAGAGCGCGCTGTGCACCGCGCCGGTCGCGCTCACACCGCCACCTCGCTGGCCAGGGCGCGCGGCACCACGGCGAGCGCGCTCCGCACGCCGTCCTCGTGGAAGCCGTAGCCCCAGTAGGCTCCGCAGTAGTGGACGCCGCCGCGTCCGTCGATCTCGGCGTGCCGCGCCTGGGCGCGGAAGGCTGCCTGGGTGAAGATCGGGTGGTGGTAGACCAGGCGCCGCAGCACGCGCTCGGGCGCGACGGCCTCCCCGCGGTTGAGGGTCACGAACACGTCCGGGACGTCCCGCAGGCCCTGCAGCTCGTTCATCCAGTAGCTGACGGTGACGCGTTCGCCGCCGGCCGCGGGCACGTAGGCGTTCCAGCTCGCCCAGGCGCGGCGGCAGCGGGGCATGACGCGCGCGTCGGTGTGCAGCAGGACCTCGTTGCGCGCATAGGGGAAGGCGCCGAGCAGCTCGCGCTCGAGCGCATCGGCGTCGCGCAGGAGGCGCAAGCTGACGTCGGCGTGGGTGGCGAGCACCACGCGCTCGAAGCGCTCGACCCCGCCGCGGGTCTCGACCTCGACGCCCTCCGCCACGCGCCGCACCCCCTGGACCGGAGTCGACAGTCGGATGCGGTCGGCGAACGGCGCGCACAGGGCCTCGGCGTAGGTGCGCGAGCCGCCCTCGACGACCAACCACTGCGGGCGGCCGTCGACCTGCAGGAAGCCGTGGTTGGCGAAGAAGGTCACGAAGGGGCGCAGGGGGAAGCGTCGGATGTCGGTGTCGCCCGCGGACCAGACCGCGGCCGCCATCGGGACGAGGTGGCGTTCCACGAAGGAGCGCGAGTAGCGGCCCTGCTCGAGGAACTCGCCCAGGGTGCGCTCGTCGCCGGGGTCCTCGAGCACCGCGGGCGCCTCGCGGTAGAAGCGCAGGATCCCGCGGATCATGCTCCAGAACGAGGGCCGCAGCAGGTTCCGGCGCTGGGCGAACAGGCCCTGGAGGTCGGTGCCGTTGTACTCGAGCCCGCTGCGTTCGTCGGTCGCGCTGAAGGACATGGTGGAGTCCTTCCAGCCCACGCCCAGCTCGCGCAGCAGGCGCACGAAGCTCGGATAGGTGCGCTCGTTGAAGACGATGAAGCCCGTGTCGATCGCGACCCGCCGTCCGCCGAGCTCGACGTCGACGGTGTGGGTGTGACCGCCGATGCGCGGCTCGCTCTCGAAGACGGTCAGGTCGCAGCCCGCGCGCTGGAGCTCGCGTGCCGCGACCATGCCGGCGATGCCGGTGCCCACGACCGCGACCCTCATCGCCCGCGGCCCTCGTCCAGCACGCGCTGGGGCACGGGCTCGAGGTCCCACACCAGCCCCACGGCGGCCAGCGCGCGCAGGGCCCAGTAGCTGGGGTCGAACTCCCACCGATAGAACCCCTGGCGCGCCGCCGGCGGGTAGCGGTGGTGGTTGTTGTGCCAGCCTTCGCCGAGCGTGATCAGGGCCAGCAGGGCGTTGTTGCGGCTGTCGTCGCGCGTGGCGAAGCGCCGCGATCCGAACTGGTGCGCGAGGGAGTTGATCGTGAACGTCCCGTGGTAGAGGGCGATGGTCGAGATCACGAAGCCCCACACGAGCATCTGCGGGCCGCTGGTGCCGAGCGCGGGCCAGGCCACGCCGAGCCACGCGCCCAACCCGTAGCAGGAAGCCGCCAGCAGCAGGGGCGCGAGGGTGTCGAAGCGGTCGAGCAGCGCCAGCTCCGGGAAGCGGGCGAAGTCCGGCACCAGCTCGCGCCGCGTGCGGAAGCTGCCCCGGCTCAGCACCCAGCCGACGTGGCTCCACCAGAAGCCGTGGCGCTTGGGCGAGTGCACGTCCTCCTCCTTGTCCGCGGCGCGGTGGTGCTGGCGGTGGTGCGCCGCCCACCACAGCGGCCCGCGCTGGGTCGCCGAGGCGCCGAGCAACGCGAAGCTGAACTGCACGGCGCGCGAGGTGCGGAAGGCGCGGTGCGAGAAGTAGCGGTGGTAGAAGGCCGTGATGGCGAACATGCGCACCAGGTAGAGCGCGAGCGCGACCCCCACGGCGACCGGGCTCCAGCCGACGACGAACACCAGGGCGCAGGCCGCGTGCAGGGCCAGGAAGGGCACGACTCGCAGCCACTCCAGGCGCCGGTCGCCGTCCTGGGCGGGATCCGCGCCCGCCCAGGCGTCGAACCAACGCACGAAGGTCAGGAGCGCCGCGCGCCGGGGCGCGCTGGGGGTGTCGGAGAGGTTCGTCACGACGGCTGGGTCCTGGGCGCGAGCAGGTGGTGCGACACCCACCACTCGCGGCCCTCGCGGTAGGCGAAGAGCTCGGCGCAGGCCATGAAGAACAGACGCCAGCGGCGCAGCCAGGTCTCGGCCCCTTCCCCGTGGACGCCGCGCAGCACGGCCAGCGCCTCGGAGCGCCGCGCGTCGAGGTTCGCGAGCCAGGCCTCGGCGGTGCGCGCGTAGTGCGTGCCGTCGACGACGTGGCTCTCGGCGACCTCGAAGGGGATCTGGAGCTCGGCGAGCAGCCCGTGGGCCGGCATCATGCCACCGCTGAAGAAGTGCTCGCCCATCCAGTCGCTCGCGTCGCGCGTCTCGAAGGGGTAGGCCAGCTCGCGGTGCGCGAAGACGTGCAGGAACACCCGGCCGTCCGGCGCCAACCAGCGGCGCACGCGCCCGAGCAACGCCTCCCAGTTGCGCACGTGCTCGAACATCTCGACCGAGACCACGCGCTCGAAGCGCCCCGGCTCCAGCTCGAGGGTGGCGACGTCGAGGGTGCGGATCTCGATGTTCGCGAGCCCACGCTCGGCGGCCCGGGCCAGGATGAACGCGCGCTGCGAGGCGGAGTTCGAGATGGCGAGGATGCGGCTCGCCGGATACCGCTCCGCCATCCACAGGGTCAGCGAACCCCAACCACAGCCCAGCTCCAGGATCTCCTGCCCGTCGCGCAGGCCCGCGCGTTGGGCCGTCAGGGCCAGCATGTCGCGCTCGGAGTCGGCCAGGGTCGCGGTGGGCGAACCCCAGTATCCGCCGCTGTACTTGAGATGCGGTCCGAGCACGAGCTCGTAGAAGGCCGCCGGCACCTCGTAGTGTTGTTCGTTGGCCTTCTCGGGCACCAACGTCACGGGCGAGGCGCGCATGGCCCGCGCGAAGGCGCGCCGGGCGGCGGCCGGATCGCCCGCGCAGCGCGCGAGCTCCTCGCGCAGCCGTTGGCGCAGGAGGCGCCGGATGCCGATGCGCGTCAGGGCGTCGGGCACGGCCCCGCGCTCGATCAGTCGGATGGCGGTCTTCAAGCAGTTCCTCCGCGCTCCTCGAGGGAGCGCACGGGTCCGGGGAAGAAGGCGTTGGTGGTCGCTTGGTAGCGGCGGTAGTCCGCGCCGCGGGTCTCGAGGGCGCGCCGCTCGGTGGGCGGGATACCCGTGACCTTCAGCACGAGCAGCAACATGGCCGCCGGCGCGAGCCAGGCGAAGCCGCCGTAGGGCAGCCCCGTCGCCAGCAACGCCAGGCCGATCCAGATCCACCACTCGAAGAAGTAGTTGGGGTGGCGCGAGACGCGCCACAGCCCGGCGCGGCAGGTGCGGCCGCGGTTCGCCGGGTCGCGTCTCCAGGCGGCGAGCTGGCGGTCGGCGATCCCCTCGCCGACCAGCCCCGCGAGGAACACGCCCGCGCCGAGCAGGTCCCACGCGCGCCAGCCGGCCTCGGCGGCCACCAGCGCCGGTAGGGTCGCCGCCGAGAGGGCCGCGGCGAGCAGGGCCTGGGCCTGGAAGAAGACGAAGCTCCAGCGCGGCCAACGCGCCCCCGCTTCGGCGCGCAGGGCGGCATACCGGCCGTCCTCCTCCGCGGCGCTGGCGAGTCGGCGCACCAGGTGCGTGGTCAGCCGCACCGACCACAGCAGCACCAGCGCCGCCACCAGCCCGCGCCGCGGTCCCCAACCCCCGGCGGCGAGCGCGTAGCCCGTCACCGCCGCGCCGATGCCCGCGCTCCAGGCCGCGTCGACCCAGCCCGCGTCCCGCGTGCGCAGTTGCCAGACCCACAGGGCCGCCATCGCCGCCGCGAGCAGCGCCCAGGCGACCAGGGGCCAGACCCAGGGGCTCACGGCCCGCCCCCCGCCCACGGGCGTGAACCCGGCCGGGCGCTCGGGAAGTCGGGACGGGGGCTCTTCATGGCGAGGCGAGGCCTGGGATTCGCCGCCCGCCCCCTCCCGGATGCTCCCGGGCGCGGGTCCGGCGACGGTCGCCGGACCCGCGCCCGCCGGAGCTTCCCCGGGTGAGGGCTCGTCAGCGGAGCGCGCGCCGCACGGCTTCGGCGGTGCGCAGGCCGCCCAGGAAGGTGGCCAGGGCGCTCTGGCCGGGGAACACGCTGTCGCCGACGAGGAACAGGCCCGGGGCGAGCGCGCGGGGGGTGAGCCGGCGGTAGTTCGCCAGGCCCGCCCGGCGGGGGATGCCGCCCACGGCGCCGGCGGAGCGGCCGGTGAAGCGCTCGAAGGTGCGCGGCGAGGCGGGCAGCTCGTGGGCCGTGCCCGCGGCCCACTCGGGGGCGCGGGCGGCGATCGTGGTCGCCATGCGGGCCTGGACCTCGGCCACGAGCCGCGCGCGGGCCGGCGGGTCGAGCCCGCGCAGGCGCTCGAGGGCCAGGTGCGTGGAGGCGGTCAGGGTGCGCAGGCCGCCCGGCGCGCGCTCCGTCTCGGCGGCCGAGGAGATCGAGACGAACACGTGATTGCCTTCGACCAGGGGCGCGGCCGCGTCGAGCACGAGCTGGAGGTGCGCCGCGCCGTCCCCGGCCCCCCGCGGCGCGCGCACCGCCCGATAGAGCATGCACGCGCCCCAGCCTGCGGCGACGTCGCGCTCGAGCCCGGCCAGGCGCGTGCTCGGCGGGGCCGATGCCCCGAGCAGGGTGCGCAGGGCCGCCGGGACGAGGTTGGCGACGACGGCCCGCGCTTCGATCGGGCCGCGGCGGGTGTGGGCGCGCCAGCCGCTCGGGCGACGCTCGAGGGCGCGCACCCGTTGGGTGAAGCGCACCTCGCCGCCGGCCGTGCGGATCGCGCGCACCAGCTCGCGCGGCAACGTGCCGACGCCGCCGACCAGGTGCGCGGCGCCGCGGTGCACGTGGTCGAGGGCGATCAGGGCCAGGGGCGCCTCGGCCTCGCGCGCCGAGCACTGGACCGTGATCTGGCAACCCGCGTCGGCGAACAGCCGCAGGGGGAAGAAGTCCCACGCGCCGTCGCGGCGCAGGACCTGCTCCAGGGTGCGGCCGACGAGCGGCGCGAGCTCGCGCAGCAGGCGCGGGGCGCTGCGCGCGTGGTCCACGAGGGCGCGCCCATCGAAGGGCGGCAACGACCCGGGGCGCGCGAGCAGGGGCCAGGCGAGCTCCGCCACGCGCCGCTGGCGACCGAGGCAGCGGAGCAGGGCCTCGCGCGGGGCGCCGGGGAGGGCCAACAGCTCGCGCTCGAAGTCCTCCCGTCGGCGGCGGATCGGGAGCCGCAGGTCCTGTGCCCGCAGCTCGATCACGGGGTCGAGCCACTCGAGCTCGAGCTCCAACCCGTGGCGCTGCGCGAGCTCGGCGAAGAGCTGCCCCTCGCCCAGCCCCGCCACGAGGGTTGCGCCGGCTTCGAAGCGGTACCCGTCGCGCCCGAAGGTCGCCGCGCAGCCGCCGGGATAGTCGAGCGCCTCGACGAGCGCGACGTCGAGCCCCGCCTCGACCAGCCCCAGGGCGGCCCCCAGCCCCCCGAAGCCGGCCCCGACCACCAGCGCATCGAAGACCCGCGCGGCGGCGCCGGAGCGCGGCGCGCGTCGGTCGGTGGGGGAGCTCTGCACAGCGCGTCCTACGCCCGCGGTGTCCGGCGCGCGCCTCCGGGCGTACTCCGGGTGCATGCGATGCCCTTCGATCCCCGCCCTCGGCGCTCTGGCCCTGATCCTCGCCGCGGCCTGCAGCTCGCCCCTGGCGAACCGCGACCCCACGGGCGAGGTCTTGCCCTCCGTTAGCGGCACGAGCCTCGACGGCGACCCGTTCCGTCTGCCCGAGGACCTCGCCGGAGCACCGGCGGTGCTCGTGCTCGGCTTCGTGCAGGAGGCGCAGTTCGACGCCGATCGTTGGTTGCTCGGCCTGCTGCAAGGCGGCCTCGACCTGCGCGCCCTCGAGGTGCCGACCGCCCGCGGCTGGGTACCCGCACGCCTGCGCGGCCGCATCGACGCCGGGATGCGCTCGGGGATCCCCTCCGAGGACTGGGCCTCGGTCTGGACCGTCTACGGCCCCGGCGCCGAGCTCCTCCAGTCCTTCACCGGCAACGAGGGCCCGCGCAATGCCCGCGTCCTGCTGCTCGACGCCCAGGGCCAGGTGCGCTGGTTTCACGACCGCGGCTTCTCGCCCGCGAAGCTGCTCGAGCTCTCCGCCGCCGCGGGCGCGCTCGAGCGCGAACCCGCGCGCTGACGCCCCCGAGCGCGAACCCGCGTCCCGATCGTCGCTCCCCCGCGCCGGGCCGCTAGGCTTGGAGCCCGTGGAGCGACGTCCGCCCATCCCCGCGCCGACCCCGGCGCCCTCGCCCCTCGCCAGCGATGCGCAGGTGCCCGACGATGGCATCGACCTCAGCCTGGTGCGCTGGTCTCTGTCCCTCACCCCGCAGGAGCGACTGGACGTGCTCCAGGAAAACGTCGACGCCCTGACCCGCCTTCGCGATGACGCCGCGGCGCAGCGCTGACTTCGAGGAGCTCCTGCGCGCCCTCGGCGATCACACGTGCCGGGCCGCGCGGGCGGGGCCGCGGCGGGCGATCCAGGCGACGAGGGCCAGGGCGACGGCGCCCAGGCCCAGGGCGAGGCCCCACCAGATGCCGGCCAGGCCCCAGCCGGCGCGGAAGGCGAGCAGCCAGGCGAGGGGCAGGGCCAGGGCGTAGAAGCCGAGCAGGTGGAACAGGGCCGCGGGGCGCGTGCGGCCCATGCCGCGCAGCACGCCGCCGGCGACGACCTGGGTGCCGTCGAAGATCTGGAAGGCGGCGGCGATGGGCAGGATCGCGGCGCACAGGGCGATCACCTCCCTTTGGTCGGCGCCGACGAAGATGCGCGGCAGGTGTTCGCGGCCGAGCAGGAAGATCAGCGCGGCGAAGAGCATCACGCCCGCGCCGAGCGAGAGCGCCGCCCAGGCCGCGCGTTGGGCGTCGAGCTCGCGGCGCGCGCTGTTCTGCTCCCCGAAATTCTGGCGCCCAGAAGGGGTGAATCAAGCGGGGTAATCGCTGCC
>CAYMYN010000027.1:0-42675 GCA_964394665.1 uncultured Planctomycetaceae bacterium
AACTCTCGCCCTGGTGCGCGATGAAGTTGCCGAGCGCCCCCGAGAAGTGGCCGAAGCCCAGGTCGCCCGGGTGGGTCGCCGGCCCGTTCAGCGCGCCCAGGTGCCACTTGCCGATCGCGGCGTGGGCATACCCGTGGGGCGAGGCGATGTCGAGCATGCGCGGCAATGCGAGCTCGGCCGGGCTGAGCTCGGGCGCCACCGGACCGACGATCGTCCCGATCTGCGTGCGGAACGAATACCGCCCGGTCAGGATCGTGGCCCGCGTGGGCGAGCACAGGGGATTCGACCAGGCGCGCTCGAAGCGCACGCCCTTGGCCGCCAGGGCGTCGATGTTCGGCGTGGGCGCCAGGTCCGAGCCCAGGGCGTAGCAACCGACCATGTCGACGCCCAGATCGTCGGCCAGGATCAGGAGCACGTTGTCCTGCGCTCCCGCGGGGCGGAGCGGACACACGGCGATCGCGAAGGCGGCCACAGCCGCGAGGAACCCGTTGCGCATGACGCGAAGGCGGGCCGGGCCCGCGCTGCGATTCGTTCCCGGTCGAAGCCCGGCGCGGCCCCCTCGCCGCGCCGCCCCCGGGCGGGTCGCGCGCCGCGCGGAAACCCGCGGCGCCCGGCCCGAGCCAACTCTATCCCGGCCCCGGGGATCGGGACAGGTGGCGGCCTCGGCCGCGCCCGCCGGTCCCTTCAGGGCTGGGAGGCGAGCAGGGCTTCGAGGCGCTGGGCGAGCCCGAGGTAGGCGGCCAGGTCCAGGGGTTGGGGCGAGGCCCCGCCCGGGGGCGCCAACAGCAGGTTCTGGGTCTCCCAGGGGTCGGCGATCAGGTCGTACAGCTCGTCCCGGCTCGCGTCCGGGCCGCGGCGGATCAGCTTGTAGCGTTCGCCGCGGATGGCCCGCGCCAGGGGCTCGTAGGGTCCCCCGCCGTTGGGGAAGAAGGCTTCGGTGTAGACGAACTCGCGCAGCGGCGCGCACCCGGGCTGGACCAGGTACGGCACGAAGCTGACCGAATCGAGGGGCACCGGGTGCTGCGAGAGGTCGTCCACGCCGGCGAGCTCCAGGATGGTCGCGAACAGGTCGCTGGCGTTGACCAGCGCGTCGCAGGTGCGCCCCGGCTCGGCGACCGCGGGACCGCTGACGATCAGGGGCACGCGCACCCCGCCCTCGTACACCGTGAGCTTCGCCTTGGCGGGATCGAAGGGCGGCACGGTGACCTGCCGCGGCGTGCCGTTGTCGCCCAGGAAGACGACGGTCGTGCGCGCGCGCAGCTCGGGGTCGAGGCGCCCCAGGAGGCGCCCGACCTCGCTGTCCAGGGCTTCGACCGCGGCCTTGTAGAAGGCGCGCGGCGCGCCGCGCGGGTCGATGTTGGGCACGGGCACCGTGAACAGGTGCGGCGGCGGGTGGTGCCAGGGGTCGTGGGGCGCGTTGAAGGCGACGTAGCAGAACCAGGGCTCCGCGGCCTGGCCGATCCAGGCCAGCGCATCGTCGACGGTCTCGCTGGTCGCGTAGCGCGCGACGGGTCGGGGAACCCCGTTCACGTACTCGGTGTAGGAGAAGAACGTCGGGCCCAGGCCGAAGTTCTCGCGCGGGCCCTCGGCGTAGTGGAAGCCGACCTGGTTGGGGTGGTCGGCCGGCTCGTGGTTCTGCCCCAGGTGCCACTTGCCGATCACGGCGTGGTCGTAGCCGTGGGGCGAGCGCTGGTCGAGCATGCGCGGGATCGTGAGCTCCTGGGGCGAGAGGGCCGGCCCGTTGGGATGGATGATCGTCCCGAGCTGCGTGCGGAAGGAATAGCGCCCGGTGAGGATCGTGGCCCGCGTCGGCGAACACAGCGGGTTCGACCAGGCGCGCTCGAAGCGCACGCCCTCGGCCGCCAGGGCGTCGAGGTTCGGCGTCGGCGGGAGGTCCGAGCCGAGCCCGTAGCAGCCCAGCATGTCGACCCCCAGGTCGTCGGCCAGGATCAGCAACACGTTGTCCTGCGCGGCGGCGCGCGGTGCGCACAGGGAGAGCAGGCAGATCGCGGACGCGACCCGCAGGAAGCGGTGTTTCGACATCGATGGGGATCCGATCGGGCCCGGACCCCGGGTGCGGCGCGGGACGCCCCCTCGGCGCCCACGCTCTCCCGGCCGGTCCCCGCGCCCGGTCGTCACCCGGCGCGGGAGGGCCGGGCAGAACCCTATCCGGGACACGGTTCCTTGCCCAGGGGTCTGGAGCGGGCGCCGCCCCGCGAAACGGCGACGGCGGCGACCGGTCCCGGACCGGCCGCCGCCCTGTCCGCCCCCCCGCGCGCGGGGGACGGCGGCCGCCGCGGGGGGGGCAGCGGGCCAGCGCCGCTCAATAGGACTGCAGGTAGCGGTCCAGCTCCCAGGGGTGGACGCTGGCGATGTACTCCTGCCACTCGGCGCGTTTCGCCTTGAGGTAGTTGTGGAAGATGTGATCGCCCAGGGCCTCGCGCACCACGCGCGAGCCCTCGAGCTGATCGACGGCCTCGCCCAGGTCCGCGGGCAGGCTCTTGATGCGGCGCTTGGCGCGTTCGCGGGCGCTCATCTGATAGACGTTGGCCGAGACCGGCTCGGGCGGCTCGATCTTGTTCAGCACGCCATCGAGGCCCGCCGCCTGCATCACGGCGAAGGCCAGGTAGGGGTTGCAGGCGGGGTCGGGCATGCGCAGCTCGCAGCGCGTGCCGATGCCGCGCCGGTCGGGCACGCGGATCAGCGGCGAGCGGTTGCGCATCGACCAGGCGAGGTGCGTCGGGGCCTCGTAGCCGGGCACCAGGCGCTTGTAGGAGTTCACCAGCGGGTTCGTGATGGCCGCGAAGCCGCGTGCGTGCTCGAGCAGGCCGCCGACGTACCAGCGCATTACGTCGGAGATGCCGCCGTGCTCGCCCTTGGGGTCGTAGAAGACGTTCTTGCCGTCCTTGAAGAACGACTGGTGCACGTGCATGCCCGAGCCGTTCTGGCCCTCGATGGGCTTGGGCATGAAGGTCGCGTGCAGGCCCATGTCGCGCGACACGCGCCGCACCACGAAGCGGAAGGTGGCCAGGTTGTCCGCGGTCGAGACCGCGTCGCCGTACTTGAAGTCGATCTCGTGCTGGCCGGGCGCGACCTCGTGGTGGGCGGCCTCGATCTCGAAGCCCAGGGCCTCGAGGGCGATCACGATCTCGCGCCGGCACTCCTCCCCCAGGTCGATCGGCGCCAGGTCGAAGTAACCCGCGCGGTCGTGGGTCGAGGTGGTGGCCTCGCCGTCCGGCGTGCGCAGGAAGAGGAAGAACTCGGCCTCGGGACCGGCCTGCATCACGTAGCCCAGCTCGGCCGCCTTGGCGCAGACCCTCTTGAGCGTCAGGCGCGGGCAGCCCTCGAACTCGGTGCCGTCGGGACGGTGGATGTCGCAGATCAGGCGCGCGACGCGGCCCTGGTCGCGGCCCAGGTGGCCGGTCGAGAGCCAGGGGTCCACGCGGTAGCTGGCGTAGTCCGGCCGCAGGAGCATGTCGGACTCCTCGATGCGCGTGAAGCCCTCGATCGAGGAGCCGTCGAACATCACCTCGCCGTCGAGGGCCTTCTCGAACTGGCTCGCGGGCACCTCGACGTTCTTGTTCACGCCGGTGAGGTCGGTGAACTGCAGGCGCAGGAAACGCACCCCGTGGGCCTCGAGGTGCTTCAGGATCTCGGCGCGACCCATGTTGGGGGCCACGTCGCGGCAGGCGGCGAGTTCGGTCCGGTGCAGGGTGGTGGGCATGGGGGCAGGCGGGGGTCGGTGGCCAGGGGGGGTCTCCAGGGGACGGCTGGAGCGCAGAACGTGCACGTTTGGCACGTCAAGGCGGCCAAAGAGTGGCGTCTCTCAGAGTGTGTGGCACTCAAAAAATGCAGATTCTGCACTTCTTGGATGTCAGCCACGGACCCCGAAGCGCGCGGGAGGCCCGCGGAGGCCCCCCCGCGGGGCGCCCTCGGCCGGGGCGAGTTGCCCGCGACGGCCCCGGGACCCATCATCCCGGCCCCCGGGCCCGCCGGGCCCGGGCCCGTTCGCACCGCCCTCCCAGGAGTTCCCATGCCCCGTCCCCTCCCCGCCCTGCTCGTCGGCGCGTGCCTCGCCGGCGCCGCCCTGGCCCTCTCCCCCGCCCTCGACCCGCAGAGCGCGGGCAAGAACTACGAGAAGCTGCCGGCCACGGCGGCCGAGGTCGCCCAGGCGCTCGCCGCCGCGCCCCTCGACGCCGCGCGCGCCCTGAAGCTCGCCGAGGAGGCCACCGGCGGAAAAGCGACGCTGGTGCGCTTCGACTCCGAGGCCGGCGCCTTCCGCGCCGAGACCTGCTCCGCCGACGCCCGCTGGCGCATCGAGTTCGACGCCGAGGGCGTGATCGCGTCGAAGACCGAGGTCCCGCGTCTGCCGGGCGATCCGGTGCAGGGCGCGGAGCAGCGCACCGAGTCGGGCCTCGTCTACTACACCCTGCGCCCCGGCACGGGCGCCGCACCCAGCGGCCCGACCGCGCAGGTCACCGTGCACTACACCGGCTGGCTCGTCGACGGCACGAAGTTCGACTCATCGGTCGATCGCGGCCAACCCGCCACCTTCGGCCTGAACCAGGTCATCAAGGGCTGGACCGAAGGGGTCGGCTCGATGAAGGTCGGCGAGAAGCGCAAGCTCGTCATCCCCTTCGCCCTGGCCTACGGCGCCGCCGGCCGCGCGCCGACCATCCCGCCGCGCGCGACGCTGATCTTCGACGTCGAGCTGATCGAGGCCAAGTGAGCCGGCCCGCGGGCGCCCCGGCCCCCCTGGGGGCGCCCGCGCCCCCGCCCCAGGGCCGGCTGGGTAACCTGGGGAACATGCACCCCACCCGACTGATCCTCGTCGTGGGCCTTCTGGGGCCCTGGGCCTCCGCGCAGAGCACCCTGCTCGTCCCGGAGCAGTACGCGAGCATCCCCTCCGCCGTGCAGGCCGCGTCGGACGGCGACACGATCTCGGTCGCGCCGGGCACCTACGCCGGGACGATCCAGTTCCTCGGCAAACGCGTGCTGCTCCAGAGCCGGGCGGGTCACTCGGTCACGGCCCTCACCGGCGGCGGCGGACGCGTGCTCGAGTTCGTGGCCGGCGAGACGCGGGACACGATCGTCGACGGCTTCACGATTCGCGACGGCGGCACGAGGAGTTCGGGCGGCGGCATCCTGATCCAGAACGCCTCGCCGACCATCCGCAACTGCCACGTGCGCGACAACTCTGCCTGGTTGGATGCGGGTGGCCTCTACTCGACCGGCGGCGCGCCCCTGATCCAGAACTGCGTCTTCAGCAACAACACGGTCGACTTCGACGCGCCCGGGATTTGGATCCGCAACGTGGCCGGGGGAACCGCGGTGGTGCTGAACTGCACGGTGACCCGGAACCGCAGTTGGGCGGGGGATTGGCTCGGGGCGTTGACGATCGGCAGCAACACGCTGGTCGTGAACACGATCAGCCGCTTCAACCTGGGTTCGGCCGACATCGACTACACGACCTACGGGGGCGGGCTCCAGTACTCCTGCTTCGGCTTCGTCGGCTCGTCACCGGGTCCGGGCAACATCGACGCGGACCCGCGCTTCGTGCACCCGACCAACGACTTCCGGCTGCAGGCGGACTCGCCCTGCCGGGACACGGGCACGGCGACGCCCCCACCCATCACCGGCGGCCTGCTCGGACTCGATCTCGACGCGTTCCCCCGCATCCTCGGCGCGGCGCCCGACATGGGCGCCTACGAGTACCGCCTGGGCAGCTTCTACTGCTTCGGAGACGGCTCCGGCGCGGCCTGTCCGTGCGCCAACTCCGGCCGGCGCTTCCACGGCTGCCGCAACGACACCGCCGAGGGCGGGCTGCTCTAGGCGACGGGCAGCGCCAGCATCGCGGCCCTGGACCTGGTGCTGCACGGCCACAACCTGCTGCCCGGCAACGCAGCCCTCTTCTTCCAGGGCACCACGCGGACCGCGGGCGGCGCGGGGGTCGTCTTCGGCGACGGCCTGCGCTGCGTGGGGGGCAGCACGCGGCGCCTGCAGATCCGCATCCCCGGCCCCACCGGAGCGACCGCCACCACCTTCCCCCTGGCGGGCCCCGGCGGGGCGACCCCGGGCCTGACGCTCAACTACCAGGTCTGGTACCGCGACTCCCTCAGCACCCCCTGCGGCGGCGGCTTCAACCTCTCGAACGGCCTCGAGCTGACCTGGGAGCCGTAACCCGGGGCTAGCCCGGATTATTCATGAGATTTTCGAGCAGACGAGCCCAAGTCGTTGCCTGGTGGTGCTTTGCGGGCGCGGGAGCCGGAGGCGACCTTGAACAGGTCGTTGAGGACTCCCGTGGCCGCAAAGTGCCGCCAGGCGGCGAAAGGCGGCCGTAGGCCGCCGGTTGGGCCGTCTGCTCGAAAATCTCATGAATAACCCGGGCTAGCGCTGGGACCGTTCCCATTGCCCGCGTAGGCGCTGGGAGTAGACCTCGTCGATGTGCAGCACGAACGGCTGGACTTCGAGTGCGTCGAGCACGAGCCAATCGAGCCGCGCGTGACTGAATGCCCGGAGCGCGCCGCTCTCCGGATCCAGCAGGCTCAGGGACACGGCGTGGGGCCCCGCGGTGCGCAGCTCGATGCGGGCCTGACCGTGCTGGTCCAGCAGGGCGCTGCCTCCCAGGCCCAGCCCCTGGGCCAAGTTCAATTGGATGCCGGCCCCCGCGGGTAGCCAGCTCGGGCGCTGCGCGAGACGGACGTGCACCTGGAGCTTCGGTTCGAGGGTCACGAGAACGTCCCCGCGGACTCCCAGCAGTTCCTTCCGGCGATGGCCGAAGTCGTCGATGAGCAGGTCGAGGGCTGGATGGGAGGTGACGAACTCCCAGACCCCGGGCACGGGCTGGCTCCGGGTCTCGGCCTGGAACGTCTCGGCGCCCGCCGGCCGTACGGACACGCTGGCGGATGCCGCGGGCCGGCCCTGCGGGTCGACCACCCGCAGAGTGAGCACCCCGATGCGACCGCGCAGATCGAGGGTGCCGAAGTGCCCCACGCCGAGTTGTCGCTCGACCCACAGCGGCGCGGACTCGCCCCGCAGGAAGACCGACACGTCGTAGGAACCCGGGAGGAGATCGTCGAAATCCAAGGAGCCGTCTTCGCGCGGAGTGGCTCGGGCCCGGGCCCCGTCCCCGCTGCGGAGTACCTCGACCGTGATCGCGCGCAGGGGCACGCCTTCCTCGACCAGGACCCGTCCGCCGAAGGGCTCGAGCCCCTCCATCCCGAGTTCCACCCCCTGCGCGCCGGACACCACCACGCTCGACCAGCGGTTCGCGCCGTCCGACACCGAGAGCCGCAGGCGCTCCTCGCCCGCCCCGAGCAGGCCCACGACGGCGAAGGTCCCATCGTCGCGCGAGCGGGTCTCGAGGTCGATCCTCTCGCGCCAGTGTCCGCGGGGGAGACCCGCGTGTGCCGCGTCGGCGTCGAGCACCTCGACCCGCACGCGCGTCCCCGGGAGCGGCGCTCCCGCGGGATCGAGCACCCGGCCCTCCGCGAGCCGGGGCGGCCGCACCAGGTAGAGGTCGCCCAGGTCGTGTTCCGCGTGGGGTAGCCGGCCGCGCCATTCCAGCCTGGCCGCCAGGCGTTGCCCGCTCCCGTCCGCCGTCCACAGGTGCAGCTCGTACTCGAGCGCTTCGGGCCACGCAGGGACCGGCAGCCCGGCTTCGAACCGCCCGCCTTCCAGCATCCGCGCCTCGAAGGAGCGCAGCAGGGACCGCTGGGCGCCGCACAGGAGCAGGCTCCCGTGCACGCGGGCCGTCCCCGCTGGAAGGCCCTGCACGCGACCGACCAGTTCGATTCGAGCCAGCTCCTGCGCCGCGGAGGATTGGGCCCAGGCAACGACGGGCAGGCCGAGGGCGAGCGGAGCGAGCAGCATGCGGACGTTGGCCATGGCAACACCTCGAGCCCGGTCGGAGGTCCAGCGAGTCCCGAGGGTTGGGACTCCGCCCCATGGGTACGCCTTTCCCCCGCCGCGGTCACCCCGGACCTGCGCGAATCCCCCGGACCGCGCAGACGGGTCCCTCCCGCGGGGCCAAGCGAGTCGCTCCCCGGGCGAGGTTCACCCCGCGGCTGGACGCTCGGCCCCCAAGGCCGCGCGCAGGGAGGCGGCGAAGATCGTCGCCAGGGCGCGGCGGGGCTCGGGGTGGCGGAGGCGGTCGCTGCGCACCTCGAGCTCGAAGCCCCGGTAGCGCGGGCCGAGCTCGCGGCGCAGGTTGGTCGTCAAGCCGTCGGCGTCGCCGCGGTAGGGCGCGTTGAGGCGCACGACGAGCCGCGGGGCCCGGCGCTGGATCTCGCGCCGCCAACGGCGGGCGAAGCTGCGTTCGTGCGCGCGGCGCGGATCGTAGAGCAGGCCGACGTGCAGCGCTCGCCGCTCGCCGCGCAGGACGGGCGTGAAGGAGTGCACGCCGACGTGCAGGATCCACGGGCGCCGCGCGAGCTCGTCCTCGAGGGCCGCGCGCACCGCGGCGCGGTGCGGTTCCCAGAGCGTCGCCACCAGGCGCCGGCGTTCGTGCTCGGGCAGGTCGGCGGTCCACTTGGAGAAGAGCTCGGGGTTCGCGAGGGAACGGTTCGTGTCGACGAGCAGGCGCGTCGCGCGGTGCACCCGCGGCGCGCGGCCCAGGGCCGGGCCGAGCGCGCTCGCGAGGTCCGCCGTGAGCTCCGCGGCGCCCGCATCGTGACCGCGGTGGCTGGCAAGGGCGCGCTCGGCCCCCTCGAAGAGCGCGCGCCAACGGGACGGGACGGCGTTGCCCCCGTGCTCGCAGGTGAGCAGCAGCGGCAGCTCGCCGCCGCGCGGCGGTTTCGCCGAACGTGTCACGCTCGTCCGCGCCACGGCGATCAGGCGCGAAAGGGCCGGCCTTCGCGCAGGCAGTCGGCGAGGGCGCCGTAGACCTCGGTCAGGCGCGCGCGGCTGGGCGACTTGCCGCTCGCGCGCTGGATGCGCGTGGCGAGCGAACCCTCGCCCAGCAACACGTCGAGGGCCGGCCCCCAACGCAGGCGCGGCGCGGAGCCCGCGGGCCAGAGCTCGGCCAGGAGTTCCGACCACAATGCGTCGATCCGCGGCGCACGGCCCGCGGGCCGGCCGAGCACGCGCAGGAGCCCGGGGTGACGCACGACGGTCGTCTCGGCGCCCACGCAGGCCGCGCGGAAGATCTCGGCCAACTCCTCGGTGTCGAGCGCGCGTTGCTCGGCGAGGCTCCCCCAGCGTTCCTCGACCAGGGCCCGCACCAGCGCCGTGATCGCGGCCAGGATCGCGAGGTCCATCAGCGGGCACTCCTGGGTGTCGAGCACGCGGATCTCGATCGCCCAACGGTCGTAGCGCACGGTGGCGCCGCGGGCGTTGAGCCACTCCTCGCGCAGGAGGCCCTCGGGATCGAGGGGCGCGATGTCGGCGAACATGCGGCCCAGGATCTCCCGCTCGTACTGCGCCTTGCCGGAGACGTCCTCGGGCACCACCAGGCCCGTCACCGAGGGCAGGCGGCGGCAGTTCGCGGCGTAGTAGCGCAGGCGCTCGTCGAGCCAGCCGGGCGCGGCGCCCTCGACGAAGGGCGTGCTGGCGGCCAGGGCCGGCATCAACGGGAGCAGCAGGCGGATGGCGGCGTGCAGGCGCACGAGCTCGGAGTCGTCGGCGAAGGGCAGGTTGAGCTGCACGCTCTGCAGGTTCGACCAGCCGTGGCCGCGGCAGTCGAAGACCGCGTCGAAGGCGCGGTAGATCTCGCCCGCCCCATGGGGCCACAGGCGCGTCTCGCGCACGGGGTCCATCCAGGGATGCAGGCCGGTGGGCAGGAGGCGAGCGCCGAGGGGCTCGAGGCGCCGGTCGATCTCGGCCACCTCGGCTTGGAACAGCTCGGGCAGCGGCTCCAGGGCCGGCTCGGGTTGGGTGACCTTGAGCTCGACGACCTGGGCGCTGAGCTCGTTGCACCAGGTGATGCGGCCGCGCTCGATGTCCGAGACGACCTCCCCGGCCGCGTCGACGAGCAAGCGGTCGGCGATGGGCGCCACGTCCAGGGTGCGCCGGTCGACGATCATGTACTCGATCTCGACCCCGTGGGCCTCGAACAGGCGCAGGTGCTCGGCCTTCGTCATCGCGACCCCGCCTCGCCGCGCTCGACGCGCTCGAGCATGCCGCCCAGGATGCGCTCGTAGAGCGCGTCGCCCAGCACCTGGTCCTCGTAGCCGTGGTCGATGTTGGGGTTGTCGTTGACCTCGATCACGACCGCCTTGCGCCCGAACTGCTTGACGTCCACGCCATACAGACCGTCGCCGATCGGATCGGCGGCCGCCAGCGCGGCGCGCACGACCTGGCGCGGCGCGTCCTCGACCGCCACGCACTCGACCTTACCGGCGCTGTAACGCCCCTGCCCTTCGTGGTGCAGGATCTGCCAATGCTTCTTGGCCATGAAGTAGCGACAGACGTAGAGCGGTTTCTTGTCGAAGATGCCCACGCGCCAATCGAACTCGGTGGGCACGAACTCCTGGGCGATGACCAGCTCGGAGTCCTCGAGGAGCGGCTCGAGGCGTGCGCGCAGCTCGGCCTCGTCCTGGATCTTGGTCACGCCGATCGAGAAGAAGCTGTCGGGCTTCTTCAGGACGAGCGGGAAGGAGAACTCGCGCAGGAGCTCCTCGACGTTGCCCTTGTGCACGACCTTCGTGCGCGGGGCGGGCACCTCGTGGCGCGCCAGGAGTTCGGACAGATAGACCTTGTTCGTGCAGCGCAGGATCGACTGGGGATCGTCCACCACGACCAGGTCGCGAGCCGCGGCGCGCCGCGCGAAGCGCCAGGTGTAGTGGTCGACCGAGGTGGTGGTGCGGATGAACAGGGCGTCGAACTCGGCCACGGAGGCGTAGTCCTGGCGCGTGATCAGCTCGGCCTCCATGCCGAGCGTGCGCGCCGCCTGCAGGAAGCGCTTGATGGCGCCCTTGTTGGAGGGCGGGAGCGCCTCCTCGGGGTCGACCAGGATCGCCAGGCTGGCGCGCGGCGCCTTGGGACGCCGCGGCGTCCAGCGCCGTCGCGCGAAGTAGCTCTCGGCGGCCTGGATCACGAAGGGCCGGTGACTCTCGGGGATCTCGCTGGCCGGGATGGCGTTGACGTGCTGGAGCTGCCACTCGCGCTGCTTGACGAACTTGGCGCGCAGGAGCGGGGCCTGGAACTGGTCGAAGAGCGCGGACGCGAGGTGCTGGTAGCGCTCGGTCAGGGGTTTGCCGAAGTAGATGCTGAGCTCGAAGGTCTTCGACTCCAGGGGTTTGAGCGCCTTGGCGATGCGCTCGGAGAGGTCGCTCGAGACGATGCGCGTCACGGCTTGCGAGCGCAGGTCCTGGATGGTCGCCACGTCGGGCTTGACGCGGTGGCCGCGGGCCTCGGCCAGCAGCGAGACGTAGTAGCCCGAGCGCTTGTAGGCGTAGCTACGGCACAGGTTGAACACGACCGTGCCGCGGCGCTGGGCGAAGTCCGGTTCGGTCAGGTAGCGCCGGGCCGACACGATGTCGATCCCGGGCACCTGCAGGGGCCAGTTAGCGGGTTCGTCGACGACGAGCAGAATCACGTCGCACTTCCTCCGGAGGGCGGCGCTCGGGGCGCACGATCAGCATGTTGGCGTCGTAGGTGATGACCCCCAGGAGCATGGAGCACACCAGCCGGTCGGCGTCCACGACGTAGCGCCCGCCGGGCGCGATGGGGTTGGGTTGGAGCGGATCCGCGACCAGGAACCTGCGCTCGTCCGGGTCGTAGCCGCACAGCAACACGAAGTGGCCCTGGGGGAAACCGCGCAGGTCGTCCTGGACCAGGGGCTCGCCCAGCTCGCGCGCGCTGCGGTAGAGCCAGGTGGCGCTGATGCCGGCCACGACCGGGATGCCGCGCTTCAGGTAGCTGCGCACCAGGCCCACGGTCAGGTCGGCGAAGCGCACCTCGCCACCGCGCTCGATGAACTCGAGGTAGGCCTTGATGGCCGTGCGCAGGCGCGGCTTGGTCTTGACCTCGAGCTGCGCGCGCAGCTTGGCGGCCAGGTCCGAGCCCGCGAGCGGGAACCAGCTCGGGTCGAAGACGTGCAGGTTGTAGCTGTAGAGCACGACCTCGTGGCCGCGCTCGAGGGCGTGCAGACCCATCAGCACCGCGAGCGTCCCGCCGCCCTCGAGGCGCCGCACCTTGCGGATCAGCTTCTCGAGCGGCTGCTCGTCGCCCAGGTGCTTGTAGATCGCGTGCAGGCAGGTCGGCCCGCAGGTCGTGTCGTCCGGTTGGGGCAGGATGTCGAGGTCGATCTCGAAGGGCATGCGCGGGCGAGCCGCGCCGCCCGGCTCGACGCCTTCCCGTCCGATCCCGCCCTCGCGCCCCGGGCTCACAGGACCTTCTCCCCCACGACGAGCACGATGTCGACCACGATCAGCAGCACGATGGCCCACTCGAGGGCGTTCGAGCGCCGGCCGTGCCACAGGTCGATGACCGTCTCGGTCGAGGTGCTGACCGCCGCGAGCTCGTGCTGCATGGCGAGGTGGCGCTCGCGCAGCTCGAGGGCCTCGAAGAGCGCGTCGTAGGTGGCGGCCACGCGCGCATCTTCCCAAGTCTCCTCGGGCCGGTCCACCAGGTAGAACCAACGCGCCAGCTCGAGCCGATCCCCGGTCAGGCGCCCCACGCGCCGCACCCATCCGCGGTTCGAGCGCGGCACGCGCCCACCGGCGACCATGCGCGAGAGCTCGAGGGCCTCCTCGAGCAGCCCCTCCGCGCGCCGTTCGTAGCGCTCCAGGGCGGCCGACTGCGCGAGCACCAGCGCCACCGCCGCCATCAACTCGGGCGAGCCGTCCACCAGCGCCTGCTCCGGCGCGGGAGGACGCCCGCGGCCCCGCGCGCGACGGCCCGCACCGGGCCCATCGCGCGCGCCCCGGATCTACCCGAGGCCGGGGAGCCGGACAAGGGGCCGACGTCCGCAGGGACCCGCGCCGCGCCCGGTCAACGCTCCCCGCGCCGCCCCTCCGGAGCGTCGCCCGGCTCCCCCGCCGGCAACGGCGGCCGGCCGGTCACGACCAGGGCCCGACGCGGGATCGAGAGCACGAAGGCCGCCATCGCGCTCGCGGCCAGGCGCGAGTCCGCCCCGTAGCCCGCGTTGTCGCGGTTCGGTTGGTAGTGGAAGCTGCCGTCCGCGCAACGGGCGAGCACGAACCACCAGCGGTTGGCGTCCATCAGCCGGCGGAAACTCGGGGGATCGGTCCAGGCGCCGAGGGCCGCGTACCCCATGCCGAGCAACGGCGAGCCGTGGGTGTCGGGAAAACTCTCGGGGTGCGCGCCGAGCATGCGCGCGTGCCGTCGAGCGCGTTCGCGGCCGTCCTCGAAGGGCGAGAGCGCGCAGGCGATCGCCGCCGCGCCGGTGCGGCCCAGGTCGGCCCAGTCGTCGTGGCCGGCGACCTCGTCCTCGTACCACACGTAGCCGTTGCGGCCCGTGGCGCGGGCGAGGAAGTCGTAGGCTGCGCGCTGGCGTGCGGGATCGACCTCGATGCCGCAGCGCGCGATCAGCGCCAGCGCCAGGGCGCCCTGGCCGGTCAGCATGCTGATCGGCCCATAGCCCTCGAATCCGGGCCGGTGCCCCCAGCCGCCATGGGAATCGCGCGCATCCCGCGGCCAGGAGCCGGGGTGCGACTCCTTCACCCTCGGATTCACCTGGGAGAGGTCCATGTATTGGCCGGCGACGAGGAAATCGTGCACCTCGCGCAGCTCGTCCAGCACCCATTCCTCGCCGCTCTGGAGGTAGTATTCGGCGAGCACGATCGCCGCCGCCATGTAGCTCCAATTCGGAAGGTCCCCCGCGCCGCCGCGATCGGTCGTCCTGGCGTGCCAGCGGACGTTGCGCTCCGCCGCCGCGCGATGCGCCGGCACGTGGCTGGCGAGCAGCGCCAAGGGCGCGAACGTGTCCTGGGGCGGGCTGCCCCACGAGCCGTCCTCGCCCTGCCGCGCGACGAGGTACTCGAGCAGCAGCGCGAGTTCGCGCTCGCTCTTTTCGCAATCGACGGGGAAGCTCGCCCCATAGCTGCCCTGCCCGCGCCCGAGCTCCAGCTCGACCTCGAGCGCCTCGCCCGCGCGCAGGAGCGAGAGCGCGAGCCGCCCCTCCCTCTCGCCCTCCGCCCCCAGACAGACCTCGATCGCCCGCGCCATCTCGAGCACCGGCCCCTCGGCCCCGAACACCTCCATGCCGTACCCGTTCCGATGGGGCGCGACGAACGCCAACCCGCCCGCGCCCGTGATCCGATCCCCGACGCGCACCGTCCCGGCCGCCGGCGACCCCTCGAACACGTACTCCACGCGCAAACTCCGCGGAGCCTCCGCCTCGAGCCGCACCCGCACCCCCGTCCCCCCGAGGTTGTAGAACCACCCCGGCACCTCCCCATCGGGCCCGCCCCTCGCCCGCTGCTTCCAAGGCTGCCCATCCCCGTGATAGTGCACCTGCGCGCCGGCGCTCCCGCCCAACCCGAGCACGAAGGTCAGGGCCGCGAAACCAAGCAGGCTGGAGCTGAACGGTCGATGTTGCATGACGATCCTCGCCAAAGTCTACAGCCTCCGAATCGAAGCCCCGCCCGTCACCCCCACCGCCGCCGCCCCGCCGCTCGGCCCAACGGACGATCAGCGCACCTCGATCTCGATCCTCGTCCTCGAACCGTCGAGCGGGTGGCGCTGCTCGCGGCCGGCTGGGTCGCGCAGGAGCAGGGTGCCGGGCGGGGCGGGGAGCCAGAGGCGCAGGGGGGCGGAGGTGTCGGCCAGGGTGAGGGGGACGGGGTGGGACGGGGACTGGGGGGACTCGAGCAGGACGTGGAGCAGGAGGCCGGGGGGCGTGAGGGTCAGGTCGCACCAGGCGCCGGGGAGGGAGGGTGGTGCGCCGGGGAGGAACGACTCGACGCGGCCGTGGACCAGGTGGAAATCGGGGCCGTACTCGCGGATCCAGCCGCGGGGCAAATGCCCTGCTTCGTGCAGGATGCGGGGCGCTCCCCCCTCGCGGGGCTGGGCGGGGCGCGTCGGCGGGAGGCTCGGGAACAGGGCCCGCACGGCGGCGGGTTGTTCGATTTCGGCCACGATGCGGCCGCCCAGGATCGGCCGGACCTCGAGCGGGAACACACGCAGCTCGTCCACCGGGAGCTCGAGCACGTACGCGTCCGCGGCCGGGATCAGGGGCAAGGCGCGCGACCACCAGAAGTTCTCCCAGTGGCCGACCAGGACTTCGAGGGGCGCGGGATCGAGCACGGCGAGACGCGCTTCACCCCCCTGGATACGAGTGCGGTGGTGCTCGAGGACCAACTCGATCGGCCGCAGCTCGGGCGGCAGCTCCTCCCAGCGCGGCACACGGACGACGATCTGGCGCAGGCGCGGGGCCGCAACGCGCACGGGGGTCTCGATGCCGGCCTCGACGGGCACGGACTGCGCGAAGGCCCGGCGGCCGCCCCAGGACCAGAAGAGGTCGTAGAGGCCGGGGGGCAGGCCGACGAGGCGCGCGCCGTCCACGAGGGGCTCCATGCGCACCGCTCCCGCGCGGGCGCCGCGCAGCAGGACCGCAATCTGCAAGCCCAGCAGGCGGGATGGCCCGTGCGGACCGTGGTGCTCGAAGTCCACCACCAGGCCCTCCGGCAAGGGCTCGCCACACTGGACGCGGATGCTGCCCGCCTGAGCGTTGGGCAGCGCCGTTTCGATCGCGAGCACGTCACCGGGACGCGGCGCGGCGAGACGTGGATCCCGAAAGTAGACGCCGCGGCGCGGCAGGTAGAGGCCGATGCGCCCGGGATCGGACAGATCCTCGAGGGGAACCAGCGCGACCCCGCCGGGATGGAGCCGCGGATCGCCGGCTGGTCCACGATTCGGGATCGGCGCGAAGGGCTCGTCGGCGCGGGGCTGGCCGAGCTCGTCCACGGGAGCGAGGCCGACCAAGGGCCGGGCGGGACGCACCTCGAGCGGCGCGCCCCCACACACCGGCCAGGAGCTGCGGCCCTGCTCGTCGAGCAATGGGATCGGGTTGGCCCCCAGCATGAGGGAGAGCGATGCGGTACCGGGCGCGAGCCCCACGAACCGGAACCGCCCATCCGCGTCCAAGCGGGCTTCGAGCGGCGCGGGATGGGGGTGCGGCGGGCGCTGTGCACCGGGGACCGGATGGGGCGCGTGCAGCAGCCAGAGCGTGCGCGTGGCGGGAACCGGAAGGTCGAGCACACGTCCGGTCAGGGTGCAGCGCTCGGCCACGTCGATGACGAGGCTGCGCACCTCGCCCGGCGCGAGCGCGAAGGGCTCGTCTCGCGTCGTCCGCCGCAGGCCGGGTCCCCACACGGCGAGGTAGAGCTCCTCCCCGGCCGGCAGATCGAGCCGGCACGCTGCCCGGCCGCCAGTCCCCTCGAGCGCATGGGTCGGGCCCACCAACGGCCCGCTCGGCCGCGCAGCATCGAAGCGATGGGCCTGCACCTCGAGCCTGTCCCAATCCGCGGGCAGGCCGCGCACCTCGAGTTCGACGAAACCCCCGTCCCCCACCGTCGCCTGCTCGCGAACCAGCTGCGTGCGTGCGGCAGCGGGCTCACCTGCGACGGATCCCGCGGACGGCTGCGCTCCACCGCGCTCCCCTACGCTGCGCTCGACCCCGGGCTCGACCCCCTCACCCGCGCCCCGCGCGCGATTCTCCCCCAGGGTCCACCACCCGCCGACGAGGCCCAGGGCCAGCACGACGGGCAGAAACAGGATCCGCGACCTGCCGTTCATGGGCACGGCCGCCGCAAGTCGCCCCAAGCACATCTCGTGACGTTGCGCCAGAGGGCCAGGTTCGCAGTCTCGGCATCGAGCGCGATCGTGCTGGTCGTTTCGATGCAGGGCATGTCGGGATCTCCTCGCTGCGGCGGTCGATCCGAGGTGCGGCCTGGCAATCCCAAGCCGCGCCGGGAGAACAGCGATCGCCCGGATGAATGTCCACTCCTTCGATTCACGCTAGCCCTTCCGCTACGAGGGGTCCACCCGCCCCGGACTCGCGTACGTCCTGGGGAGCGCGGTGCGTGCATCGCTCGCGCAGCAGCCCGTGCAACGGGACGGGAGAGAGGATTGCACGAGTAGGAAAAGGGCCCGGCCGGTCCCGGGAAGGGCCGGCGGGCCGCGAGGACGGGGTCGGCGGGAATCCGCGCGGGATCCCGACGGGGCCCCGGGTTGCGAGCCCAAAACTCCTCGATCCCCCCCGGTGGCCCGTGTCGGCACGGCCCCCGCGGCGGACCGGGGCAGGCTACGGCGGGTGCGGGACAGATCAGGTCCGGCGTCGCGGGGGAATCTTGGGCGCGGAGTAGCGCGCGGCGGCGGCGGTGCAGAGGGCGGTGAGCTCGCGGCGCAGGGCGGCGGGCTCGAGCAATTCGGCGTCGGGACCCAGGGCCAGGAGACGCGGGAGGAGCTCGCGGTCGCTGGTGAGCGTCAGAGTGAGCTCCCAGAGGCCGCCGCGCTGGCGCACCAGGCGCTGAGCGGGGTGCCAGGGGTTCTCGCGCAGGGTGAGGGCCGCGGCTTCGCTGAAGAGGCGGATGCGATAGTCGCGGGGAGGATGCTGCGGCGAGTGGATGCCGAGGCTGCCGGCGAGATAGTCCTCGGGGTCGAAGGTCGGGTCGGCGCGCGCCGCGCGCTCCTCGAGGCGCGCGGCGAGCATGCGCTCGAGGCGAAACGTGCGCAGCTCGCCGGCCCGCGTCTCGTCGCGCCCGATCAGGTAGAGGCCCCGCGGCCCGAGCACCAGGCCCTGGGGATGCACGCGGCGCTGGGAGTGCGTGCCGTCCGCGGCGCGGTAGTCGAAGGCCAACACACGCCGCGCGGCGAGCGCCTCCCGCACCCGCTGGAACACGCCCTCCGCGGCGCGCAGGTCGGCCGGCGCGTCGAGCCGCACGGCCACGTTCTCCACCAAGCCGGAAAAGTGCGCCAGCACCTTGGCCGGCAGCCGCGCCTCGAGCTTCTTGCCGAGCTGGGCCAGGGACTCACCTACGGGCGTGCCCTCGAAGGGCCGCAGGAGCCCCAGCGCCAGACGCAGGGCCAGCACCGCCTCGCGCGAGAGCCGCAACTCCGGCCCATCATCCCGCGCCGAGTACCGCACCTCGCGCCCCTGCCGATGCTCCACGATCGGCACCCCGATGCGCCGCAGCAGCTCGAGGTCGCGCCGCACCGTGCGCACCGAGACCCCCTCCTGACCGAGCTGCTCGGTCAGCTCCGCGCAGCCCATCGGCTGGTGATTGCGCGCCAGCAGCCGCCACAACTTCCACTGCCGCTCGACCTGCCCATCCCGTCCCATCGTCGCGTGTTACCGGGGGCGGGCAGGGGTCAGCCGGTCTGCACGAAGGTCACGCCGCGGAAGCGCGCCGGGGAGCAGCCGTGGCTCATCTCGGCCACCTGCATCGGGTTGCCCTTGCCGCAGTTGGGCACGCCCCACAGTTGCCAGGCCTCGGGCCCCGCGATCGCGTCGCAGGAGTTCCAGAAGGTCGGCGTCGAGCCCTGGTAGGTCGGGCTGCGCAGGATGCGGCCCAGCTTGCCGCCCTGAATCTCCCAGGCGATCTCGCACGTGAACTGGAAGTTCATGCGGCGCTGGTCGATCGACCACATCTTCACCGTGTCGGCGAAGATCGCGCCGTCCTCGGTCGAGGCCAAGAGCTCGTCGAGCGAGCCCTTTCCGGGCATCAACGAGAGGTTCGTGATGCGCACGATCGGCGGGTTGTACCAGCCCTCGGCGCGGGCCGTGGCGCGGCTGCGCTGCTCGCCGATGCGCGCGGCCCACTCGCGGCTGGTGTGGTAGCCGACGAAGAGCCCGTCCTTGACCACGTGCCAGCGGCCACTCGTGACACACTCGTCGTCGAAGCCACGGGTGTCGAGCCCGCCGGGCACGGTCGAGTCGGCCACCAGGTTCACGAGCGGCGAGCCGTAGCGGAAGGTGCCGAGTTTCTCGGTCGTGGCGAAGGACGCGCCGGCGAGGTCGGCCTCGTGGCCGAAGACACGGTCGAGCTCGTTGGGGTGCCCCACCGACTCGTGGATCTGCAGCATGAGCTGGCTGCCGCCCAGGATCAGGGTGCGCACGCCCGCCGGGCAGGGCTCGGCGTGGCACAGGGCGAGCGACTCGTCGCGGATGCGCGCACCGTGGGCGGGGAGATCGAGGGCCAGCACGTGCTCCCAACCGGCGCTCCGGTAGTTGCCGCCGAAGGAGGCGGGGTAGCTGCGGCGCTCGACCTGGCCGTTCGTGGCCGCGGTGGTCGTGATCCCGGCGCCGGTGCGCAAGAGGAGCTGGTGCAGCTCGGCGCCCTCGCTCGAGCACTGCCACTGCTCCTCGCGGCGCGCGCTGAAGTCGGCCTGGCGCACGACGGTCGCGTCGGCCCCGGCGAGGGACGCCTCCGCGGCGCGCAGGAGCTCGAGCTTCTCGGCCAGGGGCACCTCGAAGGGGTCGCGCTCGAAGGGCGTGCGGTACTCCCCCACCGTGCCCTCGCGGCCGGCGAGCTCGACCGGCGCGCGGCGCGCGGGCGCGAGCTGGCGCGCTCCGTCCACCGCCCGCCGCGCGAGCTCGCGCGCCAACGTGCGGCCCGCGCCGCGCTGCAAGGGCGCGGCGGCGAAACCCAGGCAGCCCGCGACGCGCACGCGCACGCCCAGGCCGAACTCCTCGGGCGCCTCGGCGCCGGCCAGGCGGCCGTTCTTGATCGACAGCTCCTCGCGCCGCAGGCGAACGACCCGCGCGTCGGCGTAGTCGGCCCCCGCGGCCTGGGCCGCGGCGACGGCGGTCTTGGCGAGCTCGAGTCGGTCCTCGGTGTGGATGATGGCCATGATCGATGCTCCGCGGCGATCAGAAGTCGGTGGTCGAGGTGAAGCGCAGGCCCGAGAGGCGCACGGCGGGGCACACGACCTCGCCGTCGAAGAGCGCGCCGGCGACCTCGCGCTCGCCGCCGATGGCCTCGATGCCGGCGAAGGCGCGCAGCAGGCTGTCGGTGAAGCGCAGGTTGCGCACGGCGCGCACGATGCGCCCGTCCTCGACCCAGAAGGTGCCGTTGCGGGTCATGCCCGTCAGCAGGAGCGTGCGCGGGTCGATCAGGTTGGTGTAGTGGAACTGCGTGACGAGTAGGCCGCGGTGTAGGCCCGCGAGCAGCTCCGCGTCGGTCTTGTCCCCCGCCGCCACGACCAGGTTGTCGGCCCGCGGCCCATCGGGGCTGGGCTGGGGCTGGGCGTGGCCGGTGTTCACGAGGCCCAGCTTCGCCGCCCAACGCCGATCGGTGACCGGCCCGGTGGGCGCGCCGCGCTCGACGAGCACGACGCGCTGGCGCGGGGTGCCCTCGCCGTCGAAGCCCAGCCCCGGATAGACGTCGTTGCCGGCGTCGTCGCTCACGGTGAAGGCCGGCGAGAAGGTCGGCTTGCCGGCGCTCGCGCACAGGAAGGAGCCCTTCTCGGCCACCTCCTGGGCGCCGAAGCCCATGTAGGACGCGAACAGCAGCAGCGAGCTGACCGCCGAGGGCTCGAGCAACACCGGATACTCGCCGGGCTCGATCGGCTCGGGCGCGCGGTTCGCGACGGCCTTCTGCACCGCGCGCTCGATGGCCGCCTCGACGTCGAGCTCGTCGGCCCGGGCGCGGATCGCCTGCGCGAAGCCCGCGCCGCCGCCGGGAACCGTCGCCGTGAGCGAGAACGAGGCCCGCGAGCGCGCGCCCCACACCTCGCGGCCGGCGGAGTTGACGAGGATCCGGCCGTGGCCCGAGGTCGTCGCCAGGCCCGCGGGCTCGAGGCCATGGCGCGCGCAGGCCGCCAGGGCCGCGCGCACCCAACTCGCCTTCTCGGCGAAGGGGTGGGACAGGGTGCGCTCGTCCGCGCGGGTCGGAGCGAGCTCCACCGCGCCGCCCAGGGCGACCAGCTCGGGGTCGGGCGGCGAGAGACGCGCCAGCTCGAGCGCCCGGCCGAGGGCCGCGTGGGCGGCTTCGGGATCGAGCCCGTCGCACTCGGCGCGCGCCTCCTGCCAGCCGGCGTTCGAGGCGCTGCGCGCGCGCACGGCGATCACCACGCGCTCGCGATCCGCGCTCTGGGTCGGGCCGACGTCGGCGTAGCGCACGAAGCGCTCGGCGCGGGTGTCGATCACGACCTCGGTCTCGTCCGCGCCGCTGGCGGCGATCAGGGAGCGGGCCAGCTCGAGGGCCGGCTCGGGGGAGAGCAGGCGCGGCGCGGCCGCTTCGGTCACATGTAGGCTCGTCATCCTTTCACCACGAAGCTCACCAACCGTCCGGGGACCACCACCGACTTCACCAGCTCCTTGCCCGCCAGCCACTCGCCGACCTCGGCCCGCGCCAGCTCCAGCAGGACGGCCTGGGGAGCGTCCTTCGGCGCGCGGATGCGCCCGCGCAGCTTGCCGCCCACCTGCACGCCGAGCTCCAGGGTATCGTCCTCGAGCATGCGCGGGTCGACCTTCGGCCAGGGCTCGTGGGAGAGGCTGCCGGCGGCGGTGTGACCCAGGCGCTCCCAGAGCTCCTCGGCGAGGTGCGGCGCGAAGGGCGAGAGCATCAGCACGAAGCGCTCGGCCTGGGAGCGGATGAGGGCCGCGGGGCGTTTGGCGGCCTCGTTGACGAAGCCCATCATGGCCGCGATGGCCGTGTTGAAGTTGAAGTGCTCGAAGGAGTCGTCGACGCGTTTGAGCGTGCGGTGCAGGACACGCTCGAGCTCGAGGGTCTCGCCCGTGGGCTCGCTGGACGTCTGGATGAGCAACTCGGGCCGCACCCCTCCGTCGCCCTCGGGGTCGATCAAGAGACGCCAGACGCGCTCCAAGAAACGCCGGCAACCGGGCACGTCGCGCGGATTCCAGGGCTGGGACTCGCCCAGGGGCCCCATGAACATCTCGTACAGGCGGAACGTGTCGCAGCCGTACTCGCCGATCACGCCGTCGGGGTTGACGACGTTCTTGAGCGACTTGCTCATCTTGGCCACGACCTGCGTGACCGGCTCGCCGCTGGCGCGCAGCACCGGCGCGCCGTCCCGTTCCTCGACCTCGTCCACCGCCACCAGGCGGCCGGTCGGGTCCTTGTAGGCGAAGGCCGTCAAGAGGCCCTGGTTGAACAGGCGCTGGAAGGGTTCGGGCTCGCTGACGAGGCCCTCGTCGAAGAGCACCTTGTGCCAGAAGCGCGCGTACAAGAGGTGCAGCACGGCGTGCTCGACACCGCCGACGTAGAGGTCGGGTTGGCGCCAGTAGCGCTCGACGGCCGGATCGAAGGGGGCGGCGTCGTTGCGCGGGTCCATGAAGCGCAGGTAGTACCAGCACGAGCCCGCCCAGCCGGGCATGGTGTCGGTGTCGCGCCGCGCCGGACGGCCGGTGTCGGGGTCGACGGTCGCGACCCAGTCCTTGGCCCGCGCCAGGGGCGGCGAGCCGTCCTCGCTGGGCGCGAAGTCGCCCATCTCGGGCAGGAGCACCGGCAGGTCCTCGTCGCGCACGCACTTCGTCGTGCCGTCCTCGAGGTGCAGCACGGGGAAGGGCTCGCCCCAGTAGCGCTGGCGCGAGAAGAGCCAGTCCCGCAGGCGGTAGGTGACGCGCGCGCTCCCGAGGCCCTTGGCGGCGAGCAACTCGATCGCGCGCGCCTTGGCCTGCGCAGTCGGGAGGCCGTTGAGGGGCCCGCTATTCACCGCCGTGCCCTCGCCCGCGAAGCACACGCCGTCGGCGAGGCCCGGCGTGCCCGCCGGGGGGCGCACGACCTCGACCACGGGCAGGTCGTAGCGCTGGGCGAACTCGAAGTCGCGCTCGTCGTGGCCGGGCACGGCCATGATCGCGCCCGTGCCGTAGCTCATCAGCACGTAGTCGGCGACCCAGATCGGCAGGCGCGCGCGCGGGTCGGAGGGATCGAGCAGCGGGTTCAGGGCATGGGCCCCGAGGAACACGCCGGTCTTGTGCTTGGCGAGGTCGGTGCGCTCGAGGTCGCTCTTGTTCGTCGCGCTCCGCACGTAGGCCTCGACCGCGGCGCGCTCAGCCTCGCCCACGGCCGCCGCGACCAGCGGGTGCTCGGGGGCGACGACCATGAAGGTCGCGCCGAAGAGCGTGTCGGGGCGCGTGGTGAAGACCCGCAGCGCTTCCCCGGGACGGCCTTCGACCGCGAAGGCCACCTCGGCGCCCTCGGAGCGGCCGATCCACTCGCGCTGCATGGTCTTGACCGACTCGGGCCAGTCGACGAGCTCGAGGTCGTCGATCAACCGGTCGGCGTAGGCCGTGATGCGCAACATCCACTGCTTCAGCGGACGGCGCACGCAGGGGTGGTCGCCGCGCTCGGAGCGCCCGTCGATGACCTCCTCGTTCGCCAGCACGGTCTTGAGCGCCTCGCACCACCACACGGGGACCTCGGCCTGGTAGGCGAGCCCGCGCTCGAACAGGCGCTTGAAGATCCACTGCGTCCAGCGGTAGTAGGCGGGATCCGCGGTCGAGAGCTCGCGCTCCCAGTCGTAGCTGAGCCCGATAGCCTCGAGCTGGCGCCGATAGGTGGCGATGTTGGCCGCGGTCGTCTCGGCCGGGTGGCGGCCGGTCTGGATGGCGTACTGCTCGGCGGGCAGCCCGAACGCGTCGTACCCCATCGGGTGCAGCACGTTGAAGCCCTCCATGCGCTTCTTGCGCGCCACGATGTCCGAGCCCAGGTACCCGACCGGGTGACCCACGTGCAGCCCCGCCCCGGAGGGATAGGGGAACATGTCGAGCACGTAGTACTTGGGCTTCGTGGCGTCGAACCCGGGCTGGCCGGGGTTGGGCGCGGCGAAGGTCCGGCGCTGCTTCCAGCGGGCCTGCCAGCGCGCCTCGATGGCGGCGGGGTCGTAGGTCGAGCTCACGGGCCGTTGGGGGTCGGGGTTGGGGCGAGGCGCAGCGCGGGCCGGGCGGGCGCGCGGCGGAGCGGGGGCGCACTCTATCCCTGCGGCGTGGTCGGCTCCACGGCGCCGCGGCGCGCGGGCTCGCCAGCGAGGGGCCCCGGCGCGTGAGGATCGCGCGACGAAAGGCGCTCGGGAGCGTTGACGATCCCCCCGGGCCCGGGCATGCTCTCCCGCCCCGCACCGGCGAAGAGCCCGCCGGCCCGCTGCCGTCCTCCCCTCCCGGGGGGCGCGCCGGGTCGGCGAAGCTCCCCCTGCGGGCCTGACAACCGGGGGATTAGCTCAGTTGGTAGAGCGCTTGAATGGCATTCAAGAGGTCAGGGGTTCGACTCCCCTATCCTCCACCACCCCCCACGGCCGGGCGGCCGCGCTTCCCTCGCCCGGGCCGGTTCCCTGGACGGGCGGCCGCGTTCTGCGCGGCCGCCCGTCCTCGTTCAGCCCGTCCCGTTCCGGCCGCGGGTCGCGCGGTCGGCGCGGCCTGCTCGCTAGGATCCGCGCTCCGCTGCCGTAGGATCGCCCGCCATGACCGAGATCGCACACCCCGACCGGATCGCCAAGCTGGCGCGATTGCGGGAGGCGGGCCTCGACCCCTACCCGGCGCGGGGCGTCGCGGCCGAGCCCATCGCCGCCTTGCTCGCCGGCGCCGGGACGCCCAGCGAGCCCGGCCCGCGCCTGGGCGAGACGGTGACCGTCGCCGGACGCCTGGTCGGCCTGCGGGACTTCGGCAAGCTCATCTTCGCCCCCGTGCAGGACCGCGGCGGCCGCATCCAGGTGGGGCTCGAGCGGGATCGGCTCGGCGAGTGGTGGGAGCGGCGCAAGCTGCTCGACGGCGGCGACCTGGTCGCCGTCACCGGGCGCCTGGGCCACACCCAGAAGGGCGAGGTCACGGTCTGGGCCGAGGAAGTCACCCTGCTCGCCAAGGCCCTCGCGCCGCCGCCCGAGAAGTGGCACGGCCTGGTCGACAAGGAGCAGCGCTACCGCCGCCGCTACGTCGACCTGTGGGCCAGCGAGGGCGTGGCCGAGGTCTTCCAGAAGCGCAGTCGCACCCTGAGCTCGATCCGGCGCTACCTCGAGGAGCAGGGCTATCTCGAAGTCGAGACCCCGACCCTGCACCCGATCGTCGGCGGCGCGACGGCGCGGCCGTTCACGACCCACCACAACGCCCTCGGGATGGAGCTCTACCTGCGCATCGCGCCCGAGCTCTACCTCAAGCGCCTGATCGTCGGCGGGCTCGAGCGCGTGTTCGAGTTCGCGCGCAACTTCCGCAACGAGGGGCTCAGCGTGCGCCACAACCCCGAGTTCACCATGCTCGAGCTGTACGAGGCGCAGGCCGACTACCGGCGCATGATGGAAGTCAGCGAGACGCTCATCGAGCGCGCCGCCCTGGAGGTCAACGGCACGACGCGCGTCACCTTCCGCGGCCGCGAGTACGACCTCTCCGCGCCCTTCGAGCGCGTGCCCTACGCCGAGCTCTTCCGCCGCCACGCCGGCTGCGACTTCGACGACGAGCGCGCGGTGCGCGCCAAGGCCCGCGAGCTCGGGGTCCAGGACGTGCACGGCGAGTTCCCCAAGCTCTCCAACGACGTCTACGAGGCCACGGTCGAGGAACACCTCCACGGCCCGCTGTTCGTCGTCGACTACCCGCTCGCGATCTGCCCGCTGGCCAAGCAGAAACCCGGCGACGGCCGCTTCGCCGAGCGCTTCGAGATCTTCCTGGCCGGCATGGAGCTCGGGAACGCCTTCACCGAGCTCAACGACCCCTTCGAGCAGCTCCGGCGCTTCGAGGAGCAGGTCGCCAGCAAGGACCCCGAGACCCCGGGCGAGGTCGACCTCGACTACGTGCAGGCCCTCGAGTACGGCATGCCCCCCGCCGGGGGCCTGGGCATCGGCATCGATCGCCTGGTGATGGTGCTCACGGGACAGGACTCGATCCGCGACGTGTTGCTGTTCCCGGCCATGCGCCCCCAGCGCGAGGACTCCGGGCCGGCGAACGAAGCCGCGCCGGCGGGCGCCCAGGCGCCCTAGGTCGGAGGAGCTGCCGTGTACCAACGCTTCCTCTCCTGGCGTTACCTCTTCGCGCGCCGCACCAACCTGATCGGCATGGTCGGGATCTTCGTCGGGGTCGGAGCCCTGATCCTGATCCTCTCGATCATGGCCGGCTTCCTCGAGGAGAGCCGACGCGCGCTGCGCGGCAGCCTCTCGGACGTGATCGTGACCCCCGGGCCGATGCGCAAGGCCGACGGGTCGCTCGTCGCCACCGGCCCGGAGGCCATCCTCGAGGTGCTGCGCGCCGACCCGCGGGTGCGCGCGGCGACGCCCCAGCTCACCTGGCTCGGGATGCTGGTGCAGGGCGGGCGCGCGACGGCGCTCGACATCCACCACCTCAGCACGGGGCGCTTCGTGGGCGTCGAGCTCGTGGGCGTCGACCTCGAGAGCGAGTTCGAGACCACCGAGCTGCGCGAGTCCCTGGTGCGCGAGTCGCGCTACGGCTTGGGCCAGGTCGCGGACCCGGCCGATCCCTTCGCGCCGCCGCCGGACTGGGATGGGAGCGAGCCCTGGGGTTGGGTGGTCGTGGGCGAGCAGCTCGCGCGCCAGCACGACCTCTTCCGCGGGGCCGAGATCAACGTCGGCACGATGGTGCCCGACCCCGAGACCGGCGACGTCTTCCAGAGCAACCGCAAGTTCCTCGTGGCGGGCACCTTCCGCTCGCGGGAGAACGAGGTCGACCTGGCACGGGTGTACCTCGACCGGCGCGAGCTGGCGGAGTTCCTGGGCGGCGAACGCACCTTCAGCCAGGTGCTGGTCAAGCTGCGCGACTACCCGCGCGACTCGGGCGCCTTCGCCGCCGAGACCCGCGCGGCGCTCGCGGCGCGGCGCCTGATCCGCGGCGACTCCTACGAGGTCCGAACCTGGGAGCAGTACCGCGGCAACATCCTGGGCGCGATCGAGAACGAGAAGACCCTGATGGGCATCATGCTCAGCCTGGTGCTGATCGTGGCCGGCTTCACGGTCTTCGCCATCCTCTCGATGATGGTCACCGAGAAACGCCGCGACATCGGCATCCTGACCGCGCTCGGCGCGACTCCGCGCGGGATCCTGAGCCTGTTCCTGATGATCGGCTTCTGGGACGCGCTGATCGGGGCCTTCCTGGGCGCCGTGTTCGGGGTCTGGGCCGCGGTCGAGATCGACGCCATCGAGCAGTGGCTGAGCGCCACCTTCGGTTGGCAGATCTTCAACCGCGACGTGTACCTGTTCGACCACATCCCGACCGTGGTCGAAGCCGGCGGCGTGGCCATGATCGTGCTGGGGGCCTTCTCCTGCACGCTACTCTTCGCGGCCATCCCCGCCTGGCGCGCGGCGCGCATGCACCCCCTCGACGCCCTGCGCTACGAATGAACGCCGCCCTCTCCCCCCACGCGCCGGCCGGCGAACGCGGCCTGGGCTCGATCCTCCGAGCCGAGGAGGTGCGCAAGTCCTTCGCCATCGGCGAGCGCTCGATCGAGGTGCTGCACGGCGCCGGGCTCGAGCTGCGTCGCGGCGAGCGCCTGGCCCTGATGGGCGCCTCGGGCGCGGGCAAGTCGACCTTCCTGCACATCCTGGGCCTGCTCGAGCGGCCGACCTCGGGCCAGGTCTGGCTCGACGGCCAGGACGCCTGGTCGCTCTCGGTGCGCGAGCGGGCCCGGCTGCGCAACGGCCTGCTGGGCTTCGTGTTCCAGTTCTATCACCTGCTGCCGGAGCTCGACGCGGTCGAGAACGTGATGCTGCCCGGCATGATCCGGCACGCCACCGGCGGCGGACGGTTCGACCGGCGCGCGGGCCGCGAGCGCGCGCGGGAGATGCTCGCGAGCTTCGGTCTGGGCGAGCGCCTCGCCCACCGCCCCGGTCAGCTCTCGGGCGGCGAGCGCCAACGCGTGGCCCTGGCGCGCGCCCTGTTCCTCGACCCGCCGATCGTGATCGCCGACGAGCCCACGGGCAACCTCGACACCGCCACCGGCCAGCGCGTGCTCGAGCTGCTCTTCGGCGAGCAGGAACGCCGCGGTCTGGCCCTGCTGCTGGTGACCCACGACGAGCGCATCGCCGGACACTGCGAGCGCGTCCTGCACATGCGGGACGGCCGCATGGCCCCCTGACCCCCAGTCTTACCGCGGCCTCGGGTTCAGGCGTCGAAGTAGTCGAGCTTGTCGAGCGGCACGACCAGCGAGGTCACGATGTTGCCGATGTGGCTGATGACCCGCTTGAAGTAGCGGTAGGTCAGGACCTCTCCGGCCTTGTTGCGGCCGCTGACCGCCAGCAGGCGCATCACGGCGTCGTCGCACTCGTCCTCGAGGGCCTTGACGTCGTCCAGGAAGCGGCGCGCGCCGTCCGAGTCGTGGTCCTCGAACAGGCCGTGGCCGCGCACGAGCAGCTTGCTGACCCGGTCCTTGAGCTTGATCAGGGCGGCGCGGTCCTCGGGACCCAGCACCACCCGCGCGGCGGCCAGGTCGAACAGGTTCTTGGCGTAGTCGCCGATGCGCTCGGCGTCCTTCACCAGGCTCATCATCACCAGCAACGCGGGGAAGGTGGCCGAGCCGAAGATCGAGCCGTGCACGACGATCTCGCGCCGGATCGCCTGCTCGGTGCGGTTGATGCGCCGGTCGGTCTCGAACAGGTCCTCGCGGATGACCTCGGGGTCGGTGCCGCCCAGGAGCGCGTTGGCCGCGGCGTCGAAGGCGTGGCGGCCGTCCACGAGCATCTCGAGGAAGCGTTCGTGGATCTGGGACAGGCCCCGTGACTCGGGCCCCAGGCGTAGCAACCAGCGCAACATGGATCCGATACCCTCCGGTCCTCCTTTCCGCCTCACACCCAGAGCCTGGCGAAGATCCACCAGCCCAGCAAGGGGACGATCACGAACACGCCCAGGACGTAGGCCGCGATCCAGAGCGGATTGTGCGCGGCCCGGGCCGCCAGCACGCGCGCCATGCGCACCGGGACCCGCTGCAGGGGCGGCACGGCCAGGAACACCCCGACGCCCACCACGTTGAAGAGCAGGTGCACCAGGGCGATCGACAGCCCCGCCGTGCTGTCGGCCGCCAGGCTGGCGAGCAGCGCCGTCAGGGTCGTGCCGATGTTGGCGCCGAGCATGATCGGGAAGGCCGTCCCCAGGCGCAGGATGCCGGCGGCGCACATCGGCACCAGGAGCGAGGTCGTGATGCTCGAGGACTGCACCGCGAAGGTGACCAGGATCCCGACCAGCACGCCGAGCAGGGTGCTCTTGCCCAGGGAACGGTTGATCGCCTGCTCCAGGGGACCCGAGATCAGGCGGCGCATGTTGCGCGTCACGCCGAACAGGCACGCAAAGGTCAGGGCGATGCCCAGGAGCAGCACGCCGAGGGCCAGCGGGCCGCCCGCCAGGCCCACGGCGCGCAGGGCCGTCTCCACGCCCTCGTAACCCCGCTCGACGGCCGCCTTGATCGGGCTGTCGATGCGCCGACCGCTGCTCCCCGCCAGGAGCTCCGTCAGGCCCAGGGCCGAGCGCGAGAGGAACCCCGTCGCCAGCTCCAGGGGCAACAGCGCCGCGACGCACATCAGGTTGAAGAAGTCGTGCACGGTCGCCGCGGCGAAGGCGCGGCGGAACTCGAGGCTGCGCGTCACGTGCCCGATCGAGACCAACGTGTTGGTGATCGTCGTGCCCACGTTGGCGCCCAGGATCATCGGCACGGCGTGCGCGACCGTGATCTGCCCGCTGCCGACCAGGGCCACGATCATCGACGTGGTGGTCGAGGAGCTCTGCACGAGCACCGTCGCGAGCACGCCCACCGAGAGCGACGCGAAGGGGTTCTCGATGCCGCTGAACAGGGCCCGCGAGGTCTCGTGGCCCAGCATCTTGAAGCTCGCCCCCATGCACTGGATGGCGAGCAGGAAGCCGTACAGCAAGCCCACGACGAGGGCGATGCGCAGCCAGACCGGCACCGGATCGCGCGCCTCGCGCTCCATCTCCCGCAGGCGGCCCACGGCGTCCGCCGGCAGATCGATCCCGCGCGCCGTCCCGACGGGGCGAGCGTCCCCTGATCGGGCCTTCAACCCGTCTTCATGTTCGGGAGCCGTGCGCGCCATGCCCGTACCTTTGGAGCCCGAGGGCTCAGAGCTTCTCGCCCTCGCCGGCCTGGGCGCCCTCGGGGGGCTGACGTTCGCCGTGCGGTCCCTCGTCGAGCTCGCCGGCGAGCAGGCTGCCGCGCCAGCCCAGGCGCTCGCGCAGCCGCAGGTAGGGGCTCGAGCCGGGCCGCGCGAGGATCGGGTAGGGCTCGGGATGGCGCGCGATGCGCACGCACTGGCCCTGCTCCAGGCCGTGGAAGCCCTGGCCGTCGACGGCCAGGGTGACGAGCCCGCCGGTGCTCAGCACGCTGAGCTCGAGCTCGGCCCCCTCGTGCAGCACGAGCGGCCGCTGGGAGAGCGCGTGGGCACAGATCGGCGTGACCACGATGCCGCCCACGGCCGGGGCCAGGATCGGCCCACCTGCGGCCAACGAGTGCGCCGTCGAGCCGCTGGGGGTGGCGACGATCAAGCCGTCGGCGCGGTAGTCGCTGACCCAGCGCCCGCCCTCCGAGAGGCGCACGGAGACCATGCCCTGGGTCGCGCCGCGCGCGAGCACCGCGTCGTTGAGGGCCACGGCCTGGACCTCCTCGCCGCCGCGGGCGCGGGTGCGGATCACGAGCCTCAGGCGCGGCTCGACCGAGGCGCGCCCCTCGAGCACCTCGAGCAAGCTGGCGCGCCACTCGTTCACGAGCACCGAGGCCAGGAACCCCACGCGCCCGAAGTTGACCCCCAGGGTCGGCACGGGATGGCGGGAGAAGGCGCGCACGGCCGCCAGGATCGAACCGTCGCCGCCCAGCACCACCACCAGGTCCGGGAGCTCCGGGCCCTCGACGCCCCCGTCCTGGGCCCGGCGCCCGAAGGCGCGCAGGTCGCGCTCGACCACGAGCGACTCGACGCGCTCCCGCAGGAAGGGCTCGAGCTCGCGCAGGGTGCGCTCGACGTCGGCCTTGTCGCTGTCGGCCAGCACCAACACGCGCCGCACGGCGCCCGCGCTGGGCGCGCGCGCGGCGCGGGGGCTCGGGTCGTCGGGCGAGGAAGTCACCGCGGCGGGGTCCGGTGCGGGAAGACGGAGTCAGACGCGGGTCGCGACGAGCAGCGCGCGCGCGGCGCGCTCGATGCCCGCGGCGTCGAGGCCGGACTCGGCGAGTTGCTCCTCGCGCGTCGTGGCATGCTCGACGAACCGGTCGGGCACCCCCAGGACCTTGATGCGCGTGGGCACCACCTGGAGGCGCGCGGCGGCCTCGAGCACGGCCGATCCGAAGCCACCGGCGCGCTGGTGTTCCTCGAGGGTCAGGATCTGGCGGTAGCCCTGGAGCTGGCGCGCGAGCAGCTCCTCGTCCAAGGGCTTCGCGAAGCGCGCGTCGACGACGCCCACCCTCACGCCCTGGCGGCCCAGGCGGTCGGCGGCCTCGAGGGCCTGGCCGACCAGCGCGCCGTAGGCCCAGATCGAGAGCCGCTCGCCCTCGCGCAGGACCTCGGCCGTGCCGGGCCGCATCTCGCGTCGCTCGCTGAGGTGGATCGTCTCCTGCGCCGGGCAGGTGTCGCGCGGGTAACGCAGGGCCAGCGGACCCTCGAGTGAGAGCGCCATGCGCAGCATGCGCTCCAGGTCGCTGGCGTCCCGCGGCGCGCACAGGACCAGGTTGGGCAGGGTGCGCAGGTAGGCGATGTCGAACACGCCGTTGTGGGTCGGGCCGTCCTGCCCCACGAGCCCGGCGCGGTCCAGGGCGAAGATCACCGGCAGGTTCTGCAGCGCGACCTCCTGGAAGACCTGGTCGTAGGCGCGCTGCAGGAAGGTCGAGTAGATCGCCGCGACGGGCCGCAGGCCGACCTTGGCCATGCCCGCGGCCATGGCGACGGCGTGTTGCTCGGTGATGCCGGTGTCGTGGAAGCGGGCCGGGAAACGCTCGGAGAAGCGCACCAGCCCCGTGCCGGAGGGCATGGCGGCGGTCAGAGCGTGCACGCGCACGTCGCTCTCCGCCAGACGCTCGAGACACTCGGCGAAGACCTGCGTGAAGGCCGGGCCCTGGGCGGCCTTGGCCGGCGCGCCGGCGCCGGGCGTCTTCTCGCTCTCCTTGGGCGCCGCGGGGCTGCCCTTGACGGCGTGCACGCGTTCGTCGTGGGTCGGCGCCTTGGGATGGCCCTTGCCCTTCTCGGTCAGGATGTGCAGCAGCACGACGCCGTCGAGGCGGCTCGTGCGGCGCAGGTTCTCGACCAGGAGCTCGACGTCGTGGCCGTCGATCGGGCCGACGTAGGTGACGCCCAGCTCCTCGAAGACGTGACCGGGCACGATGCTGTGGCGGATGACCTCGCCGATCTCGTCCAGGGTGCGGTCGACCTTGGCGCCGATCAGCGGGATGGCGGCGATCAGGCTCTGGATCTCCTGCTGCGCGCGCTGGACGATCTTGGCCGAGCGGATGCGCGCCAGGTAACGCGCCATCGCACCCACGGTCTTGCTGATCGACCACTCGTTGTCGTTCAGCACGACCAGCAGCTTGTGGCCGCTCGAGCCGGCGTGGTTGAGCGCCTCGAAGGCGACGCCGGCGCCAAGGCTCGCGTCCCCGATCACGCTCACCACGTGCGGCGGCTCGTCCCCGTGGGCGAGACCCACGGCCATGCCCAGGCCCAGGCTGACGCTGGTGCCGGCGTGGCCGGTGTGGAACAGGTCGTACTCGGACTCGTCGGGGTGCGTGAAGCCGCACAGGCCGCCGGTCTGGCGCAGGGTCGGGAAACGATCGCGCCGCCCGGTCAGCACCTTGTGCGGGTAACACTGGTGGCTGACGTCCCACACCAGCCGATCGCGGCGGAAGTCGAAGACGTAGTGCAGGGCCGTCGCCAGCTCGACGACCCCGATGTTCGAGCCCAGGTGCCCGCCGGTCGACTGCACCGAATCGAGCAGGAACCGGCGCAGGTCGTCGCACAGCTCCCCCAGCTCCGCGGGCGCCAGGCGCTTGAGGTCCAGGGGCGAGGAGACGGCGTCCAGGCGCGGGTAGCGCGGGGCCTCTTGGGCGGTGGTGGAGGTCATGGGGCTCCGGGTCGAGCCCCCAGTCTGCGTCAGGGGAGGGCCGGGGGCAAACGAGGGATGCGCAGGGTCTCGGAGATCCCCAGGGCCACGCCCACGCTGAGCAGGAGGAGCTCCGGGTCGAAGGGCAACAGGAGGCCGCCGCTCAGCCGGGGGGCTTCGCGGGCCAGGATCAGCGCCGCGGACAGGACCGCGAGGACGGGCACGGCTTGGGCGGGGAGGAAGGGCCGTGCGGGGCTCGCGAGGCGCCGGCGACGCAAGAGGAGAACGCCCGAGACGGCCACCACCGAGAGGAGCGTGAACGCGCTCGTGTCGTAGAACCCCGAGAGCCACACCGTGGACTTCCCGCCGGATCCCGGGAACAGCATCGCGGCGCGGATCGCGCCACCGAGCAGCAGGTCCACGGCCGCGAAGCCCAGGAGCGGCGACCAGATCAGCTCCTCCGGGTCGGAGAGGCGCGGCTTGGCGCGCACGAACAGGGCCAGCACCGAACCGAGGGCGAGCAGCAGGAGCAGCGGGTAGGCCTGGGCCGTGAAGGCGATCCATCGGGACACGCTCCCCGCGGCCAGGGCGTGTTCGACGTGGCGGAAGTGGAACTCGACGAAGCCGAGGCTGTCCGCGAGCAGGAGCACCCAAGGGCCGTAGCCGACCCCCGCGCGGGTGATCCAGGTCGCGAGCAGTGCGACGAGCGCGGTGGCCGCGACGAGCGCGAGGATCACGCCGGCCCGGAAACCGGCCCCGGGTTCGGCGACGGCCTCCGGCAGGGATTCGAAGTGCCGCGCGATCCCGAGGGCCCCGACCGCGGCCAGGGCCAGGGCGCCGATCACGATCCCCTGCCCGAGGCGCCGACTGCCCTGGGGCGTGTGCGTCCAGCGCCAGAGGCGCGGATGGAGGAGCCGCAGGGCCTCGGCCAGGATCAGCGCCGACACCAGCGGCGAGACCCCCAGCGCCAGGAGGCTGCCGCTCCGCCAGCCCGCGCCGGAGAGGCCGAAGAACGCGGGGAAGGCGTCCCGGCCCAGCAGCTCCTCCAGGAAGCCCGGATCCAACCCCGGCAGGGGCGCGAGGGCACAGGCCCGGTAGACCACCAGGGCCGCCACGCTGACGGCCAGGGCCCGCAGGGGCCGGGCCACCCCGAACGCAAACGTCGACTCCCCCATCTCGGACCCCACTACACCATCCGCGGCGCTCGAATTCCCTCGGATCCTCGGGAGGAGGCTCGACCGTTGGACGCCAGGTGGATCGCCGTGCGCCGTGTCGCCCGCCGCCGCCTCGAGCGCCTGGCTCGCCCTGAAGCCCCCGTGCACGTGAGCATCCGCTCAGCAACGTCGGCTTGCCGTCTACGGCCGGCGCGATGGGCGGTCCAGCGATCGGAACCGGCGCGGCTCGGACCGCCGGAGACCCGGATTGCGGGGTCTGGCCTTCGCGCTCGCCTGCCGACGAGCTCAACGGCGGCTGCCCCCGTTCCGCCCGGGCCCCGCGCGCCGCGCACGGGCTCGGATTCTCGGGGTTTCTTGGCCAGCCGCGGCGGGCCGCTGCGCCTGGGGCCCGGAGCCGGGCAGGGAGCCCGGCCGTCCCCGAGTCCCCTGCTGTCCCCGACCACCATGAACCGCCGCTCGATCTTCCTGTTCCCGGCGCTCGCGTCGCTCCTGCTCGGCGCCTGGACGCCGGCCCTGGCCGCCAGCGACCCGCGCATCCCCATCAACGCGCTGAACACGCCCGGCGACGCCGGCAGCGTCTTCCGCATCACCCAGCCGGGTTCGTACTACCTCGAAGGGAACCTCGTGGGAGAACCCGGCAAGCACGGCATCCAGGTCGAGGCGTCCCAGGTGACCCTCGACCTGATGGGGTTCAGCCTGCTGGGCGGGAACGGATCGTCGAGCGCCCTCTTCGCCCAGGGCGTGCCCCTCTCGGGGGTCACCATCCGTCGGGGCTTCATCCGCGACTGGGGCCAGGACGGCATCTCGTTCGCCGAGCGCGCCGACGTGCGAGTGGAGGACGTCACCGTCGCCGAAGTCGGCCGCTACGGCATCCTGGTTGGAAATCGAGCTGCGGTCGAGCGCTGCACCGTCACGGCTGCCACCGAAGCTGGCATCGTCACGCGCGAGGCGAGCCGGGTCGTCGGCTGCACGGTCTCGCTCTTCGGCGCGCAGTCCGGGATCCAAGTCGGCGGTCGCTCCCAGGTCGTGGACTGCAGCGTCGAGTCCGGAGCATCGATCGGGATCTTCCTCTTCGGCAACGGCGCCAGCGCCATCGACTGCACGGTCTTCGGTGTCTTGGAAGGGATCCGCTCCGCCGGGCCGGCGACCGTCGCGGGGTGTCGCATCGCAGGGACGCACTTCGCGGGCGTCTGGATCTCCTCGGGAACCGTCCGTGACACCTCGGCGAGCGACTGCGGCTCCTATGGGATCCGCGTCGGAGGTGGTTCCCAGGTGCTTCGCAATTCGGTCGTCGCGGTGGGACTCGATGGGATCTACGTCGAGTCCGGAGCTCGGGTCGAGGAGAACGACGTGCGCGGGAGCGGTTCCGCCGGGATCCGCGTGTTCGGCACAGGCAGCTTCCTCGTCAAGAACACCCTGACCGCCAACGGGGCCTCCCTCGTGTTCCCCAACTCCGGCAACTTCGCCGGCCCACTGGTGTCGACGAACTCCGTCAACGGCCGCAGCGACCCGTGGGCCAACCTGGTCGCGAACTGAACCGGGAGCCGCGGGCGCGCACGGGCGCCGCTCCCAGGGGCTCAACTGCGCCGCGCGAGCAGGTGATCCACGAGCAGCACCGGCAGGTCGTCCGGGCCCGAGCCCAGGTCCGCGGCGGCCCGGCGGGCCCGTTCGGCCAGCTCGCGGGCCGCCTCGCGGGCTGCGTCGAGGCCGATCACGCGCGCCAGGTTGGCGCGGTCGTGGCGCTCGTCCTTGCCCGGGGTCTTGCCCAGGGTGGCGGCGTCGCCGGTGACGTCGAGCACGTCGTCCACGGCCTGGAAGCCCAGGCCCAGGGCCAGGCCGTAGGCGCGCACCGCGTCCAGGTCGGTCCCCCGCGCCCCGGCCGCCAGGGCCCCGAGCTCGCAGGCGGCCTCGATCAGGGCCGCGGTCTTGGTGCGGTGCACGCGGTCGACGATCGCGCGCGTCGCGCGGCTGCCCTCGGCCTCGAGGTCGAGCACCTGCCCGCCCACCATGCCCGCCGGCCCGCTGCCGCGGGCCAGGGCCGCGACCATCGCTCCCGCGGCGGGACCCGCCTCGGCCAGCAGCTCGAAGGCGCGCGTCAGCAGCGCGTCGCCGGCGAGCACGGCCAGGGCCTCGCCGTAGACGACGTGGCAGGTGGCGCGCCCGCGGCGCAGGTCGTCGTCGTCCATGCAGGGCAGGTCGTCGTGCACCAGACTGTAGGTGTGCACGAGCTCGACCGCGGCGGCCGGCGCGGCGGCGGCCCCGTCCTGGCCGCCGAGCCACGCGCAGCAGAGCCGCACGAGGGCCGGGCGCAGGCGCTTGCCGCCCCCGAAGAGCGCGTAGCGCATGGCCTCGGTCAGGGGTCGCGGCCATTCGGGGTCGTCGGCCGGGACGTAGCGCTCGAGGGCCGCGTCGGCCCAGGCGCGGGTCTGGGCCAGCCACGCCCCCAGGTCGCGCGCCGGCGCGCCCAGGGCCGCGCCCTCGCGGCCCGCGCTCATCGGCCGCCCCCCTGGACGTCTGGATCGCCCTCGAAGGGCGCGAGGCCCTGCTCGGCCCCGCGGGTGAGCTCCTCGACCTGGCTCCGGAACCCGGCCAGGACCTCCCGGCAGCGGCCCAGGAGCCCGATGCCCTCCCGGTATCGCTCGAGCGCCGACTCCAGGCCCAGCCCACCGGCCTCCAGCTCGCCGACGATGGCCTCCAGGCGCGCCAGTCGCCCATCGAAGTCCAGCCCGTCGGCCTCCACCGATGCGCCCACCGCCACCTCCGCCGGGGCGGGGGCGGACCCCCGTCGCTGCCGCTCGCTCATGCCGCGCAGTGTAGCGGGCGGAGGGCGCCGAGGCTCCGCCACGGACCCGCGCGACGCCCTGTCCAGGGCCCCCTGGGCTTCAGGGGGGTCCCTCCAGGACCCGAAGAACCCCACCGGCCCCGCCGGGGCCACGGGCCCCCTTCGCTTGCGGCTCCGGGGGGTCGGGATAGAATCCAGACGGGCCGTCGGAGGCAGGTCGGCCCCGAACTCTCCAGCTCCATGGAGGGTAGCCCTCCCCCACCGAGCCCCACCGCATCCGGGACGCGCAGCATGAAAGTCGTACTGATCTACGCCAAGGCCCAGAACGTCAAGGAGAAGGCCGCGGCGGCGTTCTCGGACGACGCGCTGGTCAAGGGCGAGCTGGCACGCGACGAGATCTACCCGCCCCTGGGCATCTCGATCCTGGCCGCCTGGCTGGAGCAGAAGGGCCACGAGGTCCTGCTCTTCGACGACTCGATCCACACCCTCGAGGAGCAGCGCAAGGCGATGGAGTGGTCCGACGTGGTCGGCATCTCCTCCCTGACCCCCAACGCGCGCCGCGCGCGCGAGCTGGGCAAGATCGCGCGCGAGGAGATCGGTCGGCCCGTGATCATGGGCGGCCCGCATCCGACCACGAACCCCGAGTTCTTCCTCGACTCCGGCGCCGCCGACGTGTGCGTGCAGGGCGAGGGCGACGTGACCCTGCCCGAGTGGCTCGAGGTCTACGACCAACCCGAGAAGTGGGACCAGGTCCAGGGCATCACCTTCAAGCGCAATGGCGAGCAGATCGCCACCCCGCGCCGTCCGCTCTACAAGGACATGGACGAGGTGCCCTTCCCGGCCTACCACCTGTGGGACATCCCGCGCTACATGCGCCTGATGATCAACCCGGGGGTCACGCTCATCACCTCGCGCGGTTGCCCCTACGCCTGCACCTTCTGCGACGCGGAGATGACGCCGCGCCAGTACCGGGCCATGAGCCCGGAGAAGACGGTCGACCTGGTCGAGCAGATCGTCAAGACCTACAACCCGCCGCAGCTCGTCTTCTTCGACGACCTGTTCACGATCCAGCGCAAGCGCGTGATCGAGGTCTGCAAGGAGATCATCCGCCGCGACCTGTACTTCGAGTGGGTCGCCGAGTCGCGCGTCGACACGATGGACTTCGAGATGCTGCGCTGGATGAAGAAGGCCGGCTGCGTGAAGATCTACTACGGTCTCGAGTCCGGCTCGCCGCGCATGCTCGTGACCATGAAGAAGGGCGTGACGCCCGAGAAGGTGATCTCCGGCTCGCGCCTCAACCGCGAGGTCGGGATGTACTTCAAGTTCTTCCTGCTCTACGGCTTCCCCGAGGACACCGTCGAGGACCACCGCCTGACCGAGGAGTTGATCGCCAAGACGCGCTGCGACGCGGTCTGCTGCTCGATCCTGCAGCCGATCCCGGGCACCGAGGTCTACGAGCAGCTCAAGCCCTACCTGCTCAAGGACGTGGCCGAGGTCGACTTCCACTACTGGCACTCGACCGAGACCTGGAAGCACCCCACGTTCACCCACGAGGAGCTGCACCAGGAGCGCGAACGCGTCATCCGGGCCCACGCCAAGGCCACCAAGGGCCTGGTGCCCAAGCTGCGCCGCAAGTTCGAGCGCCTCTCGGCCATGGTGCGCCACCCCGAGCTCGTCGGTGACCTGTTCGAGATCCGCCGCCGGCGCAAGCGTTACCTCAAGCGCGTCGCCCAGAGCGACTGGGCCTGGACCCAGACCGAGCGCCGCGACAAGGTCGCCATGCAGGTCCCGACCTTCTCCGCGGACTGATCACGCCGCCACTTCCGACCCCGCGCGCCCCGGCCCCCCGCCGGGGCGCGCTCGTTCGGGGTCCGTGGGCCCCCAGGAGGGCCCAGCCGCAGACCCCCGCGAGCCGATACGAACGGCGTCCCCGGGTCGCCTTGCGACCCCCCCAGCACCCCGATACCTTCCCGAGGGGGGAGAACGTTGTCGTCGCAGGAAGACCGCCCCGAGTTCGCGCCCAACGACATCGCCATCGTCGGCATGGCCGGCCGCTTCCCCGGCTGCCCGTCGGTCGCGGACTACTGGCGCAGGCTGCGCGCGGGCGAGGAGTGCATCCGGGCGCTGAGCGACGCCGAGCTCGCCGCCGCCGGCGTCCCGCCGACGCTGCTCGCCCATCCGCAGTACGTCAAGGCCGGCGGTCCGCTCGCGGACGTCGAGTGCTTCGACGCGGGCTTCTTCGGCCTGAGCCCGAAGGACGCCGCGATCATGGATCCGCAGCACCGGCACTTCTACGAGTGCGCCTGGAGCGCCCTCGAGGACGCCGGTCACCCGCCCGCGCGGTTTCCCGGCGCGATCGGCGTCTTCGCCGGTTGCGGCATGAACTCGTACTTCGTGAACAACGTGCTCACGAATCCCGACCTGGTGCAGTCGGTGGGCCTGTTCCTGCTGCGCCACACGGGCAACGACCGCGACTTCCTGCCGACGGGCGTGTCCTACCGCATGGACCTGCGCGGCCCCAGCGTCGCGGTCCAGACCGCCTGCTCGACCTCCCTGGTCGCCATCCACCTGGCGAGCCAGAGCCTGCTGTCGGGCGAGTGCGACCTGGCCCTCGCCGGCGGCGTCACGATCCAGGTCCCCCACGGCCAGGGGTACCTCTTCCGCGAGAACGAGATCCTCTCGCCCGACGGCCACTGCCGCGCCTTCGACGAGCGCGCCGCGGGGACGGTCATCACCAACGGCGTCGGCGTGCTCGCCCTGCGCCGGCTCGAGGACGCCTGGGCCGACGGCGACTTCGTGCACGCGGTCCTCAAGGCCACGGCGATCAACAACGACGGCTCGAGCAAGATCGGCTACCTCGCGCCCAGCGTCGACGGCCACGCGGCGGTCGTGGCCGAGGCCCTGGCCCTGGCGGGCCTCTCGGCCGAGGACATCTCCTACCTCGAGACCCACGGCACGGGCACGGCCGTCGGCGATCCGATCGAGATCGCGGCCCTCTCCGCCGCGTTCCGGCGCAGCACGCAGCGCACGCGTTTCTGCCCCATCGGCTCGGTCAAGGCCAGCATCGGCCACCTCGACACGGCCGCCGGGGTCGCGGGCGTGATCAAGGTCGCCCTGGCCCTGCGCGAGCGCGAGCTCCCGCCCAGCCTGAACTTCACGCGCCCCAACCCGCGCATCGACTTCGAGAACAGCCCGTTCTTCGTGCAGACCCGCCTCGAGGAGTGGCGCAGCGAGCGTGGCCCGCGCCGCGCCGGCGTCAGCTCCCTGGGCGTGGGTGGCACGAACGCCCACGCGATCCTCGAGGAGGCCCCCGCGCCGCGGCCCACGGACCCGGGCGCGCCCTATCCGCTGCTGTGCCTCTCGGCCAAGACCCCCGCGGCCCTCGAGGCCGCCACGGACAACCTCGCCCGACACCTCGAGGAACACCCCGGCCTCGACCTCGCCGACGTCGCCTACACCCTGCAGGTCGGCCGCGAGGCGTTCGCGCAGCGCCGGATCCTCGCCGCGCGCGACCTCGCCGACGCCGCGCGGGCGCTGCGCGAGCGCGACCCCAAGCGCCTCGTCAGCGCCCAGGCCTCCAAGGACCCCGCGGGGGTCGTGTTCCTCTTCCCCGGCGGCGGCACGCAGTACCCGAACATGGGGCGCGAGCTGTACGAGCGCGAGCCGGTGTACCGCGCCGCCCTCGACGAGTGCCTGGGGCTGCTCGCGCCGCGGCTCGACTTCGACCTCGGCGCGTTGCTCTTCCCCGCCCCCGGCGACGAGGGGCGCGCGGCGGAGGGCCTGCGGCGCGCGCGGGCCTCGATCGCCGCCATCTTCAGCGTCGAGTACGCGACCGCGCGCCTGTGGCTCTCCTGGGGCGTCGAGCCGGTGGCCATGACCGGCCACAGCCTGGGCGAGTACACCGCCGCCTGTCTCGCCGGTGTGTTCGAGCTCGACGCGGCCCTGGGCATCGTCGTGCTGCGCGGCGAGCTGCTCGAGAGCCTGCCCGACTCGGCGATGCTGAGCGTGCCGCTCTCCGAGGCCGAGCTCGCGCCCCTGCTCGGCGAGGGGCTCGACCTGGCGGCCGTCAACGGGCCCGAGCTGTGCCTGGTGTCCGGCCGCTCCGCCGACCTCGAGCCCCTCGAGCGCGCCCTTCTCGCGCGTGAGCTCGAAGGCCGGCGCCTGCACCTCTCCGGCGCGAGCCACTGCCGCTTGCTCGATCCGGTCTTGGACCGCTTCCGCGCCGGCCTGGCGCGCGTGCGTTTCCAGCCCCCGACGCGCCCCTACGTCTCGAACGTCACCGGCACCTGGGTCACGCCCCAGGACGCCACCGACCCCGAGTACTGGGTGCGCCACTTCCGCCACTGCGTGCGTTTCTCCGACGGGCTCGCCACGCTGCTGGCGGACGGCAATCGCATCCTGCTGGAAGTCGGGCCGGGCCAGGCCCTGACCTCGCTCGCCCGCCAGCAACGCGCCAAGCCGCGCGCGGCGCTCCCGTCCCTGCGCCACCCCGACGAAGCGGCCAGCGACCTGGCCTTCCTGCGCACCGCCCTCGGGCGCCTGTGGGCGGCGGGCGCCGAGATCGACTGGGAGCGCCTCCACGGCGGGGCGCGCCGCAACCGCGTGCCGCTGCCGACCTACGCCTTCGAGCGCCAACGGTATTGGATCGAGCCCGGCCGCGGAGCCCTGGCCGCCGCGACCACGCCGACGGCCCTGCGCCGCCACGCCAGCGTCGAGGACTGGTTCGCGCGGCCGATCTGGACGCGCGTCCCGGCCCCGGCGCGGGAGGAAGCCGAGCTCGCCGGCGGCTGGCTCGTGTTCCTCGACCCCACGGGCCTGGGCTCGGCGCTGGTGGAGCTGCTGCGCGCCGCCGGCCAGCGCGTGCGCACCGTGCGCGAGGGCGATTCGTTCTACCGTTTCGGCGCCGACGAGTACGCCCTCACCCCCGAGGAGGGCCGCGCGGGTTACGACCGGCTCCTCGAGGCGCTGGCCGCCGACGGGCCGCTGCCCGAACGCATCGTGCACCTGTGGCTCGTGACCTCGCAGGAGTCCTTCCGCGCCGGCTCGAGTTTCTTCCACCGCAACCAGGAGCGCGGCTTCTACAGCCTGCTGTTCCTGGCCCAGGCCCTGGGCGAGGCCGAGCCCGCGCGCGGCACACAGATCACCGTCGTCTCGAACGGCATGCAGCGCGTCGGCGACGAGCCGTTGCCCTATCCCGACAAGGCCACCGTGCTGGGGCCGGTGCGCGTGATCCCGCGCGAGCTCCCCGGCGTCACCTGCCGCAGCGTCGACCTGCCCGCACCCGGCTACGCGACGGGGGCCGAGCAGGACCTCGAGGGCCTCGCCCGCGGGTTGGCGAACGAGTTGTTCGCCGCCCCGGGCAACGGCGTCCTCGCCCACCGCGGCGGCGCGCGCCACGCCCTGTCCCTCGAGCCCGTGCACCTCGCGCGCGGCTCGGCCCGGCCGCTCGTGCTACGCGAACGCGGCGTGTACCTCGTCACCGGCGGTTTGGGCGGCATCGGCCTGGCCGTGGCGCGGCACCTGGCGCGCACGCATCGGGCGCGGCTGGTGCTGCTCGGTCGCCGCGGCCTGCCGCCGCGCGCGGACTGGCCGCGCGAGCTGGCCTCGGCCGGCGCGCGCGATCCGCAGCGGCGCGCGATCGAGGCCGTGCTCGAGCTCGAGGCGCTGGGCGCGGAGGTGCTGGTCGTCGCCGCCGACGTCGCCGACGTCGTCGCCATGGGGCGCGCGTTCGCCCAGACCCGCGAGCGTTTCGAGGCCCTGCACGGCGTGATCCACGCCGCGGGCAGCCTCGACGACGGCGTGCTCCAGACCCGCACCCCCGAGCAGGTCGAGGAGGCCTT
>CAYMYN010000027.1:42685-55025 GCA_964394665.1 uncultured Planctomycetaceae bacterium
GTCTACGGCACGCTGCTGCTGGCGGAGCTCCTGCGCGGCGGCGAGACCGACTTCCTGGCCCTGTGCTCCTCGACCAGCGCTCTGCTCGGCCCGGCGGGTCAGGTCGACTACACCGCCGCCAACTGCTTCCTGAACGCCTTCGCCGAGAGCGCCGCGTCGCGCCCGGACCTGCCGCCGACCGTGGCCATCGACTGGGGCATCTGGAAGGAGACCGGGGTCGGCGCCCGCAGCGTGCGCCGCCTGCAAGGGAGGGCCGACGAGCTCGCCGGCCGGCGCGAGCCCGGCCGCCATCCCCTGCTCGCCGAACGCGTGCTCGAGGCCGACGGCTCGCTCGTGCACGAGACCGAGCTCGACCCCGCGGCACACTGGGTGCTGGACGAACACCGCAGCGCGGAGGGCCGCGCGGTGTTGCCCGGCACCGCGTATCTCGAGCTGCTCGCGGGCTGCGTGGGCGAGCACCTCGGAAAAGCGCGCGTCGAGATCGGCGCGCTCGACTTCCTCGAGCCGCTCGAGGTCCCCGACGGCGAGTCGCGCAGCCTGCGCGTGCACGTCAGCGGCGCGGCTCCAGAGTTCGAGGTCGAGGTGCGCTCGCGGGTCGGCGGCGCCTGGCGCACCCACGCCCAGGCGCGCCTCGTGCTGGGCGACGCGCCCGCACCCTTGCGGATCGACCTCGCCGCGCTCGAGGCCCGTTGCCCACGCCGCGTGCCCGCCGCGGAGCTCGCCGTCGGCCAGGGCGGCGCCCTGCGCTTCGGCCCGCGCTGGCAGGTGCTGCGCGAGGTGCACCTTGGGAACCACGAGGCCCTGGCGCGCCTCGAACTGCCCGCGGCCTTCCACACCGACCTACAGCGTTTCGCCCTGCACCCGGGCCTGCTCGACCTGGCGACGGGTTTCGGCCTGCCGCTGATCGGCGGCTACGAGCCGGGCAGCTTCCTCTGGGTGCCCCTGGCCTACGCCGGCGTGGTCGTGCACGGGCCCCTGCCGGCGCGCATCGTGAGCCACGTGCGCTCGGCGGCCGAGAACGACGTCGCGCGCGACCTGGCCGAGTTCGAGGTGACCCTGTGCGACGAACAGGGCCGCGTCCTCGTGGAGGTGCGGCGTCTGACCTTCAAGCGCCTGGCGCGCTCGCAAGCCCTGGGCGCGCCCGCTGCCACCTCGAGCGCCGCGGCGGGTCTGGCGCACGCCTCCCCGGCCGAAGCGCTGTTCCTCGAGACTTTCGAGGCCGGCATCCGCACGGCCGAGGGCACGGCGGCCCTCGAGCGCATCCTCACCAGCGACCGCGTGCCGGTGCTCTACGTCTCGCCCCTGCCGCTCGCCGACCTGGCGACGCGCATGGACGAGGCGTCGCTCCCGGAGGAACGCGGGGAGGTGCGCTTCGAGCGGCCGCAGCTCGCGAGCACCTACGAGGCGCCGCGCGACGAGCTCGAGCGCACCTTGGCCGAGTACTGGGAGGACCTGCTCGGCGTCGAGAGCATCGGCATCCACGACGACTTCTTCGAGCTCGGTGGGCACTCCCTGATCGCGGTGCGCCTGTTCGCGCGCATCAAGAAGACCTACCACGTCGAGTTTCCGCTCTCGGTGCTCTTCGAGGGCCCGACCCTCGCGCGTTGCGCCGAGCTCCTGCGGGCCGAGTTGGGCGTGAGCCTGGGCGACACGGCCGCCGGACCCAAGGAACCCGCGCCCCGGCGCCGCTTCCTGGTCCCCATGCGCCGCATCGAGGGCCCCGCCCAGCCGCCCTTCTTCCTCGTCTCGGGCATGTTCGGCAACGTGCTCAACCTGCGCCATCTGGCGGCGCACCTGGGGCCGGCGCAGCCGGTCTTCGCCCTGCAGGCCAAGGGCCTCTTGGGCGACGACAAGCCGCACACGCGCTTCGAGGACATGGCGCGCGACTACCTCGAGGAGCTGCGCGCCGTGCAGCCCGAGGGGCCCTACTTCCTGGGCGGTTTCTCGGGCGGCGGCATCACGGCCCTCGAGATGGCGCGCCAACTGCGCGAGCGGGGCGAACGCGTCGAGCTGGTCGTGCTGCTCGACAGCATCCCGACGCGCATGCCCCAGATCACCCTGTTCGATCGGCTCGGGATCCAGTGGATCCTCCTGCGCCGCGAGGGACCGCGTTACCTCCGCGATTGGCTACGCCGGCGGCGCGCCTGGAAGCAGGGCGCCGATGCGCCGCGCGCCCGTGAGCTGACCCCGGCCGAGTTCCGCTCCGAGGAGATCGAAGCCGCCTTCCGCGAGGCCATCCTGCACCACGAGCCGACGGCCTACGACGGCCGCGTGCTGCTCCTGCGCCCGCCCCTCTCCGACACCTACGTGCTGCGCCCCGGCCGCGTCGTCAACCACGAGCGCCTGCTGGTCGATCCCGCCAACCACTGGACGCCCTACCTCCCGGCCCTCGAGGTGCGCGAGGTGCCCGGCGACCACGACAGCATGGTGCTCGAGCCCCACGTGCGCGTGCTCGCGAAGGAGCTGCGCTCCGCCCTCGAGTCCGCCCACCGCGCCGCCCTCACCGCACCCCCCCCATCCCTCCCCGCCCACTCCCCCCGCCACCCCGACCTCTCGCGCGTGCGCTGAGGATTCCCGGCCCGTTCAGCGCGCGCGCCCCGAGGCCTGCCGGCTGGCCGTCGCGCCTCAGCCGCGGGAAAACAGTTGCGCCGCGCGGGCCCGCAGGTAGCTGGCGCGCAGCACGACTTGATCGGCGGGCCCATACCTTCGAGGAGGCCTCGGCGCGGTGAACTTCGTGCAGCGCGTCGGATCCTCGCGAGCCCCCCGCGCGGCCCGAGAGCGTGGGGATTCCACGGCACCTCGGAGCAGCGAGTCCGGGCTCAATTCATTGAGGGCCGTACCGAATATGGGACGCTCCACTTCCGGGGTGGATTCACCCCTTGACGGGGCGTCCCGGGGTCGAATAGACCGGCCTTAGATTGGGTGGCGCGGGCGCACCGGGACGTCCTCGATGGGCCGCACCACCCTCGAAACTCGGAGAATCGAGCCCATGAGAACGAGTCGCCAGCATCCGCGAGGCAAGTGGTATAGCCTGCTGGTCGGAGCACCGTTGCTGTTCGCCGCTGTGGCCATTCCCTGCGTGCCCGACGGGGGCTCGTCGACGGTGACCCTTCCTCGACCCCCTTTACCCCCCGCCCCGGCGGGCGCGCCCGGCTCCTCGAGCTGGGGCGGCGGCGCGCCTCAGGCCTACGAGCACGACGACGCGAGCCCCAACGACCCCATGGGCCCCGCGACGCCGGGCTCCGGCGGTAGCGACGCGAGCGTCGAGGTCTCGAACTCCGGGGGTGATCTTTCGGGCCCCAACGGGGATGTCGTGAACGGCGGATGGGAGGGTGACTGCATCGAGGTCACGATCTGCTGGACGTACAACACGTGGGTGCGGCGCCAGAAGTTCGTCTTCACCGAGACGGGCTACGCGATCATCTACTACTGGGCCTACGTCACGAAGGAGGTCTGCAACGGGGGGAACGACGTCGAGGTCTGCCCCTGCTGACATCCGGATCGACCCGCGGCGCGGCTCGCGCGCCGCGGGTCCCCCACCTCACCGCGCACGGTACGATCCTGAACATGGCACGCCCGTTCCTCGCACTCCTGCTCGTCGCCCTGGCGGGGCTCGCGCTGTGGTTCGCCCCGGGACCCGAGGCCACGTCGGAGCCGAATGGTGCCCCGACCCCCACGCCCCGCCCCCGAACCATTCAGGCGCCCGGCGCGCGCGCTGACGCGTCGCCGGCGGACGAGGGCCGCGAGCCTGCCCGATCGTCCCACCCCGCGCGCCCGATTCGGACCCTGCGAGGGATCGTGGCCGACGTCCGCGATCAACCCCTGGGCGGAGTCGCCCTGACCCTGCTCGCCGGCCCGGCCATGGACCCCGAGCGGGCGCAGACCCTCGCGGTCGCCGGCAGCGGTCCGCGCGGGGAATTCGCATTCAGCTTCGCCCCCCCCGCCGACGCGCCCGCCCTGTTCGTGCACGCCGCGTTGCCCGGATTCGTCGAGGCGGTCGTGCCCGTCGGATCGGACGCCGTCCTGCGGGTGCGATTGCGCGCGCGGAGCTCGGATCTGGTCCTCGTCGGTCGAGTGGTCGACGGGCAGGGCCGGCCCTTGCCGGCCTTCGAGATCCACGAGCAGGTACGCCTGGACGGGCCCACGGGTCCGACGGTGCAGGGTCGGTGGACGCGCGTGGACCAGCCCTCGGACGGCTTCGAATTCGCCCTCGCCGCCCTGCGCCCCGAAACCCTGGATCTCCACCTGCGCGCCCCCGGGTTCCAGGACCACACCCGTTCGCTGCCACTGGACGGGGCGCGGCGCATCGAGCTGGGCGAGATCGTCCTGGCCGCCGGGTCCGCCTGCTGGGGAAAGGTGGTGGATGGGTCCGGCGCCCCCCTCGGCGGCGTGGTGCTCGAACCCAGGCTCCGCAGCGGGACGGCCCCGCGGCCCTCGCGCACGCGGGACGAGGATGGCGGATTCGCGTTCTCGATCGGCGCCGAGGAGGACCTCGATTCGATCTTCTTCCACGCGCCGGACCGGGCTCCGCGCTGGATCCATGCCGCCGAGGTCCAGGGCGCTTGGCAGGACCTCACCGTGCTCCTCGACTCGGGCGCACGTGTCACCGGCCAAGTGCGGCGGAACGGCGAGGCCCTGGCCGGCGCCCGCCTCCAGGCCTGGAGCGCCCGTCCCGACGGCGGCGACCTACCGGGGGGGGACTTCGGGACCTCGCCCTGGATCCGCACCGCGCGCGCCGACGGGGATGGGATCTACGTCTTCGAGCGGGTGCCCTCCGGACCTCTCCGCGTCGGCGTGCTCGCGGCCGATCGGCCCTCCGACCTCGTGCGCATCGAGGGCCTGGTGGTGCGCGGCGAGCCCGTCCTCCTGCTCGACGTCGACCTCGACGCCGGAGCGACCCTCACCGGAGCCGTGCGCTTGCCCGACTTCCTTCCCCCGGAGACCCTGCGCGTCGAGCTGCGTCGGCCCGCCCTCGACCCCGCCGTCTCCGGGACCTCCGGCACCGCCTTGGCCTCCGCGGCCCCGGTGGAAGGCCGCTTCCGTTTCGACGGCGTGCCCCGCGTCCGCGACCTGACCCTGCGCATCTACGTCGCCCCCCACAACTTCGTCGAGCGCCCCGTCCCCGTGGATTCGGACCCGATCGACCTGGGGACCTTCGACTTCTCGTCTCCCCGATCGCTGCTCGAGTTCAACCGTCCCGGCCAGGAGTTCTTCGCCCTGGTCCCCGCCTCCGGCCGCTAGGAGGCTGTTGGGCATAGACCCTACTGCGGCGAAGCGTGCTGCGCCGGGGCCGCGGCCGATCGCTCGCCCAGGGGCCGACCCGTGGACGAGGCCCGCATTCCTGGGTGAGTCCCCACGGGAGTCCTGCGCGCTGCGCCTGTCCGCAGCGCCTCAGCTCCGCGGGAGGAGTTGGGCCGCGCGGGCCCGCTCGTGGCCGGCGCGTAGGGCGGCCTGGTGTGGGCCGATGCCGTCGAGGAAGGTCTCGGCGCGGGCGGGGTGCAGGCGGTGGCGGAGGGCGAGTTGGCTGCCCAGGCCGCGGGCGAAGGGTTCGGCGAGGGGCGAGGCGTGGGTCGCGTCGAGCAAGGCGAGGAGCGCTGCTTCGGTGGGGTGCCCGCCGTTGCCGAAGCGGCCCACGCCCTCGGCCAGGAGCTCGCGGCGCTGGTCGGCGGGCAGGCCCTCGAGGCGCGTCAGCGCCAGGGGCGCGTTCCAACCGCTGCCGACGACCAGCAGGCGGCCGAGCCCGATCCAGCCCGCCTCGCGATCCTGCTCGGGCAGCACCTCGGCGAGCACGCGCTCGGCGTCGGCGAAACGCGCCGCGAGATTCGGCCCGGGGTCGGAGAACACCGCGCCCACCGCGGCCACGACCAGGGACTCGCGGTCGGGTTCGTCGAAACGCAGGAGCACGCTCAGGCGCTGCGCATCGTCCCCCGAGAGGTGCTTCTCGAACTTGTCGAAGTAGGACGCATAGACGTAGCCCTTGTGCGCGCGCAGCTCGTTCCATCCGGAGCGCAGCTCGCGCGGCGTGCCCTCGCCCAGGATCTGGAGCGTGTTCCACATCCCGAGCGCGAGCAACGCGCCGCCGCCCGCCAGGGCCAGGCCCCGACCCGGCCGCGCGTGCAGACCGAAGCGTTGGCCGAGCGCGATCGCGATCACCAGCAGGGACACGATCCACAGCGGCGCCAGACGCAGCAGATAGAAGAAGTGCGGCACGCGCGGCTGCACGAAGGGGCTCAGGGCATAGACCGTGCACCACAGCAGCGCGAAGCCCGAGACGAACAGGAAGCGGCGGCGCTCCGCCTGGCGCTCGTCGCGCCGATCGAAGCCCGTCGCCAACGCGGCGCACAGGGCCGCCAGCGGCCACACGAAGGGCCCGACGCGCGAGCCCAGGGCACTCTCCTCGCCGTAGATCGCGAGCAGGAACGAGCGCAACTGCACCGAGCTCGGCGGCCGCTCGACGCGCGTCGTGCCGTGGATGTCGAACACCGCCTCGCCGACCAGGGTCCACATCCAGACCAGCGGGATCAGGCCCAACGCCGTGCCCGCGAGGCCCGCCAGTCCGCCCAGGCCCAGGGTGCGCCCCGGATGGCGCAGGAGCAGCCACACCAGACACCAGGCGCCCACGAGCGCGGTCTGGTAGGAGAAGTAGGTCCCAAGACCCACCACCAACCCGAGCAGGGCATAGGTGCGCAGGCGCAGGTCCTTCTGGAACCCGATGCGCAGGGTCAACCAGAAGGCGAGCAGCAGGAACAGCGTCGCTTCGAAGTGGATGCCGAGGGAGAGCGAGGAGAGCTTCTGGAAGCTCGCCGGCGAGAAGATCAGCAGCGCCGCGAACCACAGGGACGCGCTCACGCCAAACGTGCGGCGCAGGAAGGTCCAGCCCACGACGAGAATCGCCGTGAACCAGCCCAAGGCCACGAGCTTGTGCGCCAGTAGGTTCTCGCCCACCACGGCGAAGACGAGGGCCACGAGGTGGCTCGTGACGAAGCCGCCGCCCTCGTAGTAGTGGTAGGCGAGCTGGTGGTGCGGGACGCCCAGCCCATCGAGCATGGCCTTGGCCGCGGCGCCCTTCTCGAGCTCCTCGCCGTAGAAGAAGACGTCCGCCAGCGAGAGCGCCAGGACGGCCTTCACGCACACCGCGAGGGCGACCAGGCCGAACAGGAGCAGGCGCCGCAGGCGGGGGTCCATCGGCGGGAACCCTAGCAGCTTCGCCGCTCGACGAAAGGGATGGCCCGCGCCGCGGGGCGACGCCAGACTGGCGGCCCCGGAGCGAGCGCCGCGTGCGTGCCCCGATCCCCGTCCTCTTGGCCCTCGCGGCCTGGCTGCCCTCGGTCTGGATCGGGGGTCTGGCCCTCGACGACCGCGAGCTCGTCGAGGGCAACCCGCTCGTGCGCGGCGCCCTCCCCTGGACCGCGGCCTTCACGCGCGACTACTTCCACCACGTCGTCGACACCGGCGCCTGGCGGCCGCTGGCGAGCCTCTCCCTGCGCGCCGACCACGCCCTCTACGGCCTCGACCCGCGCGGCTACCACCTCACCAACGTGCTGCTGCACGCCCTGGTGACGGCCCTGGCGGCGCGCCTCGCCCTGCGGCTGGCGCCGCGCGGCGGACACGCGCCCCTGCTGGGCGTGGCGGTCTTCGCCCTGCATCCGGCGCTGGCCGACTCGGTGGCCTGGATCAGCGGGCGCACCTCGATGCTGTCAGCCCTGCCGGTGCTGGCGGGAGCGTTGCTCCTCGTGCGCGACCCGGGACGGGAGACCTCCGCGCGCCCCCTCGCCGTGGCCGCCATCGCCCTCGTCGCGACCTGCCTGGGCGCGGCGGCCAAGGAGGACGGCGCGCTGCTCGCCCTGGGCCTCTTGCCCCTCGTCGCCGCGCGCGGCGCGCGCCGGGCGGGCCCCGCGGCGCTCGTCGGCTGCGCGGCGGGCGTCGGCCTGGTGCTCCTCGCGCGCCAGCTCGCCCTGGGCCAGGCGTTGCCGAGCGCCCCCTTCCCGGCCCTCGGCTCGGCCGGGCTGGCCGAGCGCCTGGCGATCGGCGGCGCGGCCTGGATCGAAGGCGCGCGCCTGGCCGCCTGGCCCGGCGGCTATCCCCCCGTCCACGACGCGCACAGCCTGCGCGCGGCGGTGCCCCTGGCCCCGGCCCTGGCGCTGCTCCTGGGCGCGGCGCTGTTCGCCGCTCTGGCCGCCGGCCCGCTGCTCGCGCGCCGCGCCCGTCCGCTCCCGCCGGCGGCCTGCGGCGCGGCCCTCGTCGCCCTGGTGGCCGCGCCCTGGTGGCAGATCGTGCCCGCGGGAGAGGTGTTGGCGCCGCGCTTCCTGTACCTGCCCCTGCTGGTCGGCGCGCCGCTCGTCGATGCCCTGCTGCGCCGCGTCCTGCCGACCCGCGGGCGCGGGTTGCTGCTCTCCCTGGCGGCGCTGGCGGCGCTCGGCGCGTGTTGGGAGCGCGCGCGGGTCTACGCCGACCGCGGGAGCTATCGCGAGGCCCAACTGCGCCACGCGCCGGGCGACGCGCCCGCCTGGAACGACCTCGGGATCGCGCGCGAGGAACGCGGCCAGCTCGACGGCGCCCGCGCGGCCTGGGAGCGCGCGAGCGCGCTCGATCCCGCCTACTCGAAGCCCTGGTCGAACCTCGGCCGCGTGCTGCTCGCGCAGGGCGAGCTCGACGCGGCCGAGGACGCCCTGCGACGCGCCGTGGCCCTCGGCCCGCGCAACCCCGCGGCGCACGTCAACCTGGGCAGCGTCCTGCTGCGGCTCGAGCGCGCGCGGGACGCCGAAGCCGTCTACCTGCGCGCGACGGAGCTCGCCCCCGGCCTCGCGCCCGCCTGGCGCGGAGTGGGCCTGGCGCGCCTGCGGTTCGCCGACCTGGAGGGCGCGCGCGCGGCCTTCGAGCGCGCCCTGACCCTGGATCCCGGCGACGCCACGGCGCGCCGGGCCCTCGAGGGCGCGACGCGTTGACGCGCTCCGCCACGCCCGGTTCGGCGCGCCGCTTTCCCCCACCGCTCCCGACTTGGTACGAGAGGCCCATGCGTCTCCCCGTTCGCCTCGCCCTGGCCCTCGCCCCCGCGCTCCCGCTGTTCGCCGCCTGCGGCCCAGGGGACTCCGCCCCGCCCCCCGACGCCGCGGGCGGGAGCACGATCTCGCCGCTCTACCAGCGCGGGAACTGCCACACCTGCCACGGTCCGGCCCTGCAGGGCACCCAGCTCGGGCCGGCCCTGGGGGACCTGACCGAACACTGGAACCAGGCTTCGATGGTCGAGTACCTGAGCGATCCCCAGGGCGTCACCGACCGCACGCCGCGCCTGCGCGAGCGCCGCGGGCTGTACATGATGCGCATGCCCCCCGCGAGCCAGGCGGGGCTCTCGAAGGACGACATCGCGGCCCTGGCCGCCTGGCTGCTCTCCCCCGATCGCCAGCCCTGAAGCCGCCGGCGATGACACGGCGGTGACATTCGGGCCTGGCCGCCGATCGATACTCGGGGCCGGATCGGGCGCGCCGCGGGCCGCCCGCAGCGCAGCATGGAACGCATCGCCGTCGTGGGGCTCTCTTGGCGCGAGGGCGGCCCCGAGCACCTCGCGCGCCTGGCCCTCGAGCCCGAACGCGTGGCCGAGTCCCTGCCGGCCCTGGCCGCCGACCTGCGGGCGCGCGAGCTGTGTTACCTCGCGACCTGCAACCGGGTCGAGGTCGCCTTCCGCGGCGATCAGCCCGCCGCCGCGGCCCTGGCCGCCGGCGCGCGGCGGCGCGTCTTCGAAGCCCTCGTCGGCCGGCCCGCCGCGCCCGGCGAGGCCGAGCGCACCCTGCGCGCCTGGGCCGGCGAAGGCGCGGCCGAGCACCTCTTCCTGGTGGCCGCCGGCCTCGACTCGGCGCGCGTCGGCGAAGGCGAGATCGGCGGCCAACTCACGGCGGCCGTGGCGCGCTCGCGCGAGTTGGGCCTGCTCGCGGGCCGACTCTCCGAAGTCCTCGAGGAAGCTCTGCGCGTCGCGCGCCGCGTGCGCCGCCGCGCGTCCCTCGACCTCGGCCGCACGTCCTTGGCGGAGATCGCGCTGGAGGAGGTCGACGAACGCCTGGCCCTGGGCAGCGGCACGGTCGCGCTGGTGGGCGTCTCGGCCATGACCGAACGCTGCGCGCGTTCGCTCGCCGCGCGCGGCCTGCCGCTCCTGGTCGTGAACCGCGGCCGCGAACGCGCCCTCGAGTTCGCGGCGCGCCTGCCGCGCGGCACCCGCACGGCGCTGCTCGCGGACTTCGCGGCCGACCCCGAACCGCTGGCGGCGATCGTCTCGGCCACCGGTGCGCGCGAGCCGATCCTCGACGGCGCGGCCCTCGGGCGCCTGGCGCGCGCCGCGGGCGGGCCGCCGCCCCTGTGGGTCGACCTGGGCGTGCCCCCGGACGTCGACCCCGGCACCGCGCGCGCCGCGGGCCTGCGCCACGTGGGCCTGGGCGAGGTGCTCGCGCGCGCCGAGCGCACGCGCGGCGAGCGCCTCGAACGTTCGGCCGAAGCGCGGGTGTCGATCGACCGCGCCCTCGACGCCCTGCGCGCGCGGCTCGGCGGACGCACGGTCGACGCGTTGGTCGTGGCCCTGCGCGCCGACTACGCCGCGGCGGTCGAATCGGCCCTCGAGCGCGCCCTGCGGCGCGAGCTCGCGGGCCTCGACGCGCGCCAACGCGACGCCCTGCGCGAGCTCGGCGCGCGCCTCGCCGCGCGCTTCGCCCACGTCCCGACCAAAGGCCTGCGCGAGTTGGCGCGGCACCTGGGACCGGAGGCCATCGAGGCCTTCCTGGCCGGCACCGACGGCGCGTTGTTGCGCGCGGCGCGCGAAGCCGCCCGCGCGGACGGCACCTTCGCGGCCCTCGAGGCGACGCGGCGCCTGGAGCGGGAGGACGGCCCGTGAACGGCGACGATCGGCGCCCCCTGCGCCTGGGAACGCGCGCTTCGGACCTGGCTCTGACCCAGGCGCGCTGGGTCGCGGCGCGGCTGCTCGAATCGGGCCAGGCGAGCGAGCTCGTGCCCATCGAGACCCGCGGCGACCGCGACCGCACCAGCCGCTTCGAGGCCATCGGCGCTTTCGGGATCTTCGCGCGCGAGCTGCAGCGTGCCCTGCTCGAGGGCGAGATCGACCTCGCCGTGCACAGCCACAAGGACCTGCCCACCGACGGCCCGCCGGGGCTCGTGCTGGCCGCGGTGCCCCAACGCGTCGACCCGCGCGACGTGCTCTTCGCGCGGCCCGCGGCCCTCGATGCGGCGCGCGGGGCGTTGCCCCTGCGGGAGGGCGCGCGCGTCGGCACCGCCTCGGCGCGCCGCGCGGCGCTGCTGCGAAGACTGCGCCCCGACCTCGAGGCCGTGCACCTGCGCGGCAACGTGCCCACGCGCCTCTCGAAGCTCGTCGCCGGCGAGGCCGACGCGATCCTGCTCGCCGCGGCGGGCGTCGCGCGCCTCGAGGCCGAAGCGTCCAGGGGCGCCGTCGCGCCGTTGCCGCTGGCGGGGCTCCTGCGCTTCGAGCTCGATCCCGACCTCTTCGTGCCGGCCCCGGCCCAGGGCGCCCTGGCCCTCGAGGCGCGCGCCGACGACGAACGCGCGCGGCGCGCCGCGGCGGCCCTCGACGACGGCCGGGCGCGGCGCGCGGTCGAGGTCGAGCGGGCGCTGCTGGCGCGCCTCGAGGGCGGCTGCCAGCTCTCGCTGGGCGCGCTGTGCCGCGCCCTCGAGGGCCAGCCGTTCGAGCTCGTCGCGGCCCTCGAGCACGGGGGCATCCTGCGCCGGGCGCGGGTGCGCGGGGACGATCCCGCGGAGCTGGCCGAACGCGCGCGGGCGATCCTCGTGGGCGACGCGCCGCCGCGGACCCTCGAGGGTCGGCGCGTGTTGCTGGCGCGCTCGAGCGAGGACAACGAACGCTGGGGCGCGCGGCTCGAGGAGCGCGGCGCGCGCGTGACCGCGATCGAGTGCCTGCGCCCGCGGACCCTGGCCGAGGCCGGCCCGGCCCTCGAGCGGGCCCTGGCCGGGGCGCGCGCGCTGGCGCTCACCTCGCGCCGCGCGGTCGAGGCGTTGCGGGAGCTGATCGGAGCTGTGCCCGCCGGGCTGTTGATCGCCGCGGTCGGGCCGGGCACCGAACGCGCGGCGCGCGCGCACCTGGGTCGCTGCGACCTGGTGGCGCCGGGGGGCACGGGCGCCTCGTTGGGCGAAGCGCTCGCCCGCAGCGGCGTCGGCCCGGTGGTCGTCGCCGGCGCCGTCGGCGGCCGGCGGGACGTGGAGGCGGCCCTCGAGGGCGCCGGCCTCGAGGCCCGGCGCGTCGAGGTGTACGGCGACGCCCTGCCGCCACCGCCCCCCGGGGCAGGAGGCTGTTGCCGGTGAGTCCCGGGAG